>CBDEUN010000001.1:0-390869 GCA_965243305.1 Arenicellales bacterium
GGCCGGCACGGTGACGTTCCAGGCCGGCACCAAAGACGACCAGACGGTGACGGTGACGGTCACCGGCGATGACGTCGATGAGGAAAACGAGACGGTGGTGCTGAAGCTTACCAACCCTCAGAACGCCACCGCGCAGGCGACGGTCACGGGCACCATCACCGACGATGACACGCGCGGGGTGACGGTGTCGAAGGCGTCGCTGACGCTGGCGGAGGTGGACGATGACGGGACGCCGGATGCGAGCGAAAACCAGGGGACCTACACGGTGGTGCTGGACAGCGAGCCGGTGGGCGGCGATGTGACGGTGACGGTGGGCGAGGACTCCGCGGTGGCCGGGGTCGACAAGAAGACGCTGACGTTCACGGCGTCCGACTGGGACGCGCCGCAGACGGTGACGGTGACGGCGGTGAACGATGACCTCGACAACGTGCCCGACCGCACCGCGACGCTCACCCATGCGGTGTCGGGGGCCGACTACGCTTCGGTGACGGCCGCATCGGTGGCGGTGACGGTGACCGACGACGAGGGCGAGCCGGCGATCACGGCGAGTGCGCCGGCGGTGACCGAGGGCGCCAGCGGCGCCACGGCGGATCTGACGTTCACCTTCTCGCTGGACCGCGCCAGCTCAAAGGCGGTGATCGTGGGCTACGCGGTGGATGCGTCCAGCAGCACGGCGGTGTCGGGCACCGACTTCGAGACGGTGACGGCCGGCACGGTGACGTTCCAGGCCGGCACCAAAGACGACCAGACGGTGACGGTGACGGTCACCGGCGATGACGTCGATGAGGAAAACGAGACGGTGGTGCTGAAGCTTACCAACCCTCAGAACGCCACCGCGCAGGCGACGGTCACGGGCACCATCACCGACGATGACACGCGCGGGGTGACGGTGTCGAAGGCGTCGCTGACGCTGGCGGAGGTGGACGATGACGGGACGCCGGATGCGAGCGAAAACCAGGGGACCTACACGGTGGTGCTGGACAGCGAGCCGGTGGGCGGCGATGTGACGGTGACGGTGGGCGAGGACTCCGCGGTGGCCGGGGTCGACAAGAAGACGCTGACGTTCACGGCGTCCGACTGGGACGCGCCGCAGACGGTGACGGTGACGGCGGTGAACGATGACCTCGACAACGTGCCCGACCGCACCGCGACGCTCACCCATGCGGTGTCGGGGGCCGACTACGCTTCGGTGACGGCCGCATCGGTGGCGGTGACGGTGACCGACGACGAGGGCGAGCCGGCGATCACGGCGAGTGCGCCGGCGGTGACCGAGGGCGCCAGCGGCGCCACGGCGGATCTGACGTTCACCTTCTCGCTGGACCGCGCCAGCTCAAAGGCGGTGATCGTGGGCTACGCGGTGGATGCGTCCAGCAGCACGGCGGTGTCGGGCACCGACTTCGAGACGGTGACGGCCGGCACGGTGACGTTCCAGGCCGGCACCAAAGACGACCAGACGGTGACGGTGACGGTCACCGGCGATGACGTCGATGAGGAAAACGAGACGGTGGTGCTGAAGCTTACCAACCCTCAGAACGCCACCGCGCAGGCGACGGTCACGGGCACCATCACCGACGATGACACGCGCGGGGTGACGGTGTCGAAGGCGTCGCTGACGCTGGCGGAGGTGGACGATGACGGGACGCCGGATGCGAGCGAAAACCAGGGGACCTACACGGTGGTGCTGGACAGCGAGCCGGTGGGCGGCGATGTGACGGTGACGGTGGGCGAGGACTCCGCGGTGGCCGGGGTCGACAAGAAGACGCTGACGTTCACGGCGTCCGACTGGGACGCGCCGCAGACGGTGACGGTGACGGCGGTGAACGATGACCTCGACAACGTGCCCGACCGCACCGCGACGCTCACCCATGCGGTGTCGGGGGCCGACTACGCTTCGGTGACGGCCGCATCGGTGGCGGTGACGGTGACCGACGACGAGGGCGAGCCGGCGATCACGGCGAGTGCGCCGGCGGTGACCGAGGGCGCCAGCGGCGCCACGGCGGATCTGACGTTCACCTTCTCGCTGGACCGCGCCAGCTCAAAGGCGGTGATCGTGGGCTACGCGGTGGATGCGTCCAGCAGCACGGCGGTGTCGGGCACCGACTTCGAGACGGTGACGGCCGGCACGGTGACGTTCCAGGCCGGCACCAAAGACGACCAGACGGTGACGGTGACGGTCACCGGCGATGACGTCGATGAGGAAAACGAGACGGTGGTGCTGAAGCTTACCAACCCTCAGAACGCCACCGCGCAGGCGACGGTCACGGGCACCATCACCGACGATGACACGCGCGGGGTGACGGTGTCGAAGGCGTCGCTGACGCTGGCGGAGGTGGACGATGACGGGACGCCGGATGCGAGCGAAAACCAGGGGACCTACACGGTGGTGCTGGACAGCGAGCCGGTGGGCGGCGATGTGACGGTGACGGTGGGCGAGGACTCCGCGGTGGCCGGGGTCGACAAGAAGACGCTGACGTTCACGGCGTCCGACTGGGACGCGCCGCAGACGGTGACGGTGACGGCGGTGAACGATGACCTCGACAACGTGCCCGACCGCACCGCGACGCTCACCCATGCGGTGTCGGGGGCCGACTACGCTTCGGTGACGGCCGCATCGGTGGCGGTGACGGTGACCGACGACGAGGGCGAGCCGGCGATCACGGCGAGTGCGCCGGCGGTGACCGAGGGCGCCAGCGGCGCCACGGCGGATCTGACGTTCACCTTCTCGCTGGACCGCGCCAGCTCAAAGGCGGTGATCGTGGGCTACGCGGTGGATGCGTCCAGCAGCACGGCGGTGTCGGGCACCGACTTCGAGACGGTGACGGCCGGCACGGTGACGTTCCAGGCCGGCACCAAAGACGACCAGACGGTGACGGTGACGGTCACCGGCGATGACGTCGATGAGGAAAACGAGACGGTGGTGCTGAAGCTTACCAACCCTCAGAACGCCACCGCGCAGGCGACGGTCACGGGCACCATCACCGACGATGACACGCGCGGGGTGACGGTGTCGAAGGCGTCGCTGACGCTGGCGGAGGTGGACGATGACGGGACGCCGGATGCGAGCGAAAACCAGGGGACCTACACGGTGGTGCTGGACAGCGAGCCGGTGGGCGGCGATGTGACGGTGACGGTGGGCGAGGACTCCGCGGTGGCCGGGGTCGACAAGAAGACGCTGACGTTCACGGCGTCCGACTGGGACGCGCCGCAGACGGTGACGGTGACGGCGGTGAACGATGACCTCGACAACGTGCCCGACCGCACCGCGACGCTCACCCATGCGGTGTCGGGGGCCGACTACGCTTCGGTGACGGCCGCATCGGTGGCGGTGACGGTGACCGACGACGAGGGCGAGCCGGCGATCACGGCGAGTGCGCCGGCGGTGACCGAGGGCGCCAGCGGCGCCACGGCGGATCTGACGTTCACCTTCTCGCTGGACCGCGCCAGCTCAAAGGCGGTGATCGTGGGCTACGCGGTGGATGCGTCCAGCAGCACGGCGGTGTCGGGCACCGACTTCGAGACGGTGACGGCCGGCACGGTGACGTTCCAGGCCGGCACCAAAGACGACCAGACGGTGACGGTGACGGTCACCGGCGATGACGTCGATGAGGAAAACGAGACGGTGGTGCTGAAGCTTACCAACCCTCAGAACGCCACCGCGCAGGCGACGGTCACGGGCACCATCACCGACGATGACACGCGCGGGGTGACGGTGTCGAAGGCGTCGCTGACGCTGGCGGAGGTGGACGATGACGGGACGCCGGATGCGAGCGAAAACCAGGGGACCTACACGGTGGTGCTGGACAGCGAGCCGGTGGGCGGCGATGTGACGGTGACGGTGGGCGAGGACTCCGCGGTGGCCGGGGTCGACAAGAAGACGCTGACGTTCACGGCGTCCGACTGGGACGCGCCGCAGACGGTGACGGTGACGGCGGTGAACGATGACCTCGACAACGTGCCCGACCGCACCGCGACGCTCACCCATGCGGTGTCGGGGGCCGACTACGCTTCGGTGACGGCCGCATCGGTGGCGGTGACGGTGACCGACGACGAGGGCGAGCCGGCGATCACGGCGAGTGCGCCGGCGGTGACCGAGGGCGCCAGCGGCGCCACGGCGGATCTGACGTTCACCTTCTCGCTGGACCGCGCCAGCTCAAAGGCGGTGATCGTGGGCTACGCGGTGGATGCGTCCAGCAGCACGGCGGTGTCGGGCACCGACTTCGAGACGGTGACGGCCGGCACGGTGACGTTCCAGGCCGGCACCAAAGACGACCAGACGGTGACGGTGACGGTCACCGGCGATGACGTCGATGAGGAAAACGAGACGGTGGTGCTGAAGCTTACCAACCCTCAGAACGCCACCGCGCAGGCGACGGTCACGGGCACCATCACCGACGATGACACGCGCGGGGTGACGGTGTCGAAGGCGTCGCTGACGCTGGCGGAGGTGGACGATGACGGGACGCCGGATGCGAGCGAAAACCAGGGGACCTACACGGTGGTGCTGGACAGCGAGCCGGTGGGCGGCGATGTGACGGTGACGGTGGGCGAGGACTCCGCGGTGGCCGGGGTCGACAAGAAGACGCTGACGTTCACGGCGTCCGACTGGGACGCGCCGCAGACGGTGACGGTGACGGCGGTGAACGATGACCTCGACAACGTGCCCGACCGCACCGCGACGCTCACCCATGCGGTGTCGGGGGCCGACTACGCTTCGGTGACGGCCGCATCGGTGGCGGTGACGGTGACCGACGACGAGGGCGAGCCGGCGATCACGGCGAGTGCGCCGGCGGTGACCGAGGGCGCCAGCGGCGCCACGGCGGATCTGACGTTCACCTTCTCGCTGGACCGCGCCAGCTCAAAGGCGGTGATCGTGGGCTACGCGGTGGATGCGTCCAGCAGCACGGCGGTGTCGGGCACCGACTTCGAGACGGTGACGGCCGGCACGGTGACGTTCCAGGCCGGCACCAAAGACGACCAGACGGTGACGGTGACGGTCACCGGCGATGACGTCGATGAGGAAAACGAGACGGTGGTGCTGAAGCTTACCAACCCTCAGAACGCCACCGCGCAGGCGACGGTCACGGGCACCATCACCGACGATGACACGCGCGGGGTGACGGTGTCGAAGGCGTCGCTGACGCTGGCGGAGGTGGACGATGACGGGACGCCGGATGCGAGCGAAAACCAGGGGACCTACACGGTGGTGCTGGACAGCGAGCCGGTGGGCGGCGATGTGACGGTGACGGTGGGCGAGGACTCCGCGGTGGCCGGGGTCGACAAGAAGACGCTGACGTTCACGGCGTCCGACTGGGACGCGCCGCAGACGGTGACGGTGACGGCGGTGAACGATGACCTCGACAACGTGCCCGACCGCACCGCGACGCTCACCCATGCGGTGTCGGGGGCCGACTACGCTTCGGTGACGGCCGCATCGGTGGCGGTGACGGTGACCGACGACGAGGGCGAGCCGGCGATCACGGCGAGTGCGCCGGCGGTGACCGAGGGCGCCAGCGGCGCCACGGCGGATCTGACGTTCACCTTCTCGCTGGACCGCGCCAGCTCAAAGGCGGTGATCGTGGGCTACGCGGTGGATGCGTCCAGCAGCACGGCGGTGTCGGGCACCGACTTCGAGACGGTGACGGCCGGCACGGTGACGTTCCAGGCCGGCACCAAAGACGACCAGACGGTGACGGTGACGGTCACCGGCGATGACGTCGATGAGGAAAACGAGACGGTGGTGCTGAAGCTTACCAACCCTCAGAACGCCACCGCGCAGGCGACGGTCACGGGCACCATCACCGACGATGACACGCGCGGGGTGACGGTGTCGAAGGCGTCGCTGACGCTGGCGGAGGTGGACGATGACGGGACGCCGGATGCGAGCGAAAACCAGGGGACCTACACGGTGGTGCTGGACAGCGAGCCGGTGGGCGGCGATGTGACGGTGACGGTGGGCGAGGACTCCGCGGTGGCCGGGGTCGACAAGAAGACGCTGACGTTCACGGCGTCCGACTGGGACGCGCCGCAGACGGTGACGGTGACGGCGGTGAACGATGACCTCGACAACGTGCCCGACCGCACCGCGACGCTCACCCATGCGGTGTCGGGGGCCGACTACGCTTCGGTGACGGCCGCATCGGTGGCGGTGACGGTGACCGACGACGAGGGCGAGCCGGCGATCACGGCGAGTGCGCCGGCGGTGACCGAGGGCGCCAGCGGCGCCACGGCGGATCTGACGTTCACCTTCTCGCTGGACCGCGCCAGCTCAAAGGCGGTGATCGTGGGCTACGCGGTGGATGCGTCCAGCAGCACGGCGGTGTCGGGCACCGACTTCGAGACGGTGACGGCCGGCACGGTGACGTTCCAGGCCGGCACCAAAGACGACCAGACGGTGACGGTGACGGTCACCGGCGATGACGTCGATGAGGAAAACGAGACGGTGGTGCTGAAGCTTACCAACCCTCAGAACGCCACCGCGCAGGCGACGGTCACGGGCACCATCACCGACGATGACACGCGCGGGGTGACGGTGTCGAAGGCGTCGCTGACGCTGGCGGAGGTGGACGATGACGGGACGCCGGATGCGAGCGAAAACCAGGGGACCTACACGGTGGTGCTGGACAGCGAGCCGGTGGGCGGCGATGTGACGGTGACGGTGGGCGAGGACTCCGCGGTGGCCGGGGTCGACAAGAAGACGCTGACGTTCACGGCGTCCGACTGGGACGCGCCGCAGACGGTGACGGTGACGGCGGTGAACGATGACCTCGACAACGTGCCCGACCGCACCGCGACGCTCACCCATGCGGTGTCGGGGGCCGACTACGCTTCGGTGACGGCCGCATCGGTGGCGGTGACGGTGACCGACGACGAGGGCGAGCCGGCGATCACGGCGAGTGCGCCGGCGGTGACCGAGGGCGCCAGCGGCGCCACGGCGGATCTGACGTTCACCTTCTCGCTGGACCGCGCCAGCTCAAAGGCGGTGATCGTGGGCTACGCGGTGGATGCGTCCAGCAGCACGGCGGTGTCGGGCACCGACTTCGAGACGGTGACGGCCG
Source organism: Arenicellales bacterium (assembly GCA_965243305.1). Taxonomy (GTDB): domain Bacteria; phylum Pseudomonadota; class Gammaproteobacteria; order Arenicellales; family JAJDZL01; genus JAJDZL01. The sequence continues at coordinate 7,056 of CBDEUN010000001.1, forward strand.
GCACGGTGACGTTCCAGGCCGGCACCAAAGACGACCAGACGGTGACGGTGACGGTCACCGGCGATGACGTCGATGAGGAAAACGAGACGGTGGTGCTGAAGCTTACCAACCCTCAGAACGCCACCGCGCAGGCGACGGTCACGGGCACCATCACCGACGATGACACGCGCGGGGTGACGGTGTCGAAGGCGTCGCTGACGCTGGCGGAGGTGGACGATGACGGGACGCCGGATGCGAGCGAAAACCAGGGGACCTACACGGTGGTGCTGGACAGCGAGCCGGTGGGCGGCGATGTGACGGTGACGGTGGGCGAGGACTCCGCGGTGGCCGGGGTCGACAAGAAGACGCTGACGTTCACGGCGTCCGACTGGGACGCGCCGCAGACGGTGACGGTGACGGCGGTGAACGATGACCTCGACAACGTGCCCGACCGCACCGCGACGCTCACCCATGCGGTGTCGGGGGCCGACTACGCTTCGGTGACGGCCGCATCGGTGGCGGTGACGGTGACCGACGACGAGGGCGAGCCGGCGATCACGGCGAGTGCGCCGGCGGTGACCGAGGGCGCCAGCGGCGCCACGGCGGATCTGACGTTCACCTTCTCGCTGGACCGCGCCAGCTCAAAGGCGGTGATCGTGGGCTACGCGGTGGATGCGTCCAGCAGCACGGCGGTGTCGGGCACCGACTTCGAGACGGTGACGGCCGGCACGGTGACGTTCCAGGCCGGCACCAAAGACGACCAGACGGTGACGGTGACGGTCACCGGCGATGACGTCGATGAGGAAAACGAGACGGTGGTGCTGAAGCTTACCAACCCTCAGAACGCCACCGCGCAGGCGACGGTCACGGGCACCATCACCGACGATGACACGCGCGGGGTGACGGTGTCGAAGGCGTCGCTGACGCTGGCGGAGGTGGACGATGACGGGACGCCGGATGCGAGCGAAAACCAGGGGACCTACACGGTGGTGCTGGACAGCGAGCCGGTGGGCGGCGATGTGACGGTGACGGTGGGCGAGGACTCCGCGGTGGCCGGGGTCGACAAGAAGACGCTGACGTTCACGGCGTCCGACTGGGACGCGCCGCAGACGGTGACGGTGACGGCGGTGAACGATGACCTCGACAACGTGCCCGACCGCACCGCGACGCTCACCCATGCGGTGTCGGGGGCCGACTACGCTTCGGTGACGGCCGCATCGGTGGCGGTGACGGTGACCGACGACGAGGGCGAGCCGGCGATCACGGCGAGTGCGCCGGCGGTGACCGAGGGCGCCAGCGGCGCCACGGCGGATCTGACGTTCACCTTCTCGCTGGACCGCGCCAGCTCAAAGGCGGTGATCGTGGGCTACGCGGTGGATGCGTCCAGCAGCACGGCGGTGTCGGGCACCGACTTCGAGACGGTGACGGCCGGCACGGTGACGTTCCAGGCCGGCACCAAAGACGACCAGACGGTGACGGTGACGGTCACCGGCGATGACGTCGATGAGGAAAACGAGACGGTGGTGCTGAAGCTTACCAACCCTCAGAACGCCACCGCGCAGGCGACGGTCACGGGCACCATCACCGACGATGACACGCGCGGGGTGACGGTGTCGAAGGCGTCGCTGACGCTGGCGGAGGTGGACGATGACGGGACGCCGGATGCGAGCGAAAACCAGGGGACCTACACGGTGGTGCTGGACAGCGAGCCGGTGGGCGGCGATGTGACGGTGACGGTGGGCGAGGACTCCGCGGTGGCCGGGGTCGACAAGAAGACGCTGACGTTCACGGCGTCCGACTGGGACGCGCCGCAGACGGTGACGGTGACGGCGGTGAACGATGACCTCGACAACGTGCCCGACCGCACCGCGACGCTCACCCATGCGGTGTCGGGGGCCGACTACGCTTCGGTGACGGCCGCATCGGTGGCGGTGACGGTGACCGACGACGAGGGCGAGCCGGCGATCACGGCGAGTGCGCCGGCGGTGACCGAGGGCGCCAGCGGCGCCACGGCGGATCTGACGTTCACCTTCTCGCTGGACCGCGCCAGCTCAAAGGCGGTGATCGTGGGCTACGCGGTGGATGCGTCCAGCAGCACGGCGGTGTCGGGCACCGACTTCGAGACGGTGACGGCCGGCACGGTGACGTTCCAGGCCGGCACCAAAGACGACCAGACGGTGACGGTGACGGTCACCGGCGATGACGTCGATGAGGAAAACGAGACGGTGGTGCTGAAGCTTACCAACCCTCAGAACGCCACCGCGCAGGCGACGGTCACGGGCACCATCACCGACGATGACACGCGCGGGGTGACGGTGTCGAAGGCGTCGCTGACGCTGGCGGAGGTGGACGATGACGGGACGCCGGATGCGAGCGAAAACCAGGGGACCTACACGGTGGTGCTGGACAGCGAGCCGGTGGGCGGCGATGTGACGGTGACGGTGGGCGAGGACTCCGCGGTGGCCGGGGTCGACAAGAAGACGCTGACGTTCACGGCGTCCGACTGGGACGCGCCGCAGACGGTGACGGTGACGGCGGTGAACGATGACCTCGACAACGTGCCCGACCGCACCGCGACGCTCACCCATGCGGTGTCGGGGGCCGACTACGCTTCGGTGACGGCCGCATCGGTGGCGGTGACGGTGACCGACGACGAGGGCGAGCCGGGTGTAACCCTGTCGGTATCACCATATGAGATTGACGAAGATTCAGGCAGGACTGAAATAACAGTTACTGCAACGATAGATGACAATACACGCTTTGCTACTAATCAGCAGATTAGTAGCAGTGTTGGAACTGCTAGCGATAGCGCAGTTGAAGGTACTGATTATGAGACGGTAAGCGATTTTGTCATAACAATCGGGAAAGGTGAAGAGAGCGGCAGTAATACCTTTTTTCTGACACCTGTTGATGACAAATTCGATGAGTCTAACGAGACAATAAGCGTAATCGGTTCCAGTTCAACAATTCTTTCTATCACAGGTACGGCAATCACTATCGTTGACGATGATGAACCACCGACGCTTTCCGTGTCCGATGCGAGTGCAGATGAAGGCTCCGACCTGACGTTCACGATCACGCGCAGCGGCGATGTTTCAGGCGTGTCGACCGTTCAATGGCAGACCGGCGATGATGAGCGGGCAGATGCGAATTCGGCGACCGCCGGCTCGGATTACACCGCGGTGACTTCGGCAAGAACCATCACGTTTGCAGCGACGGAGACGGCCAAGACCATCACGGTATCAAGCCTGACGGACGATGATATAGAAGGACCGGAAACCTTTGCCATACGCATTTCGAATCCGAGCGGTGCGACCATCGCCGATGGCGAGGGGATTGGCACCATATCGGACCACACCACACTGATTTCCGTGTCCGATGCGAGTGCAGATGAAGGCTCCGACCTGACGTTCACGATCACGCGCAGCGGCGATGTTTCAGGCGTGTCGACCGTTCAATGGCAGACCGGCGACGATGAACGGGTAGATGCGAAAGCGGCGACGGCCGGCTCGGATTACACCGCGGTGACTTCGGCAAGAACCATCACGTTTGCAGCGACGGAGACGGCCAAGACCATCACGGTATCAAGCCTGACGGACGATGATATAGAAGGACCGGAAACCTTTGTCGTGCGGCTTTCGGATCCGAGCGGTGCGACCATCGCCGATGGCGAGGGGATTGGTGCCATATCGGACCGCACAGCACTGATTTCCGTGTCCGATGCGAGTGCCGAAGAAGGAACTCTAATCCAGTTTACGGTTACACGCACCGGTAATCTGCAAAATGTGGTATCGCTGAATTGGTTCACCAATATATATATCGGGGATGCGGACGCGGCAACACCCGATATCGACTATCAGGCCGTTTTGTCTACTGATCCTTCTTCAATCAGCTTTGAGGCCGGAGAATCGCAGAAAACAATTAATGTAGAAACTGTCGAAGACAATATTTTTGAACCGGACGAATTATTTGTACTGCGTTTGGTCAATTCGAACAATGCGACCATTACGGACGATGAGGCAATTGGCACAATTGTCAACGATGACGAGCCCCCACTTATTACGATTATTGACGTTGAGGTGCCGGAAGGTCAAACCGCATACTTTGAAGTGTCGTTGTTTGCGGTTCAATCTTTCGACGTGACAGTTTTGATGAATACTATTGATGATTCTGCAATTGGTGGTCTGGATTATGTGCGCAAGAAGCAGAAGGTCACCATTTCTGCCGGGTCGAGAAGCACAACATTTGCAGTTGAAACCATGTCGGACTCAATTGATGAGCCGGACGAAATATTCATGGTTGAACTGACAACCTTTGGGGATGCTGATACAGTAAGAAAAATGGGTGTTGGAACGATAAAGGATATAAATGAGCCACTGATTGAAGAAATCTTACCTAGAGTGAATGCTGCATTGATGCGTATGAATATCTGGCAGACTACGAATTGCATTGAACAGACCATATCGGGCATGTCTAAAGATGGTGGGATCCTTTCTTTACTGCAGCAAAATGCCACCGACCCGAATAGCACAACCTCTGATAAGAGAAATTGGCAGGAAAAGCTGGATCAGGCCCGATTAGGGTTTCAGCTGGCGGCCGATGAGAACAGCCCTCAGACAGGTGACCTTACAATTTGCGCAGGCGCAGATTTGTGGGAAATGGACGGCCCCGATTCGAACACAGTTTCCTGGGAGGGAAGTCTGTTCGGAACATATGTCGGTGCTAATGTCCGCACGAGCCACGATTCGGTGTTCGGACTTGACATTTCCCGCGTTACGGGATCATTCGAGTGGACTGAAACAGTTGAAGACAGACAGATAATGAGCGAGACAGACCTAGAGATCGATAGTGTCCATCCCTACGCGGCTTGGACTGGAAGCCACGGAGAGCGAATCTGGGCACTCGGAAGTGTTGGTTCAGGAACGCTTGACATAAGGAATGTTGGCCTTACGCGATATCAGGCCAAAATCGACCATCTCGGCGTGGCTTTCGGAGCAAAGTGGCCGTTGGATACGAACGATGATTCTGTCCCTCGACGCACATATCTCTTTGGCGAAACGTGGTATTCGGAAATGGGTGTGCAGGAAACTGATTACATTCGTGGTGGCACGATCGCAAACTGGGGATTTCGCGGACTGATTCAACATGAGAGAAACCATCAGTTCGAATCTGGCATCCGTTTTTCTCCGCAGGTGGATATTGGTATATCTCACGAGAATGCAGTGGGTGGCACCGGTGCCGAAGCGCGCATTCGACTTGAGTGGCAGAACCCGTCGCACGAGTTCAAGACGATCCTGTCGGGAAGGTTACTTGTGGTTGAGGATGGCTACAGTGAGCGCGGTCTGGGTCTGGATTTCAGCTATAGTCCTGAAGACAAGCTCGGCCTTTTATTTCAGACCGAGATTCAATATGGAGATACAGACATTAAAAATGTACAGTTGTTGGACCGTGGCGTCGACGGCATTGTCCGCGAACCTGCTTCTGGGATTCCTGTAACCTTTGATATGGAAGTTGGATGGGGGTATTGGTCAATCGCATCTGCTGGAACGGCAACTGTTTTTGGTGGATTTACGCATTCATCAAACGAGAACCCGGTCTACAGAATCGGATATCGGTTGCGTGCGGAGGAAAAAGGTTCATTCGACTTGAATCTTACACAGCAGAAGACCGACGGCTCTACACAAAGGTCCATTGAATTTTTGTGGAAACTGAGTTGGTAGTGATTTTTGTTATGGAATTGATGCAATGCTGTTGATTTTTGTTTTTACAACGGGAGCAATCTCACCCTCCTAACCGCTGGTATTAACCTGTCGGTTTCGATTGCTCGACCGGTTGATCTGCGATTAGGGGACCTTGTACTCGAGGATTTTTATTTAGCAATTCTACAATCGAATGCTGCAGATCATTAAACTTGCTATCGAAATTTTCCTCGAGTGCTTTGATTTTTTCATCTGAGTTTGCTACGATCTTATCTTCAAGTGTGTTGAACTGACTGTTAACTGCCAATACAGCAGCTACAACAGCGACAGTTAGCACCAGTGCCCAGCCGATCACGTGTATTACGAGTGAACGAATCAGCTCGTTTTTTGCTTCCAGAACACTCAAACGTGTATTTGTATCCACCTATTTCTCCATATTTGGTTGTATGCTTTTGGAAGACTCAGTATCTCACGTGTAAATAGCAATCATCTTAAAACTGATAGAGTTGCACAACTTGGCTATTCGCCGTGTTGTTCGACAGGATTAATTCCGCCTGCTCTTTGCACAACCAAGCCTACACCTAAGTCCGATGGCAGTTAGTTACACTCATATTCAACGGCTGCCAAACGCTTCCACATATCAGCTATTTTCGCAGATGAACTACCTCACTAATTGCAAATTGCATCGCCTCCCCTGATTCCCAAATAAAAAACCGCGCAATAGCCAGGATTTTTGTGGGGCTGGCACCTAAAGCGCAGTCGCTTCACACAAATCGCTTCAATCAGTTCCTGAGCAATGCCCCTTCATTCGGGCAGGCAGAACTTAACGCGCTTGCGTGTTATATTCCGTAGCGATTCCCGTACCGTTTATTTCAAGGCAATAGAATACGCAGCCAGCTTCTGGAGCGTTCAAGCCTCTGACACCTCAATTCAGGCATATATTATTATTATCAACAGCTTATTGAAGTATTTGATTCAAACGTTGGGACAGCAGTGACCCTATATTTTAAACTTCCGCTTCACTTTCAATCGCACCCATCCAACGGTCTGCGTCAAATATATTGTGAGTACTGACTATCTGATTATTTCTAGGGAAAACTAACCTCGATTCAAGTGGCGATAAATCCTGATTGATTACCAAATTTGTGTCAGAAAAGTGTTTATTTCCCTTCGAAACAGAGACATAAGCTCCCTAATCCTCAGTTAGAGACTGCCAGCGGCGGCTAAGGCGAGATTTTCGGCACTCTGGCGGTTCGAAGCGCCAGGATTTTCCAAACCATCAAGCCACACACCGAAATCGGTGACCATTTTACCCGGCTGAACCCACTGCGAAGCGAATCTGGCGGCTCAGCAGCAAATCCGGCGCAAGCCTGTCCCTGACAGTAGACTGACTGCCATGATCTGTAGTGTAAAGCCGTTTCAGAACGAATGAGAAGTCAGGACAGGCTGCAGCGGCGGATGGCCCAAAGCGACTGTTCCAGGACAGGAAGTTTGGCCGCACTGACTTTCAGGGTCCACTGCCGCGCATGGCGAACCACCTGTCCGGCCATCGCATACAGTCGGTGACGGAAACTGATCGCCCGCACGCCATACCACTCCTGCGGCAGTTTCATGCGCATCAGCGCAAGCAGATTGAAGGCAATCGAAGACAGAAGCAGGTACGCGACATTGGCTTTGAACTCGCCGCACGGCAGATGCGCCGCGCTGAAGTCACTGCGAATTTCCTTGAGCCGGTTTTCCGAGCTGTCCCCTCTCTGGTTGTACCACCATACAATCTCGCCGTCACTGAAGCGGTCCAGGTCCAGATCGGTCGCAATCGCCCGGTAGATGTACCTGCCGCTGACCGCACTTTGCACATCGACCTGGTGCAGGCCTTCATTTTTGAAAACCATCTTCAGCTGCTCAGTCCCGTCAGGCATCCCAGCGTCGGCCGGCAGCTTGTCCCGCACCCGTTTTTTCTGCACCACCAGACAGAAAGCCTCAGGCACATCTTCCATCACATGCAGCGTACGGGCCAGATACTCGCCTTCCAATACCGCACCGTCGGCATTCACAACCGCATTCCAATCCTCATCCTTAATGTCCAGTACCGTTTTCTTCACCGCACTGTCCATCTTCGCCCGAATCGCAAAACGGATGCCGTGTGCGCGGCAATCATTGATGATGCCCGCCTGATAGGAGGCGGCATCGGCCCGGAAGCGAGTGACACCCACCCCTTCGGGCAGCGCCGCGCGGCAGCGCCGGAAAAACTCAACATTCTCAGCCCCAGGCGGCACATTGCCCTCGCGAAGCTCAGCCGCAGCCACCTGACCGGTCTCGGCAATGTGACCGAACATCGGCATGTACCCGCGATGCTTCTTATACGTCCACTTCGCGTCTTTTTTCTTCGACCGAATCGCCGATGCGTCAATGTCCAAAGTGACGCACTTTCGATCACCCAGCGTCGCTTTCATCACCGCGCGGTTGACCTGCTCGAGAACCGAGATCATCTGTCGACTGTCGCCGACTCTGTGAAGCCATCCACCCAGCGTCGTGGCACAGGGAATCGTCCCAAAACCCAACAGCTTCATCAGCGCCGGTTCACTGCGCAGGTGGCGCACATCGTCGATGCACCCCGCACCTTCGTGGAACATCAGCATGAAGGTATTGAAAATGGCGCTGTGCCGGTAGCCTCGATTGCTGCCGGGTGTGGGCATTGACGAATCAATGAGCTGTGACAGCTCAAGGCGCTTGAGCAGTTCGGCTGGCACCACCAGACCGGCTCTGGAGGTGAAATTGTGGCAGCTTGCCGCAGTGTTGTATGGTAGAATCTTCATAAGCCTTGCGAAATCTGAGAGCCGTTTCGAATTCACCCATTGGGTGAATGCCGAATTGGGCGTTTTTTTCAATATCTCTCTGATTTTACAGGGCTTTATCATTTTCTGCAACTTTTTATTTGCGGATCAGGGCATCAGGTACCCTAAGTTTATGGTAAAAGGCTCAATTTTGGTTTGGCACTACATTCCACCGAAAGGTAGGAATCCACCTGAATAGAGTATGGAAAAGGAGTGAATGGAAAATTGTTGGCTAAAAAGTCCCTAAAATCAGTCAATTGGCACGTTGGAATGCTGGGTAAACGTTAAAGATGGGTTAGGTTGAGAACTCACAATGACAAATGACCTGAATTCAGCTGACCGAGGAACTGAGGGTGGAAGCTTGCATCGTCGTCCAGGCAGCAAGCACGCGATTCTCCGAGAGGTGTTTGGTTTCGATTCCTTCAGACCGAGCCAGGAGGTCGTGATCGATACACTGAGTTCAGGTGGAAATGTGCTCGCTGTGATGCCAACTGGATACGGAAAGTCGCTCTGCTATCAGGTCCCGGCACTAATGTGTGAAGGGCTCACCGTTGTCATTTCACCCCTGATTGCGCTGATGCGCGATCAAGTCAGTGCCCTCAAACTATCTGGAGTTGATGCCGATACGATCAATTCATCAAGCGACTACAGAACCAATGACGCTGTTTTGAAACGTTTGCAAGCTGGCACGTTAAAACTCCTCTACCTTTCACCGGAAAGATTGATGACGGAAAGCATGCTTGCTACGTTGAAACAGCAGAAACTGGCTCTGATCGCGGTGGATGAAGCGCACTGCATCTCACAGTGGGGCCCCGCTTTCCGCCCGGAGTACGCTGATCTCGAAAAGTTGCAGGAAGTTTTTCCAATCACACCGATCTTGGCGACGACAGCGACAGCAGACAAGGTCACTCGTAAAGAAATCATGGACCGTCTGTTTGCAGGTAAAGCCGCAGTTCACGTGGGTGGTTTTGATCGTCCCAACATCAAACTGTCAGTTGCAGCCAAAGTTGAAGACAGTTGTCAGATGCAGAATTTTCTGATGCCCCATAAAGGTGCCAGTGGCATTGTCTACTGCCTATCACGGAAGAAAACCGAAGCAACGGCAAGGTTGATCGAAAATTGGGGTTTTCGGACACTGACCTATCATGCCGGTATGGAAAAGAACCAGCGCGATGAAAATCAGAATATTTTTATGACTGAGCCCGGGGTAGTTATGGTGGCGACCATCGCTTTCGGAATGGGTATTGACAAATCTGATATCCGGTTCGTACTGCATGCGGATATGCCCGGATCAATTGAGGCTTACTATCAGGAACTTGGCCGCGCGGGTCGTGACGGAAAGCCCGCCGAAGTATACATGCTGTATGGGCTCGACGACATTCGTATGCGTCGCTTGTTCATAGACCAGGAAGATGCGGGCGATGATCGCAAGCGACGGGAGCATCAACGTCTGAATGCGCTGATTGGTTATTGCGAATCACCAACCTGTCGACGGCGCGCATTGCTTGCGTATTTTGGAGAAAGGATTGATCGGTGTGGCAATTGCGACCGGTGTCTTGATCCCGTTGAACTCGCCGATGGCACCGAATATGGCAGAATGGCCCTGTCAGCGGTCTATCGTACCGGACAGCGATATGGTGCGATTCACATCATTGATGTGCTTCGAGGCAACTTGACTGGCAAGATTTCCAGCGCTGGCCATGATCAATTGCCGACATTTGGAGTTGGTGAGGAGGTGTCTCAACAGGAGTGGCGTGCGTTAATTCGCCAGCTCGTCAGTTCAGGATTTCTGATTCAAGATATTGCAAACTACGGCGGTTTACGCATCACCGAATCTGGACGAGAACTGCTGAAGGGGAATGTTACGTTTGAATTCCAAAAGCCAGTACTCACCTCGCGAAGCCCTGTCGTTAAAAAGGTGAACAGGAAATTGTTATCTGCTCAACTGACTTCTGAGGATCAACGATTGTTGGACAGCCTTAAATCACTGCGTCTGCAACTGGCTAAAGAGCGTGGTGTACCTGCATTTGTAATTTTCCATGATCGTTCGCTTGAATTGATGGCGCAGCATCGTCCAAAGACACGGAATGAATTTGCCCAGATCAGCGGTGTCGGTACAGCTAAACTGCGAGACTTTGCCGATATATTCATTTCGAAGATTATCGGTGAGCGAGAAGAGAACTAACGGTGGTACGCTTTGCACCTGCTTCGGTTCCAATCTGTACTTCTTGACTTCGGGGACAACCAATGCACGGACGTTCATTTGAAATCTCTGAAAACGAATTTACATGTCAATAGACGATTGACGTGGAGAACAGTGGATTCCACAGCCTCCAATTTGTTATTATTAATCTACAGGAATATTTGAATCAATTACACGATGGAAAAGACAAAGACAGTTTCAACCGATGAATCTTCTCGTCAGGCGACCTATCAGGATGTTCTGGACGCCCCACCGCACATGGTTGCACAAATTGTCGACGGTAGGCTTTACACTTTTCCACGGCCTGCCGCGCCTCATGCAGCAGCCTGTTCTCAGCTTTTCGGAACGATTCAGCCTCCTTTTCACAATAGCCGTGGCGGACCGGGTGGTTGGATTATTCTATTCGAACCAGAACTTCATCTAAGTGGGACTGTTCTGGTGCCTGACATCGCGGGATGGCGACGCGGGCGAATGCAAGTGGTTCCCGACGTGCAGTTCTTCGAATTGGCGCCGAACTGGATTTGTGAGGTGCTATCCCCATCGACACGGTTGCTTGATCTTGGTCGAAAACGCGAGATATACGCCCAAGAAGGTGTTAGTCATCTCTGGCTGGTTGATCCAGATGAGCAGTCACTGGAAGCATTTGAATTACGCGATGCCGAATGGTCGATGGTTGACAGACTCTACCAAGATGCACAGGTTTCGCTGCCGCCATTTGAAGCGATCAAATTCAATCTTGGCAACCTGTGGATTCCTCGAACTGTTCATAGAGGTGTTCCATCAGACGTGCCACCAGAATCTCTGGCAATGGAGTCAGAATCAATCGCAGCATCGAAGTGATGCGCCGTCATTCATTGTGTTTGGAGCCGTTCTCTCGTCAGGTTAAAGCGGCATCAATTTGGCAGATGCAGGCTTGATTGCAGGGTTCACGGCTAAGGCCGATTACATGTGTCGGAAAAGATGCCCTTATAAGATGGGATAATGTAAGATTTGTTGACTGTGTTGTTAATCATCCATTTAATATTCAATTCAATTTACTGACAATGAGTGACTCAATAACCCGAGCGATTTATCCTGGAAGTTTTGACCCGATAACCAGAGGGCACATCGATCTGGTTGAACGGGCGTCGCGGCTATTCGATGAGGTTGTTGTTGCAGTAGCAGACAGCAAAAGTAAAAGAACTCTGTTTACTCTGGAAGAGCGCGTTGATCTCATTCAGAAAACCACAGAGCATTTAACTGATGTTTCAGTCGTCGGATTTACTGGCTTGCTGATCGACTTTGCTCGACAGATGAATACAAATATAGTGATTCGAGGATTGCGCGCAGTTTCCGACTTCGAGTATGAATTTCAACTTTCATGGATGAATCGTCAACTGGAACCTGACATCGAAACATTGTTCTTTGCGCCAGCTGAAAACTATGCATTTGTCTCCGCATCACTGGTGAAGGAGATAGCTCAATTTGGCGGCAATGTTTCCAAGTTTGTGCATCCGGAAGTCAATAAGGCGCTAAAGAATAAATTGAACAGGTAGTAGTCCTGTCGCTGATCACCTTTCTTACTTCCAAGCAAATTTTGGCTGATCGTATTGTGCAACACGAGTATGACGATCGAAGAGCACAACTTCCCGAAATTGATAAATGAAGGCTGCGGTTGGAGCAAACACCCGGTGCCCAAGTGTGGCAAGTGGTGTTGACAGCACCGGATGGTCGCTTTCCTGAATCTGTTCTAGAACTGGAATTTCCGTGGATTTTAGATCGTCCAATGGGATTCGAAACACGCGGGCGATTTCATTTGGATCCGGATTGATCTTTAGTTTTGCTCCCGCCCAGACTACTACAGGTGTAATGTTGAATCCAGATCGGGTCTGATAATCATCCAGCATCCCAAGCACGCTCTCTTTTGCAAGATTGATCCCAATTTCTTCGTGCAGTTCTCTAAGTGCGGTGTCAATCGGTGTTTCATCAGGGTCTCTTTTGCCGCCAGGAAGTGCATATTGCCCACCGTGTCGATTCAGATGCTTTGGCCTTCGGGTCAACAGAAAGGCTGCAGTGTCATTTTGTTCGCTGTCAATAACTGTTATGGCAACCGCCGCTTGTCGGAGTTTAGAATCGGAATTCGAGATCCGCTCGAAACTGGACAGGCGCGCGGTAATTTGTTCTCGCAGTGAGTCGTTGATGACCATACGACAATCAAAATTGGCATGAATGGTGTCTTTGCGAAGCATTTCTGAATTCAAGCGACTTGTGCTAGCGTCACTAATCGACTAACTTTATATACTTTTGGCTTTAAGTGTTTGTTGGGCATTGATCGTGAAATCAAATATGGAGAATGATTTCGCGTTTTGCTCCATTGCGGACAAAACGTTAACAACAAGATTTGAAGAATATATTGGTTTGTGATGTACAGAATCGAGAGTGAAGAATACCAGATTGTCCAGGAACCGTATTACGCGCCACAGGGCAACGAAATTGAGCTTTTTGAAAGTGCTTACCGGAATTGCATTCCAGTTCTGTTGAAGGGGCCGACTGGATGTGGAAAAAGCCGGTTCATGGAATACATGGCCTGGCGGCTCGGACGCTCGCTGGTTACTGTCGCATGCCACGATGATTTGACTGCTTCTGATCTTGTCGGACGTTACCTTATCGTTGGCGGAGAAACACAGTGGGTCGACGGTCCACTAACACGCGCTGTCAGAATCGGTGGCATCTGCTATCTGGACGAAATCGTCGAAGCGCGAAAGGATACTACTGTGGTCATCCACCCGTTAGCTGATGACCGGCGAGTGCTTCCCATCGACAAAACCGGTGAACTACTGTACGCCTCGGATCAATTCAATTTGACTATTTCCTACAACCCAGGCTATCAGAGTGTTCTCAAAGATCTGAAACAAAGTACTCGACAGCGATTCCTGTCGCTTGAATTTGACTATCCAAATGAAAAACTCGAACAGTCGATTATCGTGCACGAATCTGGGATTGACCCGGACAATGCCGCTGCGCTGGTTCGATTCGCAATCATGACTCGCAATTTGAAGGGCAGCGGATTGGAAGAGGGTGCAAGCACCCGTCTGCTTATACATGCAGCCAAACTGATGGTGTACGGTGTTGCTCCGCTGGATGCCTGTAATGCTTCTATCTCCCAGACACTGACTGATGATCCGGAGATTCTAACTGCGATTCAGGAAATGGCCTCCTCACTTTTCTAGATTGAGATTGGGAGAATGGCTGACCGGAAAAACAAGGTGCCGGGCCGCGTCAATCAACCGCTCGCAGAATTAGAAATTGAAGGACGTCTGGAAGACCTGCTAGGAGCGGTCCTTACCTCCCGCCGAACGGCTGCAGAGCCGGCACGGAAACTGTCGCGTTTATATCGTTCCGAGCAGGACTTCGCTCTGCATTGGACCGGTGTAATATCAAAATCCAACTCTGAGATGGCGTTTCAGTTCGTGAGTCATGTTACTCAGGCCTTTTCCTTATTGGATATTGACGGTGTCACTCAGTGGATCATTGAAGCGATGGACATTTACGATCGTGATGGCTTGTATCTCGGTAGTGCGGCCCTTCGTGGAGTGGAATCATTCGCTGAGAAATTAGTGCAAAAACGATATTCCATTACCTTCAATGATGTCGTCACTGTAATGAATAAATTTGCCATCGGCGTGTCTGGAAGACACTTGGGACTTGATGAAGACAAGAAGGCTTGGACTGATACCGAAACGATGTACCTGCCACATTCAGTTCGACAATTCGAATCAAGTCGCAGGAATTTTCAGCTTTACAAGGCGATGGTTGGTTTCATGCTGGCTCAATCGCGCTTTGGAACTTTTCGGGTCGATAAAGCAACGGGAGTGCCGATTGTCTGTACTGAGATTGCCAGCTATCGAGATCCGGCCAGGGCGCTTAGAATTTTTGAAGCGGTGGAAGAACATCGGCTGCTAGCTCGCCTTGAATCTGAACTTCCTGGGCTTGCCAGACAAATGAGGACGTTAAAGCAGGATGCATCGAGCGGGCGGCAACTTAGCTCGGAGTTTCCAGAGTTTGAACGAGTTCAGGATTCAGGTGCGAGCGTAGATGATTCGCTTTCTGTTGTCAAACAACTCTACGACAAAAAAGTGAAGTTTCCAGAACCTGCCTGTTATCAAGGTGTGATTGATCTGGAACGAGTACGTCTGGTTACGCGGCAACGAGTCGAAAAGGAGCGTGAAAAATTTCGTACGGATCTTGCTCTGTTGGCTGAGGGGGTGCAGGAAGACAGTGAACTGGACAGGGAGGGCCTGAAGCGAGAAGCGTACGAGGTTTCCTATTCTCAAGAAGAAGAAGACAGTGACAGTCAGGGGGACGGAGAGTTGACTGTCACAATTGAAGGCCAGTCGGTCGCACCGCCAGAAGATATGATTCAAACCGCAAAGTCGATTATTCAGGACTTTGGTGAAATTCCGGAAGACTATCTTGTTCCCACTGGAACCGGACTGTACGATGCTAGTCAATCACCTGAAGAGCGGCCGGAGAAAGAGGTTGGCAAACTCGAAGATGGAATTTTTTACGACGAATGGGACTATCGACGATGCCACTATCGTAAAAACTGGTGTGTGCTGAAAGAACTGGAGATGCATTCGGGCAGTGCGCAGACCGTTACCACTATCCTGGACAAGTATTTCCATCTGGTGCGTGATATTCGAAAATCATTTGAGGCGCTCAGAGATGATGATCGAATGCTACGCAGGCAAAAGAATGGAGATGATATTGATATCGATGCGGTTGTGGAGAGTTATGTTGATGTCGTAAAAGGGGAGGAACTCAGTGAACGGCTGTTTATCAAGTCGCGCAAAATGGAGCGCAATCTTGCAGTTGTATTCATGGTCGACGTCAGTGGTTCAACCAAGGGATGGATCAACGAGGCAGAGCGCGAGAGTCTGGTTCTATTGAGTGAAGCGCTGGAAACCCTGGGTGACCGCTATGCAATTTACGGCTTTTCAGGCATGACCCGGAAACGATGCGAGGTTTATCGGATCAAAACTTTTGAAGAACCATACGACCATCATGTCAAAGCGAGAATTGCAGGCATGAAGCCGCAGGACTATACCCGCATGGGAGTAGTCATTCGGCATTTGACAGAAAAACTCAAGCGCGTTGATGCCAAGACTAGAGTACTGATTACCATCTCCGATGGCAAACCCGATGACTACGATGGGTATCGTGGTGAGTACGGCATTGAAGATACCCGCCAGGCATTATTAGAGGCCAAGCATGCAGGCATTCATCCATTTTGCGTAACAATTGACACTCATGCTCACGAATATCTGCCCCACATGTATGGCCATGTCAACTACACCGTAGTGAGCGATATCAGGAAATTACCGCTAAAAGTATCCGACATTTACCGAAAATTGACGACCTGATTCCATGGTGTTTCAGTCAGCCTTGCAGCCAACCTGCAGAATTGACAATTTGGAGCAAAAAGAAGTGAGTAATGTGCAGCGTTTATTTAATCTGAAAGTTTTATTTTCTGATTTATATATCTGATATATTTGATTTAGTTGAATTTCAATAATCCCAATAACTTATTGAAGTTATTGCAGTTAATTCCAAATCGAATCGAATGGAAGCGTAATTTCGATTAAAATATCTGAGGTAATTACTTTGATCATCGATCTCATAATTGAGATGTCGTCGCGAGACTGAATATGGCTAGCGTATCTGGAATAACTACGGAAATAACATCAGAAGTAAAGCCCTCTAAACTCGAGCTTCAACCAGCATCTTACGACACTTGGCTTAGAAAATACTGCCTAAAAACTCAGACTGGCGATCTTGTCGATCAAACGGTTGAAGATACCTTTGAGCGGGTTGCTACGGCATTGGCTGAGGTGGAAGATGTCAAGGTGCGAGACAAGCAGTATAAAAGATTCTTATGGGCATTGAAAAACGGTGCCATTCCTGCTGGTCGAATCGTTTCGAATGCGGGTGCTCAGGAACACAAACCATCGACCAGTACAATCAATTGCACTGTTTCAGGAACTATCCCTGATTCAATGCAGGGAATTTTGCATTCGGTCTACGAAGCAGGACTCACACTAAAAGCCGGTTGCGGAATCGGCTACGAGTTTTCCACGCTTCGACCCAAGGGTGCCTTTGTAAGCGGTGCCGGAGCCAATACTTCTGGTCCGCTGTCATTCATGGATATTTTTGATGCAATGTGCTTCACTGTGTCCTCAGCGGGTGGCCGGCGCGGTGCACAAATGGGTGTGTTCAACATTTCTCATCCAGACATTCTCGAATTCATTCGAGTAAAGCGTGAAGATGGCCGGTTGCGACAGTTTAACCTGTCGTGTCTGATTACCGATGAATTTGTCAAAGCAGTCAAAAATGATGCAGAGTGGGATCTTGTATTTCCTGCCACTCAGCAGGAAATGGCTGATGATGATGTTCCGGTTACTTGGAAATTTTGGCCAGTTGACGAAAACAATCGAGATTGGATTACCAACGATCAGGGTATGGTTGCGGTACGAATTTACAAGACTATTCCAGCTCGGTTGCTTTGGGATGCAATCATGGAGTCGACCTATGACTTCGCTGAACCAGGATTCATTCTGATTGATCGCGTAAACGAGATGAATAACAATTGGTTTTGTGAAAATATTCGAGCGACCAATCCTTGCGGTGAGCAACCCCTACCACCCTACGGAAGCTGTCTATTGGGTTCGGTTAACCTGACCAATTTTGTTGTCAATCCATTTTCAGATAAAGTGCGCTTCGACTGGAAACGCTACCGGGAGGTGGTGGCAATATTTACCCGAATGCTGGACAACGTTGTTGAAATTCATGGGTTGCCGCTCAATGAACAGGAGAACGAGATCTTGCGAAAACGCCGGCACGGAATGGGATTTCTGGGTCTGGGTTCGACATTGGCCATGATGAAAATCCGCTACGGGTCCAAAAAGTCCATTGAGTTCACAGAAAAAGTAGCAGCTGAGATGGCAGTTACAGGTTGGAAGGTGGCAGTTGAGTTGGCCGAGGAGAAAGGACCAGCTCCGATATTCGATGAAACTTTTGAAGTCACTCCAGCGATGTTATACAAACGACCCGAAATGGCACTGGATGGCATCCAGGTTGGTGATCACGTGAAGGGTAAAGTCTTGCTCTCCAAGTACAGTCGCTATATGCAGCAACTTCCTGATGACATTACCAATCGAATCGCAGAAATTGGAGCGCGCTTTACACATCACAGTTCAATCGCTCCAACCGGAACGATCAGCCTGTCGCTAGGAAACAATGTAAGCAATGGCATCGAGCCGTCGTTTTCTCACGAGTATTTCCGAAACGTCATTCGCGAAGGAAAAAAATCAAAAGAGCGGATGCCTGTTTACTCTTATGAGTTGCTTTTGTACCGGGAGTTGGTGGATGAAATGGCTTCGATGGATGAGCCAGAGTCACTACCTGACTATTTCATCACTTCAAATGACATTACACCCAGCGAACACGTTGCGATTCAAGCAGCAGCACAAAAGTGGGTGGATTCATCAATATCGAAAACCGCAAACGTGCCAACCGATTATCCGTTTGAAAAGTTCAAGGATATTTACCTGGCGGCATACGATAGCGGATTGAAAGGATGTACAACGTTTCGATACAACCCGGAAAACTTCCAAGGTGTTCTGGTTCGGAAGAAAGACAGCGAAGAAACGGTTTATTCGTTTACTCTGGAAGACGGTAGCGTTGTTACCGTCAGGGGTAATGAAGAAATTGAATATGACGGGGAAATCCACAGTGCAGCGAATTTATATGATGCCCTTAAAGAAGGGTACTACGGAAAATTCTAGCGCGGCTTTTCTCAAAAGAAATTCTCACCACCTTATGAAATGCAACTTGCTCCTGCAACCCCAACGCAATATCCATTGCTTTCAGTATGACTATTAGAATAAGCAAGAAAATTGTCGATTACAGAGTGGTTCCCACAACTACGGTCGAACCTGTGTTGTCGACTCCTGAACTGCCAGTTTCGCCGCCCTTAGGTTCCAACGGAACCACTGATCCGATGATAAATGGCGTGCAGCCAGTTGGTATGCTTGAGCAACTGACGCGTCCTGCAACTCTGCCTGGTGCGACTTACAAGATCAAAAACCATCTGTCGGAACATGCCCTGTATGTCACAATTACCGATATCGCAATCAATCCAGATACACCGTACGCAAGATCGCGTCCATATGAGATTTTCATCAATTCGAAAAACATGGATCACTTTCAGTGGATTGTTGCACTGACCCGCATTATTTCAGCTGTTTTCAGGAAAGGCGGAGACAGTTCATTTCTAGTTGAGGAACTCAGGGCGGTTTTTGATCCCCGCGGTGGCTACTTTAGACCCGGTACCGGCGAATATGTACCGTCGCTGGTCGCTGAAATTGGTTCAGTGATAGAGGAGCACATGCGAAATATCGGATTGATCAAGGACGAACCCAGACCCGCGCATGTTCAGCAGATACTTGATGAGAAACGGGCTGAATATGAAAGTCGCAACTCTAAAGCGAATGGCAGTCAGGCTGGTGATTTTCCAGAAGGATCACAGCTTTGCAAAGTTTGCAATGTTGCTGCAGTCATTATGATGGACGGTTGCCTTACCTGTTTGAACTGCGGCGATTCCAAATGCTCCTAATCCGGGTCGGATTGGAACCACAAGCATTTATGATCTGGAAATCTGGCAGGTGTCGCGCTTAGTGATGCCCCTGTCAGGATGAAATTCAGTCAGTAACCCGAATCCCGGCCAGTTCGAATTCCCAAAACAGTTTTCCTTTAGCGACCGCATTTCTGAACGAAACGTTGTCCCTGAAGTCTCTAGCTTGACGGGTTGGGACATTGATTGGTACAAACTCGACCTTATCGCCAATCACTACGCATGCATCAGTCCTTTCAACGGACTCGGCTGGGCAATCATAAAGAATCACTCTAACTTGGACATCAGTAACGTTTTTATCTGAAGTGTTGGAGACTCGTCCAGCGAATTCCCAACTGTCCCCATATGATTTCTCAGTTTGTGTCACCTCAAGATCAATAGTCTCTTTGGGTATCGGGAATTTTTTCGACTCTGAATCTTCCAGGTTCAAAAAATACAAACTGGTAAGGAGGACAGCTAGTGCAGCGAGCAGTCCAAATCCGACTTTCGGTGAGTAGTAGCTAACAAAAATCAGCGCAACACAAACGACACCAATTGCTATCCAATGCATACTAGAACTTTAAATTGATCAATCTTCATTCAAACCAAGTTGAAATCATTTTACAGGTTGCTGGGGTTATTGTGTCATTCTGATTCTTGAACCGCAGAGTACCGAAACTTTCTTAGCAAGGGGCAATAGCAAATGAGAAAGACTATCGGTAGGGTGAAATTGTTCAAGCCTCCTCAGAGTACGGCCACGCGTTTATACTTTGTGCGACTGTCTGTTATTTCAAAACTATTTTGGTAATTGCCGTTGAAAGTTGAATTCGAATCACATTCCATGGTGAGTGGATCTCAGGTTTTTCAAAATTCGCGCGAGCGCTATGACTTTAACAAGCTACGCAAGCGACTACGACGCGAAGTGAGTCGAGCGATCAGCGATTTTGAAATGATTTCAGCCGGTGACAGGGTCATGGTTTGCCTATCTGGAGGTAAAGATTCTTATACCATGCTCGATATTCTGTTGGAACTCAAGTCGCGCGCACCTGTGGATTTTGATTTGACTGCTGTGAATTTGGATCAGAAGCAACCAGAATTTCCAGAACATGTTCTGCCAGAATATCTGGAATCACTTGATGTTCTCTATCACATCTTGGAAGTTGACACCTACAGTGTTGTTAAGGAGGTGATACCTGAGGGGAAGACCATGTGTGGGCTTTGTTCCAGGCTAAGGCGCGGAGTGATTTACGGATTTGCGCAGGAGAACGGATTCAACAAAATTGCACTGGGCCATCATAGAGAAGATATTGTTGAGACGCTGTTTCTGAACATGTTTCACGGTGGAAAACTCAAAGCGATGCCACCTAAGCTGAAGAGTGATGATGGCGCGAATGTCGTGATTCGTCCTCTGGCCTATTGTCGAGAATCGGACATTGAAAAATATGCGAAACTGCGCGACTTTCCGATCATTCCCTGTAATTTGTGCGGATCGCAAACTAATCTTGAGCGCGTAAAAATCAAGGAAATGCTCAAGGAGTGGCAGCGACAGAATCCTGGGCGAGTCGAGAATATATTCCGCAGCATACAGCATGTATCTCCATCTCAATTGGCAGATCGTAACCTGTTCGATTTTGTTTCGCTGATCGCAGAAAGAGACTGAATAGGCAAAAGTTTGATGGCAGGTCTAAGACAGCCCTTTGATGCGAGTCAATTTCTGAACGGGATGCTGGCGTTCATCAAGAACTCTCCAACCCCCTACCACGCATCACAAAGCTTGTGTGCCCTTCTTGAGGAGCAAGGCTTCAGACGGCTTTCTGAAACGGAGGAGTGGCACTTACAGGAGGGTGATCAATGCTATGTGACTCGAAATGGTACATCGGTGATCGCATTTCGATTTGGTTCAAATTCGAAATTTACGCATGGCATGCGACTGATCGGTGCACACCTCGACAGTCCGTGCCTTAAGCTCAACCCCAAAGCAAATTTCGAGAAGCACGGATATAGGATCGCAAACGTTGAAGTTTATGGGTCGTCTCTGCTTCGCACCTGGTTTGACAGAGATCTGGCCATTGCTGGCAGGATATTTGTGCGAAACGCTGACGGTACAATCAGAAATGTCTTGGTCGATTCCAAGGCGCCGGTTGCAGTCATTCCAAGCATCGCGATTCATCTAGAGAGGCAAGCGAATAAGCTCCAGGAAATTGACAGTCAGGTGCACATAAACCCGGTGCTACTCAATCACTTGGGAGACTGCGAAACAATTCCACAGCAATTGTTAAGCTCTGCTGGTGATCAGGTAGAAGCGGAAAATATTCTTGGCTTCGACCTTCGGTTCTACGATTCGAATCCGCCCAATCTGATCGGGTCAGAAGGTGAGAAGTCAAACTCGGAAAATTCAACTTCAGACTGTTCGAATCAGTACATATCAAGTGCCCGGATTGATAATCTTTTGAGTTGCTACGCGGGAGTACAAGCGCTTGTCGATGCCAGCGATGATAATTTCTGTATGCTGGTTGCGAGCGATCACGAAGAGGTCGGGAGTGTATCGGATTCAGGTGCACAGGGACGGTTCTTGCTGCAGGTGCTTGAGAGAATTGGGGCACTGGACCCGAGAATCATTCGAAATTCTGCCATGCTCTCTGCAGACGGTGCACATGGATTACATCCAAACTATTCGGAGAAGCACGACGAACAGCACAGACCTGTGCTGAATAAGGGTCCGGTTATCAAAGTTAATTCAAACCAGCGCTACGCGACGAGTGATGAAACCGAAGCAGTGATTCGTGGTTTATGCACTACTATGAATATTCCGGTTCAGGTCTTTGTTTCGCGCAATGACCAGCCTTGCGGCACCACAATCGGCCCACTCGTTGCTTCAGAGATTGGAATCAGGACAGTTGATGTAGGTGTGGCACAATTTGCGATGCATTCAATTCGAGAATTGGCCGGCTGCGACGATGCGGTGTATTTTCTCAAACTATTGAAAGCTTTCTTTGATTCAGATTCAGTTTCACTCGTTGAATAAGTTTGTCTAATTGGTTGGGTGATTGTCTGTTGCATTGAGTTGGCTCGCTATTTTTTTGAGTTCGGTATAGCCATCTACAAGTCGAGGTGAGGGTCTTCCAAGATACGCTTCCGGAATGGTAAACACGTGTTTGTTTCTGACGAAGTTTGCATCTTTCCAGTTTGAATTCCGATAAACAACTTTGGGTCGATATTTGTTGTGTTGAACGCCACACCATGAAATCGCGACCGCATCAGGGTTGAGTTCCAAAACTTCTTCGTCGGTTAGCGGTGTGCTTTTGACTTCCCTGTTTCCGATTGGATTGACTAGGCCGGCTGCTTCAAGCAAATCTTCTGTCCAGGACAGCTTACCTGGCGCAATGACAGGTTTCGGCCACCACTGAATCATCAAACTGTACACTGGGTTGAGTTGAACAGCTGGACTCAATTTCTGCTCCATTTGACTGACGCATCGTTGTGCATTCTGTGATGCCCCAAGCAGTTCGCCAACATGAAGTATGTCCCTATACACATCGTCGAGTCGAACCGGTTCAAGAACAATGTAAGGTAAGCCTGCCGAATGCAATCCTTCGACTACTTCTTCGTGACCAGGAACAGTTAGTGAAGCAAGTACTAAATCCGGTTTGAGCCTAGCGACTTTTTCGATATCGATGTTGAGATCGCGACCCACACGTGGCAGTTTGGCCACAACATCAGGGGGATAGTCAGAATAATCGTCGATACCGACTAACAGGTCTGCGCACCCGATCGAAGCGACTATTTCTGTATTGGAGCAGGTTAGAGAGACAATACGCATTAGTTGAACTTCAAAGTTTCAGTCTGTCGAATCAATGGTCAGTACCAACTGAATTAAATCGTATCAGACTTTCTATTGTTTGCTGATTTTTAATCTCATTACCCGCATGGTTCCGACAGTCATTCAAATTCAAAATTGAACTAACTCAATCCATTCAAGACCTGCCTGAAGTTGTGCGGTCAGTCGCGAATTGTCAATTTTACAGAGCTTCAATTGATTGATAATTTAGCGGACTAATAATTTGCAATTTTTGCCCTACATCAAGGAAACATCTTGTGAAAAATCACTATCGTGCAGTAGTCATCGGGGGCGGTGTCATCGGTGCCAGCGTACTCTATCATCTCGCCAAGCTCGGTTGGAAGGACATTGTCCTGATTGAGCGAAAAGAGCTGACAGCGGGTTCGACCTGGCATGCGGCCGGTGGATTCCATCCGCTCAACAACGACATCAACATTTCAAGTCTCCAGGCCTACACCATCAATCTTTACAAGGATATTCAACGCGAAAGCGGACAGGATATCAGTATGGTTCAAAGCGGGAGCATCATTCTCGCAGCAAATCCTGAACGCTGGGAGTATGTACAGTACATGCGCACTAACTTCTTGACCATGGGGATTGAGACCCGTCTGGTTACACCAGACGAAATTAAGGAGATATGTCCTCTAGTCGATATATCAGACCTGCATGGTGGTTTGTGGGATCAATACGAAGGATTTCTGGATCCACACGGAACAACGATGGCATACGCCAAATCTGCGGAAAATCGCGGTGCAGAAATCGTCCTCAGAAACCGTGTAATCGACCTGAATCCACGACCGGAAGGAGCTTGGGATGTCGTTACCGAGCAGGGAACTATTGTTGCTGAACATGTAATCAATGCGGGCGGTCTCTGGGCGCGTAAAGTTGGGCTAATGGCAGGGGTAAATTTACCTGTGAGCCCACTGCAGCATCACTATCTGGTCACTGAACCGATCCCAGAACTCGCTGCCAGCAAAAAAATTATTCCTACAGTACTCGATTTGGACGGTTTTACTTACATGCGTCCTGAACGAAAGGGTTTGTTAATGGGTGTGTATGAACTTAATCCCAAAGTCTGGCACTTGGAAGGTGCACCTTGGGACTACGGGATGGATCTCATACCGGAAGAAATTGATCGAATATCACCACAATTAATCAAAGGATTTGAACGATTTCCGGTACTTAATGAAATTGGAATCAAGCGTTGGGTGAACGGTGCATTTACATTTACGCCGGATGGCAATCCGCTTGTCGGGCCAGTTCCCGGACTAAGAAACTTTTGGGTGGCTTGTGGCGTAATGGCTGGATTCAGCCAGGGCGGTGGTGTTGGTTTATCGCTTGCCCAATGGATAATCGATGGTGAGCCAGAAGCGGACATCTTTGGTATGGATGTGGCGCGCTATGGGGATTTCGCCAGCCAGGATTGCTACCTGTCCGAAACGGCACGTCAGTCTTATTCCCGCCGATTCGTGTTAACTTATCCTAATGAGGAACTGCCAGCCGGTCGGCCACTGGACTTTTCTCCAATACATGACGAAATGTCTGACTCTGGAGCTCAGTTCGGGTGTATCTGGGCACTTGAAGTCCCCCTATTTTTCGTACCAGGCGACCCGGAATTTCAAGAAACTCCTACTTTGAAGCGATCAAATGCATTCGATATTATTGGAGAGGAAGTGCATGCTGTCCGGTCCAAGGTTGGCATGGTCGATATTACGGGGTTTTCGCGTTATGAAGTAGTTGGTCCCGGTAGTGCTAAATGGCTCGATACACTGTTGGCCTGTCGGCTGCCAAAGGTAGGCGGTATGCGTCTCGCACCGATGCTGACACCGAGTGGCAGACTGGCTGGCGATTTGACTGTTATGAGACTGGATGAGAACCGGTTTTGGTTGATGGGCTCCTATTACCTTCAGGCATGGCATATGCGCTGGTTCAACGACCATTTGCCGGACTCGGGTGTTTCTGTCAGAAACCTATGCAAAGAATGGTCGGGCATTTCAATTGCTGGACCAGAGTCCAGAAATTTGCTGGAACGCATTGCACCCGACGACTTGTCCAACTCTGCCTTTCCGTTTATGAACTGTAGAAGGATCAACATCAATGGGTGTGAGGCAATCGTAGCTCGGGTTTCGGTAACAGGAGAGCTTGGCTATGAAATAAACGTGTCAGACAATCACATGAAGACTCTGTATTCAACGCTCTGTGAGGCTGGTAAAGAATTTGAACTACGTCCTTTTGGTTTCCGCGCGATGAACAGCACACGTTTGGAGAAGGGGTACGGTTCCTGGTCTAGGGAATTCACCTCAGCTTACACACCCAAAATGGCTGGATTGGAGCGCTTCATTGATTTTGACAAATCGTGGTATATTGGCAAGGAAAGGACATTGACTCAGCGCGACTGCCCAGTGGAACAAGTTCTGAGATTGTTGGAAATTGATTCAACTGACGCTGACGCATCGGGCTTTGAACCGGTATGGTTTGGCGGTCAACGCGTAGGGTTTGTTACATCTGCTGCTTACGGATATTGGGTCAAAAAGAGTCTGGCACTCGCTTACATTTCGCAGGAAGTTTGTAACGAGTCGGAAGGCTTTTCAGTTCACGTGGTTGGCACTGAAGTACCTGCACGGTTACTTAAGGAGCCTCCACATGATTCCGCCGGAGTCCGACTGCGGTCCTGATCACCATGGAGGTGAAATGTGAAAGGGAATAGTTTGTTTCAACGGGACACTCTTTCTTGGGCTTTTTACGATTGGGCGAATTCCGCATTTGCCACAACAGTGGTTGCTGGATTTTTTCCATTGTTTTTCAAGGAATTCTGGTCACTGGGTGTCGACGCTACGGTTTCAACGTTTCGATTGGGCGTTGCTTCTTCTGTTTCGAGTTTGATTATTGTTGTACTGGCACCCATACTAGGTGCGATATCAGATAGTGCCGGCATCAAGAAAAAACTATTGGCAGTCTTCGCTTTTGTTGGTATTGTGTCGACATTCTGTCTGTTTCTGGCAGGAAATGGAATGTGGGAGTTAGCCATTGCTCTGTACATCGTGGCTTCTCTCGGTTTCTTCGGAGGCAACGTTTTTTATGATGCTCTGTTGCTGACGGTTGCACCCACAAGCGAACGCATACATCAGGTTTCAGGATTCGGTTTCGCGTTGGGTTACCTTGGTGGCGGAATTTTGTTTGCAGTCAATGTCTTTATGGTGCTGAAACCGGAGGTATTTGGGCTCGCGGACTCCACCCAGGCGGTACAGATCAGCTTTATTACCGTTGCAGTTTGGTGGGCAGTATTTTCAATACCGATTATGCTGTTCGTTAAGGAAGAACGGGTTCAGGCTCAAGGCGCGGCAAGTACTATCATGAGTGGGATTCGTCAACTCGCAAAGACTTGTCGAAACTTACGCACCCAGCGCACAATTCTTCTATTTCTGATTGCTTACTGGTTTTATATCGACGGAGTTGACAGTGTGTTTCGCATGGCGGTTGACTATGGACTTTCAATTGGGTTGGCAAGCAATGACTTGATTACAGCACTGCTACTCGTTCAATTCATAGGATTTCCCGCGGCTTGGGCATTTGGCAAACTGGGCCAGAAAATAGGACCAAAACCAGGAATTTACATCGGAATTGTTGTTTACCTTGTCGCAACCTTGTGGGCGTCCTTTATGACGACTGGCACGGAATTTTACATTTTGGCCGCAATGGTTGGACTTGTGGTCGGCGGTATTCAGGCCTTGAGTCGTTCCCTACTCGGTCAGTTAATTCCGCCGGAGCAGGCAGGTGAGTACTACGGCTTCTTCAACATGGTTGGAAAAACCGCGGCAGTCATTGGTCCTTTCCTAGTGGGTTGGTCAGCCCTTATGTTTGGATCCAGGCTTTCTATCGTGAGCTTGAGCGTTCTATTTCTGCTCGGTGGCATCTTCTTGTATTTTGTTAAGGTGCCTAAGGACCAAACTACAGAGGCTCCTGCGTGATCGTGGTGAGTGCAGTCCAGTAATCTGATCAGGCAGCGTGCTCAGATCACGGTTGTGCAAGTCGTGAGAGACTTAGAAACATTCTGGTAGGGATCACACGCGGAACGACAAGTCAATCCAATCGCAAGCAATCGATAATCGGGTGAATTTCATCTCGGAACTTCTGATTCAAGGTGATCAGTTCACTGAATCCAGAAAATGTCCGGACTGTAGTCTGAAATCTATTTCTGGACTATCCGATTGTCAATGATTGCTGTGTAAGGACTGTTGGCGGCGAGGTAGTCTGCGACCACATCTGTCACGAGTGTAATTCCGTCGTAGGGAGTGATGGCGTTGTCCGCAAGTACCGAGTAGCCATCCTTTCCACTGCGGAGAAATAGACCTGTAGTAACTCCGTAGATTTTGTCTGGATCAATTGAAACCCACTCTCCATCCTGCATCACTTCGACCTTCAGAATCCGTCCTTCATTTGGCTGTTTCGACAGTGTGAATTCATACCGAATTCCGGCTACCTGAGGAAATCGTCCATGCATCTCCTCTACTTTACTGACTCCATTTTCTAGTGCAGCCACAACATCTGAGCCTTTGAGTTTGAATCTCGACAGCACTTCCTCAAATGGGAATGTGGTTAGAACGTCACCAGTTGAGATTGGACCTTTTTCTAGTGAGGCTCGAATTCCACCGGAATTTGCAATGGCGATATCGACACCAAATGGTTTCATGTGCTCCAGCATCGCTGTTGCGACCAAATTTCCGACTTCACATTGCTGCGTACGACAACTGTCTCCGCTACCATCCACCATTGTTGCTGCTTCAGCAATGACTTCTTCAAGCAGTTCAGCAAGCGGAGCTGCTAACTCAACAATTCTTGCTTTCACCTTCTCATCCTCAGGAATTGAGTGATCCAACAGGATGGGCTCACCGATTGCTGATTGAACAACGCCTTGGTCGTCGAAAGTCACGTTCAGTCGGCCAAGGTACTTCCCAAAAGCGTAGGACTGAACGACAGCAGTACGCCCACCGTTTGGAGTGTTTACCCATGTTGGATAAGGTCCATCTGCTTTTTCTATAGTGTTTGATAGCAAGGTGTTCGAACCACCGCCGACGATCAGGTCAATACCGTCAACTTTTGTTGCAATTTCTTGATCAGCTGGAAAGCCGGAATGTGAAAGCACGATGATGCGATGGATTCCCCGCTCACTAAATTGATCAATCTCGCGTCGCAGAGTTTCAACTGGGTCGGTGAATTTAATGTTTTTCCCAGGTGAGGAAATTTCGTGGATGTGAACTGGAACTAGGCCAATCAGTCCATAATGAAAGCCTCCACGTTCAATAACGGTTGAAGGCATAAGGACATCTGCAAGTGCAGGTTCAGCAGACACATCGGCGTTCGCTATCAGAACTGGGAAGTTAACGGCATCCATGAATGCTCGCAGTCTGTCGGGACCACCGTCAAATTCATGATTCCCTGCTCCCATTGCATCATAGCCGACTAAATTCATCATCTCTGCATTAGCTTGTCCTTTGTACTTGCTATAGAAAAGTGAGCCGAGAAAAAGATCTCCTGCATCAAGGAGTAGTGAGTTTGATGACTCTGCTCTGTTTTGTCGAACGACCGTAGCTAATCGAGCAAAACCCCCAAAGCATTTACCTGCCTGGTTGTCTTCCGCTGAACAGCTGTTGTTAAATCTGTTGATCGGTTGAAGTTTAGAATGCAAGTCATTGGTGTGAAGAATTGTGATTGTTTCCGCGTGTGCAAAGACGGCAAAACACATGAAGGTGGCGGCTGCCATAGTACGGCAAAAGATCATATATGTACTCCTGATAAATGGACGTAATTGGCCTGTGTAAAATCGCCATGTATTGTCATACATCAAACCAATTGTAAAGGTGTGAATGTACAGTTCAACCTGTTGGACTAGATTGCCAATGTGGATTTCGGCACTGGAAAATCATCCATGATTAAACCAATTGATGTCTATCGACTATTTTGAATCTCTGATTGAACCGCTTGCGACTGAGTGCCGTCAATATGTCAAATTCTGAAACTTAGAATTCCTCCTTTCAATTTTCCTGCCAGTCGAGGAATCTTCAGGCGGCACACAGCCTCTCTAATCAGTATAGCCAAAGGAAAGGGAATGTAGTGTTTCGACTTACAAATTTCTGTGGCTGGCGTTCGGAAATAGGAAACTGCCGAATTTACACAAATATTCTGTAGATTGAATTGGTTTCACAGTCGTACGAATCAGCGCAGCAGAGTGCACAGGTAGACAGTTCGATTTGGAATTTGGATCGACTGTGGAGTCGCAAAGTAGTACCCTGAGCCTGCTTTATAACAGGCTGGACATTAGCACTTACTTTGTAAGACGGAGATTAGAGAGATCAGAGATGGAGTTGAGTTACCGAAGTCTTTGCTTATTCGCAATCCGGCTCTTCGTCCTCTACGGCAGCAATTTCTGGATCTGTCAATACAACAACGGCTGTCTGCGTCTCACCCTGGTTGGTTGCATCAGATGCAGTTGCAGTTTCGCTCGCGTTTACTTCAGTTGCAGTATCCGAGAAAGCAGGACTCGCAACACATAACAACAGGAAGGCAGCAAAAAGTTGTTTGGCTACGGACTTTAACATTGAATTGATTCCTTTGCTCTCTATTGATAATACTTCATTTGACTGATGTTGTGGCAAATTGTTCCAAGTAACAGTGCACTGGGCCTGACTTGAATTTCAACAAATAATTTAGTGTCTCACGCATTAAATTTCAAGAAGAAGGAGTTTTGATCAAGAACAATGTTGCCAGGGTTCTGGTTAAAATACATCGTGTCATTTCCCATTTCGAAATCACTTGAAATTGAAACAAGTAACAAAGTCCACGTACATGTTGCTTCAGGTTTTTTACTATGACACAGAGAGCACGCCGTCGCCGTAAACAGCCTCAGGTCGAATCTGCGCAAGTTAGCCAACTGCCATTTAAACCAGTTGTCAACAGGTTTCCCCCGATTTGTGCAATTTCTGATGATGAGGTGGAATTCATCCACCAGTCTTCGTTAACCGTACTAGAGCAGGTCGGTGTCGAGATTATGTCACCAGAGGGTCGCAAACTATTGGTCGAAAATGGAGCAACGGCTTCTAGAGACGGTGATGTAGTCTACATTGAACGGGGACTGGTCGAGGAGTGTCTGAAGACGATACGTTCCAGTTTTTCTCTTCATGCCAGAAACCCGATGCATGACCTGGAGGTTGGAACCGACAAAGTTCTATTCGGAACGGTTGGGAGTGCGCCGCACGCGTCCGACCTTGATAATGGCAGACGAACCGGCAATCTTCATGACTATCGAAACTTTTTGAGGCTGACGCATCAACTCAATATTGTGCACTTCATCAGTGGATACCCGGTTGAACCTGTCGATGTTCATGCCTCAATCCGACATCTTGAGTGCCTGCGCGATTGTGTTGTATTGTCCGATAAGGCTTTTCACGCCTACTCGCTTGGCCGCCAGCGTAATCTGGATGCCATAGAGATTGTGAAGATCGCCCGTCAACTAAATGACGAACAGCTATTGCAGGAGCCTAGTCTGATCACGGTAATCAATTCAAACTCTCCACTGCGACTAGACGGCAACATGGTTACCGGAATCATTGAGATGTCGCGATGCAACCAGATAGTGATCCTTACCCCTTTCACCCTGAGCGGAGCAATGGCTCCTGTAACGCTCACCGGTGCTGTAACCCAGCAAAATGCCGAGGTGCTGGCTGGCTTGACCATCTCACAACTCACGCGTCCCGGCGCTCCGTTTGTATACGGTGGATTTACATCGAATGTCGATATGCGCTCTGGTGCTCCCGCATTTGGAACTCCGGAGTACATGAAAGCAGCGTTGATCAGCGGTCAGATGGCACGTCGTTATCGTTTGCCATTTCGTTCATCAAATACGAATGCGGCCAACACCGTAGATGCACAGTCTGCCTACGAATCGGTATTTTCTCTATGGGGGGCGATCAACGGTCACTCACACATAGTTTTGCATGCGGCCGGTTGGATGGAGGGTGGGTTAACCGCATCTTTTGAAAAGTTTGTGATGGATGCTGATCTTCTGCAAATGATCTCGGAGTATTTGCAGCCGGTACCGGTAAACCAGGATGAGAGCGCAATTGAAGCGATGGTACAGGCAGGTCACGGAGGACACTTTTTCGGTACCGACCACACTCAACAGCGGTATCGAGACGCATTCTATACACCATTGCTTTCAGACTGGCGCAACTATGAATCATGGAGCGAGGCTGGTTCACCTCAGACCATGGAGCATGCGAATCGCCTTTACAAGCAGTTACTGGCGGAATATGATCCGCCGCCACTTGATCCAGCTGTCAGAGAGGAACTTGATGACTTCGTCGATCGACGTATTCGCGAAGGTGGAGTCACCACTGATTTCTGATTTGAATCGTGTAGCAGTACACTGCTGCCGACCGATTGAATAACTGTCACTCCGAATAGCGGTCAGCCAACTCCGTTCGGACAAGTTGTTTGCCCATATTTTGGGACTGAAGCAGTTTTAAAAATGCCTCCGGCATATTTTCAATGCCGTCCATGAAGTCGGTTTTGAATTTCAAGTCACCATTCCGAGCGCCGTCGGCCAATGCCTTCCGAGCCTCCGGATATCGATCGAAGTGATCAAACACCAGAAATCCCTTGGCCTCTGCCCGGTTGACTAGAATTTGACGTAAGAATCGCTCGCCCATATCGGGTTCTTCAAATTGTTCTGCCAGACTGATAGTACCCACAATGATCACGCGTGCATTCAAAGCAAGATTTTTCATGGCTGCATCGTGAATAGGACCAGCTGTGTTATCAAAATAGATGTCGATTCCATCAGGACAGGCATCTCTGACATCCGAGACTAGATTTGCGGATTTTCGGTAATTGATTCCAGCATCGTAACCGAGCTCTCTACACCAGTCCAATTTGGCTTCGGAACTTGCGACTGCGACCGCACGGCAGCGATAGGACTTAGCGAGTTGCCCGACAATTTGGCCAACCGCTCCGGATGCTGCAGACACCAACACAGTTTCACCAGGGCTTGGTCTGCCAACCACATTGAGTGCCATCCAGGCCGTAATCCCTGGCATTCCGATGTAACTCAGCCAAGCATGAGGCGGTCCGATATCAGGGTCAACTCGTGTAAGCCCATCAGTATCCAATGCCGCATATTCCTGCCAGCCAAAATTAATGGTTTCGATCAAATCTCCTTCTTTCCAGTCGCTGTGGTTTGATTGGACAACTTCCGCAACTGCGCCACCACACATGACCTCGCCTATTCCCACTCCTTTGGCGTAGCCCTGCTTGGGACTGATTCTGCCACGCATGTAAGGGTCAACTGAAAGATACACGGCTTTGGCTAAAACTTGGTTCGCACCTAATTCTGGAATCGGATTTTCTTCTAGGCGCCAGTTTTCATTGACTGGCATACCTTCCGGAAAAGAATCGAGCTTCCACTGTCTATTGAAATTGTCCATAGTCGATTACGTAATGAGTTGAATAAAATTCGAAAATTTGGAAAAGCAAACGCATCCGAGTACAGATAGGATTCTTCATGTCCTGAATGCGGCTACGATGACGGGCTCATTTTAACATTCATAATCTGATAACCTTCAATGGCAATTAATCCCACTTGGCCGCTAATCTGCCAAAAAAAAGATGGTCATTTTTCTCTGAACTAGCTGTTCTGTTTGCTTCAATCTGAAAACAATCCGCAAATTTGACAATCGGATGT
Organism: Arenicellales bacterium; assembly: GCA_965243305.1. GTDB lineage: Bacteria > Pseudomonadota > Gammaproteobacteria > Arenicellales > JAJDZL01 > JAJDZL01. Next base: position 39,995 of record CBDEUN010000001.1, read on the forward strand.
ATAACTTTCAAACTCAAAATTCAACCAGATAATCCAACTAACTCATATAGAAGCGTTCATGAATTACGTTATTGATGAAATTCCGAGGCCCTCCATTGCAGTGAGTGGCGAAACAGCTCGATTCCCGGTGCGTAGAATTTACCTCGTTGGTAGAAACTATGCAGAACATGCTCGTGAGATGGGGCATGATCCGAATCGGGAAAAGCCATTCTTTTTTCAAAAGCCGGCTGACGCCATCTTGCCGACGGGCAGTGAATTTCCTTATCCACCGCTTTCAAGCAATGTCCATCATGAAATCGAGCAAGTAGTCGCACTTCGCTCAGGTGGCAAAAACATCCATGTCAACGACGCGCTGGATCATGTATATGGATATGCGGTCGGAATTGATATCACCCGACGCGATCTTCAGCAACAGATGAAACAGCAGGGCAGGCCCTGGGAAGTTGGCAAGGCCTTTGACTCTTCTGCTCCAATTAGTGCGATCGTTCCGGCATCAGCAATCGGGCATCCACAGCAGGGTCGAGTATGGCTTGAAGTCAACGGAGAATTGCGTCAGGAAGGAGACCTGAATCAATTGATCTGGTCGGTACCTGAAATAATTGAAGTTCTTTCAACCCAATTTGAACTGACCGGCGGTGATCTAATTTTTACAGGCACTCCGGCTGGGGTGGGTCCCATTAAGCCAGGTGATCGCTTGACGGGTGGCGTAGAAGGAATTGCGAATATTGAGATAGTGGTGCAATAATCGCCTGTATTTTTAGACCTTGAAAGTTGGTAGATTACCGCAAATCGCGTTCAGGTCAATCGAGAAACCGGAATTTCGGAATGATTTTGATTGTCAATTTCTAAATTCAGTTGATATGATATAAAACTAGTTTACTTATTCTGATAATCAGAAAAGTTTGTATTTAAAACCCTAACATCGTGCAAAATTTGACATTGTGATTAAAATTTATGATGTGAATTTAAAGTAATGATGTACTGGAGGAACAAAAATGAACCCAAAATATCATCTAGAACAAGCCTATAAAGAAGGCACAATTTCTCGCCGCGAATTTTTGCAAAGGTCTGCATTGATTGGTGCAACGGTTGCAGTGCCGGGGGCCATGATGTCAGGTGCCGCCTGGGCAGAAAGGAAGCGTGGCGGAGTACTCAGACTCGGAATGGGCGGTGGATCAACCACCGACACGATTGATCCCGGGACACATACCGACTCTGTCGGCATTACCATAGAACGCAACATGCGTAGTTATCTGACGGAAGTCAGTCCGTCTGGTGAGTTGATTGGTGAAGTCGCCACCTCTTGGGAATCCAAACCAGGTGCAACAGATTGGACATTCGAACTTCGTAATGATGTTGAGTTTCATGATGGCCAAAAGCTGACAGCGAACGATATCATCTATTCAATCAATCATCACATCCGTGAAGGTTCGACTTCAGCGGTTGCCGGTCAAATGGGCAAAATCTCTGAAATGAAGGCCGATGGCGACCATGTGCTTCACATTACGCTGTCTGAAGGTAATGCAGACTTTCCGTGGTTGATCAGTGACTACCACGTATCAATCTTCCCGGAAAACGGCGGTTGGGAAACCGGAGTCGGTTCCGGACCATATTCATTAGTCAATTACGAGCCTGGTGTGCGAGCTGAACTCAAGCGCAACGACAATTATTTCAAGGAAGGTCGACCCTACTTTGATGGTGTTGAAGTGACAGTGATTGCAGACGCGGCTGCCCGTGACAACGCTTTGAAGACAGGACAAGTCGATGCTACAAACCGTGTCAGTCAGCGAACAGCCCACCTGCTGGACAAAGCGCCAGGTGTGTCAGTCCATAAAGTCGTGGGTACTAAACAATACACAGTACCGATGCTGACCAACGTCCCACCTTTCGATAATGTGAAAGTGCGTCAGGCATTGCGTCTGGCTGTTGATCGGGAAGCACTGTTAAAAACGGTTCTTGGCGGACACGGTGAAGTTGGTAACGATTTACCAATTGGCCGTCGGCAAGAGTTCTATAACACTGAACTTCCACAACGGGAATACGATCCGGATCAGGCTGCCTTCCTGTTGAAAGAAGCTGGCATGTCAGGTCTATCAGTTGAACTTTCAGCTGCAGATGCGGCGTTTGACGGTGCAATTGATGCTGCTGTTCTATATGCGGAACACGCAAAAGCAGCCGGCATTAACATTAACGTGATTCGGGAATCCAATGACGGTTACTGGTCAAATGTCTGGCAGCAGAAGCCTTGGTGCATGTGCTACTGGTCTGGACGACCCACACAGGATTGGATGTGGACCATTGCTTATGAGTCAGGTGGAGCCTGGAACGACAACAACTGGGAAAATGCAACTTTCCAAAGCCTGCTCAAACAGGCACGAGTTGAAGTGGATCAAGCGAAGCGCAAAGACATGTATTGGGAAATGCAGCGTCTGCATTGGGAAGAAGGTGGAACTGTGATTCCATTGTTTGCTGCTGATTTGATGGGAGTTTCAGACAAAATCCTCCTGCCCGACGTCATCGGGTCTGATTGGGAGTTGGATGGTCAGCGATGTGGTGAGCGCTGGAGTTTTGCATAAGGAAATCGCGATCTAGAGAAAATACGCAAGGTTAGAGAGATCAGACGGCATTGATCAATGGGTCTTACCCGACTGATTTTCAATCGCTTTTTGTTTGGGCTGATAACTCTCCTTGCGATCACTTTACTAATCTCTCTTGCTCTTGAGGCGCTGCCCGGTGATTTTGCCGAGCAGCGCCTTGGTCAATCTGCAACACCCGAAACAATAGCCGCCATTCGCGAGCAACTCGGTTTGAACAAACCGGTGCTTGTGCGTTACGTAGAATGGCTCGGAAACTTTGTTCAGGGCGATATGGGCATTTCGCTCTCCAACTCTCGCCCGGTTGCAGAATTGCTGGCAACACGGCTTGGAAATACCCTGTTCCTGGCTGTATCCTCTGCAATTGTCGCGGTTCCGCTGGCTCTATTTTTGGGAATTCTCGCGGCACTTTACCGTGAGTCTTTGCTCGATAAGATGATATCTACGATTACTCTGGCAGCAATTTCACTACCAGAGTTTTTTATCGGCTACATGCTGGTCGCAATCTTGGCAGTAAACTGGCAATTATTTCCTGCCATTTCAAGCATTTCTGATTCAATGAGTTTAGGGGAGAAGATTTACGCGTCAATCTTGCCCATTGCAACACTGACATTTGTGATTGTGGCCCATATGATGCGCATGACAAGGGCAGCAATCATAAACTTGCTGCAAAGTCCATTCATCGAGATGGCTACTTTGAAAGGATTGAAGCGGTCGCGCATTATCGTTCGTCACGCCTTGCCAAACGCTCTGTCACCCATCATCAACGTCATCGTACTTAATTTGGCCTACCTGGTTGTCGGTGTGGTGGTAGTGGAGGTGGTCTTTATCTATCCCGGCCTGGGTCTGATGATGATTGATTCAGTCACATCTCGCGACCTGCCTATCGTTCAGGCCTGTATCCTGATTTTTGGAGCGACATATATCACGCTGAATATGTTGGCTGATATTCTCGCTATCATTTGCAATCCCAGAATGCGTCATCCTCGGTAATCTTTGATGAAACGATTCTGGAACTCTTTCAAACGTGCCGGACTCCCGGCACATATTGGAATCGCTATCATACTGATATTCCTGTTTGCCGCCGTTTTTGCACCGTGGCTGGCACCTTATGGCGAAAGCGAAGTTGTCGACCCTGTTCCTTGGGCTTCACCTGCAGAAAGTGGAACTTTGCTCGGTCTGGATCAACTTGGCCGTGACCTCTACACGCGGGTTCTCTACGGAGCAAGAAATACAATAGCACTCGCTTTGGGCATTACCTGCCTGGCATTTTTCATGGGAATGGTTGCTGGATTTTTTGCAGCAGTCGTTGGTCGATGGGTTGATCATTTGCTGAGTCGATGCGTTGACATCATCATGGCTTTCCCAACCTTGTTTTTTGCTCTGATTGCACTATCAATTTTTGGCACATCAATTCCTGTGATGGTTTTTGTGATTGCCACGCTTGACGCAACCCGTGTTTACAGGATTTCACGCGCGCTAGCGATGGATATCAACGTGATGGAGTATGTCGAGGTCGCGCGTCTGCGTGGCGAAGGATTGTGGTGGATTATGCGCCGCGAAATTCTGCCCAATACCCTGACGCCATTACTCGCGGAATTTGGTCTGCGGTTCTGCTTTGTGTTTCTGTTCATCAGCTCCCTGAGTTTTCTTGGAATCGGAATTCAACCGCCGGCGGCAGACTGGGGTGCCATGGTACGCGAAAATGGGGTTGCAATTACCTACGGAATATTTACACCGTTGGTCCCCGCAGCAGCAATTGCGGTACTAACGATTGCTGTTAACTTGGTTGTTGACTGGTTTCTGCGCAAAACTGCCGGACTTCGTGAAGAGTATTGAGTTGACTGAATTTCTGAATGAAATTTCCGACGATATGATTGAGCATTGGGTTTTTCGATGAGTGAACGACTGCTAACAGTAAAAAACCTGCAAATTGAGGGGTTTGCAGATGATACATGGAAGCCTATTGTGAATGGTATTGACCTGCACCTCGATCGCGGTGAGGTTTTGGGCCTGATTGGCGAGTCTGGTGCTGGAAAATCAACCATCGGTATTGCGACCATGGGGTACACAAGACCCGGTTGTCGAATCGTTGGCGGATCGATCGACTTTGATGGTGTCCCCATTCTTACCCAGAGCGTTGAACAGATTAGAGAAGTTCGTGGCGTAAGAATTTCTTATGTCGCACAAAGCGCAGCGGCATCGTTTAACCCTGCACATAAACTGATCGAGCAGTACACAGAAACCCCAGTTCAACACGGAGTGCTCAAGTATCAGCAGGCTGCGCAGAATGCGAGGATCATTTATGCGCGACTGGAGTTACCCGACCCCGACAACATCGGTAACCGTTATCCGCATCAGGTGTCCGGCGGTCAATTACAGCGTGCGATGGTCGCGATGGCCATGTCATGTGAACCTGACATGATCATCTTCGATGAGCCTACAACTGCACTGGATGTAACCACCCAAATTGAAGTGTTGGCCGCAATCAAGGATATTGTTAAACAATTCAACACCGCAGCAATTTACATCACCCACGATTTGGCAGTGGTTGTGCAACTCGCTGATCGAATCATGGTGCTGCGTTATGGGGATTTGGTTGAAGAGTCGGATACTCGCTCGATGCTTGAAGGTCCGAAAGAGGAATACACGCGCAAGCTTCTAGCGGTGCGAACTTTTGCGAAAAATCCTGAACCCGAAACTAAAGAAGAGCATTCACTTGTCGAGGTGAGTGATTTGCACGCAGCCTATGGTGGCGGAGTGAAAGTGCTGGATGATATAAATCTGTCAATTGAGCGCTGCCGAACCGTTGCAGTCGTCGGTGAATCCGGCAGTGGAAAAAGTACCCTAGCCAGGGCAATTACCGGATTACTACCGCCGATGCAAGGCTCTATCAAGTATCAGGGTGAGGAACTGCCTGGATCATTTAAGAACCGCACCAAGGATCAGTTGCGACAGATTCAGATGATTTATCAGATGCCCGATGTTGCATTGAATCCGAGACAAAAGGTGCGCGAAACAATTGGACGCCCACTTGGCTTTTATTTTCAGATGGATGGTGCAGAACGCGAGCAGCGAGTGAAGGAGTTGCTTGAGATGATCGAATTACCAACCAACTATATTGATCGGTTTACCCCTGAACTTTCCGGCGGACAGAAGCAGCGGATTTGTATTGCGCGGGCACTCGCGGCCAAACCAGTGGTCATCATATGCGATGAAGTGACCTCTGCACTTGATCAATTAGTCGCAGAAGAAATTCTTAAGCTTCTGGATCGATTGCAAAAAGAACTAAACATGACATACCTTTTCATCACGCATGACCTGGCGACCGTAAAGGCGATCGCGGATGAAATTGTCGTGATGCTGCAGGGTCGTATTGTTGAACACGGACCGAAAGAAGAGGTGTTGGTTCCACCTCATCACGAATACACTGAACTACTTTTAAGTTCTGTACCCGAAATGGATCCAGACTGGCTTGACGATTTGCTTGCGGCTCGATCTGCTGCAAGTGCATAACCGAGCAAGAGAATAGTCCGAGTTGTTCAATGTCTGTTAAGTTTGTAGAAGAAAGAAATAACTAATATGCCTCTGCATTTAACTCAGAATTCCGAGATTGGATGAAGTATAATTTCATGTCATAAACCATTGATATTATGTAATAAAGATTAACATGAAACAAGACGAAATCAGTTATTTTGAATGGACCCGAAAATTCGCCACTGAGCAGGCCTGCAGAAGGCTGCTGGAACAGGTTCGCTGGGGCAGGGACGGCTTCCGCTGCCCGAGATGTGATCATGACCAGGCTTACCATGTCAAAAGTCGCGCATTGCACGAGTGCAAGCGCTGCCGGCGTCAAACCTCGGTCACGGCCGGCACCATGTTCGACCGCAGCCGGGTGCCGCTGACCAAGTGGTTTGCCGCCATTTACCTGGTTGGCACCGACAAAGGCGGCATCTCCGCACTTCGGCTGTCGAAGATGATCGGCGTCGAATGGAGAACCGCACGGCTGATGCTGCAAAAGCTCAGAGCCGCCATGGCTGACCGTGATCGCCGCTATCTGCTGGACGGACTGATCGAACTGGATGATGCCTATGTGGGAGGTAAGCGCCCGGGAAAGCGCGGACGCGGCGCACAAGGGCGCAAACCGGTGTTGTTTGCGGTGCAGAATAACGGCCAGGGCGCCGGCTTCATGCACGCCCGCGTGGTGGATTCGGTCAATTCCCAGACGGTGGAACAGTTCTGTTCCAGACTCTGTGCCGGCGCCAGCGTTCGATCCGATGCGTTCAGCGGCTTGCGGGTGATTTCCAAAAGCCATGAACACTACCCTAAAGTCACGCCACCCGACCAGGTCGCCGACTGGCTGCCGCTGGTGCATATCGTCATCAGCAACTTGAAAACATTTCTGCTGGGCACCTTTCATGGCGTGTCGCATCAGTACATGCAGGAATATGTGGACGAGTTTGTTTATCGATTCAATCGGCGGCGGTGGGAAAAGCAAATCCCATTGCGACTTCTGCAGGCCGCAGTCGACACGTCGCCGATGCGGCTTATCCTGACTTAAGTGCAGAGGCATAATAACTAATTTGGAATTAGATAAGCAATGGCAATTCTAATAACCAAGCGCTTGTTGATGATGCTGCTTACGATGTTTGCAGTATCGCTGATTCTGTTTCTGCTTTTGGAAATTGATGTTGACACGATAGCTATCAAAGTACTCGGTCAATTCAGTACTGAGGAGCAGCGGCAGATTTGGCTGGAAAGAAACGGTTATTACGAGCCAGTTTACAAGCGCTATTTCATTTGGTTGGGAAATTTTATCACCGGCGATTTTGGAACATCAACGATCTACAAAATTCCGGTTGCTGAAGTTCTCTGGCCACGGCTCTGGAATACAACAATTCTTGCTTTCTGGGTGTTTGTTTTCCTGGTTCCTGTCTCGTTGGTGCTTGGCATTCTTTCTGGTATGCGAGAAGGTTCCAAGCTTGATCGGACGATTTCCGTCGTTAGTATTCTGACTACGTCGGTTCCCGAATTCGCAAGCACCGTGTTTTTCTCTGGCTTGTTTGTATTTTCCCTGCAATGGCTGCCGGGTACCAGCAGTATGTTCGAGGGATTTGACTGGAAGCAGCTGATTTTGCCTGTGCTGGTGCTTCTGGTTTATGACTTTGGCTACGTCACTCGAATGACTCGCGCGTCTATGGCTGAAGTGATGACCACTCACTACGTACGAACAGCTGTACTTAAGGGACTCCCGTACAGACGGGTGATTCTAAAACATGCGCTCAGAAATGCACTCATTGCTCCGTTTACGGTATTGATGCTGCAAATCAATTGGCTGCTTTCCGGTGTCATCGTAGTGGAGTTTTTCTATGCCTACAAAGGATTTGGGGCACTGCTGCTGGAAGCCGCACTGCGACAGGATATTTACATGATTGAAGCGTGTACGATGGTCGCAGTTTTTGTGGTGGTGATGACGCAGGTATTCTCCGATGTCGCATACACACTGCTGAATCCTAGAATTCGATTTAGTTGATCGAGTACTACAAGATGTCTGAAGCCACCTTCAATACAGCAACTGAAACAAAAAATCCGGTAAGCGGAATGCGCCGAATTTTTATGATGATTGGGTTGCTGCGTGAGAGTCCGGCTGGGATGGTTGGAGCGTTTTTGGTTTCATTCTGGGTGCTTACCGCGATCTTCGCACCGTTAATTTCTCCGTTTGAGCCGAATGCAACGCTGGTTCCCTTTATGAAACCAGGTGCTGTGAATCCGGATGGCGGTACATTCTGGCTGGGTACAGATCATATTGGGAGAGATATCCTATCGAGAATTATTTGGGGCTCCCGAACAGTTCTGTTTTATGCGCCCCTTGCAACGTTTTGTGCTTATGTGCTCGGAATAATTATGGGGCTGGTTGCCGGGTATTATCGTGGCTGGATTGATGATGTTTTGTCTCGAATTGGAGACATGATTCTTTCGTTTCCCGTACTTGTGCTGTACATCATCATTATTTCGACGGTTGGTGCTTCTGGCTTGAACATTGTCATCGCAATCGTTTTCGCCAGTGGACCTGGGATTATGCGAATTGTGCGTGGTTTGGTGCTTGATCTTAGGAATAGAGACTATGTCGCGGCAGCGCAGACCCGCGGTGAATCAGCCTGGCGAATCATGTTGGTCGAGATTCTCCCCAACGCACGTGGTCCCTTGATTGTTGATGCCTGCCTCCGTATGGGTTATGTCATCATTAATATCGGTGTGCTGGGCTTCTTGGGACTTGGGTTACCGCCACCTGATCCGGATTGGGGTGGCATGATTAACGAAACCCGACAGATGGCGTTGATCTTCCCGCATATGACAGTGATTCCGTGTATTGCCATATCAACATTGATTTTGGGATTCAATCTCCTGGCTGATGGCATGCGAGATATTTCATTGCGAGACTGACGATGGCTGAACAATCGAACGAAGTCGTATTGAATATCCAAAATTTGGATATCTCATACTACACACGCGCTGGAGAGATTCCGGCTGTTGTGGATTTTTCACTGGAAGTGAAACGTGGCGAAACGATTGGGCTGGTTGGAGAATCAGGCTGTGGTAAGTCAACCGTTGCGATGGCGATCATGCAATACATGGGCCATAACGGTGCAGTCAAGAGCGGAACGATTGAATTCAAGGGTCGTGATCTGACAAAACTGAGTGAGGAAGAATTAAGGCAGATTCGCGGCAAAGAGATCTCCATGATCTACCAGGAACCGTTTTCCGCGCTGAATCCAAGCATGCGTATCGATCAGCAGTTGATGGAAGTTCCGCTGGCGCATGAAGAAATCGATGTGAAGGAGGCACATGAAAGAGCTCGGCAAATTTTGACTGATGTCAATATTCCAGACCCTGACCGAGTTTTAGCCTCGTATCCGCATCAGCTTTCTGGTGGCCAACAGCAGCGGGTTGTGATCGCAATGGGATTGTTGTCAAATCCGGACCTGCTGTTGCTTGATGAACCCACGACTGCGCTGGATGTGACAGTTGAGGCCGGAATTGTTAAGTTGATTGCCAATATCAGTAAGAAATTTGGTACCTCGCAAATTTACATTTCCCACAATCTGGGCTTAATACTTGAAACTTGCGATCGGGTCTTTGTCATGTACTCTGGCGAGGTTGTCGAAGAAGGGCGTATCAAACCACTATTCAAGTCGCCTCGACATCCATACACCCATGGACTATTTGGCTGTATTGCATTGCCGACAGCGGATAAGACTGCAGCACCACTGACGCCGATTCGTGGGCAGCTACCTTTACCTCACGAGCGACCAAAGGGCTGCAATTTTGGCCCGCGATGTGATCATTTTGTAGCCGGTGTTTGTGACCGGGACGATCTTCACATGGAGAATGTTTCTGACGACGTCGATGGGAAACATCGCGTGCGCTGCCTGCGTTGGACTGAAATTGAACAAATCCGAGCTGATGCTGACCAGTCCAAAGAAGCGGCTGGCATTGGCCACGAGGTGCTCAAGGTGATTGACATGCAAAAATACTACTCCATGCATGATCGATCACTCAAGGCGGTGATGAGCGGAACCAGTGTCAAACTGGTTAAAGCGAATGAAAAGATTGATTTTGAGGCACATGAATCTGAGACACTGGCTATTGTCGGGGAATCGGGCTGTGGAAAATCGACATTAGCGAAGGTGCTGCTGGGACTTGAAACCGCAACTGGTGGTGAGATTTTTCTGAATGGTGAACCAATCCAGGATGTTTCCGTCCACTCGCGCTCAAATTCCCAGTTAGCCTCAATGCAGATGGTTTTCCAAAATCCTAGTGATACACTGAATCCGAGCCATACAGTTGGTCAGCAGATCGGTCGCGCCATTACAAAGTTTGGTGTTGAGAGCAATCGGCAGAAGGTTCGAAATATGGTGATGTCGCTACTCGACATTGTCAAGCTGCCCAGGGATTTTTACTACCGTCGTCCGCGTCAGTTGTCGGGCGGACAGAAACAGAGAATCGGTATTGCGCGTGCCTTTGCCGGTCAGCCATCAATGATCATTGCAGATGAGCCGGTTTCCGCGCTGGATGTTTCGGTTGCTGCGGCGATTACTGAACTGCTGATGGATTTGCAGCGTGAACGGAAGATGACTCTACTCTTTATCAGTCATGATTTGAGTATTGTTCGCTATCTATCCGATCGCATTTTGGTGATGTATCTTGGACAGGTCATGGAGCAGGGTTTAACACGAGAAGTGTTCCAACCGCCATACCATCCCTATACCGAAGCTCTGCTATCTGCAGTACCTATTGCGGACCCGGAAGTTTCTAAGCGGGAAATTGTGCTGGAAGGCAATTTGCCCAGTGTGCTCAATCCACCTAAAGGCTGTCCTTTCGAGACCCGGTGCCCACGAAAGATTGGAAAGATTTGTGAAGAGGAACGACCACCGGTTCAGTCAGATTCTGAGAATCATCATATTGCCTGCCACATACCGCTAGATGAATTGAGGCAGGTTGAACCCGTGATTGAAGTGCCAGCTGTCGCATAGCAGTTGGCCAAGCTGATATTTTCGGGACTAGAAACTGCGATTCTAGGCAAATCAAATCGTTCAAGGTGGTGGATGCTAAAGCCATCACAATGATCGAAAGTGGCGGTTTGGTTAGGTTGGCGGTGTTTTTTAAATTTTACTGCTACTGTCCTGGTAAGCAGTAGTGTTGAGCGTACCAGTGTGGTGTAATAGGGTTACGGATTACTGTCTATTCGAGAATTGTAGCGAGGCGAGCGAGGACGTCATCTACAATGATCCTAGGAACAGATTCGACATGCTGCCCCTTTCTGGCCACAATATCAAGTGTTCGAGGCTGATCGCAACGAATAATTCCAGTTGTTTGAGTACCAGCTTTCTGAAGAGAAACTGCAAATCCGCGTCTATGTGCGAAATTGCTGCCCGTGGTAATTGGTAATACTACTGGTGCGTTGGTCAATTTGTTGAAAGGAGCCGGGGATACAATCAATATTGGTCGAAATCCTTTATGTTCGTGACCAACCGAGGGTTCCGGACTAACGACCCAGATATCACCCCGGTGCATTACAACAACTCATTGCCAACCGGATTCGCATCATCCCACTCACGGTCCTCATCTGTAACGATGCAGTCTTCATCACACTGTGCCAAAAGATCATCGAGTGTGTAGTTGAGACGTTTTCCCGGTCTAATAATTATCTGATCGTCCTTGATATCAATATTCACAATATCTTTGTCTTTGAGATTAAGTAGACTAAGAAGAACAGGGGGTATGGCAAGCATAATTGAACCGCCGACCTTGCGTAAGTTTGCCGTATGCATAAATGATCTCCAGTGTTATACGAATGTATAACATATTAGCAATTATCTGACAACTGCATACACTCTATCAAATGGGATTTTCCGCTACTTTGCAAGTCCAATTTGGCGGCGATGTGTCCATCAATTTAGCGATTCCCACACAACCTGCTGATTCAACCGCTTACAAACTAATCAGAAAATCATTTAATCAAGCGGTTATCTCCAATATTTTGTGGTTCGCTTTTACAGAGGTGTTTGAATTGTCAGCCGCGCTTAAACAATATGATCATCGCATCGGTTCGGATGTTCTAGATTGTGTCGAACCGATAACCACAAGAAAAAGGCCTTCCAAATGGAAGGCCTTTTTCTGAAAAGGAGTAGTTAACTAGGCGTTGAGTCCCAATGTGTTACCGAAAATGTAACTGGTCGGGTGATGCGCAAAATTGATCACCTTATCACTCCACGCAGAGTAGACCGATCGCCACAGCGGTTGCGTGATGGGTCCATCCTCTTGCATGATGACTTCAAGTTGCCTGATCAGCTCTCTACGTGCCTCAAGATCCAATGTTCCTTCAGCCTGTGTCAAGACTGCGTCGAACTCTGGATTGGCGTAGTGAGACTCATTCCAAGGTACACCAGATCGGTAAGCCAAACCAAGAACCATGAAACCAAGCGGACGATGTGTCCATGAAGTGAAGCCAAATGGAACCTTGTCCCAAACATCCCAGAAGTCAGCAGATGGAAGCAGATTAATATTAACGCGAATATTTGCTTCTTTCCACTGCTCAACCATGGTTTGCACGGCTGCAAGTTCCCAAGGCGGGTCGCCTTTACATGCGATTTCAACATCGATTCCATCCGCATGACCAGCTTCAGCAAGCAAAGCCTTTGCAGCTTCAGGATCTCTTTGAATCGCGGGTAAGACTGCATAATCAGGATGGACCGGGCAAACGTGGTGATGTTCACCTGGTGCACCTGAATTTGCATGGGCCAACTCAAGGCAGCGAGGTGGATCAATCGCCACTCGCATCGCACGGCGTACTCTTGGATCATCAAAAGGAGCCTGATCAACCTGTCCACGCGCAACACCGGTTTTCGCCGTGGTCGCTTCGTGTACGTTGATGCCAGCCATACCGCGGTAGATATCAATCTGTGCAATGGTTCCTTCATAGGATCCTTGTACCTGACCCGAAGACAGAGCTGAAAGCGTTGCGGAAGGATCGTCTCCCAAATCAACAAATTCAATTCGATCCAGGTAGGGGCCGTCGCCGTAATAGTCATCACGTGCAACAAGTGTTGCCTTTCCATTTTGAACATATTCAACCAGTTCAAACGCACCATTTCCATTAGAACCGACGCCAAATACGCCGTTTTCATCCGGATCGATCATTGGCAGTGGATAGTGGAACAGATGCTCAGGAACAGCAATTTGTGGAACCTTGATGTTCAGTTGAACAGTCTTGCCGTCGACGACTTCAATGGCATTCGCGTCCCAAAGTCCATCGCCAGCATCATTCATCATGTAGCCCTTCATCAGACCCAGTACAGACGATCCGGTATTCGGATCAAGAACTCGATTCAGATTCCAGGCAGCATCTTCAGCAACAAAGTCTCGACCGCTGTGCCACTTCAACTCTGGGCGAACTCTAAGCGTCCAAGTCATCAAATCATCACTGGCTTCCCAACCTTCCAACAGTCCGGGACGAGTCACATTGTCGTGTCCGGTAAGAGTCAGATATTCAACCACTTGGCGAGTGATATTTGAATCGTAGACCCATTGAAAAATGTGGGGATCAGCAATTGTTGGGCACCGCATTGAGACTCGAAGGGTGCCGCCTTTCGGCATATCCGCTCGCGCGGTTGGAATAAATTTGACGCCCGTGATGTCGCCAGCAAACTTGTATGCAGCAGCTGCCGACAACCCAAGCAAGCTCGAATAGCGTAAAAAATCACGTCGGGTGATTTTTCCTTCAGCCAGTTCTCGCTTTAAAGTAGGTATATGTCGATGTTCATTACGACTCATATAGTACCTCCTAACAGATTGTCGATTAAGTTTCAATCATCTACTTCCGATGAATGTACATGTGGAAGTTGGAAAATGATAATTTATTGTATAGGTAAATTCATTTCATTGTGACTTTTCAATCCACCTCTTTGTCAGCGAGGTGCATTCTTGACTCTGACGAAAGGTGGACTAGGATTCAATAGACAAGATTACTGATTTTGTTGGCGGTGTTGAAAAGTGTATTGTTTACCTGACGACAGGGTTATGGTCCGATGTTGAGGGGCTTGTTCTGGTTGCCAGGAAACTAACCGATAAGTTGCAGGGGGTATATTAGTCCAGTGGATCAGGTCAGGTTCCTGAAGAACTGCATATTGAGGTGCGGGTGGAACGAAAACCCAGCTGTACATTCCTGGATGCAAGTCGCATCGTACATTCAAGATACCTGTTGAAGTAAGTGTCTTTCGAACGGTGACACTTTTGAGTGGCGTTGCAACGTTAAACACCGTATTTTTCCCGTCGTCAATATGTGTATTGTGTAGGATTGAGTCTTCGTTTATGATTTCAACAGTGCTGCCGGCTGTGATCAATTGAAACCTGGGAACAAATTTGCTATCTTGAATCACAATTTGACTGACGCTGTCATTTTCTGGAACAGGCGTTAGAGGCGGTGGCCACCGCTCCAGATAAATCACCAAAGGCGGTGTGTCAACTGAGTCAACATTTATTTTCAATTGCGCAGTTTTGTGATCGAGATATAGCCTTGGCAAATTGAAGTGTCTGTGTAAGGAGAATGCAATAGCAATTGCACAGATAATGCAAAATACACCGACAAACGCCCAGTACCTGCGATTGAAGCCTGATTTGTGCGATTGCCGCTTGATCTGTTGCTTTTTGATCGCGGTGCGTTTTGTCTTATATTCTTGGATTCTCTGAACAATAAGACGGTAAATTAATCGGAACATAAACTTTAAATTGGACCGGATGCAATCAAAAAAGGACAACAGTTTGAAGTATACAGAATCAACCCTGGTTTCGACAGCAGCGCTGAGTCGATATCGACGGTCATGAACGAAAGACATTTGCCCTTCTATCTCCCACAGAATGAGGAGACCGATATCTTTCGCTCTGCCTATCGACGGCGTTTAGCGGTTTTGCTTAAAGGTCCCACAGGCTGCGGCAAGACGCGTTTTGTCAGACACATGGCAGCAAAGCTTGAGCGTCCGTTATTTACCGTTGCATGTCACGATGAGTTGTCTGCGGCGGACCTTTTGGGTCGATATCTGATCAAAGATGACGAAACAATTTGGCAGGATGGACCGCTGACTCAGGCTGTGCGTCAGGGGGGCATCTGTTACCTGGATGAAATTGTTGAAGCACGCAAGGATACAACCGTCGTTTTACACCCGCTGTGCGATGACCGTCGTACGCTCTATCTTGACCGTACCGGAGAGGTTGTTGTTGCACCACCAGAATTCATGCTGGTCGTCTCGTTCAATCCGGGATATCAAAATATCTTCAAGAATCTAAAACAGAGTACTCGTCAGCGCTTCATTTCAATGACGTTCGATTTCCCAGATCCGAAAAAAGAAGTCGAAATTGTTGTGACTGAAACCGATGTCGATACAAAAACAGCCAAGAGCCTTGTTGCGTTGGGTCAGAAACTTCGGGAGGTTGAAGGTCACGATATTGAAGAAACCGCGTCTACGCGGTTACTGGTTCACGCAGCACACCTGATCCATGATGGCTTGCCTGCTCGCAGGGCTTGTGAGGTCGCACTCGTAGATTCACTGACCGACGATTTGATCATTCGTGAGAGTTTGTTGGAAATCATAGATGCCTACTTCGTTGCGTGACATTTATGTTGTTGATGGTCTGACCGTCATTTGGTACACTCTACTGTTCGGTTTAGCTGGTCGACTTCGGCATCCGCAGCACGCAGTAGTCAGTAAGAATCTTGCGAGTGGACTGGGTCTTTATTTTCATGCCTTAGGTGGCGACCTGAAAAGCAAAGTCGCTGAATCACCACAAGAACAAAGTGCGATCGCCATTTCTTCACACGGCGGAGTCGACCTGCAGGCATGGGTTGATGGAGGAACCCTTCACCTTCCCCGACGCATCAATCGATATTCATCCAGTAATCTGAATCGAGAACTTTACTACTGGCTGGCAGCAGTGCTCGCGATCGATGAGCCTTATCCGAAGTCTTCAACACTGCCACCCGGTGTTCAGCACCTGTTGCGAGGCATTCGAACAACAAAACGCCTGCTTGACGCGTTTCCCAATCTCAAAATTCGGTATCAACGCCTATGCACTGAAGAGTTGAAACAGCGAAGAATGGCCTATCCAGACCCTAAACCTAGGACCCGCAATCCCGCCCTAGTGCTAGAGTCCGCAATTCGCTATGAACTCGGTAGTGAGCAACCTTGTAAGGAAGAATCGCTAGTCCAGTTGATCGAATTGGCCAGAGAAGGGGAGAGCAGCAATGACAAGACACCATGGCACGGACGAACTGTGCCATTTTTACCCGTACCGCTCTGGTCATATCGTAGCAACAGAGCACCTAAATTTCGGCTGCGATGGTTTAAACGGCAACGGAATCCGCAACCGGAACTGGGGGATCTGGAGTCGGTTCAAACAGGTCGGTTTGATGCCGATCATGTTGTCGAACAGATAGAGGGACTAGCGGCGATTCCAGATCACTTTGTCTATCCGGAGTGGAATTGCTTTGAACAGATTTATCGACGAAACTGGTGTCGACTGATGGAGCAGCCGCCAAAAGGGGGTTATAGTGCGGATTTGGATTATCGCTTTACGGCACTGGTTGAAAAAGTCCGAAGAAAGTACATGCTAGTTCAGCAGGAACCTGGTTGGAAACGCTTTTTGGAATCCGGAGAAGATATTGATATTGATGCGTTTGTTAGTTATGTTGGCGACAGAAAGGGTTGCGGTGTACAGAATACGAGATACTATCGTGAAAGAATTCGTCAGCAGCGCGATATATCAGTTGCAGTTCTCATGGACGCATCACGATCGACCCAGGCGAGAGTCGGAAATGTGCGAGTGATTGAAATCGCTAAGCAGTCATTGGCAGTGTTGGCCGAGGTGCTGCATTGTGTTGGAGATGAATTTGCGCTCTACAGTTTTTCGAGCGACAGTCGGCTGCGAGTGCGTTGTGGCCGTATAAAAACCTTCGATCAGCCGTATGATGCATCTGTTCAGAAAAACATCCTCGAGGTGAAGCCTCAGTTCTACACACGAATCGGTGCGCCCATCCGTCATATCGGCGCGAAGCTTGCGAAGAGAAAAACCCGACAAAAACTGCTGTTGATACTGACAGATGGAAAGCCACATGACCCGACTGATCGTTATGAAGGAAAATATGCGTTGGAAGACGCTCGCCGGGCATTGATGGAGCAGCGTGCAAACGGTGTCGTCTGTTTTGGATTGACGATTGACCAGGAAGGCCCGCGCTACCTTAATCATCTATTTGGTACAGGAAACTATGCGATTTACTCACATTTAAACGCAATGCCCGAAGTACTTCCGCATTTGTACGCCCAACTGACAAATTTGCGTGTGTAACAACTTGAAAATTTGACAATCAACGATGATTTTCCACTACATTCGGAGACTAATGAATTTCAAGATGAAAATGGTGCCTGTTCTAGCACTCTTTGTTTGGCTTTCTACACTGCCGCTGCCTACATTTGCAACGGACGGTCTGATCATGGTTGTTGGTGATGTACTGCCGCTAAAAAATCAGATGGTATGGCGAAATCTGGTTCGATTGTCCGAGCGTCGAGAGGGTGAGCATCTGGTTATTGCAGCCGCTCATGATCGACCTAAATTGTATGGAGGGTTTACCCTGCGTGCCTTTCAGCGATATGGAAAAGTTGCTGATCTGATTCCGCTGGCAGAAGAGTTTCAAGAATTCTCAACCGACCAGCGTTATCTGAAAAAGGATGAAGCGACAGCCGAGCGAATTCAAGGTGCAAGTTCGGTGTTTTTTGTTGGTGGAAAGCCTGAGCGTTTATCAAGAGTTTTGTTTGACCGCAAAGGTAGGCCGACAGCAC
The DNA here is from genome assembly GCA_965243305.1 of Arenicellales bacterium. Classification (GTDB taxonomy): domain Bacteria; phylum Pseudomonadota; class Gammaproteobacteria; order Arenicellales; family JAJDZL01; genus JAJDZL01. Next base: position 57,978 of record CBDEUN010000001.1, read on the forward strand.
TGTCAGATGCAGTTCAGGAAGCCTACGATGGTGGTTCTCTTATCATTGGAGGCATCCCTGGACGAGTAGTTGTATCAACTCAAGCCGACCCTTTCCATGCGCTAGAAGAAGGGGAACTGGAAGATGAAGAGTTTGCTAATGGATTAGGGTTACTAGAGCATGAGTGGTACATTGATCAGCATTATTTCGGTCGAGGTCGGTTTGCAACATCATTAGTTGCCATGCATCAATTCGGAATGCAATATGGAATCGGTGTGGGTCTGGATACAGCTGCCGTGGTGCACGGAAATGCGGTTGAAGTTCTAGGCAACCGCGGTGTAGTCATTATTGATCTCAGCGAAGCTTCATTCGAGGACTCAAGACGAGGTCTCAAAATCGAAAACGTTCGTTTGAGCTATCTTGAGAGTGGCGATCGTATTGAGATCGGATCGAAAGAAGTTACACCCTACAGCAGCAAGAAAAATGGCTTTGAAATCACCCCGAATTGGGAGGCATCATCAGACGTCAAAGTTATTTCTTCCAAGGAGGTGTTCCGTCCCGGTGAACTGGTTCGCTTGATGTATGAAGCGATTGATTCAAAAGATGGTCAGGCAATCGGCTATGCCTTACACCACGATGATGATGAAGGTTTTGAATTTCGATTCTTCACTCGTGAAGACAGTCGCGGATGGCTTTCGGTTGAAGATGATCAGGAACGGGTTACCATTGTAAACGTTTATCTGGATGTCAATCCAATATAAAGAGAGTTTCGGAGTTATGGGTTTGGCTGCGGCGTGTGATTGAATTCTGAGATAGCAAGAATTCTTTCTCGTCCACCCAGTTGTTCGACCAAAGTCAGGTATTCGGAAGTTGAAACGTCCATATACCTGACTTTGGTCACTTCGAGAATCGACAGAAAACCGAATTTTTCGGGGCCGATTAACTTCGCTACATCGCGTTTCGTTCAAGAGGTTGGATGCCTTCGATTTCGATACTAGTATTTGCAACATCGAAGTTATTTTGCAAATTGAGCCAAAGCTGTGGCGTTGATCCGAAAAATCGGGCTAGACGCAATGCTGTATCAATTGTAATTGGGGAAGTCTCCTTTACCAATCGCTCAATTCGACTACGTGGTACGCCAATTCGATTAGCAAGTTGGCCGGCACTCATTTCTAGCGGCAAAAGAAATTCATTTTTTAATATTTCCCCTGGATGGCAAGGTTGTGTTAACATGACCAACTTCTCTTCCTCAGTGATAATCAACAATTTCAACATCTTCTGGACCTTGATCTGTCCAAACGACACAAATTCTCCATTTATCGTTAATGCGAATTAAGAATTATCCTTTGCGATCTCCCTTCAATTTCTCAAGACGGCTGCCTGGAATAACTCGAAGATCATTTATAGCCCCCAACCCCGCTTCTGGCGTGGACACCATCACTGAAGAAACAGGGTTGCCGTGAAATCAAGGCAACGACGATCGAAAGAAAGTATTCTGATGGCAATGCGTCGGAAGTGAGGCCGTTAATTCCATGGTGACCTGGGTCCCGAATTATAGTTTGGTCCGCTCCGCAGTCATTGCCTATCACTGGTGGCGCCGTAAGGCGACCCCGTTTCAAAGATTGTTCGAGACTCAATAGCGGAGTATCCGACGCAGCCATCAAAGTGTTGAATACAACGAAAGGGATTGTAGCATGAAAAAGACGGCGAGGAATTTAATGAGTGTTGTTTATCCGAGAAGTGCCGGTATTGATGTCGCGAAAGATATCCATTATGTGGCGTTGCCGGCGGATGACAAGGGCAGGCAGGATGTCAGATCATTTGGCGGCTTCACCGGGGATTTGCACAAAATGGCTCAATGGTTGAAGAGCCATGGCATTGAGCAGGTTGCGCTTGAGTCGACCGGGGTGTATTGGATCAGTTTGTTTGAGGTTCTTGATGCCGGTGGTTTTGATGTGTGGCTGGTCAATCCGGTTGGATTGGCAAGGCCTGACCGTCGCAAGAGTGATGTGTTGGACTGTCAGTGGATTCAGCAGTTGATGAGTTTGGGGATGCTGAAGCGTTCTCACCGTCCGGTTGACAGGATATGCGAGTTGCGAAGTTATGTGCGCGACCGTCGCCGGGCGATTGAACAGCGAAGTCAGTGTGTGCAGCGCATGCAAAAGGCGTTGGAGCAGATGAATCTGAAACTGGGGACGGTGTTAAGCAACATTGCCGGTAAAACCGGCATGCGAATCATCCATGCGATTGTTGAAGGCGAGCGCAGTGGGGAGGCGTTGGCGAAGATGCGTGATGGTCGGGTCAAGGCTGATGAGGCGGCGATTGCGGCTGCGCTTGAAGGCAACTGGCGCACTGAGCATTTGTTTTCTCTGCAGCAGGCGCTTGACAGTTATCGTCACTACGACAGGCAGATTGAGCAGTTGGAGGTGCGCATTGAACAGCTTGTCAGCAGGATGAATGAGGCAGACGGTGAGGATGACAGTGGTGAAGCTGATGCCGGTGAGGGTTCAGTTGGTGCGGGTCACAGTGGTGTGAATTGGAAGGTGGCGATGAGAAAAAACATGCACGATGCGTTTGGCGTGGATTTAACGAAGGTTCCAGGCGTTGGACTTGAGACGGTGTTAACACTGCTGTCTGAGGTGGGCAGTGATTTTTCAGCGTTCCCGACAGTGGGTCAGTTTGGTCAGTGGCTGGGACTGGCGCCCGGGACCAACATCAGTGGTGCCAAGCGGTTATCGGGGGCCAAGTCCCGCGGCTGTCAGGCAGCCGGTCAGGCGCTTCGCCTGGCAGCGGTGACGCTTCGCAGGGATTCGAGTTTGCTTGGCGCTGCACACCGGCGCCGGTGCATGCGCATGGACCCGCCCCGAGCCATCAAGGCAAGTGCCTATCAGTTGGCCCGCATCATATACGCAATGGTGACCAATGCCCGAGAGTACACTGAAGAGCCGATGCGTGCGGCTGAAGCTGATCGACACCAAAAGAAAGTCGACCGACTCAGGCAGAACGCCTTACGGCTGGGCCTGCAGGTCGTCGATCTGGAATCTGATGATGTTGCACAATTTCAAGCTGTTGCGTGACCGATACTTCTCCCAAAAAAGGGGTGTGCTAAGATTTGTTTCTTCAAAGCCCCCAACCCCGCTTCTGGCGTGGACACCATCACTGAAGAAACAGGGTTGCCGTGAAATCAAGGCAACGACGATCGAAAGAAAGTATTCTGATGGCAATGCGTCGGAAGTGAGGCCGTTAATTCCATGGTGACCTGGGTCCCGAATTATAGTTTGGTCCGCTCCGCAGTCATTGCCTATCACTGGTGGCGCCGTAAGGCGACCCCGTTTCAAAGATTGTTCGAGACTCAATAGCGGAGTATCCGACGCAGCCATCAAAGTGTTGAATACAACGAAAGGGATTGTAGCATGAAAAAGACGGCGAGGAATTTAATGAGTGTTGTTTATCCGAGAAGTGCCGGTATTGATGTCGCGAAAGATATCCATTATGTGGCGTTGCCGGCGGATGACAAGGGCAGGCAGGATGTCAGATCATTTGGCGGCTTCACCGGGGATTTGCACAAAATGGCTCAATGGTTGAAGAGCCATGGCATTGAGCAGGTTGCGCTTGAGTCGACCGGGGTGTATTGGATCAGTTTGTTTGAGGTTCTTGATGCCGGTGGTTTTGATGTGTGGCTGGTCAATCCGGTTGGATTGGCAAGGCCTGACCGTCGCAAGAGTGATGTGTTGGACTGTCAGTGGATTCAGCAGTTGATGAGTTTGGGGATGCTGAAGCGTTCTCACCGTCCGGTTGACAGGATATGCGAGTTGCGAAGTTATGTGCGCGACCGTCGCCGGGCGATTGAACAGCGAAGTCAGTGTGTGCAGCGCATGCAAAAGGCGTTGGAGCAGATGAATCTGAAACTGGGGACGGTGTTAAGCAACATTGCCGGTAAAACCGGCATGCGAATCATCCATGCGATTGTTGAAGGCGAGCGCAGTGGGGAGGCGTTGGCGAAGATGCGTGATGGTCGGGTCAAGGCTGATGAGGCGGCGATTGCGGCTGCGCTTGAAGGCAACTGGCGCACTGAGCATTTGTTTTCTCTGCAGCAGGCGCTTGACAGTTATCGTCACTACGACAGGCAGATTGAGCAGTTGGAGGTGCGCATTGAACAGCTTGTCAGCAGGATGAATGAGGCAGACGGTGAGGATGACAGTGGTGAAGCTGATGCCGGTGAGGGTTCAGTTGGTGCGGGTCACAGTGGTGTGAATTGGAAGGTGGCGATGAGAAAAAACATGCACGATGCGTTTGGCGTGGATTTAACGAAGGTTCCAGGCGTTGGACTTGAGACGGTGTTAACACTGCTGTCTGAGGTGGGCAGTGATTTTTCAGCGTTCCCGACAGTGGGTCAGTTTGGTCAGTGGCTGGGACTGGCGCCCGGGACCAACATCAGTGGTGCCAAGCGGTTATCGGGGGCCAAGTCCCGCGGCTGTCAGGCAGCCGGTCAGGCGCTTCGCCTGGCAGCGGTGACGCTTCGCAGGGATTCGAGTTTGCTTGGCGCTGCACACCGGCGCCGGTGCATGCGCATGGACCCGCCCCGAGCCATCAAGGCAAGTGCCTATCAGTTGGCCCGCATCATATACGCAATGGTGACCAATGCCCGAGAGTACACTGAAGAGCCGATGCGTGCGGCTGAAGCTGATCGACACCAAAAGAAAGTCGACCGACTCAGGCAGAACGCCTTACGGCTGGGCCTGCAGGTCGTCGATCTGGAATCTGATGATGTTGCACAATTTCAAGCTGTTGCGTGACCGATACTTCTCCCAAAAAAGGGGTGTGCTAAGATTTGTTTCTTCAAAGCCCCCAACCCCGCTTCTGGCGTGGACACCATCACTGAAGAAACAGGGTTGCCGTGAAATCAAGGCAACGACGATCGAAAGAAAGTATTCTGATGGCAATGCGTCGGAAGTGAGGCCGTTAATTCCATGGTGACCTGGGTCCCGAATTATAGTTTGGTCCGCTCCGCAGTCATTGCCTATCACTGGTGGCGCCGTAAGGCGACCCCGTTTCAAAGATTGTTCGAGACTCAATAGCGGAGTATCCGACGCAGCCATCAAAGTGTTGAATACAACGAAAGGGATTGTAGCATGAAAAAGACGGCGAGGAATTTAATGAGTGTTGTTTATCCGAGAAGTGCCGGTATTGATGTCGCGAAAGATATCCATTATGTGGCGTTGCCGGCGGATGACAAGGGCAGGCAGGATGTCAGATCATTTGGCGGCTTCACCGGGGATTTGCACAAAATGGCTCAATGGTTGAAGAGCCATGGCATTGAGCAGGTTGCGCTTGAGTCGACCGGGGTGTATTGGATCAGTTTGTTTGAGGTTCTTGATGCCGGTGGTTTTGATGTGTGGCTGGTCAATCCGGTTGGATTGGCAAGGCCTGACCGTCGCAAGAGTGATGTGTTGGACTGTCAGTGGATTCAGCAGTTGATGAGTTTGGGGATGCTGAAGCGTTCTCACCGTCCGGTTGACAGGATATGCGAGTTGCGAAGTTATGTGCGCGACCGTCGCCGGGCGATTGAACAGCGAAGTCAGTGTGTGCAGCGCATGCAAAAGGCGTTGGAGCAGATGAATCTGAAACTGGGGACGGTGTTAAGCAACATTGCCGGTAAAACCGGCATGCGAATCATCCATGCGATTGTTGAAGGCGAGCGCAGTGGGGAGGCGTTGGCGAAGATGCGTGATGGTCGGGTCAAGGCTGATGAGGCGGCGATTGCGGCTGCGCTTGAAGGCAACTGGCGCACTGAGCATTTGTTTTCTCTGCAGCAGGCGCTTGACAGTTATCGTCACTACGACAGGCAGATTGAGCAGTTGGAGGTGCGCATTGAACAGCTTGTCAGCAGGATGAATGAGGCAGACGGTGAGGATGACAGTGGTGAAGCTGATGCCGGTGAGGGTTCAGTTGGTGCGGGTCACAGTGGTGTGAATTGGAAGGTGGCGATGAGAAAAAACATGCACGATGCGTTTGGCGTGGATTTAACGAAGGTTCCAGGCGTTGGACTTGAGACGGTGTTAACACTGCTGTCTGAGGTGGGCAGTGATTTTTCAGCGTTCCCGACAGTGGGTCAGTTTGGTCAGTGGCTGGGACTGGCGCCCGGGACCAACATCAGTGGTGCCAAGCGGTTATCGGGGGCCAAGTCCCGCGGCTGTCAGGCAGCCGGTCAGGCGCTTCGCCTGGCAGCGGTGACGCTTCGCAGGGATTCGAGTTTGCTTGGCGCTGCACACCGGCGCCGGTGCATGCGCATGGACCCGCCCCGAGCCATCAAGGCAAGTGCCTATCAGTTGGCCCGCATCATATACGCAATGGTGACCAATGCCCGAGAGTACACTGAAGAGCCGATGCGTGCGGCTGAAGCTGATCGACACCAAAAGAAAGTCGACCGACTCAGGCAGAACGCCTTACGGCTGGGCCTGCAGGTCGTCGATCTGGAATCTGATGATGTTGCACAATTTCAAGCTGTTGCGTGACCGATACTTCTCCCAAAAAAGGGGTGTGCTAAGATTTGTTTCTTCAAAGGAAATCCTTTCTTTGGATAGCCTTCAAAAACGGATGAAACCAGTCGCGTAAACGTTGTCAATGGGATTCGATACGAAATTTCCATTTTTGTAACTTTGCCCTAGACCAACGGTAAGGCTATGCATCGCCAAACCTGCGACTAGGCCACCTCCGAGTAGATATAGTGTGCGTTTGATCACACTGGGTAAAGCCGCAGGCGATCTCGCATCGGAATCGGAGACCTACGCCATCCTTATCAGTGTCAGTTGGGGCAACATCTATATTCCCCGAATTGGGAGGCGTCACCTGATGTCAAGATCATTTCTTCCAAGGAGGTGTTCCGTCCCGGCGAACTGGTTCACTTGATGTACAAAGCGATCGATTCAAAAGATGGTCAGGCAATCGGCTATGCCTTGCACCACGATGATGATGAAGGATTTGAATTTCGGTTCTTCACCCGGAAAGACAGTCGTGGATGGCTTTCGGTCGAAGATGATCAGGAACGGGTTACCCTAGAAAACGTCTATCTGGATGTCAATCCGATATAACGAGAACTTTCGGAGTTACGGGTTTGGCAGCGGCGTGTGATTGAATTCTGATATAGCAAGTATTCTTTCTCGCCCACCCAGTTTTTCGATCAAGGCCACTTGATCGCGAGTGTAGTCTTCCATAACCACATTAGGGTCAAGCAACGTATACAGTCGCTTTTGCAGTTGATTCAATTGTTGTGCATACGCTGGTTTGTGGGCAAGATCACTGATCTCCCAGGGGTCATCCTTGACATTGAATAGCTGTGAAGCATGTCCACCGGCATAGTGAACCAGCTTGAAATCGTTCTCACGAATCATGAAATATCCGACGGGTGTGCCGCCATCGTGATACTCAGAGAATGTGAAGCGTGGAACTTCAGGTGAAGATGCAACACTTTGGAGGGACTCGTCAAGACACGATGTGTCAGCAGTGTACTCGATTCCGATTGTCTCTAGTACTGTATTTTTGATGTTAGTGAGTGAAACTGGTGAATCGCAACGTTGCCGCTTAAATCCACCGCCAGTCGCGATTAACGGAACACCAGCTGAGTCCTCGTACATCACGGATTTTGCCCAAAATCCCAGGTGCCCCAGCATTTCGCCGTGATCAGAAGTGTAGAGAATGAGTGTGTCGCGTGAACTATTGTGGGCTTCAAGTGCTTTGAGCACCTGCCTGATATTGTCATCAAGAAAACTGATCAGGCCGAAATAATTTTTTCTTGCTTCGATGCGTAGCTCATCCGTAAAAAAGTCATCGTAGTTCCAAAAACCTCTAACTTCATTCAGCACTGGGTGTTGTGTATAACCGTTTTTCGGATCGTGCATTGGCTTACCAAGCCGGTCTGAATGCTCATAAAGTCTGTAGAAGGGTTCGGGCGCCGTCAGTGGGTAGTGTGGGCTCACAAATGAGACAAACAATACCCAGGGTTTCTGGCGTGCTTGGATTGAATTTTTTCGAAGCCAATCACAGGCAGCTTCTGTAATTTTGCGATCGTATTCGGTATATTCGCTTTCCCCGGGACCGATAAGTTCCGCCAGCTCATGGGCCGACTGGAAAACAGGCAAGGGATCACGAAGCAATCCAGTTGGCCATCCAAGGCCATCAAATGCCAAGTGCATCGGCAAGACTTCTTCGCTAAAGCCATTATCGTCACTGCCGCTTCTAAAGTGAAGCTTACCGAATGAAACTACCGTACATCCATGGTCTCTTGCCCGATGCATCCAGCTTTCCAACTGCCCGCAGTATGCCTGGGCCGACGACCAGCATCCGGTTTGATGAACTTGCAACCCGGTCGCCAGAGAAGCGCGTGCTGGTACACAAATGGGTGAGGGTGAGTAGGCATTATCAAAAGTTGTACCGCGTTCCGATAGTTTGTCTAACGTAGGTGAAACAACCGCCGGGTGCCCATAGCAACCGGTGTAGCGAGGTGAGTGCTCATCAGAGCAAAGGATGAGAACGTTGGGACAGGTCAATTCAGGTGAGCACTCGATGACAAAATCCTACCGCTCAATTACCCAATATGGAATGTTCAGACGACTCCCACAATGGGAGTTTAATTTCCATTTCAGACTTGCGATTCAGTCGACTGAAATCAGTGTGACAGAATTTGGCTTAAAAACAGTTTAGTACGATCGTTTTGTGGGTTGTCGAAAAATTCAGAAGGCTCATTCTGCTCAATGATTTCGCCTTCATCCATGAAGATGACCCGGTTAGCTACAGTTTTGGCAAAACCCATTTCGTGTGTAACAACAAGCATGGTCATACCGCTCTGTGCGAGCTGGATCATAACATCGAGCACTTCCTTGATCATTTCCGGGTCAAGTGCAGAAGTCGGTTCATCGAACAGCATTATTTTCGGATTCATGCAAAGACTTCTTGCAATCGCAACGCGCTGTTGTTGTCCGCCGGATAACTGACCTGGATATTTGAGCGCCTGTTCTGGAATGCGCACACGTTCAAGGTATTTCATTGCAGTGGCTTCTGCTTCTTCTTTGGGCAGCTTTCGAACCCAAATCGGTGCCAGCGTGCAGTTTTCAAGTACGGTCAAGTGAGGAAACAGGTTGAAGTGCTGAAACACCATGCCCACTTCACTGCGAATTTCTGAAATGTTCTTCAGATTATTTGTCAGGGTGATGCCATCGACTACGATCTCTCCACGTTGATGTTCTTCCAGTCGGTTGATGCAGCGAATCAGGGTAGATTTTCCAGATCCTGAAGGACCGCAAATCACGATTCTCTCACCTCTTTCAACCAGAAGGTTTATGTTCTTTAGAACATGAAATTCACCAAACCACTTGTGCATCTCGGTGATTTCAATCGCAGTTTTTCGGCCGTCACCGTTAGTCGCTGGCTGTTCGTCAATCATTGGTGTAGTGTCGTTGTCCATTGAAGCTCTCCTTACTTGACGCGATGTCCAGTATCCAGTTTTCGTTCAAGATACAGCGAATAGCGTGACATTGCGAAGCACGAAACAAAGAATCCAAGTGCAATAAAAATATACAGTTCTGTCGATAGTCCTTGCCAGCTTGAATCGGCAAGTGTCGCTCGAGAAATTCCCAGTGGGTCTAGCAGACCGACAATCACGACCAGGGTAGTGTCTTTGTACAGTCCGATAAAAGTATTCACGATACCCGGAATTGAGATTTTCAGTGCCTGTGGCAAAATTATCAATCGCATTGACTTGGCATAGGAAAGACCTAAAGCGTCCGCTGCCTCAAACTGGCCTTTGGGTATCGCTGCAAGTCCGCCACGAATCACTTCAGCAATATAGGCAGCTGCAAACAGAATAACCATGATGATGACTCTGAGCAGAAGGTCGAAGTGAGTGCCAGGCGGCATGAAGTAGTTGAGGAGTGTTGATGCAACAAAGAGCAGAGTAATCAAAGGTACACCACGGAAGAATTCGATGTACCAGACGCTCAGAACTTTGATGATCGGAGCCGAAGAATGTCGACCCAGAGATAACGCAATACCAAGGGGCAGCGAAACGACAATGCCAGTCATTCCAATTAGCACTGTCAGCATGAAGCCGCCCATCTTTGCGGATTCGACATCTTCGAGTCCCAAGCCGCCCCACAGCATAAAAAATGCAAAGAATGGATAGATCAGCGAAAACCAAAGCAGGAATTTTCGTTTCGGAACATTGTCATACAGCAAAGGTAGCAATGCGACGAACATTAAAACAAAGGTCAGGTTAACCCGCCAACGCAGATGTTCCGGGTAGAACCCATAGATAAACTGTTCTAATCGGGCTCGTACGACCGCCCAGCAGGCGCCGCCAGCAATCTCACGACACTCATTTCGGTGATCGAGATCTGAAAAAACAGCATCAATAAATGCCCAGTTCAGTACCGGTGGAATGACTTTGTAAAGAAAATAGATTGTTAAAATCGTCAGAACAACGTTTGTCGGGGTAGAAAATAAATTTTTCCGCATCCAGCCAGTAATGCCGACTTGCGACACTGGCGGTGGAAGGTCGACGTGAGTACCTGGATCGTAGCCTTGTTTGTTCAATTCAGCCATTGATGTTCTTTACCTCTCAACTAACGAAATTCGTTTGTTATAGAAGTTCATGAATGCCGAAATCGACAGCGAGAGGCACAGGTATATGAGCAGTACGATGGACATACACTCCAAAGCTCTACCAGTCTGATTTAGCGAAATGCCACCGATGGTTGCCACAACATCCATGTAGCCGACAGCGATCGCCAGCGATGAGTTTTTAGTCAAATTAAGGTATTGACTAATCATGGGAGGTACAACAACTCTGAGTGCCTGAGGCAAAATCACCAGACGCATTGTCCAACTCGGTTTCACTCCCAATGCATAGGCGGCTTCGGTCTGTCCATGGCTGACAGACAAGATACCGGCACGTACGATTTCTGCAATGAAGGCGCCCGTGTAGACAGCGAGAGCGAGCGTCAAAGCAATAAATTCAGGTGAGAGAACAATGCCACCCTTGAAGTTGAAACCTTCAAATACGGGCATTTCAAGTGTCGCTGGTGTTCCAGTCAGCCAAAACACCAAAAGTGGCACAAAAACTATAAGGGCTGAATTAATCCAAATAACCGGAAGCCGCTCACCGGTCAGTTCCTGTTTCCTCTTTACGTGTCTCGAAAAAATGACAGCGCCTATGATTGCGACAACAGCTGAAATTGCAACTAGCCAGAACAGCGGGTCCAGCAGGGGTTTAGGAACGTAAAAACCGCGATTGGCGAGAAACGTTACATCGTAAACTGTGATGGCTTGACGTGGATGTGGAAGGCTGTGGATCAAGACGCCGTGCCACAGCAAAATCCAGAGTAATACCGGAACATTTCGGGTGAATTCGACAAAGATGTAGGCTAGTCGATTTACCAGGAAATTTGAAGAAAGACGCAGTACCCCAGCAACAAATCCGATAATCGTTGCCAAAATTATGCCGACAACTGCAACCAGTCCGGTATTGATGAGCCCAACCATTGTGGCGCGCAGATGGGTACTGCGCGAAGAGTATTCGATCAGGTGTTGGTTGATGTCGTAGTTTGAGGGGTTAAACAGAAAACCATAGCCCACCTCTGCGCCTAGGGCTTCAAGGTTGTTGACTGTATTGCGGATGAAAAATCCGAGCAGAGACAGTACGATGATGACGACAATGATCTGAACGATCACCTGCCGTGAGTCCCTGTCAGTCCAAATATTTTGTAAATTCAGACCACGCAAGGCTCAGATTACAGTGGAAGGGTTTCTTAAATTTGCAACGGATTCAGAGGATGTGGATATGGAAGCGGCGTGTATACACGCCGCTTCCTATATACACCTTACCGATATGGCGGTGAGTAAATCAGTCCTCCATCGGTCCAAAGTGCGTTCACACCTCTTTCCAGTCCGATATCGGTATTGACGCCGAGATACTTCTCGAAGATTTCGCCATAGTTGCCGACTGCGGAAATGACATTCACAACCCAGTCAGCACTTAGACCAAGCATTGCGCCGTATTCACCTTCGGTGCCGAACATACGGTTAAGTTCTGCATCCTTTTGAACTTCGGCTGCCATCGCAGCAACATTCTCTGAGGTGATACCTTTCTCTTCCGCAATGATAATTACATTCAGAGTCCAGCGAACAATGTCTGCCCATTCGTCGTCACCATGTCGGACTACGGGTCCGAGCGGCTCTTTCGAAATGATTTCAGGCAGTACGACATGATCCTGCGGATTGTCAAGGCTTGCGCGGGTTGCAGCAAGACCAGAACGGTCAGTCGTGTAAACGTCGCAACGTCCGGCTAGGTAACTGTTCCTGGCTTCCTCGTTGGTTTCGATGGGAACAGGCTCGTAGTTCATGTTGTTACCACGGAAAAAGTCAGCCAGATTCAATTCGGTTGTAGTACCCGTTTGAATGCATACTGACGCGCCGTCCAGTTGCGTTGCGCTTGTGACTCCAAGAGAAGCTGGAACGATGAATCCCTGCCCATCGTAGTAGTTTACGCCTAGGAAGGTCATCTTCAGGTCGACATCACGGCTGTAAGTCCAAGTCGTATTACGCGAAAGCATGTCGACTTCACCGGCATTCAGTGATGGGAACCTCGTTTTACCAGTCAGGTTGGTGTACTTGACGGCAGACGCATCACCAAAAACAGCAGCAGCAACTGCTTGGCATAGCGCTACGTCGAAACCTTGCCAGTTACCAGCATCGTCAGTAAATGCGAAACCAGTCAGGCCGGTATTGATGCCACATTGGAGGTGGCCCCTAGCTTTAATGTCATCTAGCATACCAGCACTACTTACACCTGATACACCCAGGGCAAGTACCGCCACTACAATCGAAAGATATTTAGTTATTCTCATTACTTTTACCTCATTAGTAAATTGAGTTTCCATATCAACAAATATTGTAGCAACAAACAAATGTTAATTTCCAACCTGCACAGACTCTCAACTAGTTGAGCCGTATGTATTGGTAACGGATAGTAAGGTCAGGTTGTGCCAACATCCCTGTTGCTAGCAATTTTGTATATTTGTTATAAGCAACATTTTACCTACAAAGTTTTTGCGAACTTGCGTGAATTTTTGGAACTGGTTCATTGCGCACAGTGAAATTTTCTTCTGTGACGAAAAAATTATTTCGGATTGATTCGAAACCTTCAGAATTCCGAAGCACCTCCTTAAAATTACTGAACTATTTGGAATGCCAGCAGGTCCAAACAACTGGCAAATGCAAATTCAGTTCAAGCGGCGCTGCGCCTGGCTATGGCTCCGGGAGCATATTGATCGGCGCGATAGGAGGAGCGAACCAAGGGGCCTGAGGCGACCTGAGAAAATCCAAGAGATTCTCCCAACTCCCGGTACTCATCGAATTCCTCTAACGGCGCGTAGCGCAGCACCGGCAGGTGATGTCGGCTCGGCTGCAAGTACTGTCCAATTGTGAAGATGCTCACATTATGCTCGCGCAGGTCATTCATCAGTTCAATCACTTCCTCCTTGGTTTCACCAATTCCCAGCATGATGCCCGATTTGGTTTCAATCTCGGGGTGGTGTTCTCCAAATCGTTTGAGAAGCTGAAGTGAATGCTGATAGTCAGAACCAGGCCGCACGGCTCGATAGAGCCGCACGACTGTTTCCATGTTGTGACTGAATACATCAGGAGGGGCCACAGACAGATTGTCAAGTGCCCGGTCCATGCGTGCCCGAAAATCCGGCACCAGGATTTCAGCCGCGGTTGCTGGGCAGGTTTCTCGCAGGACGCGAATACAATCTGCAAAATGGGATGCACCACCGTCCCGAAGGTCATCCCGATCGACCGAGGTGATCACTACATAGCGCAAGTCCATGTGCTTGACGGTTCTTGCCAGGTTGACAGGCTCCTCAGAATCTGGAGGATTGGGCCGACCGTGTGCAACATCGCAGAATGGGCATCTGCGTGTACAGATGTCGCCGAGAATCATAAACGTTGCTGTACCGTTGCTGAAACACTCACCAATGTTCGGGCACGAAGCCTCTTCACAGACGGTGTTCAGATGGTTTTCCCGCAGAATTTTTTTCAGTCGCAGAACTTCAGGCGTACCTGGAAATTTTGCCCGAATCCAGGGTGGTTTTCTTAGCACCTGGTGAGATTCAAGGGGTTCAATCCGAACAGGGATTCGACTTGTTTTATCAGCGCCGCGATACTTGACGCCAGTTTGCGGAGAGATTGATTCAGTCACGGATCAAAATTGTCATTTTCAATGCAATTTGTTATTCGATTTGTTGATGCTCATTGTATATGAGTAAGCCCCCCTGTCACCGGATACATCGCAGACATTTCGCATAATTACTTTCCCTCTATATTGCTTTCCAACGGGGAACCTGCTAATATGAAATATGAACCTATCAAAACGAGTTATTGCATCGGCTGAATATTCGGGTGTCGTGCCTGTTTCTGCCTAGCTGGCTCGTTCCCCAACTTGACGAGGTATCAAAATGAAGTTTCAAGCCAAGAAATTAGCGATTTCGATTGCGATTGTCACTCTGATGACATTTTCGTTTGCCAACAACTCGTTTGCACATTGTCAAATTCCCTGCGGAATTTATGATGACCATGCGCGGGTTGATACGATGCGCGAAGATGTTGACACAATTCGAAAATCAGTCAGTTTGATTCATGAATTGTCGGGCAAAACAGATCCACAGTCGCAAAATCAACTGGTACGCTGGGTGGTGAATAAAGAGCAGCACGCTCAATTCATCATTGATACGATCAGCGATTATTTTCTGACACAGCGGGTCAAATCTTCACAGGAAGATTATGCTGAACGATTGCAGAAACACCACGCTGTCATTGTTGCAGCAATGCGTGCGAAACAAAATTCAGACATGGAAAGCGTGGACGACCTAGCATTAGCTGTTGAAGGAGTTGCACCATATTATCCAGCGCATTAGTGCTGACTAATCAAATTCTGTGCTGAGGGACCTCAGTGGTCCCTCACTCTCTTCCTCGAAGTCGCACATTCACTCCAAGTACTCTGAATTCTCTTTTTTAAAGAATAGTGATTCGATGAATTTTCCTCACATCGGTAACTGACAAGTTGATTCTTGAAAATATCGTCTGCTTGCTGTGCTATTCCCTACATCCTGGCCGATGCGAATGTAGCGTGTTTGATTGTCTTATCGTAAAATGAACTGAATATAAAAACAGCAGGATCAGCTCTCAATTGGAATCTTTCACCTATCAACCCTCGACATCAGCAATAGACGATATTGTTGCGGTTGCGCGCGACGCAAGAAATCGCGCTGGCTTAGTCGTTGAAGAGCAGCAAAGAAACGATCTAATGAGGGATATTGCCAACCTACTGGATGATCGTCGCGCTGTGCTGGTCGCACACTACTACGTTGATGGTGATCTTCAGGATTTGGCTGAAAGAACAGGCGGATACGTTGCTGACTCACTCGAAATGGCTAGGTTTGGATTTGAACACCCAGCTGAAACGATTGTAGTAGCCGGTGTTCGATTTATGGCTGAAACAGCAAAAATATTAAGTCCTGAAAAGCGTGTGTTTGCAGTGGAAAACGATGCCAACTGCTCGCTTGATCTTGGTTGTCCGGCGGACGAGTTTGATCAATTTTGTGATCAGCATCCTGACCGAACAGTCGTAGTTTATGCCAATACCAGTGCTGCGGTGAAAGCTAGGGCAGATTGGGTGGTGACGTCCTCCATCGGCCTCAGGCTGGTTCAGCACTTGCACAGTAAGGGAGAGAAAATTCTGTGGGCTCCTGATAAATATCTTGGAGATTACATCAAGCGCGAATCGGGTGCCGATATGCTGATGTGGAATGGTGCCTGTATCGTACATGAGGAGTTCAAGGGCGTAGTTCTTCAGAATCTGATGCGTCGTTATCCAGATGCCAAAGTGCTGGTTCATCCGGAATCCCCTGCCTCCGTGATTGCGCTGGCTGACGTTGTTGGTTCCACCAGCCAGATCATTCATGCTGCGCAAACCATGCCGGAAGAAACGTTCATCGTTGCAACTGAAGAGGGGATTCTGCACAAAATGCGTGCGCTGACACCGGACAAGAACTTTATTACTGCACCCACTGCTGGTGAAGGCGCAACCTGTGAAAGCTGTGGTCACTGCCCCTGGATGAAAATGAATGATCTGCAGCGATTGAAGAATGTTCTAGTTCATCTAGAAGACGAAGTCAGGGTCGATGAGCAAATTCGGAAACAGGCTGAAAAATCGATCCGGCGAATGGTAGAGTTCGGCAAGCAATACGCACCCCCTGTTCCGTCAGCCTGATTATTGCCACCCAAAGGCGAATGCCAAGCTATAGAAATAACTTCGCGCCAAAATCTAATACGACACAATTCGGTGTAATCCTCGCAAATCTGGGCACACCTGATTCGCCATCGACATCATCTGTAAGACGGTTTCTTCGACAGTTCCTGTCGGATAAGAGAGTTGTTGAGTTGCCGAAGATTCTTTGGTGGTTCATACTAAATGGCATCATTCTGGTGATCCGTCCGCGACGCAGTGCGCACGCCTACCAGCAAATATGGCAAGAGGAGGGTTCACCACTGATGATTTATTCGATTAGACAGGCAGAGGCGTTAGAAAAATCAATGAATTTGGACCATGCGATTCCTATCGCTGTGCGACATGCAATGCGCTATGGACGACCTTCGGTCAGTGATGTACTTGATGAAATGACAGGGCAGGGGATTGATCGGATTCTCGTTATTCCCCTGTATCCCCAGTACTCTGGTTCCACGGTTGGGTCAACGTTTGATGAAATCGGCAATGTGCTTGCAAAGCGGCGATTCGTGCCGGAAATTCGCTTTATGAACAGTTATGCGAATCGCACCGAGTACATTGAATGTCTTGAACAGACGGTACGGCAGCACTGGTCAAGCAATGGTCAGGCTGAGTGTCTGGTCATGTCATTTCATGGGCTTCCGCAGGAGGTGTGTGATGCCGGTGATCCCTACCAGCAACAGTGTTCTGAAACTGCGCATCTATTGGCCAGTAAGCTAGGTGTGCAAAACTGGCGTTTCTGTTTTCAATCCAGATTTGGTCCAAAGGCCTGGATTCAGCCATACACAGATTCAGTTTTGAAGGATCTTGGCCAACAGGGGACGAAGAGCATCGATATGATTTGTCCTGGGTTTTCAGCAGACTGTCTGGAGACGTTGGAAGAGGTCAATATCGGCTATCGAGAACTTTTTCTTGCTTCCGGAGGAGAGACATTCAACTACATCCCTTGCCTGAATGACCGCCCGGAACATATTCAGATGCTGAGTCAATTTGTTCGAAAATCCGCGGGAGACTGGTTGCAATCCTAACGTGCAGCTGAACAATCGCATAGAGATTCCTCGAGTTGATGCACTGAAGCGCAGCTTGATCGACGATTGTGTCGATCGGCTACGGGAAGGTGCCACCGTCGTGGTGGATACACAACGCCTTCAACACCTGGTGGCTGACGAATTTAACCGCCGGATGCAGGCAGATGGCCTGACTGTCTGGCCAAGCGCTGAAGTATTCACATTCTCCACGTGGCTCAGCCGCTTGTGGCGAGACTATGCAAATCAGTCTGAACAGACCGTCAGCGTTCTTCTGAGTGGCGAACAGTCCAGACAAATTTGGGAACGTGTTATCTCCGAGAACGTTCGAAGTCAATACAGTGAAGGCTATGAATACCTTCTATGGCACATTACTGCAACAGCGAATCAGGTGCAAGACGCGTATGGACAGATTTGCAGCTATGGCATTGATCCAGATGGCTACACTGACCACATTAGCATTGATGTTGCGCATTTTCGAGATTGGCTTCAGGCCTATCGGCACAAACTGGTAAAACACAGCGCAATCGATCATGAGTGTCTCGCTGATCATGTTGGAAATGCTGCTGAAAAATTGTTTGGCACCGAGCCGCCATCCATTGTATTTGCAGGCATTGACACATGGACACCACAGCTTGAGCGACTCATTGAGTCGTTGCAAAGGGTGGATTGTGCAATTGAGATTCTGGAAACGAATACAGTCCCGTTTGACCGTCAACCCCAAAGATTTGAGTTCGATACGACAGATGAGGAAATCAATGCCTGTGCACGTTGGGCCAGAGTTTCGGTTGAAGCGAATCCCGAAGTCCATCGAATTGGTATCGTCGCCCCCAATCTGCGGGAAATTGGACCTCGACTGAGTCGCGCGCTGTCCGATTTTCTTAATCCTGACGCCTTAATGGAGGACCGGCAGACAAACAAACTTTCCTTTCACATCACGCTTAGTGGCTCACTTAATGAGGTGCCGATCGTGGTTGACGCTATGAATCTACTTGAATTGATTCGACCAACCGTGAGTATCGAAGTCATGACATCAATTGTGATGTCAGACCGAATTAAAGGTTGGGATCAAGAATCAGCCGGGCGCGCTAAGTTAGCCAATGAGATTTATGGGGTTGGAGGCGATCGTTTGTCCCTTGACGATCTGATTGATTTAGAGAAGAAATTAGCATTTAAACAACCCAGTCTATGCCCTGAACTGATCAATGTGCTACACAAAGCAAAACAAAAGCGATCAGAACAGCCTGAAAGAGCAGACTACGCGTCGTGGGGTCGGTTTTTCATGGAGTGGATGGAGATTTTTCAGTCTAAGAAAAAGGGCGATCGACAATTCGGTGTCGATGAATGGCAGGCGTACCGGTCTTGGGTTGCAATCGTACAAGGCCTGGCAGAGCTGGGGTTTGTCGAATCTGAGTGCACCGTTGAAACCGCGCTTGCCAAATTGGTTCGTTCGGTAAGAGAAGCAAATGTTCAGCCAAGAGCGGTCCGAACGCCAGTTCAGGTCGGGGAATACCTGTCAATGGCAGGTCAGACATTTACGCATCTCTGGATGCTGGGCATGAATGAAAAAGCGCTGCCGGGATCACCGCGTCCCACTCCATTTATTCCGATTTCCGAACAAAAAAACTGTCGGATTGCGAGCAGTTCAGCTGAAGAATTGAACAAACAGGTCCAAAGACGTTTCGAACGAATTGTGTCAAGTGCTCAACACGTTGTGCAAAGCTATGCACGAACCGACAAAGGGGAGCACCTTCAGAAAAGCCACCTGCTCAGATTTCCAGGAAGGTTTAGTCTTGAGGCTTCAGAAGAATTAGCGTCATGTAGAGAGTATTCGAATCTGCTTGCTAAGGAATACAGAAATGGCGAGACTTTCAATGATTGGAAAGCACCTGCAGTTCAGTTGGAAGGTGATGTCACGAGCGGTGGTACATCGCTCGTGAAAGATCAATCGAATTGCCCGTTTCGAGCTTTTGCGGTCCATCGCTTACATCTTAATCAGGCACCATCCCTGGATGTAGGTGTAACGAGGCTCGCACGGGGATTGTTGATGCACGATATAGCCGAGTCACTTTACAAGACATATCCGACACCAGAACAGCTTAAAGCATTATCGGATTCTGGAGATTTATTAAATGTCGTAACAGAGTATGTCGAGTCAGCAGTGGAAACTTACAACGGTAAGCGAGTCAGACCGCTCGGCAGGGAAATAGTGGAAGTTGAAGTTTCCATTCTCTCAAAACTGTCTGAAGCCCTGGTGTATTTCGATATGCAGCGCATTGCCGAAGAGCAGAAACTCTTAGAATTTCCAGCCGGTCAGCTATCTAAAGCCACTTACGAGCTCTGGGCTGCCGAGCACCGGACTGAAATTGAGTTGTCAGGCATGAAATTGAAGCTAAAAATCGACCGAATTGATGATTGCAATGGAAATCTCATTCTGATTGATTACAAGACCGGTGGGTGTAGCCTAGCTGACGCGGGGGGCAAAAAACCTTATACCTTTCGGCCGAAAGATCCACAATTGGCGATTTACGCCGTCGCAATGGATCAACAGGAGCATAAAGTCAGAGACGTTGCTTACTATCAGTTGAAAGATGGAGAATTGTCTACTCATACATGGTTTGAATATACCCAGGGTAGAGCGAAAGCCACGCCAATTGACGAGCTGCTCAATTCTGATACGGATGTCAGCTGGTTGGCAGTGTTGAATCAAATCGTAGGTGGCTATATAGCCGGCGATGCTGTTGCGGATCCTTTAATCCCGTATGACACCTGTAGATACTGTCATGTAGAACCGGTTTGTAGAATCAAATGCAAAACCGACACCTGAGTTCTAACGATGCAAGTGATTTCAAATGAGTGATCAGGCAGTTCGAAGCGAAGCGCTGAATATCAAGCAGTCTTTCATTGTCCAAGCTCCTGCAGGGTCTGGTAAGACCACTTTGCTGATCAGCAGATTTTTGTGTCTGCTGGCAGTTGTCGATGAGCCTGAAGAGGTCTTGGCGATTACATTTACCCGTAAGGCAACCGCGGAAATGCGCAAGAGAATTATCGAAGCGCTCAACCCGGAAACTAACGAACGTTTTCCTCAGGATGTCGTTAACGATGCCGTTGAGAAAGTCAGGCAACGTTCTGAGAAACACGGATGGAATCTTTTAGAGCAGCCTTCAAGACTGCAGATTATGACGATTGATGCCTTGTGCACAAGTTTGATTCGCAGAATGCCATGGGCTTCACGATTTGGTTCACTTCCAGGCATGGCTGAGGACGCAAGCCGTCACTATGCGTCAGCCGTTCTAAATCTGTATGAATCCGCGAGCGACGATCAGGACCTTGGAAGAGCGTTAGCGAAATTACTGAACCACCTAGATAACAACAGCGACAGACTTCAGGAACTGATTGTTCAACTCCTGCAAAAGCGAGATCAATGGCTTAGATATCTTGTTGGAGCCTCTTTTCTGGCAGATGACCGAAAGCGGGTGGAAAATTTCTGGCAGGTGCTTATCACAAGACAGTTGGACAAGACTCAGGACATGATGCCAGCGCTCGCTCGCGAGAAGTTGGGTCTCGACAACATGGATAACTCTCAACCCAACAGCCTAATGACATGGAAGTCATTGGCAAACGATATGCTCACAAAAGCTGGGACGTGGAAAATCAGGTTGAATAAGGATCAACTACCTGTTGGAATTGATATAGCCGACTTTAAAGATGCCATCGAATGCTGCAGAGATAATTCCGATCTCAGGAAACAGATGGTTGCAATTCGCGACCATTTCCCATACTCTGCCCAATACAGCGACAGACAGTGGGAAGTACTTGAGGCGTGCTCAGTAGTCTTGCAGCATGCAGTTGCGGAGTTGAAGCTTGAATTTCGAAAACACGGCCAGGTGGACTTCATTGAAATTTCCCAGCAAGCAGTGCGGGCATTGGGAGATTCAGATGATCCAACCGACTTATCGATGGTGCTTGACTACCAGTACAGTCACATCATGGTCGATGAGTTCCAGGACACCTCTGTATCTCAGCGCGACTTGCTTGAACGACTGATTGCTGGCTGGCAGTCTGGCGACGGTCGCACGATATTTCTTGTCGGAGATCCGATGCAGTCGATTTATCGGTTTCGGGAGGCTGAAGTTGGAATTTACCTTTCGGTCATCGAGAATGGCCTTGGAAATCTGTCAATAAAACCACTCAATTTGACACAGAACTTTCGCTCCAATGCAAAACTCGTTTCATGGTTTAACACCGTTTTTGAACCGTCTTTTCCAGCGAGCGCTGAATTGGAAACGGGGTCAGTGCCATATGTCAAGTGTACCTCGATAAAAAAATCTTCGAATGATCCAGATGTGCAAATCGTCCTTCAGAATTCAAAAACAATGTCAGAGGAAAACATCAAAAATCAGCCTCTGGTGGAGAAGGAAAGCGATTTGCTCATCAAAGACATAAAGCAGTTTCGGAAGAATAATCAAGGTTCAGATGTTCGTGCAGCTATTCTAGTTCGCACAAGAGGTCATGCAAAGCAGATCATTCCTCGTTTGGTGAGTGAAGGCATCAAATTCTACGCACAGGATATTGTGTCGTTGGATCAGCGTCCGGTCGTGGACGATCTACTATCGTTAACCCGCGCACTACTCAATCTTGCTGATCGAACATCATGGCTCGCAATTTTACGGGCGCCATGGTGTGGTTTGACTTTAGCTGACCTTCTCATCATTGCACGAGAAAGAGATGCAATTATCTGGGATCGGATTATGGACCCAGATGTTGAATCTGAATTGTCTGCAGATGGTCAACAGCGAATAAGTCGGCTAAGGAATGTGATGAAACGAACTTTTTCGGGCCGCGGCCGGCTTGAAATGCGCGATTGGATCCATGATTGCTGGATCTTGCTTGGTGGACCGGCTTGTTATAGATCAAAGGATGTAGAAAACGCACAAATTTACCTTGACCTTATAGAACGCTATTCCAAAGGCGCTTCTGTGGAGGGCTTGAACCAATTTGAAGAAGAACTCAAGTATCTCTATGCTGTACCGGAGGAAAGTGCAGACGACACCTGGCTTCATATTTCCACAATTCATGGTGCCAAGGGCTTGGAGTACGATGCGGTCTTTCTACCAAGATTCAACGCGGTTCAGGGCGGTCAACAAACGCGCCCACTGCTTGTTTGGTCAGAATTTTTACGTGCTGACACGGGAAGTCAGATATTGATGTCACCTGTTGTCCCTACCGGTTCAGACGCAAGTGAGGAAATGTTTGCATTTCTTCAAAAATGGGACAAAGATAGAGAAGCAATTGAATTGTTGAGGTTAGCCTATGTCGCGTGCACCCGTGCTAAAGAAAAGTTGTATGTGTACGCATTTGGAAAACTAGAAATTCACGGACAGCCTTTGTTATCAGAAGGGTCATTTAGTGAGAGTTCACTGATTGCAAAACTAGTGCCCGGTTTGGTTGCAAGTAATTTCAGTTGCGTAACCCCAATTCATTACGACAGTCCTGATCGTGTTTTTCCAGGGAGAATTCCTGATGATGACTCAATCGAGGAAACGACATTTGAACTGACCAGACTTCCGTCAAATTGGGAGCCGCCTGCGCCACCAGCGCCTGTCAATTCCTCTGGATACGAATTGGAGAGCCCCGACCATCTTGAGGCGATTGACTTTGATTGGGCTGGAAGTGTCGCTCTGTGGAGTGGAAATGTGGTGCATGAGTGGCTCGAAAAAATCGTTCGAACAGGAGTCAGTACCTGGACCAGGAAAAAAGTAGCTGCAGAGAGAAGCAAATGGCAAATTCGTCTACGGGCGATGGGAATGGCAGATGATCAGAGACTATTGGATGAAGCGCTTGCTCGCATTGAAACTGCATTGAACAATGTTTTGGCAGATCCAACGGGACAGTGGATACTGAGCGACCAGCATCAGGAGTCTGGTGCGGAACTCAGGCTGACTGGTTACTCGAACGGGCAGTTTTCCAATGTGATTCTAGACCGAACGTTTGTCGATGAAGACGGAACTCGATGGATTATTGACTACAAGAGCGGTACCACGGCCGGTAATGTGGATGATTTTCTTAAGCAGGAAGTTGAGCGTTATCATGAACAGCTGACTCAGTACAAGGCTGTTGTATCCGGCATGGATTCCAGACCAATTCGTACTGCAATTTACTTCCCGATGTTCCCCGCTTGGCGAGAGGTACTGTAAATCACCAGCAGTGAGGATATTGGTTTCAATAGAAGATAAAATGAGTATAAGTCGACATTGAAGGCTTCGCAAGTTAACTTATAACAGACCCACAAGCAGTCCGTGGCAGACTAGTGCAATCTCGAAAAATTCTTTCGTGATGAGATGAGAAAAGGTATCAGAAGTCAGACAATTGCTTTGGTAGCACTTTGGTCTTGCGCGATGTTTGCGTCCGTCTGCAACGCATCTGCGCTACCTTTCGCAGTCGATGGAAACAAACTACCGACATTGGCGGATGTCGTTGAAAAAATCGAACACAGCATCGTCAATATATCGACTGCGACACACAGGGACCACCAATCCGGAAATTCCGCACTTGATCAATTTCGCGATCAACTTCGCGATTATTTTGAAGGTGATGAATTTTTCAATCGTCATTTTGAATTTCGAACGCCTGATCGTCCAAGAAGAAGACGCGCAGTTAATCTGGGATCTGGGGTCATCATTGATGGGAAGCAGGGGCACATACTAACCAACAACCATCTACTGACAGACTCTACGGAAGTTGAGATTACTTTGCTCGATGGACGTAGTGCGATTGCAGAAATAATAGGCACAGACCCTGACATGGATTTGGCATTGTTGAAAGTTGATCTGACAAATCTCGTAGAGATTGAACTTGGCAACTCAGATGAATTACGTGTCGGAGACTTTGTGCTGGCATTAGGCAACAATTACGGATTGTCGTCAACAGTAACCTCGGGTATTGTCAGTGCACTGGGTCGTAGTGGTCTCGGAATTGAGCAGTATGAAGAATACATTCAGACTGACGCGGCCATCAATCCAGGCAGTTCTGGTGGCGCACTAGTCAATTTGAGGGGAGAGGTCGTAGGAATCAACACAGCCATACTTGCACCAGCCGGCGGAAATGTCGGCATCGCGTTCGCCATTCCGATCAATACAGCTGCCAGCGTCGCAAACCAGTTGATCCAGTATGGACGGGTTAAGCGTGGTGTGTTGGGTGTCCATTTTCAGCCATTAACTCAGGAGATGGCTGAGGCTTTTCAGCTTGAAAGAATTGAAGGTGTGTTGATCAATAAGGTATTGCCTGGTTCAGCGGCTGAACACGCTGGTATGAAGGAAGGTGATATTCTGATCGGAGTCAATGGCGTCAAAGTTACAGACGGTTCACAACTACGGACGATGATTGCACTCATCCGGGTTGGTGAACCTGTGAATGTGGAATTCATCCGCAAAGGAGAGGTTCTTTTTGGTTCTGGATGGATTGGTGATAACTCGCAAAAGACAATCGCCGGAGTCGACCTATCCCGTCGTCTTGAGGGTGTTGTTTTTCAAAATTCACCGAGTTCAGATTCCGGTGTTCTTGTGGCATCGGTTGAGCGAGACAGTCGCGGATGGCGCGCGGGGATCAGGGAAGGAGATGTGGTTGTTGAAGTCAATCAGCAATCCGTCGCGGATGTTGACGATTTTTCGTATGCAATAGATGATCCAGACGAATTGATCGTGCTCAGGATCAATCGGCAGGACGAGTTTTACTTCCTCGCACCACAATAGACGGATCAGAATTCGATATGGATACGGTCATTGCACCATCGGTACTTTCGGCAGATTTTGCCCGGCTGGGTGAAGAGGTGGAGTCAGTAATTGCAGCAGGCGCTGATTGGATTCACCTTGATGTGATGGACAATCACTTTGTCCCGAACCTAACATTCGGTCCTATAGTTTGTAAATCACTTAGAGATTTTGGTGTCGAGGCGCCACTTGACGCACACCTGATGGTCAAACCGGTTGATCGAATTATCGGAGAAATGGCTGAGGCCGGGGTCGATTCGATTACGTTTCATCCTGAGGCTTCAGATCATGTTGATCGTACGATCAACTTGATCCGGGATTACGGCTGTTCGCCTGGTTTGGCATTGAATCCGTCCACATCATTATCTACTCTTGAATACGTTTTGGACGGAATCGATATGGTACTGTTGATGTCAGTAAACCCTGGTTTCGGAGGGCAGAAATTCATTCCTTACGTTTTGGATAAAATCCAGACAGTGAGCGATCTAATCAAATCCCTTTCCCGACCTATTCGATTGGAGGTCGATGGTGGTGTCACAGTTGATAATATTGCTCAGATTGCAGCAGCTGGAGCCGATACATTCGTTGCGGGTTCGGCGATATTCGGATCGTCTGACTATGGGGTTACCATCTCTAACATGCGGAATGCAATCAATTCCACCGCATGATTGGCGAGTTTGAACGAAAAACGTACCTCCGCCAGATTTGGTGAAGGGAGTATGCCCTTTAGATTGCTGACATTCGTCAGCATATTTATTTGCTGTTTCAGAACCCTTGCACTTCAAACAACGATAGTGAAAAATGCTAACAGAACAACAGTTTAATCAGCTAAAGGATGAGGGCTACACCCATATTCCATTTCAGCGCGAAGTGCTGGCGGACTTTGATACACCACTCAGCACATATTGCAAACTTGCTCGGCAGCCTTTTACCTACCTGCTTGAGTCAGTACAGGGTGGTGAAAAGTGGGGACGATATTCCATCATTGGATTACCCAATTCAACCCGGTTGGAAGTACATGAGAAAACCATCCGTATTCTCAAGTCCAATACTGTCGTTGAAGAATGGCAAAGTGAAGATCCATTAGCGGACATAAAGGCATTCCACGAGAAGTTCCGCATGCCGAGTTTTGAGGAAATGCCTAAATTCACCGGGGGTCTTGTGGGCTATTTTGGATACGACACTGTTCGTTATATAGAGCCCACCCTGGCTGCAGGACGAAAGCCCAAGGAATACGAAATTCCTGATATATGCCTGATGGTTTCGGATGAAGTCGTTGTGTTTGACAATTTATCCGGTCGATTATTCATCGTGATTCACGTGGATGTGACGCAAGGAGAAAACCGTGAGACTGGAATTCGCCGCCTGAATGAGTTGGCCAAGCAACTGAAAGCACCAATTCCGTCTCGTCCTGCACTATCGCTGAAGGAGGAGGCGAATGAAGTCGCTTTCAAGTCTGCTTTTGGGCAGACAGGGTACGAAAACGCAGTTGAAAAAAGCAGAGAATACATTCTAGCGGGTGATGTGTTCCAAGTTGTAATCTCGCAACGACTATCGGCGCACTACAAGGGCGATCCGATCGATCTTTACCGAGCGCTTAGAACCTTGAACCCGTCTCCCTATATGTACTTCCTGGATTTTGGAGCGTATTGCATCGTCGGCGCTTCACCAGAAATCCTGGTTCGGTCAGAAGACGGCGTTGTAACAGTGCGACCGTTGGCCGGTACGCGCCCTCGTGGCGAAACCGAAGAGGAGGACCAAAGGCTGGAGGTGGAACTTCTCGCTGATGAAAAAGAGCGGGCCGAGCACATCATGCTGGTAGATTTGGGTCGAAATGATATTGGACGGGTTTCAAAGCTTGGAACAGTCAGAGTCAATGACATCATGCAGATCGAGCGATATTCACACGTTATGCACATTGTCTCGAATGTTACGGGTGAACTGCTGGAGGGCAAAAATGCAATTGATGTGCTGCGCGCGACACTGCCGGCTGGTACAGTCAGCGGCGCTCCCAAGATTCGCGCAATGGAGATCATTGACGAACTTGAGCCACACGAGCGTGGAATCTATTCAGGAGCAGTTGGATATATCGGATGGAATGGTAATCTGGACACCGCAATTGCCATTCGTACAGCCGTTTTGATAGGGGATCAGGTTTATGTTCAGGCGGGTGCTGGTTTGGTCGCAGATTCTGTTCCCAATACTGAGTGGCAGGAGTCAATGGCTAAAGCTCGGGCGATCCTGCGTGCGGTCGCCATTGCGGAACTCCCGGAGTGATGCCCGTGATTCAGTTGTGCCGAAAAATTACAGAGTGGCGGTGGTTCGAGCGAGGCATCATCGCTCTCATCATATTGAACGCGATTGTTCTAGGAATTGAAACTTACCCGGCCATTGCGGTTCCTTATGAATCTTTGCTGCTTTTGATCAACCGTGTGGTTCTAATTGTTTTCGTTATCGAGGCGATTCTGAAAATCACTGCTGCAGCACCAGTCTTCAGTCGATATTTTGGAGATGGTTGGAATCTATTCGACTTTTCGATAGTGGTATTTTCACTGATACCACAAACCGGTGAGTTTGCGCTCATTGCCAGAACCATTCGATTGCTCCGCATCTTGCGCCTGATTACTGCGGTTCCCGAACTTCGTCTTATCGTTTCAACACTGATTAAATCACTGCCGGGCCTTGGCAACGTAATTTTGTTGATATCCATTGTTTTTTACATTTACGCCATCGCTGGATATCACATGTTTCATGCACACGATCCATTCCATTGGGGATCGTTGGGGACTTCTCTGATCACCCTGTTTCGGGTATTGACGTTGGAGGACTGGACCGATGTGATGTACAACGCTATGGAACTGCATTCACTTGCGTGGATATTTTTCATCAGTTTTGTCGTCATTGCGGCCTTTATTGTCATTAACCTGTTCATCGCAGTTGTAATCCACAATTTACATAAAGCACAGCACGAAACGGAACTGGTTCAAGATGAAAATCTCGATGCTGAAATATTGCACACGCTCAGTGAATCGAAGAAATCACTCGAACGCATTGAACGGGTTTTTGCCGAAAGACAGCAGCAGGACAATCAAATTAATGATTCGAAAGCTTAGGTCTTTCTCATTAGATATCAACGAATTTGTCTTGATTAAAGATGAAGGTACTGGGAATAGAAACTTCCTGTGACGATAC
The DNA here is from genome assembly GCA_965243305.1 of Arenicellales bacterium. Classification (GTDB taxonomy): domain Bacteria; phylum Pseudomonadota; class Gammaproteobacteria; order Arenicellales; family JAJDZL01; genus JAJDZL01. The sequence continues at coordinate 86,282 of CBDEUN010000001.1, forward strand.
CGGCGTCGCAATTTACGACTCGAATCAGGGTCTTTTGATAAACCGATTTTCATCGCAAATCGATATTCACAAGATTTATGGGGGTGTTGTACCCGAACTTGCGGCCCGCGATCACATAAGGAAGGTCATGCCGCTGATCAAATCGGTGCTTGAAGAGACAACGCTTCAAAAAGGTGATATTGACGCGATCGCCTATACCGCAGGACCTGGACTGGTCGGCGCATTGCTGGTCGGTGCCACAATTGGAAGGTCACTGGCTCTCGCGCTCAACATTCCTGCGATTGGTGTGCATCATATGGAAGGCCACCTGCTCTCACCGATGCTGGAAAACGAAACCCCGGAGTTTCCCTTCCTTTCACTGCTCGTATCTGGTGGTCACACCATGCTTGTTGATGTGCAGTCGCTTGGCAGATACAGTTTGTTGGGTGAGACTCGCGACGATGCAGTGGGTGAGGCTTTCGACAAGTTTGCCTCAGTTCTGGGTCTTTCCTATCCCGGCGGGCCAAGCATTGAAAGGTGTGCCACAGAGGGGCAGCCGGGTCGTTTCAAGTTCCCAAGGCCCATGTCTGGTCATGATTCATTGGATTTTAGTTTCTCAGGGCTAAAAACTTTCGCCATCCAAACGGTGGACAAACTTAGTCTTGACGATCAGCTTCGAAGCGATCTTGCTTATGCGTTTCAGGATGCGGCAATTGACGCTCTGGTTGTCAAATTGAAACGTGCACTTAAACAAACAGGCTATTCTGAAGTGATTATTGCCGGCGGTGTGGGGGCGAACAAGTTGCTGCGTCATCGAATTGACGAACTCGCCAAGCAAATGAAGATTAAGGCGTACTTTCCTTCATTAGAACTTTGTACCGACAACGGAGCCATGATTGCGTATGCAGGTTACCTACGGTTGAAAGCTGGATACAGCGAAGAATTGAACTATGCCGTATATCCGCGATGGTCGCTAGAGAGTCTTGAACCCATACATTCCGGAGCAATGGTTTGAACGCTTTATTATTTGGTTCAACTCAGGATTTTGTCTTAGCCAATGTTGAGACGGATTTTGCTTTCCTCACCCGCCATCAATCGCTGAATATTCGTTCGATGCCGAATGACAATAAACAGAAAAATCAGAATACAAGTAGCTGTTAACCACGAATTCTGATAAAAATACCAGGCGAATACAGGCGCTAGCATCATTGCAACAATTGCGGATAAAGATGCATAGCGCCATATCAATGCAACAACAAGCCAAACACCTCCCACTCCCACGAATACGGGTATGCCGAGACCCAAATATGCACCCAGCGCAGTAGCAACGCCCTTTCCACCCTTGAATTTGAAGTAAATCGGATACAGGTGCCCCAAGAATGACATTAGAGCTGCGGCACTGACTACCAACAAGTCATCAGTGATCATCCGGGCAATGAGAACAGGTATCGTCCCCTTGGCAAGATCGCCGAAAAGCGTGAGTGCTGCAGGCAATTTACCACTCAGACGCAACACGTTAGTGGCTCCCGGATTTCCAGAACCTTCCACTCGCGGGTCAGGTAGTTGAAGCAGCGTCGACACCACAATTGCACTCGACACTGATCCAAGCAGGTAGGCAAAAACTGCAAATATCAGTATGGTCACGACATGATCAATTTTTGTGGGACATTCAGTAAGCTTGATGCTAACAATTTTAACGAAGAAAAATGTGTTTTCAGGACAAGGTTGGTCGATCAGGTCATTTTTCGTCTGTTGTATCAGGCGCAGTGCCTGCATATCGAAGGGACGAGTTTACCGCTTCGATAACATACCTTTCTGCTCGGTGCTGTAAACGTCGGTGAAGGTACGATGACACCGACGAAGCCACGACCAGTCATGCAGCCCTGACATTTACCACCAACTAGGACACGATATAGACCGTCGTGGACGATAACCTAGACGACGGGGCGACAAAGCGCCAGCACAAAAAACAATTGAAGCGACGGTGGACAAAATGGTGGCGACACTCATAGCCAATATTGCTGGACTCAAATGATATTTTTTAAAATTCTTGATTTTTCAACAAATGATTTACAATTTCAATTGACTTCCAATCAACAAGGAGATAACTATGTACAGATCTTGGGTTGTCGCGTTACTTGGTGCGGCAGTGTCAATGGCTATCAGTTTTTCAGCAGTCGGACAAGCTGTCGACAGCATTCATTTTCTGATTCCCGGTGGTGCGGGTGGCGGATGGGACGGCACCGCGCGTGGTACCGGTGAAGCACTGACGAAATCCGGCCTGGTAGGCAAGGCGAGTTATGAAAATATGTCAGGTGGCGGTGGAGGCAAGGCTATCGGTTTCCTGATTGAAAATGCCGAAAGCAACCACGGAACGATGATGGTCAACTCGACTCCGATTGTAATTCGTTCGCTTACGGGTGTTTTTCCTCATAATTTTCGTGACCTCACACTAGTTGCCGGGACGATTGGCGATTATGCTGCGATTGTTGTATCTAAAGACAGTGCTTTGAATTCGATGGGTGATCTAATCGCCCTCTACAATTCCGATCCGCGTGGTACCGCAATCGGTGGCGGATCAGTGCAGGGTGGAATGGACCACCTTGTTGCCGCAATGATTTTTGAGGCTGCCGGGGTAGATTCGATCGGCGTAAAGTATGTTGCTTATGATGCAGGTGGAAAGGCTATGGCTGCATTGTTGTCCGGCGAGATAGCGGCACTCAGCACAGGTTTTTCGGAAGCTGTTGCACTTGCGAATGCAGGCGAAGTCAAAGTCCTTGGTGTAACTGCGAATGAGCGTGTCGCTACTCTTGAAGATGCTCCTACCTTGAAAGAACAAGGAATCGATATGACTTTCGTAAATTGGCGAGGTTTTTTTGGTGCTCCGGGACTGCCTGATGAGACTCTGGCAATGTACCAGGAAGTATTGGCGAAAATGTATGATACACAGGAATGGGAGGATGTTCGCACCCGCAATGGATGGGTGAATATTCATAACTCTGGCGACGATTTTCGCTCTTTCCTAGAAAATCAGGAAAAGGTCATTGGTGATATGATGCGGAAGTTGGGATTCTTATAAACTAGAGAACTTCGTATTCGTGTCTTCGATGCCGGCATGATCATGTAGTGTAGGAGGCAAGTATGGGTCTCGACCGTTACATCGCGTTAGCTTTCTTGGTAATCTGTGCGATTTACGGATACACCGCATTTTTTACCATGGATTCCGGATTAGCGCCGATCATGCAGCGCAATCCTGTTTGGCCAAGTACGTTCCCCAAAATTTTAAGTGTGGCTGGAATTTTAGTCAGTTTGTGGATTATTCTGGGATTCGAAAAGTCTTCTAGCACCGCAAAAGTGGAAATCGACTATCGCAAACTGACCGAATATAAGGTTGGACAAGCAGCCTTATTGATTGCGCTCATGGTCGTTTATGCTCTGATTTTGCGCCCCGCGGGTTTTTTGATTTCGACCACATTGTTTATTGTGATAGCAGCAGCTATTTTGGGTGAAAGAAAGTGGTTTCTGATGTTTACTGTCGCAATCTTGGCAAGTGTAATCGTTTGGTACCTTGTTGATGGTGTGCTGGGTGTTTACATGAGACCTTTGCCGAGCATATTCCTTTAAGAAAATTGATCTATGATTGACGGCATCTTAATCGGGTTAACAACCGCATTTTCGCCTATCAATCTTTTAATGGTGGTAGGCGGTTGTCTGATCGGAACATTTATCGGGATGCTTCCCGGTCTCGGGCCGATGTCCATTATTGCGATCATGATACCGATTGCGATCACGATCGGAGATCCATCGGCCGCGCTGATTCTGTTGGCTGGCGTCTACTATGGAGCCATTTTCGGCGGTTCAACTTCATCAATCCTGATTAACGCCCCAGGGGTTTCATCGACCGTTGCCACAAGCTTTGATGGATTCCCTCTAGCGAGCCAAGGAAAAGCAGGAAAGGCACTGACTGTTGCCGCAATTGCGTCCTTTTCAGGAGGTACATTCGGGGCGATTTTGCTGATGATTTTCGCACCTGCTTTAGTTACTGTTGCACTGCTGTTCCATTCAGCTGAGTATTTTGCCCTGATGGTCGTTGGATTATCCGCGATTGCGGCCTTTGCCGGGTCCGGACAAATTGCAAAAGCGGTGATGATGACGTTGCTCGGACTGATTATGGCGACAGTTGGTGAAGGTGTGCTGTTTAATTTGCCGCGTTTCACGATGGGAATTCAAGACCTACAGTCAGGATTTGGATTTATCACCCTTGCTATGGCGATGTTTGCATTGCCAGAAGCAATTTTCCTAGTCCTTGATCCAATGCGTTCGCAAAAAAAAGGGGAATCGTCCGACGAGATAAAGGATCTGAGGATCTCGAAACGAGAAGCGAGGATGATTGCCCCAGTCATTGGCCGACAATCGATTCAAGGATTCTTGATTGGTGTATTGCCAGGCGCTGGCGCAACCATTTCTTCTTTTCTCGGTTATGCGGTTGAACGAAATATCGCTAGTAAGGAGGAACAGAAAAAATTTGGCAAAGGCTCGCTAAAGGGACTTGCGGCACCGGAGTGCGCTAACAACGCAGCAGTCACAGGCTCCTTTGTACCTCTGCTCACTTTGGGTATTCCGGGTTCGGGAACCACTGCGATTCTGTTGGGTGCCTTAATTGCATTGAATGTCGCCCCCGGTCCTCGGTTGATGATTGACAATCCATCAATTTTTTGGGCTGTAATTATTTCAATGTATCTCGGTAATGTTATTCTGTTGATTCTAAATTTACCGCTAATTCCATATATTGCCAAAATTCTGAGTGTTCCGCGAAATTATCTGATTCCTTTCATCCTATTCTTTACCCTGATGGGTGCCTATATCGGTCAGAACAATGCCACTGAACTTCTAATACTGACGGGTATGGGAGTCATTGCGACAGCCTTGCGAATGGCGGGATATCCGTTGGCACCAGTTTTGATTGGATTTATTCTTGGGGCTATGCTTGAGGACAATTTTGCGCGCTCTATGCAAATTTACGACGGTCCCGCGTTCATTGTAGAAAGACCAATGACGCTAACGCTACTCATCATCGCGGTCATTTTGATTATTCTGCCAAGTCTTCGGGCGAGACGGAAAGAAAAGGCAGGCAATGATGATTCTATGGGCTCACCCGACTCCTGATTTACCCACAAAGTGGTCAGGAACCTATAGCCTGTTGAGCTTCGATCATCGATTGAAAAAATTTTCCAGACTCAAATTGTCGAGAGTGTTTAGTCGTTGATAGACACTACACGCTAAACATCGGAACATGTCAATCTCGCCTAGTCGATATCTAGTAAAGACCGCCTGATTGATTCGGCACCGGTGAGCGGAATACTTAGGGCTCACTGATGCGAAAGATTGGCAGCACACAGCCCTGAATGACAACGTGGTGAAAAATCCGCATATCTCTGAGTAAAATCACTGCAAAACAAAATTCCTTGTAACTTATCCCGTCATTCAGGGGGTAAGTAGGTATCGTTGAGTTTAGTATTCCGTATTTTCCGAGTCATTCAGTTCGGGTATAAGGAATTGGACAAACTGCACAAGCATAAACCGAATTGGAGCCTGCATTGGATATAGTCTTTGTCGAAAACCTGAAAATTACTGCTAGCATCGGAGTTTGGGAGTGGGAGCGTCGCGTTAAGCAGAATCTCATAGTCGACATCCAATTGGGTTGCGATGTTCGCCAGGCTGCCCAGAGCGATTCAATTGAAGATGCAATCAGTTATAAAGATGTCGCCATGCGAATTCATGATTTTGTTGCTGAATCAAGATTTAAATTGATTGAATCTGTGGCAGAAAACATCGCCAATATTATCCTTGAAGAGTTTCCAGCAACTTGGTGTCGGGTCAAGATCAGCAAACCACGTGCGGTTGAAAAAGCCAGCAATGTGGGTGTCATCATTGAACGCGGTTCTAAACCTGCTTCAACGGACTGAACTCAGGGCGTGGTGATCACTCGTCCACCGTCTACTGTCAGTGTCTGCCCAGTTGTAAACGTTGCTTCAAGTGCGAGGTATCTCACCGCATTAGCCAACTCGTTTACGGTTCCAATTCGTCCCAACGGTGTTCTGGAGAGGACTTCCTGAGCGACTGTTTCACCCTCCGCCCATAAAATTGCACCTGGCGCGACAGCATTAACCCGAACCTCGGGTGCGAGCTCAAGTGCCATTGATTTTGTCAGAGCTTCAAGTGCTGCCTTGCTGGCACAGTATAGGGAATAATCCTGCAACGGATAACTGGCGTAGATATCCGTTACATTCACAACGCATCCATTCACCTTTCGCAGTATAGGTAAAACCGACTGGACAAGAAAGTAAGGCGTTTTGACATGAATTCCAAACATTCTGTCGAATGTTTCGGTTGATGTATCACCAATCGCGTTTGGCTGAAATTCTGATGCGTTGTTGACTAACACATCTAGACGACCAAATGATTGAGTAAGTTGATTGCCCAATTCTAGAATTTGATCGAACTCAAAAAGGTCCGCCTGAAACTCGACCGCGGAATTCGCTCGAATGCTATTTAATTCCTGGGTCAGTTCCTTGGCCTGATGTTCTGAATTTCGATAATGAACTGCGACAGTCAAGCCTTGAGAGTGAAGTTTTCTGACAACTGCAGCACCAATTCTCTGACTACTGCCAGTGACAAGTGCGACTTTACCCTCTGATTTCACATCGCATCTCCGACTCACTTCAGCACACTAATTCGACACTATGAGTTAAAAAGAAATCCTTTTATAATCAAAATATTAAAATTATCTTGAAGATTATCTAATGTTGAGTGAATGTCAAGACTAAAACAACGCAATAAGCATTGTAACCTACAAGAACTCGAACAGTAAACGTGTTGCTCGGTTCAATACATGTGAGGCAACTTAGGCAATTAATGCTACTCCTCCTGATACAGTTTTACCAATCATCTCCCGATTCTCTCCAGCCTAGTTATGCAGCTGATATGTGTGAATTATTAGATTTGAATTCTCTGGTTAAACCATCCGTATTTGAATAATCGAGAGACTCACCCCAACGAGTTAATACCATGAAATTTGAACGCATATAGTTCATTTTTCAAGGCACAATACTGACGCATTGATCCCCCGAAATTCAAAACCAGATGACGAAAGTCAGGCAACTCGCTACAATCAAGGCGGGACTCGATTTGCAGACCTGCATATTTCAAATTTGTGCAGAATGCTCCAGTATTCCACCTTTAAGCGGATTTAGTGATCTCAACTTCAATTCACGATTACAGCACCAATGTCACTCTACCCTGTCAGTTCAACTGCTGATGCACTATCCATCCATGGCGAAGAGAGCGAACGTAGTAGTCGACTCCAAGATGAAATTCGTCTACTCATCAGAACTTTCGGTAGCAATGCCATCTCCTTTTCGAGGTTTATGGAATGTGCACTATACCATCCTGTAGATGGTTACTACACCTCAGCGACACAGGTACTAGGTAGGGAAGGTGATTTTACAACTGCACCTGAGTTGGGGGCAGTTTTTGGTAATTTTCTGTCTGTAAAAATAGCGAGAATATTTAAATCATCAATAGTTCCTGCGCGGATTTACGAATTTGGTGCCGGTAGTGGAAAACTCTGTGTTCATGTTTTGTCTGAACTCAATCGGCTAGGTTGTGAAATTGACGACTATGTGATTTTTGAGATCAGTCCCAGACTGAAACAGATCCAGCAACAGTTTGTAGCCAAGCAAAGCCCTGAAATATCAACAAAGGTTCACTGGTCTGATTTTCCCGTCGACAAAGGCATACAGGGTGTCGTAATTGCCAATGAAGTCATTGATGCGATGCCAGTGGAACTCATTCGCTTTGTTGAGGGACGAGCGCATCAGGGATATGTCACGGAACTGGGAGATTCATTTCAACTCGAATTCAGGACGAATCTCGAAGAGCAGTTTGAACAAACTTGTAATCAGATTAATTGGCCAATATTTGAAGGCACCTACACATCAGAAATTCACTGTCGTGCTGAAGCATGGTTAGAGAAGGTTGGAGAGTGTATTGAAGTTGGTTCAATGTTGATTTCCGATTATGGTTTTCCACAGCATGAGTACTATCACCCAGATCGAAATCAAGGTACATTGATGTGTCACCGAAGACATCACAGTTTGCATGACCCTTTGGAGTTCATAGGCTGTCAGGACATTACCGCACACGTCAATTTTTCATCCCTCGCCAGAATCGCAGAGACTGTTGGTTTCGAAGTCAACGGATTCACCACACTTGCAGGCTTTATTGTTGATACTGGCTTGGAGAGGCTGGACCTTGCATCATTACAGGGATCGGAGCAAATGTCTGTCACACAGCAACTGAATACTCTGACATCTCCGTCTGAAATGGGTGAATTGTTCAAAGTGATGGAATTGAGTAAGAATATTGAATCCGACCGACTGGGATTTGAAACGCTTGACCACACGCATCGTCTGTAGCATCAAAATCTGAATTCAAGCGAAATGATGGAACTTTTGCAATCCAGTATTCTGGCTCTCATTCAGGGGGCAACTGAATTTCTACCGATATCCAGTTCCGCTCATCTGATTCTGTTTCCGGCTTTGTTCGGATGGCATGATCAGGGGCTTGCATTTGACATTGCAGTTCATGTCGGAACACTGTTCGCGTCGCTTTTCTACTTTCGCATACAGATCAGTGAGATTGTAGGTGCATGGTTTAGGTCCTTACTGGGAAGTGGCACAACTGCGGAATCAAAACTTGGCTGGTTCATTATTGTTGCTAGTGTGCCGGTCGCAGTTTCGGGGGCCTTCGCATACGACCTGGTAGAAACTGAACTTCGCTCTGTGACTGTGATTGGACTTGCAACCCTTCTGTTTGCATTGTTGCTCTGGTACGCTGATCACTTTCGGCGAGGTCAAAGAACACTGAGCGAATTGCGTCTAACGGACGCATTGCTCATCGGTTTGGGACAGGCCTTGGCTATTATTCCCGGAACTTCCAGGTCAGGAATTACGATGACGGTTGCACTGATGGTTGGGCTAAATCGTAAGGAAGCAGCGAGGTTTGCGTTCTTGCTGGCGATTCCCGCAATCGCGATGGCTGGAGGATGGCAGGCCCTGCACCTGATTGTGTCTGAGGTCGAGATTAATTGGCTGCAATTTACTATTGCAACGGTAATATCCGCTGTAGTTGCCTACTTCTGCATTCACTACTTCCTTGCATTCATTGAAAAAATCGGCATGCTCCCCTTTGTAATCTACAGGGTGTTGCTGGCTGCATTTATTCTCATCATTCTGTAGTTGAATCATCTTCCAACAAAGTCGATATGCTTCTAATGTAAGCGCGTCGCACTTGATCTCGTAGTTCGTCACCTTGGTAGTTTTTTGCCAGACTTTTTGCATCGATTTGGCGCATAGAGTTTCGGCACTCCCGCAGCAATTCAATGTTTTGACGAACAACATCCGCGTCCTGATGCAGAACGGTTAGTTGGACGGAGCATGCTTCCAAGAATTTTTCGAATGACTTTTCGTCGCGAATTCCGTTCAGTGCCAACAGCATTTCAACAGTGTCCGATGCCGGCCTTTCTCTGACTGTCATGACTCGATCAGAGTAGGCTGCAACTTGCTTTGCAAGTGTTCTGTAGGAAGTCGATGTTTTTAGACGACGGCAGAACTTTTGAATTGCGGATGTATTTCTTGGTTCTCCTAGTGATGTCGTGGCGAATTTGTTGATCAGACAGGCGAGCACTGAAAATCTAATTCTGAGGTCGTCCGTCAGGAGTGCAGCCAACTCCAGTTCAAGAAGTGGTTTATCTGTGTCTGGTCTCAAATCATAAATATTGTTGATCTCGGGGAACAGATTTGCCAGTGCATTGCACACTCTCAGTACTGTAAAAAAAACGGCAGGATGATCTTCCGAAAGAGCGCTCAAAACCTCCTGTAAAACTCGCTCAGGTACCAGGTAATCGAGTTCTCCGCTATCCGATAGTTCGTGCATCAGTTCAAGTGTTGAGTCTTCGACGATAAATCCTCTACTGTGATAGCGTGCTGCGAATCGGGCGACTCTGAGAACTCGAAGAGGATCTTCCGAGAAATGTGCCGAGACATGACGCAGCAAGCCGTTTTCCAAATCCTGTCTGCCACCGAATGGATCAATCAAATTGTCGTCAATATCTAGCGCCATTGCATTGATCGTAAGGTCGCGGCGGAAAAGGTCTTGCTCCAAAGAAACTGTGGGGGATGCGTCTATGTCAAATCCTTTGTAGCCCTTACCCGTTTTTCGTTCGGTTCTTGCAAGGGCGTACTCTTCGTGTGTTTCGGGATGAAGAAATACCGGAAAATTTTTCCCTATCGGACGAAATTCAAGCTCCAGCATGGTGGCTTCGGTAGCGCCAACTACGACCCAGTCTTTGTCACTGCGATCAATGTTGAGCAACCGGTCGCGTACAGCACCGCCAACCAGATAGCGATTCAACTCACTTAGCTGAATTTTCTGTTTGTTGGACATCTGCTAAAAGGAATTGAAACTGGAGAGAAAATTCATCGGTTGTTGTCGGCAGTGAGTCAAATGAAACCTCACCTTCTTTCAAGCATACCAATTTACTTGAACTGAATTGGCAATTTGTAATGCCGTTTGACATTTTGAATCGGATACGCATACCGCCAGCCTGCGATGCGTTTTATTGAGGTTAGCGACCTGCTTGAGTCCTGAACTGATCGAACTGATCAATATGAGGGCTTAACCATTCCCCGGCCACCGATTCAAATCGCGTCGGCTGCACACCATAAGGTTCAGGTATGTCTTCCCCAATTGCCACGGATGCCTGAAGTGATCGCAGGTTGTCCGGTGTCAAGGGTTTGCCAGGAGCAAACTGAGCGAAACTGGCGAGGAGTTTTGACAATCCCGGGCTAAGTCCAATAATTTTGTGACGCATCCCTCCGAGTCTATCAATCAGACTGACGAACTCTCGTAGTGTTAAGATATCAGGACCTGCAACGTCAAATCTTCCCTGGTCGGTAAATTTGATATTGATTGCATGAGCAATACACCGAACCACATCTCCGACATAGACCGGTTGTACTCGTGCCTTCGGCAAAATTAGAGGGAAAAATACTGGACTCATCGACAGCATTTGGTGAAACATTCTGGAAAATGAGTCTCCGGGTCCAAACACGATTGAAGGCCGAATTATCGTGCACTCCAAGCCCTTTTCAATGACGGACTGAATAGCCTGTTCACCCTGAGCGCGAGATTTGAGATACTCACTTGGAGCATTGACGTCAGAACCTAGCGCACTGATGTTGACTAGCCTTCTCGCTTTCTGTTGCAGACATGCTTCAGCTATTCTGCCCGGAAGACTCGCATGTATTTCGGTGAAGGTGTCGATTCGTGACTGGTTCAGAATTCCAATCAGATTTACAACAGTGTCAGATTCACTGATTAAGCTGCCGATGTAGTCGTTTGACAAATCACCGGTTTCAACCATCTTCAGTGAAGGAATAACCAGTAGGTTTCGGTGTCGGTGCGGGTGCTTGGTAACAACAGTCATCGTCCATCCGCTGCGCGATATAGCATTGATCAGATGTGATCCAATAAACCCGGCACCACCAAATAAAACTGCGTGTTTTGAATGAGATAAAGGCATGAGTGTCTAATTGTTACTTCGAATATAGTCAGTCAACTACAAACTGCTTGCCGTACGCTTTAAGCTGGTTTGAGGTGTTACTCAACTCCCTCATATTATCTACAAATTCCAATAAATCGTTAAATGTAGCCACCGACAGAACATCGACATCATACCTCTCCCGTACCTGCTGTACCGCAGACTGCTCGGAGTCGACGCATTTTTCCATTCGATCTAAAGAGATGACAACCGCCACGGGACGCGCACCTTGTTTTTGAATAATGTCGACTGCCTTTTCAACAGAGTGGCCTGAAGTGATGACATCTTCAACGATGACAACATCACCAGTCAGAGGTGCACCAACAATCCAGCCCAACTCACCGTGGTCTTTTGCCTCTTTTCGATCAAACGCGAATGAAACCGAGCGGTTGTGATTGGAATTGAGTGAAACTGCTGTGGCAGCGGCTAGAGGGATACCTTTGTATGCCGGCCCGTACAACATAAACTCACTGCTAAATCGCTGGGTAATCGCATCGGCATAGAACCCGCTTAATTTCATTAGGTCAGCGCCGTTTGAGAAGCTACCAGTGTTCAAGAAATAAGGACTCGTTCGGCCGGAATTAAGAACAAATTGACCAAATTTCAGCGCACCACTTGTATAGGCAAATTCAAGAAACTCCTGTTGTCGCGTGTGCATTGTTTGATGGTACCACGATGGATAAGTACACTGAATGTTAGGGGTTTGCTCTGCTGTGAGGTGTTGCCTTGTGTGGAAATACTCCAAGTTGTTGGACTATTTACTACCGGTGAATGCGCCATTAGAGTTTATCGCAATCACCTTCGCTTAACACGAAAAAACTTGCAACATTTGCTAGCATCAACCAGATTTATCTTTCCAGAATTGAAAAAAGCGCACACATTGGTTCTGCCAAAACTCTACAGGTGATTGTAAAGGCCTTAAATGTAGACACAGATTCGTGCTTCTAAATCTGTCTTAAGGAGATAACCATGAGGATTTAAATCATCATTTGTGGTTGTATCACTGTTAATTTTGACTTTATCCTTACAATTATGTTATTATCAAGGCAATTCCAAATATGTAAGGACATTATAGGAAATTTAATGATTAGCTCTGTAATTACATCTAAAGGACAAACAACTTTACCCAAGGCTGTTCGAGAATCGCTTGGAGTTGTACCTGGAGATCGCGTGCGATATGTGGTATTGGAAAACGGTGAAGTGAGAATTATCCCGATTCGTCCGCTTTCCCGGCTTTTTGGAATCTGTCAATACGAAGGACCACCAGCGACAATTGAAGATATGAAGCGGGCAATAGCAGATGGAGCAATTGACGAGTGATTGCACTTGACACAAATGTTCTCGTACGCTATCTGGTGAACGATGACGCTCGCGAAGCACAAGTGGCTCGTGATTTACTTGCAAACTTAACCGTTGACAACCCAGGTTTCATCTGCAGGGAGGTTGCTGTAGAGTTGTCATGGGTTCTTGAAAGGTATTACGGTTTTTCACGTGATCAAATCGCATCTGTTTTCGAAGAACTTGTTGCTACCGCAGAACTTTATGTTGAAGTAGCCGAAGATGTAATTCGAGCAGTGGATGGATACCGTCGGGGTGGAGCTGAGTTTTCGGATCGAATGATCGCAGCAGCAGCGTCGCGATGTGACAATGCCTTACTTTATACGTTTGATAAGAAGGCTGCGCAGCTTGCCAGTGTAGTTCTGTTGAATTAGACGTGTAGCGTAACTACCGACTCCAGGGAATTGAACCTACCCCGATTTGGTAGAGACGCGCATACTATGCATGCAACCATTTTGAATTTGCAACACGTGGTCTTTCAAATTGCAACAACAATTCTTTCAATTTGTATATATGCCACAAGTGCTGGAAATCAGCACATTGAGTTCGGAGAACGGCTACTGTAAACGGAGAATACGATGGTCAGCGAGTCAGTGGCTTATCCTGAAAACGGTCAGCAACAGGTTTCCTTACGTCCTACGTTTTACCGCTCCAGTAGGCGACTCAACTCTGTTTCAGTTTCTTCACAAACACCAATTAATCCCAGAGAACTAATCACAACAATTAACCGCCGAAATCAGGGAAATGTACTGTTCCCTAACAATGGAGAAAGGAGTTATATGTTGAAAAACAGAATCAAAATACTCTCCTGGCTCCTTTCTTGAGCCCAGTTTCTTTGATGATGGTGTTCCCGCATCGCTGGGTTGGTGGTATTCAAGTCGATGTTTATTGTAAAATAGAAAATCATTTCTATTTTACAAATATCATGATTGCGAGAAAGATTGCTCAGTTAGTGCGAGCCCGATTCAAGATGTATCCGGCTGTCGTTTTGGTTGGTCCTCGCCAGTGTGGCAAAACAACGTTTGCTACATCACTCGGAGGACTTTATTTCGATCTTGAACAGGAAACAGAGAGATTGAAGCTCGACGCAAGTTGGGACGAGGTTGTGGCTGGTGACAGTCTCGTTGTTTTGGATGAAGCCCAGTCATTTCCGGAATTATTTCCCCGTCTTCGAGGGACAATCGATAGTGATCGAAATAGAAACGGACGCTTTCTATTGTTGGGATCCATCTCGCCAGCACTTATGACTCAGGTTTCCAAATCGCTTGCTGGACGTCTTTCTGTTCTCGAGTTGACTCCCTTTCTATTTTCTGAAATTCAAACTGACAATCAACTTAAGAAGCTGTGGTTATACGGTGGATATCCAGACGGCGGGATTCTCCATGACGAACCATTCCCTGTGTGGCAACAGGACTACCTTAATTTACTTGCCCAGAGAGACCTTCCGAACTGGGGTATGGTGGTTCGTCCCCAAATAACCGACCGGCTTTTTCTAATGCTTGCAGCGACTCACGGACACGAGTGGAATGCCAGTCGAATTGGATCAAGCTTGGGTCTTACCTACCATACTGTCAACAGGTATCTTGACTATTTGGAAGGAGCTTTTTTAATTCGTCTACTACCAGCTTATCAAGCGAATATCCGGAAACGACTAACGAAGCGCGCCAAGGTATATTGGCGAGATAGCGGATTGTTGCATTCACTCTTGAACCTTCAGAACTCGGATAGCTTATTTAGCCACCCTAGTGTAGGGGCTAGTTGGGAAGGTTTTGTAATCAACCAAATACTCTCCGAGTTGCAATCCTTAGGTCGAAGCTTCAATGCATATCATTTCCGTACTAGCGATCAGAAAGAACTTGATTTGCTACTCGAAATCGATTCACAAATTTGGGCTTTTGAAATCAAACTCACCTCAAGCCCCAGTTTGAACGATTTGGAGCGACTCAATCAGGTTGCAAGTCTAATCGGAGCTCAGAGGCGGGTCTTACTGTGCAATTCCACTGATCCAATTTGTAACGGCAGTCAGATGATTTGCAACCTGGACACGTTTCTAAATTCCATTCAACGTTAGACTGTGACAAAACATAGAGTCTAGTAACACACGGTGGCTGATACTCAATAACTTTAGGTCTGTACCGATCATGCCAGAAAACCAATTGATACGGACCGACCGGGCTTGGCATCGCATTCAGCACATAACATCTCCGCCAGAGATTCCTGATTGTCCGATTGACCGGTAATCACAGACTTTCGATGTACCACTGCGAAATCGCCAGGTGTAAGGTTGGTGAGATTCAAAACCCTCTCCGGAGGAGCGAATCCAAAGTAAGATTGGAATGCGGCCTTTATCTGATGTGGCTGAAGGTAATCAAGAGTGATCTTGAATACGAAACGTCTAAGTGTAGCACTGTCAAGATGCTCACCAAAATTGGTGGTGCAGGCGAACGGCAGCTGATGAACTTCCATCCATGTCAGCATTTCGTTAACTTGGCTCACTTCCCATGATTTTTGAGCAAATTTTCTATCGTAGAGCAACGAATCAGCTTCGTCAAAAACAAGAAATGATTTGGTGTTCTGTGCCTCTCTAAAGGCGGTGGCGATATTTTTCTCTGTACCCCCGACAAACATGGAAACTAAATCGGAAGTCCGCTTCTGCATTACCTCAAGCCCCATGCGTTCGGCGAGGTAACGGACATAGGCGCTCTTACCCGTGCCAGGTGGTCCCTGCAGACAGAGAGAGAATTTCAGCGCACCGCTTTTCACAAGACTTTCGGCTAGTTTGACTGGACAGGTATTGGCTTGCATCAGTTCAGGATCGAACAGTTGCGGTACACCTTCGGGTGGCACCGCGGACGTTACCAACCTGGAAAGACTCTGCACTCCGATACGCACCGTGTCAATTCCACCGCCAGCAATGCTCGCAGCAGCAGTCGCGCCGGCTGCTATACCAGGTGTTGCGGTGAACTCCCGCGCCAGCGCACAAGCATCCTCGGCGTCTGCTTCGATGCCGTAGCGCTCAAGTTGAGTCTTCCATATTCTTGCTCTAACGGATTTTGACGGCGGACTCAGCTCTAGTGCGAACGACATCCGACGCAACAGGGAACGGTCGACTGAACTGGCATCGTTAATGGTCCAGAGAGTCGGCGCAGGCGATCGCTCCAACAACTGGTGCATGTAAACCTTGGAGCCTCCGTTCCGTGAGTTAGAGGAGAACGACATCCCAAAGAGGCTTAGACCACCTCGATTTTCAAATAAATCGTCCATCTCATCGAATAGGATCAGTGAATTTCGACTCTTTGCGAGAAGACGCTGAGTGAGACGGAGTTCCTGCTGTCTCTCGCGACGGGTCATCTCGTCGCCTTCGTCATCCGATTCGCCGACACCGTATAGAGTCACACCAAGTCGCTTGGCCAAAACCTTGCAGAACTCTGTCTTACCAGTCCCCGGTGGGCCGTACAAAAGTATGTTTACACCCGGAACGGAGGTTTGGAGCGCACCTGCAATCAACTGTTCAATGTGATCTCGCCCCTTGCTTATGTGCTCAAAGTCCTCCCACTTGAGTTCGCTCTTAGGAGCAACGTCGAGCAACATACGGATTGCGTCAAGACTACAGTGATCGGAATCAGTAGCCAAGCGGTGAAGCCTGGATACAATTTCCACTTCACCGTCTTCTCTGTCGATAGTAGCGAGCCCTGAGCTGACCAGTGGCGATTCACTGTGCAGGCGGCGCTGGACATCGCCCGTCGATAGATTGAGAAGAGCCGCAATCACAAATGAATTCAACATGGCGCGGTGTCGTGCTCTTCTTGGCGCGAATTCATAAAAAATTTCATCAATCATTGTTTCAATGACTGGTTGGGTAGCGTACCGCAGCAAGAGTTCCAGGATATCGATATCGGTAGTTGAGAGGCTAGTGGTTTGAGCCAGATTCTGAAGCCGCTTAGCGGCCAAATCATATTTGGTCGTTTTCAATGCGGCACACTCACTCTGCAAAGCTTTTCGAATCATATGTAAATGGTCTTTTGTAGGCGTGTCATCTAAATAACGCGCAAGACTGACTATATGAGGGAAATTTGTTTTGACACCATGCAAATGACGGTTGTCTCTATCAGTTATCCATTTGACGAGGCCCGTAGCCTCGGGATCACGGTGATTGAGTTTCGCAGCCATGTTGGCGAGGTAAGTTGTTATGAGTTTTCTTTCGTAAGTGTTTAGCATTAGATCTTCCATCAACGGTACAGTAAACAGTCGGTAAACAAGCGCTTTAACTAGGAATTCTTAGAAATTCAAGATGCTTAATTCATTTTGGATCTTTAGACCTTAAGTGGCCATTACAACTTCTGACTGAACAGGCCTTGAATCTGAATTCACTCTTTCTTTTCTATTGGTTGGCAGTTATGGGAAACAACTACCGAGCAAGGTGAATATTGACCAGCGCCGGCCACATCCGACAATACTGAATATACTAATTTGAATTCCTTCGAAAATCAATTAAAAGGAAATAAATATTCGATAACTATCTATAAATACGACAGATATTGTCGTATTAATTATAGATCAGAAATTGAAATCGAATTTTGTGTAATCGTTGGGGTTGTTGAGGTTCGATGTCAGAATTCGATTATTGCTTTTCTTATCGGAAAATGGGTGTCACTGAAAGGGGCGAATCCAACTTATCGAACGGTCGCCCGTTAGAAATTTTTGTTGTCGAATTAACAGCAACGGGAATGCCTGAGAGGAAGCATAGAATTGACTGGTTGAAGATAGAATATCAGTATCTGCCAATATCTGACATTTCCAGGAGAATCAATGCCGAACGTATATTTGACTGAACAAATGGAACACTATATTCAAGACCAGATCAGATCGGGGTCGTATGCCAATCTAAGCGAAGTTGTACGTGCAGCAATGAGATTGCTGATGGAGAAAGACAACGCACTTCAGTTTTATGAATTGAAAGCGGACCTTGAAGAAGCCTTGCAGGAAGCAGAGGCAGGAGAGTTCGAGGTCTTCGATCCTCAGGCTTACGAGTCGGATGTCAGAATAGAATGATCGAGACAATGTGTTGATCAGGATGTCCAGACTTGCAATGCGGGATTTGGATGAAATTCGAACATACACGGTTGAGAAGTAAGACTGCGTCCAGTGGATAAAGTACTACGAAGACTGGGTGCAGACTTTCTCAGAGATCTTGGAAAATTTTAATAGTGGACGTGACCGAAATCATTTTCTAGCCGAACTTCGATCGGCGAATAATGGATGACACGTAATTTCTTACGCACGGGTAGCCACAGCGGATGATGAGTTTGTAATCATCCGAATCGTTCAAAACGAAGAAATTTACCGGCACCGATTAACTACGAGAATACCCGCGACTAATGCCTTAGGCACTGATTATCCGGCGGAAGGTAGAAATTGTGGCATTCCCTTCTGATAGAGGCTGTTAGCCATCGGTTACCTAGATTTCTACGGTCTTAACAGCTGTTTTGGTTTGATGCGATGGATTCCACATCGAGTTCAGGTCCCGCCAAGGAATTAAAGTGCCTTCTTTGTGTCGCTGAAATTGTTCTCCGCCGTAAATAATAAAAGTGTCAATTGACTGCGGTAACCCGTGAAAGTGCTTTTTCACCCGTTTCACACGGCGTAGCAGAGAAGGTGATGGTGTAGAGGTAGACTTGGCTTCGACAAGCAATATATTTTGTGTTTGAGGAATGACGAGGTCGGCTTCCACGCCGTTATGGTCACGATAAAAAGCTAATTCGTGCGGCAGTTCAGAGTTCAATTGAATTTTTATCAATTCAGCAGCAACCCAAGTCTCAAAAATCTGCCCGCGCAGTGGATGTGATCGAATTTGATCAGGTTCGTGTATACCGAGTAAGTAGCACATCAGTCCTGTATCGAAAAAATAGAGTTTTGGCATCTTCACTATCCGTTTACGTGGATTGCCATGAAAAGCAAATACCCGAAACAGGATAAAACCAGCTTCTAGTACTCCAATCCATTTTTTGGCGGTAGGTTCGGAAATTCCACAATTACTTGCCAAATTCGAATACTTGAGCAGACTACCACTGTGTCCTGCGCAGAGCTGGATAAATCGATGAAATACCTCGTAGTCATCTATATTGCGAACTTTGCGAACGTCTCGTTCTAGATAGGTCTGAACATAATCGCCAAGCCATTTGGTCGGGTTTTGGGCTTCGTTGAAGATTCTCGGATATCCTCCAGTGTAGAGAGCCTGGTCCAGGATTTTGGGATGGTTGGGAAACTGTTTGAGCTCGTCCCAAGATAGAGGATGCAATTGATGCAACGATGTTCGTCCGGCCAAAGACTGGCTGACCTGCTCCAACAGGGCAAGATTTTGTGAGCCGGTCAGAATAAACCGGCCGCGTTGCGGATTTTCGTCGACAATCGATTGGATGTAGGATAGCAGTTCTGGAACGTATTGCACTTCATCGATGATGAGTCCGTCTTGAAATTGACTTAAAAATTCCAATGGGTCATTTTTCGCATATTGTCGATGGTTGGGAATTTCAAGATTGACATAAGCATGACTTTTGAAGACTTTTTTTACAATTGTGGTTTTTCCACTCTGCCGAGGCCCGGTAATTGTCAGGACAGGGGAACGCCCTGCAGCCAGCCTCAGTTTTGGTTCCAAACGTCTGTCTACAATCATTGGCAGATAGAATATAGTAATTAATAACTTTAGAATTTAGATTATACTAAAAAAAGAAGTTAGGAAAGATTTCTTGAAGTATGACTACACCACTGCACAAATTCACGTCGACATCCTACGCGAATACCCTAGCATCGGGAACCACAGCAGAAACAAAGTAAAATGTGCCAACGTTATTGACTTGAATATTATTCGGGTTGTCAAGTGCGATTGACTTCGTGAGTGCAATAACAAAAATTCCCATACTTTAGGATTTCACATCACCGTATAGCACACCGGGATGCGCGCAGAGTCAATTTCATGCTTCTATTGATTGATAACTACGATTCTTTCACCTACAACCTGGTTCAATATTTGGGCGAGTTGGGGCATCAGTCAACTGTTGTTCGCAACGATGCCATTGAGGTTAATGAAATCGAAAACATAGCACCGTCGGGCATCTTAATCTCGCCTGGTCCCTGTACGCCGAATGAAGCGGGAATTTCGATCGCTGCAGTTGAGCGCTATTCAGGAAAGTTGCCCATCCTCGGTGTATGTCTGGGGCACCAAAGCATTTGCCAGGCTTTTGGCGGTGAAATATTGAGGGCCGACAAGGTGATGCACGGTAAGGTTTCCGAAATCTATCACAACTGCGAAGGCCTTTTTGACAGTATTCAAAATCCGTTTACTGCGACCCGTTACCATTCACTGATCGCACAACGGAAGAGTTTACCTGAATCGTTGGAAATTACCGCCTGGACAAGTGACGGTATCATAATGGGCGTAAAACATAAGCAGCACCATGTTTACGGCGTTCAATTTCATCCGGAATCATTTTTAACGGACTGCGGCCACGAACTACTGCGGAACTTTCTAAAGATGAGCAACCTTTCTGTATGAACGAAACAACAACATAATGGACATCCAGGGAGCCCTAAACCGAATCACCACCGGTCATAACTTGACTGGCGATGAAATGCTGGACATCATGCGTCAGATAATGACGGGTCAACTGACCGCATCACAAATTGGTGGTTTTTTGATTGGTCTTCGCATGAAGGGTGAGTCCATTGAAGAAATTACCGCTGCGGCGAATGTGATGCGCGAACTGGTCACAAGCGTGCAAGTTGATGTACCACACCTCATTGATGTTGTCGGTACGGGTGGCGATGGAACATCTTCATTCAATGTATCAACGGCTTCAGCATTTGTTGCCATAGCTGCGGGTGCACATGTTGCCAAGCACGGCAATCGCGCAGCGTCTAGCAAAAGTGGAAGCGCAGATTTGCTTGAGCATGCTGGTGCTCGAATTGATTTGACCGCCGATCAAATTGCCGAGTGTGTCAGAAAAACAGGATTTGGGTTCATGCTGGCGCCTGCTCACCATACGGCAATGAGACACGCGATCGGGGCTAGAAAAGAACTCGGCGTTAGAACAATATTCAATGTTTTGGGCCCACTGACCAACCCTGCCCATGTTAAAAGTGAGATGATGGGTGTTTTCAGCGCTGATTTGGTTGAGCCTTTGGCGCACGTGCTGAAAAAATTGGGCTCCGAACACGTTATGGTTGTTCACTCTGATGATGGCATGGATGAAATCAGTGTAGGGAGTTCAACTCAGGTAGCTGAACTGAAAAATGGTGAAGTTAAAACTTATTCGATTAACCCCGAACAGTTCGATATTCCCTTGTATTCATTGGATAATGTTGCCGTTTCAAATCCCGGTGAAAGTCTCTCAGTGATTCGTTCTGTATTCACAGGGGAAGAGTCTGCGGCGTCCGCGATTACCGCAATGAACGCTGGCGCGTCAATCTATGTTGCCGGACTTGCGGAAGATCTTGCTGGCGGGATCGGTCGTGCTCAGGAGTTGCTTCGATCCGGTGAAGTAGCTGCCAGGTTTGATCAGTATGTGGAGTTCACAAACAGTTTCTAAAATGTCCAGATCCGAGGATGTCCTAACGTCCATTGTTGAGCACAAGCGGCAGGAGATAGACGCCGCACGGAAGACAGTTTCAATAGCTGAACTCACCGAACAATTCCAATTGCAGGACCCGAAACGGGGATTCGAAAATCGCTTACGTGAACATATGGCGAGCGGACGTTCCGGTATTATCGCCGAATGCAAGAAAGCATCACCGAGTAAAGGTGTCATTCGTCCGGAGTATGATGTCGCACAAATCGCAAGGAGTTATGAGGAAGGTGGCGCAAGCTGTCTTTCAGTTTTGACAGATCAAAAATTCTTTCAGGGCTCCGCCGATCACCTTGCAAAGGCTAAAAAAACTTGCAACCTGCCGGTTTTGCGTAAGGATTTCATCATTGATGCGTCTCAGATCCTGGAGTCTCATGTGATGGGTGCGGATTGCATCTTGTTGATTGTTGCAATTTTGGACCTCTTTGAGTTGCAGGACTTCGCGGCACAAGCGGCTGCACTGAATATGGATGTTCTTGTAGAGGTTCATTCAGAAGAAGAGTTGGAGCTTGCATTGCAGGTTAGTCATAGTATGTTGGGCATCAACAACCGCAATCTACGCACATTCGAGACCACACTTGAAACCTCTATCAGGTTGAGCCGTCTGGTTCCCAAAGACCGCCTTATTGTTGCCGAGAGCGGGATTAACAGTGCTGAGGACATTGAAACCCTGAAATCTGCCGGGATTGATGCTTTTCTCATTGGCGAGTCGTTTATGCGAGCCTCAGACCCTGGACGTGAACTTGAACGGATATTTCATGCTGAAAGCTTGACCTACGAATCGGGGGCATTATTGAGATGATGAACGGCAAGGTCGAACTGCTGGAGGGTGTCAACTTTCGCCTCACCTCAGGTAGCGGTCACGTGACCACGTCAGATGGCCCTGCAGCGGAGGGCGGAAAAAACGCCGGTATGCGCCCGATGGAGATGCTGCTCCTCGGGATGGGTGGTTGCACTGCGTTCGATGTTGCTCAGATTCTTCGAAAGCGACGTCGCGAGCCGGAACTTCTCGAAATAGACCTCCAAGCTGAGCGCGCAGAAGAAGTTCCCAAGGTATTCACTCGGATTCATCTCCATTACCGGGTCAGGGGTGAGGGCATTACCGAGGCGGAGGTGATGCGAGCCATCAAGCTGTCGCTGGAAAAATACTGCTCTGCTACGCGTATGCTGGCCGAAACGGCTGAAATCTCTTTTGATTTTCAGGTGCTTTGAGTATGGTTAGACGTAACCATCCAACATAACAAGCGGAGTCGCCATGCAGAATATTGTCAATTGGTTTCGTCGCCAACTGAATAATCCGCAAATCATCATCCTTGCGGTTATTCTGCTTGCCCTGTTTGCTCTCATCATTTTCGCTGGGAACTTGATGGCACCGGTTATCGCAAGCATCGTCATTGCGTACATTCTGGAAGGTGCAGTCAAAATGTTCGAAGTGGTTAAAGTACCGCGTTTGGGTGCAGTACTGATTGTACTTGGGTGCTTTGTCATTCTCTGTTTTGCACTGATTTTTGGTATTTTGCCTTTGGTCAGTGCTCAGGCACTGCAACTGGCGAGTCAGATTCCTAGCTGGATTGCAGATGTACAGACTGCACTGCTGCAATTGCCAGAGCGATACCCAGACATAATTTCCGAAACGCAGGTTCGAAATTTCATCAGCACAACGGCCCAGTTTGCGACCCAGTTGGGTCAGGAAATTTTGGTGGCGTGGTCAGCTTCATCAGTGACTGGAATCATATCGGTGGTCATTTATGTGATTCTGGTACCCATCATGGTGTTCTTCTTTCTGAAAGACAAAACCAAAATTACCGGTTGGTTTGTCAACTACCTGCCCGACAAAGATCATGGCCTTACGATTACAGTCTGGCATAACGTGAATCGACAGATGTCGAATTACATTCGCGGCAAATTCTGGGAGATCTTGATAGTTGGAACTGTAACTTATGTAACTTTTACCATTTTCGGTCTTCAATACGCTGCGCTGCTGAGTGTGATTGTCGGGCTGTCCGTACTGATTCCATTTGTTGGTGCTGCGGTGGTTACCATTCCTGTAGTCGCAGTGGCAGCTGTACAGTGGGGGTTCAGCCCCGAATTTGCATATCTGGTGCTCGCCTACCTGATCATTCAGATTCTGGATGGTAATGTACTTGTGCCGCTGATTTTTTCGGAGGTGAATGATCTTCATCCGGTTGCCATAGTGATCGCGGTTATTGTTTTTGGTGGTTTTTGGGGCGTATGGGGTGTATTTTTTGCCATTCCGCTTGCGACTCTGGTGCAGGCAGTGCTAATTGCCTGGCCGCGATCTGATTTGGAATTCGAAGCCATTGAAAAGAAATAGCATGCAACCGGTACCAATTAAAGGAAGAGGTATCAATTCCAATAATACAGGTCGATTTGAGGAGTGGACTCGAAGTGATTATGATGATGGTTGGTATGCTGAACCGCTACCACCGCTGCGTACTCAAGTCGAAGTTGATTCTGCCCGTACAGTCATTGCGCGAAACAAATCTCCAGATCTGCCGTTTGACCGTTCAATCAACATGTACCGGGGTTGTGAGCATGGCTGCAGCTATTGTTATGCCCGTCCGAGTCATACCTACCTTGGCTTGTCCGCGGGTCTTGACTTTGAGACTCGGCTGTTTGCGAAATTGGATGTGGCCACACAATTGCGTAGAGAATTGGATGCTCCTTCCTATCGTTGTAAGCCGATTGCGCTCGGTGCGAATACCGATCCATATCAGCCTATTGAAAAACAGTATCAGTTAACGCGGCAAATTCTGGAGGTGTTGTTGGAATATCGACATCCATTGACGATTACAACTAAATCGGCATCGTTGGTTCGGGATATCGACCTTTTGGCTGAACTCGCGCGATTGAACCTGATCGTGGTAAATTTTTCAATTACATCTTTGAATTCAAAGCTGTCGCGATTGATGGAACCTCGCGCCAGCGCACCGCACAGTCGCCTAAAAGCAGTTTCTCAACTGACCTCGGACGGTATACCTGTTACAATATTCTTCGCACCGGTGATACCTGGGTTGAATGAACACGAATTGGAATCAATTTTGGAAATGTGTGCAGATGCTGGCGCGCGTCGAGCCGAGTGGACAATGGTGCGACTCTCCCATGAGGTCAAGGAACTGTTTCAGCAATGGCTGACGCAGACATGTCCGGACAAAAAAGCCAAAGTTATGAGTCTGATTCGCCAGGTGCGCGGAGGCCGGGAGAACAGCACTGAATTTTTCGAACGAATGCGCGGGACGGGTCCGATCGCAGACCTCATCCATCATCGGTTTGAAGTTGCAGCAAGAAAATACGGATTGGACCGTGATCCGCTTGAGTTAGATATGACCCAATTTCGACAGAATCCGACTGCCGCCAGGCAGGTATCTATATTTGACTAAATCCCACAGAGCTTCAAACTTAAGGAAATGAAGGATGGCTTCTGAAAGACAATCGCAGCCGTTAGCGATGACGGCATCTGAAAATGCGACCAAATCATCAACAGTTCCATTGTCGATTGACCGTACATTGGTAGAAAAACTGGTGCGAATTGCCGGCAGCCCGCCAATAGACATTCAGTTGTGGGATGGTTCGAAGTGTGTGTATGAAGATGGTCCGGCCAGGAATACGCTGGAGTTCAAGAACCGGTCGGCTTTTTATGATGTACTGAAGAGTCGAGAAATCGGATTCGGCGATCGATACAGCGACGGTTCCATTGAAGTTCATGGTGATCTCGTTGAATTTCTGTGTGCTATCTATGATTCACAACGCAAAGCGAAGCAGAATCAGAGTTTCCAGTTAAAACTGCTTCGCAACCTGACCAAAAAGAAGGCGAGGGATAATACTCTAGCCGGTTCAAGGTCGAATATTCATCACCATTACGACCTCGGCAACGAATTCTACGCTTTGTGGCTGGACCGCGAGGCGATGCAGTATACCTGTGCTTACTTTGCCCACCCAGACTACACAATTGAACAGGCCCAGGCTGCAAAAATGGAACACGTTTGTAGAAAACTGATGTTAAAACCCGGTCAAACTGTGGTTGAAGCAGGTTGTGGCTGGGGCGGGCTCGCACGTTACATGGCCAGAAATTATGGTGTGAAGGTCAAGTCCTACAACATTTCTCATGAACAGATCGTTTATGCGCGAGAGCGTGCTCAAATTGAAGGGCTGAGTGATCAGGTCGAGTATATTGAAGACGACTATCGAAACATTTCAGGAGAGTTCGATGTATTCGTTTCGGTAGGAATGCTGGAGCATGTCGGCAAACAGAATTACCAGGTGCTTGGATCTGTCGTTGACCGATGTTTGTCAAAAGATGGAATGGCCTTGGTTCACTCGATTGGTCGAAACGTACCTGAATTAATGAGTGCTTGGACTGAGAAACGAATTTTTCCAGGCGCTTACCCTCCGACCATCCGCGAGATGATGGATATTGTCGAGCCTTGTAACTTCTCGGTGCTTGATATAGAAAACCTGCGCTTGCATTACGCTGAGACGCTGCGACACTGGCTCGTCCGCTATAACCAGAATGAAGATAAGGTGAGAGGCATGTTTGATGAGCAGTTTGTCCGAGCCTGGCGACTGTATCTTTCAGGTTCAATTGCTGCTTTCCTTGTGGGTTCATTGCAACTGTTTCAAATGGTGTTCACCCGTGGATCAAACAATGATGTTCCAAGAACGCGTGAGCATTTGTATCCGATGTCAGATCAAATATGAATGACGCAGGTTGCAACGGTCGTGAGGAATTTGATGAACTTGTCAGGCAGATTCGAGAATTTGTTGATGAGCGGGACTGGGAACAGTTTCACTCGCCAAAAAATCTGGCTATGGCACTGGTGGTCGAGGCTGCCGAACTGGTTGAGATTTTTCAGTGGATGACAGAGGAAGAAAGTTCCGAATTGAATGAGCGCGATCGGAGAAGGGTCACCGAAGAAATTGCTGATGTTATGACTTACCTGATTCGTATTTCAGACCGGCTGAATATTGATCTGTTGGGTGCGGTGGAGCAAAAACTCGCTGCCACTCGACAAAAATATCCGGCCGAACTAGTGCGTGGCAGTTCCCGAAAGTATTCCGAATACAAGTCTTGAGACGGGTATACATCGCCGAGAATCTGGCTGACGCACATCTGGTCAGCAATCTGATTCAAAGTCACGGCATTGAAACGCATGTGTTCAATGAATTTTCACATGGTGCTCTCGGAGAATTGCCGTTTACACATACCTGGCCAGAGGTTTGGGTCAAAAATGATCGCGATGAATCTCGGGCACTCGAAATTGTGGAAACCCGCGAAATCAAACCGTATACCTCCGACGAGTACATCTGTAAAAACTGCGAGCAGCCAAATCCAGCGAACTTCGATATCTGCTGGAATTGTTCTGCCAGTCTGAATCAGACGGATTGAATGAGTCAGGTGTTCATCAGTCCAATCGAGATTGAGTTTGGCTTCCCGGTCCAGGAAACGTAAATCAGGAATTTTAAGGTCGGTCCTGATTCGCATGATCACGTGGGTCATCGGCTTAGGACTGGTGGGTGGAATTGCACTCTTTTTGTGGATCGATCACACGGTCCAGCAACGATTCTACAACCGACTGTGGGATATTCCTGTTCACATATATGGCAGTTCGTTTGAAATATTCCCAGGACTCAGCATCTCGGTAACCCATCTTGAGGAAAGACTGCTTGCGCTTGGATATCGACGCGTTGACAAGGTTCAGGAAATCGGTGAGTTTTATTCAGCCTCAACTTCCATTGACCTGGTAACCCGGCCATTCGAGTTCTGGGACGGCTCTCAACCGCCGCGCGATGTACATGTTCGATTTAAAGATGGAATTGTGGAATCGGTCATTGATCGAAGGACGGGTGCGTCAGTCAATTTTTTTAGACTTAAGCCACATCTGATTGGCAGCCTGTCCCAAAGTCAACATCAGGATCGTTTCCTGGTACGATTGGAAGAAATGCCTCCTCTGCTGCTTGAAACGCTGATTTCGGTCGAAGACCGTCGATTTGTCAGTCATTGGGGCGTAGATGCTTTGGCGATTCTACGGGCCGCCTGGTCGAACCTTCGAGCCGGAAAGATTGTGCAGGGTGGCAGTACCTTAACTCAGCAACTGGTAAAAAATGTTTTCGGTCGGAATGATCGTACTTATGAGCGCAAACTTCTGGAAGCAGCGACTGCCTTGGTACTCGAATATCGACTCGATAAACGTCAGATTCTTCAAGCCTACTGCAACGAAGTCTATTTGGGACAGGATGGGAAAAGGGCAATTCACGGGTTTGGTTTAGGTAGCCAGCATTATTTTGGGCGACCAGTTGGAGAGCTCAATCCAAATGAAATCGCTCAACTCGTGGGGATGATCAAGGCACCAACCTCCTACAATCCAGTGAGGCATCCAGAATCGGCCAAGAAGCGTCGAGCGGTGGTATTGAGCGTCATGAAGGAAAGCCAGCTGATCAGCGATGCACAATATCAACAGTTTGTTGGAAAAGACTTAAAACTGCGGTTGAGTCAGGCCCGACAACGCCAGGCCTACTCTTCGTTTATCGATGTTGTTTTCCGACAACTGTCTGATCGTCTGGATGATACCGACTTGAAAAGTAGTGCTTTGTCTGTCTTTACAACCATGGATATTCAAACTCAACGGGCAGCCGAACTCGCACTGTCGGAAGAGTTGGCGAAAATCGAAAAAAGCAAAGGATTACCCAGCAATTCATTGGAAGGCGGAATCGTGGTTCTTCGCCCGGATTCAGGGGAAATTCTTGCAGTCGTTGGCAGTAGGAATGCGTCTGTTGGAACTTTCAACCGGGCTATCAATGCACGTCGTCCTGTTGGTTCTCTATTGAAACCGTTTATTTATTTCAGCGCGTTTCTGAACAGCAATGAATGGACACTTGGATCAGTCATTTCGGACCGGCCAGTGACATACAAGGTAAAAGGAGGACAAGACTGGTCGCCAAATAATTTCGATGATGAATTTATCGGTAACATTACGATTCTTGATGCGCTCGCACAGTCACGAAACATTCCCGCAGTCAAAGTTGGTATGCAGGTTGGTGTTAAACAGGTGGCTGAAACAGTGCGTAAATTGGGTGTGGAAGTTGCATCACCGGTTTATCCCGCAATTTTGCTCGGTGCTCTGGAACTTTCTCCGATGGAAGTTGCACGAATCTATCAGGTTCTCGCAAATTTTGGCTACCAGGCAGAATTTAGAACCATCTCTGCAATCACAGCAAGCGCTCGTGCGATCGGTAGGACCAAGGCTTCGACAGTAAAGGCGGTCCTACCGCGAAGCGAAGTCTATCTCGCGTTGTTCGGCATGCAGGAGGTGGTTCGCAATGGGACCGGCAAAGGTCTACTCAATACATTCAGCCCGAATTTGAAGCTCGCTGGGAAAACTGGTACAACCGATGATTTCAGAGACAGCTGGTTCGTTGGTCTTTCGGGCAACTTACTCGGCGTGGTCTGGGTAGGTCGAGATGACAATAAGCCGACCGGCTTGACCGGGGCTTCTGGTGCCATGCGTGTTTGGGCGTCGATAATGAAGCGAGTAAATCTGCAAGCTTTACATTTGCCTTCAACTGAGAATATTCAGTTGGTCAATATTGATAAGAACAACGGACTCAAGTCGGCAAGCGGTTGCAGGAGAGTCGGGCGTGTTCCATTTCTCGCGGGTACGGCACCTCAAAAAGTTTCAAACTGCTGATTAACTCGGCGTATTTTAGAAATTGTGGATTCGCTGATCCGTAAATATGAAGTTTAGTTAGTCAGCCCTGAAAAATTCGGATTTCAGTCGATTTTCGAAGCGATCCGCGTTGGGTATTCGAAAGCGGAAAAGCCCTTATGCTGCGTTTAACGCCAAAAAACGGTAATTCACCCCCGGCAGTACCCGTTTGAGCCGAATAATCCGCTTATAAAACAGTCATGATTAGGGGTTGAATAATCACCCCTTATGCAATCAAACAGCGATATATTTCGGAATCAGTCGCATAGTCTGCTTTTCTCATTTTCGCACTGTCTGACGGACCCGATGATGGCAATTTACGGGGCATGCCAGAGGTATATCCTGACGACAGCACTGAACTGAAGCTGGCAGAATTGTGCCCATGTTTATGGGGTAGGGGTTGCTTTGTCTTTTATCGTTACTTGTACTGATATTTTTCAAGGCAAACTGAGCGACAAAAAATACGGGCACACCGGCCCCTCAATCGCTTCAGGATCAGACGCAGATTGTGTCCGGCACAGCTCAGCAGCACATTCACACTGTCACCTTCAGTGCCCTTCAGGTGATTGCGTCCCAGCCAGCCATCCTGCTTCAGATGCCCAATGATCGGCTCAATCGCCTGACGACGCTTCATACATCGCCTGATCCGATCCGTCACCCCGCGCCTCTGACCCGAGATGTACACCGTACTGTCCGTTTCCTGGTGACCGCGGTAACCGCGATCCACATACACCTCCTCGATGCGCTGCCCACATAACGCACGCACCTGAGCCAGGGCTCGTTTCAGAGTATGACCGTCAAACGGATTGCTTGGCAGGGCCAGTCCACCGACCACGAAGCTGCTGCGGTTTGTAACCGCAATGCTGGCCTTGACGCCAAACTCATAGCGTTTGTGCGCCTTGCCTTTACTGATGCACTCCACCTCCGGTGCATGCAGGCTGTAAAGCTTGTTGGAACTGTCCCTTTTCTGTGCCAGCACTCTTTTCGCCATCGCCAGCTCATCGGCAAAAATCTGCTGCAGCCGCTCATCAGCACTGATCTTTCGTTCAATGTCACGCACCACCCGTCCAAGAAAGGTGTGCAGCTTTCGAATCTGGCGGCGCATCCGCCGGCTCTGCCGCGCATGCGCATAGCAATTGGAACGAATCAGATGTCTCGGACCCAGACGCGCATAACTCTGACGCAATCCCACACCGTGTTGATGACACAGCTTCACCAGACGTTCCCAGGATCGGTTCAGCAGTTTTCCGTCCGTTGGAAAACTCACCGCCTTCTCCTGCACCGTGGTGTCCACCGTCACCCGCTTCAGATGCGACTTTCGACAGCTGCCACTTTTCATGCCAGCCTCAATGGTCTGTTGCAGCAGCCATTCACAGCCACTTTCACCAATGCGCTGGCGATAGCGCGTCAGCGAACTCGGATCAATCGGCCACTCGGTCTGAAAGTGACTCTCGCCACAGAAGTACTGCCAGTACGGATTTTCCAGCCAGCCATGAACCAGCTGCTCATCGGACAGCCTGTGAATGTGCTTCAGATACAGCAGTCCCACCATCAGTCGGGTGGGTTTTCCAGGACTGCCCCTGTCGGCATGATACAGCGTGCAGAACCGGTCATCGAACACGCTCCAGTCGATCAGAGAGGACAGCCGAACCAGTTCATGGTTCATGTTAATCTGGCCGTCAAGCCGGCTTCGGAACAGCTCGGACTGGTCTTCATTTTTGTTCTCCAAATTGCAGGCTAATGATGGCCAATTATACCGTTTCTGGCAATTTCAGAACAGTCTCAATGACGACAATAGTCAATGGTAACAATGATATACTGGCGAATATTGGCTTATTCAGGACCGACTAGTTAGTTATTGGCAGCTTTTACAAACTGCTGGCTTTCGAATACCAAAAATCATCAAATCGACTGCTGATCACACACGATTGGAGTGCCGCAGTTCTGTCCGCTCCCACTTCACGCCAGTGTATGCCGCCTCATTTCAGGCGGGTGCCAACGACATTTTGACAGCCGGCCTCAACCACTTAACCTAACACGCAAAGTCCCTCGACTCGAAACTCAGCATGACGCATCCTTTGCGGCTGCGGGCGAAACAAACAGTCACCACATCCACCATGATTTCAATGTGTATGGTTTCAGAATGGTGGTGCGTCTGTCAATCTCGTCGGCCCTTGGAATCTCAACGGTGTTTTCCTCCCACTGCCTGCCGGTATCGGTGCTTTTGCCATAGACCGTTTTCGACACCTCCCAGACTTTTCATCGACCACCAATGGACGTGGTCTTTGACGAAACAGTTGTGGCTCACAAATGAATCAGGCTTTCCCCATCGCTAACTTTAGTCGGTATGGTCTGGAAAGACAGAGGGAGTAATCCCGCCTCTTACCCGATATCGGCAGGCGGGTTATTCAAGAAGGAATGATGAAGGTTTTTTCGGAATAATTGTGATTGGTTGACAATTCGATGGATTTGAAATCAGTCTGCTAATCCTGTAAGCAAAAGAAACTAGAAAAGCAAAAATATTTCATAAATTAGGAAGAATTAGAAACCTAATTCCGTATGTCAACCATTCAGTATTATCTCTATTTTATTGGAAGCGTCATTTCAAATATACACAATTGTCATGGTCCAAACGCAGTCATATATGGTTTGTTATGCAAATGTTAAAAATTTGTTATTTAACAAATGCCACTGGTGTCCCGTTAACGAGAGAAGAAAGATTTGTATCTGATTGATAACAATAAGATAAAACACTGTTTTGGGGTGTTGGCGATTTCAGCGCAGAATGCACCGACACCGCGCCACATTGTTGTTGTCAATCTAGAGGTCTCAATCATGCATTCGGGCAAATATGTTTTCTCTCAAGTCATGGATTTTTCACCGTGGCACACATTCGACCGATGTGTACGCCGCTATCAGGGCGACCGCAGAGTCCGTTCGTTTCGCTGCTCCCAACACTACCGCGCCATGGCGATTGCCCAACTGAACCGCCGAAGCAGCCTGCGAGACCTGGTCATCTGTCTGCGTGCCCATGGGGACAAATTGTATCATCTCGGTTTGTCCGGCGGCATTCACCGAAACACGCTGGCAAAAGCCAACGAGCGGCGCGACTGGCGCATCTATGCCGACTATGCCCAGCGTCTGATTGCACTGGCCCGCCCGCTTTACGGTCCCGAAGACACTGAGTTGAACCTTCAGGAAACCGTCTATGCACTCGACTCCTCAACCATCGACCTGTGCCTGTCACTGTTTCCGTGGGCACGGTTTCGAAAAACCAAGTCCGGCATCAAGCTGCATACGTTGTTGGATTTGCAGGGAAACATTCCCTCATTCATCGAAATCACCGAAGCGAAGCTCAACGACGTGAACATTCTTGATGCACTGTTGCCAGAACCCGGTGCAATTTACGTGATGGACCGTGCCTACCTTGATTACCAGCGTCTATACACGTTTCACCAGCTCGGCAGTTATTTCGTGGTGCGCGCCAAGTCAAAAACACCCAGTTCCGCCGGCTTTACTCGCATGCAAACAACCGGGGAAAAGGGGTGGTCTACGACCAAAGCGGTGTGCTGACTGGAACTGAAAGCGCAAAGCGTTACCCAGACAGGCTGCGACGCATCAGGTATGTCGACCGGGAGCGGGACAGGACCTTGATCTTTCTGACCAACAATACCTATCTGCCGGCACTGACCATCGCTGAGCTGTATAAAAACAGATGGCAGGTGGAACTGCATTTCAAGTGGATCAAACAGCATCTGCGAATCAAGTCGTTCTACGGCACCAGTGAAAATGCGGTCAAGACTCAAATCTGGATCGGGGTTTCGGTATATGTGCTGCTTGCCATCATCAAAAAACGGCTTGGCTTGGATACCAGTCTCTACACTATTTCGCAGCTTCTGGATACGACACTGTTTGAGAAAATCCCGCTTTATCAACTATTTACAGATCACGGATACAATCTGGAACCGGTGCCCGGGCCTAAGCAGTTGAAATTATTTGATTTTTAAACGGGACACCAGTGAACAAATGCAAATAAACGATTTATAATATTGGCTGTAGTTGGTTGCTTCGTACAGGGAATAGGTGCGGTTGCATCAGGACAGTAAAAAGTACCTCAGATTGCAGGATTCATCTTATCTGAAGTCGCCTGTCAAGACATGCGACAATGACGCGATGTTCATGTATGCAACCTCTGCGAACCGTTAAGAAAGACATACAGATTCGGCTTGATTTTTACAAAGTCAATTCTATACGTATCAACATGTGGGATTGATTGATTTTTGATTTAAACTGCATTTTGACAAATTTTTGTCAATTTAAATCCAGCTTCTTCTGCCGTTCAGTGGATTTTACTCGAATTGGTGAGATGGAGTGCTGCTGTGTCATTCCCCTAATCCTCAGTTAGAGACTGCCAGCGGCGGCTAAGGCGAGATTTTCGGCACTCTGGCGGTTCGAAGCGCCAGGATTTTCCAAACCATCAAGCCACACACCGAAATCGGTGACCATTTTACCCGGCTGAACCCACTGCGAAGCGAATCTGGCGGCTCAGCAGCAAATCCGGCGCAAGCCTGTCCCTGACAGTAGACTGACTGCCATGATCTGTAGTGTAAAGCCGTTTCAGAACGAATGAGAAGTCAGGACAGGCTGCAGCGGCGGATGGCCCAAAGCGACTGTTCCAGGACAGGAAGTTTGGCCGCACTGACTTTCAGGGTCCACTGCCGCGCATGGCGAACCACCTGTCCGGCCATCGCATACAGTCGGTGACGGAAACTGATCGCCCGCACGCCATACCACTCCTGCGGCAGTTTCATGCGCATCAGCGCAAGCAGATTGAAGGCAATCGAAGACAGAAGCAGGTACGCGACATTGGCTTTGAACTCGCCGCACGGCAGATGCGCCGCGCTGAAGTCACTGCGAATTTCCTTGAGCCGGTTTTCCGAGCTGTCCCCTCTCTGGTTGTACCACCATACAATCTCGCCGTCACTGAAGCGGTCCAGGTCCAGATCGGTCGCAATCGCCCGGTAGATGTACCTGCCGCTGACCGCACTTTGCACATCGACCTGGTGCAGGCCTTCATTTTTGAAAACCATCTTCAGCTGCTCAGTCCCGTCAGGCATCCCAGCGTCGGCCGGCAGCTTGTCCCGCACCCGTTTTTTCTGCACCACCAGACAGAAAGCCTCAGGCACATCTTCCATCACATGCAGCGTACGGGCCAGATACTCGCCTTCCAATACCGCACCGTCGGCATTCACAACCGCATTCCAATCCTCATCCTTAATGTCCAGTACCGTTTTCTTCACCGCACTGTCCATCTTCGCCCGAATCGCAAAACGGATGCCGTGTGCGCGGCAATCATTGATGATGCCCGCCTGATAGGAGGCGGCATCGGCCCGGAAGCGAGTGACACCCACCCCTTCGGGCAGCGCCGCGCGGCAGCGCCGGAAAAACTCAACATTCTCAGCCCCAGGCGGCACATTGCCCTCGCGAAGCTCAGCCGCAGCCACCTGACCGGTCTCGGCAATGTGACCGAACATCGGCATGTACCCGCGATGCTTCTTATACGTCCACTTTGCGTCTTTTTTCTTCGACCGAATCGCCGATGCGTCAATGTCCAAAGTGACGCACTTTCGATCACCCAGCGTCGCTTTCATCACCGCGCGGTTGACCTGCTCGAGAACCGAGATCATCTGTCGACTGTCGCCGACTCTGTGAAGCCATCCACCCAGCGTCGTGGCACAGGGAATCGTCCCAAAACCCAACAGCTTCATCAGCGCCGGTTCACTGCGCAGGTGGCGCACATCGTCGATGCACCCCGCACCTTCGTGGAACATCAGCATGAAGGTATTGAAAATGGCGCTGTGCCGGTAGCCTCGATTGCTGCCGGGTGTGGGCATTGACGAATCAATGAGCTGTGACAGCTCAAGGCGCTTGAGCAGTTCGGCTGGCACCACCAGACCGGCTCTGGAGGTGAAATTGTGGCAGCTTGCCGCAGTGTTGTATGGTAGAATCTTCATAAGCCTTGCGAAATCTGAGAGCCGTTTCGAATTCACCCATTGGGTGAATGCCGAATTGGGCGTTTTTTTCAATATCTCTCTGATTTTACAGGGCTTTATCATTTTCTGCAACTTTTTATTTGCGGATCAGGGCATTCGCAACCGGGTGCGATTGAAAGTGAAGCGGAAAAGATAAAATATAGGGACAAGATTCACTTTCTATGGGTTTTGTTCGATGAAACATATGGTATCAGAAAGGCGTGCGAGGTTGAACAGATTTTGTGATGATCATCCTGAGATGGAGAGTCGTTTTGAGGAGATCATGGACTTGATGGAAAGTTCAGGTGATGAGATTGGCAGTATGGATGAGGCGGAAGATCGGATTATTGAGATGTCCAGGGGTCTGAATGCACAGATGCTCAGCGGCTGGTGTCAGCGTCAGGAGCGGTTGGTGTCGCAGTCACAGAGTTCGGACCCGGAACTTCGCAGTGCGGGTAAAAAAAACTTCGGTGGGACACCACGTTCGGGAAGATCATAATTGAAGAGACGCTGTATCGGCGAGGTACTAAGACGGTGCGGGAATTTTCCAAGCGTTTCGGGGTGTCGTGTCGAGGGGCGTCGTTGCGGTTGCAGCGTGTGGTGACGGATTTCGGTGCGGATGTGTCATTTTCTCGGGTCAATGACAAGCTGTGCGAGCATTACGGATTTGAGATATCTGTCAGCCGCATCCGGGAAGTGGTGTTAAGCCACGGCCAAAGGATTCTCGATCAACAGACTCTGCGGGACGATTGGCCACTGGATAAAGGTGTGGAACAGGTGATTGCGCAGACCGATGGGAGCATGGTTCCGGTGGTGGAAACGGACCCTGAGGCGGCCGACAGACGCAAGGGCAAGGTATTGAAATGGCAGGAGATTCGGTTGTGTTTGGCACATCGTTCGGACAGTTTGCAGATTCACTATGGCGGGAATTTCTCCGGTGGCGTAGAACAGACAGGGCAGTGGCTGTATGACTGTGTGCGGCGTGCCGGATTCGGCCGTTCAACGTCGGTTCATGTGGTTGGTGACGGTGCGGGGTGGATTCATCGGCAGGTTGAGCAGCGTTTCGGTGCCAATGGCACTTTCCTAGTCGACTTCATGCATCTGAGTGAGTATCTGTCGGAGGCTGGGAAAAGTTTCTGCGCTGATGCGAAAAGGTGGCTGAAATGTCAGCAGGCCCGACTCAAGGACAATCAGGCGAAGCAGGTGCTTTTAGAGTTAAAGCCGCATCTGGAGTCCTCTGAGGTCGATGAGGACAACGCACCGGTACGCAAGGCATATCGGTATTTACACAACCGTCAGGATCAGGTGGACTACCGAGGTGCCCGCGCACACAAATTGCCGATTGGATCGGGCGAGATTGAATCAGGACACCGCTATGTGATCCAGGCGCGTCTGAAGCTTGCAGGCAGCTGGTGGAGTCCCGATAGTATTGATCGAATGCTGGCGCTTCGGCTGTGCCGGGCAAATCAGGAATGGCACGATTATTGGGACTGTGTCACCCGGCGGGCGGTGTGAGAGATGCCAGGAATCTCGCGCTTCACTTTCAATCGCACCCCGTACATGATGGGTATACTCCTGATTGATAATAACTCGGTTTGGAGGGTTATTCGAGACCACTGCTTTCGCTGAAGTCTCGGACACCCTCCAACAGGGGTTTATATTATTGAAATCAATCAGATACACCACTGTTTTCTCAAAACAGCGGGACACTAGTGATAAGCCTTGCGAAATCTGAGAGCCGTTTCGAATTCACCCATTGGGTGAATGCCGAATTGGGCGTTTTTTTCAATATCTCTCTGATTTTACAGGGCTTTATCATTTTCTGCAACTTTTTATTTGCGGATCAGGGGTATAAGCCCGAGTTTCAATACCTGGAGAGATGGACCAACCCGACAAACCTGTTTCGTTAGTTGATTCTGTCAATTGGAAATTTGAACCATCTCCAGAGCCGCTGGGTGTGTGGTCAATAACTAACCAATAGGATGTTTCGGGCTCCAGATCGATACCTGACCCTGAAGCTTTGTAATTGTTATCAGCATTCGCGGTCAGTGTAGCTGGGTTCGTCAACGTGCCCACGAGAGTGCCAGGATAGTGACGTTGGTTACCATTTTGTAACCTACCAGGAGTGGAATCTTCTACGCTACTGCGGATTTCCACGGTGTGCGGTACAGAGAGTGCCTCACGGATCTTAAGGTCTACACTGGTCAGCTTATAGCCCTGAGCATGGCTTCCTGTAACGAACTGCGTTGCATTGTCTTGAAAGACGCTTGTTCTACTATTGATAGCTTGATTGATGTTGCTCACCAGGTTGACACTCGTTTGCGCCAATGCCTGAGTAGCACCTAACAGCAAAACCAGACCAAACAGACAGGCTGCTGCTAACCCGCGGGCTAAACCCCGAAAAGTAAAGCCAAAAGAGACAAAGGGAGGCGCAGTTTCAGCCGAATTGCCGATGCCGGAGTTCATGCCGGCCCTGAACCTGTCGAAAGGCCGGGGGGATTCCCCAGCAGACCCAGCTGTCGATTCAGTTTTACCGAGAAGATCGCCTATAGAAAAATTGTGACGTCCGAAACGTCCGATAAAAATGGAATTCATTGCTGACTCTCCTACTTTCAAGTACTTTTTGCATGATTCTGTATAAATTTCAGGGGTTTACATAGCAAGCTTGATAACCGGAATATTCATATTATTTGAGGTATTTTTGATACTCCAGTTCTCAAAAAGTCATTTGTCTGTCAGCTACTAATGTTTGAACAAGGATTCTGATTGATCTATGACGACGCCAGATTTGACCGACTATTCAATCGCAACAGAAAACCCCGAAGCCAAATCAACTCGATGGTTCCCTGTCATACCGTCAGCGACCTATCAATCCAAATTAAAAATTATGCCTCTGCATTTAACTCAGAATTCCGAGATTGGATGAAGTATAATTTCATGTCATAAACCATTGATATTATGTAATAAAGATTAACATGAAACAAGACGAAATCAGTTATTTTGAATGGACCCGAAAATTCGCCACTGAGCAGGCCTGCAGAAGGCTGCTGGAACAGGTTCGCTGGGGCAGGGACGGCTTCCGCTGCCCGAGATGTGATCATGACCAGGCTTACCATGTCAAAAGTCGCGCATTGCACGAGTGCAAGCGCTGCCGGCGTCAAACCTCGGTCACGGCCGGCACCATGTTCGACCGCAGCCGGGTGCCGCTGACCAAGTGGTTTGCCGCCATTTACCTGGTTGGCACCGACAAAGGCGGCATCTCCGCACTTCGGCTGTCGAAGATGATCGGCGTCGAATGGAGAACCGCACGGCTGATGCTGCAAAAGCTCAGAGCCGCCATGGCTGACCGTGATCGCCGCTATCTGCTGGACGGACTGATCGAACTGGATGATACCTATGTGGGAGGTAAGCGCCCGGGAAAGCGCGGACGCGGCGCACAAGGGCGCAAACCGGTGTTGTTTGCGGTGCAGAATAACGGCCAGGGCGCCGGCTTCATGCACGCCCGCGTGGTGGATTCGGTCAATTCCCAGACGGTGGAACAGTTCTGTTCCAGACTCTGTGCCGGCGCCAGCGTTCGATCCGATGCGTTCAGCGGCTTGCGGGTGATTTCCAAAAGCCATGAACACTACCCTAAAGTCACGCCACCCGACCAGGTCGCCGACTGGCTGCCGCTGGTGCATATCGTCATCAGCAACTTGAAAACATTTCTGCTGGGCACCTTTCATGGCGTGTCGCATCAGTACATGCAGGAATATGTGGACGAGTTTGTTTATCGATTCAATCGGCGGCGGTGGGAAAAGCAAATCCCATTGCGACTTCTGCAGGCCGCAGTCGACACGTCGCCGATGCGGCTTATCCTGACTTAAGTGCAGAGGCATATTAAAAATTTGCAAAACTATACAGTTTCGAACTGCGTTTGTGAAATATCAAGTTAGTATTGAAACAATAACAATTCGTTATGCTAAAAGACCCTAATAGAGCCACTTACTCGCATGCATGTTCTACGTTTGTTTGAAGCAGTCGAGCGACATTGAAATTTCATCTATGCCGCCGAGGAAATGGCGACTCATCTGCCCTCCGGCAGAGAACGGCAAGGCAATGTGTGAAGTTGCGGCAGCGTTGCTTCAAAATCGTGCTGCTACGGATAGGACGACTGTATCGACAGCCACGGCCGAAGAGTGGCGATCTGGATACGCACGGTGAATTTCATAAAACGGCACGGCAACGTTGAATGCCGGGCTTTGTCATGTGGGCTGCCGCGAAGCACCAATCGCTGGAAAGTGCGTAGCAGTGCATAGGTGAATGCGGAAAATAAAGACGCAGCTGATTGGGGTGCATACATGAGGCACCGGTACGCTCGGCAAACAGACACTTGTGCAGTTCATTTAAATGTCGCCACGGGCACACAGTACAGCTGTTTGCAGGTGTGGCGAATGCTGTAGGGACACCGCACCTTCAGTTCTCGTTTGGACGCTCTATTTGGCGTTGGGTAATTTAATAAGTCCCAAAAAGAATTTTGCCGAAATTGCTTGGGACCTAGCACATCATGCCAATTCTCTACCTTGGGGTGAGTAGTCGAATAACTTGCCCTGATTCTTGGAATCTCATTTTCGAAATTCTTTGCTGCAGTTTGCCTTTTTCACCAACATTGATGGATGAATTTGATGTCCATTCACTCATTGTTGAATAGCGTTTTTCATCAAAATACCATTCACTGAAACATGGTCTAATAGCGAAGCCGCGCTTATTTCAATCCGGCAGTTCGATCGCAATAAATGTGAAAGTTCAACAGCCAGCAAACTATCTATTCCCAGGTTAATGATCGGTTCATCGAGTTCGATTTCGTTTTTTGGAAATTCCAGAACTTTAGAAACACAATCCAGAACCGACTCTTGCAGATTATTGATATGGTCGGATTCATCCGCAGACTCTTGTTTGGACTGACTGGTAATTGAGGCTGAATATTCACGTGCGCTACTGAACTGACCATCAGTGATTGATTGGCCTCCACTGACAACAATGTGTGAAGCTTGAGAGCCACCTAGCACTCCATTCAATGTGGATAAGAGTTCACTGGCTGGCAGGGCGTCAATTCCAAACTGATTGCCAACTGCTGTTGATACGTCGGGATGGTCAGCAACATGCCCGTAATCGGAAACAACACCCCAGTTAATTGCGACTGCCGGAACACCTTTGTGCCTCAGGTAGTCAGCCATGGCATCGAGAGTTGAGTTGGCAGCAGAATATGCAGCCTGCCCGGCAGGCCCCAGCAACGAGGTAATTGATGAATAGAGCACAAAAAAGTCCAGATCGAGGTGAGACGTCAGTTGGTGTAGATTCCATGCTCCCAGTACTTTCGCATTCATAGATTTGTCGAACTGCGTACGCGTCAACTTAACAATCGCGCTATCCTCAATATTCATTGCGCAGTGCAGCACACCGCGAATTGATGGCAGTTCGTGACAGGCTGTTTCCAATGTCGACTTAAACGTTTCAAAATCAACAACATCAGCACGGACTGTCGTGATCTCGCAGTCCAATTCTGCAGCCTTTTGGACTATGTCTTCGATATCAGCGGAAGTTTCTGGCGAACGTCCAATGACAACAACGTTTTTCGCACCGTTCTCAGCCAACCACAACGCACTAGCAAGCCCAAATCCTCGTGTTCCGCCTGTGATGACATAAGTTGCATCAGGGTGAATCAAAGTTTGTTGAAAAGGTAAATTAGCGTCCGAGGTAAGTACGATTTTCCCAATATGACTAGCATTGGCCATAAAGCGAAAAGCCTCACTTACATGGGTGGCAGGAAATTCCCGATATGGGAGCAGCGGTAGTTCGTTTTCACTCACTTTCTGAATGGATTGTCTGAACAGTTGTTCGATGAGTTTTGGTTGCTCAAGCCATGTAGTGTCGATATTTACGATTTCGATTTTCGCAGCAGGCTTGCTTTTCTGAATCTGATTTAAAACGTTTTCTCGATCCTCATATTTACCGAGTTCAATGAAGATGCCTTCTTCAGTTAAAACATGACGGTTCGCAGCTGCTAGTTCACCGCCAAGCATGTTGACAATCACGTCAACACCTTCTCCGTGGGTCCAGTCCTTCACATCACGAACAAAAGAAATGCTGCGCGAATCCGCGACGTGCTCGATGCCACAGAGGCGCAAGTAGCGCACCTTTTGAGGTGTGCCAGCAGTCGCAACTATGGTCGCACCGCAATGTTGTGCAAATTTGATCAAGGCTAGGCCGACACCACCAGATGCACAGTGTATCAGCACTTTATCAGTCGGCTTGAGAGTGACAATTTCTTGAAAGCAATACAGTGCGGTTACGTATGCAGTGGGTATGCCAGAATACGATGCTAGCGATTGAATTTTCGGCAGTGGGATAACAAACTCCTGCTCGGCAATGGCGTGACTCGCAAGTGAGTTGGTTGCCAGTGCGACGACTTTGTCCCCAGGCTTTAGCTGTCTTACCTGCTTGCCGACACGGGTAATGACCCCGGTACACTCAATGCCAAGTGAGCGTTGCATTTTCCCGCCTGTAACCGAGGATTCCGGAAGAGCGTCCAGTGCGACCATGACATCTCGAAAATTGAGAGAGGAAGAAGAAACTTCAATCAGAACTTCCGTTGACTTAAGATCAGGCAGGTTATTGAAGGTGTACTTCAATGAAGATAAGTTACCGCTGCCCGAGCCTGACAAAACTTTGTAGCGAGGTGATGCAACCCGGAGACTATCGACATCCAAATTTTGATGAACAGGTACGAAGCAGTCGTAATTTCTCAAACACACTTCTTTCAAATCACTGTCAGAAATCAGGTAGTTGTAGAGTCCACTTCCAGTCGACTCATCGGATGGATCGATATCAACGAGCCTTACACTGGATTCCGGGTATTCATTTCGCAAGGTTCTGCCAAAGCCCCATAGTCCTGCACTCAGGCAATCGGTCACGTCCATTGAATTGTTGAGTTTGTTAGCATTGGCAGTGACCAGTACCAAAGGTGGCGGACTAACGCCGTGATGGTCAAATGCCTGAATCAGCCAGGTTGCAGCGAGAACTGGAGATGTTTGGATAAGCAGTTCGATTGATTGATTTTTTGCACCAGAGTCCGAAAAATTCCAAAGGAAAATAACCTCATCCGGTAGTGCGCCACGCTGTTTGATTTCACCGATGAGTTGAGTAAAGTGGGCCGCTTCACTTGGGTTGATGAATCTGTTGTCCCCATCCTGCACATATGAGTCTCCTGAACTTATATGAGCAGTGGAATTGGAATCAAAATGTTGGACAAACGTGTTTGAATACTGGTCGCCTTTCGTGAAAATTAAACGACTGCGATTGAGAATGGACGATTGTTGGATGCTGACTTGACTTGTTCCAGGTTTTTTTCCAATGAACACGGTATGGACGCCATCGCCATCATCTTCGCGATCGGTTAGTGTGGCAATGTTCTCGAATCTGGCATTCTTGAGATTTTTCTGCCATCTGCCACTTGATAGACAGGGAGATTCAGACGAACGATTTTCAGTATTCCGCGGCCACCAATCACGAAGCATACCGAATACCAGACGCGCCCATGCTGGTTCATTGGTTAATTCAGTAAATGCAAGAATTCCACCGGGCTTCAGTACATTGTGCAACCGTTGTAGAGTCTCGTTTGGGGAATGGCATAGGTGAAGCGCATCAGACGCCAGGACAATATCGAACGTCTCTGCACCAAAACCCTGCATCTGCAAATCGGCATCAAGATCTAAATTGGTAAACTCAACAAAATTCAGGTGAGAAAATCGTAATTTTGCACGTCGAAGAAAAAGGCTCGATACGTCTGTAAAGGCATATTCAACGTTTTGAGTTTCCAGAATTGGTGCCAGATGAAACAGAAGTGCACCAGTACCGCTGCCCACTTCAAGAATTCGACAAGGTCGCTCCAAGGTCCAAGAATCAAGCAGTTCGGTAATCGAACGATACAAAAACTCGTTGTAAATTTGACAGGTTGGAGAACACTGATACAGATGTTGCAATAGCTCTATTTCTCCGTTCGGAAACAGCACATCAATACCAGATTTCTGGCCTGTCAGTACATTCAATAATTCAGATCCACAACGATCAATCAGCATTAGTTCCGCGAGATATTCCGAAGATTCAGCTTTCTGGAGAAATTGCCCTATGGAGTCAGATGGAGAAGGCAGCGAGGTGTCGTTCAATCGGAATTTTTCAGATTTCGTTCGGATATTCTGTTGCCCCATCTCTGCATACCCACAATCGCACAATAAATTGAGCAGAGAGTAAAGCAGGGAAGTTTGATCTTCTGTGATGTTACACACCGCAATTGCTTCACTGACTGATTGTTCTTCCGCAATCTTTAAAAATTCAGCTTGCTTGAGCGCCTCAACGGTGTACGCAACCGTGATGTCCGTCAGGTCAGCGTTCGCAATCGTATAGTGATGCCATCGTTGTCGATTCTTGCTGAGAACGGCGGAGTAAGTCTCGAGGGTATTCCTAAGCGTAGAAAATTCGCAGTCAAAGCGCGATTCACTTGCACGCCTCGATTGGTGTATTTTCCAATGACGTTTCAATGCAAACAAATTGTTTGCTGAAGTCAACTCTGACTTATTTGGACCCGACAGCCGACGCAATCGTAGTTTTGAAATACTTGCAATAACTTGATTCTTTGAGTCAGCAATCGTCAAGTTCAGATCAATTGAATCGACTGATAACTGAATCACTTGAACATGGCAGTTGACTTCGTCTGTACTATTCTGCCAGTACTTAAATGACTCTATTTCGTAAGGTACTAAAACGTCTTTAGAATGGATGATGCCTACCACACAGCGAAAGCAAAGGTCTAGCAATGACGGGTCTAACTGCCATCTTGTTTGTAGATGGTCTGTAGCGTGGTTCCTTTTGAGTGTTGCAAAAAGTTCGACTTCACCAGCAGTGCAGAGCTTGGTAATCTGCCAGCTATCGGAGTCACCTTCGAAGTCCCATTCGCTGAACCTCTCATAAACCAAATCTGGCGATATTTCAGTCGAATGGTTCTTGGGCAATTCATAAGCTGAATTAACAGGTTGCAAGTTTTCGTTCGCGGAAAATTCTCCTTGACAGTGGATCATCTCATCCGAGTCGGCATCTGTATTGCGACTGGCAAATTCGAACGCTCCCAAATGTGTGTTAACTTCACTTCTAAGCGTGACTGCAACATCCTTTTCTGACGGAATGCGCAACATCTTTCGAAACTTTACTGAACGAAGTTCAATTGCAGGTGATTCCAAACAGATACTTGCCGCTTCCAAAGCTGATTCAATGTAACCAGCAGCTGGAAAGATGACCTCACCGCGCAAACGATGCCTGCCTAACCAAGGCCATTCATCCGCTTTGAGTGGAATGCTCCAATTTTTTTGTTGGTCATGAGAAGACTCTTCAAGAAGAGGAAAATTACTCTTGATCTGTGATTGTGATTGAAATTGTGTTTTTGAGTTCGGTTTCCAGTACCTTTGACCCTCAAATTCCATCTTTGGAAGATCGCACACATTCGCTTTGGGATTAATTCGATCAAATCTTAGGTCTGAACCATGACAAAAAAGAGCCGCACTGGCTGATCGCAAGGTGTTTTCCTC
Organism: Arenicellales bacterium; assembly: GCA_965243305.1. Classification (GTDB taxonomy): domain Bacteria; phylum Pseudomonadota; class Gammaproteobacteria; order Arenicellales; family JAJDZL01; genus JAJDZL01. Next base: position 131,255 of record CBDEUN010000001.1, read on the forward strand.
TGGGCGGTCCCTATGGATGGAGTAAAACACCTTTCCTTCGGATTCAATGCCCTCAGATCTGAGGGTTTCATTCATATTGAAGTTCAGGCTTGCATGTGGACCGATTTCAACAAAGTAATCAATGTCTGAGCGGATTGCCGCGTTGAATGCACTGTCAAATTGGACAGGTGCAAGAAAGTTTTGCCACCAGAAATTCGAATCTTTGTGTTCATCATCTATTTTTGCTCCGGTAACGGAAGAAAACCATTCAATTTCATTTTGCTCTGCGTTTGAAGCATTTGAAGAAATCGAAAGCCCCGTTCTAGCCCCTTCAATGATTGAGCTGTGAAACGGTACTGGAACATCCAAAATTCGGTTGAAACATCCCTTTCTTTTGAGAGATTCAGCTAGCAATTGAATTTCTTTCACTGACCCAGAAAAAGTAACTGAATCGTGACTGTTCATCGCACCGATACAGATCTTCCCGTTACTATCTTCAACAATCTTTTCTGCATCGAATCTGTTAAGCGATGCTGCCAGCATCAAGCCTTCATTGCAGTAACGTTGAATTCTCGATGATCGTTCACTCACGAGTGCAACGGCATCTGGAAGATTGATATAGCCTGCCACACATGCCGCGGCAATTTCTCCCATGCTGTGTCCGATCACTGCATGAGGGGAGACTGCCCAGGACTGCCAAAGATCTACCAGAGCAAGTTGCAACGTAAAGTGGATCGCATGTGCTTTAACCAGATCATCCGCATCAACTCGGTCGCCACTTTCAAATGCCCTACGGATGTTCAATGATCGGTCGAAGAGAGAGTTGCAGAGATCAACAGTTGCTTTGAATACTGCTTGCTTTTTGTAGAGTGTCGAGCCTTCACCATTCCAACGTGCTCCAATTCCGTTGAATACAAATGCGATACGTTGGCTACGCTCGATGTCATTGGCAATTGATGACCGAGTCCCGCACTGTTGTTCAATTATTGGTTCCTTTTGCAATTTTTCGGCGGTATCCACATGGATCACGGTGCGAAATTTTTGATGAGATGCACGAGCCGCAGTGTAGCTGATATCTGCAGCCAAACTTGGATGCTGTTGAAATGTGTCGCCAAGTTGTTGTGTCTTTATCCTGAGAGAATCAGAAGAGTGAGCGCTCACTGGAACCATCAATACGGGAAGAGATGTGTCTCGACGATGAGATGCACGGGTAGGCGCTTCCTTCACAATGACATGTGCATTGGCTCCGCCAAATCCAAATGAATTGACTGCGGCAACTCTGGGTTTTCCACCAGACGTGTTCCAACTCACAGAGTCGCGTGGTATACGAATTCCCAACGCATCAAAATCAATCTTTGAATTGGGGTTTGTAAAGTGCAGGTTCGGGGGAATTTCGGCGTGCCAAATGGACAACACGGCCTTGATAAAGCCAGCAATTCCGGCAGCGGCTTCGGTATGACCAATATTCGTTTTCACCGATCCGACAAACAGATCAGGATGACCATAAACTGTTCCCAGTGAGTCAGCTTCAATCGTGTCGCCGGATTGGGTGCCTGTACCGTGAGCTTCGACATACCCAATATCCGTACGATCAATTCCAACACTGGAAATTGCGGTGCGCATCATGCCCTGTTGCGCAAGAAGATTTGGTGCCATGATTCCAACAGTCTTGCCGTCCTGATTGACCGAGGTGGCGATGATTGTCGCGTAAATTCGGTCATTGTCGATCAGCGCATCGCTGAGCCGCTTCAACAGAACCAATCCACCTCCTTCAGCTCGGACAAATCCGTCTGCTGATTCATCAAACGCGCTGCAGCGCCCGGAGTTGGATAGCATTGCGGCTTGCGAGAACTCGATGTAACTCTCGGGTGAAAGTATTGCGTTTGCACCACCAGCGAATGCAACATCAGCAGTACCGTTGGCAAGCGCAGTGCAGGCAGCATCCACTGCGGTCAGAGACGATGAGCACGCGGTGTCGATGGTGATGCTAGGGCCGGAAAGGTTATAGCAGTATGAAATTCGGTTCGCAGCGATGCTGGTTGATCGCCCTAGACCAGAGTATGCGCTGATTTCAGATCGATCTGCTAGAATCAATCTTTCGTAGTCGTGATTGATGATCCCGACAAAGACGCCGGTTTGCAGCTTTTCAAGTACCTTGGGAGCAATCGCAGCATCTTCCATGCACTGCCATGAAAGTTCGAGCAACATCCGCTGTTGCGGGTCGATATCAACTGCTTCACGCGGCGAAATTCCAAAGAAAGTCGCATCAAATCTGTCAATGTTGTCGATAAAGCCGCCAACATGTGCAAACTGCGTATCCGCTGCCTGACTCAGGCCCTGAAGTGTTCGACTTTCCCAGCGGTTAGTTGGAATCGGTGTGATGCAGTCGATTTTATTTTTTATGACATCCCAGAACGTCTGCGGGCAGTTGACGGAACCAGGAAATCGACAGGCCATTCCGATAACTGCGATCGGAACAGCGCAATTGTTCCTCATTTTGATGGGTCAGGTTGATATTAGACAGCTAATCTGAAACTTGCGCTACAGAATCAGCGTTCTCAACTGTCGTTAACTTTTGAATATTCGGTTCGCAGTACATTGTGTGCAGAAGTTCAATCACCTGTTGCACCTTTTCGTCATTGATCGAGTAGTACTTTAGGCGAGAATTCCGACGCGATGTGATAATACCTTGCTTACGAAGTTTTGCCAGGTGTTGAGATATGGATGACTGCTCAATTCTTATTCTGTCCTGCAGTTGACTGACGGACATTTCGCCATCTAGCAGGTGACAGAGGATCATCAGACGCTGCTTGTTGGCTAGCTGTTTCAGAAAATCACTGGCTTCTGCAGCGATCGTCTTGAGTTCGTCAGGCGTCAGATTCATTGGGTATAAAGTGAAGGAAATTTGCGGTAAATGTGCAAAAAAATATTAGGAAACTGAACTCACGAAACACTAATTTGAAAAAACTACAATTAATTTGCAAATTTTATTCTGTTTTGTAAAATACAAGGACTCTAACTCAAACTTTGACGCATTAACCATAAGAATTAGGGTAAGTTTACCAGAAAAATCATTTACCAGATTGGCTGCATTCGGCCACCCCATACTAATACTCTGCCGCTCCTCATCAAGCGTATCCGCATAGAGTGAGTTTGATTCGATTAGCGGCGAACATATTTTGAACAATTCGGTCAAATTATTACAGAACATGGTGGGGTGATTCGCTTCAACCAGATTTGTCAGGAACTGTCAGTTGCAATACTGTTTAAGTACCACGCAGGTAATTGGTGAACCGTTTCAATTTGTTGGTGTGGCATTCGTTTGAAAAAAAATCCCTGAATAAGCGCATGTTTTGGTTTTAATTCAACCATTGAGTTCATTGCTTAATTTCAGGTTTTTGACCTCAAAATGCTGGGTCATTTGATAATCAACTTTAATTTTGTCAGAGGAGTGATTGAAATACGATGATGAAAACAGCACTAGGAATTATTTCGTTCATTGCACTAATTTCTATATCGGCTGTAACCACAGAAGTGAGTTTTGCTGATGAGGAAATAATTGCAGAAGGAAAGAAACTCGCTGTCGACCGAAGAAAGGGGAATTGCCTCTCCTGTCACATTATGGGAGATGGTGAAATGCCAGGTACGCACGGTCCGCCACTCATCTTTATGAAGCAGCGATTTCCCGACAAGGCAAAGCTATATGGCCGAATTTGGGACGCAACGGCATCGAATCCCAACACAATGATGCCACCCTTTGGTCGTCATGGTATCCTCACCGACGACGAAATCGATAAAATAACTGAATATGTCCATACACTGTAAGAGGTGATGTATATGAAAACTAAAGAGCTACAACGGCGTGCAGTTCTCAAAGGTGCAGCAGCAACAGGGTTGGTCGCACTGGCGGCATCTTGGGGACTGATCGGCAACTTAGCCCACGCAGCCAATCGACCACAGATGGCATTTGATGCTGATGATCTCGATGGTACGCTAAAAGCCTTGTTTGGCGAAAACGGCATTCAGGACAGTGATGCGATTGTTGTGAAAGGTCCGGAAATTGCTGAAAATGGTGCTGTTGTACCAATCAAGGTGACAGCCAATATGGACAATGTTGAGTCCATTGCTATTCTTGTTCCCAAGAATCCGGCCCCTATGGTTGCCGCATTTGATCTGCAGCCTGGAGTGGTGCCAGAAGTTTCCGTTCGAATCAAAATGGGAAAAACCTCTGATGTGGTTGCCTTGGTGAAGTCCAATGGCCAGATTTTCAGAGGCGCTAGTGAAGTTAAAGTAACCATCGGCGGTTGCGGTGGTTAATGCGCATTTGATGAGGTAAAAATTATGTCTATTAAAGCAAAAGCCAAAATGACCAGTAACAATAACGTTCAGGTCAAGATGCTCATCAAACATCCGATGGAAACCGGTCAGCGTAAAGATTCCAAGACTGGTGAGTTGATTCCAGCTCACTTCGTCGATGTTGTAACTTGCCAATGGCAGGGTAAGGAAATGCTGCGGGCGCATTGGGGTCCTGCAATTTCAAAGAATCCGTATCTTTCATTTTCGATTAGCGGTCCACAGGCTGGTGACACTCTGCTGCTCACCTGGCATGACAATACAGGCAAATCGGGTGAAAGAGAATACACAATCGGATAGCCGCTCAAGCGTATGTATCCAGAAATACGGAGAATAATATCTATGAAAAAACTGATTGCATGCTTTACGCTTGGCTGCTTTTTTGCCGGCGTATCGACAGTTGCATTATCGACACCTGAAGAGGATCGAATTGCATTTCAGAATTACTACCTGACTAAGTTCTCGGATGTTCCAAAGGATGATTTCATCAATGGCGTTTATTCCATCGATATGCCTTCCCGTGAACAGTGGCAAACTCTTGAAGAGTTTCCGCCATATGAATTAGCGTTAGAACAGGGAGAGACTCTATTTAACACCCCGTTTGCCAATGGCAAGACTTACGCTGACTGTTTTGAAAATGGTGGGATGGGAATTCGACAGAACTATCCCTATTTCGATTTGGAACAGGGACAGGTTATCACGCTGGAATTGGCGATAAACCAATGTCGGGAAGCGAATGGAGAAAAACCTTTCAAGTACAAGAGAGGCAAGATTGCTGAGCTGACAGCGTATATGGCTTACACTTCGCGAGGCGAGACAATCAATGTGGTGATTCCTGATGATCCACGTGCATTGGCAGCCTATGAAATGGGCAAAAAATTCTACTACACCAAGCGTGGTCAGTTGAATTTTGCCTGTGCTGATTGCCACGTCGGTGGTTCTGGTGGGTATATTCGAACAGAACTCCTGAGTCCGGCTTTAGGGCATACCAGTCATTTTCCGGTTTATCGGTTGAAGTGGGGTGCGATCGGTACATTGCACCGTCGATTCAGTGGCTGTAACCAGCAGGTTCGAGCCAAAGCGTTCAAGGCGCAGGGCGAAGAGTACCGTAATCTTGAATATTTTCTTACCTACATGAGCAATGGGCTGATATACAACGGCCCCGGCGTTCGTAAGTAATTGAACTGGGGAGAATAACATGAAATTAATTTTGCGTACTATTGTTGCCTGTGCATTATTTTTCACTGTAGGTGTTGTCGGAGCATCAGAGCCAACCGCTGAAGATTTCAACAAAGCGTTTGCTGAAGCGAATGACGCTCGGAAAATGGCCGGCAAATTAGGCCATGAGTGGCGCGACACTGCCAAGATTCTGAAACAAGCGCAGGAAACAGCTGCTGCCGGAGACCTGAAAAAAGCAATGGAACTCGTAGCGGTAGCCAAGCTTCAGGGTGAGGCTGGAATTGTACAGGCCAAACGTGAAGGCGCTCTGTGGGAGGGTCGAGTCATTCGGTAGTTCTACCGAGCGACAATAAATCGAGAGTCTCGAAAGAATTGGCAACCTGAAAACTTGCGACTGTATACAGCAGTATGATCAAATTGTGGTGAACAGTCTTTTCATACATTCAGTTTTCGGTTGAGGTACTATGCACCTTAGTCGCCGAGAATTTATGCAGGCAGTTGCAGCTGCATCTGTCTCAGGAATGTTGCCGGCGGGTCTGTCCGCCGGCACTAACTTATATGATGTTCCATCATTCGGCCAGGTTCGGTTACTTCACATTACCGACACCCATGCTCAGCTAAATCCGGTTTACTTTCGGGAACCCCATATCAATATTGGAATTGGCGATAGTTGGGGTCGCCCACCCCACATCGTTGGTTCGCAGTTTCTAAAGACCTTTGGTATCGAGCCAAATTCCGCGGAAGCCTATGCATTCACCTATAAAGATTTTCCGAGACTTGCCGAGAAGTTCGGCAAGGTCGGAGGATATGCTTACATGAAAACGCTGGTCAACCAGTTGCGAGAAGACTTTGGTTCAGAACGCACGCTCTTGTTGGACGGAGGAGACAGTTGGCAGGGCACCGCAACAGCCCTTTGGACGAATGGCATGGAAATGGTCCAAGCGAATAACCATTTGGGGACCGATATCGCAACCGGACATTGGGAATTCACCTACACACCTGAAGTGTTTCAGCAAAACCTGGAAGCATTTAATGGGGAATTCATTGCACAGAATATCTTCTTGACTGAAGAAGCGTTGTTCGACGAAAAACCGGCTTTTGATGACTTCACCGGGCACGCATTTCCACCTTATACCATGCGTTCCTTAGGTGGTTTTGATGTTGCCATCATTGGACAGGCGTTTCCTTACACGCCCATTGCCAATCCATCCAGAAATGTACCAAACTGGACATTTGGAATTCGTGCTGATGAACTGCAGGAGTTGGTTGACAATATTCAAAACAGCGAAAGTCCTGATGCTGTGGTTTTACTGTCACACAACGGCATGGATGTTGATGTGAAATTGGCCGGTATTGTGTCAGGAATTGATGCAATATTGGGCGGTCATACACATGACGCAGTACCCGTGCCGGTTAAAGTTCAAAATGAACGGGGTACGACCCTAGTGACCAATGCCGGTTCAAACGGAAAGTTTGTTGGGGTTTTGGATCTACAGTTCGGCAACAAGGGTGTATCGGATGTAAAGTATCGTTTGCTACCGATATTTGGAAACTACCTGACTGCCGATCCGGAAATGGAAGCCTTTATCCGTCAGAGTCGAGCACCATACGCAGACCAGCTTTCTGAAGAACTCGCGGTTTCCGAATCGCTGTTATTCAGGCGTGGAAACTTTAACGGAACATTTGACGAAGTCATTTGCAACGCATTGCGCTCTCACTACAATGCCCAAATTGCCTTGTCTCCGGGCTTTCGATGGGGAACGTCAATCATTCCGGGTCAGACAATTACATTTGAAGATGTGATGACACAAACCGCCATGACTTATCCGGAAACTTATGTGCAGGAAATGACTGGTGAAACTTTAAAACTGATTCTAGAAGATGTGGCTGACAACGCCTTCAATCCAGATCCGTTTTATCAGCAGGGCGGTGACATGGTGCGAATATCCGGTATGTCGTATACCCTGGAAGTTGACCAGACAATGGGTTCACGAATTTCGGATATGCGATTGGAGAATGGTGAACTCATTGAGGCGGAAAAGAGTTATTCTGTAACGGGTTGGGCAACTGTGGGGCAGGTTTCACCGGGCCCGCCAGTGTGGGACCTTGTCGCAGACCACCTCAGAACCGAACAGACAATTTCAGTGACATCACTACATGAGCCACATGTGCTGATTAAATCTGGCAATCCCGGGGTTGGTGAATGGAAAATGAATACCTGACCGTAGGTGAAAAAATCCACGTGTTGGAATAGAGTACACACATTTTCATTGTTGAGTGAGGGTATGGATGATGAAACGACTAAGTAGTTTAATTTTTGCCTCACTGTTGATTATTCTGAGCGGATTCGGAGCAGCCTTAGCTGAAATCCGAGATCCAGAGGAACATTTCTTCCATCAGACGTTTGGCGATCTTCAAGAAGAGGTAGATCTTGCCCTTGAAGAAGGTCAAAAGGGAATCATGGTCATGTTTGAACTCAATGATTGTCCCTGGTGCGATCGAATGAAAGCAACCGTCTTAAACCAATCAGAAGTCCAAGATTATTTTCGACAGAACTTCCGCTGTCTGATGATGAATGTCGAAGGGGATAATCTGGTTGTTGATTTTGATGGTGAGGAAATTGCCGAGAAAGATTGGGCGCTCAAGCACAATCGAATACGGGCGACACCTGTTTTTCTGTTTCTTGATTTGGAAGGTAATCGCATCATGCGCTATACCGGGGCAGCCAAGGATATAGAAGAATTCATGCTGCTGGGAGAGTTTGTCGCTGACGGGCATTACCAGGACAGTAATTTCATAAAATTCAAACGAGCGAGAAGATAATTCGTCTGTCGTAACCTCGACAAATGAAACTCAATTCCTGCTGCGAGTCATTCTCCAATTACGATGGAGTTCGTTTGTATAGCTTCCCAGCGCACCATAGGAAGTCAGTTGGTGTAGTTGGACTTAAGACTTGCATTATTGACCATAGCCGATCGCACACCTCCAACACAGATTAAATTGATGAGCGAGAATTGACAGTGAAGAGGATGAGTCAATTCCTGTTGCTCATTGGAGTGAGCGTTGCATCTGTAGCAGTCAATGCAGCCGAAGTACCAGATGAGCCACTGAATTTATCGGCTGTCTTGATGTTTGCCGACAGTCTCCACCCATCGCTAAGTCAAGCCAAATCCGATCTTGAATCGGCGAAAGTCATTTCAGACTTTCACAAATCAGCCAACCAGATTAATCTGGAGGCGATTTTGTATCCACAGCGCGTTGATCGTGCGATGCCTGGCAGTGCAAGCTCACTTGGTGATGGTTCTGCAACTTTACGATTGAGTCATCCCCTATACGACTTTGGTCGCAGAAGTGCAGACCGGTCTGCAGCAAATGTCGAAGTTCAGCGTTCCCAGCATCATCTCGATTACGTGCACGCACAAAGAAGAATCGAAATCATGCGTCGATTTTTCGATGTTCTTATTGCAGATCTGACCTACAGTGTTCAAGATGAAAAAATGACACTGTCATTTTTGCGTTTCAACCGGTTTTTGGAAGAAATGGAAATGTTTGAAGCGCATGCGGAAGTCGATGTTCTTAGACTAGAAACCATTTACCGCGAAGAATTTGCAAAAAGGCAAGAGTACAACTTTAATCGAATCGAAACGCGCCGTAATCTTGCCTTGGCGATGGGATTTACTGATTACGTACCACGAGATCTTCAAATACCTGATCTTTCAAATTATGTTGAACGGGAAGTGCCGGAATTTGAATCTCTGCTCGAACAGATTCTGACAACAAACTACGATTTGAAACAAGCGGAACTCAATCTGGAAAAGGCGTTAATGACAGTTGAGGTTTCTGAAACGAAATTCATGCCTCAACTGGATATCGTGCTTGAAGCAACAGAGTGGGAGCAAGAAGTCGGAAGTCGAAATTCTGCTTCAATTGGTCTTCGTCTACATGTGCCGTTGGCGGCGGGGTCCCAAAAAAATCGTGATCGCAGATTGAGTCAAATTGCGGTTGATCGAGCGCGCGCCAAGTTAGCGGAGACCGAGCATGCAGTCCGTAAGCGAACATTTGAGTTGTGGAAAGCACTGACAGTCCATCATCTAGATATCACTGCCGCACAGGTCAGGTTGGACTATAGAGATCAGTACATGGACCGCGCTCGCACACTTTACGAACTTGAAGAAATATCCGATTTGGGAGATGCCCAGGCGGAACTGCTTCGTGCTTCACTCGAAGATTACCGAGCGAAATTTAACCTGGCATTGACTTGGTCTGAAATTGACGCTTTAACCGGAAACCAGGTACACCCCTACTAATATCGTCAGATTGAGTAAGTTACTCACTGTCTGAGTTTGTTATAGGTCCACCTGATCTCACAGACGCCTATTTCCAGTTGAATGCCCGGTTGGGTAAGAGACCAAACGAATCTACCACTCCAATGTGGTTTAGGTCATGTTTAGTACTGGAAATCGGCTCAAATATGTGCAAAAACAATCAATTGGCAAAGTTGTTCTGCGACGAAGTGATAAATTGATCGAATTCTTTGCTGCATCGAAATTCTAAGCCTTCCGGTGTTCGGCATGAATCACTCCAAGTCCGCACGCGATGATGATTGCAACGCCAAACAACATGACTACAGTCGGAGATTCAGCAAAAATGGCCCAACCGAGAAATAGCGCCCAGGGAATCGTTACATATTCAAACGGTGCGAGAATGTAGACTGGAGCAAATCGATAAGCATGGACAATGGATAACTGGGCGAAAAGGCTGATGAAACCGACACCAAATAACAGAAACCAGTCTTGTCCAACTGGCGTGACCCATAAGACTGGCATCAACACACCGCTCAGACACAAAATCGTCAACGCCGCAAATATCACCATCAGTTCAGTAGATTCGGTTTGAGTCATTTTGCGAGTTTGAATGACGAGCAAGGAGAACATCAGTGCGCCGATCATGACGGCCACGATTCCCATTGGATCAAACGATCCAGTGAATGGCTGAATGACCAACAGCACACCAATAAATCCTACTGCAACAATTGATTTTTGCCGCCCGGTAGCGCGTTCACCGAGCAGGGGGCCTGAAAGTACTGTCGTAATAAGGGGCGCTGACATAGCAATTGCAGTTGCTTGTCCTAAATCAATGCGCGTTAGTGAGTAATAGAAACTCAAAAATGCGAGAAGGTTGAAACTAACGCGCTTGAAGTGGTCAAGCACCCGACGGGTACGGAATCCTTGTGATCCGAATCTGTAAAACAGAATGCAGGAAAGCGGGATCACAATAACAAAGCTTCGCATGAAGAGTATCTGAAATACAGAATAGTCCGCTAGAAGGTGCTTGATTAACGCATCCTGGCAGGAAAACAAACTCATTGCTATGAGAGTCAGCAAAATTCCAGTGAGCGGGTGGTGTTGGTGACCTGGAACTGCGGATACCATGAAAATTCTTATGAATGGCGATTTAGGCTAACGTGTGCGAGGCAGTTTTTCTATCTTGGGTGTCGGACAGAACGCACCCGGTAGGGTGGTATTCATCAATTTGGCAGGGACATTGCAGATCATTCTTCAGACTGCTGCAAGCATTTGATTGAAAGGCGTGATTTTACGCTGAAACTAATTGGTACGACACAAAAATCGAGCATTGCCCACTGGAGCGATTTCGTGTGAATTCCAAGCGTCAGTCGTTTTGAGTTCTAGTTCATTTTTGAAAACCATGTGTACGCAGTAGTCTGTTTACATTGAAAATAGATCTACTGAAAGCAGCCACTTGCAAGTTCACAAAGAACCAGTTGTCTTTCACTTTCAGCTTTTTTCACCGAATTCGAGTTTATCTCCGTTTCGGATTTACTCAATATGTCGCATCAAGTCTATATAATCCGTTGATTCACTGAGTTGAAATGAACTGCTATGGGTATTCAAAATTAAGGGGAAGAATAATGGATTCAACTGATCTTGAACGTCATGTGAACCGACCAGGCCGTGCGGATTTGGTAAAGCAGGTTCGGGAAAAAATTAACGAACTGAAAATCGATTACATTTACTATCAATTTATTTCGGTTACTGGAAGAATTGTCGGAAAAGGTGTTCCTGCAGATCACTGGGAAACGATTGCTGAGCACGGATTTCAACTCGTTTACGGGTCAACCGCGAACCTGTTTATCGATCGTTATGGGGAATATATTGGCTACGGACCGGAAGCAATGGAGTTGGTCGGAATTCCCGACCCGGAAACATTCTGCCAGTTGCCGTGGGACAAGCGAGTTGCGAGAGTCTATTGCACTTGCTTTAGAAATCGTGAAGAACGCGTTGATCCGGGCGCTCATTTGACATCGGACTGTCGAGGAAACCTGCGTATCCTGCACGACGAATTTTCTGAAAAACACAATGGATTGCATTTGCGTCACGGAATGGAGCCTGAAATGATGTGGCTGAAGCGTGGCGAAGATGGAATGCCTGATGGTGGATATTCCAATCCCTATTGCTACCACATCGACCAGTTTGAAAGCCTCCGACCGGTGTTCATGAAAGTCATTGAATACTCCAGATTCATGGGACTTGACATGATTCAGGGTGACCACGAAGATGCACCCGGTCAGTTGGAACTAAACTTCACATTTGATGATGCAATGCGAACCTGTGATCGCCTGTCAACCTACCGACAGATTTGTGCTCAGGTTGCCAGAGAGAATAATCTGATCGCTTGTTTTATGACCAAGCCATTTATGGGTGTGTCGGCTAGTGGATGCCACACCAACATGTCTCTCTGGACTGGCGGAGAAGAGACGCAAAATAAACTGGGTAACGATCCGTTGAATGGTATGGAAGGCTGCTACACGTATCGCAAGGGTGGTGAAAACAAGTTCATGCCGGATACCGATGACCCACAAATGCCCGGTCAGGTAGGTCTTTATTCAGTTGCTGGTGTGATGAAACACCTTGATGCCTTGACAGCACTCGGTTGTTCAACGGTTAACTCCTATCGACGTCTTTGGGACACTGGCTTCTGGGCTCCGGTTTACAAGGATTGGGGTTATCAGAACCGAACGACCGCACTTCGAATTTCAGCACCTGGACGATTTGAATTTCGAGCGGTTGACTCAATGGTTAATCCATATCTACTGTGCGCGGGACTGCTGAAAGCCTTTGATGACGGCATCTCCAACAAATTGGACCCTGGTAAACCAGAAAATCGCAACATCTATGAGGCGATGGAAGAAGGTAAGGAAGTTACCAAATTGCCGATGTCACTTGGTGAAGCGATTGAATCGCTCAAGAATGATGAAACGATCATGAGTGCGTTGCCGGACGAAATGGGCAAGGTCTTCCTCCATTACAAGGAAGATGAATGGGCCAAGTTCATGGCAACCGTTACGAATTGGGATATGGAAACCTATATTGATTGTCTACCATAAGGAGTATTGGTAATGTGTGGAATAGCTGGTCTCATTCACAGGGGCAATACAGCAAATATTGGTAGCGAATTGCTATCAATGCTGCAGTCGCTTAAGCACCGCGGTCCCGATTCGACAGGTCTCGCCATGTATGGTTCTGTCAGCGACGGCATTGAAAATGAATACATCATGCGATACAAAGTCGCAGAAGGCGCAGACCTTGCGACCGGCTTTAAAATCCATGATGAAATAGCCGAGCGTTTCAATTTGGTTAGGAATCGATTGGCTGAATATGACGCAGTAGTCGTATCTGTAGAAGACGCTACGCCATATGCGCGCCGCTGTCGTTTCAGATACAGTGGAGATCTCAAAAGACTGGCTGATTATCTTGAAGATATTGAAGGTGTTGAGATTCTCTCCATTGGCAAGGCGTTGGAATTGATCAAAGACCTCGGTGATGCAAGCACCGTAGGTGATCAATATCGCTTGAATCATTTTGAAGGCACGCATGCCATCGGTCATACCCGAATGGCAACTGAATCAGATGTAGACATTCGCTCTGCCCACCCGTACTGGGCCTATCCGTTTCTGGATGTTGCTGTGGTGCACAACGGCCAGTTGACCAATTACTGGAACTCTCGGCGGGCACTTGAGCGAAGAGGACATCGATTCATGTCAAATTGTGATTCAGAGTTGATAGCTGTTTACCTAGCGGATGCCATGGACCGTGGCGATGATCTTGAGGAATCCATGAATCGCTCTCTTGGCGATCTTGATGGTGTTTTCACTTATGTTGTCGCTACTGATGACAAACTCGGAATGGCCAAAGACTATATGGCGGCCAAACCGATGGTACTTTATGAGTCTGACGATTTTGTCGCACTCGCATCTGAAGAGGTTGCGATTCGTAGTGTATTTCCGCACGAAATTGAGACAATCGATCCATATGAAGGAGAGGTGAGAGTATGGCAGAGTTGACATCAACGGGTTCAATGCATGCCGAGAAGCTTACCGGCAGAACCCAGCAAATTTTCTTTTCGGCGGTCGAATCCGACCGACTCGCTTCACCGCATGCGATCGATGTAGATTTTGACAAGCTAGTTGACATTGATGCAGAAGGTCGCAGTGCTCGCGAAATCAATCAGGAGATCGCCGCGAGGATGCGTGAGGGTTATGGCACCATTACTGTGATGAATCCAGGAGCCAAGCACTCGCTAGGCGTCGGTATTCTGAATCGATTGAGACTCATCTTCAAAGGTAGTCTCGGATATTTTGGCTGTGGTCTCAGCGACGGGCCAAATATACAAATTTCGGGACGAGTCGGCTGGTCATGCGCCGAGAACATGATGTCTGGCACGATTGTTATCCAAAAGAATGCAGGTTCGACTTTTGGTGCCGCCATCCGTGGAGGCGATCTTGTCTGTAAGGGTGATGTCGGCTCCAGAACCGGTATTGATATGAAAGGTGGGACGATTATTGTTGGCGGTCGAACCGGTGCGTTCAGTGGATTTATGATGCAGCGTGGTCGCATGATCGTTTTGGGAGATGCTGGTCCAAACCTGGGTGACTCAATGTACGATGGCATCATCTATGTTGGCGGCAAAATTGCAGGACTGGGTGTCGATGCTGTTGATGCCGAGATGACCGAACTCGAATGCAATTGGATTAAGCGCAAGCTTGATCAGTACGGTCTTGAAGCACCGAATGGTGTTGAAAATTTGCGAAAAATTGAATCGGGCAAACAGCTGTGGAACTACGACAGTCTAGAACCGACTGAAAAGAAATTAGTGTTGTAAGAGATAAGTATGGATACGAAACCAAAATCGACTCCACCACTGCCGCCAGGAGTTTCCAGAAACACGAGTACTCTTGGCCAAAGTTCTATATTTCCACCCGAGGTTATTGATGATATTCATATCAAGTCGGAGCTTGGACGTTACCGTATGCGTGGCTTCTCGCTGTTTAAACCCATTCCGACATTTGATGACCTTACGTTTTTACCGGGAACGCTCACTCGCTTTGTGATTGAAGGGTACCGGGAACGCTGCATAACCAAAACTGTCCTTGGTCCTCGAGCAAAAAAAACACTTGTACTGGATATTCCGGTCTATATCACCGGAATGAGTTTTGGTGCGTTGTCATATGAAGCAAAAACCGCGCTTGCGCGTGGTGCGACGATGGCAGGTACTGCAACGTGCTCTGGCGAAGGCGGAATGATTCCCGATGAAAGACGCTACTCTAGCAAATGGTTCTACCAGTGCATTCAGTCTCGATACGGATTTAATCCGCACCACCTTAGGTTGGCTGATGCATGCGAATTCTTTATCGGGCAGGGTTGTAAAGTAGGGCTTGGAGGCCACTTGATGGGACAGAAGGTTACCGATCAGGTTGCCGAAATGCGCTCACTTCCTGCCGGAATTGATCAACGCTCGCCCGCACGTCATCCTGACTGGCTGGGACCGGACGATCTGGCGTTGAAAATTGAGGAAATACGCGAGGCTACTGACTGGCAGATTCCCATTCAGCTGAAACTGGGTGCAGCCCGAGTTTATGATGATGTAAGGATGGCAGCGAAAACCGACCCTGACATGATTTACATTGATGGAATGGAAGGCTCAACTGGCGCAGGTCCACATCTTGCGACAGAAGAAACAGGCGTACCCGGCA
The DNA here is from genome assembly GCA_965243305.1 of Arenicellales bacterium. GTDB lineage: Bacteria > Pseudomonadota > Gammaproteobacteria > Arenicellales > JAJDZL01 > JAJDZL01. The sequence continues at coordinate 146,817 of CBDEUN010000001.1, forward strand.
TTGCGGCGATCAGACAGGCGCGTAAAGCACTGGATGATGTCGGCAAGACTGGTGAGATTTCACTGATTTATGCCGGCGGCATCCGAAATGGTGGTGATGTTGCCAAAGCGCTGGCTTTAGGTGCGGACGCCGTCGCAATTGGACATGCATCACTGATGGCGCTTAACTGTAACAAAGCAATTCCTGAGGCAGATTATGAGACTGAAATCGGTGTTGAAGCTGGGTTCTGTTATCACTGCCATACCGGACGCTGTCCGGTCGGTGTTGCCACGCAGGATCCGGAACTCAGAAAGAGACTCAATCCAGATGATGCAGCGGAGCGGGTCTACAACTTTCTGCATACACTTGCCATTGAATGTCAGATGATGGCTCGCGCATGTGGAAAGACCGATGTTCACTCTCTGGAGCCGGAAGATTTAGCTGCCTTGACGATGGAGGCTTCTGCGATGGCGATGGTTCCACTGGCAGGAACTCAGCATACTGTCGGACGACCTGATATGACCCGTTATTGAGGTGAAAGAAATGGGAAACGTAACGGATATCACCACACAGGCAAAAGGTTCTTCAACAGAAGAGCGGGAGCAGGAGATCGGTCAACATATCGGCTACCGGTATGATGTAAACCTGGTTCCCGACTATGACATGTTGACGCCTTTTTTGAAGAAATACATTGAATTCATGGGTTGGAAGGATCTCAACTGGCTTGAAGACGTACACTTGGGCTACGAGGAAGGAAAGCCAGCTGTATTTGATCGGAATATAAACGGTTGGGTGCAAGTACCCGATGATCTAGAACTGCCAGATAGTCAGCAGGAACGGGATATGATTGCCCGCGAACTGCTGATCAAGTTTCAGTCTTCAGAAACTCACCCTATGGTAGAACTCAACGAGGAGTACGGTAAGGTTCGACCGCCTTCCTCTGAATAGTCGTTTGGTTCAGGGTTCAGGTTATTCGGATGACCTGGTTAATGTGATCAAAGAATAATGCCCTGTATGTCTTGAACATACAGGGCATTCGCACTAAAGCTGGCTGCCGATGAACTTTTGGGATCAGGCTGCCTTATCTGACAGGTAACTCTCCATAGAATCGTCCATCGCTTCAAACCACTTGGTATGATGAATCGGTTGTTCGTTTCCAGTCATCAGGGAGCGATGCCCATGATCGCGATAGCCCATGATGTCATCATGCTTATGGTGTTCCCAATCCATAAATGCATTGTTGATCCCCTGAACATCGAATTTAGGATAGTCGCTTTGATCTAGCAGTTCCTGAACGTAGTCGCCCTGAAACCAGATTTCGTGCTCATAGTTTTCGAGACCTGCTTCGCGCTCCAGCCATTTGGCGCTGTGCGCTTCCATTTCTTCCTTTGATGGCAGTTGAATGCGTCCCATGATGACATCCCTTACATACCAGGCCTGTACATCGAACATATTGAATGTGTAGTACTGGTCCTGCATACCGAGATACATGACCTTGGGATTATTTTCAAACACAACACCTTGGTAAAGACTCGGTGTCCACATGCGGTTGGTTGTTTGAAGCTTCAACTCTTCTGCCATAAATGGAAAGTGATGCAGATAACCAGTACAGAGAATAATTGCATCAACATCTTTGCTGCTACCGTCTTTGAAGTGTGCGGTTTTCCCGTCAATTTGCGTGAGTAAAGGAACTTCTTCAAACGCTTCTGGCCAGTGAAAACCAGTCGGTGCAGTACGATGGCTGATGGTGACAGATTTGGCTCCATATTTGTAGCACTGTGAACCGATATCCTCGGCGGAATAACTGGTGCCGATGATGAGCAGGTCCATACCCTCAAATTCTCGCGCATCGCGAAAATCGTGTGCATGAAGTACGCGAGCGCTGGTGGTGTCGAAGCCGTCGAAATGCGGTACGTTGGGAACGGAAAAGTGACCGGTTGATACAACAACATAATCGAACGTTTCAGCCGACATGGTGTTACTCTCGAGGTCTCGCGTTGCAACGGTAAAATTATCGCTTTCATCCCAATAACGCACCCAGTGGGCGGCTCGCTTAAATTGGCAATATTTTCGTGCGCCGGAAGCCTCAACACGTCCTTTGATGTAATCTGTCAACACTTCTCTTGGTGGAAACGACGGGATGGGTTTCCCAAAATGTTCTTCAAAGCTGTAATCGGCGAATTCCAGGCACTCTTTCGGTCCGTTTGACCAAAGGTATCGATACATGCTGCCATGTACCGGTTCACCGTACTGATCGGTCCCAGTGCGCCAGGTATAGTTCCACAAACCACCCCAATCGCTCTGCTTTTCATAGCAGACAACTTCTGGAATGGCGTCCCCATTCTTTTCAGCGGTTCTGAAAGCCTGAAGCAGAGACATGCCGCAGGGTCCTGCCCCAATAATTGCTACTCGAGTCATTAAATTCTCCTTCTTTAATTCATCAATTCTGACTGATTCAGTGTTGCGAAAAGACACGGAGTGCTTTCACACTACTTGCAAATTTCATTTCTGTCAGGGTCATTAGTGTTAATTGGTTTGGATTATAGCAATCAAAAAATTATGTTGACTGCACCGTGTTGTTGAATTCACATTCTATCGCCAGGGGGAATGGGTCTCCTGGTGACAATTGTCTGAATGAACAGAGTGCTGTAGCTCAGAAGGGCATCTGGGTGCGTACGATGTGGTGCGTGACCGCAGCCAGGAATTTCTACATATTCTGAATTTGGGAGATTTTGGATAATCCTGTTGACCTGATCAACGGTACCGTATTCGTCCTTTGTGCCTTGAACGATCAGCAAGGGAGATTGAATTTTGTTCAATTCGGATTCAATCGACCAGTTGAGAAACTCCTGATCAAGCCACACTTGAGACCAGCCGTCAAAAGTAGCATCTGCGTCAATGTGGTGGGCTGCAAACTTAACTTTTATCTCACCTGTGTCGTAAGTTTCTTTCAGTCTTTTGATACTGTTCACGGTAACTGCTTCAACCATAACGTGCGGCGCAACTACAATCATGCCATTGACTAGGTCAGCATACCTACTTGCATAGAGCATGGCGATAGAGGCCCCATCACTGTGCCCGAAAAGGTAAATCCGCTCCCGGCTACCATCAATACCCAGTTTAGTCAGTAATGCTGGCAATACTTCATAAGCCTGCCGATGCATGAAGTCACTGCCCCAACTTTGGTTTGCAGGATATGGTGTTGATTGGCCATACCCGGGCCGGGAATATACAAGACCACGACATCTGGTGGCTGCACACAATTGGTTTGGAAAGTCTCTCCAAAGCCGTAGCGAACCGAGACCTTCGTGCAAAAAGACAATTAACGGTGCTACTGGACTGTCGACTCCTACGAAAGTGTATTCCAGTCTTATCCTGCGTTGGTCCCAGTAAAGTTTAGTAAACGCAGGCTCGCAAGCCGTCGTCATGTTGATCGATCTTGTTCCCGCAGTCTGAAGCGTTGAATTTTTCCCGTTGCTGTTTTGGGTAAGGCATCAACGAACTCAATAAACCTGGGATATTTATAGGGTGCGATTTTGTCTTTGACAAAGTCTTTGAGTTCCTTGTCATCAGCGTTGGCGCCTTCCTTCAATACAACAAATGCCTTGGTTTTTGTAAGCCCATCTGCGTCTACATGACCAATAACAGCGGCTTCGAGTACCGCTGAATGTAGAACCAGCGTCGATTCAACTTCAAACGGTGAGACATAAACCCCGCTTACTTTCAGCATATCATCCGTACGACCGGAATAAGTGTAAGTACCGTTGCAGTCACGGATATATTTGTCGCCGCTTTTCGTCCAGTCGCCTTGAAATGTTGAGCGGGTCTTCTCCCGATTGTTCCAGTACATCAAGGCTGCACTGGGACCTTTGACATAGAGTTCACCGATCTCCCCGTCTTCTGTCTGACTTCCGTCCTCATTTCGAAGCTCGATTTCATAGCCAGGTACAGGAACTCCTGTAGTTCCGTAGTGTACATTTCCAGGCTGATTGGAAAGATAGATGTGAAGCATTTCAGTAGAGCCGATACCATCAATGACTTCTGCACCAAACGTTTCGGTGAACTTTCGTCCGATTTCCGCCGGCAGCGGTTCACCTGCAGATGAAGCCAGTCTCAACGAAACATCGTTTTTTGATGGAAGATCAGGAGATGCGAGCATACCTGCATAGCCCGTTGGAGCGCCAAAAAATACAGTCGGCTGGTCCTTTATCCAGCGGGTGAATACAGCACTTGGCGTGGGTCGCTCTGGCATCAGCACGACAGATGCTCCGACACTCAGTGGAAAGCTCAATGCGTTGCCAAGCCCGTAGGCGAAAAACAGCTTTGCTGCTGAAAAACAGATATCCGATTCGGATAATTTGAGTACACCTTTGCCGTAGAGTTCAGCAGTCCAGAAGAGATTGGCGTGACTATGTACCGTACCCTTGGGCTGACCTGTAGAACCCGATGAATAGAGCCAGAATCCGGGCTCATCCGGGTGGGTTTCAGCAGCACTTTCCATTGGATCAGAATTCGCCAGGAAAGCGTCAAATTCCACCGCTTTGTCCGGCAGATTATCCGCATCACCACTGACAACGATCGTCGTTACATCGAAATTGTCACTATCAATAGCGCTAGTCAACACAGGCAGCAATGGCTCCGAGACAATGATTACTTTCGCTCGGCAGTCTTTCAGTATGAACTGATAGTCGCTTGCGGTGAGCAAAGTATTGACAGCAACTGGAACGACACCTGCATATAGAGCGCCGAGAAAGGCAACTGGCCAATCACTGTTATCGTGCATCAGGATTAAAACCCGTTCCTCTCTACGCATTCCACTTGACACTAAACCGGCAGCCATTCGCTTAGTCGCATCAGCAAGGGCACCGTACGACAAATCTTTTTGATCGTCTCGATAAGCGAGTTTATCTAGCCGCCCGAGATTGACTGAAATCAGATGCGCTGCAAAGTTAAACGGATTTTCAGGTGTTTGAGTGTTTTCAGTATCCATTACTGTTTCTCCGAAACCGGATGTGCTCACAGAGATTCACACTACCCATCAGAACTGGTGAATCAATCCGAAACGGGCATTGAGTTGATTTCAATTCAACCCATTTTATAACGGATACGCGACATCAGAATTAAGCACCAACGACAGATTTTCCATCATTGCCCACGATACAAGGTCATCTATGAATGCTGTAATTTGTGCAGTGCCGAAAAACGAATGTCCGAATGATTAATAATACAAAGATTGATCGAATCAGAAATTTAAGGAACCGCACTGGTGCAGGAATCCAACCAGGTTGACTACCAAACCGATCCGTCGAAATATCAACATTGGAAAATCGCTATTGAGGCGCCAATTGCATACCTGTCAGCGGATGTCAATGAAAATGGCGGATTGCGCCCAGGTTATAAGCTTAAGTTGAATAGTTACGATTTAGGTGTCGATATTGAGCTTAACGATGCCTTGAACCGAATTCGATTTGAACATCCGGAAGTTCGAACTGTCATTATTACCAGTGCCAAGGACCGGGTATTTTGTTCAGGTGCAAATATTTTCATGCTCGGTTCGAGCAGCCATGCCTGGAAAGTCAACTTCTGTAAATTCACCAATGAAACCAGAAACGGCATAGAAGATTCATCTGCCAATAGCGGGCTTAAGTTTATTGCCGCGATTAATGGTGTATGTGCAGGGGGTGGCTATGAACTTGCGCTCGCGTGTGATGAAATCATACTGATTGATGACCGCTCCAGTGCTGTCAGCCTGCCCGAAGTTCCGCTACTGGGGGTATTACCGGGGACTGGTGGATTGACGCGCCTAACCGATAAACGACAGGTACGACACGATTTGGCCGACATATTCTGTACAACAGCAGAAGGCATTCGAGGCCAAAAAGCCAAGGACTGGCGACTGGTTGATGACATTGTCAAACCTGCGGTGTTTGATACGCGAGTCCGAGAGCGCGCGCTGGAATTGAGTGAGTTGAGTGATCGACCAGCCAACTCCCGCCCGGTTCTACTGCAACCGGTTGAGCGCGAAAAGACTGGAAATGAAATTCGCTATCAGTATGTCAGCGTCGAGATTGATCGAAAAGCGCGTACAGCATCATTCACCATTTCAATGCCGACGGAAGCGACTGCTGCAAATTTGGAAGATTTTGAGGAGGCTGGCGCTGACTGGTACCCTCTACGGCTTGCCCAGGAATTGGATGATGCCATTCTTTGGATGCGCACCAATGAACTCGAAACGGGAGTCTGGCTGATAAACACGAGAGGAGAGATTGAATCGGTACTATCGATGGACCGAATCCTGTTTGAAAACCGGGATCACTGGTTCGTTCGGGAGACAATTGGATATTTGCGCCGCGTCTTCGGTCGACTTGACGTCAGTTCAAGAAGTTTGTTCGCGATCATTGACGAAGGATCATGCTTTGCTGGCAGTTTCTTCGAGTTGGCACTCGCCTGTGACCGAAGTTATCACTTGTCCCTACCAGGTGAAGACAGTGCACCGAACATAGCGTTGAGTGAAATTAATTTTGATGCGCTGTCAATGCTTACTGGAGAAAGCCGACTGGTGCGAAGATTTTATGGGAACTCCAAAACACTGGACTTACTCAAAGAAAAGGTGGGAAAAGCAATTGACGCTGATTCGGCTTATGAATTGGGCTTGGTAACCATTAATCCAGATGAACTTGACTGGGATGATGAAATTAGAATTGCAATTGAGGAGCGTGTTTCCATGTCGCCGGACGCACTGACTGGTATGGAATCCAATCTTCGGTTTAATGGCCAGGAAACAATGTTGACTCGAATATTCGGTCGACTTACAGCCTGGCAGAATTGGATATTTCAACGACCGAATGCAACAGGTGAATCTGGTTCACTCAAGGTGTATGGTTCGGGTGAGAAAGCAAAGTTTGACTGGGACCGCGTTTAGGTTCCATTACTTCATTGATTATTGACTATGACAACATCTATCAACTACAACGAAAAAATTCCAAACAACGTTAATTTAAGCGAAGATCGGGCGTTGCGACGCGCATTGGAGCACTGGCAGCCGAATTATCTGAATTGGTGGAAGGAGATGGGACCGGACGGAACGGGTAACTATGACGTCTATCTTCGAACAGCAATCAGCGTCGACCCGAAGGGATGGGCAAACTACGATTACGTGAAGATGCCGAGCTATCGCTGGGGCATATTTTTAAGCCCTCCAGAACAGGACAGAAAGATCCATTTTGGCGATCACAAGGGTGAAGACGCCTGGCAGACGGTACCTGGTGAACATCGAGCCAATTTGCGCAGAATAATCGTTACGCAGGGTGATACTGAACCGGCATCTGTTGAGCAGCAGCGCCATCTTGGGCATACCGCACCGAGTCTTTACGATCTTCGTAACATTTTTCAGATCAATGTCGAAGAAGGGCGTCATCTGTGGGCGATGGTATATCTGCTGCATAAGTACTTCGGACGCGACGGTCGAGAAGAAGGTGAGGCTTTATTGGAACGCCGAAGCGGAGAGGAAGACAATCCAAGAATTCTGCAGGCATTCAATGAGAAAACACCCGATTGGCTGGCGTTTTTCATGTTTACCTACTTTACCGATCGTGACGGCAAGTTTCAGCTTTGTGCGCTGGCGGAATCGGGATTTGATCCATTGTCGCGAACAACCCGATTCATGTTGACTGAAGAAGCACATCATATGTTCATTGGTGAGTCGGGAGTATCCCGTATTCTTCAAAGAACCTGTCAGGTAATGAATGAATTGAAGACCGATGACCCGCACACTTTGCGTGAAAATGGCGTTATTGATCTGGACACAGTGCAGCGCTATCTCAATTTCCATTACAGTGTGACAATTGACTTGTTTGGTGCCGATGAATCCAGCAATGCTGCAATTTTTTACTCCAGCGGATTGAAGGGACGATTCGAAGAAAGCAAGCAGGATGACGATCACCGACTGAGGGAAGACTGGTATGGCGTATTGGAAGTTCGCGATGGAAATCTTGTCGAGCGTCAAGTGCCGAAACTGAATGCGCTGAATGAGGTTCTTCGGGATAACTTCATCACGGACAGCATCCGAGGAGTGAAGCGTTGGAATCGAGTAATGGAGAAGGCTGGTATTCCTTTTCGACTGGTATTGCCGCACAAGGCCTTCAATCGAAAGATCGGATCATTGGCTGGCGTGCGAATCTCTCCGACAGGTCAGGTTATCGCTGAAGCAACCTGGAATGCTGAGATTGACAATTGGCTGCCATCTGAATCAGACCGCACATTTGTTGCAAACCTGATGGGTAGAGTTGCAGAACCAGGACAGTTCGCCAACTGGATTGCACCTCCAGCTTTCGGTGTCAATGGACAGCCAGCGAACTTTCAATACGTTCGATTCGATTAATCGAAATCTAAGTTTTTTCAACAGCCTTGGCTCACCTGACGTCCAGTCGGATTTGAGTGGTAAACTGACTTCTGTTTTGCGATGAATTTTCGAGTGAACATTAACCCTCAAAATACGAAAGTGTTTGTTGCAGGTGCTGGCGTAATGGGTATGGGCATCGCCCAACTGGCAGCGCAGTCCGGGCACTCGGTATTGCTGTACGATGTCTGTCACACTCGGTCTCAATCAGCGAAAGATAATCTTGGGAAAACTTTCGAGCATTTGGTGGGTAGGGAAAAGCTAAGCTCGGAAGAAGCGACTCGGGCTTTCTCCCGCATTAGTCTTGCTTCAGACTTGGCTGATGCGAGTCAAGCCGGAATTGTCATTGAAGCGATTGTTGAAGACCCGATGGAAAAGAGGTCGTTATTTGAATCCTTGGAAAAGTTCGTATCCTCGGAGTGTATCCTTGCGTCCAACACCTCATCATTGTCGATAACTGAACTCGGTAGCAGGCTGAATCATCCTGACCGGTTGGTTGGAATGCATTTTTTCAATCCAGCACCTGTGATGAAACTGGTTGAGGTGATTTCAGGTTTGCAAACTTCATCTGCCGTTGCTGATCAGGTGGTAGAACTGGTCAAAACCTGGGGAAAGATCCCTGTTCGTGCAAATTCAACTCCCGGTTTCATCGTCAATCGGATTGCACGCCCATTCTATGCGGAAGCACTGGCTTTGCTTCAGGAACGCACAATTGAACCTGTGGATTTGGACCGCTGTTTCAGGGATGCGGGTTTTCGCATGGGGCCTTGTGAACTCATGGACTTGATCGGACACGATACAAACTACCAGGTCACAATGTCGATCTTTGAAGCAAACTATTTTGATCGTCGATTTACTCCATCACTGATACAAAAATCTCTCATTGATGCCGGATTTCTTGGTAGGAAGAGTGGGCGGGGATTCTACGACTACAGTAAATCTCAGGAAATGATTGAGCCTGAGACCATCCAGTCAAAACCTGACAAGATTCCGGATTGGCCAAACCTGTTCTTACGCGGTTTAAGCCCTGTTGCCGACCACATTGATTCGGTACTCAGAAAATTCGGCATTTCTTATCAGAGAGAGAATGGTTCAGGCAGGTGTGAACTGGAGTCCAATGGTGCAAAATTGCGACTGACAGATGGTCGAATGGCTTCTCAGTTGGGAAAAGAAGTGGCTGTGTTTGATTTGATACTTGAGCCCAATCAAAATCCAACCGTTGCTTACGCCGTTTCAAACCATTCATCGAGAAGCTTTGTCTCAGACGTTGAAAATTGGCTTCGTTTGTTTGGAATTCGACCGCTTTTGGTTCAAGACTCAGCAGGACTTTTAATTGCGAGAACGGTAGCCATGCTGATCAACGAAGCGTCAGATGCGGTTTTGCAGGGCGTTTGTGGTGAATCGGATGCCGACATTGCAATCAAGGCGGGGCTCAATTATCCAGCTGGTCCATTTGAGTGGTTGAATTTGGTGGGGGTTGATTACGTTGTAGACTTCATTGAAAATCTTGCGGAGGTTTATCGGGGCGAGCGTTACAGGGTTAGTCCTTTCTTGCTTCGACGAAGATCCAACTAAAGGACTTCTTTGTAAAAAGTAGACTTTGAATGTGCGTTGAACACCAGGAATTGATGAGAATGGAATGATGAGTGAAGCATACATCTGTGATGCCATCCGTACGCCTTTCGGCCGTTATGCCGGTGCTTTGGCATCTATTCGTACCGATGACCTCGCTGCCATTCCCTTGCGTTCGATAATGGCTCGAAATCCGACAGTGGACTGGGAGGAAGCTGACGAAGTCATTCTAGGCTGTGCCAACCAGGCAGGAGAGGACAATCGCAATGTTGCCAGAATGGGTGTTTTACTCGCTGGGTTGCCCGAATCTGTTCCAGCTTCCACCATCAATCGCTTGTGTGGCTCAGGTATGGATGCGGTTGGTTCTGCCGCTAGAGCGATCAAGTGTGGCGAGGCGGATTTGATCATTGCAGGCGGTGTCGAAAGTATGAGTCGCGCACCCTTTGTGATGCCAAAAGCAGATCGGGGTTTCAGTCGAAGCAACACTATTTATGACACCACACTGGGTTGGAGATTTGTCAATGACAGAATCAAAGCGCAATATGGTGTCGACTCAATGATTGCCACAGCCGAAAATGTTGCGCTTGAATGTGGAATCAGCCGAGAAGATCAGGATCAATTTGCATTCAACTCCCAGTTGAAAGTTGCTCGCGCCAAAGAAAACGGTTTCTTTGAGAAGGAAATTGTTTCCGTAAGTCTTCCCACAAAAAAGAGTGCTCCAATTGACGTCAGCGAGGACGAACACCCTCGATTGTCTTCACTGCAGGATCTGGCGAAATTGAAGCCGATTGATCGTTCCGATGGGACCGTGACTGCAGGGAATGCATCGGGAATAAATGATGGCGCGTGTGCACTACTGATGGCGAGTGATGCTGCGGTCGATCGGTTTGGATTAACGCCTCGGGCGCGGGTGCTGGGAATGGCTACTGCGGGTTTAGCACCAAGAGTGATGGGACTGGGTCCAGTTCCAGCAACACAGAGATTGATTAAAAGAATCGGCGTAAGTCTTTCTCAGTTTGGGATCATCGAAATTAATGAAGCATTTGCTGCTCAGGTAGTTGCTGTGATACGCGGTCTTGGACTCGCTGATGATGACGAAAGGATCAATCCGAATGGTGGGGCAATCGCACTTGGACATCCTTTAGGTGCGAGTGGAGCCCGGTTGGCGACGACAGCGATCAACCAGATGCATTCGGCTGACAGTCGCTATGCGTTGTGCACAATGTGTGTTGGTGTGGGGCAGGGGATTTCAATCGCCCTTGAACGGGTCAGTTAGCAATCCAAGCCATTACAAACTAGGGAAATGGCCGAAATCAGATTTTGACCCACGTACCACCAGTTTGGTTGGATTTCACAGACGCCTCGATAAATCTCACTCCGTCAGCGCCGTCTTGAACGCTCGGCATACCAAGCCAGTCATCGGGTATCTGTCTGCCGTCTCGCCTGGCTGCCACTGCCATCGAAAATTCGGTATAAAGAACGCCCCAAGCTTCAATAATGCCCTCTGGAAACCCTCGTGCAGTACGAACATGACGCTCTACGCCTGAACTGATCCCATGACCATGACCACGACTGACAATTCGGTCGGGTTCCCCGAATTTGTTGAATTTTAACTGTTCAGATTCTTCCATATCCCATTCCACACCACCTTCTGAACCAAAAATCCGAAGCCGTAGTCCGCCGCGATTGCCTGGAGCAAGACGGGTAGCCATGAGAGTTCCCGGTACACCTCCTTCGTAGCGCGTCATCATGAACACTGAATCTTCTAGAGGTTTCGGACTGCCACATACATGAAACTCAGCACGCAAGTGCGTCATTTCCAAACCGCTTACAAATTGAGCCAAGTGGGCTGCATGCGTACCGATATCTCCGACACAACTCGTCTTCCCAGATTTTGAAGGGTCAAGTCGCCATTTCACGTGCGGAGCATCAGCCACGTCTTCTGGTGTCATCCAGTCCTGCATAAACTCAACATGAACCTGGTTGATTCGACCGATATCACCATTCAAAACAATTTCCCGAGCTTGCCGGATCATCGGAAAACAGGACATCACATAGGAAACGCCAAATATGCAGCCCGTCTGTCGAGTCAGGTCGACCAGTTTTTCTGCTTCCTCAAGTTCGTTGGTCAGCGGTTTATCACAAAGGACATCAATATCTGCTTCCAGGAATGCTCTGGCTCCTGAATAATGCAAGTGATTCGGAGTCGTAATCATGACCGCGTCCACCCCATCGTCGCGCATCGCTTCGAGTTTTGCCATCTGTTTAAAAGAGGTGTAGCAACGCTCTTCCGGCAACAACCAGTCTTTGCTTGCAGCCTTGGCACGAGTTGGATCAGATGAAAATGCTCCAGCAACAATATCCCATCGGTCCGACAAGCGAGCGGCGCTCGCTTGAATACCTGAAACCCGACCGCCGCCGACCACCCCAAGACGTAGTCTGCGGGACAAGAGCGGGAACGGCCCTTCAAAGTCGATTGAATTTGGTAATATCATGACAAAATCTTCTGTGTGCTGAGTGTAAAACGCATTGTGATCATCTGCTCACAAGTTTGGCGGCGATACGCCATCTGGCAACATCTCAACTGCCAAAAAGATTGATGGCGTAATCGTTTCAAACTGGTGCCAAGGGTAGTGACCTTCGGTGTCGTACATTGGGCGATGGGTGTTTCCAGGTGCCATGGATTCCTCAAGATACAGCGTTTCAATATCACATTCGCGGCATTGCTGCATCTTACCAAAGCCCACAATTTGAGTATGAACTTCACGAAAACCCGGTACCGGGCAGAAATCGTGATTACGATGTAAGCCCAAGTTAGACGGCACACCAGCTGAGTGATACATGGTAAACCCAAACTGTCCGATCCAGATTTTGGGTGACATGTAATGCTCAATCCCGCGTAAGCGTTCTTCGCCACGCACCTCAAAAGCCGAAAGCCAGCGTTCACGAACGCGCATCATGAGTTCAGGCTCATCGTTGTAATCTGCAAAGCGCTCAACAACGACTGCGTGGATTACATTTTCAACTAATATATCGTTAAGAATGACCGATTGGAGTGCGCCTAGTCGTTGGTCTAAAATTTTGACAGGGTCTTCAGCAAGATTTAAAAAAATTGTTTTACCCGACACTTGATAACAGGGGCAGTCACGGATGATGCGAACGGTGAAAAACGGTTCTGCAAAATCGAGGGTATCTACAGACATAAACTCATCCCTAAAATAGCTGCTCTGAATCCTGTTTAGGAAGATTTTCCGGAATCGGTGGTCGACTGGCAATTTTGACAAATTTACCTTTGCCTGAACTATTTAGGATTCCTGTCATGACTTCCAGAACATGAAAGGCCAGTTCACCGGATGCGCGCGGCAATCGACCCTCTCGGATTGCATAAGCCATTTCAACCAAGCCAATGCCACGGTTGTCTTCATTCAACCTGTAGAGGTTCTCCGCTATCTGCCACTGTTCACGTCCGGTCGGGCGAGGTTGGTGTGTCCAGCGCGAAGTTTCTCGGGTTCTGTACCAGACTTCACCATGGAAAATGTTAGCACCATGTATCGGGTCTGGATCTGGAATGCAAATCGTACCATTTTCGCCGTAAATTTCCAGGCGAGGCGTTTCGCTATCCCAGACATCGAAGCTCATTGTAATGGACCCGATCGCACCACTTTCAAACTCCAGCATGCCATGAACATGAGTATCGACGTCTACGTTCATCCAAGTGCCGTTACGAGGACCGCATTCAATCAAGCGTCGATCGAAAGCCCGGTTTGCCAGGCCCGCAACCCGTGATATAGGACCCAGAATAAATACCATTGCAGTCAGGTAGTAGGGTCCGAGATCAAGCATCGGACCGCCGCCTGCCTGGTAATAGTAATCAGGATTAGGATGGTGTAGTTCGGTACCATGGGTTCCAACAAAAGCGGCTGTACCAGTTGGTCGACCAATTAGGCCGTCATCCAGCAACCTACGCACCGTCTGCCACCGTCCTCCAAGGAAAGTGTCGGGTGCGTTGCCAACTGTGAGTCCGTTTGCAGCAGCCATCGTCAAAACTCGCTCAGCGTCATCAATGTTTGAAGCAAGTGGTTTTTCGGAGTAGACATGCTTTCCAGCCTCCAGCGCTGCCAGACTTACTTGAGCATGCGCTGCTGGAGTGGTCAGATTCAGGATTGCATCAATCTCACGATCTACGATGATCTCATCAGGAGTGCAAATTCGTTCGACGTTGTATAGTGCGGCCTTTGCACGACTTTCTTCCTGATTGAGGCTGCCACAGGCTACTATTTGAATCTCTTTAAATTTGGCGCAGGTTTGTAAATAGATGTCGCTGATTCGCCCTGTGCCGATCAGACCCACCCGCAGGGGACCGGTAGGGTTAACCATTATTGTGTTTTGAATCGTAGTGAGGCAGAATACGAGGTGGCATTGGTCCCTTGTTCCGCCCTCCCTGTTGAATCTGCTCCCAACCATGTGCAAGAATACCGACAGAACGAGATAGACAGAAGAGCCCGCGCGATAGCGGAGGAGAAAACCCAAGTTCGCAAAATATGACAGCCGTTGCACCGTCGATATTCATCGCAATCCCGGTGCCGCGCTGACGGCTGATTTCGGATTGTACAGCTTCCCCTATATCCGCAAATCTACCCGACACAGTGCCATCTTTTGCCGCCTTGCGCACCAATTCCATAAGACGAGGCGCACGAGGGTCGACTGGTTTGTGGAATCGATGTCCAAACCCTGGGACAAACTGACCATTTGCCTCCTGCCAGGAAGCAATTCCATCACGAATTGCAATGTCAAAGTCTTCACCATCATCTAGCTGTTCAGATATAGAAAAATATAACCGTGCACATTGCTCTCCCGCTCCACCATGGACATCTCCTAGCATATTGATTCCAGTTGCCATTACGCTATTGAGTCCCAATCCGCAAGTCGCGGCCATGCGCGCAGCAGCGATGGAGGGAGCTTGTGGCCCATGGTCAACTCCGGCAACCAGCGCACATTCCAAGAGTGCAGCCTGTCTGGGCGAGGGTTTTTCCCCACGAATCATCAACCAAATCATCTGGGCAAAAGAGACATTTCCGATCAGTTCTTCAACCGAGTGTCCTCGAAATGCAATTTTTCCGGGAGCCATGTCGATAATTGAAGTGCTCCACCATTTGTCGATGTCGTCTGACTGTCTGCTCATTGCATCTGATGCTCTTGCATGAATTGAAATTGAGATGCCAGACGAACTGGTGCATTGCGAGCCCCATAGCCTTCGTAGCCGCCCCGTCGCTCGACTATCTCAAAGAAGAATCCCTGAAAAAATGGTGTGCTGTAAATCTGAAAGTACTCTCCATCACCATCTCGGTCATAGAGAATCTGGCATTCCTGCATTTGAGCAGTCAACTTACCATCCAAATCGAAACGAATCTTAAGATTGTCGTAGTAATTGTCTGGAATGGACAAACGTGAAAACCCGGCTTCTGTCAGATGATCGGAAGATTCAAAAATGTCATCAGTCAGAAAAGCGATATGCTGCACACCCGCACCGAATTGATCCGTAAGAAATGTACCAGCAAATGTGTCGTGATCCTCTGAGCCGTTAAGGTTCAGTCTGACCTCACCTTCAGGACTGGCAATTGCCTGAGAATGAACAACACCACAAGGATCAGTTACATCGACAACCGTGGTTTTGTTCATCTTGAATGTCGTAGTGTAGTAGGTCAGCCAGCTTTGCATCTCGTGGTAGCGCATTGTTTGTGCTACATGGTCAATTCGTCTCAGACCGGCAGGTGGTATGGTTCGTGTTTTTGGAACTGCATCAAATTCGACATCCCATAGTCGGTGCAAATCGGATTTTTCATCGATAAAGTGAACGATATTTCCACCCACACCACGAATTGCAGGAATGTCGAGTTCACCCGCCGCCACAGGCTGAAAGAATTCGGGTGTACCTAACTGGGTAGCACGGGTTACGGTTTGATTTGCATCCCTGACTCGTAGTGCCATATCGCAAACCGTTGGTCCGTGTTTAGCAAAAGCCTCCGATGCAAAACCTTTTGTTTCGGAATTGATCAGAATATTGATTGCGCCTTGGCGCCACAGTTGTACTGATTTTGAAACATGATGGCGTTCCTTACGGAAACAAAGTGATTCCAATTTTTTTGTCAGCGTTGCGCGGGATTCCTTATCAGCCGAAAATTCAATGAACTCAAAACCCGTTGGATAGACGCGCGCTGGAAGATCGGGAATGGGTGCCGACATGCCTGGTTCAAACCGGGCGGCCTCATCAAGCAACGTCACCAGTGCGCGAAAACCGTCTTTTGCATAGTTGTGTTTCTCGTACGAGGGATTGTCACTAGCACATGCCAATGACCAAGAACCGGCATATCCCAGACGGGAAATGATCCGCACAAAACTCACCAATGGTAAATCACCCTGACCGGGTAACAGGCCAAATCGGTCATTCAACTGCGTAACGTCAAAGTCTAGCATAGGTCCATCTGACAACTGCACGTGGAATAGCCGCTCTCCTGGAATACTTCGCAGACGGGCCGGTTGCAATCCGTAAGACAGCGAATAATATGAACTGAGCGCTAGACCGAGAGCGGAATGGTTGATTGTCTCAACCAACTCCAGCACCTTCATTTCGGTCTGGTACTGGGAGGCCCAGGGCAATGCGATCAGTGCTGCACGCTGGTTGCGACTATCGACTCGCTCAGTCAAATCAGCCAATTCGTCACAGATTGCAGCGTGGTTACAGACTCTGTTCGAATGGGTGGACATCGCCATCGCTACCACCAGTGTCGTTGCGCCAAGAGCCTGATTCAGATCGAGCTGATGCTCGAGTCTTGCAATCGCTTTCTTACTATCCTGCCCTGATGAACAGTCAAATTTATGGGTATATCGAAAAACATCGATATCCAATCCCAGCGATGCTGCATATTTTCTGATCTCTTCAGGTGTACCCCCAAAACCCATTAGATCATTTTCACTGAGCTCAATATCAGTAAAGCCCGCAGCAGCGATTGTTTCCAGCCGGGTAAGTAGGTCTCCTGCACCCAAACTTATCGCGGTTGACAGGCGCATATCATCCCTGATACCCGAATAGGCGTGGCAGCCAGAGGACGACATCAGGAACTAGAATCATCAACAAAAGGGCTGCGATCAGTATTCCCAGAAAGGCCCAGATTTCGCGAATCATCTCCTTTAGTGGAATTCCTGTGACTGCATTGATCACGAACAGCAAAATACCATAAGGTGGTGTAATCAGCCCAATCATCGAATTAACCACAATTAGTACGCCGAAATGTACCAAATCAATACCGAGTGCCTCACAGGTCGGGATAAACAGTGGAACGATCACTAGGATAATCGTTGTTGCATCCAATACACATCCTAAAAATAGCACGATGAGGTTGACAACGAGTAAAAACACCAGTGGATGAACATTTAGGTCTGTCAGAACTTCGGACATCATGCCGGGGATGTTTTCGGAAATGATGATGAAGTTTAGAATCAATGCACCGCCAATGACAACGCCGACTGCGGCGGAGGAACGGGCACTTTCAACAAATATTCGGTATAGTGACTTGACTGACAGTGCACGATAAAAAAGGCCAGCAAGGACGAGCGCATAGAAAGCCGCGACGCCTGCGGCTTCGGTCGGTGTTGTAACACCTCCATAAATTCCGTAGAGCAAGATTACCGGCATCAACAGTGCCGGGAATGCATTGAACGTAATTTTGGGCAGTTTCTTCAGCGGTACTGGCTCTTCCATGGCAAATCCGCGTCGAGTTGAAATCCAAGCGTTCATTCCCATCAGCACGGCCCCCATGACTAACCCGGGAACGATTCCAGCAAGGAACAACGCACCGATAGAGGCATTGGAAACCAGTGCATACAGAACCATTGGGATAGACGGTGGGATAATTGGACCAATTGTTGCCGTCGCTGCAGTGATTGCGGCTGCGTAGCCACGGCTGTATCGACCGTCCTTGCACATCATCTGGATAATTATTTTCCCAATACCAGCGGCATCAGCTACGGCAGACCCGGACATGCCAGAAAAAATCAGCGAAGCCATAACATTCACATGACCTAAGCCGCCCCGAAATCGTCCAACAGCTGCAATGCAGAAACCCAATAGGCGATCCGAAATCGTTCCGGCATTCATAATGTTTGCGGCAGTAATAAACAGTGGCACTGCAAGTAAGACGAAACTCTTATATAGACCTTGTAGAATTTTTTCACCAGCCAGTGCAACATCCAGCCCAGCCAGACCGAGATAGGCAACAGAGGCGATCAAAATGGAATATCCAATCGGTGTTCCAATTCCTGCCAAACCGAACAAGGTGACCAAGCAAACTAGGAGTTCAATACTCATTTCGTATCATCTTCCTGCTGTTGGGGCGGTTGATCGGACTCGCGTCCCACAATTTCGTGGTCCTCATCGGGCGGACCATTTTTCAGTACGTCAAAAAAGCGCCAGGAATAACGTATTACAACCGCAATCATAAATATTGCGTAGATTGAGAAGATGGTGCGGATTGGGATTTTGGCGCCAGTGAACGGATTTTTCACTGTTGTCGTCTTACGAATTTTCATCCAGTCGATATAGTCCCATGTAGCCGGAAATGCCCAGGCCATTCCAATGACGATAGCAACGCACGTTATCAACGCCATCACCTGACGCACCCGACGCGGAACAGCAAGATAAAAAATATCAAAAGTTACATGGTCCTTTTCACCTGCGATGAAGGCGCAGCCGAAAAACACGATCCAGACCCACAGGATCAGACAGAATTCCAGCGTCCATCCAAACGGTGTTTGCAATACGTAGCGCGAGAAAATCTGCAAAAGAAAAGTGACAAACATCGCCGCCAACATAGTGGCGGCGATGAATTCAGCACCGCTGGAGAAGTACTTCAATGCTCGTTGCATCATGATGACTTCCTTCTGCGGTGTAGTAATCAGCTATCCGGAAGGATCAATTACCAAGTGCGTTGATTTCATCCAGCACACCACTTGGCCAGTTGGCGGCAAACTCACTGCCAACATACTGTGCCTGAACATGGTTGCGGAAAGCATCCAGATCGGGCATATAAATATCCACACCTTGGGACTGAATGAATGAAGCCAGGGATGCTTCTTTCTCAAGTTGACGCAAACGGCCGACTGCTGCCGCAGCATCAGCGGCGCGCTGAATGGTTAATTGCTGCTCAGGTGTCAGTTCATCCCAAAGCGCTTTCGAAAACGCGATGTAGTTCAAGTCAACCAGGTGCGAGGTCAATACGATTTGCTTGGTAACTTCATAGAATTTTGCGTCAACAACAGTGGGCAGTGGGTTGTCCTGACCATCGACCGCACCAGTCGAAAGAGCTGTATACACCTCCGTGAAAGCCATAGGTGTTGGCGAAGCACCAAGCGCTTTGCCGAGAAACTGCCATGCGTCTGTTCCTGGCATCCTGAGATTCACACCATTAAGATCATCTGGTGTTTTGACAGTCAATTCATCCTTGGACTGACGCAGGTTCACTTGGCGACGGCCAAGATACATGACCGATAACAGTTTTACACCCAAATCATCTTCAACGGTTTTTTTGAATGGATCCATCAGAGGATGGTTGAAGACGCGTACTTGGTGTGCTGCATCCTGATGGACATAGCCAGTCGCAAATATTGAGAATTCAGGAAAAAACTGGGCCAACTCCTGGGCTGAAGCAATTGACATTTCTAGATTTCCGCGACTGATGGCTTCAAGTTCGGTACCCTGAGCAAACAGAGTGCCGTTGTAGCCTGGCTGATAGTCTGCGAAACTCGCTACCATAGGTGCAAATACTTCAGCCATTGCAACCGAACGCTGATCGGATTCTGAACCGGAGGTTGCCAGACGTAACAAAATTTTGTCGTCGGCAAAAGCACTGCTGACGAATCCAAGTGTGAGGCTGAGCGCTACCAGTGAAACTGTCGCGATTCGACGGGTAAATTTCATGATCTAATTCTCCATTGACAAAACGAATTTTCGAAAATCTGCAAATTTCAGACTTAGGCTATATTAACAGATATTATGAAATATAACAGATATTATTTAATTTTGCATATATTTTTAAATAATCTTTATGTGGGGTGAATCCGTATCACTCTCAGACACTATGTCCAGCCGTATAGTCGTCCCGGTTTCTGCAGATACAGCAACGGCTTCGACAACTTCCAGTGAACGCATGCCTTCGACCCCCGATACCAAAGGTGACTCTATACCTTTGATGACTTTGATAAAGTTTTTCATCTGCATGGTAAGGGGATCTTGCTTACAGTAGGGCAGACGGTCGGCATTTATCGGTGTCCACCAATCCGGTTCCGCAGCATAGCGCCAGAGGTTCATATCCGGAAGAGACAATCCTCCTGTGGATCCTCCAATGAGATAACAACTCTGATTTGTAACTGGATAAACCGGATTTTCGTGTGCGGTAAGCTCCCAACTCCATGGTGCTACGATACTATCGGATACCGAAATTGTAGCGACAGCACCCGATTCGAAAGTCAGGATTGCAGTGGCAAGGTCTTCGTTTTCGAATCCTCGAACTGAAGGGACTGCAATTGCCTGAACCGTACTTATTTCCCCACACAAATAACGTAGCAAATCGACATCATGCACTAGATTGACTGAAATAGGACCCGCACCTTTGCGCGTTCGCCAAGGGGCAACTTCGAAGTAGTGATTCGGTTTATACAGCCAGCAACTCGCCTGCACCGCACGTATATCACCAATCACACCGCGCGTTAACGCCTCTTTTGCCGCCTGTATCGCACCACTGTGTCGTCGATGATGTCCAACGAGTATAGGAACACTGGCAAGCTCGGCTGCATCAACTAGAGTACGCGCGTCCGATGATGTTACAGCAATAGGCTTTTCAATGAGAATTGGACAGCATTTGGCGATACAGGCGAGACCTTGCTCGACATGAAGTGGTGTTGGAGTTGCGAGAACTACGCCATCGGGATTGACCTGAGAAAACATTTCCGGAAGAGTAGAAAAAACTGGCACTCCAGTTTTGATCGCTTGTATATGGTTTGCTTCATTCGGCTCTACAATTCCGGCAATCTTCAAATCAGAAAAACCGCGTAGAACTTCTACATGCCGTCTTCCAATCAAACCAAAGCCAATCACTGCTATGCGCGTTATGTCTGTCACTTCTTGCATCCTTTTTGATATTCGTTTTCACTAGTGTCCCGTTAAATTATCGAATAAATTCAATTGTTTAAGAGACGGCCGCGGTTCTGGTTTGGGATTGTAATTTGCAAGTAGTTGAATTAGTGTCATTTTCTCAAATAAAGTCGTATCAAGAACCTGGCAGAAAGTGTAGAGATTTTCCTTGAAATTCACTCGTTTCCTGATGATCGCAAGTAACACATAAACCGAAACAGCAATCCAGATTTGTGTTTTGACGGCATTTTCGCTGGTACCGTAGAACGATTTGATTCGCAGGTGCTGTTTGATCCACTTAAAGAAAAGCTCCACCTGCCATCTGTTCCTGTATAGTTCAGCAATAGTCAGCGCCGGCAGATATGTATTGTTGGTCAGGAAAATCAGACTCTTGTCCCGCTCGCGGTCGACATACCTGATGCGTCTGAGTTTATCCGGATAACGCTTCGCACTTTTGGTCCCGGTCAGCACACCGCTCTGATCATAGATCAACCCTTCATTCCTGTCGTTTGCATGCGAGTACAGGCGGCGGAATTGGGTGTTGGATTTGGCACGCACCACAAAGTAGCTGCCGTAGCGGTGAAACGTGTGCAGGCGCTCGTAATCAAGGTATGCCCGATCCATCACATAGATGGCGCCGGGTTCTGGCAGCAGGGCATCAAGAACGTTGACATCATTGAGCTTCGCTTCGGTGATTTCGATGAATGAGGGGATGTTTCCCTGTAAATCCAATAATGTATGCAGCTTGATGCCGGATTTGGTTTTGCGAAACCGTGCCCACGGAAACACCGACAGGCACAGATCGATGGTTGAGGAGTCGAGGGCATAGATGGTTTCCTGAAGATTCAGCCCGCTGTCTTGCGGGCCATACAGTGGCCGAGCTTGTGCGATCAGGTGTTGCGCAAAGTCGGCATACAGGCGCCAGTCGCGATTTTCATTCGCTTTGGCCAGCGTGCTTCTCGACACCCCGCCGGGCAAACCCAAGTGGTACAGTTTGTCGTGATGGGTACGCAGGCAAACCACCAGATCGCGTAAACTGCTGCGGCGATTCAACTGCGCAATGGCCATGGCCCGGTATTGTTGTGAGCAATAAAAGGATTGAACTTTGTGATCGCCCCGGTAGCGATCCACACAGCGGTGAAACGATTTCCATGGCAGGTGGGCCATAAGCTGCGAAAAAATGAACTTTCCCTCGTACATGATGGGTATACTCCTGATTGATAATAACTCGGTTTGGAGGGTTATTCGAGACCACTGCTTTCGCTGAAGTCTCGGACACCCTCCAACAGGGGTTTATATTATTGAAATCAATCAGATACACCACTGTTTTCTCAAAACAACGGGACACTAGTGATTCGTTTTAGATCCTCGATAACTTTTCAGCTCACTCTCTTCAGTAATCTTCAATGTGGTTACACAGATTCAACTTGTGTTGGGCTGTGGAACTGCATCCAACCATGTTTCCTAATCAGTGGTTTGACAGGGTTGCAAAAACACGGCCAAACGGAAAATCTACACTCATGGATTCACTAGACCTAGCATTGACTCCGTAAATGCATACGCATGCGTTCCGTCTCAATGAACATCTGACAACGGGTTCAGGTTCTCCTGAAAGGTTTCTGATCCATCGTGCGATCTTATGAATATGTGCTGGATGAACTCTGACTACCTTGTGCCAGCTAGTGCAAACTTCTTAGAGATTTGCTTCACTTTCACTAAACTTCCACAAATTCAATGAATGGAATTTGCTGCAGATTTCATTTTTCATATGACAGGTGTCCATCAAAATACACAAGCCTCCAAGTATTATCCGATATTATTAAAGAATATCAGATTTTATTGACATCGTATTTGATTTTCAATCTTCGTGGGTTGAGGGATTCAATTAAAATATCATATACTTTTTCCTAAGTTGCTCTAAACAGGGAAATATCTGACGGAATATTCAACAGTATGGCTAGATCAGTAAACGTAGTCGGTTCTTCGACATATCAAAGAATCAAGCGAGATATCATTTTTGGTGAACTTGCTCCTGCATCCCGGCTGAAGTTGGATCGGTTGCGCGAGCGTTACGGTGCAAGCGTATCAACTCTGCGTGAAACCCTGAGTCGCTTAGCAAGCGAGGGTTTTGTCGATGCCCAAGACCAACGTGGGTTCCTTGTCACACCAATGTCTCGAGACGATTTGATCGAGATTGCAAATCTTCGCATACTGCTGGAGTGTCATGCACTTCGGTTGTCTATCGGGAACGGTGATACCGACTGGGAAGGCAATGTGGTTTCAGCCTATCACAAGTTGAATCTTACGGAGAGGAAATTGCACGCAGGCGATACCAGCCACAGGGAAGACTGGAAACGTTATGATTGGGAGTTTCATCTTGCCTTGATTGAAGCGTGTGGTTCAAAGAATCTATTGTCTCTGCATTCGGTTCTCTACGATAAATACCTGAGATATCAAATGCTCGTGCTGACTTATCGGGGTGAAGACACAATTGATGAACATCGAAAAATTGTGGACGCAACTCTCAACCGGGACGTTAATCTGGCTGCTGAAACCCTGCGCTCACACATTGAAGTTGGGCTTGAACACACGCTCGGTGTATTTGACTGATTGCCTTTCTCGCTTGAATATCGCCTAGAATATAGCGAACCGGGGCGTACCGTTGTGCATTTCCCGGACCAACTTCAAACTCCATGCCCTTTCTATCGGTTTAACAATTCCGAGTTCTGATTTATCCGGGATAAACCAGGGCACTACAGAGTCGCACGAACCGATTTCCAGTCTGCAACCTGTGTACAGAAACGGTTGTAAGAAATTGACAATCATCTTTAAACGATGAGGCATCTATTCAGCCTCAATACAACATGGAGAATGGCGACACAGATTCTTTCACTTCTTAGACTAAGAAAACTCAATTGACATCGTGTGGGTTTAAGTCCACTTTAGGAATTTCGACAGTTCTGATCGTTCAGATTATCTCCACACGTTCAGTCCTTTGTGAAATATTAATATTGCAATAATATCGGATATAAGTAATAATATATGTTGTTAATGGTAATACCATATATTAGAATAGCGAAATGCTCCAGGTGCGAAAAGCTGATTTTCACACACCACTTTATTCGCTGGCTCACCTTACCCTGATTAACTGCACGCCTGCGGAGTTGGTCTATATCGCTGCCCGCGCAGGTTATGATGCAATTAGTCCACGGTTTATCACCATGAACGTGCCAGGTGAGTTCAATTGTTCGCCACTTGACAAAGCACAGATTAAAGCCTTGAAAACAGCACTGGCGACAACCGGCCTTGAAGTATTGGAAATCGAGGTTGCGAGAATTACAGAGGATTGCGACCCGCGGGAATTCGAGATTGCCCTAGAACTCGGTGGTGAACTTGGCGCAAACCATATGATTATGTCAGCTTGGACTAAGCGGCGAGATGATCGTAATTTCCTTTTGGATATTTACTCCGAATGCTGTGATTTGGCGGCTCCGTTCGGCCTGACAGTCGATCTGGAGTTTCCCTCGTTTTCCCGTCTGAGAACTCTAGATGAAGTACTGGACATCGTGCGTGCGGCAGACCGTCCGAATGGCGGCATTTTGGTTGACACGTTGTATTTACATCTCAGCCGGGTCGATATAGGGGAGTTGTTGCATGTGCCACCGGAGTGGCTGCATTCTTTGCAAATTTCTGATTGCCTGCCTGGAATCGCAGACACCAGCGAGGGTATGATCCAATTGGCACGCGATGCACGCCTCTATCCGGGAGAGGGTTGGATCGATTTTACCGGCATTATTGAGCGATGTCCCCCAATGAACTACTCAATTGAACTTCCAAATCAAAGTAGGGTGGCTGAGCTTGGCTACGAAGAGCATGCCCGTCGCTGTCTGAATCATGCCAAGCAGACATTTGGAACAGTACGATCAAAACGTCGCGAAACCAACAAACTAGCTGCCTGAATCAATCAATAACCCGCGAGGAGACCGGATGGTACAAGCACCAACAGAAAACGAACATCGGTTCGCAAATCAATTGATCACTCATGCCCGCGCGGCAATGGTCGAAATTGAGGACTGGAGTCAGCAGGATCTAGACCGATTGACCCAGTGTATCGGCTGGTATACCGCAAACGAACAAACATTTACCCGTCTGGCGCAGATGGGTGTGGATGAAAGTGGAATTGGCGACCGTGAAGGCCGCCCAGCCAAACGCTTCAAGATTCACGGAGTGCTACGCGACGCTTTGCGACACCCTTCTACCGGGATTATCGAAACAGATGAAATTCACGGATTGGTCAAATATGCTAAGCCGGCAGGAGTGGTTGCATCACTCATTCCGATGACCAATCCAGCCTTGACGCCACCAGTCACCGGTATCTACGCAGCCAAGGCAAGAAATGCGGTGATTTTTTCGCCACATCCTCGCACGGCTCGAACAACTTGTGAAATGGTTGAAGTCATGCGTACTGCCTGTCGTGATGTCGGCGCGCCTGAGAATTTGTTTCAGTCGATTCGCAAGCCAACAATCCCCTTGACCAAGTGCCTGATGGAGGCTTGTGACCTGACGCTTGCAACGGGAGGGAGCCAGATGGTCAAGGCAGCTTACTCTAGTGGCAAGCCTGCATACGGAGTTGGTGCAGGCAACTCTTCGATCGTAATTGACGAGACCGCTGACATCGAGATTGCGGCAACAAACACACGAATATCAAAGACCAGCGACTTTGGTTCAGGATGCTCAGCAGATGGTAATGTCATAATTCAGCGTTCGATCTATGGTCCGATGGTTAAAGCGCTGGAATCTGAAGGCGGCTACCTGTGTAGTCCAGAACAAAAAAACCTGCTTGAGAAAGCCATGTGGGACAAAAATGGAAACCGAACCTTCTCAACGATCGCCTGCCGACCTCAACAGCTGGCCTTGGAAGCTGGTTTCACGGTCCCTGAAGGATGCAAATTCCTCATGGTAGAAAACCAGGGGCAAATCGGTACGGAACATAAGTTCTCAAAAGAGAAGTTGACGACGCTGCTGGCTCTTTATCATTTCGACACGTTTGCAGAAGCACTTGAAATCGTGCATCAAATATATGCAGTGGGAGGAAAAGGGCACTCATGCGGGATCTATAGCCACAATGACGATCACATTGACGCGTTGGCGCGCGTGGCACCCGTCAGTCGGATGATGGTCCGTCAGCCCCAGTCTAAGGCTAACGCCGGAAGTTTTACCAACGGCATGCCGATGACATCGAGCCTCGGTTGCGGTGTCTGGGGCGGAAATATCACTAATGAGAATGTTACCCTCAAACATATGATGAATTACACCTGGGTCAGCCGTCCCATCCCCGAAGATCGACCGACGGAAGAGGAGTTATTTGGTGAATTTTACAAGCAGGAAGTGACGCTATGAACAACTCCAACCGACATGCTAAAACAGTTGCCGAACATATTGTCGATTTCCTAGAGCGGCGGGATATCAATCATGTTTTTGGTCTGTGCGGACATACCAACATCGCCCTTCTTGCCGCTCTGGCTGACAGCCCCATCGAGTTTGTTAATGTCCGACATGAACAGATCGCGTCGCATGCGGCGGATGCTTATGCGCGAATACAAGGTAAGGCTTCGGTTGTACTAAGCCACCTGTCGCCCGGCTTGTTCAATTGTGCTACGGGTGTCGCCAATGCCGCATTGGATTGTACACCTATGGTTGTGATAGCTGGTGATGTTCCTACTCATTACTACGGTAAACATCCTCATCAGGAAGTAAATCTCCACGCTGATGCCGCACAATGGGAAGTTTATCGTCCATTTGTAAAGCGCGCTTGGCGAGTAGATAGTGCGCATCTGATGGCTGAAATTCTCGAGAAGGCATTTCACCTCGCTGAAAGTGGTCAGCCTGGACCCGTGCTGGTCAATGTACCCATGGACATCTTCAGTGAAGTGATTGACTTCAGTACATTCGACCGCGTGGCACATAACACACAGGCGTTTAGTAAACCATCACTAGATGAGCAGACCGCAAACGAAATCATCGAGGCTATAGCGAGTGCTAAAGCCCCTGTGGCCTATGTGGGCGGAGGCATCCTTTTGGCAAAAGCCTCTGAAGAGTTAAAGAAATTTGTTGAACACATGGGACTGCCGGTCGCGCATTCACTAATGGGGAAAGGCGCTTTGCGTGATGATCATCCTCTGGTACTTGGTATGACAGGGTTTTGGGGTACCGAACTGGTCAACCAGACCTGTCTGAACGCGGATTTGATTATTGCGATCGGCACTAGATTTAAAGAGGCCGACTGTTCCAGCTGGTACCAAAACCAAACATTCAACATTCCAACCTCAAAGGTGATCCATATTGACATTGAGCCGTCTGAAATCAGTCGAAACTACCCCACGCAGATTGGAGCAGTAGCCGACGCAAAATTGGCCCTAAGCGTACTCAATCATGTTGCCAGAAGAAGATACCCAAAAGGGTTCAAACGACCGAAAAAAGAAGCTGAGATTGCGGAATTTCGTACGGCCTTCAAGGAACAGACTGTAGAAATGGCAACTTCCGAGGCGTTTCCGATGATGCCCGAACGGATTCTGGCCGATACCCGCAAGGTACTCCCTGAGGATGCCATCATTACCACAGACGTCGGTTGGAACAAGAATGGTGTGGGTCAGCAGTTCGACATTCTGACTCCGGGTTCAATCCTGACACCCGGGGGATTTGCCACCATGGGATTTGGACCGCCAGGCGCGATTGGTGCAAAACTAGCTGCACCTGACCGAGTGGTCATCAGCTTGGTCGGCGATGGCGGTTTTGGCCAGAATCCGGCAATGTTGGCAACTGCAGTTGAATTGAATCTTGGTATCGTTTGGCTGGTGATGAATAACAACGCTTTTGGGACCATTGCGGGTTTGCAGAAAGCGCATTTCGGAACAACCTATGGAACTACATTCCCAGGTTCTGCTGGAGCACCAAAATTCGGTCCGGATTATGTAGAGGTTGCAAAAGCATATGGAGCGGAAGGCCTTCAGATTTCATCTGCCAAGGAACTGTTGCCAGCACTGCAGGTGGCAATCGAAAGCTCAAGGCCAACCGTTATTGACGTTCCCATGCTCAATAATCCAACACCAACAACTGGCCATTGGAATATTCTTGACATCTATTCACCAGGCAAAAATGTGAACCATGTCGCAGTGTGACAATTGACAGCTGCTATCGGCCGAAAGACAACATTCAAAGCAGGTTACTTCGGAGCAATTTCGAGTACAAGGCATTTCTCAAACCCTACTGCCCAGTAATTTGCGCCATCCACGCCGCGCACCACCCAATATTGTTAAACTGGTATGAGTGATGTTTCTATTTACGATAGAAACGCCGTGGTTCACAAATTATCCTTTTGCACCGGTACAATACTCAGCAACTGTTAAAGTGGAATATTGCCGCGTACATAAGTTCCACTTTTGTACGCTCACTCATGTTCGTTTATACTGCAACAATCGATTCATCCGTCTTGGGTGGGCATCATATGCTGTTGAACTTATTGTCAGGGTCAGACCGTTGAGGATGGTCTGTGGCTATCGCAGAGACAGTGTGCGCGATCGCAGTCGGTGCGATAAATGTTGATCAAGCGATTGTTTGGCGCTCTCCAACTTCATTCGAATTTTGGAAGGCATTGCGCATGCTTTCGGCCTAGGGTTTTTGCATACATGTAGTTCGATGAATTCACATACTGCTACCAACTCACTCCGTCTTTGCATGGCGAGATACAGATGAAACCGCTTCTCATCCACATCAAGTACACGGGTTTCCACCTGTAATTGATCTCCACTATAAAGTTCTTTCAGATAGAACCTATGGTCCTCCACTAGGTAGATGGTACAACCCGTCTTACTCCGATATTCCTGGTCGAATCCCACCTCATCCTGTAGAGCGTCGACCGCGTAACTGAACACCAAGCCATAGAAAGCATCCTGCATATGTCCGTTGTAGTCAATCCACTCAGGTCTAACCTTGGTTTCGTATTTAAAGATCATCAATTCCTTGACTACAGTTTGTGATTGATTCCCAAATGTCTCGAAGTGCCTTTACCGACACCTCAAATTCTAAATCACTTCTTGAGACGTAGTCTGTATCTAGTGTACCCTCGAATACGATTGACATCGACTAGACGCGGTGCAATCCATCGAATCGACAAGATCTATTCGCTGAAAAATACTTGTAATTTTCGGAGTTACAATTTAATTCAAAGTAAGATCGCCACAACCAGGAAAATTCTTCGCGCCAGCGAAACTTAATTGCACACTGATTATGCACTTACGCTAACAGGTGCACCTTGACCATAAGGCACGTCTACTCCACCATAGCGTCGAACTCGAACATTACACTGTTCAGCATGCCCTATAAACCCTTCCAACATGCACAATCGAGAACCATACTGTGCGATATTTACAGCCGCTTCATCCGTGACAATCCTCTGATAGGAATGAGTCTTGATGTATTTCCCAACCCAAAGACCACCAGTGTAGCGACCCGCCTTTCTGGTTGGTAAGGTATGGTTCGTCCCAATCACTTTGTCGCCATTTGCAACATTGGTTCTTGGTCCTAGGAATAGTGCTCCATAGCTGTGCAGATTTTCGAGAAACCAGTCATCTCTATCCGTCATCACCTGCACATGTTCAGAAGCAATGTCATTAGCAACATCAAGCATTTCCGAATGATTTTCACAAACAATCACCTCACCATAATCTTTCCAACTGACCCGAGCTGTTTCAGCAGTTGGTAGAATTTCCAATAACCGGTCGATTTCTTTCAGAGTGTTAGCAGCAAGATTGTGAGAGTTGGTAATCAAAGTGCAGGGCGAATTGTAGCCGTGCTCTGCCTGTCCAAGCAAATCAGTGGCGCACATCTCAGCATCACAAGCCGACTCGTCCGCGATGACCATTGTCTCAGTTGGTCCCGCAAACAAATCAATTCCGACTCGACCAAACAATTGCCGCTTAGCTTCTGCTACAAAGACATTGCCAGGTCCAACTAGCATGTGAACAGACTCAATCGATTCGGTTCCCAGTGCCATAGCCCCAATTGCCTGAATTCCGCCAAGCACATAGATTTCGTGAGCACCACCCATAGCGATTGCGGCAATCACGCCTGGGTTAGGTTCACCGTTGAATGGTGGAGTAGCTGCAACGATTCTAGGGACATTTGCCACTTTTGCTGTCGCAACTGACATATGAGCCGATGCAACCATCGGAAACTTCCCGGCTGGTACATAACAGCCGACCGACTGGACAGGAATGTTGCGATGGCCTAAAAATACCCCAGGCAAAGTCTCTATCTCTATATCGAGTAGAGCATCCCGCTGAGCTCTGGCGAACTTACAGACCTGATCATGTGCAAATTGAATGTCTGTCATCTCCTGTCGAGGAACTTTTGAAACGATGCCTTCAATTTCACTGGCTGTCAACCGAAACGATGGAGGAGAATATCGATCGAATTTCTCACTCAATTCCCGAACCGCTAGGTCGCCGCGCGCTTCAATGTCTTTTAATGTGGCTTCAACCACAGATTTGGTTTTACCCTCATCCAGTGCTCGATCAGATTCTGGTTTACCGCGCTTAAGATATTTGATTGGCATAGATTAATCTCCTAAATATGATTAATTGCTGCACTTAAACTTTTTGCACACGAACAAACATTGCCGCGGCGAAAATAATGATGACTCCCTTAATAATCAACTGTGCCTGAACCGGAAGTCCAAGAATAATCACAATGTTGAACAACAAGACAAGAATGAGTGCGCCTAGCGCAGCACCCCATATGGTTCCAACTCCACCTGAAAGTGCTATCCCACCAATCACCACGGCAACAATCGAATCCAATTCGTAGCCGCGCCCAACCCAGTTGTCAACTGTACCAACAAAACCAACCAGGAAAAGCCCCGCGATTCCTGCCATAACCGAGCAGATGACATAGCACAGAATAGTAATTCGGTCTGAATTTATGCCGCACAGCGTTGCGGATATCGGGTTGCCGCCCGTAATATAGACTTTCCTTCCAAATTCGCTTTTATGCAACAGCCACCCCAATAGGGTAAACAGGCATAAAAACCCGATAAGTGCAACAGGAATACCACCGATGCGACCAGTACCTAAAAATCGAAATCCATCAGGTAGCGATCCAGCCGGAGCGCCTTGGGTATAGTAAAACCTCAGCCCTTGCAAAACTATCATCATGGCTAATGTGGCGAGGAATGGTGAAACATTGCGCTTAGTTACCAAAATGCCATTAGTAAATCCAACCAATGCGGAAAATCCAATCGCGACGGCAAAAATGACCAGAATCGCCGCGTTGCTAGTCGCATTGAAAGCAGTGGCAATAACTGCGACAGTGGCCATTAACGATGCAACCGATAAATCCAATCCACGCACTAGGACAACAAAAGCCTGACCTAGTACGACAATTCCCAGTGGCGCTGCCTGCGTAAATATGTCCTGTAGATTTTTTGGTGCTAAAAATGCCGGTTGTAAGATTGTCGCAAATACCACCAGGACAATCATCGAAAGCGGTAACGCAAATCGCTTTAGATAAGAATGCGCAAAGAATTCGATCGTTTGAGAACTCACAGCTTTTTCACTTTGCTGGCATAGATTGATACTGCAAACAGAATGATCAGACCTTGAACAACCCACTGAATGAAAGTCGAAATATTCATGTAATTCAGAAGGTTATTCAATAGTGAGATTAAAAATACACCCAACAGCGTTCCCAGCACATTACCCTTTCCACCACCAAGTAGCAGACCACCGACAATAACGGGAGTTATCGATGCAAGAGTAATTGGTTCACCAAGTCTGGGGTCACCGACACCGGTCCGACTGACATAATAAGCTCCAGCCAACGCAACAAAAAATCCACAAGCCGAGTACGCGAACAAAGAGGTTCGATTTGAATTGATACCTGTCAGTCTGGCAGCCTCTTCATCGCCGCCAACCGCATAAATTGAGCGGCCAAGCGTTGTATATTTCAGTAGATACCAGACCGCCGCGAAGCAAATTAGCATTATCAGTCCGGCAATGGGCAGCGGCCCGATGCGTCCGTAAGCGAACTCCTCAAACCAAAAGGGCACACCACCTGTGGGCTGCAAGGTATAAAGCAATACCAGACCATTTAGTACGGATGCAGTACCAAGCGTGACAATGAGTGGATGGACTCCTGTTTTTAACGTCAGATAGCCGTTCAAAAAACCTATTAATGTTCCAAATGCCAGCACAACAATAATCATCGGAATCATTAGCGCGGGATTGCTGTCCACGACAGCAGCCATCAATACTGCACTGGCGGTTACGACTGCACCAACTGAAAGATCAATTCCGCCAACCAAGACAACTAACGACTGTCCCAAACTGACAAAACCAAGTGCCGCTGATTGTTCCAGCACGTTCATCAGGTTGCGCACTGTACCAAAACGATCACTTAGTGCAAGACCGGCGATCAGCACGATTACTAAAAGCACAAAGACGACTAGCAGTGAAGGATCAAGGTTCAATCGTCGAAGACTATTGCCAATCCTACTAGAAACTTTGCTGAAGCTCTTCATGCTGCTGCACTAGTGGTGGCGAGTCTCATAATCGTTGTTTCCGTAATTTGACTACCCGTAACTTCGCCGCTGATGAGTCCCTCTCTCATCACGAGGACACGCGTACACAATCCTATGATTTCAGGCAACTCGGATGAAATTACCAAAATTCCAACACCTTCATCTGCCAGTTTCTTGATAATCTCGTAAATCTCTACTTTAGCCCCGACATCGACACCGCGGGTTGGTTCATCCAATATCAGAACACGATGACAGGCCCGGCTCCAACGGGCAAACAGAATTTTTTGCTGATTGCCTCCTGATAAGTTAACAACGTCCGAAGTTGCAGAGGGAATAGCAATCCGAAACCTTTCAATTTCATCCTTCGCCGCTTGAATTTCGAACTGACGATTTATGCCAAAAGCATTAGTAAACTCTCGAAGCACTGGAGCAGATACGTTACTTGCCATATCAAGTAGCATCAGAAGTCCCTGTCCCTTGCGATCTTCGGTTAGAAACCCCAATCCACGGTTGATGGCCATTCTTGGTGTTGGAGAATTAAACGCCTCACCGGCCAAAGTTACCGCACCGTCTATACGCGGCAACGAACCAAATATTGCATGTGCCATATCCGATCTACCAGCACCCACAAGCCCTGCCAAACCAACAATTTCACCGGCATGTAAATCGAATGAAACATTCTTTACAGTGGGTGGTGCTTTTAAATCTCGAACCGATAAAACCGGTGCTGGCTCTTTGGGAGGAAGTGTTTTTTCAGGATAAATGTCATCCAATTCCCGCCCGACCATCAAGGAAATCAAATTCTCTCGGTTAAGTTCAGAAACCGGATGCGTATCGACTTTTTGCCCATCTTTCAAAACTGTCACGCAATCAGCGAGTTCAAAAATCTCTTCCAATCGATGAGAAATGTAAATGATGCAAACGCCACTCATTCGCATATTGTTGATACATTCGAACAGAAGTTCCGTTTCACGCCCAGATATCAGTGCCGTCGGCTCATCCAGCACTAACAGTTTGGTATCGTCTACAAGGGATTTTGCAATTTCAACCATTTGTTGATCGGCCAGGCTCAACCGATCAACGAGTGTGCGCGGATCAAGGTTATGACCCAAGCGATTTAATACTTCACTTGCACTTGAGTACATCTCGCCATAGTCAATTGCGCCGAATCGTGTTTTCGGCGCGCGTCCTAAGAATATGTTTTCAGCAACTGACAACTCCGGAAACAGGACCAGTTCCTGATAAATGACATAAATTCCCGCATCCTTTGCCGCTTTCGGTGATGCCCAATGACGCTCGATTCCGTCATATCGAATGGTGCCTTCATCGGGTGTGTAAGCACCAGCTAGTACTTTTATCAGGGTGGACTTTCCTGCACCATTTTCTCCAAGTAGTGCATGAATCTCTCCCGATTGGGCTTCAAAATCCACTCTGTCGAGTGACTTCACACCTGGAAAGGTCTTGGTAATTCCTGTCAGCTCAAGCATTTGGCCTGCCTTTATACGAACCTGAATTACCCCGACATCAAGACACGACAATCGAGTCGGGGTAATTCAAAGTTCCAATAGACTTAGTTGGGCAAATCTACACTGAATGTTTTAGGATCATATTCTGCCCCCATACCATGCCCCATAATGAAATCATCGGGCCGGTCGAGTGCGACATAGTCTGCCAAAAGCTCATCAGCTTTGATTGACTCTGTTTCATGCCCCGCAGAAATCACAACCTGAAAGTTCACATCCAACCGCTTCGGCACTGCTGCACCGTTTAGGACATTTAACGCCAACCCAACTGAGGCAATTCCGATCGAAGGTGTGTAGTCGATGCCACAGAAGGGAAAACCGTGTTCATGCGCCAACTTGTACATACGATTCAAATCGCCACCAGTATGTGGTGGAATGTTGTCAGAAGAGACCCCAGCATTGATGAATGCCTCAACCGAACCTGAACCTTGAAGGCCACTGTCTGCCCAGACACCATCAATCGTCTCAGCACCTTCACGTTGAATAATTGCAGACATGATCTGCTTGCCATTGGCAGGGCTCCAACTGGTGTACTGCGTATCGACAATTTCAATTCCAGGGAATTGTGCGAACACTTCTTTAGCCGCTTGCAATCGGAACTCCGCGGGACTTGCACCAGCCAATCCTGGTAAAAGCACAATCCGCCCTTGTCCATTGAGTGTTTCTGCCAGCCAGGTTGCACTCATGCGAGCTAGGGCTGTGTCAGACGCGGTAACGAAACTGACGAAACTCTCATCACTTTCTACTCGACGTGCGACTGTAACCACTGGTACGCCCTGACGCATGGTGCGGCGTAGAATCGGATCTAGTGCATCGGCAGTAGCCGGATTAACTAACAGTAGGTCGATGTCCTGATTCAACAGGTCCTGAATGTCCGATACCTGCTTGGTTGGATCACTGTTGGCATCCGTTACAAGAAAACGTGCAAGTTGACCACGGTTTTTATCAGCAGCCCACTGCACGCCGTGAAAAAATGTAACCAGCCACAAATCGGCTTGTGAAGCATTGGAAAAACCAATGGTGTACGGACCGTCCTTCTGGTATTCAGAGGTTTCAACCAGTTCGTTGAATCCTGGGTTCCACAGAAAAGTCCTAGGTAGACCGGTGTAATCGGCCACCGCGATGCCTGTTAGCAGGCTGGCAGCTGCGGCAATAGTTAATATTTTCATTTTCATCATGTATCCTCAACTCTGATGTGATAGTAAAAAGTTAATGTAGGTAAACTGTTATCCGACGGCTCCTTGCGCTTTTACCATCGCGGCAGTGCTCGTATCTTGGCCTTGATGCTGTTCAGCAGCCAGCCCGACACTGTAGTCCTCTAGTACACCTTGCGGTGCGGTAGGAACCGGCGGAAAATCCCACCAGCCAACCACGTTGGCAGCTGCGATTGATACATCTCGGGTAATTGGAACTTCCACCAATGCCGGCCCGCCGCTCGCGAGCGCAGCCTGGATGGTTCCACCGATCTCATCGACAGCTTCCACCTTCTTCGCGTATTCAATTCCAAAGGAATTTGCCAATTGAGAAAACTGCACCGTATAAGGAGAAGGTGTTTCGCTGTGGCGGGTAAACTCTGAAATGATGTTTCGTCCCATCAGAGCATCCTGTCCATCTCGAATCGAAATGTAGCCCGAATTGTTCAAAACCAGAAATACCACCGGAATGCTGTAAGCGACACAGGTTGCGAGTTCCTGCATGCACATCATGAAATCACCATCTCCGATGATGCAGACGACTGGCGTGTCAGGGTGAGCGAGTTTTGCACCAATTGCAGCGGGTAAGGCAAACCCCATTGGGGAATAACTCCCGGGAGTTATGTGGGTGCGAGGCTCGTAAATCGGAAAGTCCTGCTTAGTCGAACTCTGAGGATGACCAGAACCAACTGTCACGATGCCATGTCGAGGTAACACCTTGCGCAACTCCCTTAGGGTACGAAGCATCGTTGTTGGTATCTTGTCGTGGGAACGACGAGGTTCCATCTGTTCGTCCCACTCCGCCCAGAGCTTTGCAAGACGGTCATGCTGTCTGCTGTGATTGTGGTTAGCCTTGCGCGCCTGTTCGTTAGAGATTCCTGCGTCAATGTCTTCTAATGCCAGCGCAATATCAGCAGCGATTCCGACTTCCACCGGATAATTCTTTCCGATTTCACGGGGATCAATGTCAATATGAATTAACTTACTCTCGGGTATCGAAAAACTGACCCCTTTGCGCCAGGATGACGATGACCAGTCGTTAAATCTGCAGCCCAATGACATGACAACATCCGCTTCACTGGCTATTGAGTTTCCAGTCAAGGAACCAGGCCAACCCACAGTCCCTGCGTTCATAGGATGATCCTCAGCCAGAGCACCTTTTCCATTCCAGGTAAAGACGACAGGAATTCCGAGCCGATCAACAAGTCGTTTCAGTTGTGTGCTGGCGTTTGCTGAGATAGCCCCACCACCGGCTACGATGCAGGGGCGTTCCGCACTGAGCAAAAGACGGATGGCAGCTTCTACAGCCGTACTGTCGGCGCGAGGGCGGCCCATTGGTAACCGATCTTTGAGATCCTGAACTTCAATGTCTGTTGATTCTGACTGCACATTCAGAGGAATGTCAACATGAACAGGACCCGGACGACCGGTGAGCATTGCATTAAACGCGCGGTGCATGATGAATGGCGCTGAATCGGCAGTGATCATGTCGAAGTTGCGCTTGGTTACATGGGCAGTAACCTTGGTGAAGTCTGGCGTGTTTTCTCGGTCCATCTCTTGCATCACGCCATGACCGCGCATGTGTGTAGCGGCCGCTCCTGTTATCAATAGCAACGCGGTTGAGTCGCAATGCGCATTTGCCAACCCCATGATTGTATTTGCGGCTCCTGGCCCGATCGAAGTGCAAGCCGCAATTGGCTGTCCTGTCGCCCGGAAGTGTGCATCTGCAATGTGAACAGCCGCCTGCTCATGCATGGTCTGAATGACAGGAACATCTGAGCCGGAGTCATTGAATGCGTCCAGCAAATTCCAGTTTCCGTGTCCGGGTAGCCCGGTAATGTAGGGAACGCCATATGCTTTGAGGGCTTTGCCGATAACGTGTCCAACAGTATTCATAATCTTGATTCCTCGCTTCAAATCAACAAAAATGCTGCAGCTTTTCTGCTTTGACCACTTAATCTCTAATCACTTTCTGGTGAAATAAATGCATTAAGTTGCAATACTTACTGCAATAATAATGCAATATTCATAAAAATTGCAGAAATATTTCTAATAAAGCTTCTGAATTTTCAAACTATCATTAACATATGGACATTGTTTTCGAATTTGGACGATACAAAGCGACAGGCATTCTGGACAATGCAATGGTGCGAAATTATTTTGACGGTTGTGAAATTCAAATTGCGCTGCAGAGTGTTTCTCGAACTCGATCTGTCAAGAGGAATGAAACATGTCGGTAACCTTGCGAGATGTTGCGATACAAGCTGGAGTCGCAGAATCTACGGCATCGCGTGCCTTATCGGGTAGTGACAAAATTTCCGAACGTACACGCATTCGAGTCGAAAATGCGGCCAAAGAACTTGGCTATGTACCGCGCGTTGAAATCAACCGCAAGTCAAATGTCCGCCGCGGTTTGATTGGTGCTGTAGTTGGGGCTTTGCATAATTCTTTTTACCCCTTTTTGATTGATCGCATCCATGATGAGCTTGACTCTTTAGGATTTGATATGATTCTCATCATCGATGATTTGTTTGATTCCGGCCATCGACGAAAAATTCAGGGACTGATTGATGCCTCTTTGGACGGTGTTGTATTTGCGACAGCATCGATTCATTCACCTGCTGTCGATTTTTTAGTAGATGGAGGTGTTCCGACGGTTTTAGCCATCCGCTCCAATCGATCAAATAATGTGGATGTTGTTGAGAGTGATAATCATGCAGCTGGTACCGAAGCGATTCAACATCTACTGGATCTTGGTCATCGGCGGATCGGATTTATCATGGGTCCGCAAGACACGTCAACCAGCATTGATCGCTTTAACGGTGGCTGCCGGGAAATGAAAGTCAATGGGTTCGAATTGACGAATGAATATGTAGTTTGGGGAAACTATTCACATGACAGTGGTTATTCCGGTTTGATTCACCTGATGAATCAACACAAGCCGCCTACCGCAGTATTTTGCGGTAATGACGTGATCGCTATTGGAGCTTTGGAGGCGTGTCAGAAGTTTGGTCTGAAAGTGCCGGAGGACATTTCAATCATTGGGGTTGATGATATTCCAATGGCCAGTTGGTCAATGATATCGCTTACCACGATTCGTCAGTCAATTGGAGATATTGGCGCGCTTGCCGCGCGACGCTTAGTTGCCAGAATCAAGGGAGGATCAAGCGAGTTGCCTAGCCATGATATTTTGCCGACTAGCATTGTTCGGCGACGTACAACTGGACTAGCAAGTTTGAAACCGAAAAAAATCGACCGCAATTTGAATACATCAATTTCGAATTGACCCCTTTCCGAAATCAAGCTTTAAATAGTTCAGGTAATACGCAGTTGTTCAACTGACCGTTTCTCAACTTGCGCGTGAGAACACTGTCAAATATGCAATTTCAAGTACAAGGCGCTTTTCAAATAGCCTGACTTACCTCATCGCTAATCCATCTTTGTGATTGGACTGCTTAAATACGTTTCTGATGCCATCAATAGGTCTCAGATGACACACCACACAGAGGGATTTGGTTATTTGATGGCCACCACAACGTCATATTCAGTTCCGTAGACTCAAACACCACGAAATTGTGGTCCCAAATATCACATTGCTGAAGTCTGTTGCTGGTTAGCCGTTCAATTTATTGCAAGGAAGTCAACATCGATTTCGGATTCACCCAGCATCAGGTTAACCTTCGTTGGGTCAGACTTGGCAATAACTGAACCGCGCCTTATGACGTAGAGCCGAGTTGCCCTAAGTCGAATTGCCTCAACCGGATCACGAGCCTGCAGAATGACAAGATCTGCGTCGCAGCCAGGTTTCAGACCCATGTGATCAAGGTGCATGACCGCCGCACCGGTGGTTGTTACTCCCGCATACATGGCATTGATTTCATCAACACCAGTCATCTGTGCAACGTGAACTGCCATGTGTGCGACTTCAAGCATATCATGGCTGCCGAGTCCATACCAAGGGTCCATCATGCAGTCGTGTCCCAGTGCCACAGGAATACCCATACCGATCATTTCTTTGACGCGTGTCATGCCGCGCCGCTTGGGATAGGTATCCTGTCGACCTTGAATGGTTATGTTGATCAGAGGATTGGGGATCGCTGTAATTTCTGCTTCTTTTATTAGAGACAACAATTTGCTGGCGTAGTAATTATCCATTGAGTGCATTGACGTTAGATGCGATCCAGCCACGCGTCCATGCATACCCAGACGCTGCGTTTCGCAGGCAAGCGTTTCAATGTGTCGAGAGTTTGGATCGTCGGTTTCATCACAGTGTAAGTCAACCAGTAACCCTCGATCTGCAGCAATTTGACACAGAACTTTCACTGATTCAGTGCCATCGGCCATCGTGCGTTCAAAATGAGGAATCCCGCCGACGATATCGACACCCAAATCAAGTGATCGAAGTAAGTTTTCTTTGGCAGGTGGGTGTCTAAAGAGTCCATTTTGTGGAAAAGCAACGAATTGAAGATCAATCCAGGGCGCCATCTCTTCGCGTAATTCGATCAGCGCTTCCACCGCCAGTAGTGAATCGTCGGTTACATCTATGTGGCTGCGAATCGCCAGACAACCTTTAGCAATTGACCAGTGACAGAGTGTACGAGCTCGATGCTTGATGTCATCAGCGGTTAGAGTCGGCACTAAATCTCCCCAGATTTCAATACCTTCCAACAAAGTTCCGCTTTGGTTGATGCGGGGACGTCCGGCACTCAAAGTGGAGTCCATGTGAAAGTGTGGGTCTACTAAAGGTGTAGAGACCAGCCAGTGATCCAAATTCAGGGTTTGATGAGCTTCAGCCTCAATTTGAGGTTCAATTTCGAGAATTTTGCCATTATCGACCGCAATGTCTACGCCACTTCGTCCATCTGGAAGGTTAGCGTTTCGAATAATGAGATCAATCATTTACGAGGCTCCTAACTACTGTGGGTTTCGTCGATACAGTTCCTAAATGTTGCTTGAATCTTGACAGGCAAGGGTAGCCTAAGCCAATCAGATCTGGCTACAACTCATTTTATGGTGCGAAATCACTTCGTTCCATAGATCCGGTCACCTGCATCGCCAAGACCTGGCACGATATATGCGTGATCGTCCAGTTTTTCATCAATCGCGGCTGTATAGATTGGGACGTCTGGATGTGCCGATTGAAATGCCTCTATTCCTTCCGGAGCGGCAAGCAGGCAGGCCATCTTTATGTTTTGCGCCTTGGCTTCCTTGACTCGCTGAACTGCAGCAACCGACGAGTTTGCAGTCGCTAGCATAGGGTCTAACACGATTACCGGACGATTGATCAAATCATGAGGAACTTTGAAATAATATTCCATCGCGACCAAGGTATGTGGATCACGATACAGCCCGACATGTCCGACTCTAGCCGATGGCATCAGGTCGATCATACCTTCCAGCAAACCATTTCCAGCGCGGAGGATCGAAATCAGCACGATTTTCTTGCCTGACAGAAAAGGCGCCTGCATTTGGGCAAGAGGAGTTTCGATTGTTTTGTATTCCAATTCAAGGTCTCGGGTTAGCTCATATCCGAGTAGCAAGGATATTTCCCTGACCAGCTGTCGGAATCTTGCGGTACTGGTTTCACGTTTTCGAAGCAGCGATAACTTGTGTTGCACTAACGGGTGATTGATGACGTTTACATTTTTCATGAATTACTCACACGGTTGATATTCAAAATATAGTTCCATTCGACTGTACGGTAATAGGTGGATCACCGTTTGCTCGCTTTTCAAACGCAAGCTGGCGGCCGGTCGCCCACGTACCACCTTCAAGAATTGCGCCAAGTGGGAGGCTGTGCTGACTTAAGTTTAATTCCTGCCTGATCAATGGAGCGAGTCTGTCAAGAAGTGCAAGCGTCAATGCTCGCCATTCAACTACCAATTCTGAATCGGGAGGGTGGTTCTCGTGATAAACATCTGAGTTTCGTGGTGACAGTACGTCCAGATCAAGAAATAGTCCTCCATTTCGATATTCAGCCAGTCCAGTCAATGCCTCAGTCTTGGATAGTCCGATGCCTGCTTCCTGCAGTGGTTCAATGAGCGAATAGGTCAGCCATTGGGTGAGTTTATGGAAAGGCACCAATTCATTGGTATCGTCGCTACGCTGAATTGCGCTGTGGTGCCAGACATCGCCCAGATTTTGGCCATTCAATTGAATTCTGTCTGGCCATATTTCATTGAGCAGCTCAATCAAGATTGCCAATACGTCATGCGCATTTGGTGAAGGCATGATTTCAACAAGATAGTCAACTAAAGTCCCAAGTCGCGGTGGGTCGCCAAAAATCGCAGGTTTGTTTTTCAACAGATTACCCAGTGAATGTAGCAATTGGGCTCGGCCCTCAATACCGTCCATGAGGTTTTCCGGGCCGACCTGAAAGGCTTGACCTAATTTGTCGACATCAAAACTTACAAGAGCTTCAGCATCTGTGCGAAGCGGTTGCTCGGGATCGGACGAAAAGAGGCCTAGAGAAAACATGTCAAAAGATGCGATCGCCAGGCCTTCTGAGCGGCTGTACACGTTTCCGGTTTGATGTTCCCTGTAACGCCAGGAACTGCCGGCACCTGCGTCTAGCAGTACACTTGGGATCACTAGATCTAGTGCAGTTCGGGCCCGTTCGAAAGGTTCAATGTTGGAACTGAGTTGATTCCATCGATTGATCCCCGAAACTTCAAAGTGACGCCACCGGCTGTGAATTGGAATATTGAGATTCGGGTAACGACTTCGTGTTACTTCAGCCACCTTTTGAGCTACGACAGCGAGACGTTCGGTTCGGACATCAAAGTGTACGAGGTTGCCACGTTCGCCAATTTCAAGCAATTCCGCGCATCGGACGCGAATTTCTTCAGAACTTCTAAGTTGCTTTAGCGCATCATCCAGCGCTATTTCATTCATGCAGCCCCCGTCCCTTAGCCTCTTTCAACTTGTCATCAGAGGGGACTTCCAATGTGAAATAACCAGCCGCTTTTTTGGCATCCATCTCAACGCTTGCATCATCAGGTATCAGGTCATCTGGAAGCGCAACACGCTCAGATATATCAATTCCCTGTTGGACGATCGCGTCGTACTTCATATCACTCATGGAGACAAAGCGATTTATGTGTTCGATTCCAAGCCAATGAAGTACATCTGGCATCAGCTCCTGAAATCTCATATCTTGTACGCCTGCAACGCATTCTGTACGTTCAAAATAGGTTTCCGCCCGATCTCCACCAGGTTGTCGTTTGCGAGCGTTATAGACTAGAAATTTAGTAACTTCCCCCAGGGCGCGACCTTCCTTTCGGTTGTAAACGACGACGCCACAGCCACCTTGCTGTGCGGTTTCAATGCAAACCTCTATACCATGCGCGAGGTAGGGACGACAGGTGCAGATGTCTGAGCCGAATACATCTGAACCATTGCACTCATCGTGAACACGACAGGCAACCTTTCGTTCTGGATCTGTAATCGCCTGTAAATCGCCAAATATATAGACGGTTATGCCACCGATTGGCGGTAGGAATATTTTCAGATCATTGCGAGTGACGAGTTCAGTGAACATTCCACCGGTTTGTTCATACAGTGCACGTCTTAAATCACTTTCCTTGATTTTGAACCGCTCTGCAATGCCTGGTAGATACCAAACGGGCTCAATCGCGGCTTTGGTTACTCGTGCTTCATTGCTTTCGGTAAGAATTTCGTTATCAGCTTTGAGTCGACCGTTTGCAATTGCCTGATTCAACTCTGGCATATACAGCCGCGCTTTCGTTACTGCGATCGAAGGACGTATATCCCATCCTTCATCAAGCTGGTCTGCCCAAAATTGACTGACATTGTGTCCATAGGGGTCTAGCGAGACGATTTTGTCCGGCAATGACCATTGTTTGTGTGGACCAAGTGGCTCTGCCGGTGCAGTATCAGTCAGATCAGGAACATGAACCTGGTCGAGTGTCCCGGCAGCAATTGCAAGTGCTCGATAGATTGCATAAGAACCTGCGTGTGCACCTATGGCATTTCGTTTGTCGGTAAGTGTCCCGACTACCGGGCCGCGTTCTGCAGGACTATCGGCTCCCCAGTTCAGGGGTGCCGGTTGTTTGTGGCTATCCGGATGGGAGGAAAGCCGAATAGAGATAGGGCTGGACGGTCTTGTTTCCAAAGTTGCCTGTTAGTATCAAAAACCTAATTTTATTGGCAGATTTATCTTTGGTTTGAATTTTTTTAGAAATTGGCTAAAAGTTGAGTTCGAGCATCCGAGCTTTTTAGATGGTATTTCACATCATTTGACAGTTCATTTGAATCAGATTTCTAGGAAGTGGTTGCCGACTTCGTTTCAAGTGCTGATTTTCTGCTAAGCAGTGCTATGATTATGCCGGCGACTACGATGCCAAAAATACCTAGAAAACCAATTGGATCAGGCAGTTCACGCCACAGAATCCAGGCCCAGAAGCCAGCAAAGATAAG
Source organism: Arenicellales bacterium (assembly GCA_965243305.1). Lineage (GTDB taxonomy): Bacteria > Pseudomonadota > Gammaproteobacteria > Arenicellales > JAJDZL01 > JAJDZL01. The sequence continues at coordinate 190,681 of CBDEUN010000001.1, forward strand.
AAAGCTGTATTCAAACACAGCAATGTATGTGGGCTCCGCGACCTGATAGCCGCGGACCAGACCGGATACGGCAAATAGTGAACCGATCGCTTGAACAAATGTCCAGAAAAGAAATCGCTCCGTCGGACTTACCCAACCAGTAAAGAAGAATGGAGCTGTGGTTATCCAGCTTTCAGGAATGCTGACGAACGTGAAGAGGATTGTCCCAAGTAAGCCGAAAATGCCAAGCGCTACAAAAAATCCAAGCAGCAACAGAAAAGTGCTTTCATCCGCGCACAGGTGACGGGTAGTCAATTGTCCAAGTGCATAGAGCAAACCAGCCAGAAACGGTAGTATTGTGAAAGCATTGAGGTTAGCCGGGTCTGGTTTCAGTATCAGAAGCATTCCGATGAAACCGATAGCGACAGCGAGAATTCGCCAAATATCAATGCGAATCCCCAACAGCAATACAGAAAATATTAGAACGAAAATTGGAGAACTGAACAACGTGGCACCTGCTTCTGCGATAGGCATTAAGGTGATGGAACCAAAGTAAATCAGAAGCGCCATCGACATCAGTGTAGACCTTAGTGCGACCGCCCATAGTCTTTTCGGAAACAGATTCTTTCGTCTGACAAGGCAAAAGCAGACAATGATAGGGCAGGCAATAATTGAGCGAGTCAGGTGAAATTGCCATAGGCCGCCTTCTTCGGCAACGTAGCGCACAAAATTATCGATCAGCCCAATGAGTGACATTGCAGCCACGATCAGTAATGCACCCTGCATCACATTTGAAGATCGATCACTAGACATTAACGAATTTCAATACGAAAAATGATGGCCTTGGAAAGAAATTATTGATTGAATTCGGTAACTCGTTCAAACGGTGTTCGATTCTACTGTATTGGTGCAGTCAGATTGGATTTCATTGAATATTTCTGAAAAAGCTGATCATCTACTAGCAACCATTCAGTAGTCGTTGTAATTGATCAAATATCAAAGTTGGAAGCCTTTTTTTGAATTGGATTTGTGTATGCCTTCGTTTTGATTTATAAACGGTTGAAACTAACTTACTAGGGAGGTTTGATATGAACAAAATTGAAACTAGTGCCTCAAGACGAAAATTCTTGAAACAAGTGGCAGCTGGTGCAACGACTGCAACGGCCGCCAGCATAATTCCAAGTCGCGCATTTTCAGCGAATAAGCAACTCACAGTCGGAATGAATATTCCTATGACAGGTGACCTTGCGCCTTGGGGACTTCCGGGATATTACGGATGCGAAATTATTGCCAGAAACATCAATGCAGCCGGTGGAGTGACCATTGGAGATGAGACGTATGACATAAACATCGCCACCTATGATCATGGATACGAAACCGACAAAGCAGTACAGGGCATGAAGAAATTGGTGCTCGAAGATGAAGCCAAGATGGTGATGATGCTTGGCGGAGCGACAGTTGCTGCCGTATTGCCATGGGCAACCCGAAGAAAGGTACTGACGACTACCTTGTTGCCGAGTGATATCACACCCGATTCGAACTATCTTGTCGCGACATGTGAATCACACCCTCTTTACAACGTGACCGGAGTCGAGTGGCTTGCCAGAAATTACCCTGATGCCAAGACTGCCGTGATTGTCACAAACAACGACGTAGAGTATGGGTTGCAATCGACTGCTACTTACCAGGCAGCGTTTGAAGTTGCAGGTATCGAAGTTGTTGACACCAACCTGCACGGATTTGATGTTACGGACTTTGCTCCAATCGTCAGTTCCGTACTGGATAAAGACCCAGATATTTTCTGTATGGCTACAAGTTTCTATGTTACGCCAATCATGGAGCAGTTGTATCACCAGGGCTTTGATGGAAAAATCATCTCGTGTACGCTGGATTTTTATCACGAAATCATTGCCAAAACGAGTGTTGATTTTGTCAATGGTACGATTTTCCAATTTCCGGATTTTGACGATCCTGCATTAGCAGATGTGAATTTTCCGGATCCAGGAGGATTCGATGCGGCATTTCGAGCCGACCATCCGAATGACTGGTCTGCTGTTGCTTGGGAATATCCGGTCATTTTGTTGAACTGGATAGAAAATGCCCAGGCTGCTGGCAGCGTGGAATCGGAAGCGGTTACCGCGCAAATGACCGGTAATGAACAGAATTTCGTCTTCGGTGGAGGCTCCTGGTGGGGCAGCCAACTTTGGGGACTGGATAATGTTCTGGTTGGTCGTTGGCCAGTTGTTTTGGTCGAGGATGGAAGAGCCAGAATTCAGGAGTACGGTGATCTGTCAGCGTGGCTGGATGCGAACAATGATGTTCTCATCAAGCACATGAAAGCGCTCGGCCTGAGAACAGTATAAATTCCGAAAGGCAGACGATAAGGGGGGAGTCATTCGCACTCTCCCCTGTTTCTTTTTGTGCCAAACAGATTTTAAGGTGTAGCAATTGGATTTGCTGATCCAAACGGTCGTTAACGGGCTTATTCAAAGCGGATTTTACGCGTTGGCTGCGATCGGCTTGGTTTTAGTATTCGGTGTGATGCGAGTGGTGAACTTCGCGCATGGCGAACTGGTCATGATTGGAGCCTATACGATCTGGTTTGTGCATGCGCAAAACGGTGTACCCTATCTCATCACAGTTGTACTGGCAATTTTGCTCGTTACCGCACTTGGGCTGTTGATGGAGCGGTTTCTGTTTCGCCCCATGACCGGCGACCCGCTCGGCGGACTCATCTGTTCGATCGGCATGCTGTTCATTCTGCAAGTCATTGCGACTTACGTTGGTGGTGAAGGACCGTCAAAGCAAGTTCCACCACCGTTTGAGGGAACACTCATCCTTATGGATTCAGTTCGTATTCCTTACCAACGCCTTTTCAGCATCGCGGTCGCTATTTTCGCCTTGGGAACCCTGTGGTATTTTCTCACCCGCACTAAATTTGGTTGGGCGGTTAGAGCGGTTTCGATGGATCGGGAAGCCGCAGCATTGCAAGGAATCAGTACGATTCGGGTATCCATGATTGCTATCGGAGTCGGAGCAGCAATGGCGGGACTAGCCGGTGCACTGATGGCTCCGCTCACAAACATCAACCCACATATGGGACACAACGTTATCATTGCTGCTTTTATCGTTACCATCGTCGGGGGTGTTGGCAGCCTTTCAGGAGCCGTAATTGCCTCTGTACTGTATGCCCTGTTCCACACATTTGTAACGACCTACTTCAGCGGTACCATTGCTACGATATCAGGGCTAGTCATCATGGTACTGGTGCTGATTATTCGTCCGACAGGCATTATGGGGCATCGAGTCAGTGAATAGCCTCATTCCAACGAAATTCAAACCGGTTTTGTTCCTGCTGCTACTATACGCGGTGCTGATCGTTCTGCCACATTTTCTAAAGTACCACCAACAGGATTTTTTGATCTTTCTCACCATCAACATTCTGGTCGTGGTGAGCTATCGCTTAGTTACACTGACGGGAGAGTGGTCTTTAATTCATGCAGTCATGATGGGTGTTGGTGCGTATACCAGCGCATTGATCAGCAAGAATTTTGATATTTCGTTTTGGATTACATTACCGCTTGCTGGTGTGATGGCTGGTCTGGTGGCATTGCTCCTGAGTTATCCGCTGTTCCGAATGACCCAGTTTTATTTTCTCATTGGATCATTCGCTGCCGGTGAAGCAATTCGTCTGACCTGGATACAGTTCATCAAACCATTTGGTGGCACGGGTGGAACCAGCGCGATACCATCTCCAGAACTGATGAACATCGATTTTCTTGAGCCTATTCCTTATTTTTACCTGGTTTTGATTGTGGTAAGCATATGTGTCTACCTGCTGTATCGAATTGAAAATTCCAGAATAGGGTTGACGCTTCACGCAGTTCACTGGAAAGGGGTGCTGGCCGAATCGGTTGGCGTGAATACCTGGAACTATCGAACTTTGGCATTTGTCATTGGTTCTCTATTTGTGGGAATTGCAGGAGCGCTTAAAGTTCACTACATCGGAACAGTCGCTCCGAAACAGTTTGATATCGGATTTATGGTATTTATTCTGATCTGGGTGATTGTTGGTGGATACAGAACGTTTTATGGAGCAATTATCGGAGCTGTTGTGCTGTCTGTTCTGGATGAGGTTTTGCGCGGTGCGGAGCAACTGCGACCCGCAATTTATGGTGCAACTTTGATCTTTTTCATTCTTTACCTGCCTGGCGGACTTGAGAGCTTACCGCAGAAGATCAGGCAGAAATTCCAGGCAAATCGAGAGAGTGCGACGTGACGCCGATTCTCGAAGTCAAACACCTTACGATGCGATTTGGCGGACTGCTGGCTGTCGATGATGTGAGTTTTTCTGCCAATGAGGGCGAGATTCGCGGCCTTATCGGGCCAAATGGCGCTGGCAAAAGTACCACGTTCAAGATGATTGCCGGATTTCTGTCACCAACCAGTGGAGAAGTCCTGTTTCGTAGCAACAACATTACAAACCAGAAGCCCTCACGCATCGCCTCGGCCGGGGTGGTGCGAACATTTCAGGAAACAACACTGTTTCAAGAACTGACGGTATTCGAGAATGTCCTGATTGGTACACATAAGCAGGCTCACACGAACATCATTTCCGCCGTACTGGGTCTTGATCGCCAAAAGCAAAATGAAGCGATTGAAGCCACGACTGACGTTCTCGAATTTATGGGTTTGCTCGAAAGGAAGGAGCAACTGGCAGCAGAGCTTCCACTTGGATTGCAACGTACACTGGCGGTCGCCATTTCTCTTGCTGCGAAGCCGAAATTGCTTCTTATGGATGAGCCGTTTGCAGGAATGAATCCGGAAGAAACTCAACACATGATGGAACTAACTGAGCGCGTTCGCGAATCAGGGATCTCAATAGTGCTGGTCGAGCATAACATGAAAGCTGTGATGGGGCTATGTGACCGACTGGTTGTCCTCAATTTTGGTACGGTGCTTGATGACGGTACGCCAGATCAGGTACGACACAATCCCAATGTGATTCAAGCCTACCTGGGTGGAGGTTGAAGAATGGAACTCAAAGTTAATGATCTTGTGGTTAACTACCACAACGTCGCAGCTCTGAGGGGTATCAGTTTTACCGCTTCATCCGGTTCGTCGATCTCATTGATCGGTTCAAATGGAGCAGGCAAGAGCACTACCCTACGTAGCATTTCGGGACTGGTCAAACCCAGTTCCGGTGAAATTTTGCTGGACGGAGAAAGGGTTGATCACGTTGAAGCTGACCAACTGCTAGCCCGTGGAATCGCACATGTACCTGAAGGACGGCGCGTGTTCAAAGATCTCACAGTCCTGGAAAATCTAATGCTAGGTGCATACATCTATAAAGACAAGCAGCGGATCAGTCAGGATTTGGAGTCGGTTTTCTCTCATTTTGGAAAACTGAAAGAGCGAATTGGTCAACAGGCCCGGACATTGAGTGGCGGTGAACAGCAGATGCTGTCAATTGGTCGGGCGTTGATGTCGAGGCCCAAGATTTTGTTGCTTGACGAGCCATCGCTGGGACTGGCTCCGTTAATTGTGCAGGAAATCAGTCTGATCCTGCAGGAGATTCATCGAAGTGGTGTAACGGTCGTACTTGTTGAGCAAAATGCCGACTTGGCGCTGAAAACTGTCGAGCACGGCTATGTTCTCGAAAATGGCAAGATTACCCTTGATGGGAGCGCCCAAAGTCTAGCCAACAATGAGCACGTAAAAAAGGCTTATCTTGGGATTTGACTTTGTGGTTGGTTTCCTATAACCCTCTACACAAAATATCAGTTCGATCTAATTCTGCTAGAGAGCAATGGTGTCAACCTGATTGATGCCGTTGCCGTTACCGCAGCTACATCAATCTAATTTTAGTCGTACAGGCCACGAACCCGTTTCTTTTCCGGATCAAAGTGCGGAAAGGGAACAACGACTGCAGGAATACGCTTCTGGTGGTGATCGAGTTTGCCAATTTCGATTTCAGTTCCAATATCCGCATATTCGATATTCATCCTGCACAAAGCAATCGACTTGCCAAGGATCGGGGAAATGCAGGCACTGGTGATTTCTCCAACCTTCTGGCGGCCGGTAAACACTCCATCACCGCCTCCAATTGCCTCTCGTCCGTCAATGTCCAGTCCAACCAGTTTACGTTGCGCATTTTCCTTTCGTTTGATCAACGCATCTCGTCCGATAAAGTCGTCCGGCTTTGACTTAAGCGGAACGGTAAAGGGAATGCCAGCTTCAAACGGATCAGTTTGTTCGCAAAATTCAGACTCGGCAAATATAAGTCCAGCTTCAATTCTGAGAAGATCCAGTGCGCCAAGACCCATTGGTTTTAAGTTTTTCGCACCTTCAGCATTCATCAAAATTCGCCAGACTTCAGCTGCGTCCCTTGGATGGCAGAATATCTCGTAACCTAACTCGCCCGTATATCCAGTGCGTGAAAGAACAATCGGAATTCCATTGGAATCGTTCATTCTGGCGACGGAAAATCGAAACCACTTCAGTTCCTCAACGTTTGCCTGATCGGGACGTGTCCAAACCGTTTCTTGCAGTATTGAACGGCTGTCGGGTCCTTGGATCTGAAGATTGACAAGCTGACTGGTGGAGTCTCGTACCCAGACCTTTAAACCGCGTTCCTCTGCCTGCTTACGGAGCCACAGTCCGGAATCATCACAGCCGCCCACCCAGCGAAAGTTTTCCTGTCCCAAACGAAACACAGTGCCATCGTCAATCATGCCGCCTGAAACATTACACATGGCTGTATAGGTGACTTGTCCGACTGAGAGCTTCTTGATATCCCGGGTTACGCAAGTCTGTAGCAACTTCTCTGAATCAGGACCTAACACTTCATATTTACGGAGGGGTGAAAGATCAATCAATGCCGCACCTTCTCGGCAGGCCCAGTATTCCGCGACTTCACCCAGGTTGTTATAAGTATTGGCCAGCCAAAATCCCGCATACTCAACGAAGTCTCTCGTCAGTTTCGAAGTTTCTGGATGAAATCCGGTTTCCTGGGTCATGATCGGTTCCTCATCAACGGTTTTACGTGCCGCAATGGTTCGCTTAAAAAGTTCTTTTTCCCTGTAAACGCGCACTTGAATATCCGTGGGGTTCCACGCGTTCGCCGCGTCGATATCATCACTACAGGATGATGATATGCAAATCAGGTCCCTGGTCGCACGCATTAGTACATAGTCTCCTGGTCTGGACCAGGGTTCATCCATGTAGAGTTGGTAGTGGTCGTCAAAGAACGAATTGAAAAACAGATTAATTGCCATCCAGCCTTTTCGTGGAGCGATGGGATACTCTTGAATCGCAAAATTAAAATTATCAGAGCAGTTGGCGTGGCCCGGATATCCCATTTCGTCGTAATATTTGCTGGCGCAAGCCAATCCGAAACTGTCGTGACGCCCACAGGTATCCTGGATCACTTCGATCACCGGTTCTAGGCCAACGTCAAAGAATTTTGAATATAGACCCGGCTTGGGATACGCAGAACCAACCATTGTACGGGTTGCGGTCGCATCCAGATTTCGCTCCAACCCGCGATCCAATGCTTTCGTATCAAAACACTGAAAGTCTGAACATTGACGGCCGCTGATGTCTAGAATCTGGATGTATTCTCCAGCCTTGACTTCATAACTCTTTGCGGTCGCCGCTTTGATGGTGAAGTCTTGGATTGCATCCGCCAAGGGGTCTGTTGGAATTTCGATTTCATCTCCCGATGTAGTACCTCGAGTAACCCACAGTATCAGATCTGTCGGCGGATTTTGCTCTGCCGCGCTCATTGGGCCGCCGGGTGCACCGAATATTCCAATACACTCTGATTCTACGACTCGGCTGACGCGTGAACCGGGGCTGCTCTGCCCGTCAAGTAATACAGCAGTGGGTGCAGATGCAAGGTCGATACCAAAGAGTTTAAGTTTTTGCTTGATATTTGTCGCGCCTGGTGATGCCTGTTCCAACATTGACGCGAGATTCACACCATTTGTCATCTGGTCAGGTGTGAATTGCCCGGAACTGAAATTACCGCTGGCATCAAATGCGACGATGTGTACACACTGAAGACCTTCGGGGTCTACAATTTCAACCTGGTCGCCGGCATTTAGTGCAATGACTACCATTGCACCACCCCGAATATAGTAGCGTTCTCGGCCTTCCAATACGTTTTGAATGCCAGGTGCGAAAGCTTTAGGGGACGAATTTAGGGTAGAGATTCTGATGGCTTCATTCATTGACAGATACCGCAGTTTATCGAACTGTACAGAAATCCAATTGTTTAGGTGATAGATCTCGCCGCACGAAAGTTTGATGAGGCGCTTGTATATCTATAAAGTATAGCGAAACCATGTCTGACGCAAAACAGGATTTCATCAGATATATTTACTGTTGGTCATTCTATTGGGTGGGGCTGACGGGGCAGGGTTCCAACTGCAGAAATATCAGCAATTCAACCAAATGGTAAGGTAAGGCGAACTGATGTTAAAGCGAATGTTATCTAATCAAGGCTTTTTAGCTGTTTTTGCAGCACTGCTTCTGTTTACCCAGACGACTGCTGCAGAGACTTTGGATGGCAGAGTCTCTTTTCAATCAGTAATTGAAATTAATTCAATTGTGAGAGGCACTGTAACCCAGGTTAATTCGAGTGTGGGCGACCGGGTGCCGTCTGGCGATATTTTGATTGAACTTGATTCCACTCGGCAGAAAGCAATGGTAAGAATCGCCAGGAATCAAGTTGCAAAGATGCAAATTGAGGTTGATGATGTAGATGCCAAGTTCACAAGGCAGCAGGATATGTATGATCGCGGCTCATTGTCGCTGTTATTGTATGAAGAGTCTGAAAACGCACTCAAGAAGGCTCAGTTTGATCTTGCCATCGCTCGTGCAAGCCTAAGTTTAGCTGAGTATGAATTATCGCTCACCCAACTGACTGCTCCCTTCGATGCGCTGGTTGTCAATAGCAATGTTCACCCTGGACTGAATGTTGATCCAGAACTATTGCAAGCACCGTTGATGACTTTAGCGAGTGCGGGTCAGTACGTTGTGCAGGTTAACCTATCGCCCGAAGTCTGGCAACGGTTGAATACAAGTCAATCTGTCGACGTTGTTGTGGGTGGGCAAAGCTACACAGCATCTGTTCAAATTCCGACGCTATTTCCTCAAGTTTTCGTTGATGAACCCGAATACATTGTTAATTTGAGGTTTACCGAAAACGACAAACTGATTTTACCGGGAACCTCAGCGGTTGTAAATTTCGAGTAGTCCGGTAGGGTGCTCGATGTCTGCAACTGTGCAGAGAGTAATTCAAACAGCTAACCCGCATCAAACTGGAGTACCCTGATTAAGATCTCCAATCGGGCGAGTGTCGCATATGCCTGGATGACGGGCACACTTGTCTGCTACACCTCAGTTGCCATTGCGATTCGTGAAACCACATTTGAACTCGACGCTGCAACAATTGTTTTCTTTAGATCGGTTGTTTCAGTATTCTTGATCACTCTTCTGGTGGGACTGTCCAGGGAGGGATTTCAGCAAATAAGAACACAAAAAATTGGGCTGCACCTCATTCGAAATTGTGTTCACTTTGTCGGGCAGTTCGGTTGGGTTTTTGCGATAGGGACAATTCCCCTTGCTCATGTATTTGCACTCGAATTTACAGTCCCTATCTGGATAGCATTGCTTGCGCCAATTTTTCTGAAGGAAAAATTGACACTTGAACGATTTCTGTATGTTCTGATCGGATTTACAGGAGTAGTGATTATTGTTCAGCCCTTTGGTTTTGAGGTGGAACTCGGTGCAATCGTTATGTTGATCGGTGCGCTCGGATTTGCCGGTGGTATGTTGGGCACGCGGAAATTGACGCAAACCGAAACCCCACTTTGCATTCTGTTTTACATGTCTGTGCTCCAGTTGCCTTTGTCAACAGGGCTCATGTTCGCCATTGGCACTTACAAGACACCCGACCTGGTTACGTTTGGATTGATCGTTTTTGTAACGGCCGGTGTAATGGCGGCACATTATTGCATGGCGCGGGCGTTCAAGCTGATGGATTTGATCTCAATTGTGCCGGTAGAATATTTTCGTTTACCTATGATTGCAGTTGCCGGCCTTTTGCTCTATGCAGAACCAATCGATATGCCAACGATCATTGGAAGTGCGGCGATTCTGGCTGGAAATTATTTGAATATTCGATTGTCGGCCAAGCAAAATCCGACTTAACCGGTGCAGAGAATGGTGGGCGATACTGGGATTGAACCAGTGACCTCTGCCGTGTGAAGGCAGCGCTCTCCCGCTGAGCTAATCGCCCGGAGCAAAAAATTATAAAATACAGTTTCTCTTTGGTATTGATGGCTTCGCCAGGAAGCAAATTCAATTCAGAGACAAATCAACAGCTCACCAGTTTCCTTCTATTTATGCCAAAAAATCTGAAAGCAATATTATTTGACGTGTTCGGTACTGTCGTTGATTGGCGAAGCAGTATCGCTAGGGAGGTTGAGGCAGTGCCGCAACTCAATCAAGTCGATGGTGAATTGTTTGCTGACCGGTGGCGTAGCAAGTACCAGCCGTCTATGGAACGCATTCGTAGTGGTAATCGACCGTTTGTCAAGTTGGATGATCTTCACTACGAAAACCTGAATGAAGTACTCGTCGATTTCGGAGTAGATGCGCTGGATGAAAGCATCAAACAGTATCTGAACCGAGCCTGGCATCGCCTCAGTCCATGGGCAGACTCAGTGGAAGGCTTACAACGATTGAAGACAATTTACATCATCGCAACGCTGTCGAATGGCAACGTTGCCTTAATTGTAAACATGGCGCGAAACGCCGGATTGCCGTGGGATATGGTGCTTGGTGCCGAAGTTGTCGGGCACTACAAACCTCAGCCGGAAAGCTATTTGAAATCTGCAGCCATGCTTGGTTTGGAACCCGACCAATGTATGCTGGTTGCAGCTCACAATTCTGACTTGATTGCAGCAGAAAAGTGCGGTTACAAGACCGCATTTGTACCAAGGCCAACCGAACATGGACCGAATCAAACTGCAGACTTGGAACCAACTGCTCAGTACACGGTTGTAGCCAGAGATTTCATTGATCTTGCTGCACAACTTGGTTGCTGATCAATTACTGATTTCCAGAATGGTTGATCAGTAGGTACTGATAAAAAGACATTCCTGATGCAATTATTCCCCGCTGGCTTGGGTGTTACCTTGGCCATGATGTTCACCATGGCTGTGGGAAGTTCCGCTATTCTCGCAGTTGCTGTGAGTGCGCCAGATTCTTTTCCAGATATTGGGATTAGCGATTCATATGTCGGAATCTTTTCTGGATTCGTTTATTTTGTATCAATGTTTTTCGGGAGCTTTTGCACCCGTTTTATTGCCAGGTATGGTCCAATTCGAGTCTTGCAGATTTCTGCTATTGCTTCGACGCTTGGACTCTCATTTTTCACACTGGCGACGCCAACTGCGATAGTACTGTGTGCAGTTCTTTTGGGCATTGCTTACGGTCCAATCAATCCATCACATGCGCCTGTTTTGCTCAGGGTCTCGCATTCCGGCAATCGAGGCGTCTTCTTTTCAATTAAGCAGTCCGGAGTGACGGTCGGCGGTGCGGCCGCGGCGGTCATTGTGCCGTATATTGCTGTACTCTGGAACTGGCAGGCAGGTATTTTCGCGATTGCGTTAATGGGAATCATCTCAATCCTGATGCTGCAGCCGATGCGAGCCGAGTATGATCGTAATCGCAGCAATACAAATTTGACCTGGTCGTTTTCGCAACTGGTCCAACCGGTCATTGATGTTTTTAAAAATCCATTGCTTCGAGGATTCGCAATGGTGGGATTTACCTATGCGGGCGTACAGGTCAGCGTCGGTAGCTACTTTGTTGTATATCTGGTTACCCGGGAATTCAGTCTGGTAGACGCAGGAATCTGTTTCCTTTTTGTGAATTTAGGTGGAGTGATTGGTCGCGTGGCATGGGGCGGGCTATCGGATAAATGGCTGACTCCCAAGTACACATTGACGCTGATTGGTGTTGTTTCAGCGGTTTCTCTTTGTGGAATGTATCTGGTATCCGACAGTTGGAATGTTTTCTTGCTCTACGTTTTTTCTTTCGTGATTGGCGCAAGCACTCACGGGTGGAACGGAATATTCCTGGCTGAAATTGCTGATCACGCACCGGAAGGTGAATCACACAATTGGACAGCCGGTGTACAGTTTGTCATATATGCCGGTGTCGCGATCATGCCGCCACTTTTCGGTGGGATTATTTTTGCAACAGGTAATTACAGTATCGCTTTCTTTATGATTGCCGCCTTTGCTCTTATTGCAAGTGCAGCATTGATTTGGCTATACCGTGTGTATCCAGGTTATCGCTGAATTCAGTTAGATTTTTCTGGAATTTTTGTCGCAGTTTACGATCCGTAGTCATTGGTATAGGGTAGTTGATCGTATAGTTGTCTGACCTGGTCTACGTTTTCAAGCAGCAGCGAGGTACTGTCCCACAACCCCTCCCTCAGTGTATTCTTGTGGTGTTCGGGCATATGCAATTCTGCCGAAGCCTTAGCACTCGAGACCGTGGAGTTCTCAAGATCGACTGTCCAGATCAAGTTTACATCCTCCAGAGCGGCTGCCTGAAATGCACGAATACTCTCGCTGGATACTGTAACCGCTGGGATACCAAGGGTGATGCAGTTTGATGCAAAGATTTCAGCAAATGATTCCCCTACGATAGCGTCAATTCCCCATCGTTTCAGAGATTGCGGTGCGTGCTCCCGGCTAGAGCCACAGCCAAAGTTCTTGTTGACTAACAGTATCTTGGCATCTCGACAGTTCGGATCGTTAAGAGGATGCGGCTTCTCATTTAATTCAACATCAAAACGTTCGTCAAAAAATGGGTATTTGCCAAGGTTGGCAAATGTAATTTCTTTAAGAAAACGGGCTGGAATGATTCGGTCGGTATCAATATCATCACCCGGTATGACGATTGCTTTACCTATAACCTGCACGATTTTGTTATCTGACATGCCTATTCTCCTAGTGCACAATGGTGCGAACGTCAGTTACCTGACCATTGACTGCAGCAGCCGCCGCCATTTGCGGTGACATCAGAAGCGTTCTCCCATTTGGGCTGCCTTGGCGGCCAATGAAATTTCGATTGCTGGTACTGGCGGAAATTTCATTGCCTTCCAACCGGTCTGGATTCATCGCGAGGCACATGGAGCAGCCAGGTTCTCGCCATTCAAATCCAGCATCAATGAATACTTCGTGTAGTCCTTCACTTTCGGACTGTGTTGCAACTTGGCGGGAGCCCGGTACTACGATCGCCCGCACATGTCCCGGAACTTTCTGTCCTTTGGCAATAGTGGCTGCCGCACGCAAGTCTTCGATTCGCGAGTTTGTGCAACTACCGATAAATACGACATCAATTTTTACACCGTCCATCGATTGACCGGGTTTCAGGTTCATGTGTCGATAAGCAAGTTCTGCCGTCTGTCGCTCGCCATCGGGCAGCAATGTCGGGTCTGGAAGCGATTCGTCAATCCCTATGCTTTGTCCAGGATTGATTCCCCAAGTTACATGCGGGGCAATTTGCTCAGTATTAATCTGTATTTCGTCATCATAACGGGCATCCTGATCTGATTTGACAGTTTCCCAGTATTGGACAGCCCGTTGCCAGGCTTCCCCGCTTGGTGCATACGGACGTCCTTCCAGGTACGCATAGGTTGTCGAGTCAGGGTTAACGTAACCAATTCTTGCACCACCTTCAATTGACATATTACAGACTGTCATACGCTCTTCCATCGTCATCGCCTTAATGGTGGAACCACAATATTCATAGGCAAAGCCAATTCCACCCTTCACGCCAAGCTTGCGAATTACGTGCAGAATGATATCCTTAGCAAAAACGCCAGATTGAAGGTTACCGTCAATTTGTACCTTTCTCACTTTGAGTGGGTCCATACTCAAGCATTGAGTAGCTAGTATGTCGCCGACTTGAGTGGTGCCAATGCCAAATGCCAATGTCCCAAATGCACCATGTGTGGATGTGTGAGAGTCGCCGCAAGCGACGGTCATGCCTGGATGAACCATGCCCTGCTCCGGGCCCATCACATGTACGATTCCCTGCTCAGCAGAGCCCACTCCGAAATATCGAATTTTGAACTCAGAGGTATTGTCGTGCAGTGCTTGTGCCATGGCTTCCGCCTCTGCGTCTCGATAGGGACGGGACTGGTCAGTTGTCGGAATGATATGGTCGACAGTGGCTATCGTTCGGTCGGGAAACAGCACGGGCAGTCCTCTTTCACGAAGCATGTCGCAAGCCTGTGGGCTTGTAACTTCGTGAATCAGATGCAGTCCGATGAACAGCTGGTGTTGACCGGTTTGCAATTCACACACTGTGTGCTTATCCCAGATTTTGTTATATAGCGTACCGACAGCCATGGGTTACTCCTCAAATAGCCATTTCATAAAGACAATACTGTTGCATAGACTAAATATGTAGAAAGCACATTTTACCCGACCACAGTGAATAATTTGTTCAGGCTGTTTGAAGTGATTCTGCCAAGAGTATGTGCGCTATTGCATGACTAACCTTTGTGCCTGTATTAAGTGTGAGTAATATTGGCAAAAGAAATTGATAAAAAATTACAATGAAGATAATTAATTCTTAATAAACAAATAAATAAAGGTGGAATATGGGATTTCAATGTATGAATAAAAGCTCATGTTACTAGGAAAAAATATCTCTTGAAAAATTGCAACTTGACATTATTCTATATGCAAGTCAAAAGACGAGTCACGAGCGATTCAGTTAATCGAAATCAACTCGGAAATAGACGAGTTATTTACGAAGCATAAACGGAGGTAAAACTTAGATGTTTCAGAAAATTCATGATAGAGTTGGAATTGCCTTTATCGGTGCGGTGGCGGTAATTTTTATTATCGTGAACCTAGTCGGATAAGCAGTTTAGAGCAAACTTAAATTTAACTGATGACTTTTATTGTTTATTTTGGGTGAATAAAGTGACCAATCTTAATCAAAATACAATTGATATCCGTCCATATCAACGGGCGAAAAAGTACATAATGATCGGGAGTGCTATTGGACGAATCCTGGCAAGAATAAATGAAGCAAGAATTCGACGCCAAACCATTCGTGAACTCCAGGGATTGACTGATGCTCAACTTGAAGACATCGGTATTCCGAGATACGCAATTCGACGTGCGGTAAATGCTAGACTGATCCGCAATGCGAATACTGAACAGGGCAGGGATACTCGACCGCAAAGCCAGTCGAATTCCAGCCAGGTTAGGTCTGCAAACTATGAGAGGAAGTTAGCAGCCTGACGAAAGAATTGATCTAGTAGCTTTATCCTCCTACGATTTGGCCGTCAGCAATGGCGGCCTATTTTTTGCGCCATACCTGGCGTAAAAAATAAAGCGATGTTTCCACTGCTAGTGTCTAGTAGCGCACGGGTTTCGGGTGGAGATTGCTCACAACGCCTGCTACGAGGTGGTTCTTATATGAACGAACCATGGACCGCTCAGTGCAGCGAGTCGCGTCAGGTTAGAAGCGGCAAGCCCGTATGTCTGTCACGCCGACCTCGAATTCCGTGTCGTTCGGACACCAACCCGCTGAGACTTTTCAACCTTGCATTGGGAATTCAATGGGCGCTAACTATTGATCGTTTCTTGCGGATTAGTCCGATTTTCATGGAGTAGGTGACAGTAAACAGTACAGGAACCGGCAAAATATATCGGTAAGGTGGAGCATTTCTTCAAGTTTCAGGCTTTGGCCATGGGAACGGAGCCAACCGGAACGATCAGGAACGCAGTCCGCGTGAAAAGCATGCCGAAAACCTGCTATACAATGTGAGTCGCTACTGGTACCTGCTGTCACAGGCACAAAGTGTCTGAATAATGGAACTTGCATGTGACTTTACTCTTGCAAAAACACGGGAATGCAGTCTGGTCATATATAGCTGTGATCCCGATAAGCATAAAGAGCATACATGGTTTACTGCTGTACCGCTAGGTAACGATGTTGTTCGAGGTGCCCCTATAAGGTACTTTTCAGATTTCAAGACGTCTAGGTTAGTAAAGCGATTCGTCTCCATAATTTGTCGTGAAAAGATTCCTTCTCATCAATTTCGTTTCTTGTGCGTTGATTCTATCAATGCTGTGTGCGTTCGGAGAGTTATCCGCTAACGCCGAAGCGGAAGGCCAGTTGCACATCGTGAGTGACATTGATAAGAAGTTGCTCTTTGCTGCCAGTAACGGCCAAACGGAAACTGTCGCCGCCCTAATTGCCGCGGGTGCTGACACAAATGTGCGGGCCGAACACCAAGTTTCTCCCCTGCACCTCGCCGCTGGTAACGGTCACACGGAAACTGTTGCCGCTTTGGTCGCTGTCGGTGCCGATGCGAATGCGCGGACATCAGACCAAATGACCGGAATGACCCCGCTACACATCGCCGCTCTTTGTGGCCACAGTGAAACCGTCATCACCCTGATTGCTGCCGGTGCTAGTGTGAATGCACGAGTCCAAGGCCAATGGTCTCTCCCGTTACTAGCCGCCCTGTTTGCCAACTATACCGACGTGAATGGTCAGAGCGAAAACGAACTGGGTTTGGGTTCTCGCGTTTTATCTGTCTTGCTAGCCGCCCAGATCGCCGACGACTTAAATGAGCAGACAGACCAAATGGCCCCTCTGCACTTTGTCGTTCGAAACGGTGACACCGAGTCCGTTGATGCCCTGCTCGGTGCCGGTGCCGATGCTAACGCTAGAACCAAAGACCAAAGAACTCCTCTGCACCTCGCCGCCATAAACAGCGACGCTGAGATTGTCAACGCTCTGATCGTCGCCGGTGCTGACGTGAATGCCCGGAACGAAGATCAAAGAACTTCCTTGCACTTCGCCGCCGTAAACGGTGACACCAAGACCGTTGAGGTCTTGCTCGCCGCCGGTGCCGACGTGGATGCAGAGACCAATGAGCAAGTAACACCCCTGCACTTCGCCACCTGGAGAGGCGATTTCGAGGCCGATACCGACTGGTGGAAGGACGATGCTGCGCCTGTTGTAACCGAGTCTGGCCACACCGAGACTGTTAAGGTGCTACTCGCCGCCGGTGCGGATGCGAATGCCCGGGATTCATATCAACTGACTCCCTTACACAACGCTGCCGAGGTTGGTCACACCGAGGCCGTTGAAGTTCTGCTCGCCGCCGGTGCGGATGCGAATGCCCGGGATCCATACCTATGGACTCCTCTGCATGCGGCGGCCGCGATCGGCGATGTCGAAGCGGTCAAAGCTCTTATTGCCGCCGGGGCGTACGTGAATGTTCGAAATACATACCAAATGACTCCCCTAAATTTTGCCACCGAGGCTGGTCACACCGAGGTCGTTGAAGTTCTGCTCGCCGCCGAGGTGGAAGCGACTTCCCAGGACAGGGAGCCAAGGCCACTCCTTCACCTCGCAGTCGAGAGTGGTGATACCGAGGCCGTACAAATTCTGCTCGCCGCTGGTGCCGACACGAATGCACAGGACAAGGAACAAATGACTCCCCTGCACCTTGCGCATTTTTTGGCGAAACCGAAGTCGTCAACATTCTGATTGCCGCAGGTGCCGACACTAGCGCTCAAGACGTAAATCAATGGACTCCGCTCCATCTCGCCGCAGATAACGGCCAGACCAAAACCGTAGTGGCTCTCATAACCACAGGCGTCAACACTAATGCACAGGATACAAACCAAAGGACCCCATTGCGCCTCGCTGAAGAGCGGGGGCACACCGAGGTTGCCGATACGATTCGTAACATGCTCAATCGAGCGAAAGTTATTGAATCTGCCGGCTGGCGTATTAGTTGGGATGCGTCAAGAGGTATAGCTCAGAGGGCAAAATACCTTTCAGAGGATGTCATATTGTACGAGCAACCCGACACGTCAGAGGAGTGCGAATACAATGAAATTGAGGGGCGGGTGCTGTCTGTCGTGGGATCATTGGTATCGTACGAGACAAACAGCGGGTGGTACTGCCGCGGGAACGCACACCCTGGCCAGGTTGTACTTTTCCGGACAATTAATCTAAACACAGGAGAAGAAGTAGACATTCGGCAGCTGGTATCTGAGAAGGTCATCGTGACCGCGCTAAGTCAGGACAGTTTAGTGAGCAAGGCACTCGACGGACGTGATCCTGAAGATCTCCAAAATCTCATTGACCAAGCGGATGGAGGGTGCGCAGTGAGTTTTCTATCTTTGGCAACTTCGTTCGCTTTCTACGAGCTTCGCGATGACAGAGTCGCCGTCAGATTCGGACTTGGACACGGTTGTGAGGTGATGAGGGGTGCAGTGAACGAGATTGAGATCGAACTGCCTGTCCCGACAGGTTTGAACATTGAAAAGGCGAACGCCGACGGAAATCTGATGAACAGCTTAGCGCCAGGACCAGTCCGCCGATACCCCGAATGCAAGGAAATTCGATCAGAACCCTAGAAAATATTGTTTTGAAATTTCTTTTGTTCTAAACGAAAATTCTCCACTACCTTTTAACTCTGTCCTCCCTGCGACAGGGTATTTTTCATTGACTTGGCGTTTTTAACGTGCGCAGACCATCAAACCCTTTCGCTTCAATATTCGCATTTCTGTTCTTGAAAAAACTATCTTGAATTAATTTCGGGTTTTTTCGGAATTTTTCTAAAACCCTGTCTATCCTGTCTCCCGTGGCATGTTGGACTGTCCGACCATCTATTTTTGATCGATCAGTCTTCACAAACACGCCAACCAGACACACAACTAGTCGGTGATGGGGTTTCGATGTGAACGGTAACGGAACTCATTCACCTCTCGCTAGAAGTGTGAATCAACAATGACGCTGACAATCATCAAAGTAGATATGAACGTCAGACAGAAAAGTAAAACACTGAGGGGTACGAGTGGCGGGAAGTTCAGACGAAAACACACCAACCAAAATGAGCATCAGAGCGAATGTTCACACAAACTACTTCGAAATTCGATTTCAAACTCAGGAACAGTTCAAATCGATCTTTGAACTTGCATTCTCAAAGCGGATACTGTCATGTTTTGATCTTGACACGATTCAGCCTGAAAGCACTCACTGGGTGCGGACGGAGCCAAAACGACTGAGGGAGCGTAGAGCTGACCTGATTTTGTCAGTTGGACTCAAATCTGGTGGTGATGCCAATGTCGTCATCATTGTTGAGCACAAGAGCACTCCCGACCAAGGACTGATGGAGCAGTTGAATCGCTATCACGCCATTTGTTCTGAGCGGGGTAACAAGTTCATCATGCCGGTTGTCGTGTATCACGGGAAACAACGCAGTTATCCAAAGTCATGGGAGAGCTATCATGACTATTTGAAAACGATCTATCCTCCAGACTTGATCGATCTTTGTTCTGATAACTTACAGAACTTTAAACCCATAGTGGTCAACTTGCGCGACCATTCGACTTACAAGAGACTGTCATCTTTACCATTAGCAACCGGTCTGTCGCTGAAACTGATGGCAGAGGTTTGGGAAGCGAATCTGGAAACGTTTGCCAAACTAACAGATGATGCGATGGCTCTGCATAGTCAAGAGCGCGTCGAACTGATCAGCCAGTCGGGACTCTACTTGAGAGGTGCCCGTTCGGAATCAATTACAATAAATGAGATTAAGAAAGTTGTTGAGGATAGAAATGTAGGAGACGAAATTGTGGAAAAAATTAAAAAAGAGTGGCTCTTGGTTACAGATCCCGGTACCGTAGGCGGTGCTTACTACGAAGGTCTTAACGAAGGAAAAATTGAAGGTCTGCAAAAAGGTCTGCAAGTGAAGGGTAATGAAATTGCTGCGAAAATGATTGCAGCTGGAATGAATACTCAGATGATCAGCGATCTTACTGGGCTAAGCATCGCTCAGATTGATGAACTTCGCTAAGCTCAAGGAATCATCTGCAAATTATTTTTATGTCTGATTTAAATTTCTTCAATCTGCTGTAAAGGAGCAGCAATCCCGCTGACTTTCTGAGCACAGAAACAGCTACAGGTAATTTACTCGTCTGAGCGGGTTAACCGAAGTGGATTTGGATGCGCAGAAGATCTTTCAGGCGAAATGTAGGAGACGAAATTGTGGGAAAAATTAAGAAAGAGTGGCTCTTGGTTACAGATCCCGGTACCGTAGGCGGTGCTTACTACGAAGGTCTTAACGAAGGAAAAATTGAAGGTCTGCAAGAGAAGGGTAATGAAATTGCTGCGAAAATGATTGCAGCTGGAATGAATACTCAGATGATCAGCGATCTTACTGGGCTAAGCATCGCTCAGATAGATGAGCTTCGCTAAGCTCAAGGAAACATCTGCAGATTATTTTTCTATCTGATTCAAATTTCTTCAATCTGCTGTAAAGAAGCAGCAATCCCGCTGACTTTCTGAGCACAGAAACAGCTACAGGTAATTTACTCGTCTGAGCGGGTTAACCGAAGTGGATTTGGATGCGCAGAAGATCTTTCAGGCGAAATGTAGGAGACGAAATTGTGGGAAAAATTAAGAAAGAGTGGCTCTTGGTTACAGATCCCGGTACCGTAGGCGATGCTTACCTAAAAGGTCCGAAAGATGGGCGAATTAAAGCCCGGCAAGAGGCCCGGCAGGAAGGTCGGCAAGTGAAGAGTTATGAAGTTGCTGCGAAAATGATTGCAGCTGGAATGACTACTCAAACAATCAGCGATCTTACGGGGTTAAGCATCGCTCAGATTGATGCGCTACGCCAAATTCAAGAAATCATCCGCAGTTATTTTCTGTCTGATTCAATATTCCTCAATCTTGCTCGACAGAAATTTTGGGCTGAGTACAGAGAATAATGATGCGCTATAAGAACTGAGGAATATTATAGTAGACAACGAATTCGCAATATTCGACGTGACTCCTGCCATCTTGAAAATGATCAGGAGACTATCCACAACTGCTGAATTTTGTAGGTGTTCGCCGTGCGAACACCCCAATTTTTGTACATTTTTCGCTGAAACTGTAGTTCAGCGACATTCGAATCGATGCGGTCAAATACGATTCGAACGCATCGAAAACTTGAGTGATTTCGTCAAAAACACCGACTGACACAATCACCTGAAACGGAGGCATTAACCTCTATCCCCCACACACAATTGAATCTGAAGGTGTCTTGAATTAAAAATCTTACTGCCTCCACTGCTTCTGATATTACCCCTTTTTACAACTCGAAATTTTCGTTGTAAAGCCCAGCTTCCAACCACAGTCCGACAAAAACAGTGTCGTTCATATATGCTATATTTCACCTTTTCACGAGATGCTAAGTCAACTTTTGCGATTTGAGTTTTGAATCCCGCTGTGAGTTAGGTAGATTTCATTTTTCAATAGGTACAAAGCGTATGTTACGAACGGGACAGGAGTATAGGGAGTCCTTACGAGATGGGCGAGTAGTCTGGATGGAAGGACAGCGCGTAGATGACGTGGCAAATCATCCAGCGTTTAAACCACTGGTCGATGTTCGTGCCACCATATTTGATATGCCACATCGCGATGAGTATCGAGACCTTCTGAGCTACACCGACGATCAGGGAGAAAGGTTTGCCGAACTTCTAAAGATGCCTTATGTGCGCGAAGACTGGTACAAACGTCGACGAGGTGTTGATGCCGTACTGAACGAAATCGGTGGTGTGGTGACTCGCGTCGGTGATGAAACGGTCGGTGAGATGTGGTCGCTTTATGATGGCAGCGATGTACTGGCTGAAATCGATCCTCAGTTCGCCGAGAATATCAAGAATCACATCGACCGTGTAATTCGTGAAGATGTGTTTCACGTTTCTGCCAATACGGACCCAAAAGGCGACCGTTCCAAGCGCCCACAGGATCAGGATCCGGACATGCTGCTTCACGTGGTGAAAGAAACTGATGCGGGGATTGTGGTTCGCGGTGCGAAGTATGAAACTGCATCAGCCTATGCAGAACAGGCGTTTGTTAAACCCACAATTGCGAACTGGGGCGATCAGAAACTGTCAGACTATGCGGTGGGTGCGATCGTACCGATGAATGCCGAAGGACTTATTCATATTTGTCGCACCGGATTTGTCGGTAGAGGGGCAAGCGAAGACTATCCCCTTGCAAACCGATTTGATGAAATTGACAGCATGATGATATTTAACAACGTGCTGATTCCCTGGGAAGATGTTCTGTTCTACCAGCATACTCGAGCGGCGACTTTCATTCGCGCGACACTGCATCGATACAGTGCGTTTGCTTTTGTACAAAGAATCCAAAAGACTGCGGACATGATGATTGGTACTGCACTGTTAAATGTCCGTCAAACTGGCCTTGACAAGCAGCAGGCGGTTCGAGAGAAAATTGCTCAATTGGTTTGCTATCGCGAAGGCATTAATGCACACCTCACTGCAGCGATTGCTGAGGCTCAAGTCAGCCCCAAAGGACTGCTGATGCCAAACCAGTCTTTACTCTATACAGGGCGGGTTTTAGCTTGTACCCAGTTACCCCACATGATGCACCTCGCACGAGAGCTGTGCGGTGGTCAGATTTGTCTCACACCGGACCTCTCCAGTTTTAATTCTGAAGAAATTAAGTTCTGGCTTGAAAAATACTACTCCATTAACGATGAGTGGCAATTCGAAGACCGTCGCAAACTGTTGGCATTGGCCCGTGATTTGCTAAATTCGGACTATGCCGGGCATAAAGTGACATTTCAACTGTTTGCACAGTCACCGCCGTTTGCCCACCTTAACGCTGTTTATGTGAATCACGATTTTTCCGACAGTTTGGAATTCGTAAAAAAGTCTGCTGGACTTTCAGACAATATCAAGCTTGATTAGCAGATCGAATAAGACCATGACTGAACATATCAGATTAAGAAAATTTAATACCAAAGACACATATCCTGACCAGAATCTGGACAACGACTTTTGTCAAGTGGTTCGAGCTGGCAATATGATTTTTGTCAGGGGTCAGGTGGGTAGTGATTTTGAAGGAAACATAGTTGGAATTGGTGACCCAGCAGCTCAGACTGACCAGGCTATGCGCAATGTCGATCAACTACTCCAAGAGGCAGGCTCGAAGCTGGGAGACATCTGTAAAATTACAGTATTTATTACCGACCGGGCTTATCGCGAACCAGTCTACAGGCAGATTGGCAAATGGCTCAAAGGTGTTTATCCGGTATCGACCGGTTTGATTGTCCAGGGTTTAGCCAAACCCGAATGGCTGATGGAAATTGAGGTTATCGCCGTTACTACTGATGATTGAGGCGAATCAGGTAGTACACATTATTTAGAAGGAGATGTTCAAAATGGCACTCAAACAAAAATATGACACACAGGACCTTTGGCAAAAGGATGTTGATCACTACATTCACCCTTGGACCGATTTTCGCGTGTTCCACGAAGAGGGTTCACTGGTCGTGGCAGAAGCTGATGGCGCTTATGTATTCGACAGCGATGGTGGTCGCTATATTGACGGAATTGGTGGGTTGTGGTGTGTCAATATTGGTTATGGCCGCGATGAAATGGCCGACGCGATTGCTGATCAGGTTCGTGCGATTCCTTACTATTCTTCTTTCAATCATTTGACTACACCGCCATCTGCGGAACTCGCATCCAAGCTTGCAGAGATATCACCTGACAATCTCAACCATGTCTTCTATGGAACAGGTGGTTCGCAAGCGAACGATTCTGCGATCAGAATTATTCACTACTATTTCAATAGACTTGGAAAAACGTCCAAGAAAAAAATCATTTCTCGGGTAGATGCCTATCACGGCAGTACCTATCTTGCAATGACTTTGACAGGTGTCAAGGCTGATCATACCGGTTTTGATCTCGCTCCGGATTTGGTATCCTATGTCTCTTGTCCAAATGTATATCGCAAACCCGACAATTGTTCAGAGGCTGAGTTTTGCGACTCTCTGGTCGAAGAATTGGAGAATGAAATTCTGAGGTTGGGTGAAGACAACGTGGCGGCGTTTATCGCTGAACCCATCATGGGCGCCGGTGGCGTGATTGTGCCACCTGAAGGCTATCATCGTCGTACGATGGAAGTCTGTCAAAAGTATGGCGTTTTATATATTTCGGATGAAGTGGTTACCGGTTTTGGCCGCATCGGTCATATGCTGAGTTCTGAACCGGTTTTCGGAATCAAACCTGACATCATTACAGCGGCAAAAGGCATATCGTCAGGTTATCTGCCGCTCTCGGCAACCATGCTATCAGATGAAATTTATGAGGTGATCAGTCAGCCTGCAGAAGATGGTTCGCTGTTTACTCATGGATTTACCTATTCTGGACATCCGGTTTGCTGCAGAGCCGCGCTAAAGAATATCGAGATAATTGAGCGCGAAGGCATATGCGAACATGTCCGTGAAGTTGGCCCGTATTTTGAAGAGCAATTGAATACGCTGCGCGATCTGCCGATTGTGGGTGATGTACGCGGCAAGTGCTTCATGATGTGCGTTGAAAACGTGAAAGATGTGAGTACTAAAGAACTGTTTGATGATGAAGTCGTGATTGGCGACCGAATTGCTGCTCATTGCCAGAGATTTGGTTTGATTGTTCGTCCTATTGCCCACCTCAACGTTTTATCTCCCCCGCTCATTTTGAGCCGTGATGATGTAGACGAAGTCGTCAGCATTCTGCGAAAGGGCATTGAAGCAACCATGGACGATCTTGTTCGAGAGGGCATTTGGAACGGTTAAGCAGGCTGCAGACGAGCCAATGAAGAACTTCTGCGGTAGAAGATGCCTCTGAAGAAGGCGATGCGCGACCCTCGCTACGACATTCTATTTGAACCGGTTCATATCGGACCGGTTGTCGCTCGAAATCGTTTCTATCAGGTGCCGCATTGCTGCGGTATGGGTTATGCACGACCTCAAACTGCCGCTGCGATGCGCGGTATGAAGGCTGAGGGTGGCTGGGCTGTCGTATCAACCGAGGAATGTGATATTCATCATACCTCCGATATTTCACCATATATCGAACAGCGTCTGTGGGATGACAATGACATCGAACAGCACTCCCTGATGGTTGAAGCTGTACATGCTCAGAATTCACTGGCTGCAATTGAACTCGCACACAGTGGTCGCATGGCACCGAACCACTTCTCTCGCACCATTCCAATTGGCGCTTCAGGTGGACCGAATCCAGGCTATGATCCGGTGTCTGCGCGGCAAATGACACGGCGAGATATCCGTGAAATGCGAGCGATTTACCGCAGAGCTGCATTGAGAGCCAAGGCCATCGGTTTTGACATCGTCTATGTTTATGCAGCACATATGCTCACTTTGCCAGCTCAATTCCTGTCAAAACGTTTTAATCAGCGAACTGATGAATACGGCGGCTCACTTGAAAATCGTGCCAGATTTTTCAAAGAACTGATCATTGATGCCAAGGAAGCGGTAGGTGATCGTTGTGCAATCGCCGTTCGCTGGATGATGGACGAAATGATGGGTGAAGATGGGTTGCAGTGCGATGAAGAAGGGATTGAAGTGGTCAGCATGCTGGCTGAATTGCCGGACCTATGGGATGTAAATGTCAGTGACTGGGACAACGATTCTGCGACTTCCAGGTTTCAGCCAGAAGGATTTCAGGAACGGTACATTCAACGGGTCAAGCAAGTAACCAGCAAACCGGTAGTGGGCGTCGGTCGCTTTACATCACCGGACACGATGGTTTCGCAGATTAAGCGAGGCGTACTCGATATGATTGGCGCTGCGCGTCCATCCATTGCTGATCCTTTTTTACCTAAAAAGATAGAGGAAGGACGGATCGACGATATTCGGGAGTGTATCGGCTGCAATATCTGCATCACCGGGGATTACACGATGACACCTGTTCGTTGTACCCAAAACCCCACAATGGGTGAGGAATGGCGGCGCAGTTGGCACCCGGAAATCATTCCAGCGGCGAAGTCAGCGGAATCTGTACTGATTGTAGGGGCAGGTCCGGCTGGACTTGAGTGTGCTGTTGCTTTGGGCAAGCGCGGTTATCAGGTAACTTTAACTGATGCCAATGATGAATTTGGTGGCCGAGTCCTGTTTGAGAGTGCGCTGCCTGGGTTATCAGCATGGCGCAGGGTGCGAGACTATCGAATGCAGCAGCTGCACAAACTGTCGAATGTCGAGACTTATCTTTCAAGTGAAATGAATCTTGACAACATCATTGAGTTCGGGGCTGACAGAGTCGTTATAGCTACGGGTGCGAAATGGCGAACCGACGGATTCGGACGTGAACGCTATATCCCGGTAACAGGGTCAGATCAGTCTTGGGTCTATTCACCAGATGACGTGATGAATGGACTAAAGCTGCAAGGACAGGTGGTGATCTATGATGACGATCACTTTTATATGGGAAGTGTCATGGCGGAAGTGGCGAGCAATATGGGAGCCGAAGTCACAATCGTTACGCCGGCACCTGACGTTTCCCACTGGACTCACTACACACTAGAGCAGCGGGCAATCCAGCAACTACTGGCAAAACTGGGAGTTGCTATTCGGGTGCAGTGGGAAATTCAAGAAATTGGCGATCATTCAGTCAGCTTTGACTGTTGTTATTCAGAACGACGCATGCTGCTCTCCTGTGATCAAATCATTATGGTCACGTCAAGGCAACCAAAGGATGAGTTGTACCAGTCATGTGTAGATAACATGGACCGGCTGCACAGCGCGGGTGTCTTAACAGTTGACAGAATCGGTGACTGTGTTGCACCGGGTACCATTGCTGCAGCCGTTTACTCAGGTCACCTGTGGGCGAGGCAGCTCGGTGAAGATGATTCAGATTCAGAACTGCCTTTCAGCCGCGAACTGATCAAAGTCAGCGCATGATATCTGAAAAGAGCTGTTCTCAATCAGTCTGAACTAATTTCAGCCTTATGGGCATTGACCATATCCGCTAATGACACGAAACGCCAGTCGACTTCTACTTTTTGGTTGACTGGCGGTGTTGCACCACTATCTTTTTCGCCTGCCCGACGATCTATCCAGCAGGTACTGAATTCAAGTTCGGTAGCAGGTACCATGTCGTGATAGAGGCTTTGAGCGGTATGCAGGATGTTCTTTTTCTCAATTCCCAGTTCCGCCAGCTTTGACAACATGTGGTGAAAATTGCCCCGGTTCGGTTTGTAGGAACCAATGTCTTCGGCAGTGTAGATGGCATCGAATTCAACTTGAAGATGGCGATTGCTGTATGCGAAACCTACGTTGTCAACATTGGATAGAATGACGAGTTTATAGTGTTGCTGCAGGTACTGAAGCGCGTCGACTGAATCTGGAAACGCTGGCCAGTGTTCGATCGAGCGGGCAAAATTCTGATGCATTTCCTCGCTTGCATCAATGCCCATCTGGTTTGCAATTTCCCGGTGAACTGCGGCGAGAAGGTCTCGATAGAGCATGTTGGGGTCTTTTTTCTGAGCGGGACCCTCAGCTTTTCGAAATGCAGTCATCGCGTCGGACTTTTCGAACGAACCGCCAGTCATCTCGAATAGCGGTTGCAAGGCATTGTACAACCCGGTCTCCCAATCAATCAGTGTACCGTAGCAGTCAAAAGTTAAAGTGGAAAATTGGCTAAGTTTCATTTCACCTTCTCTAAAAAATGTGGGCGGTTCATGGAATCATACGGGCTTATAATTTTATTCTTTTGAAATTATTGAAAAAGTTCTATTGATTATTTCACTCGAATCAGGCATGTTGGGAGTGCCTGACTCTGAAGTTAACACAATTCGCTGATGCGAAAGTGGCGGAATTGGCAGACGCGCTGGTTTTAGGTGCCAGTGGGGCAACCCGTGGGAGTTCGAGTCTCCCCTTTCGCACCAAAATCATAAAATCAACCGTGAAGTCGACTGAAAGTAGTGTATTTCTGAATTCGAAGATTCAAGCGGTGATGATCGTTCCACTGCAAAAGTTTGTTGAGCATCTTGTTGTATTCACTAACTCATATTTGTGTCCCGTTCCAACAACCCGTATATCGGGAATTTGCGGAACACGGTTTTGAATTGAGCATCATTTGCTGATCCGAATACAGAATATTGGGCTGCTGACAATTGAGCGAGTTGGAGCGATTTCTTTCTGATTTAGCAAGAAATATTTTTCTGTGATTCAGTCAGAATTCTGTTGAAATTGCAATTTCACCTTCGTCGAAAGGGACGAGTGTGTTTAATATCAAACGAAAATTGAGTTTTGGTGATTCCTTAAGGCAATATGTAAATGGAAGTGGAGATAGAAGAAGTTAATTCAGCAAGTCGTCGGATGAAGTTTGTTCTGCCGGGTACCGAGGTAGGGCAGGAAGTCAACCAGATCGCGCAAAAAATGACAAAGACTGTGTCGGTCCCCGGATTTCGGAAGGGGAAAGTACCGCTTACAGTCGTCAAACGAAAGTTTCACGATCAGATCAAAAACGACGCAATTATGGCTCTGGTCGGAGGCCGCGTAGAGGATGAGCTGAAGGAACGAGAGATCGAACCGTTTAGTCAACCCTATATCGAAGACTACACAGTCGATGATGAAACCGAAGACTGTCAAATCACAGTCTTTTATGAAGTGTTACCAGAGTTTGATGACCCGACTCTGGCCGGTGAGGACATAGTGAATCCAGTGGTGAAACTAACGGAAGACGATGTTGACACTGTTATCGAGCGCTGGCAGAAATCTCACCAGGCATTTGAAACTTTAGATGAGCCAGCGACCCAAAATGATCGAGTACTTTTACAGATTGAACAATTTAGAGATGGCAAATCTGCCTGGGGTGAAGCGCAGGCTTTTGTTCTTGATCTAAACGATGAAAAATCTGAAATTCCAGAAGTAGTCGAGGCATGTATTGGTAAGTCAAAAGGAGACAAATTCAGCGTACATTTGAATTTGACTGAGTCCGAACAAGGTGATGAATCTGTTGAACCGGAGAAAACGGATATTGGTCAGAATTCAACGGAATACAAAATTGAAGTATTTTTCGTTCAGCGGCCGATAGCTGGTGAGTTTACTGATGAGTTTTTAGCAACACTCGATGTTTCAGGTCGGGATGACGAGAACTTTCGTACGCGAGCCCGGGAAAGAATTGAATCGATGTGCGATATAGAGCGCTTGGAGTGCTTAAGAAATTTGACGTCAGCTTTGTTGCTGATGCGAAATTCGTTTACGCTGCCGGAGTCAATGGTTATAACCCGTAGTAACCAACTAATGAAGATGTCTGGCTTAACGAAAGAAGTCATTGAGGAGGAGTTCAAAAAAGGCATCGAATCTGAGTTTATTCGAACCAGTTATTTCAGGGCTCTGGTTGATTTGAAACTGGAACTCATGATAGACCGATTGGTTACTACACGAAAAATTCCGATTGAAGGTGAAGACATTGAATCCTATATTGATGAAAAGATAAATAGTTCTGATCTGTTGTCCGAGGATGATTCAGAAGAGACGCGAATGAAGAAGATTGAGCGCCTGCGACCATCGTATACCTTTGAGTATCTGCGAAATAAGGCGCTTGACGCAGTGTTGCTCGATGCTGAACCGGTTGAGAAAGAGATGGGTTTGGAAGAGTTTGAAAATTGGACTCAAGAAACTCGTCAATTTTTAGATCAGGGTCCTGATCAGGGTTCTGAATCCGATGAATCGGTGGCAGCGGAAGCTGATTCAGATTCGGCTGAGGAAGAATCGACCAGTCTTATCGTAGACGCATCGGGTAATCCGATTGAGAAGTCATAATCAGTTTAACGGGAAAAAATTTCTGATGACAGAAACATACAATAACGATCAAAGAATCGAATCATTGGGCCTGGTGCCAATGGTTATCGAAACCACCGGCAGGGGTGAGCGCGCCTACGACATTTATTCCCGCCTGCTGAAAGAAAGAGTGATCTTTCTGGTTGGTCCTATTGAGGATCACATGGCGAACCTGGTGGTTGCACAATTACTGTTTCTAGAATCAGAAAGTGCTGACAAAGATATCCATTTGTATATAAATAGTCCCGGAGGCACAGTCAATTCAGGTTTGGCAATATATGACACCATGCAATTTGTAAAACCGGATGTTAACACAGTGTGTGTGGGTCAGGCAGCCAGTATGGGAGCATTGATTCTCGCCGGAGGTGCGAAAGACAAACGAATGGCGCTGCCTCATGCCCGTATGATGATTCACCAGCCAATGGGTGGTGCCCAGGGACAGGCTAGCGATATCGACATTCAAGCCCGAGAAATACTGAGGTTGCGAGAAAGACTCAATGAAATTATGGTGAAGCATACCGGCAAGAGCGTAAAAACAATCAATCGTGATACGGATCGCGATTATTTCATGGATACTAAAGAAGCGCTGGAATATGGTCTCATTGACAAGATAATCGCCAATAGACAATAATCCGGTATTAAATAAATGTTTGCAACCACTTCATTCGCATTGAGGGATGACAGATATGAGTAGCAGAAAGGGAGGCAAGGGCAATCGCGGACTGCATTGTTCGTTTTGTGGAAAGAGTCAACACGAAGTCAGGAAACTGATTGCGGGCCCTTCGGTATTTGTCTGCGATGAATGTGTTGAGTTATGCAACGACATTATTCGAAGCGAGTCTGCCGCTGAAGAGACAGATGACGTTGTCAAATCTAAATTTCCCAAACCTGCCGAAATTCGCAAGATTCTAGATGAATATGTGATCGGCCAGGCGGATGCCAAGAAGATCCTTTCGGTTGCAGTTTACAATCATTACAAGCGCATTGATGACAACGATATCGTCGACGACATCGAAATTGCGAAAAGCAACATCCTTCTTTTGGGACCAACAGGGTCCGGGAAGACTCTACTCGCAGAGACATTGGCGCGTGAACTGAATGTGCCGTTCACCATGGCTGATGCCACTACCCTGACAGAAGCAGGTTATGTAGGGGAAGATGTTGAGAACATCATTCAGAAACTGCTGCAAAAGTGTGATTACGACATTGAAAAAGCACAAGTCGGGATAGTCTATATTGATGAGATTGACAAGATTTCTCGTACGTCTGAGAACCTGTCAATTACACGAGATGTATCAGGCGAAGGCGTGCAATCAGCGCTTCTCAAGCTCATTGAAGGAACGGTTGCTTCGGTACCGCCTCAGGGTGGGCGCAAGCACCCGCAACAGGAATTTCTTCAGGTTGACACTCGCAACGTACTCTTTATCTGTGGCGGTGCATTTTCCGGGCTTGAAAAAGTCATTCGTGCGAGAACAGAGAAAAACAGTATTGGATTTGGTGCGGATATCACTGCCTCAGGTGGTGAGGAATTGGCAGAAACCTTGCGGCAGATGGAACCGGAGGATTTGATAAAGTTTGGGTTGATTCCTGAATTCGTAGGACGTTTACCGGTTGTCGCGACACTCGATGAGCTTGATATTGAGGCTCTGGTGAAGATTCTGATAGAACCCAAAAATGCGCTGGTAAAGCAATACAAGAAACTGTTTGCACTTGAGAATACTGAACTTGAGATTCGCCCCGAAGCGCTTGAAGCGGTTGCCAAGCTGGCAATGGAACGCAAGACAGGCGCACGCGGGTTGCGTTCAATTTTGGAACATGCCTTACTTGAGACAATGTATGAGCTACCGTCCATTCCGGGCATCGCAAAAGTAGTGGTAGATGCTGAAGTTATCACAGAAGGCAAACGTCCATACTATATTTACGCCGAAGATGAAACTCGGCGTGCTTCCTAAATGGCAAGCGGACATAACTTGGTCGGTATTTCTTGAATGCATATCAATTTGCCCTCATATTAGGGCAGTCTGATGAAATTTCTTACACGATAAATTTGACGAGATCATGGATGAAGTGACTGAATATTACGTGCCCGAACCTCTGGATTTACCATTGCTTCCGCTTCGGGATGTGGTTGTTTTCCCACAATTTGTAATTCCCCTGTTTGTTGGCCGCAAGAGTTCGGTCAAGGCGCTGAATCAAATTGATCTTGATGACCAGCCTCTGGTCATGCTGGTGGCTCAGAAAAATGCAGCTGTCGAAGAGCCGGGAGCCGATGATATTTATCAGATTGGCACAGTGGCAACGATCAAACAGACGGTTGAACTGGCAGACAAGACAAAAAAAGTTGTGGCCGAGGGCTTGTGGCGAGCAAAGGTGCACCATGTTTCGAGTGTCGATGGATATTTCATGGCGCACACCGAACCGCTTCCTTGCAAGGAATTGAGTCCGTCAATGGCCAAGTCAATGATGAAATCTTTGATGACACAGTTTGAGCAGTTTGTCAAATCTGCCCAGAAGATCTCACCAGAGATTGTCGAAAAATTGGCTGACATTGAAAAACCCGGACATCTGATTGACATCATTGCTGCGCACCTCATCAGTCAAAGTGTTGCAGAACGACAGGCAATTCTGGAGCTAACTGACGAACAGGAGCGGCTTGAACAGGTGATGTCGGTGTTGGTTTCCGATGTGGAAATGTTCCAGGTCGAGAAAAAAATACGCGGGCGCGTCAAAAAACAGATGGAAAAAAGCCAGCGTGAATACTACCTGAACGAACAGTTGAAGGCCATCCATAAAGAACTGGGAAGTTCTGAAGACTCAAAGAGCGAGATTGATGAACTGGCGGAAAAGATTGCCAAGTCTGGCATGACTTCAGAGGCACAGGACAAGGCTACTAACGAGTTAAAGAAGCTCAAAATGATGTCCCCGATGTCGGCTGAAGCAACGGTGGTGAGAAACTACATCGACTGGCTGCTTTCAGTGCCGTGGAAAAAACGCAGCAGGATCAACAGAAATTTGAATGCCGCACAGGAAATATTGGATGCTGATCACTATGGCCTCGAAAAAGTTAAAGAGCGCATTCTTGAGTTTTTAGCTGTCCAGCAGCGAGTCAAGAAACATAAGGGACCAATACTCTGCCTGGTAGGTCCCCCGGGAGTCGGCAAGACTTCACTAGGGCGATCGATTGCCAGAGCAACCAATCGGAAGTTTATGCGGATGTCTCTCGGTGGTGTACGCGATGAAGCAGAAATTCGCGGACACAGGAGAACATACATTGGTTCTTTGCCAGGAAAAATCATTCAAAATCTCGCAAAAGTGAAGTCCAAGAATCCACTGTTTATGCTGGATGAGGTTGACAAAATGTCTATGGATTTTCGCGGAGATCCTTCATCAGCGCTTCTGGAAGTGTTGGACCCTGAACAGAATCATACTTTTTCTGATCACTATCTGGAAGTTGAATATGACCTTTCCGAAGTGATGTTTATTGCCACCGCCAATACGCTGAATATTCCACCGCCCCTGTTGGACCGAATGGAAGTGATTCGAATTTCTGGCTATACCGAAGACGAAAAGATAAATATTGCAAAAGAATATCTGATTCCAAAGCAGTTAAAGTCCAACGGGCTTAAGCCCAATGATGTTTCAATTTCGGTCAAGGTGTTGAATGACATCATTCGCTATTACACCCGTGAAGCGGGAGTGCGCGGTATGGAACGGGAGTTGTCGAAGATTTTTCGAAAGATTACTCGACAGTTTGTACAGAAAAAAGTCAAATCTAAGCGAGTTCGACTGATGCCGAAGAACTTGGAAAAGTATCTAGGTGTTCGACAATTCAGGTACGGACGTGCTGATAAGGTAAATCAGGTCGGGCAGGTTACCGGTCTGGCGTGGACGCAAACCGGCGGAGATCTGTTGAGTATTGAAGCAATTGTCATTCCGGGGAAGGGACGGCACATCTACACTGGGAAACTGGGTGATGTGATGCAGGAATCGATCCAGGCAGCCGTGAGCGTCGTTCGCGCGCGGGCACCGAACTATGGCATCAAGCCAAATTTTTATCAGCGAAAAGATATCCATGTCCACGTTCCCGAAGGTGCGACACCGAAGGATGGCCCAAGTGCCGGTGTTGCCATGTCTGTTGCGATAATCTCGTCATTGACTCAGATTCCAGTTCGGGCTGATGTAGCAATGACCGGTGAAATAACCTTAAGGGGAGAAATTTTACCGATCGGTGGACTAAAGGAAAAATTGCTGGCTGCTCTAAGAGGAGGAGTTGATACCGTTTTAATTCCGGAAGAGAACGCAAAAGACTTGGTTGAAATTCCAAGCAAAATCAGGGATGAACTAAATGTCATTCCAGTTCGCTGGATTGATGACGTCGTCAGTCACGCATTGGAGTCACACCCTGAGTCATTCGCGCTTTCAACAGGATTAGGTCTGGGTTTAGACGATGAAAGGAGCGGTGATGAAGGAGTACAGGTTACCAAACATTAGCCTTGCCAACATAGTCAGTTCTTGGCCATCAATTAAAAAAATTGTTCGGCTGCTCTGATTTTCTTGCAGAAAGACAGTTTTACGAATTAGTGATTATCTTTCTGAAAACTGTCTGATTTATTTGGTTTATGTTGTATAAATTTACTTTCATTTAGCATGTATCGACCCAGCCAACTTTAGACTGATTTCAGTGAGTTGATCTGGGCAAAGACAATCAATTTTTACCGGAGGGGAAGGTTTGAAAAAAGCAGAATTTATCGGAAACATTGCAGATAGTGCATCCTTGACGAAAGCAGACGCCGATCGCGCTGTTTCCGCAGTAATTGGTGAGATAACTAAGTGTCTGGCAAATAATGATTCACTGACTATTTTTGGTTTTGGCACTTTCTCAACCTATGCTCGTGCAGAGAAAAAGGGCAGAAATCCACAAGATGGATCAGAAATAACGATTCCTGCATCTACTGGCATCCGGTTTAAACCTGCCAAAGCTCTAAAGGATGCCGTAAATTGATTTGAGGATTCAGGGGTGCTTAGCTCAGATGGGAGAGCATCGCCCTTACAAGGCGAAGGTCGCAGGTTCGAGCCCCGCAGCACCCACCAAGCTACCATTCCGGGGCGGTAGTTCAGTTGGTTTAGAATTCCGGCCTGTCAAGCCGGGGGTCGCGGGTTCAAGTCCCGTCCGTCCCGCCATAAATTGCATTGTGTATTCATGCAGTCGCGATGTTCGTGACTGCGTGGGTACACTCGTTTGTCTGTAAATTGATTGCTGACGAAATAATTTTAAGAGTCTCGTTCAATGCTGACCAGTATCCGTGAGCGCGCTACAGGCTGGATTGCCTGGGCTATTGTTATTCTGATAACGATTCCTTTCGCCCTTTGGGGAATTAATTCATACTTCGAAGGTGGTGTTAATGTCAATGTTGCGGAGTTTGATGGCGAGGAAATCGATTACCAGACTTATCAGCGGGCGATTTATTCAGAAAGAGATCGGATGCGACAGGTCTACGGCAACAATGCCACCGCAGAACTGTTGTCAGGCGAGGTGTTGGGCCGCGAGGTCATCAACCGTTTAGTCAATGATGTTCTTTTGCAGAGGGATGCGCGCGATCGGGGTTATCGGATCAGCGATGCACAGCTAGCCGAAACCATCCGAAATGAACCAAGCTTTCAAAGCGAGCAGGGATTCAGCCAAGAACTGTATGAACGTATATTGCGGTTTTCGGGTTATTCACCATCTGAATTTGAATCTGTTCAGCGCAATAGCGCCGCAACGCAGCAAGTGCAGACAGGATTTATCGAATCTGTGCTGTCAATCAACTCTACAGTAGAGGACCTCATTCAACTCTTGCACCAGCGTCGCACTGGGGAATATGCGATTGTTGAACCATCAACCTTTCTTTCCGAGATTGAAATTACAGACGAAGAAATTCGAGCGGACTACGAAGAAAACCAGGCAATTTATGTTGATGAAGAGAAAATCAGGATCGAATACATTGAACTCGCGCCATCTGATTTTGCAGTGAACTTCACACCTACCGAAGAAACCCTTCGACAGATTTATGATGCTGAATCAC
The DNA here is from genome assembly GCA_965243305.1 of Arenicellales bacterium. Lineage (GTDB taxonomy): Bacteria > Pseudomonadota > Gammaproteobacteria > Arenicellales > JAJDZL01 > JAJDZL01. Next base: position 226,453 of record CBDEUN010000001.1, read on the forward strand.
AACAGTTTCGAGAAGAAGAGCAGCGATCGGTGCGACACATACTTCTTGAAGGTGACGAGGGTGACAACAGCGCTGCTATCGATCAAGCTAGTGATCTGATCTATCGACTGAATAGCGGTGAAGATTTCGCTCAACTGGCTAGTGAATATTCCACCGATATTGGATCAGCTTCCCAAGGTGGCGATCTTGGATGGATTAGTCGGGGAGCTACGGTACCGGCTTTTGAATCAGTTGCATTTACTCTCTCCGAAGGCGAGATCAGCGACCCGGTCGAATCTGAATTTGGCGTTCATATCATTCGAGTCGACGAAATTCAGGCAGAAAAGGCCAAGCCGTTTGAGGAAGTTAGAGATGAAATAGCCGAGCAGGCCATTCGTAATCAGGCTGAGATTGAGATGTTTGAAATTGCCGAAGAGATGCGCAACGTAGCATTTGAACAGCCTGACAGTCTTGATGCGGCGAGCGAACTGTCTGGACTCGCGATTGAGGTGTCTGATTGGTTCAGTCGGACTCAGGGGAGTGGAATTTCGTCCCACAGCAGTGTGCGAAATGCAGCATTCAATACTACAGTACTGGAAGATGGATTCAATAGTGACATCATTGCGTTGGATAATGGAAGACAGGTATTGTTGCGCAAGCGTGAACACCGTCCATCCGAATCTCTCAGTTTTGATTTCGTTAAAGCTGAAATTTCCGAAAAATTGTTGTCTGAAAAGAGCGCAGCAAAAGCTCAGGAGTTTGCCGGAAACCTCTTGACTCAACTGACAGATGGCGCTGACTGGAACTCAACCATTGATGACAACGGGCTTCAAACACAAGCCATTCCGGGTCGAATTGGAAACGAAGGTGATCGGGATTCCGCCGAAGTAGCGAGCCACGTCTATGCCTGGGAGAAACCGGGTGTGGATGGCGTTTCCTATGGTGGTGGTCCGATCAGTCAGGGACGATTTGCGATGTTCAGAATAACCGGTGTGGTCGAAGGTGATGTTGATTCAGCGTCAGATGATGAACAGAATAATCTTAGAAATGTCATGCAGTTGAGATTTGGAGCAGGCTTGTTTGAGAGTTATCTCAATCAATTGCGCGACGGTATCGATGTATCGATTAATGACGAACTGCTGTAGATTGATTAAAGCATCGCTTCACTGAATCCGACCGAGTGAAATCCACCGTCTACATACAGAACTTCTGCAGTAATTCCGGAAGCCAGGTCTGAGCACAAAAAGGCAGCAGCGTTGCCCACCTCTTCAATCGTTACGCTTCGGCCAAGCGGAGCTGCTTTTTCGTAGTGTTCAATCATTGACTTCATGCCTTTAATTCCTGCAGCCGCCAGAGTGCGTATGGGTCCTGCTGAGATGGCATTAACGCGAATTCCGTTTGCTCCCAGAGATTGAGCGCAGTATCTCACGTTCGCTTCAAGACTTGCCTTTGCCAGTCCCATGACGTTGTATCCGGGCATCGATCGCAGCGAGCCGATGTAGGTGAGAGAAAGAAGCGCTGCGTTTCGCCCGTTCATCATTGGTGCAAACGTTTTGGCCATTGCTGAAAAGCTGTAGGAACTGATCTCGTGCGCAATCTGAAAACCATCGCGATCTACCGAATCCAGGAACAGCCCTTCAAGCTGTTCACGCGGCGCGTAAGCAATTGAGTGGACAGCAATGTCCAGGTAGTCCCAGTGCTGTTCGACGGTGATGCGAAGCTTTTCAATTTCGTCATCGGTCGTTACATCGCAAGGTGCAATGAAACTGGCGCCTAGTTTTTCCGCAAATTTTTCGACTCGAGGTTTCAACCTGTCATTCTGATAGGTTAGCGCCAACTCTGCGCCCTGTTCTGCCATCGCTTTGGCGATCCCCCATGCAATTGAACGGTCGCTTGCAATTCCGGTGATGAGTGCTCGTTTGTCCTTCAGAAATGTCATGAGAATTTTCGCTTTGAGTTAGTGGTTGTTGTTGGTTTGTCCGATGAAAGTCCGCATATTATATTGAGCAGGACCGTGGTCTGTATTTTGAGAATGATTGAAATGAACCCTATCGGTGGTTGTTTGATGTGAAAGATTCAGTTGCTTTGTTTCGGCGGCCCGGATACGAGTCTCAGATCGAACAGATTTCTTCTAGATATCAGATACCGATCATCGCAAATCAACAAAATTCTTCTAATCGTTTTTTGTTGGACATTGAAGATGGTATCCTCAAATTAATGGAACCTGGATCTGTAAGATTTCGTCCGATTTACTGTCATTCTGATTCTCTGCAGCGAATAAGTAGGCGAACTTTACTAGGAAGGGCGATCGGGAGAAAGGCGCTAACTGTTATCGACGCTACTGCCGGTTTAGGTGGTGACGCTCTTCTACTCTCTAGAATGGGGTATAGCGTTTTAGCCATTGAGCGTCAACCAGTCATTGCGGCACTTTTGGAAGACGGAATTTTGCGCATTCTGGAAAGGTCTGATCGAATCAATATTGAATTCCAATTTGCAGATAGTAGAAAGACGCTATTCGATTTGAATGAATCGGCTGATGTGATCTATCTCGATCCAATGTATCCAGCTGGGCGGAAGTCTTCGGTTGCAGTTGCGCGACCAATCAGGATTCTTAGAGAACTGGCAGGTGATGATTCAGATACAGATTCGCTGTTGGATGCGAGTTTGAAGTCCGCAGCAAAACGAGTTGTGTTAAAACGGCCTCACTTTGCAGAACCACTTCGCACAGATAAGCTTTCGGACAGTGTGAAGGGAAAACTGGTCCGCTACGATCTCTATCAGGTCACCTGACTGCCAACCAGCTTATTCCTGCGTTCAATCAATACAGATTGAGATTTTTGTGACTCTGAAAGCTTGTTGCGTTCTTTTTCAATAATTGCAGCAGGTGCTTTTTCGAGAAACTGCTCATTGTTCAGCTTATTCCTGGAGCGGGCAATTTGTTTGTCCAGGTCGTTCATTTGCTTATCGAGTCTTTCCAACTGCTCTTCCAAGTTCTCAAGTTCGCCAGTAGGAACAAATATTTTGAAATCACCAATTTGAGTTGAAACAAACTTATTTGTATCGTCTGAAACTTCTGAGTCCGAAAGAGGTGCGAATGATTTCAATCGTGCAAGTTCAATGACATGTGATTCATTGTCCGTCAACCACTTGATATTTAGCTCCGAGCCATGTTGATGCATGGCAACAATCTTTTCGCCTGGTTTGATGTTGTTCTCACTCCTAAGATTTCGAATGCTGGATATCACTGATTTAATCCAGTTGATTTCAGAGACGGCTTCGTCGGCTGGTGGATCGAAGTCATCTGCAAATTTTTCAAACATAATTGACTGATCGGATCTGTCTTCCGCAATTTTGCGCCAGATTTCCTCGGTGATGAATGGCATGAACGGATGAAGCATTCGTACGGAAGCATCGAGAATGGACAGCAAAGTTTGCCGGACTGACTGCTGACAATCTTCTTCGATCGTTGAGTCTCTCATCAAAATTTTTGAGAACTCGATGAACCACGCACAAAATTCATTCCAAATGAATTCATACAGATATTTTGAAGCAATATCAAAACGATAAACTTCAAAAGCTCGCTGAATTTCATCCGCAGTATGCTGTAATTCTGAAACGATCCATTTTTCAATTGCAGTTTGACAATTTAGCTGATTGATTGGTAGAACTTCCACTTCCTTGGTATTCATCAACACGAATCTGGCGGCATTCCACAGTTTGTTGCAAAAGTTACGGTAACCTTCAATTCGGCACAGATCAAAACGAATATCACGTCCCTGAGTTGCCAGTCTTGCGAATGTGAATCGAAGTGCATCGGTGCCATAGGCAGGAATTCCGTGCGGAAATTCTTTACGCGTTGCCTTTTCGATGAGCGGGGCGAGATCTGGTTGCATAAGCCCGGTCGTCCTTTTGCGAATCAATGGTTCCAGATCAATCCCATCAATCAAGTCGAGTGGGTCCAGAATGTTGCCTTTGGATTTAGACATTTTCTGACCTTCTGAATCTCTCACCAGGCCATGAATATAGACTTCATGAAATGGAATACCGTCGGCGAACTTCAGGCCAAACATAATCATTCGCGCAACCCAGAAGAAAATAATATCGAAGCCGGTAACCAGCACATTTGTAGGGTAGAAAGTCTGATAGGCATCCGATTCCTGGGGCCAACCGAGTGTGGAGAAGGGCCAAAGTGCTGACGAGAACCAAGTGTCGAGCACATCATTGTCCTGACGGAGTTCAAAGTCCTCGTTTCCGTGAAATTCAACTGCCTGTTTGACGGCATCGTCGACTGAGCGCGCTACAAATGTATTTCCATCCTCGTCATACCAGGCTGGAATTCGATGTCCCCACCATATCTGCCGTGAAATACACCAGTCTTCGATGTTTTCCATCCAATCAAAGTACGTCCGCTCCCAGTTTTTGGGCACAAAGCGAATTGTTCCATCTTTCACCGCTTCAATTGATGGATCAGCCAAGGGCTTTGCTTTGACAAACCACTGATCCGTGAGGTAGGGTTCGATAATTTGGCCCGTTCGATCGCCGCGAGGCACTTTGTATTTATGAGGTTCAACTTTCTCAACCAACTCCAGTTCTTCCAAATCTGAAACGACTGCATCTCTTGCCGCTTCCCGCGTCATTCTGTGGTACCTTGTACCCGGAAGATCAATTGATGCCTGAGGTGTCATAACATTGATGATGTCAAGATCATGGCGCTGACCCACTTCATAGTCGTTGAAATCGTGAGCCGGAGTAATTTTGACGCAGCCACTCCCAAACTCAGGATCAACATAGTTATCAGCAACAACGGGAATCACCCGATTGACCAAAGGCAGGGTGACCGTCTTTCCAACTAGGTGGCTATAGCGTTCATCGTCCGGATGGACTGCAACGGCTGTATCGCCAAGCATGGTTTCGGGTCGGGTTGTGGCAATTACCACAAATTCGTTGCTGTCGGTGATGGGGTAGCGAAAGTGCCACAGATGGCCATCCTCTTCTTCTGAGTTAACCTCGAGATCAGAGATTGCTGTCAACAGTACAGGATCCCAGTTGACCAGCCTCTTCCCACGATATATCAGACCATCTTCATAAAGTGACACGAAGACTTCTCGGACAGCGTTTGATAAGTCCTCGTCCATGGTGAAACGTTCACGCGACCAGTCAACAGAAGCACCAAGACGTCGCAGCTGATTGGTAATTGTGCCACCAGAATTTGCCTTCCATTGCCACACTTTGTCGATAAACGCATCACGCCCAAGGTCAATGCGGGAAACGCCATCAGAATTCAGCAGGCGCTCGACAACCATCTGTGTTGCAATACCCGCGTGGTCGGTGCCAACCTGCCAGAGCGTGTTGTGTCCCTTCATTCTGTGATATCGAATAAGTGCATCCATCAGCGTGTTCTGAAATGCATGTCCCATGTGCAGGCTTCCAGTAACGTTTGGCGGTGGGATCATAATGCAATACGGTGCTCCTGTATTGCTTGGAGAGAAATTACCAGACTCTTCCCACTGCTGATAAATAGCCTGTTCGATTAAGTGGGGGTCATATACGCTATCTAACTGTTTATCCATAAATATTGGTGTCATTCGGTTAATTTGAAACTCGCGTCAGAACGAACTTCAAATGTAATGGGTCTTGGGTTCTGATTCGAACAGTGACTGATACTGCGTGAACCTGGCTTTCGCTTTCGCTTCATCCTCTGCGTGCGCATCGACTGGTTCAACGACCCGCTGAAACTGGTTGACAAATGACGGAATTTCGTCGTGAAGCGAAATTAATACATCATTGAATTTATCCGGTGGTTCCGACACTCCGATCACCACTGGGAATTTCTCTAGGTCTGGATCTTGGTCATCTGTCAGTGAAGTATGTGGAATATAGCTGTTTGGCGAGAATGTCCATAACATCTGGTTCAACATTTCACACTGAGCTTCATTCTGTACACTGACATAAACTTTGTGACCGTTCCGATACGCAGTAGATGCCAACTGGCACACCAATCGAGCTTTACCCAGATGTTGTGAAGTCTTGCGGTAATAGAAGGTGACAGTTGTCATGCAAATAGTCAGGTCTCAACCGCCCATATTCAGATGATTGAGTATGTACTGAACAAAGAGCCCTACCGGTCGTCCCGTTGACCCTTTATTTCCGCCCGAGTGCCATGCGACTCCGGCGATATCGAGGTGGGCCCAACGATATTCTTCGGTAAATCTGGCAAGAAAGCACGCTGCGGTTACCGCCCCAGCATCACTGCCACCAATATTGGCCATGTCTGCAAAGTTGCTCTTCAGTTGTGCTTGGTATTCTTCCCAAAGCGGCATGTGCCAGGCCCGGTCGTCGCTCATTACACCGGCTTTGATAATTTCTGCTGCAAGATCGTCATTATTACTGAAAAGACCAGCGCAGTGCTTTCCAAGCGCAACCACGCAAGCACCTGTAAGCGTTGCAGCGTCAATCACGGTTTGCGGTTTATAACGCCCGATATAGGTGAGAGTATCGCAAAGGATTAATCGACCTTCGGCATCAGTGTTGAGAATTTCGATTGTGAGACCAGCCATGCTTTTGACAATGTCTCCGGGTTTATTTGCTGCCCCATCGGGGAGATTCTCACTGCTGGCAACCGCACCGATTACGTTGACTGGAAGTTGCAATTGTGCAATTGCCTGCATCGCTCCAATTACTCCAGCCGCGCCGCACATGTCGAACTTCATTTCATCCATTGATTTGGCTGGTTTGATCGAGATACCACCCGCGTCAAAGGTTAACCCCTTACCAACCAGGGCTATTGGCGCACTTCCCGAAGGGTCACCGGTGTAGTTCATGATGATTAGTTTTGCTGGCTCCCTGCTTCCTCTGGAAACAGACAGAAGCGAATTCATTCCAAGTTCGGCCATCTCCTCTTCTTCAAGCACTTCCACACTTAACTGGTCATAAGACCCCAATTCTATTGCACTATTGGCCAGGTAGGTCGGCGTGCAAATATTGCCGGGCAGATTGCCTAAATCCCTCGACAAATTTACACCTTCTGCTATTGCTTGACCCATGCTTGCGCCATCCCGCGCTTTAGCCAAGTCCGACCTTGAATCCACAGCAATCTGAACCTGCCACTGTTTCTTTGTTTTTTCGGATTCTTTTTTCAATTGGTCAAACGTGTAGAGGTGAAGACTGAAAATTTCAACTACGCGCCGCGCCACCCAACTTAGGCTACGTTCAGGCACTTCAATATCGCTGATAAACACCGTTGCTGTAGCTGGATTACCTGAAGTCAATTGGCTGGCAGCCCCGCTCATTGCCTTGTTGAACTGGGCCTGATTGAATTCTTTACGCGGACCCAACTGAACAACGATTACCCGTTTTGCTTTTATCCCGTCAACTAGTGGCAATGTGACACAACTGCCGACTGTACTCTTTAGGTCATTGTTTGTAATTAGAGATTCGATAGCACCTGAGGTTTTGTCGTTTAATTCACTGGCTGAAGGAGTAAAATCTTTTTTACCATAAACACCAGCAACGACATAACCACTGGCACAAGTGGAGGCTCGTGTGTTTCGAGTCGAAATTTTGATGGGCATTGGTATCTCCGCGCTAAATATTGCTGAATTGGACAGTCGATTCAAGATTCAAATTTTAACAGATGAACGGAGAGTTTCGTTCCGCTCCGCTGCCTTTCAGCAGTCAGGTCGACTAAAGTTCTTTGTCTGATCACTTCATGCAATTTCGTGCAAATATTTAATAGAAGATTGCTTTCTGAAACTGCAGTGAGCTGCGGTATTGTCATGCTGATGACAGCCGGAATCTTTTCTGTGGTGAAACTTCTGGCGTTGCTTCGAAGGGCAGTGCAGGGCCACCTTCCTTTTGAAGGACTGGGAATGATACTCACATTCAAGCTCACGACTTTCTTGGATGTGATTCTAACGCCGACTATTTTCATTGCAGTATTTCTGGTGTTGATGCGCTGGAACAGGGATAACGAGATTACTATATTCGCCACTGGCGGAATTGGACCATTTGACTACCTTAGACCAGCCGCAACAGTCGCCACTGTAGCAGCATTTGTTGTTGCAGTGCTTGCCTTTTATGTTACGCCAGCAGCTGAACTGGGATACCAGCACGAGTTGGAAAAGTATCAACTTTCAACGAAAAACGCACCATTTGAAAAAGGACAGTTTCGCTCGCTGAATGAAGGAAGAGACATACTCTATTACAGCCCGTACTTGGATCAGGTAAAGGACCCCGTAAGGTTGTTCTATCTACGAGACCAAGGGAATCAAGAATCAATCATTGTGGCCGAGAAGGGAATTTATGATTTCAATTTTTCCGATGGTGTCGAGAAAATTGAGATCAATACAGGGACACAGTACTGGCTGAACTTTGATTCACTCGAATTTCAGCAGACGAAATTTGATTCATATTCCGATCAAATTCCAAATTTATCTTTTTCGGAAAGTAATCTTGATGTCAGGGCCAAATCCACTGCTGATATTATCGGATCTGATGAGCCGCGTGACAAAGCGGAATTGAACTGGAGGATATCAAAAGTTTTGGCAATGGGGCTTGTGGTGATGCTTGCGTTCGCTTGGGGAACAGCGGCATCAAGGTCCAAGACAGCTACCAACTTTATTGGGGCGATTTTGGTTTATTTTGTCTATAGCAGTCTACTCGGATTTGTAGCGGATCTGAATCGAGAGGGAGACATCAATTCAAACTGGATCGTAGCTTTACCACATCTTGCCTTGCTTACGCTTATCTTTGTGATACTTTTGCGCAGCAGATATAACCGGTCGTTTACTTCTGTTGTCACCCCGAGACGCGCTTGATATACCCTTACCGATGATTTTAGACCGACATCTGGCCCGCGAGATTAGTGGCAAGGTAATGCTGGTGGGACTTTGGCTGTTGCTTGTGTATCTGTTTCTGTCGATGCTAGACGAACTTGAAGGCGGAGAGCACGGGGTGGTTTCGCTCACATTGACATTGAGTTACGCAATTCCGCGAATGATTTATGAATTGTCGCCGATGATCCTCTTGATCGGTACAATCCTGGCCCTTACAATTTTGGCTCGTCAAAATGAGCTGGTGGCATTTCAAGCCGGTGGAATTTCGAAATCTCGAATTATTGCCTCAATTGTGGGGTATTCCTCAGTTTTTGCATTGTTGATATTTTTCTGGGGTGAGTTGGTTGTGCCATACACTGAGACGAAAGGCGCTCAATACAGTTTGTCAACAAAGTCCGATTCCGGCGATTATGACAGTGGATTTTGGTATCGGCATCAGAATAACTTTTTGCTGATTGATTACATTGATCGATTTCAGAATACTGGCGAAATAAAGGTTTACGAATTTGATAAGCAAGGTGAATTTACAGGATTGGTTAATGCTGAGTCGGGAAAAATTGCAGAGGACTTCAACTCGTTGATGTTGAAATCCGTCGAGGAATTACAGTTTAAAGAAGAGCAGTTGGAAAAGACATTCGCTGATTCAAAAAAGATTCCGGTAAATTTGGATAGTCTCGCGGTCGCGAAGCAACGTGTGAACTATTCGGAATTGAACATAATTGAGTTATATGAGCGATTCAAGGTTCGTAAGTCGGCAGGTTTGAAAACTGAATTTGACGAACTTGAATTTTGGAATCGGTTGATCATTCCCCTCTCAATGCTTGTCATGGGAATATTTGCAATATTGTTTACCTTTCGATTGAAGTTGCGGTACAGTACCGGGCATTTTGTGCTCTTTGGTCTATTGTTTGGTCTGTTTTACTTTGCTGTACAGCAGTCTGTCGGCTACATAGCTATCCTCTATGGTTTGGCTCCAATACTGGGGATGGCAATGGTGTTCATACTGTTCTTGAGCTATGCATTGATGGCGCTCTATCGCCTAAAAAACTGATACAAATTCAATTAGTTAAATACTCCAGTAGCAGCTGATCAATCTTCAGACAAGACGTCAAAATGACAGTTTTTCTGTTGAGATATTCACAACATCGCAATTCGTGAATTTGGCATATAGTGAAGCGTCCTATAGCAAGGGGTCAGAATAATCATTTAATCTATTGATAATAAAGGCATAAAAATAATCATATTTTGAGTGAAAAATTTATTCTAATAAAATTTGAAAAACAAATCTTTTACGACTTTTTTCACAGACTTATTAACAGCCTCAATTGTCTCAATTTATTTCAATAGTTTAGGTGCATCCACTACACCTGGCAGAATGAAATATTGCCCCAAAAATTTTTACCCTGAATCAAGTGCTCAATAGTTTTTCAACCAACTGACTCGCAATCGCCTTTGTACAAAAATTTTGGGAATATTGTGTCATTCAGCCAAAAAACTTACAGCAAATCTCCGTTGATTCGGTTGAATGAAAACCATTGATTGAAAATGGAACCGAAAAAGAATTGAAACCTTCAGTGGAGCAAAACAAAATTAGAATCGGTGCAGACATCGGTGGTACATTCACAGACATCGCTCTTAGTGTAGGCGAAACCATCTACTCTGCTAAAGTACTAACCGATCAGCAGTCACCTGAAAACGCGGTTTTGGATGGAATATTCAAAGTTACCCAACAAGCTGGAATTAGTCTCTCTGATCTCGATTCGATTATTCACGGTACTACCCTAGCGACCAATGCATTGATAGAGAGGCGCGGGGCGAAAACAGCATTCATTACAACCGAAGGTTTTCGAGACGTTATCGAAATGCGTACCGAGAATCGTTTTGATCAGTATGATTTGAATCTGAAGATTAGCCCCCCTTTGATTCCACGTCAACATCGTTATCCTGTCAGAGGTCGAATCGATTCGGAAGGACGGGTAATTCAGGCCCTGGATGAGTATGAAGTCGAAAAATTGGCGGCAACCATTTCAGCATCCGATTTCGAATCATTAGCAATTGGCTTCATCCATTCGTATCTCAATTCATCGCATGAAATTCGTGCAATGGAGATTTTTCAATCTGCATTGCCCGATTTGCCAATATCGATCAGCGCTGAAGTCGCACCACAAATGCGGGAGTACCCACGATTCAGTACGGTCTGCGCAAACGCATATGTGCGTCCAAGAATTGAAAGATATCTGACACGATTGGAAGAACTGTTGAAAGAAGAAGGAGCAGTCTGTCCTGCTTATGTCATTCATTCTGCTGGTGGTTTGATTTCTTTTGAAACCGCAAAAGAGTATCCAGTCCGATTGATTGAATCAGGCCCTGCTGGGGGCGTTAATTTTGCGGCAGAACTATCCAAGAAATTTGGCATAAGAAAGGTCATTTCGTTCGACATGGGCGGAACCACTGCAAAAACTTGCCTGATTGACGACAACGTTCCGGAGACAAGTCGGGAATTTGAGGTGGCACGCAGTCACCGCTTCAAAAAGGGTTCAGGAATGCCAATTCTGATTCCGGTTATTGAGATGATTGAAATCGGAGCGGGTGGTGGTTCCATCGCCAGAGTGGACGAGATGGGTAGGCTTCAAATTGGACCAGAATCAGCGGGTTCGGATCCTGGACCCGCCTGTTATCAGCAGGGTGGTCAAAATGCAACAGTCACCGATGCAGATGTTGTGCTCGGTAAAATCGATCCCGAAAATTTCGCGGGTGGGACAATTCAATTGTCGAAGCCTGCATCTGTTGCAGCAATCGAGTGTGAGGTTGCAGGTCCTCTGGCGCTTGACGTCATTACTGGAGCCTTTGGCATTAGTGAAATGGTTGACGAAAATATGACCAATGCCACTCGAGTTCATGCAGTTGAAAGTGGCAAGAACATTGCCGAGTACGCAATGATTGCGTTTGGAGGTGCCGCCCCACTGCATGCTGCCAGAATTTGTGAAAAACTCAACATTAAGCAATGCCTCATACCACGCGGCGCTGGTGTTGGTTCTGCAATCGGATTTTTGCAAACTCCATTCAGTTATGAATCTGTGGTCTCCAATGTAATGAGTCTTGAAAAATTCGATGTAAATTTTGTCAATAGTTTGCTAGCTGAACTGATCGAACAGGCAGAGGGATTTGTCCGTATGGGGACTCAGGCAGCGACTTCTACTGAGATAACGGCATTCATGCGTTATCAGGGACAAGGTTGGGAAATTCCGGTTCTGTTGCCTCGTCGAGAATTTGAATTGAACGACATTTCAGAATTGACCCGTCTTTTTGAAGAGAGTTACAAAAGCTATTTTGGTCGCACCATAGATGTGCTTGATGATCTGGAAGTAGAAGTGGTTTCGTGGTCGGTCAGAGTTGTGGCAGAGCAGCGGGCACCTGATAAACTGAATTTGAAAGCGGGGACAGAACGGTTGTTACAGACAGAGCATCGCTCTGTTTTTGAATCTTCATCTGGCAAAATGATGGAGTGTAAAGTTTACGAGCGTGAGAGTCTGTTAGCGGGTGATAGAATTACGGGTTTAGCTATCATCGTTGAGCGGGAAACCTCAACTTTAGTTCCGAGATCATTTGTAGCGGTCATTCAAGACGACGGTTCTATTTTATTGATCAACAGGTTTGAGTAAGTAATGACAGCTAGCAGCAACATTCAATTACAGGTTATGTGGAATCGGCTCATTTCGGTTGTCGAGGAGCAGGCGATGACACTGTTACGGACAGCATTTTCGACTTCTGTACGCGAAGCCGGTGATCTGTCAGCAGGGGTTTACACAACGGATGGTCGGATGCTGGCACAAGCAGTGACGGGTACACCTGGACACGTGAATACCATGGCAGAGTCTGTACGGCATTTTCTGAACGAAATTCAACGGGACGAAATGTGTGAAGGTGATTGCTACGTTACCAATGACCCGTGGAAGGGCACTGGACACTTGCACGACATCACGATGGTCTCTCCCACATTTCTCAATGGAGAGATTATTGCATTTTTCGCCTGTACAGCCCATGTCGTTGACATCGGAGGCCGGGGATTTGGTGCTGATGCGCGCTCTGTCTACGAAGAAGGGCTATTGATTCCAATTCTAAAATTTGTTGATCGTGGCCAAGTGAATCGGGACTTGATCAAAATGATTCGCTACGGTGTTCGGGAACCAGATAAGGTTGTCGGTGATTTTTACTCCCTAGCTGCCTGTAACGAAGTGGGACATCAACGTCTGTTGGAAATGCTGAATGAAACTGGCTACGAAAATTTAGAAGAGTTAGGTGAATTCATTTTCTCACGTTCGCGAAACGCCACTGTGGAGCGTATCCAGTCGTTGATCCCCGAAGGCGTGTGGGCTAACAGCACCATCGTAGATGGATACGATGAGCCAATCAAGCTGGCGGTCGAAATTAGACGGGTCAATCAGGAAATTGTGGTCGATTTTTCTGGCACTGATTCTGTAAGTAAATGGGGCATTAACTGTCCGATTAACTACGCCAAGGCTTATGCCAGTTATGCGCTGAAATGCATTATCGCACCAGAAGTTCCAAACAATTTCGCATCACTTGAACCGTTCAAGATCACATCGCCTATCAACATTCTCAACGCACAAAGACCTGCACCTGTTGCATTACGGCATGTTCTAGGTCACCTTATTCCAGACCTGGTGTTTGGCGCGTTAGCGAAGGCCTTGCCGGATATGGTTCCTGCCGAAGGTGCAGCATCGTTGTGGAATCTGCACATATCTGTTCGCCCGACTTCAAATTGCGAAGGTAGGCAGCATGAGATTCTGATGTTCAATTCCGGGGGAACCGGTGCCCGCCCCAGCCTGGATGGGCTTTCAGCAACGGCATTTCCATCAGGCGTGCATACAATGCCAGTCGAGGCCACCGAACATACCGGCCCGATTGTGGTTTGGAGAAAAGAATTGCGTCCAGACAGTGGTGGAGATGGTCGTATGCGCGGCGGGCTTGGTCAAGTCATTGAAATTGCACCTAAAGATGGTTATGAATTCGATTTTTCGGCGATGTTTGACAGGGTTCATCACCCGGCTGCGGGTCGAAACGGCGGATCTCCAGGTGCAGCAGGAGTTGTACAGCTTGATGACGGTACTCGTTTAAGGCAAAAAGGCTGGCAGCATGTTCCAGAGGGTAGAAAGCTGATATTAAAAGCGCCCGGTGGTGGAGGTTTTGGTCCATCTGCCGATAGAAGTGGGGAAGCCAGGCAATTGGACCAAGAAGCAGGCTATGTAATGTCGCCCGAAGAATAAGATCATTCTCCTTATGTATTTCCTCTTAGAAGTTTCTATCTGAATCATGCGGAAACATCGCTACGATGTTGTGATAGTTGGCGGAGCTGTTACCGGTAGTTCAGTCGCATATTTTCTAGCTGCAAATCCAGACTTTAACGGCTCTGTTGCTTTAGTCGAAATGGACCCGACTTTCAGCAAATCAGCCACCGCTCTCAGTTCGAGCTCTATACGCCATCAATTTTCGACTGCAATCAATGTGCAGATCAGTCAATTCGGAACTCAGTTTATTCGCGAATTTGCCGAAGCAATGCGAGTCAATGAAACGAAGCCAGATCTTTTCTTTAGCGAAAACGGATATTTATTTTTGGCTGAGACTGAAGAACAGGAACAAATATTACGCGCCAACCATGAAGTTCAAGTTAGCTGTGGTGCTGATGTAGTCTTATTTGACGCGAATGAACTTGCAAATGCGTTCCCTCATCTCAACACAGATGACATTCGTTTGGCAAGTTTTGGTCGCTCTGGCGAAGGTTGGTTTTCAAATACAGGCTTGATGGACGGCTTTAGGCGAAAGGCCAGGCAATTGGGAGTCACTTATATTGTGGACGAGGTTTGTGCAGTCTCACGTCAGTCAGACCGAATAACGGGAGTCAGTTTAAAAAGTGGTAATGTTATTGATTGCGATTTCTTGGTAAATGCGTCGGGTACAAGGGGTGTTAGTGTTGCTGCCATGGCTGGTTTGAGCTTGCCAGTTGAGCCTCGGAAACGAACAATCTTCATATTTGATTGCGCTCAGTCTCCTCAAGGTTCAGCTAACGTGAATAATGGAAAACTTCCGCTCATGATCGATAGAACTGGTACTTTTTGCCGCCCGGAAGGCGAATACTTTATGTCCGGAATGACGCCTGAGTACGATCCACTTGTCGATCCAGATGACTTTGAGCCTCGATTTGAAGAATTTGAAACCATTTGGGCCAATCTTGCAGCGCGGTCAAAAAATTTCGAAGCAATCAAAATGGTAAATTATTGGGCTGGACATTACGACTACTGTACTCTGGATCAAAACGCACTCGTTGGTCCGCACAATGTGGTAAATAACTTCTTATTTGCGAATGGATTTACAGGTCATGGCTTACAGCAATCACCTGCGATGGGACGTGGAATTTCTGAAATGATTACCTATGGCGAGTATAGGACTTTGGATTTATCCCCACTTAGCTACCTGAGAGTTGCAGAAAACAGGCCATTCATTGAAAAAGCGATTATTTAATGCAATATTCAAGAATTGAATTCTGTGCAGTAAACAGAGTGCTAGAAGAACAACACCCGGTCTTACAGCACTGACTCTAAATTTCAAATATTTACGAATCCAATTCAATCAATTCTGGCTTCAATTGTTCAGCGGAAACATAAATCAAGGTTCTTGTGATGGGATAGTCAGTGGCGCCCCGAAGACGACTCGAACGTCTGACCTGCCGCTTAGGAGGCGGCTGCTCTATCCACCTGAGCTACCGGGGCGCAGAGACTGCTTTCAGTTTTGAATGAAAACTAAATTATGTATGAAATGCCAGAATTAACGGAATAAGTAGAGCGCGAATAACTTATGGAAGGGAAGCTTGCCTTACATCTACATTTCGATTAGTGTAGGGTAATTTTCTGTATCAAAAGTTGTAAAAAGCTGAATAATTATTTGGAAAACTAACACCATGAATGTTTAGATTTCATGCACCATATATGGTGCACTATCTTTGGAAGGTAATAAGCGATTACCTGCTCGTTTCTTTGCGTTGCAAAGTGGTTCGTGAATGGCTTTTGGAATTATCGCAAAGTGAACGAAAATCTATTGGTGATGATATTCGTACAGCGGAGTTTGGGTGGCCGGTAGGAATGCCTCTCTGTCGACCCATGAAAAATCATTGAGGTCTCTGGGAAATCCGATCGAGTTTGCCACATAACAAAATCGCTCGCGTTTTATTTTGCTCTTATTAGAACGAGATGATTCTTCTCCATGGTTTCATCAAAAAAAGTCAGCAAACTAGAAAGTCTGATATAGACATCGAAAAAAAAAGAATGAGAGGTTTGAAATGACAAATAATGACGAAAAGGGATATCCAGGCCAGTACTTCGAGGACTTTCTCAAAGAGCAAGGCGACTTAGAGAGCACCACGGAACGCTCTGTAAAGCGAGTGCTGGCTTTTCAGCTCTCAGAGGAGATGAAAAAACAGGGGATATCCAAGGTAGAGATGGCCAGACGACTTTGCACTAGTCGGTCTCAACTTGCGCGTGTGCTTGATCCTGAAAATGACAGAGTTTCCATTGGTGTTCTGGTGCGCGCGGCAAATATTGTCGGTCGAAAACTGCGACTGGAACTTTCTTGAGCCATAAATTCAGCTCTGCCTGTCTTAATTCAATTGGACAACTCGTGTAACTGTATCAACATCAATTCTGAAGGGGGATTGTGCGAGAGCTTAAGTTTTAAATATTTTTGACGGTAGTACTATCCAAGTAGATTACAACAACTCCAGTCACTACCAAAATTGCGCCAATTATTTTTTGCCAGGATAATGGCTCCTTAAGTGTTAACCAAGCAATCAGGACGGTTAATACGATGGTGCCACTCACGATGAATGGAATTGCGATGTTTGCTGGAAATGGAGGATGACCAGCGACTCCTCTAAACAGGTAAAAATAGCAAATCTCAGCACCGCCAATGCAAAGACCCGCAAGAATCGCCCACGCGTAGGCCGGAGACGGTAGGGCCAGTGAGCTTCCACCCCGAATGAGCAAGCCAGCAGCAAAGATACAAGATACTGAAAGGGCTGCGATTTGTAGTGCGATTGTTGCGAGAATTGTCGATGATGATTCTAGAGGAACATGAGTAGTAGACACTTTGATTAGAAGATTGTAGCCAGCGTACAAAAACGTGATAACCAGCAAAAGAAAAAGTGGAGTAGACATATCCGATATCCGAAACTAATAAAAAAAATGAGATCAGTGATAGTAGTTGAATAGCAACAGATGAACCTCTATATAGCGATTCAACTCGCCTTCAAAGTTCGAATGGATCAACCATTTAACACTCAAAACCTGCTATCGTGATATTATGCAGAGTACAAAAGTGAAGCAGTGTAATCTTACGTAGGTTACAGTCTGTATTAATCACCACATTCAGAATTCACCACCGCGGAAGGAAATATGGGACTATTAAGTCGATTGATGGGAAAAAGTGATGCCGCTCAAGCTGAGCCTGATGTCGAACAGGTAGATTATGAAGGATTCGTCATCAAACCGGCTCCGCTAAAACAAAAGGGCAATTTTGTCACTGCTGGCTACGTTCGAAAATTGGATGAAAATGGAAACATGCGTGAACACTACTTTATACGTGCTGATACGCATACAGATTTTGACGCAGCATGTAAACATGCTGTATTCAAGGGTCAGCAGATCATCCGTGAATCTGGCGAGAGAATTTTTGAAAAACGTTGACGGTTAACGGACTAATTCTGTTCGTTTTCTGCAAAGTTACGCGGTTCTCTCAGAGTTGATATCAAATTTTGGATTACAGATTCAGCTATTGTGTCGGGGTTTAATTCCCCGGCCTGCACCATTTCAGCGAAAACGTCAGCTTCTTTCGAGTTCAATTTTCTAAATTGACGCGTGACACTTTCACCCACTACACGAGCGACAATTTTTCTAGATCGCTCCGATACGCAATTATCTCGGTTAGTTTCCATAACCTTCACACCGTGCTCGATAATCTCTGCAACTAGTTCTTGAACTCCCTGTCTTTCCGTTGCACAAGTTTTTGAAACTTGAACAGATTTCGAGGAGTGTCGCATAGATAGTGCATGCATAAATTCACTCACTGTAACGTCTGCGTGGGGAAGATCTGATTTGTTGACCGCGATGATGTCAGCGATTTCTAACAACCCTGCCTTGATTGCTTGAATTTCGTCACCCAAACCAGGTGATTCAACAACAACCGTTGTATCCGCCAGTTCCACAATTTCAATTTCAGACTGACCGGCACCAACCGTTTCAACAATAATGACATCCCAGTTTGCAGCGTCAAACAGGTGAATTATGTTGAGCGCTGTAGCCGACAGTCCTCCAAGATGGCCGCGGGCTGCAACCGAACGAATGAATACACCATCATCGTCCGAGTGTTCCGCCATTCTGACACGATCGCCTAGAAGTGCACCACCACTTACATGACTGCTTGGGTCAATTGCAAGTATCGCCACCGATTTTCCGAGCTTTCGAAATTCTGCAATACAGGCATCGATGAGCGTAGATTTCCCAACACCTGGTGGTCCAGTTACTCCGACGACGTGTGCGTGGCCGAGATTGCATTGAATTGCACTCAGTACTGCACTGGTGCCATCAAGATTGTTTTCGACAATTGTGATTGTCTTTGCTAGCGCATTTCGGTCCGAGCGAATCAGTTGGACTAGCTTTTCTTGTGCATCCTCGGACGGTTCGACATTACTCAAAGTCATTACAAAATCGTTTGCGGTTGTCCAAATCCCAATTCCTGTCGAACATATCGAACAACCTCACCATGAGTGAGTCCACCAACGACTGCATTGACAATCGCCTCGTAGATATTCTTTTGCGGATCTTGTGCGGCATTTTGAAGTTGCGAAAGCGCTGAATTGAAAGCTGCTTGGCTTCGGTTGGCCTTGAAGTGTGCCAGACTTTCAAGTTGAGATTGAATTACCGTCTCCGTTGGGCGTTTGAGAGGTTCGGCAACTGAATCCTCTTCTTCCAACTGATATTTGTTTACGCCAACAATTGTTTGATCACCACGTTCCACCTGGCTTTGAAATCGCATTGCAGATTCACCAATCCATCGCTGAACAAGGCCTGATTCTACCGCTTTGAACATACCGCCAACGGCATCTATTTGATCCATAGTTTCAACGATTTTCTCTTCCATCTGATCGGTCAGCGATTCTACATAGTAGGAACCCGCTAGCGGGTCAATAACATCTGCACAACCTGCCTCTTCACGAATAATATTCTGAGTCGCAACTGCAATTCGAGCGGCTTCTTCCGTTGGGACGCTCAGAACTTCATCGTAAGCATCTGTGTGCAGAGATTGCAGTCCTGAGAAGATACCGGCGAGTGCTTGAATCGAGACTCGTGAGATATTGTTGAGTGGTTGTTGACGCGTCAAATCAACGCCTGATGTTTGTCCATGAAACTTGAACCGCCAGGTTTTTGGATTTTTAGCACCTAGCCTTTCTCTTACGATGCGTTGCCAGATTCTCCGACCGGCTCTGCATTTTGCGATTTCTTCGAAAAAACTGATTGAGATGTCGAAAAAGAACGTGAATCGTTCTAGGAAAATATCTGGGTCCAAACCGCGATTTGCACAGTCTTCAGCATATTGAATTGCTGTTGCTAGCGTGAATGCCATTGCCTGGGCCGGAGTGGCACCTGCCTGCTGGGTGTGTTGACCCACAACGGATAGTGGATTCCAATTTGGAACGCGTGCTTGACAAAAGGCAATGTGATCCACTAGGACTCGTCTGGAGCCTTCCAGCGAAAGTCTGAAGAACATGTGGTTCGCGACGTAATGTGAAATATAGTCGCTCTGGTTTGACGTCCCCGAAACCTGATTCCAGTCTATACCACGCCTTGTGGCAACACCCAGCAGCAACGCCAGCAGTGTAAATGGCAATGGATCATTCATGGCTGTTGACAGTGCAGCAATGTCGACGTCTTGGAAACATCGATCCATATCATCCACTGTGTTGACAATCACCCCACAGGTGCCAAGCAGTTTAGGATCGACTTCGTCAGCATCGAAACCGCGATAAATTGAATTACACGGTATCAGACTGATAGCATTGTTGCCAGCGCCTAGTAGCCTAAGCAGCCGATCATTGTAATCTGAAGGAACGCCGTATCCTATGAGCTGTCTTTGACTCCAGGTACGTCCGCGGTGCATCGTGGGGTAGATGCCACGAGTCATGGGAATCTGTCCAGGGTAGCCGAGTTTATCCGCATAGCTCTCGTCACTCCAGTCGTCCGGCGAATATAACGGCTTGATTGGAACTCCAGACCGGTTTGAGATTTCTCGATCTTCCGGGAGTAGCTGGTTGTACTGCTGTTCCCAGAGATTCCTGGAATTTTGTGCACCTGAATCTGACAGATTCACAACTTTAGCTTTCTTCATTGCTGACTACCTGAAATTTTTGCAAAGAACGGGTTCGTGACATAATCGCCAGATCGCGCACAAAATCAGATATTTCGACCAACGAACTACCCGGATGAAAGACTCGATGTACACCACACTCAATTAATGCCTTTTCATCATCGTCTGGAATTATGCCACCAACGACAATTCCAATATGATCGAGACCTGCATTATGCAGCGCACTGACTAAGTCTGGAATGAGCAGATGGTCCGTTGCCAGTGAGCTAATACCGATTACATCTGCATCTTCTTCAGCGGCCAGACGTGCAACCGTTGATACTGACTGCCAGGGTGGTGTATAAACAACTTCCATTCCGCTGTCTCGTAGTTTGGTCGCTACTAGGCGGCTTCCTCGGTCGTGACCATCCAGTCCGATCTTTGTGACGATCACCTTGGGTCGATAACTGTCTAACAACACGATTGATTGAAAATTTGATGGTGTTGGACTAGCGATTCACAGTCCACAAAATATTGGTGATTCTTATTCGTCTATTAGTTCTTGAATAATTGTGCGGATATTGGCCGAAGCAAAATTTCTTCCGCCAAGTGCCTGGTAACGAATTTTACCGGCTCGATCTACCAAGAATGTGGTTGGTAGCGGGCTAACCTGCCAGTCTGCATAGACTGATAATTTTTCATCCACAACGATTGGGAATGTGAGTTTTACTGGCAAAGTTTTTAAAAAAGCTTCGATTTGGAGAACTTTTTCGCCCACGTTAACGGAGACTACTTCGAAGTGATCTTGATCAAAAGTATCACGAGCATTTTGAATGGATGGAAGTTCTTCAACGCAGGGCGGACACCAGGTTGCCCAAAAATTCACCAGCAATACCTTACCTTTCAATGAGTCTGGAAGATCTCCAGTCTGATGTAACCACTGAACGTTGTCAAATGAAGGTGCGGCTTGCCCAGATACCTCTTGCAAATCATCCCTAAGCGAAGCGTTCGTAGTGACCGAAACGAGCAACAGCAAACAGAATAGAACGAAGCAGCGACGGACGAAATTCAATTTCTAACCTCTTTATCGGGGTCAATTACACGAATAATGCTGAGAACTTGGATGTCAACGTATTATGACCTTCAAAATGCTGGGCTAGTTAAGTGATTTCACCCGCACCTGTGAGCAGGTTTTCGAGATTACCGATTTCCTGTTCTCTGGTTCGGATGACCTCTGCCAGTAAGTCATTGGCGGATACAACGCCAATCAAAACATCGTCGTCGACTACCGGCAGATGACGAAATCCGCGTTCAACGACTATTTTCATACACTCCTCGATTTCATCTTCTGGACCAACCGTGTACACATTTTCAGTCATGACTTCTGAAATCTGAGTGTCTTGGGAGGTTCTACCCAGCAAAATCACCCTTCTTGCATAATCTCTTTCGCTAAATATTCCAACCAGTTTTTCGTCGGCATCAACTACCGGTAGGACCCCAATATTGCGTTCAGCCAATAAATGCAGAGCGTCAAGAACCGTATTGTCTGGCGAAACTGTCCAGACCAATCCCCTTGAGCGAATTAAAGAAGATATCGTTAACATGGTTCGCCTCCTGACCTATTGTGGGATTTAATTTTTTTAGCCGTTGAGTGACCTGAACCAACCTGGCAATTGAGAGTCCGCGAAATAATGACTACGGTTGGAGCGTGAAAATTTCATTTTCACAATCCTAAGTTCGAGATAGATAATTCAAGAATCCCGGACATTCTATTTTGCAACAGAAACGATAAATTAGCAAATCGCAATTTTGAAAAACCTCGAGTGGCTTGAAACCAATCAGAATCAAAATGTGATTTCACAGTGACTGTCAAATCATCATGAAACCATTAGCAAATTGATACGCAGGTAATTGTATTTTCAGCGATTGCGAGACGTCTTTTTCTATTCACGGCACATATAATATGCGTCTTTCGATGGGCGAATTTTCTTGTCGAAATCCACAAAAAAATGCTTGAATTCAGAAGTAATTCATTTCAGTACGTAAGTAGTTTTTGTAACTAAACGTGTAAAAATTTCATCAAAGAGAATTTATTGAAGCCTTATGGACTAAGGTGTGAAATAACACACAGGTCATTTGGGGTTGTATGACACAAGTACGGCAAAAGCTGATTGTTGCAAACTGGAAAATGAATGGCGCCTTCGATATGGCGCATTCGCTTCTGGAAGAAGTTCTAAATGGTACCCGGCAGTTCAAATCTCTATCTATCGTTATTTGCCCGCCATTTGTTTATCTTCAACATGTTGCGCAACTAATTTCATCGAATTCTTTAGTGTCACTTGGAGCTCAAAACTGTAGCGAACACTCAGCAGGCGCCTATACAGGTGAAGTATCATCTAATATGCTGAAAGATGTCGGTTGCAAGTACGTAATTTGTGGTCACTCAGAAAGGCGTCAGTACAACGGTGAAACCGATGAGGACGTTGCCCAGAAGGCAATTTCCATCATAGACAGGCAGTTAACTCCGATTGTCTGCGTTGGTGAAACATTGAATGAACGTCAGTCTGGAAAGACAGAATTGGTCATTGAACGTCAGATTGACTCGATATTGGAGCATTGCGGAAAGCAGTTAGTTGACCGAATTACAGTTGCTTATGAACCGATTTGGGCAATTGGCACTGGTCGTTCAGCAACACCCGCACAAGCTCAGGAAGTTCATCATTTGATCCGAAATCGTATTGCAACACTAAGTCAAAGTGCCGCGGACGGATGCAGAATTCTTTACGGCGGAAGTGTAACTGGGGAGAACGCTGCCGAGGTGTTGGATCAAAATGATGTAGATGGTTGCCTGGTAGGTGGCGCATCATTAAAAGCAGCACAATTTATTGAAATTTGCAGGGCTGCACAAAGGTAGGTTGCGAAAATGGAACTCGTTGTCAGAATTTTGTTAGGATTGTTTTTTGTTGTATCAGTTGCCCTTGTGGTGCTGATTTTGCTGCAAAGAGGCAAAGGATCAGATATGGGGGCCGTATTTGGGGGTGGTTCCAGTTCAGTATTTGGCAGTCGAGGGTCGGCCAATTTTTTGACCCGAATAACTGCAGTGCTGGCAACCATTTTTTTTGGAATTGCTCTAGGCCTTGCTTATATTTACACTGGTGTTGGTACACCGCAAAGCGTAACTGAATCCGTAATTGAATCAGTTGCAGAATCGGAAACGCCCCTGGTGCCTGGGGAGACCACACAGGATGAGGTGCCAAGAGCTCCTGAGTAAGCGCAGTTGTATATGTTAGCCGAAGTGGTGGAATTTGGTAGACACGCCGTCTTGAGGGGGCGGTGGCGCAAGCCGTGCCGGTTCAAGTCCGGCCTTCGGCACCACACTTTTCTTTACAGATTGTCCGGAATTAAATAAGTTCAATCGGAACGATGCTGAGTAACTACATTCCTGTCCTGATTTTCCTGCTGGTGGCAATCGTAATGGGGCTTGCCATGCTGTCTGCTGGAAGACTTCTGGGACCAAACCGACCCGACAAGGAAAAACTTTCTCCTTATGAGTGCGGCTTTGAAGCATTTGAAGACAGCCGCATGAAGTTTGATGTTCGTTATTACCTTGTTGCCATTCTGTTCATAATTTTCGACCTGGAAATTGCATTTCTGTTTCCCTGGGCAGTTGCACTCGACGAAATTGGCATGTTCGGTTTCGTCGCGATGATGATATTCCTGGCTGTATTAGTGGTGGGATTCATTTATGAATGGATGAAAGGCGCACTAGAGTGGGAGTAAAACATGTCGATTGAAGGCATTATGTCACAAGGTGTTGTTACAACATCGATGGACAAATTAGTGAACTGGGCGCGTACGGGAGCGATGTGGCCGATGACTTTCGGTCTCGCATGCTGCGCCGTAGAAATGATGCATGCCGGAGCAGCGCGGTACGACCTTGACAGGTTTGGGATTATCTTTCGCCCCAGTCCACGGCAGTCAGATGTGATGATTGTCGCAGGCACTCTGGTAAACAAAATGGCACCTGCATTACGTAAAGTCTATGATCAGATGCCAGAGCCTCGCTGGGTGATTTCTATGGGGTCGTGCGCGAATGGTGGCGGATACTACCATTATTCCTACTCAGTTGTTCGAGGCTGCGACCGAATCGTACCTGTCGATGTCTATGTTCCAGGCTGTCCACCAACTGCCGAAGCATTGGTTTATGGCATTCTTCAGCTACAGCGAAAAATTCAACGCACAAATACTATAGCCAAATAACTGGCACCAATGGCGTCCCTGACCGAACTCTCCCGCGCTGTTGATAGCCTGCTGGGTGACACAGTTTTGGACTCTGTTCGATCTAGAGGCGAACTGACCGTTGTCGTAGATGCAGGTTTGATCGTTGATGTGTGTATAGCACTTCGCGATAACATCGACACTCGCTTCGAGCAGCTTATTGATCTTTGTGGTGTCGATTATTCTACTTATGGTGAGGAAGACCCGCCGAGAGCTTGGCAAGGCACTCGCTACGCTGTTGTGTATCACCTGTTATCGGTTCAGCACAACCATCGCCTTCGTGTTAAAACCTTTCTCAATGACGAGATGCCAATGGTCGCTTCGGTGATTGATATCTGGCCTTGTGCCGACTGGTTTGAGCGTGAAGCATTTGATCTTTATGGGATTGTGTTTGAAGGCCATCCAGACCTTCGAAGATTACTAACCGACTACGGTTTTATCGGACACCCGTTCAGAAAAGATTTTCCTTTGTCCGGCTATGTTGAGATGCGTTATGACGTCGAGAAGGGACGTGTTGTATACGAGCCGGTATCAATTGAGCCGCGGACACTTGTTCCGCGCGTCATTCGAGAGGATAGTTTTGGTCACCGAGATTCGTAATTACACCATGAATTTTGGGCCGCAGCACCCAGCTGCCCACGGTGTGCTGCGCCTTGTCATGGAATTGGATGGAGAGGTGATTGAACGCATCGACCCACACATTGGTTTGCTCCACCGAGCGACCGAAAAGCTTGCCGAATCCAAGCCTTTCAACCAGAGTATCGGCTATATGGACCGTTTGGATTACGTGTCTATGATGTGTAATGAACACGCTTATGTGTTGGCAATCGAAAAACTGCTCGGTGTAAGCCCACCCATTCGAGCGCAGTACATTCGGGTGATGTTCGACGAGATCACACGCATCCTCAATCATTTGCTATGGCTTGGTGCGCATGGTCTTGATATCGGCGCAATGACAGTATTCTTGTACTGTTTTCGAGAGCGTGAAGACTTGATGGACTGCTACGAGGCAGCATCTGGCGCACGTATGCACGCCACCTATTACAGACCCGGCGGTGTTTATCGAGACCTGCCTGACAGAATGCCGCAATATGAACCATCGAAGTTTCGAAGCAAGGGCAAACTGGCAGATCTTAATGCGACTCGCCAAGGCTCACTATTGGATTTCATCTGGGCTTTCACAGAAAGGTTCCCGGGGTGTGTCGATGACTACGAAACGCTATTGACTGAAAACCGAATATGGAAGCAGCGTACTGTAGATATTGGCATCGTACCACCTGAAACAGCACTCGCGCGAGGTTTCACAGGTGCAATGCTTCGGGGTTCTGGAATTGAGTGGGATCTACGCAAGAAACAACCTTACGAAGTCTATGACAAAGTAGATTTTGATATTCCAGTTGGTACAAATGGAGATTGCTACGATCGATATCTGTGCCGAATTGAAGAGATGCGACAGTCGAATCGAATTGTTCGTCAGTGCGTCGAATGGTTGCGCAATAATCCAGGACCAGTGATGATCGATGATGCAAAGCTCATTGCACCTCGTCGCGAAACAATGAAACGCGATATGGAATCGCTGATTCATCACTTCAAGCTGTTTACCGAAGGTTATTGCGTTAAAGAGGGTGAAGTCTACGCTGCAGTAGAAGCGCCGAAAGGAGAGTTTGGCATCTATCTCATTTCAGATGGAGCCAACAAACCCTATCGCCTCAAGATTCGAGCGCCAGGATTTGCTCACTTGTCAGCTTTGGACGCGATGTGCCGCGGTCATATGCTTGCCGATGTGGTAGCAGTTATTGGGACACAAGACATCGTATTTGGGGAGGTAGACCGATAATGCTGTCGCAGGAAGCTTTGGTTGAAATCGATAGCGAAGTTGCCAAGTATCCCGAGGGACAAGAGCGGGCCGCATTACTCGCTGCGCTACATATTGCGCAAAACGAATGTGGCTGGATTAGTGTCGATATGATGACCTATATTGCAGGAATTTTTAGCCTTGAGCCTGCCAAGGTGGCTGAGGTTGCGACGTTTTACACCATGTACGATTTGAAGCCGATTGGTCGTCACAAAATTTCGCTCTGCACCAATATTTCATGTGCATTGAGAGGTTCCGCAACAATTACCAGTCATCTGCAGGAACGACTTGGAATTGGATTCGGTGAAACGACTGAAGACGGGCGGTTTACGCTCAAGGAGGTGGAGTGTCTGGCTGCTTGTGGTGGTGCACCTGCCGCGCTGATTGGCACGGATTACTATGAAAATCTCACGCCACAGCGAATTGACGAAATTCTGGAGACGTTGGACTGATGGGTTCTGAAGTACGAGTCACCCTGCCACCGCATGACCTGGAGAAGCCATGGACGATTGAAGCTTATCGAAGCATTGGCGGATATGAGGCGCTCACTCGAATTCTCAAAGATAAGATTTCCCAGGAAGATGTGATTAACGAAGTCAAGGCTTCCGGTTTAAGAGGACGGGGAGGCGCTGGATTTCCCACAGGTCTTAAGTGGAGTTTTATGCCTCGAAACGCACCCGGCCAAAAATACCTGGTGTGCAACTCCGATGAAGGCGAACCTGGCACATTCAAGGATCGGGATATTATCCGATATAACCCACATGCGCTGATTGAAGGGATGACCATCGCTGGTTACGCAATGGGTGCAACAGTCGGTTACAACTATATGCGTGGTGAATTTGTAGAACCCTATTTGCGAATTGAACAGGCGATGCAGGAAGCCCGCGAAGCAAATTTATTGGGTTCGAACATTCTTGGTAGTGGGGTGGATTTTGAGTTGTATTCTCACATGGGTGCTGGCGCATATATCTGCGGTGAGGAGACAGGTTTACTGGAATCTCTCGAAGGCAAGAGCGGTCAACCTAGATTTAAACCACCATTTCCAGCCCAGTATGGTGTTTTTGGCAAGCCGACGACCATTAATAACACCGAGACCCTGGCATCAGTTCCACGAATCATGCAAGAAGGTGCTGAATGGTTTGTCAGCCTCGGACCGGAAAACAATGCAGGTACCAAGGTATTTTCAGTTTCCGGGCATGTCAATCGTCCGGGTAATTATGAGGTGGCTTTGGGTATGCCATTTCGAGAGTTGCTTGAGATGGCGGGCGGTATGTTGAACGGCAGCAAACTCAAGGCAGTGATACCAGGCGGTTCGTCAGTTCCGGTTCTGCCCGCGGAATTGATCATGGATTGTGACATGGACTACGATTCGCTTCAGAAAGCCGGGTCTTTGCTGGGAGCTGGCTCAGTCATTGTGATGGATGAGTCCACCTGTATGGTCCAAATGCTGGAACGGATTGCATATTTTTACTGGGAGGAATCTTGCGGTCAGTGTACTCCGTGTCGCGAGGGAACCGGGTGGCTGTACCGAATGTTAAACCGGATTCGACGCGGTGTTGCTCGAATGGACGAGATTGATCAACTGGTGGATGTCGCCAATCGCATTGAAGGGCGGACAATTTGTGCACTAGGTGATGCAGCTGCTTGGCCTGTGCAGAGTTTCATCAAACATTTTCGGCATGAATTCGAAGCCAAAATAAAACCGGTGAGCAAAGCTGCCTGAGTGAACAACCATGTCAGAAAGTCAAATGTTCAAAATTGAAATTGATGGACGCGAGTTCGAAGCTGCGCCAGGCTCAATGCTGATCGAAATCGCCGATAGAGCGGGCATTTATATTCCTAGATTCTGCTATCACGAAAAACTCTCTGTAGCAGCCAACTGCCGAATGTGCCTGGTCGAAGTGGAGCGGGCACCTAAAGCTTTGCCCGCTTGTGCGACTCCGGTCATGGATGGAATGAAGGTCAAGACGAATTCTAAAGTGGCTGTCGGTGCCCAAAAGGACACACTGGAATTTCTGTTGATTAATCATCCGCTGGACTGTCCAATTTGTGATCAGGGCGGTGAATGCCCGCTGCAGGATCAGGCAGTAGGATACGGTGGCCATTTGTCCCGGTATGAAGAGAAGAAACGTGTCGTAGCGGATCACGATATTGGACCTTTAATCGAAACCGAAATGACTCGCTGCATTCACTGCACTCGATGTGTTCGATTCGGAGATGAGATCGCAGGGGTTATGGAGTTCGGTATCACTGGACGAAGCGAGCATCTAAAGATTGACACGTTTTTTGGCAGTACTGTGGATTCAGAAGTGTCCGGGAATGTGATTGATCTTTGTCCTGTGGGTGCGCTGACCTCCAAACCTTACCGATTCACAGCCCGGTCTTGGGAACTGATCGATCATGAGTCCATTAGTCCGCACGACTGTGTAGGTGCCAATATCAGCATCCAGACATTACGCGGGGAGGTTAAACGAGTCCTTCCCCGAATTAATGAGGCCGTTAACGAATGCTGGATATCAGATCGAGACCGTTATAGTTATGAAGCTGCGGGTGCCGAAAATCGACTGTTGCAGCCGATGATCCGGGGCGAATTTGGACTGGCTCCTGCCAGTTGGGAGGACGCTCTTAACGCTGCTGCTAATGGATTGTGGTCAGTAATTGATGAATACGATGCAAGTGAGTTAGGTGCTTTGGTATCACCAACTGCAAGCTTTGAGGAGTTTTATCTGGTTCAAAAACTGATGCGGGCACTTGGATCAGACAACGTCGATCATCGATTGCGACAAATTGATTTCTCAGGAGATGACGACGCAGGACTCTATCCTGGGACGAGTTTACCGATCGAGCGTTTTTCCGATTGCAGCAAAATTTTGCTGGTCGGTTCAAATATTCGAAAGGAACAGCCATTGCTGGGTTTGCGTGTTCGAACTGCATGGCGGGCTGGTGCCAAAGTGGCAGCGATTAATTCGATGGACTGGTCACTGAATTTTGGTCTTGAGGCCAAAACTATTGTTGCTCCAGGCCTGGTTCCCTATGCGCTAGCCCAAGTTCTGCTGCTACTTTGCGAAATGAAGAATGCTGAGGTTCCAGCGGATATCTCGGGTGACTTTCTTGATGGGGCAGACGAGTTTTCCGGGCATGAAGAGTGCAGGAAAATCGCTGCAATGCTGTGTGAGAATACGGATGATGGTGTCATTGTTTTGGGGCAGTCGGCCATTTCGCATCCGATGTTCAGTTGTATTGAACACTTGGCGCATTTCATTGCCGAGATTTCAGGTGTTGCTCTAGCTATTTTGCCGCCTGCGAACAGTGTAGCCGGTTGGATGGCAGGCTGTCTGCCACATCGCGGTGCCAACGGTGTCCCCGTGGAAGCACCTGGATTGAATGCCCGCCAAATGATTCATAACCCACGTGCTGCTTATCTCCTTTTCGATATTGAGCCTTCGAGAGACATATCCGATGGCATGCATACTAGACAGGCAATGGAGAATGCCAGTTTTGTGATCAGTCTGCAGTCGTTTGACGACGTGCCCGACTACGTTGATGTCGTATTGCCAATTACCTCATTTACCGAAAACGCTGGAACATTCATTAATTGTGAAGGTCGTGTGCAGCACACGGTTGCAGCTGTCGAACCCATGGGGGAGTCGCGCCCGGGGTGGAAAATTCTTCGTGTGTTGGGTAATTTCTTTAATTTACCAGGATTTGACTACGTTCAAGCCGGCGATGTATTTGAAGAAGCTTTTGCCGAGGCAGAAGACGTTAGTGAGCCCAATGGATCGAGCAGCCGTCCAGTACCTTGCATACAAAAGGAGTCAAGCGTTTCCCCTGGATACTTTGAGTTGATATCTGACCCGAAAATTTACTCTGTAGATGCGACGGTCCGTCGGGCTGCAGCTTTACAGTCGACGGCTGATGCAAGCCCAGTCACTGTAGGTGTTCACCCGGATGACTTGGAAGCACTGTCCTTGAAAAATGGTACAGCAATTGTTCTCCGTCACGATTTGCATTCTGTGCACACTCAGGTTTTTTCCGATACGCGCGTAGCCCGTGGATGCGTTTACTTTCCAGCTGGCAGCGACGCCGGACCTTCTGCATCAATTGGCGCTGAAGTTCGCATTGAGCAAGAGTCGGGGACTGTGTGATGAATTGGCTTTGGTCAACCTATGCCAGTTTACCCTTTGAACTGCAGGTTACGATAGAGAGCCTAATCAAGATCGTTGCGATTTTGGTGCCGCTCCTTCTGTGCGTAGCATTTATGACCTATGCCGAGCGAAAGATCATTGGCTACATTCAGGTCAGAGTTGGCCCTAATCGCGTAGGCCCGAAAGGTTGGCTTCAACCTTTTGCAGATGTTTTGAAACTGCTCTTTAAGGAAATTGTCATTCCAAGCAATGCGAATCGATTTCTTTTTCTGTCTGCTCCAATTCTTTCACTGGCTCCTGCCCTGGCAGCCTGGGCGGTGATTCCGTTCACAGATACGCTGGTATTAGCCAATCTGGATGCGGGGTTGCTTTACATACTCGCATTGACTTCACTTGGAGTCTATGGCGTAATCGTAGCCGGTTGGGCGTCCAATTCAAAGTACGCATTTCTTGGTGCCATGAGATCAGCGGCACAAATTGTGGCGTATGAAATTGCAATGGGATTTGCACTCGTCGGATTATTGATGGCTGCAGGAAGTCTCAATCTTGTTCAGATTGTGACTGCACAGACTGGAGGATTTCACCAGTGGTATGTGTGGCCGCTTTTTCCATTGTTCCTGGTCTATTTCATTTCGGGTGTTGCTGAGACAAACCGGGCTCCCTTCGATGTGGCGGAAGGTGAATCTGAAATTGTTGCCGGCTTTCACGTTGAGTACTCTGGTGTAACTTTCGCTGTATTCTTTATGGCAGAGTACGCCAATATGGTGCTTATTGCGACTTTGGCTGTCATTATGTTTCTGGGTGGTTGGCACGCCCCATTCGATTTCGCGCCATTTACCTGGATTCCGCCGATATTCTGGCTGTTAGGGAAAGTCGCACTGATGCTGTTTGTATTCTTATGGCTTCGCGCTACATTTCCCCGCTATCGTTATGATCAAATTATGCGGCTCGGCTGGAAAGTGTTTATCCCTGTTACTCTGGTTTGGATTACCGTAATCGGTGTTTTTCGATTTCTCACTCCCTTTGGTTTCATCTTTCAGTAGCGCGCAAGGATAGAGTGATGGACTGGATTAAACGACACTTCAAAACTTTTTTGCTGCTTGAATTGCTACGCGGCTTAAGACTGACTGGCAAGCACCTGTTCAAGCGTAAGATAACCATTCAGTATCCCGAAGAAAAAACTCCAAAGTCCCCGCGATTTCGAGGTCTGCACGCACTTCGACGTTACCCGAATGGCGAAGAGCGCTGCATCGCCTGTAAATTGTGTGAAGCAGTCTGCCCGGCACTGGCAATCACGATTGAATCGGAAGAGCGAAGCGACGGTACTCGACGAACGACTCGTTATGACATAGACATGTTCAAGTGTATTTACTGCGGGTTTTGCGAGGAAGCGTGTCCGGTTGATTCGATTGTTGAAACCGATATTCACGAATTCCATTTTGAGACTCGTGGTGACAACATCATGACCAAAGAAATGCTGCTCGCCATTGGCGATCAGTACGAAGAACGAATTGCGGCTGCTCGAAAAGCTGATTCTGCTTTTCGGTAGGGTTTGTCAATGACTTTCAGTTTTCTCGATTTTTCCTTCTACGCGTTTGCAGCAATATTGATATTTGCGGCACTAATGGTGGTTACGGTTCGAAATCCAGTTAAAGCGGCTTTATTTCTTGTGCTTGCATTTTTCAGCGCAGCTTGTATCTGGATTACATTGGAGGCTGAATTTCTGGCAATTGTGCTGGTTCTGGTTTACGTCGGCGCGGTGATGGTGCTGTTTCTGTTTGTCGTCATGATGCTGGATATCAATCTGGTTCAGATGCGTGAGGGATTTGGCAAGTACCTGCCAGTCGGAGGGTTTGTTGCTTTGTTGCTGGTCGCGGAGCTGATTATTATTCTCAACGCCAAAGTGTTCAGTCCGGATTCGATGCCACGACCCGCTGGGCAGCCAGCGGACTACAGCAACACGCAGAAACTGGGCGAGATTCTTTATACGCAGTATGCTTATCCGTTTGAAATTGCTGCAATCATTCTGCTGGTAGCAATTGTTGCCGCTATATCACTGACGTTGCGCCGTCGTCCACAAACGCGTTATCAGAAACCTGCGAAGCAGATATCTGCCAGAAAAGAAGACCGACTGCGCGTGGTTTCCATGAAATCGGAAAAGCCGGACCCTGATGCCGCAGGAGCAGGTACAGAATGATCTCCCTGACTCACTACCTGGTGCTGGCAGCAGTGCTTTTCTCAATCGCTGTTGTTGGAATATTTTTAAATCGGAAAAATGTCGTCATTCTATTGATGGCAATCGAGTTGCTGCTTCTAGCAGTGAACATTAATTTCGTTGCATTCTCCCATTACTTGCAGGATATTGCAGGTCAGGTCTTTGTATTTTTCATCCTGACAGTTGCCGCAGCAGAAGCGGCGATCGGGCTTGCAATTCTGATCGTGCTGTTTCGAAATCGACACACGATCAACGTTGAAGATCTGAACCGTCTAAGCGGTTGAGGACTTTCCACAGTTTGCTGCTAACGTGCTTACGATATATACGCTGATCCCCGTCAGTTGCCTGGTCGCAGCTATTGTTGCGGGACTGGGTGGACACATCATCGGTCGCACCGCAACACACCGCGTTGCGATTGCCGGTGTTGCCATCAGTTTTGTTTTGTCAGTCTACGTGTTGTTTGATGTGCTGCAGGGAAATTACTTTGATGGCATGCTCTACACTTGGGGAACCAGTGGATTTCTGACTTTTCAAATCGGGTTTCTGATTGACGAACTATCGGCAGGTATGGCCGTCGTTGTCACTTTTGTTTCACTGATGGTGCACATCTACACTATCGGGTACATGCACGATGATCCCGGTTACCAGCGTTTCTTCTGCTACATTGCACTTTTCACATTTGCCATGCTAATGCTGGTTATGTCAAATAACTTCCTGCAATTATTTTTTGGCTGGGAAGGTGTCGGCGTGGTTTCCTATCTGTTGATTGGATTCTGGTTTGATCGGGATTCTGCAATACATGCCAATATGAAAGCCTTTTTAGTTAACCGTATCGGTGATTTCGGATTTATTTTGGCGATTGCAGCAATTGTTTATGTGTTCAGTTCACTGAATTACTCGGATGTCTTCTCTCAGGCAGCTTCCGTTGAAAACATGACGGTTGAGGCATTCGAAGGTGTCAACTGGAAATGGCTGACCATTATTTCATTGTTGCTGTTTGTCGGTGCAATGGGGAAATCTGCTCAGGTGCCGCTTCATGTATGGCTACCTGATTCAATGGAGGGCCCGACACCAATTTCCGCACTAATCCACGCGGCAACCATGGTGACAGCCGGGATATTCATGGTCGCACGAATGTCACCACTGTTTGAATATTCAGAAGTTGCACTGACGGTGGTGGTGACAATTGGTGCGATAACGGCACTGTTCATGGCGTTGATTGGTCTGGTACAAAATGACATCAAGCGGATCGTTGCTTACTCAACTCTGTCGCAACTCGGCTACATGACAGTGGCACTTGGCGTTTCTGCCTATGCGGCAGGTATCTTCCATCTCACCACTCATGCATTCTTCAAAGCATTGCTCTTTCTAGCCGCCGGATCGGTGATCGTTGCACTACATCACCAGCAGGACATTCGGCATATGGGCGGATTGAAAAAGATCATGCCAATTACTTATTGGACAGCGCTGGTTGGTTCACTGGCGTTAGCCGGTTTGCCGCCGTTTGCGGGGTTCTTTTCCAAAGACACCATCATTGAGGCAGTCCACGCCAGTCAATTGCCGGGAAGTGGCTTTGCACTATTCGCAGTTACTATTGGCGTTTTTGTTACTGCGCTTTACTCATTCAGGATGCTGTTTATTGTTTTTCATGGCAAGCCACGAATGTCTGAAGATGAACTTGCACATGCCAAGGAGTCGCCTTGGGTGATTACATTGCCACTGGTCATGCTAGCTGTACCGTCGGTTATATTTGGTGCGATATTCGCCGTTCCGATGCTGTACGGTGAGTTTTACGATCAGTCGCTATTTGTTTTACCTCAACATGACACACTGGCACATGTTGGGGCAGGACTCGCAGGGCAAGGTGGCGAAATTTCAGCCTGGAAAATGGTATTACATGGATTTATCACCCTGCCATTCTGGTTGGCGGTTGCAGGAATCTTTGTAGCTTGGCTTCTGTACATTCATCGACCTGAGTGGCCGTCCCTAGTTCAATCTCGATTCAATTTATTGTGGCAGATTCTAGATCGCAAGTATGGCTTCGATGAATTCAATGAAGTAGTAGTCGCTAGCGGTACCCGGGGACTTGGAAACATGCTCTGGAAATTCATGGATATGTATGTGATCGATGGTCTGGTTGTCAACGGTTTGGCTAATTCGGTTAGACGCATCTCTTCAAGAATTCGTGTGATCCAGAGCGGGTTTGTTTATCACTATGCCTTTACGATGATTATCGGACTGCTGTTGCTGATCAGCTGGTTTTTGATCAGATAACGTATTGCTGCTAATTCGATGTTCCCCTGGTTGAGTTCACTGATCTGGCTGCCGATTGTTGGTGGTGTTGCAGTGCTTGGTATTGGTAGAATTCGAAGTTCAGATTCTGTTCGTTGGTTTGCTCTGATTGTTTCCGTGCTCACTTTTGTTTTGAGCATGATCGTTTACGGCATCTTTGATACCACCACCGCAGACTTTCAACTCGCAGAACATGTTGTATGGGTTGATGCATTCAACATCAACTATTCGGTCGGCATAGACGGAATTTCATTGCCGTTGATATTGCTCACAACATTTTTGACAGTTATTGTGGTGGTTGCTGGCTGGCGAGTCATTCAATATCGAATTTCGCACTACCTCGCTGCGTTTTTGTTGCTGGAAGGACTGATGATCGGCGTGTTTTCAGCATTGGATGCGGTGCTTTTCTACGTCTTCTGGGAAGGCATGCTGATACCGATGTTTCTGATCATTGGTATCTGGGGCGGTGAAAATCGGGTTTACGCGACCATCAAGTTTTTCCTGTATACGTTGCTAGGCTCACTACTGATGCTGGTGGCATTTCTTTATCTTTACAACGTCAGTGAATCTTCATTCAGTATTGTCGACTGGCACGCGTTACCAATTGCGCATACAGCCCAAATTTTGCTTTTCATCGCATTTTTCTCAGCCTTCGCCGTTAAGGTTCCAATGGTGCCGGTGCATACCTGGCTGCCTGATGCGCACGTTGAAGCACCGACTGGTGGATCCGTCATTTTGGCAGCGGTGATGCTGAAGATGGGTGCCTATGGATTTTTACGATTTACTTTACCGATTTTGCCGGACGCATCTCGGACTTTAGCAGGGGTGATCATCGCACTGTCACTGATTGCGATCGTCTACATTGCGTTGGTGGCGCTAGCACAAACCGACATGAAGAAGTTGATTGCGTATTCATCAATTTCTCACATGGGATTTGTTACGCTTGGATTTTTCGTTTTCAATACACACGGCATTGAAGGCGGAATCGTGCAGATGATCTCACACGGTTTCATTTCAGGTGCTCTCTTCCTGTGTGTCGGTGTGCTTTATGACAGGCTCCATTCCAGGAAACTGGAAACCTATGGTGGTGTTGCGCATCGCATGCCGGTGTTTGCCGCGCTGATGATGATTTTTACTTTAGCGAATGTTGGATTACCAGGCACCTCAGGGTTTGTCGGAGAAGTTTTGGTGATCATAGGTGCTTTTCAGGAAAGTGCAATTTATGCCGGAATTGCGGCTTTGACGTTGATATTGGGTGCAGCTTACACACTGCGGATGTATAAGCGCGTTATCTATGGAAAGATTGTAAATGAGGCAGTTTCTACCTTAACCGACCTCAACATTCAGGAGAAAATCACGTTGGGCTTGCTGGCCATTCTGGTACTACTGATAGGGGTGTGGCCCTTCCCGCTGTTGGATATGATGCATCCTTCTGTTGAACATCTGATTTCACAGATTTCGATTTCCAAGCTGTAGCATTTCACTTGATTGCCTGTTTTATTTCGAACTAGGCAGCAATTGATCGAAGAAGCAGACCAGGTGGGATTGTTGCGATGTCGATTGATAGCTTGAATTTGGTCACATGAATTGTTTGTTTATTCTGGAAGGAGTCCCGGTAGCCAATGTATCGCTAGTTTTGAAGGGAAAGCGAGCGTTAGTGGAGCCCGTGACGACTTTGCAGTCAGTGCGCCGGAACGAATCAATGCAGATGTAATTCTACGGGCCTGACGATCGCTTACCCCCAAAAGGCTTCCAGCTTCGCTGCGGGGCAGCGCTCCTTTCAACATCACGGCTTCCAATACAATGTCAGACTTTGGTGGTAGATCGCCAGTACGCATTTCCGTTTCTGCCCAAATCCCGATACGAGCACGCAAACGCTCAGGTTGAATTAGCAACTGCATGAACTCAACCTGATCAATGCAAGTTTCAAGAAAAAATTTTGAAAATTCAAATAGAGATTCTTCACTTAATGCGCCACGCCCGTCTAGATAATTTCTACGTGGCGAGTCACAGTTAGCAAGCAGTGCCTTATAGACAGCATCATTTCTTGCGAGACCGCGGGAAACTGTCCAAACATTCCCTGTATCAAGTGCCGTTCGCAACATAACATCGGACAACAAGCGAGCGACGCGACCGTTCCCATCGGGAAAAGGATGAATCCACAATAAGCGGTGATGCGCAGCTGCCAAAGCGAGCAGTCGATCGCAAACACCGAGACTGCCATATACCGTTTCGAATCGCTGTAAAAATCGTGGAACAGCACCTGGACTAATTGAAACATGTCGACCAACCTGAATTTGATGCTTGCGCAATGCCCCAGGAACAATCTCAAATTGTTGATTTATTTCAGGCGTGTTTACCCAACGAAACGCCTGGGGAAGTGATTTAAAAAAGCGTCGGTGAATTTCGCATAGCGTCTCTATGATTGGAAACTGAAATTCAGAGACGTGATTTTCTATCCAGTCTTGTACCTGAATATGTGATTTAGCCTCCAATTGAAGATTGCGCATTGATGGGTTGGAACGATAGTCATCATTAAGCGCTCTTTCGATGTCGCGGATATGAGTGTGGTGCCCTTCGATCAGATTACTGTAGTAACAGTTCAACGATCGTACCAATATCCCCAGTGAAGCCATTACTCCTGCTGGCAATTGCCTTGAGAGGCTACTGGATTTTTTAGCCAGTTCCAGAACAAGTTCGCTCAATTCCGCACGATATCTTGATCCTTGTGAAAATAGCAAAGGTTCCATCATCGCGATGCCTTCACCTAGGTCAAAGTTCTGTTCGTTCTGTTCAGAATTCATTTATATGACCGGTTATATGTCCGCTATATTACGAATAAAATGATTAATAAACAATTATATAAGGAATAACTTATACAAATAAACTGATAGACATGTCCGTTTTAATACGAACAAATACACACGAGTTACGTCGCTGGACCGCAACTTGTCAATGGACGTGAATTGACTGTACGGATTGGTTAGACAGCAAGCAACCATGGCTGATTGGGAGGTTTCCGTTTCGGCCTTGCCTTGCCTGTGGGTTTCAGATTCTCCAGCGCTTGTCGGAACTTCTCAGTTGTTTACAGTCGTTGAGGTTGTGACGATTTGCGTTCGTCAAACCGACTACACCAATTCAGGTTCGTCGAGAATCAAGTGTTCCCAATTGTTACAGTCTCCGTCTTTTTCGAAGATTGACGGTTAGATTCTCCGGCATCATCGTGAATGCCAAACGTTCGTTTACTTCGCCTGTTCCATGGATCGTATCGAGGTCAAAATTGCGACAAAGCATGGACAGCACCATCCGAATTTCAAACAGTGCGAGATTGCGTCCGGGACAGATGCGTGGCCCTGAGCCGAATGGAATGAACGCCTGGCGTTCGTGCGGGCGGTATCGCTGAGTTTCGACGTTGAGCCAGCGCTCGGGTTCGAAAAGGTCTGCATTGATAAAATTCGAGTCTTTCGTAGCTGTTTTGCGTGTAAGCATTTGGATTGTTGTTCCCTTTGGAATTTGGCACCCCAAAATTTCCGTGTCAAAATTCGCTTCAGCTGCTATTAAGGGGGCAACAGGCTTGAGTCGCATCACTTCGTTGACAAACGCGTCCAGAAAGGGAAGCCTGTTGGTCTGCTCCAGTTCTAGTGTCGTAGCACTGTTTGATGTCGCAAGCTCATCAACTTCGCTTCGTATTCTCTGAAAGTGCTCTGGATATCTCATCAAATAGTAAATACACCAAGCAATGCTGTTTGCTGTCGTATCTTCACCTGCGAGCAACAGTGTACCTGCGTTGGCAAATACATCCTCATCCGAAAATTCGGAATCCCCCTGATCAATCTCCGAAAGAATGGATTCGAGAAAGTTGGTCGGTGAGTCTTTCAAGCGCGAATCTACCTCCATTTTCTGCCGTACAGTCCTTACCATTTCATCCACCTCTTCCCGCAATGCCTTGAGGGCGGATTTTAGCGCGTAGTCAGAAGGGAGACGAATATAGCGCCAAACCGGAAAGGGAAGAAAGAGTCGTCGGTGAACTATGGGAAATACCTTGTCGAGGTGACGTTGAATGACGGGACCTTCGGTTTCCTGGGTGTTTGGATCAATACCGAAGGCAACCTGCATTGTCACGTCAACTGTAAAGCGCATCAGGTCACGACACACATCCACTGACTGCGATTTGTCCGCTGCATGATCCCAGCATCGCTTCAATCGCACTACCATCATCTGCAAATTGGGAAATAGGGGCTTCAATTTGGTACGATTCAAAGATTTCGTTACGATCACGCGGTGACGTTGCCACAACTCACCCTCACGTGAGAACACTCCATTGAGGTGCATGTCGGACGCTGCTTTCTCAAGAATTGAGGTGCGTCTGAAGCCATTCGGACGATCACGCAATATGCGTTGGGTGGTCTCGCGCTCAGTTATGACTACAAGAGGACGGGGTCCGAAATAGACTCGAAATATCTCCCCGTACTGGTCCGCCCACTTTTCCAGTGTGAGGTGTAGCGTACCAGGAGAAATTTGGTGCAGATTGCCAATGAGCGGTAATCGGATAGGCCCAGGTAGCTCATGAATTTTTCTCAAACTCGTGGACGCGGATTTGTCTGTCTCGGCTTTCTGTGTGGTCATCTGGATTGATAGCGTGTGAAGTGAATCTACGATTAAGGTAAATCGCGTCTTTCAGGAAGCCCCCATATTAGATAAAGAAAGCCGTGAAAATAGATCGGCAACGAATCTTATGAGAACAAGCACGCATTTTCTATTGAATTTGAACGCGAAGCGAAGTTATTTGAACAGTGAGTGACCTTTATCTGACAATTTGGCGATAATCAGCATCCGGATCGGTCTTTCTCAGTATCTGATTCAGTTCACTATGCAAAAATCTGCTTCAAAAGCTCTTCTAGGAAAATAATCCGGTGCAATGTGATACGTTTTGTCTTCGTCACTCTAGTTTAATGTGATAAGGGGTTTAAATCTATTCAAACAGCGACGGTTCGATTCTGAACCTTTCCATGAGATTTTCAAGATACGATTCATTTGACATAGAATTAAATAAGGAAAGATCAACTTTACGCGCCTGATCCAGTCAGATATACGTATCAATCCCCACATCAGTTACATAGACCGTTTAATCAAGCGAGCAACTGTTAACTTTGTGAACCAAGACAAATAATCAACACTCGGTTAAAATTCAACCCATAGCGGAGCCATATAAACAGGCTGCCATTTTGTAATGATTATTTCGATTGTTTAGCGACCCACCAATGTAGCAGGTGAAAATCCACCATGAAGAAAGAATTACGACATGCTGAAGCGGATCATTCTGTTCCCAAAACTGATATTTTAAGAGCAAGACGAAATGGAGGTTCAACCCCCGAACTCAGGGATTGGGGTGTGAATTCAGAATATGGCGTTCTCCGTGATGTACTATTGGGTTCACCAGAGTGCTTTCGCTGGATGGGCGAAGAGAATCTTCAATACAGTTCGATATGTCGTACCTCTGATCGCCATGGCTTGGTATTTGATCGAGATGTTGCGATTCGCCAGCACGCAGAACTAGTCGATGCTTATCAGTCTGCTGGAGTTACCGTGCACATTCTGCACCCTGATGAAGATACGCCTTACCAAGTTTACTCGCGTGATTCAAACTTCATGACTCCTTTTGGAGCGGTAGTATGTCAGTTGGCCAATCCCAGACGGCGAGGCGAGTATGCCGCAGTACTTCGTTTTTATCTTTCAAACGGAATTCCAATTTACGATTTGGTGAGTGCAGGTAATTTTGAAGGGGGCGATTTCAACATAATTGAACCAGGCGCGGTGATGATCGGATACACAGATCACCGCTCCGAAGAGCGTTCAGCCAAACAGGTTGGCGGTTGGATGGAGAAAGAAGGCTGGGAAGTGAAATATGCACCAATTGATGAATTCTATGTGCACATTGACCTGATGGTCTGTATGCTGGCTGAAAAGTGTGCTGCGGTGTGCTTGGATACAACACCTGATGACGTTCTGGATTGGCTTAAGTCGAAAAACATCGAAATGATTCCGGTCAGCTTTCGAGATACGATGAATCTGGCTTGTAACGTAGTTGCGTTGGGCAATGATCGCGTGGTTTCAACTGCAGTGGCCCAAAATTTAAACGGAAAGCTGCGAGCGATGGGATTTGAAGTCTTCGACCCCGATATGACAATGTTTACAGATGCGGGTGGAGGCGTCCACTGCATGGCACAGCCACTAAAACGGGATCGGGTTTAATCAGATTCGCAAATACTGGAGAGTGTTTTCTAGTCCTGATTGGAGTAACGGTAGCGATTCCTTCCTACCACTACTGCGGTTAGATTCAGAGCGAGTCTTGCGATTGGCTCATTTCAAATCAGTTAGCGGAATTCCAGTATTAGATCGGTTTCTTTACAGGTAGTGCAATTGATCGACCAGCGTTTGCGGGTCGAGGAAGCGTCTTTTGACCTTCGTAGATCTCTGCCAGCTTCTTCTGGACTTGGCTGGCAAAAGGCTGAATCCCCCGGGCTTTAAGATTGAAACCCAACCCCATCACTTCATTGGTTGCGGAAACGAAATGCTGCTGTGCATGTCGTAGAGTGTGGAAGAGATGAAATCGTTTCTCGTCAAATCCCAGCAGTTGTGACTCAACGATTAATTCATCATCCAGTCGTACTTCACGTATATAGTTCACATGGGTTTCAACGATGGCATACTCCATGCCACCTCTTTCTTCTAGTTTGCGGCCGTCATTTGCCAGCTCCCAGAACTTGTACGAACCCCAGTCGCAGACTGCCACGTAAAATGCGAGATTCATATGATCAAATTCATCGACCCACTCCGCGCGCACCCTATCTTCGTGCAGCAACAATGGCTCACAAAATTTCACAGATTACTCCCGTTATCATCAAAATGGCATTCGCTTTTGGTCGCGAACAATTTTTTCGATTCGAAGTCCGAGTGCCAACAAAAACAATTCACTTCCGGCACGAGTCATGAACTGCAGTCCTACCGGCATTCCAAAACGATCCAATCCGACAGGAACAGTTATGGCACAAAGATTAAGAAAGCTTCCTACTGTGGTATTTTGCAAAGAAAGCAAGTTTTTCTTCATGTAATTTTCAGGAGACGAAACTTCGCTCAACAGAGGTGGGGAGATTGGAACTGTTGGACTCGCAATGATGTCTATGGCATGAAAAATCTCCTTCACTTCCTTTCTGGCACTTTTGATTTCACGTACTCGGCGCAGATATTCAATCGCAGAAATGTCTCCACCCATTTTTATTCGTTGTCGGATAACAGGATCAAGCGCGTCAAACCACTCTGGCAGTTCTGAATTTAGAAATTCAATAAGCTCAACTGAGACTGGTCCACCTAGATTTCGCATATCGACAGCGCGCTTAGCCTGCGGGAATTCAAAGGATACGAGTTCACAGTCTTCGTTCTCAAGTTCGCGTAGAGCATTTAAGCAGATTTCTGAAATCTCTGGTTCGGATTCGCTCCACATCAGACCGTCATCAACTCCAATGCGAAATCTGATGTGTTGGTCCCGTTCATTTTGTTCCGCTATCTGGGAACACACGTTTTCGTAGGCTTCCAAATGTGAAATAGCGTGGAAGACAAACTTTGCGTCCGCAACGGTTCGCGTTGAAAATCCGGCAGTATCCAGAGTAGGGCTCAAAGGCACGATTCCCTCTGTTGACCAGTGTCCGAGCGATGTCTTCAGTCCAACATTTCCAGTGAAACTTGCAGGCACTCGTACTGAGCCTGCCGTATCTGTACCGAGTGCAACCCATGCCGACCCTTCCCAAAGACTGATGCCAGATCCGGAGCTGGAACCTCCAGGCACGCGATGATTTTCTGAGTCCCAGGGATTTTTTGGGGTGCCCCAATGATT
Source organism: Arenicellales bacterium (assembly GCA_965243305.1). Classification (GTDB taxonomy): domain Bacteria; phylum Pseudomonadota; class Gammaproteobacteria; order Arenicellales; family JAJDZL01; genus JAJDZL01. Next base: position 269,354 of record CBDEUN010000001.1, read on the forward strand.
ATTGACACCGAGTCCTCCATATGCAAACTCAACGGTGTGCGTTTTGCCGATGAACACAGCATTCTGTGCAGCAAAACTTCTTACAAATGGACCGCTGCTTTGCCACTTCGCTGGCAATTCTTTGCTGCTGCCCACAAAAATCGGATAACCTTCCAGACCATATATGTCTTTCACTGAAACAGGGATACCGTGCAGTGCTCGATAGGGCACACCACTGGCAAGCAGGCGGTCTGAGTAGCGAGCCATTTCAAGTGCTTTTTCCGGCTGCAAACACTTGTATGCGTTGAGTGTGGCTCCGTAGGTCTCGTGGTTGTCGATCGCGCGGCGTGTCAACTCTTTACTGGTCAGTTGACCACTTGAGAGTTGCTCTGAAAGAAACGCTATATCGCATTTAAATCGATTTCTTAATTCCATAATTCATCCCGAACGGTTGTAGGGGGTTTGTAACTGCCAGTCAAACTGAATTGACCGGCTTATTGATAGTTCTATCCCCAGAGATTGGGGTCTGATGGTTGCAATATGCCACCCTCAAAGCAGATCGAATTCTGGCGGTCCTTAGCCAGCCACACCGAAGAGTCCAGATCGACATAAGCAGCACGGTGAGTGAGCAGCATGGCCGGCGCCAAGCCTAAAGATGTCGCCATCATACTGCCTACCATCACCTTTTTACCTTCGGACAATACTCTGTCAGCGAGAATTAGGGCTTCCGTCAGCCCACCAGTCTTGTCCAACTTGATATTGAAAATTTCATAGCGGTTGGTCAGTCTTTGCAAATCATCTGCATTGTGAAACGATTCATCTGCACACAGTGGTATGTCACTTTCGATATCATCCAACGCTACGTCAATTTCAGATGGAAGTGGTTGTTCAATCATTTCAACTTCTAATTGTTTAAGGGCCGGTATAACGCGTTCAAACATGTTTATGTCCCATGCTTCATTTGCATCCAGGATGATTCTGGCATCTGGTCGGGCATCTCGGACTGCTGCAACTGATTCGACAACTTGGTCCTTTCCCAATTTGACTTTGAGCAATGGAAAATTGACGGCATCTTGTGCGTTTTTTGCCAACTTTTCAGGAGGCTCAAGGCTCAATGAATAAGCTCCAGTCACTGGAACCGGCTTTGATAAACCGGCAATTTGCCAGGCTGATGTGGCGTTGCTTTTTGCTTCAAAGTCCCATAAAGCACAATCTAGTGCATTGCGTGCTGCATTTGGAGGGTACTGCTGCCGCAGGAGATCGCGCGTTAATTCACTGCCGTGTGTGGACGTAATGTCCTGAATTATCTCCAGCGTCTCTTCAACTCCCTGGTTATATCTGGGATAGGGCACTGCTTCACCGACCCCTCGGGTTGAACCATCGCTAATTTCAACTACGACTACATCGACGCTGGTTTTTGTTCCTCTAGATATCGAAAACGATCCCTTTAAAGGCCAGGATTCTGAATGTGCAGATATGATCAAAGAAGTGCCAGCCGAATGTGTGTGAAAAATCTGAAACGATTCGGCTAGTTCAACTGATTAACAATAGACTTGCCGCCCGTAAGGAACGGGTCTTCACACGGCAGTTGGTATCTGTCTTCCATCGATTTCAATAACGGTTCCCGTTCGGAATTCTGAACATGCTTGGTATTGATAGACATGCCTACAAATTTGACATTCGGCTGTACGATACTGGCGGCTTCAAGATTCATCTCCATTGCTTCGGCGATGTCTGGTATCGGGCGGTCAGGCAGACCGCGCATATTGGTACGGGTTGGTTCATGACATAGAACGAGCGCATCCGGTTGTGCACCATGCAAAAGCCCGAGACTGACGCCAGCAAAAGACGGATGATGCAGCGAACCCTGTCCTTCAATGACATCCCAATGTTTGCTGTCCGCAGCCGGACAAAGTCTTTCGACTGAGCCAGAAATGAAGTCAGCAATAACAGCATCAACTGGTACACCAGCGCCTTCAATAAAGATACCGGTTTGTCCAGTGGCTCGAAAATCAGCATCCATTCCGCGTTGTCGCATTTCTTTTGTCAAAGCAAGCGCGGTATACATCTTCCCGACTGAACAGTCGGTGCCAACGGTCAGTAGTCGGTGCCCTCCACGAGGCTTGCCAGTCGCAATATGATCTATTCCTACAGGCTTTCTTATTTCTATCAGTTGGCCGGAACTTGTTTTCGCTGCTTCAGCAATATCATGTATAGAGTCGAGTGGTGTATGCAGACCATTAGCTATCGATAGTCCTTTCCGCAAAGCTTCTACCAGTGGCTTTATCCAGGAATCAGGTATTACACCGCCCCGGTTAGCAACGCCAATGACGACAGTGCGCACGCCTCGCTGCTGGGCTTCTTCCATGCTGAGGTCCGGGAGCTTCATGTCTGCTGCGCATCCAGGCAGCCTGAACTGTCCTACGCAATCGTCGGGACACCAATCAACGACTCCAAATGAAGTTTTAGCCGCGAGTTCATCGTGAGCATCACCGATAAATATCAAGTACGGTTTTTCAAGTTTCATGAGAGGGTTTCAAGTTTATGATGGCAAACCTACACGTTCGACTCATTCGATTGCTGTACTTGTTTTTCATGCTTCGAATCGTTAACCACTGATTCTTTCATCACTAAATCATGAGAATATCAGATTAAGCCAGAACAATATGTAGAATTCGCCTATTCTTAAATCGTCGTCTGACAATTTTACCTATTTCATCATCGAATCAGCGGACCTTCTAAAATCAATTGCTTTGTGCGATTTATAATTATCCGAGGAGCAATTTCTGAAGCTCTTGGCTTGTAGTGACAGATCGAGGGAAGTGCGCCCAAATGTCAAATTGAAGGACTGTGCGGTCTAATTCAGCAGGATCATACGGTTAATGTGAAACGATTGAATGATTGCCTTAACTCATTGAAAATGGGCGAATATTTTCACGGACAATGATCCCGAAACCAATTCATTCCTTAAATATAAATATGAATGAGATTTTTACAGACTCTTCGCCCATCCGATATTCTTGAACGGTATGGAATGTCCTGTGCATGGACGATGTCTGAACTGACCTGACGCTTCACCCCATAGAAATTTTGTCCATCAAATTCTTACCATAATACCTGACCTCATCGTGGTAGCCTTATGACTGAAACAGCTTTACCAACAATGACCAATATTGACGGCAATATCATGCCGACCAGCGAAGCCTCCATTCCGGTTTTGGATAGAGGGTTTCTGTATGGTGATTCAGTTTATGAAGTTTTTCGAACCTATCGCGGTATTCCATTATTTATGGAAGCGCATTTCGACCGCTTGGAAAATTCTGCGCAGCTTGTGCATATGACGATTTCCCAGTCTCGCGAAGATTTGACTCAGGAAATCAAGCGGACTGTACGAGCAACTGGTGCGTCCGCCGAAGACAACGTATACGTACGCTACCAGATTACGCGTGGCGAAGGACCAATTGACCTTCATCCACCAAAGGAATTACAGACTCGATATGTCATTATTGTCAAATCAGTTCCCATCTGGAATCCGAAACACTACTCCATTGGAATGACAATGGCCATTCCTCAGGTGAAACGAAATCCTGTCAATGCACTGGACCCAAACATCAAAGGCGGAAATTACCTCAATAATGTAATCGCGATCATGCAAGCTAGACAGAGAGGAGCAGATGAGAGTCTGATACTGAATTCCGAAGGATACGTGACAGAAGCATCGAACAGCAACGTATGGTTTGTTATCAATGATGAAATTGTGACACCGGGAACCGGAAACTTACGCGGCTTGACAAAAGCAGCAGTTTTGGATGGATGTGCCGACCAGGGAGTCAATGCATATGAACGTTCAATTCATGTTGACGAACTCGAGAGTGCCACCGAGTGCTTTGTAACCAGTGCAACCCGTGAAGTAATGCCGGTTTATTGTCTGGAACTGGACGATGGGAAAATTGTTGATTTTCCAAGAGGTGGAGGAGATCAAACCCGAAAAATTCAGCGGATTTATCGAGATGCTATAGAGAGTTATCTTGATACCCATGCATCAAATAGTTTCTTCATTGATTGAAGAAAGTCAATACGCTCCAATCACACTAATAATGGACATCGAAAATAAAATTCATATCGGGTTGCTCTATGGTGGTAAGTCCTGCGAGCATGAAGTTTCTATTACTTCTGCCCGCTGTATCTGTGAAGCCCTCGATTCCGACAAGTACGAAATCAGCATGATCGGAATTGCCAAAACAGGAGAGTGGCTGCTGGCCAACGAAAGTTCGCCTGCATTAACAGTCAAAGAAGTAAACCCGGTAGGGAAAACGGGAGTCAGCCTCGACTACACCACCACCGGTCAGATCGTATTGCGCGACTCTCCTGAAAAAATTTCTCCGTCGCTGTCAAAAATTGATGTCATCTTCCCAGTGTTACATGGACCGTTTGGAGAAGACGGTACCGTGCAGGGATTGATGGAAATTGCCGGGATTGCGTATGTCGGGTCTGGTGTGACAGGGTCTGCAGTTGGTATGGATAAGGCGGTCGCAAAAGCCGTATTTGCATCAACAAATATTCCTCAAACTGATTATCGGGTTTATCGGAAGTCGAGATGGGAATCGAGCAGAATGGCAGTTGTTGACGAGATTGAAGCAAATCTGAAATATCCAATGTTTGTCAAACCGGCAAATCTGGGATCCAGTGTTGGAATTTCGAAAGTCAAGACTCGGGATGAGCTTAAGTGGGCGATGGATCACTCTGCTGAGTTCGATGTCAAGTTGATTGTTGAGCAGGGTCTAGAAAATTGCCATGAAGTCGAAGTGTCAATTCTTGGAAATGATGATCCTCAGGCCTCTGTTGTCGGTGAAATCGTCCCTGGTGGTGAGTTTTATGACTACGAGGACAAGTATATTAATGGCGTTTCGACTTCCATAATTCCGGCAGAACTTCCAGAAGAGGTAACCCGTAAAATTCAGGCCTTTGCCATTGAGGCATTTTTGGCAATTGATGCCGCTGGGTTGGCGCGTGTGGATTTTTTCGTTGATCGAGACAGCTTTGATATCTATATCAGCGAAATCAATACAATGCCCGGATTTACTCCGATCAGCATGTATCCAAAACTGTGGGAAGCAAGCGGAATTGCATACGCCGAGTTGCTTGATCGCTTAATTGAGCTGGCGCTGGAGCGTCGAGGTAAACTGGATCAGGTTAAATTTGTCTTGTAGGTCTTACAGGAATGTGTCGCAAACCGGGTATGATGTGAGATTTTGGTATGAGTGAGCGATATGACTACGTGATCGTAGGGGCTGGATCTGCAGGTTGTGTACTGGCGAATCGACTGACTGAAGATCCGGAGGTCACAGTCTTGCTGATCGAAACAGGCCCGAAAGACAATAGTTGGGAATTGCAGATGCCGGCTGCGTTCTCTCGACCCCTCAATAGTGAAAGGTTCAATTGGGCATATAAAACTTTGCCCGAACCTTACGCCGATAACCGTAGATTGGATTGTCCTCGGGGAAAAGTGCTAGGAGGATCGTCTTCGATCAATGGCATGTGTTTTGTTCGAGGAAATGCATTGGATTATGATCGCTGGGCAGAGGAAACTGGCGATCCCGAGTGGTCATATGCCCACTGTCTTCCTTATTTCATCAAATCCGAAACTAGAAAAGCTGGCAGCGATGCATATCATGGTGATAGTGGACCACTGGTGGTAACCACGCCTCCAGCTGAAAATCCCCTGTTTAAAGCATTCATTGAGGCCGGTGTACAAGCGGGCTATGGAGCAACCACTGACCAGAATGGCTATCGTCAGGAAGGTTTTGGGACCATGGATATGACGGTCAATGAAGGGGTTCGATGGAGCACGGCAAACGCATATCTAAAGCCAGCGATGTCGCGAAGTAATTTACATGTCCAACATCGTACATTCGCAACGCGCGTAGTATTTGACAAAAGCCGAGCAGTCGGTGTTGAAATACTTCAACAAAACAAAGTAAGAACTATTCGTTGTGAACGAGAAGTAATTCTGTGTGGCGGTGTAGTTAACTCAGTCCAACTTCTCCATCTGTCAGGTGTGGGACCCGCGGAGGATCTGCAGAAAATCAACGTACCAATAGTTGTTAATCTGCCAGGAGTCGGTCAGAATCTTCAGGATCATCTTGAAGTCTATGTTCAGCATGCCTGTAAGGAGCCGATTTCACTTTATCCAGCTCTCAAATTACACAAACAGGCAATGGTGCTCCTCCAGTGGTTGTTTACAAAGAAAGGCTGGGGTACTTCCAATCACTTCGAAGCGGGCGGTTTTATTCGTACGCAAGCGGGTGTTGATCACCCAGACATACAATTTCACTTTCTGCCTGTTGCCGCTAATTACGATGGAAGGGCTCCGGCAAAAGGGCATGGATTTCAGGCTCACATGGGTCCCATGCGACCCACTAGTCGGGGTTATGTGAAGACAGTTTCCGCTGATCCGAAAGCGAAACCTGAAATTCTATTCAACTACCTTCAAACGGAACAGGACCAGCGAGAGTTTCGTGATGGACTAAAGCTGACTCGGGAAATTTTTTCGCAAAAAGCACTCGACACCTACCGCGGAGAAGAACTTGCACCCGGCCCATCAGTCCAGTCAGACAGCGAAATTGATGCATTTATTCGTGCGAAGTGTGAAAGTGCTTATCACCCTTCCTGTACCTGCAAAATGGGTGTTGACAATATGGCTGTCGTTGATTCTTCCGGCCGCGTACATGGCACCGAGCAATTGCGCGTTGTCGACGCATCAATCATGCCTAGCATCATTAGCGGTAACCTTAACGCCACAGTCATTATGATGGCGGAAAAACTGGCTGACCATATTCGTGGCAATGAACCTTTGCCAGTGTCGGATGCGCCGGTTTACCGTGCCGTCGAGTGGCGCACCAATCAGCGTGAATCCGTGCCCGAGCGAGCTCTTGAGTGATCGATAAAAACGTTCGCGAACTGAGCCATTTGGTTGAAGCGCGTGAAATCAACATCGCAGAACTTGCGGAACAGTACATCGCTGAGATTCATCAGCACAATGGTCACTATCAAGCGATAGCCACCTTTTCCGATACCAGCTTCAGACTGTTGGCTGAAACTGCTGATCAAATGCTTCAGTCTGGTGAAGCACGCGGGCCATTGCATGGCATTCCCATTTTGATCGACGACCTGATAGATGTCGCAAATATGAGAACCAGTTATGGGTGTGAAGCTTACTCTGATCACGTGCCGGATGTCGAATCGATTGTCGTTCGACGATTGAGAGATGCTGGAGCTCTGTTTCCAGGTAAGGCAAGCACATCCGAGTTGGGTCTGATTCTGGAAGAAGAGGAGGATCGGTTTATATGCCGATCTGCGTGGGGTGATGACTTTGTCAGTGGTGGCGGTACATCTGGCGCAATGGTTGGCACTTTCAAAAATTTCGCCGCAGCTGCGATTGCGGTGGATGTGGGCGGCAATGTCTTGTTACCTGCAGCATTTAACGGAATGTTCGCGCTGGTGCCAAGCTATGGTCGAATTGCCCATACGCCCATCTACTCGCGCGGGTTGATGTTTGCGGGTGTTGCATTGATTACGAAGGATGTTGCTGACTCAGCATTCTTGATGAATATTGTCGCAGGGCATTCTGAGATCGATCCTTTGAGTGTCAGAATGCCTAGCGCAAACTACATGGCCGCAATTGAACGTCCGGCTCGAGGTTTGTCAGTTGCACTTACGAATGCCTTGTGGAATGCTCCATGCGATGATGACCATCGAAATGCAATTTCCAGAATCGAACGATTATTGAAATCAGCCAACTGTAGAGTCGATTACAAACGACCACCAATCAGGGAGTCGATTGATGCGTGGAGAACGATTCAGTGCGCCAATCTACATGTGAGTCATGGTCATCAACAGCAACAGAATCCGGACAAATTTGGAACGATCGCTGCGGAGTGGATTGCTCAAGGTGCGCAAACCTCAGCTCTGGAGTACATCGAGGCTCAAAAGCGAATTTACGGATTGAGGTTGATTCTACGGGAATTTTTCACATCCTTTGATGTATTGATTGTATCGGCGGCCGGTTGTGTGCCATTCAAGTACGGTACAGTTCCTTCAAATTTGCAGGCGGAGGACAATCTGACAGGTTGGCAAGATTATGCTTCAATGTGCAACATCGCTGCAGTCAGTGGATTCCCGACGGCGAATTTACCAGTCGGCTTATCAAAGGAAGGGCTACCGATTTGTGTCATTGCAATCGCCAAACCAGGTGATGAGGACCTGTTACTTTCGCTTTGCGCGATTCTGGAGGATTCAACCACCGAATACAAATAATCTGTCACTCCTGTAGGTTCGCCGTTCTGCTGGTTGAATACCGATCAGATACATCGATAATTGCAGCGCTCAGAATTAATATGATGCCGATCATCTCCTTCAAGCCAAATGGCTCACCCGACAACAACGCTGCTGATGTTACGCCAAATACAATCTCAGTCATCATGAGAATTCCTACCCGTGCTGGAGGGAGTCGCTGAGCACCCCAGAACATCAGATACATTGAAGGTAGATACGCAGCGATGAAGATTATCAGCCAAAACAGCGCTTCATGGAGTGTTGGCAGGTTAGGAGTTACAGCATTGGGCTCTACAGGAAGCAAAATGAAAACAGCAGCAAAGATCGTTCCGCCAATATAGAAAGCACCGACTTGTTCCCATACCGCAGCTTTGTTGTTATTTCGCACGCGTATCATGGCAAAAGCCCAGAAGATGCCGGACAGTAAAGCCAGAAGGTCACCAAGGTTCGAAATTTTTGGAATGCCTTCGGCTACGCCGAGAATGACCGCGAGTCCGGATATGCCCGAAATTACTGCGACAATCCGGTAGGGTGATATTTGTTCCTTGAAGACTACCCGATCTAGAATTGTGCTCCAAACCGGAGTGAGATAGAAGAGCAGAACAGTTTTGATAACCTCGGTCAGCACCAGCGAAACCGCATAAAAGATGATGCACATTCCGGTCAACATACCAGTAATGAGTACGTGCCAGGGTATGCGGCCGGTTTTAATAAACTGCCGAGCAAACAGAAATACGAAGAATATCGCAGTCAACCCTAGTGTAATCAGAGAGGCCCATGAAGCAGTTACACCGATGTCGTTTAGCTGGCGAATAGGAATCCAGTACACTCCCCAAATTGCGCCACTCACGGCGATTGCAATACTAGGGGCTAAAGTGGAATTTGAACGCATTGATTGATGAACCAATCTACCGTTGGCTGAAGTTCGCTAACCGACATACAAGTAAATCGCCAATCTTAAGAAAACAGGTCTAACTGAGTGTTTTGAATGAAATTAAATCGAAGCGATTAATCATACCAGTAAAGAATACGGAACTTAAGACCCATTTCGAAGTAAAAGCGTGCGAACAATAAAGGTCACCCCGTACAACCTTTATTTCAGGAGAACCAGGCTTTTCACCCTGGCAGGTGAAATGAACTGCGACTAAGGAAGGTACGAGGGTGCTTGAAAGTTTACCCCATAAACTTGATCGAACGATAAATTATTCGGTGCAAGTTGGGATTATTAGCGGTATCGCTGCTTCTTAGTGCGCAATAGATTCGGTTATCGTAAAACTTCACACTACACTCCGAATAAACCTTCTCGACGAACGGAAAATTTCATCATACTTGTTTTCAATAGTTTTGACTTCTAGTTCCGTGAGATTGGTAAATTCTCTATTACGCGCTCGCTTTGACAGTTTGCCATTATTCTGATGCAAAAACGAATCATTTCGGCAACCATCTTGTTCGCCATATGAATATCGGTCTATGCCACCGAATTTATTCAGCCTATGTAATAAATGAACATAGAATAAATCTTAAATAACAAACACATAAGGTATAGTCTAGCACAATAGAAATGCACTACTATTATTTCTTGTTGCCATAAATTAAGTAGCTAATTCTCAAGTCTCCAATCCTACTCGCACGCCGCGTACGCTTCGATACCAATTGTTCACTCAGGGTTCATATTCTGGGAAAATTTGAATCCCGTCTTACGACTAAATTCAAAAAACTGATTGCTATTCAGTCACGCATGTCAATCTGAATCTCATGTCTTGGCTAAGTGAATGGTAGTCGAATGGAGGTCATTCATCGAAAATTTGTTTATCATTTGGAAATCCGCCTCAAAGATGCATCGAAATCGTAAATTCACTGCCGTCTTGTACTTATGATTCCGTACTTCTTTGTGCAAAGATTTCCATTTCATTCCAAACCGTACTAAGTATTACTCATGTCAACCAAGCAATACAGCAGAGCTAAACTTCGTGTTCAGAGTAAAGATCTAGAAATACCCGAAGATAATCCGTTCGAATATGATTTACTGGAAAGAAAGGAATCCGTATGTGCTTTAACAAATCTACTTCGTTCTATCGAAAGTCCCTGCGTCTTTTCGATTGATGCTGGCTGGGGAAATGGTAAAACCACATTCCTGAAAATTTGGTCGCAATATTTACGGAACGAAGAGTTTGCTGTGATCGACTTCAATGCTTGGGAATCTGATTTTTCCGACGATCCTTTTGCTACGTTAACCGGTGAGTTGGTGGATGGTATTGAGAAGCACATTGACGATAGCAAAGACGATAAAAATTCAGATCTATTAAATGAGTTCAAGGAAAAAGCTAAGGAAGTATGGCAAATTACACGACCAACATTAATACGTTTCATTGCCGCAGGTGGACTTGGAAGTGGGGCAAAAATCGTTGCAGAGTCTTTTCAACTTTCCGATGTACTTCAAAGCAACAAAGTTACCGTAAAAGATTTCAAAGAATCATTTCAACAAATGATTGAAACGATAACGGTAAAAGAAAATTTACCTTTAGTCGTGATGATTGACGAACTTGATCGTTGTCGTCCATCATATGCCATTGAACTGCTAGAAGTTGCAAAGCACTTGTTTCGGTGAATGGAGTAATGTTCGTTCTGGCCATAAACCATTCGCAACTTTCCCATTCCGTAAAAACGCTATATGGACAAGAATTCGACGCTAATGGATACCTGAAGCGATTTATTGATGTTGACTTCAAACTCCCGTCTCCTGAGCGACAGAAATTTGTACGTAGTTTGGTTGATGCATTTGAGTTCGACTCAAACAAAAAGGACAGTGATACGAAATTAGATTATGAAATTTTTCAGAAGTTATTCGTAGGTTTTTTCTCGAATTCCAATTTAAGTCTTCGAGAAATTTCGAAGGCAGTCAATCGATTTGGCTTGGTGTTGGGATCATTGAGTGATAATCAAATATGGATTAGTTCAACTGTTGCTGTAGTTCTCATACTTCGAACAATTGACCCCGTAAGTTTCGATCGTTTTTGCAAAGGAGAAATCACCGATTTTGAATTTGCAAACACAATTTTTGAATTAGCAGCAGCAAGCGAAATTCGAAATCTGGAAGAAGGGGCATTTTTTGAATATACCGTTATTTTCGGGACACTAGAAATTTCTTATCTGAATGAGAAGTATTGGAATTTTAAAAATTCGAAATTGTCTCAGCATTATCTAACTATGTTAAAGAATGCACGTTCCTCGCCACCTTTTGACGCAACTATCGATTCACAAATGGAATTGTTGGAACACGCTTCACAAGTTAATAATATGGTGAAGCGAACGATTCATGACATTCAATTGAATGGTAGGGATGGTGTCGGATTTCTGCAGTCAGTTAGACATTTGGATTTTGTTACATCCGCCTTCGCTAGTGAGTGAGTTCGACAAAATTTGAATTCATCGCAATAGAATTCAATCTAGAAATATCACGGAATTTTCGAATTTGTGTTGATACTAATGGCTTGCTTCATAAAATCGCCACCAATCAGTATTGCGAATTCGTAGTGTACAAATAAAGTTGTGAGACCTCTCAGTTGGAAACATTGTCGTTGATGATATCGACACCACATTCCTGCATTTGTTGAGGGCATTTCCAAACTTGAAATTCAATGGTATCCACCCGCTAGTGATTCTCAGTTAACTTGAGGGGAAGACGACACAAATGTTGTCGAATCTGAATTCAAGAAAAGCCTGGGGTAATCTGGTCCAATTTTTCCACATTGAGCTAAAACGTGTTAAGTTGATGAAAATCAACATCAAATGCGAATACGTACTCAAAAATAACTAATTGGTTGGATGATATAAACTGATTCCTGTCAATCAAACGTATTGATACAATCTCAACGAAGTCTCAACGTTATCACGAATCTGATGCTTGGCTAAATTGTTAGAACGTTATTTTGGTCAACGTTGAAAATTAAGGAATTCGTATCGTTCAATTCATCAACGGAAAATATTGAAATGCCGAATGAAGATCAGCTCACTTCCAGTCAAAGGAATACCGCTAAATTGAAACACGGCGCTACCATTGGATACGAAGCTGAGCTATGGAAAATGGCTGACGCACTAATTGGCGCAATGGATGCAGCTGAGTACAAACATGTCGTACTCGGTTTGATTTTTCTAAAGTACATTTCTGATGCATTTGAAGACCACCGGTCAAAGATTTTAGCGGAGTGGGGCGTCGAAGCCGCAGATGACCGAGATGAATATACTGCCGATAACGTTTTTTGGGTTCCTTCGGTAGCGCGTTGGTCGAGATTACAGGAACAAGCGAAACTGTCGAATATTGGGGGAATCGTTGACAATGCGATGGTTGCGATTGAAAAAGAAAATCAATCACTCAAGAATGTATTGCCGAAAGACTATGCTAGACCAATTGTCGATGCTGTTCGGCTAGGTCAGCTTATCGATATTATCAGCAATATCAAAATTGGTGATGCGGATGGGCGTTCGAAAGATGTTCTCGGGCGAGTCTACGAATATTTTCTTTCGCAATTTGCCAGCGCTGAGGGCAAGAAAGCTGGGCAGTTTTATACTCCGAGATGCGTCGTCAACGTGTTGGTCAAAATGCTTGAACCATTCAATGGTCGTGTTTATGACCCTTGTTGCGGATCTGCAGGAATGTTTGTTCAATCTGTGGAGTTTATTCGTGCGCATACGAAGGGAGACATAGGAAAAAGCCGATTGCCAGTTTGGCAAAATGCCGATATTTCTATATACGGACAGGAATCAAACTATACGACGTGGCGCTTGGCACGAATGAACCTTGCAATCCGAGGAATTGAGGGAATTATTTTGCAAGGGGACAGTTTTCATAATGATTGTCATCCTGATTTAAAAGCGGATTTTATTCTTGCAAACCCTCCATTTAATTTGTCTGACTGGGCTGGAGATCAGTTAACCGATGACAAGCGTTGGCAGTTTGGCATCCCCCCAAAAGGCAATGCCAACTTCGCATGGATTCAGCATATAGTTCATCACTTGGCACCGAATGGTGTCGCAGGAATTGTGCTTGCCAATGGTTCGTTGTCCAGTAACCAATCAAATGAAGGTGAGATTAGGAAAAATATCATTGAAGCTGGACTCGTCGACTGTATGGTTGCTCTACCCGGCCAGTTGTTTTATTCAACGCAGATTCCCGCTTGTTTATGGTTTTTAGCGCGTAATCGCGGCAATGGCAAGTATCGCGAGCGACGGGACGAAGTTCTATTCATAGATGCACGTGCGCTTGGTGACATGGTAACTCGAACCCATCGAGAATTGTCAGATAGAGAAATCAGCCGCATCGCAGAAACATATCATGCTTGGCGAAACGAAAATCATTCTAAAAACTACGTAGATATTCCAGGATTTTGTCAGAGTGTCGAATTGGAGGAAATTCGAAAGCATGGCTACGTACTTACTCCGGGTCGCTACGTAGGTGTGGCACCCGACGAAGAAGATGGAGAGCCATTCGAGGACAAAATGAAGCGGTTAACCGTTCAATTACGCGAGCAACAGGAACAGGGAGCGAAGCTGGATGTTGCTATTGAGCGAAATCTGACGGAACTGGGGTTTTGGAGTGGAAAACAGAATGTCACTCAATAAACCTGAAATCGCACCTTTCGAACGAGCCATTCAACGTCTTGAAGAAGGACTAGTACGTTATCAATCCGACATAACTGATACGCTAGTTCGTGACGGTTTGATTCAACGCTTCGAGTTTACCTACGAGCTTGGACACAAAGTCCTTAAGAGCTACCTTGAATATGCTTCAGCAAACCCAGATGAATTTGATCGAATGAAATTTCAGGACCTGATTCGGACAGCAAACGAACACGGACTATTGCTAGGCGAGTGGGTTGATTGGCGTGGATTTCGAGAAATGCGCGCGAAAACCAGCCACACATATGAAGAGGAAATATCACTAGAAGTAATTGCGACTATTCCGCGCTTTATTGAAGAAGCGGTCTATTTACGAGACAGGCTGAGAGAAGCTGTGCGTGATTGACATGACTCCTTGTATTGATCTTCGCCCAGACCATTTAGATCTAGTTTGTAGAATCCTGCGTGAGTATTTACCTGATAGAGGGGTAATGGCGTTTGGATCACGTGCCACCTGGACCGCAAAAGAGTATTCCGATCTTGATCTTGTCGTCCTTGGCGATGATCCCTTGCCTTTAAATGTTGCCTCAGCACTAACTGAAGGATTTAGTGAATCCGACTTACCTTTCAAGGTTGATGTCATTGAGTGGGCTAGAATTGACGAGACATTTCGTGACAAAATTAGTCGTGTGGGCTTGGTAGTGAAGGCTCCGTCCCAGAGTTCAGGTTCACCTAGTTGGGCAGATCTGCCAGCACGGAAGCGTCAAGGACATGAAGGTGATGGCGGTGTTACACACCATGACTTTCAAGAATATGGTGGACTGGACTACACAGGATGGCGGCGAGTACCTTTGAATGAGGTAATTGAATTAACTCTAAGTAGCGTGGACAAGAAGTCCAAGAATAGTGAACGCACTGTTCAACTTTGCAACTATACGGATGTCTATTACAACACCTTCATAAACGCCAATTTGAACTTTATGTCAGCAACAGCAACTGAGAACGAGATAAAAAAATGCGCACTACGATCGGGGGATGTTGTAATTACGAAGGACTCAGAAAAGTATGACGATATTGGAGTACCTGCTCTAGTTAGGGAAAATGTTAGAGACTTGGTGTGTGGATACCACTTAGCAATACTTCGTCCTCGATTGTCGAAAATTAATGGTACATATTTGTTCTATGCATTGAGTACGAAAAACGCCCAAAGACAGTTTCATTCCTACTCGAACGGGATTACACGATTTGGACTCCGGAAATACGAAATTGGTCTAGTAGAGATCCCGCTTCCTACCCTCCCAGAACAACGCACCATAGCTCACATCCTCAGCACGTTAGACGATAAGATTGAATTGAATCTGCACATGAATAAAATGCTGGAAGAAATGGCGCAGGCCCTATTTAAATCATGGTTTATTGATTTTGATCCTGTTCGCGCCAAGATGGAAGCAAGATATACGGGATTGCCAGCGCACATTGATGATTTGTTTCCCGAGAGGCTGATGAGTTCGGAAATAGGTGAAATTCCTTATGGATGGAATACATATCAACTTGAAGAAATTGCTGATCATCACAAAGTATCGATCGTTCCATACAAACATCCATCGACAATATTCGAACATTTCAGCATCCCAGCATACGATAAGAAACAGATGCCTGTAATTGAATTCGGGGAATCTATAAAGAGTAGCAAGACATGTATTCCTTCAGATTCAGTTTTATTGTCTAAACTCAATCCCGAAATTAATCGCACTTGGCTTCCGAATGAAAAGAAAGGGAGACAACAAATATGCTCAACTGAATTCTTGGTGTTTGTCGGTAAATCTTGTGGAAACCGGTCTCTCCTCTATTCATTGTTTAGGAGCGAGTTATTTAGGAACAAAATGATATCTATGGTTACCGGTACGTCAAAAAGTCACCAGCGCGTGCCAGTTGATGCATTGAAAATTCAGCATGTAATTGCAGGGACTCCCGCAATATTTGAAAAATTCAACAAATTGACAGGTAGTCTATTCAAACAAGCTCTAGAAAATAATTCTGAATCCGAAATGCTTACAGATATTCGAGAAACTCTATTGCCAAAACTAATTTCTGGTGAAGTTCAGGTTGGTGATTCAATCTCTACCCGTATTCATGGCTGAAGATAGTTCAATTTCTCAAGATGATAACTACAGTAGATTGCTATTTGTAGGCTTAAGTCTTTCTTAACTTGGCACGACTGCCTTTTTAGCCATTCTAGAGTCTCAACTACCACAATTTTCGGTAAGACGTTCTAAGTAGTTGGGAGAACGGTTTTTTTGATAGAGTGAAAATTCATATCATTCTCGAAATTCTGTATATAGATTTGTGTAGCGGTGGAATCGGAGAATCTGAACACAACCCGTTTGTTCTTTCTGAAAACAGGTATTTGCTAGCTGATCTTTTTGATTCAATCAAAACGGATAATAATGAAATTTGTGATACTACAACTGGCACCCCTGAATATTGACTGTTTGAAGGGAAGAGTCTCAGATGACTACATGTGATTGCCTAATACATCAAATTGCGTTGATAAAACAATTTGCAACGTCGTTAGTAATCTGTTGACCCACAGCTATGTCAACATTTTTTGAATCCGAAGTAGAAGAAGCCACTTTTGAATGGCTTGACAGCACTGGCTGGAGTACCGCATATGGACCAAAAATCGCCCCAGATACCATCTCCTCGGAACGAGAAAACTACAGCGTCGTTTATCTTGAACAAAGACTTAGGGAGGCATTGTCCCGTCTCAATCCTAATCTCCCAAATTCGACACTTGACGACGCTTTTCGAAAACTAACCCTTCTGGAAGGCCCAACACTGCAAACTCGAAATCGTCAGTTTCACCGATTGTTAGTTGACGGAGTGCCAGTCGAGTATCGCTCAACTGATGGTATAGTGCGTGGTGCAATCGCACGCATCATTGATTTCGACGATCCATCCAATAACAATTGGATTGCAGTTAATCAGTTCACTGTGGTTGAAAACACGAACGAGCGGCGTCCTGACATCGTGCTATTTGTCAATGGTTTACCTTTAGGATTGATCGAACTCAAGAATCCAGCAGACGAAGACACCACTATTTGGACTGCATGGCAGCAATTTCAAACATATAAAGCGGAATTGACGGCATTATTCTCTATGAATGCCGTACTGATAGTTTCTGACGGACTTGAAGCTAGAATTGGCACACTCACTGCAGAAAAAGAGTGGTTCAAATCATGGCGAACAATTTCAGGTGGATCAGAAGCAGAATCAAAACTCCCTCAACTCGAAGTGTTACTCTCTGGGGTATGTGAACCAAAAAGATTTTTGTCATTGATTCGGGATTTCATCGTCGTTAGTGATGACGGTGTTGGAAACTTGGAAAAGAAAATGGCTGGCTATCACCAGTTCTACGCAGTCGAAACTGCTGTTGCAGAAACGTTGCGTGCATCGAAACTACAACTGAACTTGAATAGTGATTCTGGAAACTCACCAAAGCCCAATCGAACGGTCTCAAACGATTCAATTGGAGATCGTCGCATCGGTGTCGTTTGGCACACTCAGGGTTCTGGCAAGAGTTTGACAATGGCCTTTTACGCGGGGCGCATCATTCGCGAACCCGCAATGGCAAATCCAACTGTGGTTGTACTTACCGATAGGAATGATTTGGACGATCAATTATTCGGCACTTTTACTCAGTGCAAAGATTTATTGAGGCAACCCCCTGTCCAAGCACAAGACCGTGCAGACCTCCGTCGCAAACTTTCTGTCCAATCAGGAGGAATTGTATTTACCACCATACAGAAATTCTTTCCGGATGAAAGAGGAGACAATCATCCGATACTTTCTGAGCGTCGGAATATTGTTGTTATCGCGGATGAGGCTCACCGGAGTCAATATTCCTTCATTGATGGATTTGCGCGCCATATGCGCGACGCATTGCCAAACACTTCATTCGTCGGATTTACAGGCACTCCGATTGAACTTAAAGATGCCAATACACGGGCTGTATTTGGCGACTACATAAGCATCTACGACATACAAAGAGCAGTAGAAGACAAAGCCACAGTCCCGATTTACTACGAAAGCCGACTCGCCAAATTAACTTTGGACAAGGACGAAAAGCCAAATATTGACCCCGATTTCGAAGAAGTCACCGAAGGTGAAGAAGTAGAACGTCAGGAAAAATTGAAAACCAAATGGGCTCAGCTGGAATCTGTTGTGGGTACAGAAAAACGCATGACAATGATTGCCGAAGACATCGTTGATCATTTTGAATCCAGGCTGGAAGCCATCGATGGAAAGGCAATCGTTGTTTGTATGAGTCGCCGGATTTGTGTCGATATGTACAGCCAACTCACCAAACTTCGTCCGGATTGGCATCATGACAGCGATCAAAAGGGCAGAATTAAAGTAATTATGACGGGGTCTGCTTCTGATCCAGTCCACTGGCAACGCCATTTCCGGAACAAATCCCGTAGGGAGACATTAGCCAATCGATTCCGTGATCCGGATGATGAATTTCAAGTGGTGATTGTGAGAGACATGTGGCTCACGGGATTCGATGCTCCGAGTCTACATACGATGTATGTGGACAAACCTATGCGAGGACATGGGTTGATGCAAACAATAGCTCGCGTCAACCGTGTATTTAAAGATAAACCCGGCGGTTTGATTGTTGATTATCTCGGACTTGCACATGATTTAAAGTTGGCTTTAACTACCTACACGAATAGTGGAGGAAAAGGTAGTACTGCAATTGATCAATCTGAAGCGGTTGCGGTAATGCTTGAAAAGTATGAAATCTGTTGTGCAATGTTCCACGGGTTCGATTATTCCACATGGGTGACGGGAAGTGCGGTAGAGCGACTTAAATTGCTGCCTGACGCTTCAGAGCACATTCTGTCCCTGGAAAATGGTAAAGAACGATTTATTCAGGCTGTCAAGGAACTTTCTGAGGCTTTTGCATTGTCTGTTCCGCATGAAGAGGCAATACGAATCCGAGATGACGTTCAATTTTTCCAGACAATCCGCACCGCATTGACCAAGCGTTCAGCACCAAGATCTCAATCAGACGAAGAACTCGATAACGCAATTCGTCAAATCGTTTCCAAAGCAGTATCTTCTGAAGAAGTTATCGATATTTTTTCTGCTGCTGGGCTGAAAAAACCCGACATTTCGATTTTGTCCGATGAGTTTCTTGCTGAAGTTAAAGGATTGAAACAACGAAATGTAGCAGTTGAATTATTGAAGAAGTTATTGCAAGGCGAAATCAAGATAAGAAAGAAACGAAACATCATTCAAGCAAGATCATTCGCAGAATTGCTAGAGCAGACTTTACGTAGGTATCAGAACAAAACAATTGAAGCCGCTCAAGTCATTGAAGAACTGATTCAACTTGCGCGGGACATGCGAGAAGCTAACGCACGAGGAGAAAAGCTTGGAATGAGTGAAGATGAATTGGCTTTTTATGATGCTTTAGAGACCAACGACAGTGCGGTTCAAGTGCTTGGCGACGAAACGCTTAGACAAATCGCTCAGGAACTTGTAAAAACTGTCAAAAGCAATGTAAAGATTGACTGGACAATTCGAGCAAATGTCCGCGCCAACCTTCGCCGACATGTAAAGCGGGTTTTACGTAAATTCAATTATCCACCGGACAAACGAGAGAAAGCAACTTCCACAGTAATTGAGCAGGCAGAGCTTTTGTCTGCCAACTGGACGACTGCCAATTGATATTTCCAACGATATCCCAGAAAATCAGATTCAGATTCTACGGTATTTTCAATATCAGACAATTGCAAAGCACGCGCTTTTGGTTCACCTAGATTTTGCCTACTTTGAACGGGACTGTTTCGAGTTTGGAAAACTTTTAGTCATTGATCTGGTCAATTAATCGTAAAACGGTCATGACTATTTCACGTTTCCATTTCGATTTGGTCATACATAGTTTCGACTACTGTATTCGAGCGCCAAGATTGCTCTTGAACACTGAACTTTAAGGTGAATTCACGAAAGCCGTATCATTCAGTTTCGCCTAAACGGGCAATTGAATCGATCTTGGTCATTTTCTCAGTTTTCTTTCAATACTTGTAGTGACCATTTTCGATACAATCGTAGAATAGTCATTACCATTTTACGATTGACTCCCAATTTAGTCATGCATAGGTATTTACACAACCAGCTCCTGAAGCACTATGAAAGAAACCGCCAGATGATTTTTCTTTCGGGACCGCGACAAGTTGGCAAAACTACGATGGCTAATTCAATTGGCCATATGCTGGAAGGGTCCAGGTATCTCAGCTGGGACGATCTCATTGATAGGGAAAATATCCTTAAGGGTCCGGAATCAATTGTAAAAACAATCAATTTAATGGAATTTTCAGACAGTAAAGCGCTCTGCATATTCGATGAGTTGCATAAGTATCAGCATTGGCGCGACTTTCTGAAAAGTTTCTTCGACAGGTATGAATCGAAATTGAAGTTTTTGATTGCAGGAAGTGCATCCCTTCGAGTGTTCTCCAGAGGAGGAGACAGTTTGATGGGTAGATATTTCCCTTATACACTACATCCGATATCGGTTGCCGAGTGCAACGGTATTGACGTAGGTGGGCTGGTAAATCGACAACCCAGTAAAATCGATGAGGACCAATGGCAGTCTCTGTGGAACTTTGGTGGATTTCCGGAACCTTTTTTCAGCGCAGACAGTACGTTCCACAAGCAATGGCTATCGATACGGTCTGAACAACTATTTCGAGATGACCTACGCGATTTGACCAGAATTCAGGAACTGGGCCAGATTCAAGCGTTGGCTCATATTCTTAGCAGTCAAGTGGGAGAGTTGACAAGCTATACGTATCTTTCAAAAAGCGTCAGGGTATCAGTCGATACGATCAGGAGATGGGTGCCGATATTGGAAGCTTTCCACTACTGCTTTCGAGTCAAGCCCTGGTTCAACAATGTAGCTAGGGCATTGCGCAAAGAGCCCAAGTACTATCTGTGGGATTGGTCACAGGTGCAGGACCCCGGCGCAAAGGCAGAAAACCTTGTCGCAAGTTCATTACTAAAGGCGACAAACTTTTGGACTGAATCCGGGAAGGGGATGTTTGATCTCCACTACGTCAGGGACAAGCAAAAACGAGAGGTTGATTTTCTAGTGACGCGGGACCGTACGCCTTGGTTTCTGGTAGAAGTGAAGAGTAGCAGCAAGGTATCGCTGTCATCGTCATTACATTATTTTCAGGATCAAACGAATGCGAAGCATGCGTTTCAGGTTGCCATGGATTTCGATTACGTCGAACGAGACTGTTTCGAATTCCAAAAACCGGTGATCGTTCCAGCGAAGACATTTTTAGCTCAACTCATCTGAATTTGTCAGACTCAATATGCGCGTTACTGAACAATAGGAGAATATGCATCAACGAAACATTTTCACCAAAAAATCTCGTCGAAACTAACTTTTTGCTATGTGTATAATCTCCGTGTAGTGGTAAATGTTCTGTTGTTATCCCGTATCGGTTAACAACGGTCCCATGGAGAAATAGTCTCCGAATTGGAGAATTGGGAAACCTCGCTTGCTGCGGGGTTTTTGTTTAGTGGAATTTAGAGCGCAACGTAGGTGTTGTGACTGGAGCCATGATTAACGAAGCAAGTGATTTCAGGCACAAACTCTACGAGTTGCTCGAAGAAAGCATAGACAGTTACGGGTATGAACTGGTTCATCTCGAACTGATGGGCCGGGAGAAGTCGCGAGTGTTGCGATTGTACATCGATGCTCCCGGTGGGGTGACCCTGGATGATTGTGTTTTCATCAGCCAGCAGGTGAGTAGCCTGCTCGATGTCGAAGACCCGATTGAGGGAAATTATTCTCTTGAAGTCTCTTCGCCAGGAATTGAACGACCCTTGGCCAAAAAGGAGCACTTTGAGCAAGCCGTTGGTGAACGAATTGAAGTCGCAACCTTGGTGAAGTGCGAAGGCCGAAGAAAAATACTAGGTCAGTTGTTGACTGTGGCGGACCATTCCCTAGAGGTGGATGTAGAAGGAGCCACAATCAAAATTGATATGAACAATATACGTCGAGCCCGGTTGAAACCGAATCTCGATGAAGTGATTTAAAGAGGTACATATGGCCATGGTAAGTTCGAATTACATACCGCAAATTGTTCAGGCTTTGTCGGACGAACGTAATTTGGCGCCAGAAGTGATTTTTGAAGCACTGGAAGCAGCGCTGGCCTTGGCCGCGCGAAGAAAGATTGGGAACGAAAGTGATGCACGGGTTTCAATAGATCAGGAAACTGGCGATTATGAGACATATCGTCGGTGGGAAGTCATTGAAGATGAGGAGGAAATTGAATTTCCTGAACGCCAGATTTCGCTAACCGAAGCGAGGGAGAAAAATTCAGGAATACAAGCGGGTGAGTTTGTCGAAATCATCATCCCATCGCGGGCGACGGACAGGATTTCTGCAGCCGCAACGCGACAGGTGGTGATGCAGAAAGTTCGTGAGGCAGAACGCGATCGCGTATATAAAGAGTTCGCTCCCCGCATAGGAACGATGCTTTCCGGTGTTGTTCGACGGGTGGATCGCGGCGATGTCATCGTTGAAACAGAAGGCGTTGAAGCGTTGTTGCCGAGAATGTCTTGCATCAGCAAAGATGGATTTCGTCAGGGTGATCGTGTCAGAGCAATACTTAAGGATGTCAGGTCAGACCCGCGCGGCCCGCAGCTGATACTAGATCGTACCAGCCCGGAGCTTCTGATCGAGCTTTTTAAACTGGAAGTTCCCGAGACGCGTGAGGGTTTGATTGAAATTCGAAGCGCTGCACGAGACCCAGGATTACGGGCAAAAATTGCTGTTCGTGCGGTCACTGCGCAGTTTGACCCGATTGGTGCTTGCGTCGGTGTTCGAGGCACGAGAGTGCAAAGCGTCTCAAAAGAAATCGCAGGTGAACGGGTGGATATCGTCGAATGGAGTCCAAACGCTGCACAGTTTGTCATCAACGCACTCGCACCGGCCGTCGTTGAAAAGGTTGTTGCAAACCAGCCAGATGTCAAGGCTGTCGATGTAGTTGTTTCTGAGTCTCAATTATCGAAAGCGATTGGTCGCGCCGGGCAAAATGTCAGGTTGGCCTCTCAGTTGACCGGTTGGGAAATAAACATCATGACTCGTGACGAGCAGGAACAGAAATTAAATGAGGAAGCTCAGAAAATTGCGACCGAATTTATGGAATTGTTGGACGTTGATGAAGATGTTGCAACGGTCTTGATTCAGAATGAATACACCTCGCTTCTGGATATCGTCTGTGTCGAACCGGATGTCCTGGAGCAGATTGAACAGTTTGATGAAAATCTGGTCAGCAACATTCAGAGCCGAGCTGCTGATGCAATGTTGCAACGCGAGTTTCAAGCGATTAAGCAATCAGAAGAAAATACTCCGGACGATACGCTATACGAGGTTGAGGGCATGGATGAAACAACAGCTCAAGTCCTGGCGGCGAACGGGATACGAACGATGGAAGAACTTCAGGAAGCGGATACGTTTACGTTGGTTGAAATTCCCGGAATTAGTGAAGACCGGGCGAAAGAACTCATTATGAGTGCACGAGCCCCTTGGTTTGAGCAACTGGAACAATAACGCAAATGCACAGATGGCATGAATTTGAGTCGAGAATATGGCATTTAAAGTAAAAGATTTAGCTGCACAGTTGGATGTTACGACCGAGCGCCTCGTCGCGATGCTAGAGGAAGCTGAGTTCGTCAACAAGACCGAAGATAGCGAACTGACTGATCAAGACAAGCGAAAGTTCTTGATGAAACTTTATCAAGGACGCGTACGTCAGGTTCCCAAACATACTGGACAGTCGGTGATACAGCCCCAAAGACGAACAGGTTCTGCGCATGAAATTGTCGTTGAAATTAAAGGTGGGCACACGCTTGCACCGAGGACCATGCCTACACCTCAGTCAGCTGAGGAACCTGAGGAATTAACTCCCCAAGAAATAATACCTGAAGAGCAGCCAGAAGAAGAAACAGAACAGATTGTAGCGGATAGCGTTGAATCAATCGAGACGGTAGTTGAAGATCCAACCCAAACTGATGTGCCGCCGCAAGAGGTGGCAGAACCAGCGACTCCAGAATCTCAGGAAGAACCCGAAGAAGAATCCGCACAAGCCGAAGTAGAGCCTGAAGCAGAACCTGAGCAGAGTAAAGATGAGAAACCCGCTGAAATCCAACCTGAATTTATAGCAGAGAAAGAGTCAGACTCACCCAAGCGAACAAAGCAGAAGCGTAAATCCGGAAAGAAACAGGAGCGCGAACAACTTCATGTTGCAAAAGGCCGGGAAAAACTTCAACGGGAACGGGAACGAAGAAAGAAGTCGCGCAAATTAGACGATCGTATCACCCAGCACACCTTTCAAACCCCCAGTCAGAAAATCGTTCATTCAGTTTCTATTGCCGATACCAATGCAATACGGGATTTAGCCCAGGCGATGTCTGTCAAAGCGATCGATGTCATGAAGTATTTGATTGAAGAATTCAATTTACAGGTCACGATCAACGGCTCAATTGACCGCGATACAGCCACTCTATTGGTTGAAGGTCTTGGACACGTTCCAGTTGAAGAGGAAAGTCAAGACATTGAAGAACAATTGATGGGGCGCGACAGTGATTCTCGCGAGCATCTGCCTCGCCCGCCAGTCGTAGCGGTTATGGGACATGTCGACCACGGTAAAACGACACTTTTGGATAGCATTCGATCGACCAAGGTGGCCGCATCGGAGAAGGGTGGAATAACGCAGCATATCGGTGCCTATATGGTGGAGACTCCCCGCGGCAAGATTACGTTTCTTGATACGCCGGGTCACGAGGCATTTACTGCGATGCGTGTTCGCGGTGCTAAGGCGACCGATATCGTAATATTAGTTGTGGCTGCGGATGATGGTGTAATGCCACAGACGGTAGAAGCCATTAATCATGCCAGAATTGCCGGAGTCCCGATCATTGTGGCAATCAACAAGATCGACAAGAACAACGCTAATCCAGGCAAGATATTGCGCGAACTGACTGAACATAATGTGATTGCGGAATCTTTAGGGGGAGACGTTCAGGTGGTCGAGATATCCGCGCTCAAGAATACCGGAATTGACAACCTGCTAGAGCGTATCCAATTACAGGCGGAACTGATGGATGTACCTTTGACAGCTCCAGTTGAAGGATTAGCCAGCGGCGTCGTAATCGAGGCTCGGGTTGACAAGGGGCGTGGGGCGGTTGTTACGGTTCTTGTGCAGAAAGGCAAACTGACTCCGAAGCAGATTATCGTGGCTGGTGTCCAGAAGGGTAAGATTCGACAACTCACTGATTATCGTGGAAAGGTCGTCAAAGAAGCCAAACCTTCAACTCCAATTGAAATTTCCGGATTTTCAAAAGTACCCGAAGTGGGTGATGAGTTTATTTGCCCACCCGATGAACGTTCGGCCAATCAGTTGATTGAATTCAGGTTGTCAGGCAGGTCGACGGGAAATGCAACGCCAATTGAATTTTCATTCGGAGACTCCGACGATCCTAAAGTAGTTAACGTTCTCGTTAAAGCGGATGTCAGCGGTTCCGCTGAAGCAGTGGCGAATGCCGTGACCAAACTGTCGAATGATCGAATTGAAGTGAAGGTGATTCATGCCATGGTGGGTGGTATCAGCCAGTCGGACGTAAATCTGGCCATTGCTGCGAATGCGATGATTGTGGCGTTTAACGTAAGAGCAGAGGCGACCGCCAAACAGTTAATCAGCACCAACAACATTCAGGTTATCTACAGTTCGATTATTTATGAGGCATTGGATTCCATATTAGCTGCAATCAGGGATAAAGTCGGTCCTACTTTCATTGAGGAAGTGGTTGCAACTGCCAATGTGCTGGAAGTTTTCAAGTTTTCCAAGATCGGCACGGTTGCTGGCTGTTATGTGGAAGATGGGACGGTGCGAAACAAACTTCCGGTACGGGTTGTTCGAGACAATGTCATTATTCACAACGGCCAAATTGATTCGTTGCGACGGTTTCAAAATGATGTCAACGAAGTGAAAGCGGGCCTGGAGTGCGGCATACAACTGAAGAATTATCACGACATTCATATCGACGATATGCTTGAAGTGTATGAAGCCCGAGAAGCTGTCTGACTTTCGTTTCAAGCGGAAAATTCATATTTCAAATCAACCGGTGTTTCATTCAGGACATGTCCTCTATTCACTTGAATCAAATTCGACCTGATTCCAGTTCCAATCGTACTAGGAAAGTAGGGTCAGTAGTGCATCAGGCACTCAGTCAGATTCTTCAAACTAGCATTTCCGATCCGCGAATTTCTCGAACCACAATTACTGAAGTGGAATTGTCAAAGGATATGAAGCATGCCCGGGTATTTTTGACGAGTACCGAATCAAGGGATGTACTTCAGGCGAGCGTGGATCACCTCAATCGCGCGAAATCGTACATACGCCACTGCTTGAGCGATCACCTGGAATTAAAGTACACCCCTGCACTTCGATTCTTTGCCGACGATTTGCCATCGCGCAGTGCCCGGGTGCTGCAGCTGATTGATGAGACAGCAAAGTTGAGCAAGTAAGCACAGTGAACACTACGCAAACAAATATTGACTCTCAGGTGAGTGGGGTTCTACTGCTGGATAAACCAGGTGGAATGTCTTCCAACGCTGCACTGCATCGAGTCAAGTCCATGCTGCGGATTCGCAAAGCGGGACATACTGGTAGTTTAGATCCGCTTGCAACAGGATTGTTGCCTATTTGTTTAGGTTCGGCAACCAAAGTCGCAGGTTTTTTTCTGGATGCAGACAAATGTTATCGAACCCGAATCAGACTGGGTGAATCAACAGACACTGGGGACCGTGATGGGCGGGTGATTGCTGAACGTCCGGTCTCAGTGACTGAACGCCAGCTGAAACATGTTCTGAAGAGTTTTGTAGGTGAGTCTGATCAGGTACCGCCAATGTATTCAGCGGTCAAACTAAATGGCGAACCCTTGTACAAACTGGCTCGCCAGGGTATTGAAGTTGAACGGTCTGCGCGTAAAGTCAAAATCTACAGAATTGAGTTGCTGGAATTTGCGCCTCCCGAGTTTGAAATCATACTCAACAGCTCGCGAGGATTTTATGTGAGAGTTTTGGCTGAAGAAATTGGTGAACAATTAGGCTGTGGTGGACACGTTGTGTCCCTACGCAGACTCGAAGTTGGTCAATTGAGTATCAAAGATAGCAGAACCTTGGAACAGATTGAGCAGATTGAGCATTTGGAGGAGCGACGCAGATTGATCGTTCCGGGTGACGAGACACTTTCCCATTTGCCGAAAATTGATCTGAGTTTCGACGCTGCTTATTACTTGTGCAGAGGTCAAACCGTGCGAGCTGGCAATCTACCACCTGACGGTTTGGTACGTCTGTATGAAAACACTGTGGGGTTCTTGGGAATTGGAACTTCACTCGGTGACGGCAGAGTCGCACCAAAGCGTCTATTTCACGCATCAGGTGTTTGAACTGAAGTATGATATGCAGATTCAGCTTGCCCACCTTGCGTTTTCCCATTCACATTCTCTTTTCGTATTTTTATTGAGTACATTCACATGGCATTATCTGTTGCAGAAAAAGCGAATATAGTCAACGAGTTCCGACGCAGTGACAGTGATACTGGATCGCCCGAGGTTCAGGTTGCTCTACTGACGGAAAGAATTCGGGGATTGACTGAACATTTTAAGGAACACAAACACGATCATCACTCAAGGCAAGGGTTGCTTCGAATGGTGAATCGTCGTCGAAAACTATTAGATTATCTGAAATCTACGGATCCGGAAAGATACCGAGAGTTGATCTCCAGACTGGGATTAAGGAAGTGATTAATTGAACAACATTTTGGAGAAACATTAATGAGCGACTTTGCGGAAACCAGGTTTCAATATGGAACACACGAAGTACATCTTGAAACCGGACGAATCGCCCGTCAGGCGACCGGAGCCGTTGTGGCCAGTATGGGAGACACATCAGTACTGGTTACACTAGTAGCAGAAACTGAACCAAAGGATTTTAATTTTCTGCCGCTGACAGTAGAATACGAAGAACGTACTTATGCCGCCGGAAGAATTCCCGGCGGTTTTTTTAAGCGTGAAGGAAGACCTTCAGAGAAAGCTGTTTTAACCTGCAGATTAATTGATCGCCCTTTGCGACCGTTGTTTCCGAAAGGTTTTTACCATGAAATACAAATCATCGCAACCATCATGTCAGTTGATCCGAATATTGATCCTGACATCATTGCAATGCTTGGTGCTTCGGCTGCAGTAAAGATTTCTGGCGTTCCATTTAATGGTACTTTAGCCGGTACCCGGGTCGGATTCGTTGATGGTGAATATGTTCTGAATCCATCATCTGATATTTTGCAGAACGAATCGAAACTTGATCTTGTAGTGGCCGGTACCCGGGATGCAGTCTTGATGGTCGAATCCGAAGCGAAGTGTCTTTCGGAAGATCAAATGCTGGGTGCGGTGATGTTTGGACATCAGCAGATGCAAGTTGCCATTGACGCAATTTCCGATCTTGCTGAAAGAGCGGGTAAACCCAAATGGGACTTTCAACCGCTGGAACCTAACTCTCAACTGGTTGACAGGATTAACGAGTTGGCACGTACGGAAATCGAAAATGCTTACAAGATTGCAGAAAAGCAGGAGCGGCACGACCAACTTTCAGCAATCAAGTCAAAGGCTCGTGAAACTATTACAGAAGAGCTTGGTGAAGAGATTGCTGAACAAGCACAGGATGAACTGAAGCAACTCGAATCAGACATCGTACGAGGTCGAATACTGGCCGGTGAGTCGAGAATTGATGGGCGCGACACGAAAACTGTACGGCCGATTGATATTCGAACACAGGTATTTCCCAGAACTCACGGCTCTGCAGCTTTTACTCGGGGTGAGACGCAAGCGTTGGTCATTACAACACTGGGCACCGAGCGAGATGCACAAATCATTGATGCACTGGAAGGCGAACACCGCGATCCGTTTCTGCTGCACTATAACTTTCCCCCATTCTGCGTTGGTGAAACCGGCCGTGTCGGATCACCAAAACGCAGAGAAATTGGCCACGGCAGACTAGCCAAGCGCGCTATTGCTGCGGTGTTACCGGAAAGGGAAAGTTGTCCTTATGTCATTCGAGTTGTTTCAGAAATTACCGAATCGAATGGATCAAGTTCCATGGCAACCGTGTGTGGCACAAGCCTGTCACTCATGGACGCCGGTGTCAGGATATCGGCACCTGTTTCCGGAGTAGCAATGGGTCTGATTAAGGATGGTGACAACTTCAAAATTCTAACAGACATATTGGGTGATGAAGATCATTTAGGCGATATGGACTTTAAGGTCGCAGGAACCGAAGATGGGATCACTGCGCTTCAGATGGATATCAAAATCGATGGCATCACAGAAACCATCATGGATGCTGCCTTGGAACAGGCCAAGGAGGCTCGTCTTCATGTGCTACAGGAAATGAGTAAAGCGCTGGCAGAACCGCGTGAAGAGATCTCTGAGTTTGCGCCGCGTATTATCACGATGAAAATCAGTCCAAGCAAGATTCGGGACGTGATCGGAAAAGGCGGAGCCACAATTCGAGCATTGTCCGAAGAGACCGGTGCAACGATTGATGTATCTGATGAAGGAGTCATCAACATTGCTTCAATTGACAAATCCGGCGGTGAAGCGGCTAAGGAAAGGATTAAGGAGATCACCTCGGATGTTGAGGTCGGTAAGATCTACGAAGGGGCGGTCGTGAAACTAATGGATTTTGGCGCTTTTGTGAACGTCCTTCCTGGCCGAGATGGACTGGTACACATCTCTCAAATTTCCAAACGTCGGGTCAATCAGGTGTCCGACGTGCTTAAAGAAGGCGATGTGGTTAAAGTGAAGGTTCTGGAGATTGATAAACAGGGTCGCATCCGCCTTAGCATGAAAGCTATCGACCAGGCCGCCTGACAGGTCAAGTCTCTGGCCCAAAATTTGGCATGAGAGTGCTGATTCAACGGGTGCGGAGTGCTTCGGTTTCTGTATACGGTGAGCGTATAGGGTCAATTGGAAATGGCGCGTTGCTGTTTGTTGGGTTTACTCACCGCGATAGCGAGAAAACCGTTACCGAGCTAGCCTCAAAAACTGTAAATCTTCGAATATTTCCGGATGAGCAGGGACGTCTACAGCACTCGCTGATCGATGTCGGCGGAGAGATTCTCGCCGTTCCTCAATTTACCCTGTATGCGTCGACTAACCGTGGTCGACGCCCGGACTTTACGCATGCACTGGCTCCAGATCAAGCGAGTGATCTTTTTGACAAATTTGTATTTGCTCTGGATCGAGTCGCCAATAGACCCATTGCTACAGGTAATTTTGGTGCCGATATGAAAGTGAACTTGGAAAACGATGGACCGTTCACCGTTATGTTGGCTAGGGAACCGACTGATTGATAGATGTTATTCGCTGGAGAATCTCAGCGCTTCGCCTCTGACATTCTCACAGATTTTCCCATCAGTAAATGCAATTTGCCCGTTCACGATTGTCCAGACCGGCCAGCCGGTTAGTTCTCTACCCGAGAATGGATTCCAGCGCACTTTGGTGAACATTTCTGCATCACGAACAGGCCGATAGTCATCGACGTTGACGATCGCCAGGTCAGCGTGGCAGCCTTCACTCAGATTTCCCCTGTCCATGATTCCGTAAGCTTCGACTGGGCCCCAGCACATCCATTTCAAGACTTCAGCCAGTGTGCATCGGCCGGATTTCCACGCGGTCAAAATCAAAGGCAAAGAGGTTTCTACGCCAGGCATTCCTGAAGGTGAGTGGGGGTAGGGTTGGGATTTTTCTTCCAGGGTATGAGGTGCATGGTCCGTTGCGATAAAGTCAATGGTTCCATCCTTTAGTCCTGCCCACAACTCGTCCTGATCTTCCTGGGTTCTGATCGGTGGATTTATTTGCACCCGACTACCGTCGATTTGGTAGTCTTCCTCAGTTAGAAACAGATGATTCGGTGTACACTCAACCGTGATCTTATCTGTTTTTTCCTGTCTCAAATATTTCACTTCTTTTGCCGAGGTCAGGTGAAGAATGTGAAGTCGACGCTTAAAACTTTGTGACAATTCCGTTGCTTGCCGGGTAGCAATCAAAGCGCATTCATCGTCGCGAATTCGTGTGTGGATTCGCAAATCAGAAAGATCGGCATCACTGTCAAGTAGTAAATTTGTTCGCTCACGCATACGAGTTTCGTCCTCTGCATGAACCGCAATCAACCGCTTACCATTTTTAAAAATTCTTTCGAGGTCGGAGTGTTTATGAACTAACAGATCACCAGTACTGGATCCCATGAAAATTTTGATTCCACAGACGGGAGTAGTTGTATTGATTGCATCAAGATTGTTGGGTGTAGCACCGATAAAGAACCCATAGTTGGCTACACAGTTTTGAGCCGCTTGATCCAGTTTCCGATCAAGCGCTTTCTGATCAATCGTCGGCGGTTGTGTATTTGGCATTTCGAGAAAGCTCGTAACCCCGCCTGCCACTGCAGCGCGAGATCCCGAACCAAGGTCTTCCTTATGGGTATTCCCGGGGTCGCGAAAATGAACCTGAGCGTCAACGGCTCCAGGCAGAACCAAGTGTCCGGAGGCGTCTATTTGATCGACAGCGTTCTCGTCGATCGTTGGACTAATTTTGACAATTAGACCGTTTTTACACGCGATATCAGAATTGAATGTGGAGCCGTCTCTTCGAGAAACCCGTCCATTGCGTATGATCAGATCGAATTTTTGCACTGCTTTGACTCCTGATAATTAGGTGTAATGGGAAAAATGTTGGTTCTTTGAGTCTTGGGACGTCGGATGGCGGAATGAAAGATTCTAGCCACCAGACAGTAAAGATCTACTATTTCATTTGCTGGAACATTGACTGTGAACGCAGTCTAACTGCATGAAGAATTTTCTAGAAATTCAGATTCTTGTTTCAGAACTGGCAGAAATTTAATACAGCTTGAATCCCTTGAAAATCACAATGTTATGTCGACTACAGTCCGTCTAATATAATTGATGAGTACACTTTAAACGGGGCTGAATGGAGTGATTTCAACCGTATTGTTCTCAGACAGTCCTAGAGTATTTCCAGTCAATAAATCAACACCATGGAACCCACTCCTCGCTTCCTTGCTTCGGAGGCAATTAAAGGCAATCGCTCTACACAAATTAAAGTTTGTGGGATAACGCGTATTGAGGATGCATTATTTGCAGTACAGTGTGGGGTGGAGGCAATCGGCCTGATATTCTATCCACCTAGTGGCAGGAACCTTAGTAGTACCAAAGCGAAGAGGATTCGTGAAAGCTTGCCGTCCGATGTTACGTCAATTGCAGTAGTTGTTAATCCTGACGACGATCTACTTGATGCCATCGTGCAGGATGTTCGACCGACTTTCATTCAGTTTCATGGAGAAGAGCCGCAAAGTCGTTGCCGCGAACCGGGTATTCCGTTTATTAAAGCTGTTCGAGTCAGGAGCGTTGAGCAGGTTAGGCAAGCGGTGGATTCCTACTCGGAGGCGAGTGGACTGCTGCTTGATGCCTACGTTAAAGATAAAGTAGGTGGAACCGGAAAAACATTTTCCTGGAACTACGTGCCACAGGTTGAGAAACCTGTCATATTGGCTGGCGGACTCCACAGCAAGAACATTGCAAAAGCCATCAAAAAACTTCAACCAACTGCGGTTGATGTCAGTACTGGAGTTGAGTTTAGTGAAGGCATAAAGAATCCAGCAGCAATTCGCGAATTCGTTGATGCTGTTCAGGCTGCTGATCGAGCGACATATGCAAATTAGTTCAATTGTCCAAATTGATTAATGAACTGGTTTACTGACTTATTGCCCCCAAAAATCAAATCAGGGGGGCGCTTGTCCAAAAAAGGGGTGCCTGAAGGCATCTGGGTTAAATGTCCGGAGTGTACTGCAGTACTGTACCAGGTTGAACTGGAACAGAATCTAAACGTCTGTCCCAAATGCGACCACCACATGCGAATTAATGCAATCAAGCGGATCGAATCTTTTCTCGATGAAGGGACTGCCAAACCATTGGACGGCGAAGTCAAACCGGTGGATAAATTGAAGTTTCGCGATCGGAAAAAATATAAGGACAGGCTTTCCGAGGCGCAAAAAAAGACGGGGCACTATGATGCGCTGGCTGTCTATTCGGGGGAACTGAAGGAAATGCCGATCATTGTTTCCGCATTTGATTTTGAATTTCTGGGTGGCTCCATGGGGTCTGTTGTTGGCGAGCGGTTTGTACATGGCGTCGACGCGAGTGTTGAAACCCGTTCACCATTTGTATGTTTTTCTGCGAGTGGTGGCGCAAGAATGCAGGAATCAATGTTTTCGCTGATGCAGATGGCCAAAACCACAGCGGCTGTGGATCGATTGAACTCAGAGAAATTACCTTATATTTCTGTATTGACTGATCCGACTATGGGTGGCGTGTCCGCCAGCTTCGCAATGTTGGGCGACATCATCATTGCAGAACCAAAAGCACTGATAGGATTTGCCGGTCGACGGGTTGTTGAACAAACGGTACGCGAATCCCTGCCGGATGATTTTCAGCGAGCGGAATTCCATCTTGAACACGGTGCGCTTGATATGGTCGTCGACAGAAGGAGACTCCGAGAGCACATCCACTCATTACTAGCGATTTTAACGCCGTATCGTGGTAATTCGAGAAGTCATGCAATCTAAGCAACACTTACCCCGACCTGAATCGAGCGTCATCAATCTGCAGCTGGGTGCAGAGCACAAATCGCGGGATCTGGACAATTGGATTAACTATATCCAAAGGTTGCATTATCGGACGATGGACCTGACTCTCGATCGTGTGCGAACTGTAATTGACCGCATCACCGGAAAAAATATTCCCTTTCGGGTGATCAGCGTTGCTGGCACCAATGGAAAGGGATCAGTCGCACATATGGTCGAATCAATATTCAGACATGCGGGTTATTCAACTGGACTTTATACCTCACCCCATCTAGTTGATTTTAATGAGAGATTTGTTGTTGATGGAAAGCAGATTTCTAATGCCGATGTTTTGAAGGCGTTTCAGCGAGTCGAAGCCTGTCGAGGCGAGGTGCCGCTAACATTTTTTGAGTATGGCACTGCAATTGCAGTCGATTATTTCATTCAAAGAAATGTCGATGTGGCAGTTTTTGAAGTTGGGCTCGGTGGACGTAAGGATGCAGTGAACATCATGGAAGCCGATATTGCCTGCATTACTTCAATTGGCACAGATCACGAAAAGTGGTTGGGCAGCACGCGAGAGCAGATTGGCTACGAAAAAGCCGGTATATTGCGCACTGATCAGTTAGCCGTGTGTACAGACTCAGATTTACCGCAATCAGTTCGAAAAACAGCCGAAGAGCTTTCGCTAAAACTGCATGTGATTGGCGAAGACTTTACTTCTGAATTCAAATGGGACCGATGGTCGGTACGCTTGCGGTTGCAAGACGTGCAGGTTGAACTTTCAGATATTCCAAAACCGCCTATATCCGGAAGATGTCAGAAGGACAATGCCACTGGCGCTGCGGCTATCGCTTTACTTGCTCGACAAATGTTCGATTTGCCAGATAACGCCATTCGAAGCGGAATTGAAGCGACTCGGATTCATGGTCGATTGCAAGTTGTTCAGGAATCTCCGCAGGTATTGCTTGACGTCGCACACAACATCGAGTCAATACGCGAAATGGCAGACTACCTGGACAGGCATCCGGTAGGCGGGAAGAACATAGCGTTGATGTCGGTGTTGTCTGAGAAACCGATTGAATTGATGAGCGAGGCCATAGCACATGTATTCGACGAGTGGCATTTGTGTGGAATTCATGATGAACGGGGCATCACCGCAAGACAACTCCATCGGCGCGTGCAACCGGTGCTATCCGAAAACTGTTCAATCGAGCTCCATTTTGATGTGAGATCAGGATTTGAATCGATATTATCCCGAGTTTCAGCAAGTGATCGAATCGTGGTATTCGGTTCCTTTCTGACTGTCGGTGAAGTGATGCAGCGGTATCGGGACCAGGAACCAGGGAAGTTATGAACAAGCGCCTCAGCCGACTGCGTGAGCCAAAGTCGAACCCTTGGCATATGCTAACGGGTATGTTGATCTGGGGTGTTTTCGGATATCTCGTGATTTTCAAAGTTTTGAATTTCTCTGAAGATAACAGCCAACTTCCAGTCTCTCAAATGACTGCAAATATAGCGGTCTCGACCGCACAGTACGAAAATTCACCTGCCAAGGCCGTTGGTTTCAATTCATCATCGATTGATAATGTGTCATTAGCTCCTGGTTGGTATATCCATGTGGGTTCTTACCAGAGTAAGATAGAAACTGAAGTTGAACGCCTTAAGTATCTGCGTTTACAAGAACCCGTTCAGATTGAAGTTAGTGCCGATCAGTTATTGCATATGTTTATCGGTCCGTACCTTTCTCAGTCGGAAACTACTCGTGCCAAAGACAAGATTGAAGCTGAGTTGGGTGTGAAGCATGTGACGATCAGACAGATCGGCGAGTCACACAGTGTTGCCACAGTCGACACGAATCAGCCGGAATCAGCAAAATCCTTGAAACCTACTGTTCCGGTGGGAACTTGGTATATACAGGTCGGAGCATTTGAAATTGCTGAAAATGCGCAAAAACTCGGTAACGAGATACGAACTCGGAATCTGCCATACAAAATAGAACCCGCCAATGGATTGATCAGAGTTTTGGTGGGTCCTTATTCTTCAAAAGAAAAAGCAAATGAAGCATTGCCAGACTTAACGAAAGCGCTTTCCTTGGGTACCGTCATCGTGCGTCAGCTCGAAGGTTAGCTGATATTCAACAAGCAGGCAATTTGGATGAGCGATCAGTCAGATATTTTTTCAACGCTCCAGCTCATATCGGTTATTATGAAACAGGTAACGCAGTTTGGTTTGCGGTGCGCGTATCTGTCTCTACACAAACTGAATTAGTTTAAATCTGTTGTCTCCTCTCGTCATTGACATCGGCTGCGTTGTTGTCATTTTTATTTCGCTGTTGATAGGCTATTTCAGGGGCTTTATTCAGTCCTTTTTATCTGTACTGTCTTGGGTATTTGCCGCGTGGGGTACTTGGACGTATGCCGACCTGGTCATCCCTTATCTTTCAGATTACAATCTCGATCCTGCTTTGCAGGTGATCGCTGCAAATCTAATTCTGTTTTTTGCACTACTGTTAATTGCTACTATAGTAAGTGTCGTACTGGCGCGTCTGATTGTTGTTCAACACATCGTTGGAATTGATCGGACTCTAGGTGCTGCGTTCGGCATTGTTCGAGGCCTTGTCATTGTGCTCGTGTTGGCGGTAGTCAGTACATTTGCATTTATTCCAGATGCATCGTGGTGGCAGAATTCGGTCGCATTAGCACTGCTTGAACCCTATGTTGTACAGATGCGAGAACTTGTAGATCCATTTCTGACACCAGAATTATTGACCAGTTAAGACCATTACGTTATTTTTTACGATTCCCAAACCATGATCGGAAAATATCAATGTTTAGCATTGAGGGCAGGTTAGAGTATGTGTGGCGTTGTCGCAATTCGATCCGCTGAGCGTTGTAGCTTTGAACTATTTGAAGCGCTGACTGTTTTACAGCACCGCGGGCAGGACGCTGCCGGCATTGTCACGAGTGATGGCCAGAGAGTTTATTCTCGGTCTTCGAAGGGACTGGTACGGGATGTCTTTACAGCAGATTCGCTATCGGATTTCAAGGGTAATATGGGAATCGGACATGTACGTTATCCAACTGCAGGTGGAAATTCCGAAGCTGAATGTCAGCCCTTCTACGTTAATTCTCCGTTCGGAATTGCTCTGGCACACAATGGTAATTTGACGAATGCAAATGAATTGGGCGTGAAGGTCTTTCAAGGTGATCGCCGACAGATCAATTCCAGTTCAGATTCCGAACTTATGTTGAACGTACTGGCTTATGAGCTTTCCACGACAATGCGCGAAAGCAGCGGAAATCTCAAGCCTGAGCATGTGTTCAAGGCAGTTGAAAAGGTGTACGAGCGATGTAATGGTGCTTTCGCGGTAACTGTGTTAATTGTAGGTGGCGGGATACTTGCCTTTCGCGATAGCAATGGAATTCGTCCGCTCATATACGGTACGCGTGATGCAGGCAACGGTAGTCAGGATTTCGCATTTACCTCAGAGAGTGTTGCACTTGATGTGCTTGGATTTGACGTGGCACGGGATGTTGCACCGGGGGAAGCGATTTTCGTTGACAACGCTGGCAAACTTCATACGAAGCAATGCGATTCAAATGCACATTCTTCGCCATGCATATTCGAATACGTCTATTTGGCGCGCCCAGATTCCATGATTGACAGGATTTCCGTTTACAAAACCCGGTTGAGGATGGGTGAATGGCTTGGTAAGCGTTTTTTGGAGAAATTTCCGAACCACGATGTAGATGTTGTCATGCCGATTCCGGATACCAGTCGGGCTGCAGCAATTCAGCTTGCCCATACGATTGGTGTGAAATATCGGGAAGGCTTTATCAAGAACCGATATTTCACCCGTACTTTCATCATGCCCAGGCAGTCACTGCGAAAATACTCGGTGCGTCACAAATTGAACGCGATTGATCTTGAATTTGAGAATAAGAATGTATTGCTTGTCGATGATTCAATCGTGCGTGGCACGACTGCTAGGCAAATTGTCAAGCGGGCGCGGGAGGCCGGTGCTAAATCGGTTTACCTGGCTTCTGCCGCACCACCGATTCGTTATCCAAATGTTTATGGTATTGATATTCCAAGCCCTGAAGAATTGATTGCAACGAATCGTACTTATGAACAAATTTGCGAACAGATCGGTGCTGACTATGTCCTCTATCAGCGTTTGGATGATCTGATTGCCTCTGTGCTGACCACTAATTCCGATGTGGTGGAATTTGAAACATCAGTGTTCAACGGTGAGTATGTGACGGGGGATGTATCGAAAAACCTTTTGTTAGAACTTAACGAAAAGAGAAACGATCAGGCACGCGGGGCTGATCAGAACTCACTGTTATACGAGACGGCGGAATTAGCCGAATCCGGTTAAAGAGAAAGTCTCAAATCTCTGCGTGATGCAGGTTAATGGTTCCCTCTGAGTTAACCACAATCACCGCATCATTATTTCGTCCCCAGTCGCCCAACACATACCTTGTTGCTTCGCAGCCATCAATTTCAAAATGGTGAACTTGTGGTCGGTGAGTGTGTCCGTGAATTAGAATTCTTACGCCATACTGTTTCATGGTTTGCAGCACCGACTGCTGGTTTACATCCATCAGGCTTTGACTTTTAACCTGTTTGTTCTTCTCACTTGCAGCACGCATGTCAAGTGCCCGATTGAGGCGTTCTGAAATGGGCTGCTCAAGAATCGATTCTTGCCACTCGGGAGAAAGAACGACTTCTCGATAACGCTGGTGCTCAACATCATCGGTGCAAAGGCTGTCTCCATGCATCAGCAATACTGTTTGACCGTTCAGTTCGATGGTGGTGGGGTCGGGAATCAATGTTCCTCCAATTTCTGTAATAAATTCAGGCCCGATCAAAAAATCCCGATTGCCATGCATCACTGAAACTTGCACACCGCCATCAGATAATTCAGCTAGCGCCTCGATAGCAGGGTTGTGTCCAAGCAATGCACTGCCGTCGTCTCCAATCCAATAGTCAAAGAGATCACCCAGAATATAGAGTTCGTCTGCGTCTTTACGAATCGAACGCAGATAGCGAAGAAACTTATCGTATACGACAGGCTGATTTGGAGATAGATGAGTATCGGATAGAAAGTAAATGCCCATTCAATTCAAGATTGATAAATGTGTAACATCAAAACGGATCGGTGAATCTGTTCAGTTGTCAACGATTGAACCAAAATCACCCAATCGATTGGAAGGTGGCTGTGAAAAGGATTGCACCTGCAGATTCAAGCAAAATGGCCCATATCGACGGAAAATGAACGAACCCAGACTCTTATAATATGCAGGTTTTATGGGTGATTGAACGCTCATTATACAACCTGCCAATATCAGCAGTTTGATGTTGCATATCTACAACAGTCTGACTGGACAAAAAGAAGAATTTAAGCCGATTGACGGTAATCGCGTACGGATTTACGTATGCGGAATGACCGTTTACGACTACTGTCATTTAGGTCATGCACGAGTGATGGTCGGCTTTGATGCGATCGTGCGTTATCTACGGTACCGCGGGTATGAGGTTACCTATGTACGCAACATTACCGATATTGATGACAAAATCATCAATCGTGCAAACGAGTTGGGTGTTTCGACCGAATCGCTGACAGATCGTTACATCCGGTACATGAACGAAGACCTCGATGCGTTATTCGTAGTCAAGCCGGATCACGAGCCTCGCGCAACCGAATTTATTCCGAATATTGTTGAAATGATTTCGGAGTTGATTGAACGCGGCTATGCCTATCCGGCCGAAAACGGCGATGTTTACTACCGTACTCGTCAATTCAAGGAGTATGGCAAGTTATCGGGAACGCGTCTCGATGATCTGGTGGTCGGAGCGCGCATCGCACCCGACGAAATGAAGAATGATCCAGTGGACTTTGTGCTGTGGAAAGGTTCAAAACCAGGTGAGCCAAGCTGGAACTCACCTTGGGGAGAGGGCAGACCTGGATGGCACATTGAATGTTCAGCTATGTCAACCAGTTTGCTCGGTAGCCACTTCGATATACATGGAGGTGGGAGAGATCTGCTTTTTCCGCATCACGAAAACGAAATTGCGCAATCTGAAGCAGCGACTGATCAAACCTTTGTCAATGTCTGGATGCACAATGGATATCTGGAAGTCAATTCAGAAAAAATGTCCAAATCCCTGCACAATTTCCTGACGATTCGTGAAATTCTGGCTCAAGATACGGATCCAGTGAGAATGGGTGAAGTTTTGCGCTTCACCTTCCTCATGTGCCATTATCGAAGTCCGCTCAATTACAGTGACAGTTCACTGGAAAATGCAAAGGTTGCATTACGACGAATATATCTGGCAATTCGCAAGTTTGAGCAATCGGGAATTCCACCGTCCAGTCAATTGAATGATGAATACCTTTCAAGATTTCAGACGGTTATGGATGACGATTTCAATACGCCGGACGCGTTGGCCGTAATATTTGACTGTGTCAGAGAACTTAATCGTGCGATTGACACTGAATCAGGAGCAACAGCTGCGAGTCTGTACCAAACGCTTTTGCTTCTAAATGGCGCATTGGGAGTTGGGTGTATGAATGCATCCAGATTTTTGGGTGTTGAACTCTCTGTGGATTCCGCTGGCATTAGAGAGTTGGTCCTTCAGCGAGAAGAAGCGCGCCGCAACAAACAGTGGCAGACCGCAGATGAGTTGAGGCGACAACTGACGGCTCTTGGTGTGGAGCTTGAGGACCGTCCAGACGGTACCAGTACGTGGCGAAAACTGTGAAGCGGATCGACAGACACACAGGTAAACAGATCAACCGGGATTAACTGGACGTGTGACATTGAGCAATACAAGAATTTACAATGTTGCAATGCACACTCACTATAATCGTTTGTTTCATTAAAATTAAATCAATCAACTAGCCGGTCAATTAAGAGGAATCAGGCCATGGAGTTAACAGGCGCAGATATTCTGGTGCGTTGCCTGCGAGATGAAGGTGTCAAGTACATTTTCGGATATCCGGGTGGTGCAGCACTGCACATTTACGATGCCCTGTATAAACAAGATGAAGTTCGTCACATTCTTGTGCGACACGAACAGGGTGCTTCCCACGCAGCTGACGGTTACGCTCGAGTAACCGGCGAACCTGGCGTTGTACTTGTAACTTCCGGTCCTGGTGTAACCAATACTATCACTGGTATTGCAACGGCATACATGGACTCGATTCCGATGGTGGTCATTTCAGGTCAGGTTCCTTCTCACCTGATCGGTGACGATGCCTTTCAGGAAGTTGATGCACTTGGTGTATCACGACCGTGTGTGAAACATAATTTTCTGGTGCGAGATGTCAATGATCTTGCATTGACGATCAAAAAAGCGTTTTACATTGCCAACTCTGGCAAGCCAGGCCCGGTGATGGTCGACATTCCCAAAGATGTGACTGCGGCAGTAGCTAAGTACCACTATCCGAAGACTGTTTCGATGCGTTCCTACAACCCCACATTGCGAGGGCATTCGGGACAGATAAAGAAAGCAGCCAAGTTGCTTTTATCCGCAAAGCGGCCGATTATTTATACCGGTGGAGGCGTTACAACTGCGGGTGGTGAACAGGAACTTCGCAGTTTGGTTCGTCAGCTTGACTACCCGTGTACGAATACACTGATGGGTCTTGGGTGTTTTCCAGCCAATGATCCGCTGTTTATTGGTATGTTGGGTATGCATGGGACCTATGAAGCGAACATGGCGATGCATGACTGTGATGTGATGTTGGCGGTGGGTGCTCGATTTGATGATCGAATCACGGGTGATCTCAATAAGTTTGCACCCTATGCGAAGATCATTCACATTGACATTGATCCGGCCTCAATTGGAAAGAATGTCAAGGTTGAAGTCCCGATCGTTGGCGATGCAAAGCTTGTATTGGCGGACTTGGTGGCGACCATTGAAAAGCTGGAATTGGAGCCTAACTACGACGCGCTCAAAGCGTGGTGGAACCAGATCAATTCCTGGCGTTCGGTCGATAGTTTGTCATACGATCGCAATAGCAGCAAAATCAAGCCACAGTATGTGCTTGAGAAGCTTTATGAAGTGACCAATGGTGAGGCTTTTGTGACATCTGACGTGGGACAGCACCAGATGTGGGCAGCACAGTTTTATCGTTTCGATACACCACGAAGATGGGTGAACTCTGGCGGACTGGGAACGATGGGATTTGGTCTGCCCGCGGCGATGGGCGTGCATTTGGCCTATCCCGATTCGGATGTTGTATGTGTCACGGGTGAAGCAAGCATCATCATGTGCATTCAAGAGTTGTCAACCTGCAAACAGTACGATATTCCAATCAAAATCATCAATCTGAACAATCGTTACATGGGAATGGTCAGACAATGGCAGGAATTCTTTTACGATCGCCGCTATTCGCATTCCTACATGGATGCTTTACCTGATTTCGTTGCACTGGCGAAAAGTTTTGGTCATGATGGTATTCTCATTGAAGATCCAGCGGATGTTGAAGGTGCGTTGCGAGACACGATGAAGCGGAAAAATGACCTCGTGTTCATGGACTTTATTACGGACCAGGAAGAAAATGTCTACCCCATGATTGCTGCCGGAAGCGGCCACAACGAAATGCACTTAAGTCCGAAGGCAGAATCGGATGAACCCGCGCCACAGGAACGGGAGCTGGCTTAAGTGGAGGAGAATCGCCATATTATTTCCGTGCTCTTGGAGAATGAGTCAGGTGCTTTATCCAGAGTAGCCGGGCTGTTTTCTGCACGGGGTTACAACATTGAGACCTTGACAGTTGCACCAACTGATGATCCGTCACTTTCTCGTATGACGATCGTCACGACAGGTTCTGAAAGTGTTGTCGAACAGATTACCAAGCAGCTCAATAAACTGATTGAAGTCGTAAAGGTTCTTAATCTGGCTGACCGAAATCATATTGAGCGTGAGTTGATGATGGTCAAAGTGAGAGCGACGGGTGATTTGCGAGATGAGGTGAAACGCCTGGCTGAAATTTTTCGCGGTCGGATCATCGACGTAACCGAATCAATCTATATCATCGAACTGACCGGTGAGTGTTCCAAATTGGATGCCTTTATTGAAACTTTGAAAGTTACTGAAATTCTGGAATTGGTTCGCTCCGGTGTATCAGGCATTGCCAGAGGCGAAAGTTCCATGAGTCTCAATGGTCATAAATCAAAAAAAAGCAATTGAAATAAGGATTTAAGAATATGAAAGTTTACTATGACAATGATGCAGACCTCTCGATCATTCAGAGTAAGCGGGTTGCAATTATTGGCTTCGGGTCACAAGGCCATGCACATGCTGGCAATTTACAAGACAGTGGTGTGGATGTTGTGGTTGGATTGCGTGCAGACTCAGCTTCACGCGACAAAGCGGCAAAAGCCGGCATAGCTGTCGCTGATGTCAGCGAAGCAGTTGCGAACGCCGATGTCGTCATGATGCTGGTTCCCGATGAACTTCAGGCATCACTCTACGAATCCGAAGTTGCTCCCAATTTGAAATCAGGCGCTGCAATTACGTTCGCACATGGATTCAACATTCATTTTGGATTCATTGAT
Source organism: Arenicellales bacterium (assembly GCA_965243305.1). Lineage (GTDB taxonomy): Bacteria > Pseudomonadota > Gammaproteobacteria > Arenicellales > JAJDZL01 > JAJDZL01. The sequence goes on from CBDEUN010000001.1 coordinate 312,638, forward strand.
CCAGCGGATGATATTGACACCTTTATGGTGGCGCCCAAGGGTCCAGGACATCTGGTACGTTCAACCTATGCGTCTGGCGGTGGCGTTCCGTGTCTGATCGCACTTCATCAAGACCCTTCAGGCGGAACACGTGAATTGGCGCTATCTTATGCTTCTGCGATCGGTGGCGGACGGGCAGGCATCATTGAGACAACTTTCCGCGAGGAGACTGAAACCGACTTGTTTGGCGAGCAGACAGTATTGTGCGGTGGTGCCACAGCTCTGATTGAAGCGGGCTTTGATACTTTGGTGGAGGCAGGCTACGCTCCTGAAATGGCGTATTTTGAATGTCTGCACGAGCTGAAGCTCATTGTTGATCTGATCTACGAAGGTGGTATCCAGAATATGCGTTACTCGGTGTCCAATACTGCTGAGTATGGGGACCTTACACGCGGTCCGAGAATCGTGAACGATGAGACTCGGGCTGAAATGCGTAGAGTCCTTTCAGAAATTCAGAGCGGAAAGTTTGCCCGTGAATGGATGGATGAAAACGCGAGTGGGAATAAAAATTTTAATGCCCTGCGCAAAGCGTCGGCTGGCAGAGGAATTGAAGATGTCGGATCATCTTTAAGAGCCATGATGCCATGGATCGCAGCCGGCCGACTGGTTGACCGCGACGTCAACTAACCTTTATGCGCCTTGCCCGTGAAGGGTATCCATTTGCGGCTGCTGCTGTAGTCGTTGCACTGGCGGTATATTTCTTTGCAGGTGGATACTGGTCAATTCCATTTTGGTTGATTGCTGCATTTGTACTGCAGTTTTTTCGAGAACCGACGCGAGACGTTCCAGCAGACGATAATCTCGTGGTTTCTCCTGCGGACGGCAAAGTTGTCGCTGTCGGTGAAGCCATTGATCCGATCAGCGGTAATACTGCCACTCGAATTGCTATTTTTCTGAATGTATTTTCGGTTCATTCAAATCGAATTCCCATTGCTGGGACGATCATCAAGAAAGAGTATCGTGCAGGCAAATTTTTAAATGCAGCAGTTGATAAATCTGCTGAGGAAAACGAACGTAATTCGATTGTCATACGCGACTCTCATTCGAATGAGATCACCTGTATTCAAATAGCTGGACTCATTGCTCGACGAATTCTGTGCTATGTTGACACCGGTGATAAAGTTCAAAAGGGACAGAAGTACGGATTTATTCGCTTCGGATCCCGCGTAGAGTTATTCCTTCCACCTGAATATCAGGTAAATGTCAGCATCGGGGATTCAGTGCGGGGTGGTGCTGATGTCATTGGGTCCAAATCCTGATTCAGAATTAACATCAATCTCACGGTTGAAATTCACAATTTCTGGTAATTTTCAGATACGCTTTGGAATTGCGGTTACAATTTCTACTAGCGATCTAGGAACCTACTGATGCAGTTGGAAACCAAAAAATCTACGACTGGTAGAAAGAGCCCCAGAAGGCGTCGCGGAATCTATGTGCTGCCGAATCTGTTGACAACAGGCGCGTTGTTCTTTGGATTCTTTGCAATAATTCAGGCCACTCAGGAAAAGTTTGAATTTGCTGCTATTGCTATTCTGATTGCCACAGTGCTGGATGGACTTGATGGCAGGGTTGCCCGGCTGACCAATACGACCAGTGATTTTGGAAAAGAGTATGACAGCCTGGCCGATGTAGTCAGCTTTGGACTCGCGCCGGCACTAGTTGTATTTGAGTGGGCAGTATCAGATATAGGAAAAATTGGCTGGCTTTGCGCGTTTCTTTACACATCTGCCACTGCATTGCGTTTAGCTCGCTTTAATACGCAGTCCGCAAAGAACCCAAACTATTTTCAAGGGTTGCCTTGTCCCATGGCAGCGGCATTTTTGGTTAGTTGGTTGTGGGTCATAGAAACTGGATGGGGAAGGGACCTTGAATTCGTTTCTGAAATGACGACAGCTATTTTGTTTGTTCTGGCACTCAGCATGGTGAGTGCGGTACCATATCTCAGTTTCAAGAACTTTGGTGTCAGGGGACGGGTTCCTTTTGTTACCAGTATTCTGATGGTGTTTGGTATCGCTTTGATCTCATTCGATCCGCCCAGAGTGCTGTTTGTTTTGTTTTTGGTTTACTTGCTGAGCGGCCCTGTGATTTGGATATTTGGTTCAACTGGCAGAAAGAGTCAGCGCGTGCTGGCGCGGGCAAGACGAGAGAAGTCAGATGATGGCAAGTAAGCACAACCTTTCGGCAACAATTATGTTTCAAAGTTCAAAAAATTTGCATTGCATTGGCCGATGATGTATAAATCCCGTGCAAATGTCGAACGTAATCTCTAATATCTCCGCCATTCAAGTCTCCAGCAGGCTGCTTCTGCTGCGCCTATAGGCGCGGTATCTTTCTTTTCAAAAATTCCCCCTAATGAATCATTCACCAACCAGCGTGTTTGGTGGACAGTTTTTGGTTTGATTTTCACATTTTGTCAGGATTAGCAATGTCGGATCGATTGATCATATTTGATACTACGTTACGCGACGGGGAACAGAGTCCCGGTGCGTCAATGAATGCAGAAGAAAAACTCGCGATTGCCAAGTTGTTGGAAAAGATGCGGGTTGATGTTATTGAAGCAGGATTTCCGGCAGCAAGTCCCGGAGATTTTCAGGCTGTAAAGCAAGTTGCCCACGAAATTACCGAGAGTACCGTTTGTGCGCTAGCGAGGGCTGTTGAAGGTGATTTGGACCGGGCGGCAGAGGCAGTCAAACCTGCGAAATCGAAGCGCATACATACGTTTATTGCGACTTCTCCGATTCATATGAAAGAAAAGCTCAGAATGAACGAGGATCAGGTACTGGAGCGCGCGGTCTGGTCAGTCAAGCGGGCACGAAATCACACCGATGATGTGGAATTTTCCCCTGAAGACGCCGGTCGTTCAGAGTTGGATTTTCTTTGCAGAATTATTGAGGCTACGATTGACGCCGGTGCGCGTACGATCAATATTCCAGATACTGTCGGATACAACATGCCAGCGCAGTTTGCCCGAACGATTGAATTGCTGATGGAAAAAATTCCCAATTCAGATAAAGCAATTTTTTCAGTTCACTGCCACAATGATTTGGGTGTGGCTGTTGCCAACTCACTCGCTGCTGTTCAGAGAGGCGCCCGTCAGGTTGAGTGCACGATCAATGGACTTGGCGAACGTGCAGGTAATGCATCACTTGAGGAAATAGTGATGGCAGTCAGAACTCGCCAGGATCTTTTCGACTGTGATACCAACATTGATACCACTCAGATAGTTCCTGCTAGTCGTCTAGTTTCAACGATAACGGGATTTCCAGTGCAGCCCAACAAAGCGATTGTAGGTGCAAATGCTTTTGCGCACGAGTCAGGCATTCACCAGGATGGTGTGATCAAAAAGCGGGAAACGTATGAAATCATGCGTGCTGAGGATGTTGGCTGGTCAACAAATAGAATGGTGCTCGGCAAACACTCTGGTCGACATGCCTTTCAACAGAGAATGAATGAACTTGGATTTGAGTTTCATTCTGATGAGGAATTGCAAATTGCATTTAACCGGTTTAAGGACCTGGCTGATCGTAAGCACGAAATTTTTGATGATGATCTGATCGGACTACAGGTCGGTTCAGGCGGACAGCAAGTCGGTGACAGACTGAAGCTTGAGAGTTTGCAGGTCAGTTCAAGTACTAAGGAAAATTCCACAGCACTCTTGGCAATAAAGTGGGATGGTGAACTGGTCAATGCTACAGCAGACGGAAATGGACCGGTTGATGCCTCGTTTAGAGCAGTTGCTTCAGTGATCGATCGCAATCCTGAACTCGAACTTTATTCTGTTAACAGCATAACCGGTGGTACCGATGCACAGGGTGAAGTGAGCGTAAGACTCAGGGAGAATGGTCGCGTCGTCAATGGTCATGGTGCCGACACCGATATTGTTATTGCATCCGTAAAAGCTTACATCAACGCATTGAATCGCCTTGAAACTTCTGAGCGCCCACATCCGCAAACGGGTTCCATGATTTGAGTTGCAATTGATGTCAAAAGATGCTTTTCTGAGTGCGATGGGAATTGAGGTCTACAGACGTCGACCACAACCCGGAGAATTGCAACAGAGTGATACAGACCCTGAGCTACAGGAGTCTGCAGAACAGCCATCAATAACATTTGATCACGAAAATTCAGAGAGTTCGGAAGTTACGGCAAGCCCCTCAATTCCTGCAACAGATTCATTAGCTGAATTGAGTTTGAGAGAGGTTGCAGACATTGCATCAACTTGCAAACTCTGTGCACTTAGCAAAGAACGCACCAACGTTGTGTTTGGTTCTGGTTCTGAATCGGCAGATCTGATGTTTATCGGTGAAGGACCGGGTGCGGAAGAAGACAAGCAGGGCTTGCCTTTTGTGGGGAAGGCTGGTCAGCTTCTTACTTCCATGATTGCAGCGCTTGGCTTAAATCGGGATGCGGTGTACATCTGTAATATCGTAAAGTGCAGACCACCCAGAAATCGCGATCCTCTGCCCATCGAAGCCAAAACCTGCACTCCTTACTTACGAAGACAAATCGAGCTGATTGAGCCTAAAGTCATTGTCGCTCTTGGCAGAGTCAGTGCTCAGCTGCTGCTCGATTCAGAAATGCCGCTTGGTGGTTTGAGAAGACAAACCTACAAATTCAAAGATACAGAGATTGATCTGGTGGTGACTTACCATCCTGCTTATCTATTGAGAAAGCCAACAGAAAAAGCCAAATCCTGGGAAGATCTATGGAAGGTTCGCCAGATACTGCAGGGGTGATCGCAGTACTGGGTCGAATCAGTGAATATAAATGACGAGTTTCTGACCGGGGTAAATGTGAGCGGATCGACTGATCTTGTTCCAATTGACAATGTCAATCACCCGAACACCGTATCTTCGGGCGATGGTCCAGAGTGATTCGCCGCTTCTAACTGAGTGTTGTACACGAGATCTTAAATCTTGAGAACTGGCAGCTACCGTTGGTTTATTGCTGATTGAGCGGGATGAATCCGGGATACGAAGCTGCTGTCCAATTCGAATCAGGTCCGACTTAGCACTCAACCCATTGATTGCTCTTAATTCAGATAACTTAACGTTGTAAGCTTGGGCAATTTCGCTCAAACTGTCGTTAGCAACAACTTGATGCACGATTTCGACGCCTTGAAGCCCGCTTAAACCTTCACTTGCTCCTCGATGTGAGGGAATTCTGAGAATTTCTCCGATTTTAATGAGGTTTGAACTTTTTGCATTGATCACCTTAATTGAAGCAATAGACACGCCGTAAAACTCAGCAATTTCACTTAAAGTGTCGCCAGCGCTTACACGGTGTTCGCTTCTAGCAACAATTGCTTCAGACGGCCTTAAGTCGCGTTTCCAGTCGACAGTTTGCGATAGTTTCTCAGCTGGCACTAGAATTCTGAATGGACCGTCGGGTGGCGTTGCGTACCGTCGAAGTCCTGGATTCAGCAAAGCAAGTTGCACTGAATCAATCTGAATTGCTTCAGATAATACTGCTAAATCAATTTGGAAATCAAATTCAACAATTTCAAATGGAGATTTCGTAGTAACTTCTGGCAGTTTGACGCCGTAGTCATTTGGATTTTGAATGATGTTTTTAACGGCGATCAGCTTTGGATAGAAATTTCTTGTCTCTGAATTCAGTTTCAGGGACTTCAGGTCAGTTGGTTTGTTTCTTCGTTTGTTCGCATTGATAGCCCTGATCATTCCGTTATGACCAACGTTATAGGCAGCAAAGGTTAATGGCCAATCGCCATTGAACATTTCGTTCAAATCTCTCAAATGCTTCAGTGCAGCCTGAGTCGAGTATGTAATATCTCGCCGCCCTTCGTACCACCAATCCTGCTTAAGTCCGTAATTTCGGCCTGTTGCAGGCATAAACTGCCATAGTCCTGCTGCACCGCGGGTGGAATAGATTCTGGGGTTGTATCCGCTTTCGATCAGTGGTAACAGCACAACTTCGGAAGGCATGTTGTACCGTTGGGTTTGTTCGAATATGTACGGCAGATATTCCTTTGCCCGCTCAAGAATTCGCTCGAAATGCTTCGGATTTCGTGTGTATCGTTTCTCGTGTCGCTTGACCAGATCGCTTTCAAAGCTTTCAAGTTGGAAACTGTCTCTTATTTCTGACCAAATATCTACAGAGGGAGTTTCTTCAACTTCGACTTGGGGAATATCAGACTGAAGTGTTGGATATTTAAAATTTAATCCACTGCCTGCGGGTATGTAAGGTTTAGGCAGACGGTTGTTCCTGTAGTCTATGTCGTCTGCGGAATAGTCAAAACTATGGACTTGCTGAGCATGTGCACTGGATAATAAATAACTGATGGGGAGCTTGCTGTCAATTGTCAAACTGGCCGACCAAACCAAAATAGCAAGACATGAACCGACTGCGAGTGGCGGTAGCAGTCCGTAGCCAGATTGACTATATTGTTTTGACATTTGAAGACAGAGGAATTTAACAACTCTTGCGGAAGCCTTGCAACCACACCATCGGATTTTTGTCGCAGATGGCGGTCACTTTATCATGCTGAATACGTAGTGAGAAACCAAATATACCACAAGCGTGACATAGGAACAACATGATGTACTCAATTCCCGTCACACAGGCATCTCAGAAGCAAAATTTAGCGTCTCACTGTTTCAATTCTGCAATAGGCCAAGCCATTTTTCAATGTGAGACTCAAATTGCGGAACGGCTGGTGCCAAGAGTTCATTACCAAAGTTGTGTACAGGTCGAGGGCCCTTCACATTTGCACTTCTTCGATAGAATTACATACGTATCGAAGTACAGGGTGTCGCGAGAGTTGAATCGTCGTTTGGATTACTCGATTGTGGGGGTGGGGGAGCGTTTGCCATTTGGTGCAGAATCCATCGATTATTTGTTTCTTCCACATGTTCTGAATTATTGCGAAGAACCAGAAGAACTGTTGCAAGAGGTAGCACAGTGCATGACTGCCAATGGTGTGTTGCTGATTACAGGTTTCAATCCTAGAAGCATGTTAGCCCTATTAAAACGCTTCAAACGAATCGAGAATCTGGTTCCCAGCACTGTCAAGTTTTACTCGGCTCATCAAGTTCGCCACTGGCTGGCATTGCTGGGATTCGAAATATTTGCTGCAGAATTTGGATTTTTCAGACCTCCTTTCAGACAGCGTAGTCGATTGAAACGACTGGAAAAATGGGAGGTTGCAGGTGCCAGATGGTGGCCAGCACTGGGTTCGATATATGTATTGGCCGCGCGAAGACAGAACATGGCGAGTAGAATAAAGCCTCAATTTTCGAATCTCAAACTAAAGCACCGAAGGTTTAGATTTGAACATGCAAATTAATCATAGTCTGAAAATCTAAAATACTGCCAGACATCACCATGCCAACAGTTTCTATTTATACCGACGGTGCCTGCTCTCCAAACCCTGGCCCAGGTGGATGGGGTGCAATTCTGTTTTGGAACGATCAGGTCAAAGAAATTTCTGGTAGCGAGGCACAAACGACGAATAATCGCATGGAACTCACAGCTGCAGTTAAGGCATTACAGCTGCTGAAGCGAAAATCTGTCGTGATTTTATATACCGATTCAACTTACCTGCGTAATGGAATCACGCGATGGATTTTTCAATGGAAACAGAAGGGGTGGAAACTTCGTAGCCGTCAGCCAGTTAAAAATGTTGATTTATGGCAGGAATTGGACCGACTTAATTCGTTCCATGAAGTGACATGGGAATGGGTCAAGGCACACAGCAACAACGAGTGGAATAACAGAGCGGATACTTTGGCTCGAAATGCTATTACTGGAGAGACTTCATGAGGCAGGTTGTCGTCGATACCGAAACAACCGGGCTTGAAGTTAAAGATGGTCACCGAATCATTGAATTTGCCTGTATTGAACTTGAATCTCGATCACGAACAGGCAGAGTCTTACATCACTACGTCAATCCTGAACGGGAGGTTGAGCGCGGCGCACTGGAGGTGCACGGAATTGACAATGATTTCCTGAAAAACAAACCGAAATTCGCCGAAGTCGCCGGGGAGTTGTTTGAATTTATCGAAGGTGCTGAACTGATTATCCACAATGCAGAGTTTGACTTGGGATTTCTCGATCACGAGTTTCAAGAGTCCAAGTTGAATTACCCTGAAATCCTATCAGTTTGTGAAGTTTTCGATACCCTGGAAGTCGCACGGGAAAAGCGGCCGGGCCGTCGCAACAGCCTTAATGCGCTGGCAAATGAGTTTGGAATTGACCTTTCAGGACGTTCACTTCATGGTGCCCGGCAGGATGCTGAAATTCTAGTTAACGTCTACCTTGCCCTAACAAGTGGACAGACGACGCTTGAATTTGGCGTTGTTTCGGAGTATGAAGATTCAATGGCAAAATCTGAAACGCCAAAAGTAAGAATGGAACCCGTCAACATTGTGGTCATTAGGGCCAATGAGTCGGAACTCGAACTGCATGAAAAGATTTTGGACGAGCTTGATCAGATTTCCGTAAATGGGAGCATCTGGCGCTCTCTGGAGAAATCAAGTCCTAGTGAATAATTTGTTTTTGTTTCAGTTTACAGTGCGGCAAAACATGAATTAGAAAGATGAGTTGGACAATAATTCAGGTTGCGGTTGGTGGGGCGATAGGTGCAGTTTGCCGTTATTTAACCGGTGTCGGATTAGCCAAAGTATTTGGTAGCAGTTTCCCTTATGGAACGCTAATAGTTAATGTAAGCGGTTCTTTCATCGTCGGTGTGCTGTTTGTTCTATTTGGCGGCTTAAGTGGAGAAACCGGACGTTACACCGCTCTGGTTATGACAGGGTTTTTGGGTGGCTATACAACATTCTCTGCCTATTCATTGGATTGCTGGCTGCTATTTCAGCAAGGGCGTAACCTGGAAGCTTTGCTGTATGCGTTCGGTTCTGCAGGACTTTCTATCGCTGCCTGCATCGCTGGAATCGCGGTGGCTCGAGTGAGTCAGGGGTGAAAAATCTGAGTTGGTGTATTTTTACGCAGCAACCAGGAAGATTACAAATATCGAAAATAACAATACTACAATTGCTACTGCGAGATCAACTGTCCATTCCCTGGCAACTCTAGAATTCAGCCCTGTGGTGTTAAGAATCATCCGATAGATGCGGTCAATAAGTCCTAGCAATATTGAATAGGTCGAAGCAATGACTGTCTGCGCGGCGATAGTCAACCAACGGCCTGTTATAGCGAATCCTTTCCGGTAGACCCATTCCGCATCAATGTTGACACTTCTCAATTCAGGTGGATAGATTCCTGACAATTGAAGCCAGACAAATGCCAGCGCTGAAAACAGCAGCAGTTGAATCTGGGCGAGAACGTGGGTCGCATCATAGGCCGAATAATCTGTTTCATACGGCAAAAGACTGTATAGATATTGTGGGAAAATACCGATACCAATGCAAAGTGCGGCAGCAATTCCCATCGCAATCAACATACTGGTTGGCGCCTCTTTCACACGAATCCCCGAATCATGAGCAAAAAATGCAAAGAACGGAATTTTAATTCCAGAATGGTGAAACACGCCAGCAGATGCGAACAACAACGCAACCCAAACCATGTCATAACCTTCAATCAATGCCGCTGATATCACCATAGATTTACTGACAAACCCACTGAACAATGGAAATGCAGAAATGGAAGCAGCGCCAATAATGCAGAATGTGGCAGTTTTCGGCATTGATTTATACAATCCACCCAAGTCGGAGCCATTGATCTTGCCTGTGCGATAGAGCACTGCTCCCATCGACATGAACAAGAGCGCCTTGTAGATGATATGGCTGAAGACATGACTCGCCGCACCGTTGATGGCGAGTTCGGTGCCGATGCCGACGCCGACCACCATGAAACCGATCTGGTTAATCATGCTATAGGTCAAAACCCGGCGAAGGTCATTTTCAATAACCGCGTAGAAAATTGGAAAGCAGGTCATGATCATCCCAATGTATATCAATGACTCTGTGCCAGCGAATCCCCGTGCCAATGCGTAAACCGCCACTTTGGTTGTAAAGGCGCTGAGAAAAACGGTTCCAGCAGGTGTTGCTTCCGGATAGGCATCGGTTAACCAGTTATGCAGCAGAGGAAACACACACTTGATGCCAAAAGCAATAAAAATTAGAGTGGCGGATGTGCCGGAAAGACCAAAATGTGTGAACTCTAGAGAACCGGTTTGCTGGTAATGCATCACCGATCCAGCCAGCAGCAGAAATCCAGATATGATTTGAATAATCAGGTATCGAATTCCGGCATTGATAGAGTTTCGAGTTCCTCCGCACCAAATCAGAAATGCAGAGGTAAATGCCATCAACTCCCAAAACATAAACAGCGTAATTAGGTCTCCGCAAAATACTGCGCCTAATGCACTGCCTGCATAAGCAAGCGCAGCGGCTTGATGAACCGGGTCTCTAACGCGCCAGGCAAAGATTCCACCCAGAAACGCTGCAATATGGAAAATGTAACCAAAGATGAGGCTAAGCTTATCTGGATTAAATAGGACCAGCTGCAAGCCGATTACTGACGTTTCAATGCGTGCCTCTGGTGAATTGCTAAATATCAGAAAGACTGCACTGATTAGCGGAACGAGGACACAGATTAACGACAGCAGAGTCTGGCGCGCCATGAGCGCCAGCAATGCCCCTGCGAAGAAGATGACAAATGGTGGGATGTCAATGCCCATCATAGTAATCCTCGCTGCGCATCAGCAGTTTTCGCATCCACTTTGCAGCGACTACCAGAAAAACACAGGCCACAAATCCAAACACACAATAGAAGAACAGCAGTGATTCCCAGGGATGATAAATATGACGATGAATTACAAGGTCAAGCAGAACTACGATTGCACAAGCGGCATAGAACCACTTGAGTATCCGTCGAAGTCCGACAGCCCGCGGAAGGTTTGAGTTCATTTCGTTATTCTTCTTCATATCAGCTATTCTGATGATGTAATCATACTCATCAAGTCAAATGCAAAGTCCGGGGCAATGAACAAAATAATGCAGCCAGCAGCGCTGATTATCAATGCAATTAGTATCGAAACCGGCGCTTCCTTTATCGTCTCGTTGCCGTCATCAGGCGAGTGATAGAATGCTCGAACAGCGATAGGAAGTAGGTATAGCGCACTCAGCAGAGAGCCAATGATCAATGCAGCGAGTAACAGCCAATCCGTTGTGTTGGCTGCACCTAGTAGTAAGTTCCATTTGCTCCACATGCCGCCGGTTGGTGGTGCTCCCACAATTACAATGCTGCCGATCAGAAATGTGATCATGGTAACGGGCATTCGTCGTCCGATGCCGCGCATTTGGCTGATTTCGGTTTTGTGTGTTGCCACAAGTATGGCCCCTGCGCCAAAAAACAGGGTGATTTTCCCAAAACCATGCATGAGCATATGGAGACCGCCACCAACTATCCCGGCGGCATTGGCGACGAGAGCGCCAAGGACAATGTAAGACAGCTGGCCGATCGTGGAATACGCCAAACGTGCCTTAAGATTGTCCTTTCGGAGTGCGATGATTGCTGTCGCTACAATCGTAAATGCAGCGACATGAGCCAGGTAACGGTGTACCTCCAGTTCCTGTAGCAAATCGATTCCAAAGATGTAGATCGAAACCTTCAATATCGAAAATACCCCTGCTTTGACCACAGCGACAGCGTGCAGTAAAGCGCTGACGGGTGTCGGTGCAACCATAGCGGCCGGCAACCATCGGTGAAACGGCATCAGTGCTGCTTTACCGATTCCGAATACATAGAGTACCAAGAGAATGTTGAGTGTTGTTTTACTGATATCTCCATCCAGAATCCCACCTGCTCGAAAATCAAGAGTGCCGGTTAGTATCCATGTCCAGATTAAGGCTAGCAACAGCATGCCGACAGATGTCCCTAGCAGTAAAAATAGATAAATTCGACCGGCTCTTCTTGCTTTATCTGTCCCAGCATGGGTAACCAGCGGAAATGTTGACAGGGTCAGTACTTCATAAAATAGAAATAGCGTAAATCCATTGGCTGCAAGTGCAATTCCCATTGCACTTGAAATTGCGATCGCAAAGAAGATGTTAAAACGGGCAAGGTTAGTTTCGCCGTGACCTCGCATATATCCAAAAGAGTAAATTGACGTGACTATCCAAAGAAAACTCGCCATCAGCGCAAACAGAATTCCAAGCGGTTCAGCCTGGAGTGCGATAGATACGCCTACGAAAGGCTCAAACAGAACAAAAGGCTCGATTGTTCCTTCACCTAATGCGCTGTACAGGGAAAGAGCCAGTAAAAAGGTGATTACTGCCACTGAGGCATTGATCGCCTCATACAAAATTGGAAATACGCGTCCGACTGTAACAATCAAGACAACTGCAACAATAGGTGCAACGAGACAATAAAGCTGTATCGTAGATGCACTCATCATGGAGAAATTCCGAGAATTGTGTTAGCGGCCTGGGTTGCCATCGAGCCAGAAAATCGTGCATCAACGCCAAAATAGATATTGGCGACAACCAGTACCCAGGTTGGAATCAGAAGTAATAAGGGTGCTTCCTGTCGAACGACTTGTTCATTCGGGTCCTTTCGAAAATATGCAATTTCGACAATTTTCCAGACATAAGCTGCAGTTACTAAAGAACCGAGCAAAATCAAACCGGCAAGCCACCAGAAATTTTGTTCAAGTGATGCTGATACAAGGTACCACTTGCTGATAAATCCTGTTGTGAAAGGGACGCCAATCAGACTAAGCCCTCCGATGAGAATTGCTGCCATTGTCCATGGCATGCGCCGCCCCGCATTTTTTAGTGCTGCCGTTGTTGTCGATCCGGTTACGAAAAACAGACCTCCAATTGCCATGAATATTGCAGTCTTCATGATTGCATGATTGAAAAGATGCAGAAATGACGCTGCAACCCCCGCAGTTGATGCCAGACCCACACCGACGGCAATGTAGCCAATCTGTCCGATGCTAGACCAGGCAAACAGGCGTTTGAGATCATCCTGAAAAATTGCGACAGCCGAGGTGATCACCGCACTGAAAATGCCAAAAGCGAGAATGATGTGGTGCGACGAGGTGAATCCTGAGAAATAATCTTCTGGGAAAACTTCAAATGTGAGTCGAATGAAAATATAGACAGCGGCCTTGGTGGCGGTGCCAGCAAGAAAAGCAGTAACTGCATTTGGTGCATAAGCGTAAGCGTTCGGCAACCAGGCATGAAAGGGAAACAACGCCATTTTGATTGCCAGTCCAACAATAACGAAGCCGAATGCAACAGCAACGGTGTTTTGACTGATCAGGTCCGGGAGTCGCTGTGCCAGGTCAGCCATATTCAGGGTGCCAGTCAGCGAATAAAGAAAGCCGATACCAATCAGGTAAAAGGTTGCGGCGATGGTTCCCATTACCAGATAACGAAACGCTGCTGTCAGACAACGTTTGTCTTGTCCGAAACTGATCAGAATGTATGTGGAAAGGGATGATATTTCCAGAAAGACAAAAACGTTAAACACATCACCGGAAATCGTAATGCCGGATAAGCCAGTAAAACAAAGTATCCAGGCGGTGTACAGCCATCCCTGACTCTTTTCTGGTACTTCTGATTTGATGCTGGTAGGGGCGTAGATGATTCCCAACAGATAAATGAAGCTGATAATCAGCAGAATAAGGGCGTTCGCACTGTCGATTCTGTACTCAATCCCAAATGGAGCTGCCCAGCCACCGAGCGAGTAGACGATTTCTCCAAACCGGTTGATATGAAGAAGAATCGCTATCGAATTGATGCTGCAGGCGATTCCAACTGCTAGGGCGATCAGCCAGGTAATACCAGGTCTTCTGATAATCGCACACAGCGGTGCAGCTAATAGAGGAATGACGACCTGCAAGGCGCTTAAGTGTAAGCTCAGCACCTTAATTTCGCTCTATTTCCTGTTGTACATCTTGATCATCGATTGTTCCAAAAGCAGAGCGAATTCTGACGATCAGGGCTAGACCCAGAGCCGTGGTTGCAACACCCACAACAATTGCAGTGAGTATGAGCACATGGGGCAGGGGATTGGAGTAGACAGCCGGTTCTTTCAACAATATCGGTGCGGTTCCTCCACCTACCTTACCGATGCTGATGTAGAGAATGAAAACCGAGCTTTGAAAAATATTCAGTCCAATAACTTTTTTGATGAGATTGTTAGCCGATATCACGATATACAACCCAATCATCATCAGTGCGATGACGATCCAGTAGTTGACGATCCCGAGGCTTTCCATTTGAATTTATTTTGTGTTTTTAGAGTCTGGCTGACGATAATCTGCAAAGCTCAGAAACAAAATGATCATCACCGACGCCACTGTCATGCCAACGCCAAATTCGATGAGTAGGATTCCGAGGTGTTGCCCGGCTACAGAGTCGGCAGAAAGTACACTGTAGTTAAGAAATTCGCCGCCCAAAAACATACCAGCAACGCCGACACCAGTGTAGAGAAGCACACCCAGTGCTGCCGTTGTGTAGACAAGTGGCGGCGGAACTATTTTCATCGTTGCATTCTTACCAAGAACGATGCCGTACAGAATAAATCCGGCGCCAAAAATAACACCAGCCTGAAACCCACCTCCAGGTCCATAGTCACCGTGAAACTGAACATACAGGGCGAACACCATAATAAATGGGATCATAATCTTTGCAATGACGTGCAGAATCAAATGCTGCTTCATTGGCTCAGTCCTTGGGTTTGGAAGGCCTGCCAGTCAGCAGGGCGATTACACCGATGCCAGCGGTAAAAATCACCACGACTTCACCAAGAGTGTCATAACCCCGATAGCTGGCCAGAACTGAAGTGACAACATTTGGAATGCCGATCTCCGAGTACGAATCTTGGAGGTAGTAGGGTGCCACGTGTAGATTGGGCGGAGCATTCGGGTCTGCAAATTGTGGCATGTCCATAATGCCAATCGCAAGTGCCACACCCAGGGCGATAGAAACGCAAACAGCGAATGCGGCATTTTTACGACGAAAGCGAACCTCTTTTCGCGAGCCGGTCAGAGATAGTGCACTCAGCATCAGGATGGTGGCTATACATGTACCGACTGCAGCTTCGGTAAATGCGACATCGACCGCATCAAGTGAAACGAAAAGGCTTGCCGTCAACAGGCTGTAGATACCAAACAACATAACTGCTCGAAACAGTCGATTTGTCTGCGAAATGTGAAGTGCTGTTACAAGCAGAAAACCGAGCAATGTAAAGTTAACGACAAGTTCGATGGCAATCACCTTTTGGGCAGATCTGTAACAGGTAGTACATTACTGTGAATGGCCGTCTTGGCAATGGCGTGTGAGGACGTGGGGCTCGTGAAGAACAGAAAAATAAAGATCACCAAAAGTTTGAGAGAAACTAGAGTGAAACCGGAATCGATCATGAGACCGGTAATAATCAATCCTGCACCGGCTGTGTCAGTGATCCCGGCTGCGTGAATTCTGCAAAACAGTTCTGGTAATCGAAGTACGCCAAATGCTCCGATAAGCACTGCAATAGAACCGGTGACTAGAAAAATGTCTCTAATGATCGACTGAATCAGATCCATCAGTGTCTTTCGTCCTCTGGCTGCTCGCCAACATGACCGAGGTCGCCGTACTCGAAATATTTCAGAATAGCGATGGTGGCGATGAAATTACACAGTGCATAGACGATCGCAATGTCGAGAAAGTCAGGTCGTTCTGTCAGAAAACCGTAAAGTGCGAGGACAAGCACTGTCTTGGTACCAAAATTATTGACTGCCAATATTCGATTGTAGATGTCTGGCCCAGCGAATGCCCTGATGAGCAAGAGGGCCATTCCCACTAGAACTGCAATTAGGGCGCCGGCAAACATACGACAGGGTAAAGATCAGTACTCGAGTTTTCGGACGCGGTCAGCCATTTCACCCCGTTCAAGCGGTTCCAGCATATCACCTCGCAAGGTATGAATTTCCAGTCTGGAATTTTCAGCTTCAATGGTTAGAGTGCCAGGAGTGAGAGTAATTGAGTTCGCGTATATCACTTTTTGCATATCACTCATTTCGTCTGCTGGCAACCAGACAACTTTGGGGCTGATTCTGGACTTTGGGGTAAGAATGATTTTGCTAACGGCCCAGGTGGACAGCATGATTTCTTTGATCAGCCAAAACCAATAATAAATAATCCTCCAAGGGATTAAATGGATGGGATAGTCTTCATGGTCGACAATTTTCATACGATGCGAGATTCTCAATACCCAGATACATGAAACAGCACCAAGAATTAGCAGTAAAGTTGTGTAGTGTCCGGAAAGGGCTAACCAGAACACAGCAAGAAAACAAAATGGCAGGATCAAGAACTTCATCGGCAGTAGATCAGTTTCTGAAGTTCGCGGATGTACACCATTAATCTAGTCATTAATCAATCAGAATTGACTTTAAATTGCCAATAGTTGGATTGGCTTCATATGTGCAATTTTACCAATTGCTTCGTTATCTATTTGTTTGGAATGAACCAAATTCGAATTGCAAAATTAAAAAATTACTCCTGATTTTTGCTCTTGCCTCTCGCGTTGACAGGTACACAAATCAAAGATGGGTTACCTTTGGATTAATTGGAAGTTGCTTTGAAATTCCGGTTAACTGCTCAAGTAGAAATCCGGCTGAGAGTATGGGTCCTTCATCTCTTGGCGGACCAACAATCTGCAGTCCCACTGGCAAGCCGTCGCGAGTGAATCCAGCTGGCACGGCCAGCACCGGACAACCTGTCAATGTAAGAGCAAAAGTAATTGCGAGCCATTCATAGTAGGTATCGAATGTGTGCTCTCCCAACGATTCGACAAATCTCATTTCAGAATTAAAGGGAGGCACAATTGCGCAGGGACAAATAAGTAGATCAAACTTGTCAAAAAATCGAATCACCTTCTGCAATATCTTGGCCTGCGTCAATTGTGCTTGTCCGATCACATCGGCCGTCAGTTTGAATCCCTTTTCAATATTCCAGACAACTTCCGGCTTCAACAGATGTTGGTGTTTTCTGTATTCGCCCATTAGATTGGTGACGAATGAAGCGCCGCGCAATACATCGAAGCTTTCAATTGCACCGCTAAAGTTGGGGCTCATTTCTTCAACCGCTATGTTGAGTGTTTCGAATTTTTGAACAGCATCCTGGCAGATCTGAGCGACTTCCGGATCAATGACTGTAATTCCGAGGTCTGGCGTGTATCCTATTCGTCTTGGTTTGACTGGCTTGTCGATGTAGTCCATATATGGCTTTTGTGAAGCCGGGTAGCTCAATGGGTCTGACGGATGAAATCCGGACATTACATCTAGAAGAAGCGCTGCGTCACGACAGTTTCGAGCGATTGGACCTTGTACATGTAGGCAACTAAACGGTTCCTGGTTTCGACTTCTAGGGACTCTTCCCGGGCTGGGTCGCAATCCGACCACAGAATTAAAGCTGGCAGGTGTCCTTAAACTTCCGCCAAGATCAGACCCGGTCGCTAGCCAAACTTCGCCTGATGCGATTGAAGCGCACGCGCCACCCGATGAACCTGCGACAGACTTACTGGTGTTCCAGGGGTTTCGTGTCACACCGAAAACTTCATTGAAAGTACTGGCACCTGCACCAAATTCTGGAGTGTTCGATTTGCCCATCATAATTGCGCCGCGGTACTCCAGTTTCTGTACCAGGATGTCTGATTTGGCAGGTATGTAGTCCTTGTAAATTGGTGAGCCAAATGTTGTTCGAACGCCCTCGGTTTCAGTTAAGTCCTTGACTGAAATCGGTAATCCCCCCAGCCAGTCTCGAAACTCTGAATGACCGAATGGCTGCTGTCTTTCCAACTCCCTGGCTTTTTCCAGAGCCTGATCGATGCAAAGAGTCGGCATCGCATTAATGCTTGCTTCAACCTGTTCAATTCGCTCTGCCGAAGCAGTGACGGCATCTACGGGGGAGATTTCCCGTGCCCTTAACAGATCAACAACTTCACATGCAGTTTTCGAGATAAGTTCATTCATGATGATTTTGACTACGAGTTTTTTTCTTACGTGTATTGGTATTGAATTGCTTTGTTAAAATCGAATGCATGGGATATTACCCACGTTCACTATTATGGTGTATCTCGTTTGGACTCATATGAATCCTAAAAGAAATTTCTGCCGAAGCGAATAACAATTAGACTGAAACATTCGGTTCTGACAAAAAGTATATTTATCAGTCATTTGGTTCCAATCAGTTTGGACATCCGCGTTATGATTACAGTTTAATCTTTAGATCGGCTTCAATCGTTCGTTCGCCGTAGCGATAAGATCAAATCATCAACAAGTAAAAATTAGAGCATTGAAAGTACAAGAATCATTTCCAGTAATTGATGCCCTGCAAGCTTCCAACTGGTCTCGGTCTCACTTCGAATCTTTGGTAAACTCCGGCGTAACTGCAGTACACGTTACCGTTGCGTTTTGGCACAGTTGCAGTGAAACACTGAAGCAAATCGGTAAGTGGAATCGTTGGTTTGAAGAACATAAGGATTTAATTTTGCGTGTAAATGACGCTGCTGACATCAAAAATGCTCATCAGACCGGTCGCACCGGCATTGTTCTAGGATTCCAGAATACCGCGCCAATCGGGGATGACTTTTCCTTAATCGAAATCTATCATCAGTTAGGCATACGCATCATGCAGTTAACCTACAACAACCAGAATCATATCGGTACCGGATGTTACGAAGAAAATGATGCAGGATTGACACGATTCGGCCGTATTGCTGTTCGGGAAATGAATCGTCTGGGAATAATTGTTGATGTTTCTCATACTTCCGAGCGAACCTGCTTCGATGCAATAGAGTGCAGTGAACGTCCAATCGCAATCACCCATGCCAATCCGATCTCGTTCCGCAAGGTCGTTCGAAATAAGTCAGATGAGTTGCTTAAAGAGTTGGCAAGAACTGGTGGAATGCTGGGATTTAGTATTTATCCACTTCATCTGGCAAATGGCAGTGACTGCAAACTGGAAGAATTTTGCGACATGGTCTCAAGAACGGCGGATTTGATCGGAGTTGAGCATCTCGGACTGGGTTCGGATTTGTGTCTCGATTGGAGTAGCGATTATCTCAACTATATGAGAAGTGGCACGTGGGATGATCAAATGAACAGTCAGTCTCAAGTTGAGTGGCCAGATTATCCATCTTGGTTCCAGAAAAATGAAGATTTGCAAAACGTCGCGAATGGTCTTGATACAGCAGGATTTTCTGATGGAGAAGTCAGGATGATTATGGGTGGTAACTGGTTTCGTTTTTTTGAGGAAGGACTGTCGCGCCAGAGTTAATCTTTGCTTATTCATTCGGTCGCACCTTGAAACATATCAACCAACAGTTCGGGCAGTTGCTTCGACCACCTGAAACAGTGATGAATTTGGAGCGTTTAGGTTCGTTTCATTCAAGTCGCTTGAGCTTTACCCGAACACTGGTACGACGGATGCATCGCGAAAAGTGGCGTTTCGAAATTTTCACAAATACACTCGATGAATCAGGTTACGGAACTTTAATTTATCTGATTCATACTGCTTCAGGTCCTGTTAGTTTTATTTCATTTGTTGATGAACTTGATGCTGCTGATCGCACTGATCGAGTGATTGCCGAGAAGTGGGATATGTGCTTTACACTGTTCAACGGAATCCCGAGTGATGCTGACATTAAACGGTTAACTCGGGAATTGCCGTACCAGGAAGCAGGACGCCTCAGTGAATCTGAACTGGTAATGAGCAGAGCCAACAAAAGTGTTCGTCTATTCAATTCAGTCATTGATTGCCTTGCCTCAGGTTTTCAACCGGATGCAGAGGAAATTATGAAGATCGGATACCTGATTCGAACCACCGCTGTTTACGGAAACGGAAAATTCGGGGTGATGGATTTTCATGAGGTCAAGCAGTCAACGCCATTTGGTTTGCCGTTTCAGGCAGAAATGCTCACCGTTTATATGGCCAGACAGTTGAGTATTGATTTGGTTGAACATATTGCTAAGCAGCGCGATCAAGTCCGGGCAGTTGGGTTGTCGAGAGAACTAAAGCGGGCAATTGGAGTCGGAAATGCAACTGGCCTTGGAATGGCACCGTTTCTGATTGGTCATCCTCAACTGATTGGCCAGTGGATAAAAATCCGGGAGGCTGCAATACTAATAGCAAAATCCAGATCAAAAGTGACACGTCAGAAGTTGAATCACTTTAAGAAGTTGATTGAACGGGTTGAAGGTCATTTGGAGCAGTGGCAGACCGAAGATACAAGACAGGCGGAGCGGATTTTGGTACTAAAGGAGGAAATTACAAGACTCAAAATAGAGCTGAGACAGATAAATGATGATCAATCGGCCTGGCAGCTTCTTTCAGAATGGGCGCAGCATAATACCAGTATGGAGTGCCAGGAGTTACTGAATAGTTTGATTCTTGAAATTTATCCACGTGAAATCAATGAACTCGAAAACATGATGGGGGTTGATGAATTCATTCATTTTGATCCATCTATGGGACTGGAAGAATTGAAGAACTGTATTGAAATGCGCTACGCGTGGGCACTAGATGTGGATTTTGAACATCCGGATTCTCAACATTATTTCTGGTACGTTTCACAGGAAAAAGAGGAACCGAGACTAGGTAAACGCTATCTGGAACCTGGCTGTGAGTTAGAAATGAAGGTCGGAATTGCCAGAGATGTCAGTGCTTTGTTCAAGACCATACGCGATCTCGAATCAATGGACAAATGCTTATCAGTAGCTGACTTATTGCGCCTGCATCCAAAATTTCGACATATCGTTTCTCGCATACAGTCCCTTACAGACTTCGAATATGCAGAGATTCAGAATAACCTGCTAGGCAGGGAATGTCTGCCTATCGATCTTCTTCGCTGCAAACTTGCAATATTCGGGGCGACTAGATTCGATCCGAAATCCAATCTCTGGACTCGGATCACGCTGTTTCAGGGTGCACCTCTGCACGATGAAATCGATCGTGATTTTGCGGACGATTGGGCCTTCCCTGTGGTACCAATGACAACCACTGCGGTTGCTTCATCCTGATGCGCGATATCAGAGCTACGGTACAGCTTTCAAACAGTGAATGTTGTACCCTGACCAGGCGCGTTCTATCGGCACTTGGATTCTCGCCAGGTGCTGATATCGAAATTGGAAATGCACTAGTCTGGCTTGCGGCAACAGACATATTTCCATTGAAGTATCTGGCCGATCTACTGCCTGAACTGCAACGTGAACCCGCAACTGAAAGCCTCAACATTCTGTCTTTGATTGAAACTCTTGATCGACTTGCTGCAGTTGCCGGTTCCTTGGATAAAGCCTGTACCGCGAGAGTAAAGAATTCAAAGGTAATCGCTTTGCTTTTGCCGCTTGCACTAGCCAGGTCTAAATTAAATCTCTGCTTTCTGTTGCAACTACCCAAGTCTCGAATCATCATCGAAAATGGTGAAATCTGGTCGGCTGAAGAAACGTTCTGGACTCGCGATTGGCAGGACTCTAAAGAGGTTTTGGTCGTGTGTGTGTCCAATCAAATGTCTTTAGACGTATCTTTGTTTGATAAGACAGGACTCAATTGGCACTTCAGTCAGTCAAAGCTTCAGAGCTTAAGTTCTCGGCGGATCAATATCGACTTCGAAAGCTTACAGATATTGAAGAGAAAGGCGGCGGAGTCGTTTGTACCAAACAGTGACCTGTCAAGGGGCAGCGGTGCTGGGGCAGAAGTAGACGACAACGATTGATTGGCTGATCAATTGCCTATCTTTTCGAAGGGGGTACGCAAATGCTTGACTCTTCATGACCTGATCAAACCTAGATAACGACAGGCTTTTTTCAATCAGTGTCGAGTCTCGCTTGAAGAGCGGTGATGTGGAGGATGGCACAGATTTTCAGCAATTAATCAATGCGTACGTAACCACCTTTACTTGCACAGGTCCTGTATTGTGGAATGTTGAGTTACAAACAATTTCGCAGGACACGAGACAGTTTGCTTCATATTATCCATAAACTTTCTCCGGTCCACTAAGCAACGCGCGACTCAGGTATAATCACAGACAAGCAGTATTTTTCTCAGCTACTTCAAGTCAGCGTACAATTTCCCACATGAATGAAGCAATTGCTTTTGACACACACCGTTACGTCAAGCGTTTGATCGCGAGTGGTTTCAGCGAACTGCAGGCTGAAACTCTGGCTGAAGAGCAAATAGAGTTTCTTAACGCCAACCTTGCAACTAAAGCGGATGTCGCACAGATTCATGCGGATATTGATGCGTTGCGCCAGGAAACCAAGGCTGGAATCGAGACGTTGCGTCAGGAGACCAAGGCTGGAATCGAGACGTTGCGTCAGGAGACCAAGGCTGATAACTCAAGGCTTAAGGCTGAGCTCATCAAATGGGCTTTCGCGGCACTAATCGCTCAGAGCGGTTTAATTATCACTGCGGTTAAACTATTGTGAATGCGCTGCCATCGATACTTACTAGCCGAAGAATTAATCGCCTCTAATCTGGACATTCCATCTCTATGTTCAAACCCTGATACCCGTCTACAGCTTCTATGTCAAAGGTGCTTAATTCAATAATTCCCAATGTGGACGACAAGAAGTATGGTCGCCAAGTTTCGCGGAATCCAGTACTGTTTAAGAAGCTGAAGAATACCACAAGGAGAAGTGAACTTGGAGTGGGTTGCTGCGTCCTGTCGAACTAGGGGGTATTTGGAATGCCGATCTGGAACTTGACAGAGAAGCAAACGCGAATATTGCAGAGCACTGGTATAGTGCTGTTTGGCTTAGCAGGTTTCATCCTGGTCATACTTTTGGTGTATAGAGAATTTTGGATAGATGAACCGTTGATTTGCGGTAATATCGTTTTGCCTAAAGAAGGGAATTGTCCAAAAACAGTCCCCACTACATTGAGAATCGAGTCGGGTACTTTAGGACCAATTGAGGCCATGGATAATAGTTCATGTAGAAAAAATCGAGGACACATCGATAGGCATGTTCAGTTTGAAAAAGCATTTACGGAACCTCCCAATGTCTTCGTGTCACTAACAAAAATTGATTATGTGATTGATGGTTGGAAAAATTCTAGGCCAAATAAAAATCTCCGTATTAAAGTAAATATTGTTCCAGAATCTATAACTAATCATGGATTCAATTACAATTTGAACACTTGGTGCGACACCGCTATCGCAGAGGCGCAAGCGTCTTGGATAGCTTATGGGCGTTAGGAATTTCAAATAAGAAACAGGTGATTGAGTACATTAGATGTCCGGTTCAGAAAACGAATAAAAACAATTACTTATACGAAGTCGGCGGATTCGTTCGTGCTAAACCATGACCTATCAGGACGCGGTAATGTTGGATCAGAAGTAGACGACAATGATTGATTGGCAAATCAGTCGCTTACTTTTTTTCCAAAAGAATCATATCAGCCGCTTTCTCGGCGATTGCAAAGGTTGGTGCGTTGGTATTTCCCGAGATGATCACAGGCATAATCGATGCATCCACGACTCGCAAGCTGTTTATACCGTGAACCTTGAGCGTTGAATCAACAACTGCCATTGGGTCTGAAACCGGTCCCATTTTGCAGGTTCCCACCGGATGATAGATGGTTTCGCCAATACTTCTAGCACAATCGAGTAGTTCTTCGTCGGTTTGCACGTGATTCCCTGGTGATACTTCTTCCTCGACGTATTGCGACATTGCCTTGCTGTTTGCAATGGCTCTGGACACCTTCATTGCATTGACCGTGGTCACCTGGTCTTCCTTAGTGGATAGGTAGTTTGGATGGATGGCGATGTAGTCCTGTGGATTGGCTGATCTTAGTTGAAGGTTCCCGCGGCTGGTCGGCCGAAGTTGTGTAACAGAAGACGTAATGCCTGAGTAGTTATGAACACCTTGACCAGGACTGTCGGAACTTAGAGGCTGAAAATGAAATTGGATGTCTGGGCGTTTGATATGTGACAAGGATCCTGTAAATATACCAATCTGACTTGCCGCCATGCTCATTGGCCCGGTACGAAAAGCAAAATACTGCATGCCGATCAGCACTTTGTAGATTGGATTTCGAATTTCATCATTCAGTGTCTTAACTGAACAGCGATACACCGATCGAATTTGAAGGTGATCATGCAGGTTCTCGCCAACACCAGGCAAATTGTGTTTGATGGGAATTTGAAATTCTCGCAGATGATCGGGATTTCCGATGCCCGACAGCATCAGCAACTGTGGAGAATTAATCGCACCGGCACTGAGGATGACTTCACGATTAGCACGGACAGTGAACCTTCTGCCATCTTGTTCGTATTCCACAGCCGTTGCACGGTTTTCATCGATAACAATTCGACCTGTCAGTGCTTTGGTGACAACCTTCAGATTGGAGCGGTTGGATACGGGATTCAGGTAGCCAACAGATGAACTGCATCGCCTGCCTTTCCATGCAGTCAACTGATAATATCCAACGCCTTCTTGTGTTGCGCCATTGAAATCGTTGTTGTAAGGAATGCCGATTTCCTCAGCACCTTTGATAAATGCATCACCAACTGCTCGACGAATTCGCATATCAGACACTTTCAGCATGCCGTTCTGACCGTGGTGCTCGTCAGCGCCGCGTTCCTGGTGCTCACACTTAATGAAGTAGGGCAGCATGTTCTCATACGACCAACCGGGGTTGCCGGCATTCTCCCAGTCATCGTAATCTTCTTTCTGGCCGCGGACATATAGTAGACCGTTAATTGAACTTGAGCCACCAAGTACTTTTCCGCGCGGCCATTTAATCGACCGATTATTCAATCCTGGATCAGGTTCGGTGTTGTAGCACCAGTCTGTTGCCGGATTGTGCATCGTCTTGAAGTAACCCACGGGAATGTGAATCCATTGATTCGTATCCCGTTTTCCCGCCTCTAGCACCAGCACAGAGTGTCTTGAGTTTTCCGAAAGACGATTTGCGAGTACACATCCGGCTGTTCCGCCACCCACGATGATGTAATCAAATGTGTCGGCGTGCATTAGAGTGCAGACCTGGGAGATAGATGTTGATTCGAAAGTATGACGTTATTGGACATAATTTATTTGGCTCTTAAGTTTGGCCGTTTTCTGATTTTTTGCCAGTGGTTTGAATTGGCCTCGCTGTATTTTATTTTCAAAGGTTGGTAATCCACACAAAATTCTAGGGGGTTGGAAAACGAATCTGCATCTTTGAGCCTGCACTGATCGCGAAACTATAATCACTGAGTAATAATTCATTGTAGAAGAGTAAGTGTTCATTACCACCGGGAGCAAATGACGTGAAATGGCAACGGCCCAAGGTGATTCCGGGAGCCGGTCTCAATTCAGTTCAGCAAGACTATCAGCACATTGAAGTCAAACCTTATGCTGGTGCGTGTGGTGCCGAAATTTTTGGTGTAGACATCTCACAGCCGGTTTCAGAAGAAGTGATAGAGGAAATCAAGCAGGCATTCCTCGACCACTTAGTCATCTTTTTTCGCGACCAAATCATCGAACCTGACTCCCTTAAGAATTTTGGTAGTAAATTTGGGTCATTCCACATTCATCCGTACGTTGGTTCATTGGAAGGACATCCCGAAATCATGATGGTGATCAAGAATCCAGAAGACAAGTACAACTTTTCAGGAACATGGCACAGCGATGTGACTTTCCAAGCGGAACCACCACTGGGTTCGATATTGTGTGGGATGGAAGTTCCAAAATTCGGTGGGAATACACTATTTGCCAACCAGTACCTGGCTTACGACATGCTTAACGATGCCTACAAGAATATGCTTGCTTGAGGGTCTGAACGCGATTCATAGCGCTGAAAACGTTTACAGTCATGAGGGCGAGTATGCGAGCACAGAATACCAGAACAAACATGCAGGCACGCCAATACGAGCGGACAGTAGCGCTAATATTCGGGTCATTCCCCCAATTGTTCGTACGCATCTTGAAACTGGTCGAAAAGCACTCTATGTAAATGAGCCGTTTACAGTTGGAATCGAAGGAATGAGCGAAGAAGAGTCAAGAGTCAGAACCAATAGTTCGCTATCTGGTCAAGCATGCAGTACCGCCGGATATATGCTGTAGTTTTCGCTGGGGACCTGGTTCAATTGTTTTCTGGGACAATCGTTGTCTGCAGCATTACGCCCTGAACGACTATCCGGGTGAGTGCCGAGTCATGTGGTGCCTCACGATTAATGGGGACCGACCAGTCTAGTGGTGCGTCAATCATAAAGTGTCGGATAAAGCCGTTTCAATCGATTGTGCGCATCTTCGCTGGTAAACTGCCAGTCAACTGTCGCATTCATTCGGTCTCGCTGCGCCTGTCAGGCGTTGACTTCGCTACGCAACTCATCAATCGAATCAATTCTGCGGTTCAGACACTGACGCAACATAACACTAATCTACGATTCGGAAACATTCAGCCAGCTGCTATGCCTTGGTGTGCAGACGAATTCAAATCGGTCCCAAAGCGCATTTGCAACGCTTGGCTCGAACCCCTCGTAAAACGCGCCCGAACGATGCGTGTTCAGATTATCCAGCACCAGCGTGACGGTTCCGGCTGGCCGATATTGGCTTGCAACGTCATTGAGAAACTTGGCAAAGTCGCACTTGGCGCACCGTTCAGTCACCTTCGTCATTGTTGTTCCTGCCAGTGGCTCGGTGGCCACGAACACATTGCAGGTCCCCGTGCACCGGTACTCGTAGTCAACCTTAGGCGGCTGCCCTGAAATCGCCGGCAACAGTTCGAGGGTCTCAGCAATCAGCTGCCGGGATGTCACATCCATGCACACTATCAGATAGTCAGGATCGTACGGACGGCGGAATCAGTGCCGAGCGGAACAAAACCAGCTCGTCCGTGTTCGAGTGAACCTTCGGAATCCGCACCGACACCGGTTCCACGCCGGTTTGAATACTGCGTTCCGGATGATAGCCGCTACGCACCATCGACTACAGGCTGCTGTCAGCACGCTGGCCTTCGAACTGAGCCAGAAACTCCTACAGCTTCAGCTTTAATGATTTGAATATTATTCGTGGCGCATCAAGGCGCACCAATTCGGTGACCGCATCGACTTCTCGTGTTGCTTCGTTGAGGCGTGTTAGTACGAATCATGAAATGAACGAACGCCGAACACACAAACTCCTGCAAAAGTTGCCGCAGATCACTGCAAAGCAATTGGTTCACGGTATGAAAATTCCATGCCTTCACAACTCTGACACCTGCGAATGGCGCGTTGCACAGTATTGATTCCATGCAGGCATAGTGGATTGCAATTATCCTCCAGATAATCGTATCTTACAACATCTCCAAGATACACTCGATTGGGAAATAATTGCTCCAGAATCTCTCCATTGATCCTTGTACTATAGATTCGAGACTGATTGTTATCGTTAGACGCTAGTAGTGAGTCATTAGGATCCCAACCTATAGAGTTATAGGAAAGGACGCGAATTGAATCGTCAGAGGCATCGCACCTCTCCATTACGAATTGAATTCCACCGTTCATTGCAATGTACTCGGCGGCCATCCCTCCCAAGGAGTGACCGACAATTAAACCTCGGAAGTTGTCTGGCGATGTAAGACTTCTGCACTCTTCTCCAAAAAAAGAAGCTGTAATCTCCAAAGCCAAATCAAAAAGGCACGATTGACCTCGTAGTGCATGAACAGTGGTAAGAAAACTCTGGGAACCAAACGGATTAGTTCCACGGATTGCCAATGTTTCTTCATCCCACTCACCGGAGCTGGATTGCACCAATCTAAGGTCTTCTGTGTATTCGATTGCTTCGATTCCCAGAATTCCAAGCCTTGTCAATAGAGACAATCCATCCTGCGTGTCGGCCCATTGTAAAGTCAGGGTTAAGTTGTTCAAATTGGAATTGCCATCAGTACAGCGATAATGAACTTCCCTGAATCGCCTACTGCCTATTCTACGTTGGAGGACTGTTCTTGTGACATTGCGCCCGTTATTCTCAGCCCCTATATTGACGCAACTGTCAGCTCCTTCCTCATCATAGGTCCCTTCAACACAATTCCTTGCATGGGAAAATATTCTTAAATCGATATCATGAAGAACAACAGATTGCTCAAATACTTCATAAGTTCTGGAATGTCCACTTGGGCATCTGTAAACTATTGTTGAATTATGTACACCTGGTGCGTTGTAGGATAACTCTGCTAGAGATGCACCTTTCAAAATGTACTCATGTGTAAGAGTTGAGTTAACATCATCCGGGCAAAATTGGGCATAAGCACCAGTAGACATACATAACATTTGAAGTAGGATTCCGACAAGAGCACATTGTTGCCATCCGACTGTACGAGATTCACGTGTCATGATTTCTTCCTATAGTGAGTTAGATGAAGAGCCGGGTTGATATCCCCGGAACATCTCCAGCAGTTCTTGCCGAATTTTCGAAGTGATTCTGCTGTCATACCTTCACCCTGATCCGCAGTTAGAACTTGTAACAAAATAAAAAACCTTGTACAATCAGAGTATTAAGAAAAACATTCGATTTTTCGCTTTTCACCCATTGGTTGAAAATTCAAACCACTCCTGAAAGTACAAGGCTGATGAAGATTCTACTATACAACACCGCGGCAAGCTGTCACAATTTCACCTCCAGAGCCGGTCTGGCGGTGCCAGCCGAACTGCTGAAGCGCCTAAAGCTGTCAGACATGATAGATTCGTCAATGCCCGGGCCCGGCAGTGACCGGGGCTACCGGCACAGTACCATTTTCAACACCTTCATGCTGATGTTCCACGAAGGCGCCCGGTGCATCGTCGATGTGCGCCACCTCTCGACCGTTGGGGATACCGACCTTTGAGGATAAGGTGGTGCAACGAGCGATACTGATGCTGTTAGAACCGATTTATGAGCAGGACTTTGAGTCCAGTTCGTATGGGTTTCGTCCGGGGCGATGCTGTCATGATGCATTGGATGCGATACGCACCGGCGTTATGGCAGAACGTTTAAGGTGGGTGATTGATGCGGATGTATCGACATATTTCGATACGATTCGCCATGATCTCATTCGTGAGGTTCTTGACCTGAGGATTACTGATGGCGTTGTCAGACGCATGATCGATAAATGGATGAAGACTGGAATACTGGAAGAAGGCGTATTGAAGCGAAGTGAAATCGGGACCCCACGAGGGTGCGTGATATCGCCTTGCGTCTAAATTTTTTGCACAGGGTGCTGGACAAGTGGTTTGAGCGGGTGGTGAAACCGAGACTTCGAGGCAGTAGCCGTATAGTCCGGTATGCCGATGAATTTGTCATACTGTCTGAGTATGAGAACGATGCCCAGCGGGTACTGGAGGTATTGGGTAAACGGTTAGGGAAGTATGGACTTACGCTTCATGCGACCAAGACCCGATTCATCGACTTTCACCCGCCACAGGGGAACGGGAAGAATCGCGATGCGGGCTCTGACTTTCTGGGATTCACCCATGTTTGGGAATCTCTCGTAAAGGTAATAAGGTTCTGCGTCAGGTTACCTCCAAGTCGCACTTTGCCCGTGCGGTGAAGTCTGTGAACCGGTGGCACAGGGCGAACCACCACCGCCCACTTGCTGAGCACAGCATCATCGACTGTCCCGTGTGCAAACAGGGCACTGTGCCTATTAAGGCATCACCGGTAATGGTAAAAGGCTCACGCAATTTCGCAGGCAAATTATTCGTTGCTGGCATAAGGTGTTATCACGCCGTAGTCGTGATGGTAAATTAAACTGGGTTCAAATGCGGGAGATTCTCCGCCGGTTTCCGGTGCCTGATTCTCGTGTCGTGCGTTCTGTTTATGCCACGTAAGCGAACCCTGTATTGTGAGGAACGCAGTGCATCAATCCTGCACGCTGGGGTCTGTCTGTGAGGGACGGGATGCAGTAATGCTCTCCCGTCTACTCGGTGCTAAGTTCTGACGCCGCGCAATCGCTCAGTTCGCCGTCTCAACATCTCGATTGTAGTCAGCAACAGTATTGACACTAGCACCAGCAATGTTGCGACTGCGAGAATGGTAGGACTAATGTGTTCGCGAATTCCTGAAAACATCTGCCACGGAATGGTTCGCTGCTCAAAGCTGCCGACAAACAGAATCACAACGACTTCGTCAAAGGAGGTGATAAAGGCGAATAGTGCGCCTGAAATCACTCCTGGCAGGATCAGTGGAACGACAACTTTGAAAAATGTAGTTACACCATCGGCTCCCAAGCTGTTTGCAGCCCGAATCAGACTGCGATCGAATCCAACCAGCGTCGCGGTAACCGTAATGACAACAAATGGAGTGCCTAAAGCCGCATGGGCGAGGATAACACCGAGATGTGTTCCCTGCAGATTGACTCGGGAATAGAAGAAGAACATCCCGCAAGCTGAAATGATTAAAGGCACGATCATTGGGGAAATTAGAATCGCCATTAACATTGTTCGATAAGGCACTTCTCGACGGCTCAATCCCAAGGCGGCTACGGTGCCGAGTGATGTTGCAATCAAAGTGGAAAAGATTGCAATAATAAAGCTGTTGTTAACGGCTCCCCGCCAGTTAAGATTGGTAAAGAAGTCCTCATACCATCTCAACGAATATCCTTCTGGGTCAAGCGACAGCATTTCGGGGGTAAAAGTGAAAAACGGCACCGCGTTGAAAGACAGCGGTACGATGACTAGAATGGGAAAAATCAAAAACAGGAAGATCAGTCCACAAACTATGCGGAACGAATAATGCCAAATGCGTTCGAGCGGTGTCGTGTAGGGTGGTAATTTACTTTTCATTTGACTGAGCCTGAGCCCCTACCCGAGTTTCATGTTATCGACGCCAACAATGCGATCGTACAGGAGGTAAAGAACCAGCACAAGTCCCAACAGTATGATTCCGAGTGCTGCAGCCAGGCCCCAGTTCAGAGAAACTGAAACGTGGTAAGCTATGAAGTTACTGATAAATGTGCCGGACGTTCCGCCAACAAGGGCAGGAGTAATGTAGTAACCGATTGCAAGAATGAATACAAGAATCCCGCCTGCTCCGATTCCTGGAATTGTATTTGGCGCATATACCTTGAAAAATGCACTGAACGGATGCGCTCCAAGAGAAACGGCCGCTCGCATATAACTATTTGGGATCGTTTTCATCACGCTGTACAGCGGTAGAATCATAAAAGGCAACAAGATATGGGTCATTGCCACGACGGTTCCGGTGGCGTTATGAATCATTGCCAGTCGGTTTTCGTTGTCAATGATGTTGAGGGCGACCATGATGTCATTGAGCACACCTTCTCTTTGCAACATTGCGATCCATGAAGTCGTTCGTACCAGAAGGGATGTCCAGAACGGTAGCAGCACTAGCATTAGCAATAGATTACTTGTTTTCAGGGGCAGGGTCGCCAGAAGATAGGCGACTGGATAGCCCAAAATCAGAGTCATCAGCGTAATAAAGGCACTCAGGTAAAGTGTACGCCAGAACAAATTTAGATAGATTCGGCTTTTCTCATCTTGTAACTGAAGGTCTCCTGCCGGGGTGACCTGCAAATCAATCGCGGCCCAGAAGTAGCCGGCTGTGAGAGTCGGTGAAAATGTCTTGATCACCTGCCAGGATTCAAGTTCCCCCCATTTTTTGTCGACCTTAATGACTGCCTCTTTGTAAGGTCCTTCGTCTATTTTTGGAATTCGTCTTTGGGATTTCCTAAACAGACTGTTCATCCCGGGGAGTTCGTAATTGAGGCGTTTACCGACTCGAGTGATTAGTTTTTCTGAAGCGCCAGCTTTAACATCTTCAACTAGTGCTTGATAGGCACTCTCATCAGGTAGTTCTCCTGATGTCGCATCCCACTTTTTGAGTTGTTCAACCGTTTTTGGGAGGTAAGTGGACACGATTGGGTCTTCAATACCCCTCCACAACATGTCTCCTATTGGTACCAGAAAAGTTAAACCAATAAAGAAAAACAATGGTGCAACCAGGGCAAGAGACTTCATCTTGTCTCGGCGAAGCGCACGAGCCAAAGCCGTTTTCAGTGGGACTCCATCCGCTGTAGTTAAAGGTTGATCTGGATGGATAGCGGAATTAGCCATAGATTATGTTGTTGTGGATTGGTTTAAGTGTTGATCAATTGTTGCGAAATTCAATGTGAGGCACCAGCAATTCCGCCAGTGCCTCTCATTGACCATGTCTAATTTACCTAGACCAAAACTGACTTACTGAGCAAGCCATGAATTGAATTGCTCGGACAGGTCATCTGTGTTATCTGCCCACCACTCAATGTTGAACAGCAAGGTTGTTTGTGCATTGGCGGGATCAGTTGGCATGTGAGGTGCCATGTCGATACCCAGCGTCGCATGAGTGCTCACCAAAGGAATGGATGATGCGCGTGTTGGACCATAAGAAATATATTTCGCTTGGTCAGCCAATCTTTGGGTGTCCGAAGCATAACGCAGCAGTGCCAAAGCCTGTTCACGATGAGGTGCACCTTTTGGAATCACCCAGCCATCAATATCGAACACCTGCCAGTCCCACATCATGCCAATTGGCTGTCCTTCTGCAAAAATAGCGTCAAAAAGACGTCCGTTGTATCCAGAGGACATTGCGACTTCACCATCGGCGAGCATTTGCGGAGGTTGTGCACCGCGTGTCCACCAAACTGTATCAGCTTTAACAGTGTCGAGTTTAGCGAAAGCCTGTGCTACACCTTCAGGTGTGTCCAGAACATCGTAAACCTCATCCGGTGATACACCATCCGAAATCAAAGCCCACTCAAGATTGTTAAGTGGTTTCTTCTCCATTCCCCGTTTCCCGGGAAAGTTCTCCATATCAAAGACATCGGATATCTTAGTTGGAGCAGGAGATAGCATATCGGTGCGATAGCCCCAAGTAGTCGAATAGACAATATTTGGAATATGGCAATCCGAGGTTATAAAGTCACCCATATCTTCGCTTGCTGGCGTTCCATCGGGTGCCGGGTTAAGAATCTCATCGATATCAACTTCTTCAACCAGTCCCTCGTCGCACAATGTAATAGCATCAGATGCGATGGCATCCAAGAGAGACCATGTGACGTTTCCGACTTCTGCTTGGGCTCTTAACTTGGCGACTCCTTCAGATGCAGAGTCATCGTTAATGATTGTGATACCGGGATTTTCGGCCATAAATGGTTCATGGTAGGCAAGTTGCTGACTCTTTGAATAAGCACCGCCCCACGATACTACCACCAACTCTTGGGCCTGAGCAGTTACAAAACTGCCCGCAAGAACCAAGGCAGAGGCCGACAAGATTCCGTGTTTAAGAATTGATTTTTTCATTCATAATTCTCCGTTTACAAAGCCTGATTGGCTCATAAATTGACACTTAAGTGTTACAAAATTAGACAGTCAACTGTCATATGAAAAACAAGTTTGTCGTCATGGCATTGAGTATAGGCAATATTTTGTGCGAATGTTGGTAAAAATTTTTCAGATCTTTTCGGATAATTTACTGAGTCAACTGTTTGAGTTGCAATCAATTGCAAGGCGGTTGTGCTGTGCTGCAACGAACTAATGCTGGGGCGTTCGCAGTGAGCGGCGGTTGGTGGCCGATAAACTGGCGGGGAATATGTGAACAGCATTTCTCACGCTCGAGAGATGCGGGCCCTGGTGGTGGATGATTTAGTCAGGCAGTGCCGTTCCAAGAAGATGGACGGGGTGTCGATTCATTATGATCAAACTGAGAACCGGTCAGTCAAAAGTCATCAGGCGGCGCAGTTGCGAATGAGGTGTGAGGCGGGCTTTTTCCCGCACGATGCGGCCGAGTAATCACGTAAAGTCCGTACTCGAATAGGTGAAAAATACGCTGAATTAAATTGTGTGGTTGAATAAGCCATCAAGCAGTTCTTCAGAATCCAGTTCGCTGCCTAATGAAATAAGATCAAACTCTAAGTTGATCTATTGAGGAATTCAGTACCAAGAACAGTGTAAAAAAGTGGTTTGCTTGCAAGCCATTTGACATAGATTGAAATGCAGATTCACAAATAAAAAACATAAAATCATACGGTCTGAAAAAAGGCAACAATCTCGAGTTTTTGGCAAAAGAAACAGGAGCACTGAATATGGCCGAAATACGCAACCGGCAACATGGGGCGATGGAGTTTTCGCAGCCTCCTGTTGAATTGGACATTGTGCGAAGATACCGATTAGAACGGGTTAAACAGCAGCTTTGCAGCCGAGACCTGGCTGGGGCTTTGCTGTTTGATCAATTGAACACTCGATATGTAACTGATGCAACCAATATGCAGATCTGGTGTTCGCACTACGAAGCTCGCTGCGCATTTGTGGCAACGGAAGGACCTGTTATTTTGTGGGACTTTGGCAACATGCCTCATCTTGCTGAAAATTTGCCAACAATTGATGAATACCGGGTCATTACACCATTTTATTTTTTTTCTGCCGGATCCCGTTGTGAAGCAAACGCCAAAAAATTTGCTCAGGAAATTAATGATTTGGTCACCACTTATGGTGGTGGCAATCGCAGGCTCGCTGTCGATCGTTGTAGCTTGTTGGGTATCCATGAACTTGAACAATGCGGAATCGAATTGATTGAGGGGCAGGATGTCATGGAAGTTGCCAGGGTCATCAAGTCGCCCGAGGAACTGGAATTGATGAAATATTCAGTGCGTGCGTGTGAAACTGCTGTCTCGAACATGCGCAATGCGATGGCTCCAGGCATTACAGAAAATGCATTGTGGGCGAAGTTGCATGAAACAAACATTGCATTGGGTGGAGAATGGATTGAAACGCGCCTTCTTTCATCTGGCCCACGAACCAATCCGTGGATGAGAGAGTCCTCGATGAGAGCTATCCAGAAGGGCGACATGATGAGTTTCGACACTGATCTCATCGGCCCTTATGGATATTGCTGTGATATGTCTCGTTCCTGGATTTGTGGCGAAGTCAAACCGACGCCTGAGCAGGCACGGCTATATCAACTGGCTGCAGAACAGATTCGTTTCAACACTGAATTGATAAAACCAGGGGTGGAATTCCGGGAACTGTCCAAAAATGCGTGGCCCGTGCCTGAGGAATTTCAACCCAATCGATATGGTGTGATTATTCACGGTGTAGGGCTAGCCGACGAATATCCCAGCATCAAACACTACATGGACTTCGACAAAAAGGGCTATGACGGTGTATTCGAACCTGGGATGACGCTATGTGTTGAATCTTACATGGGCTCCATTCACGGCGGGGAAGGAGTCAAACTGGAAGAACAGGTATTGGTCACTGAAACAGGATACGAAATGCTTACCAGTTATCCGCTTGAAGACTGGTAAATCAAAAAACAGAGACGAGAGGTTCACCTGTCGCGTTAGAAATATCGCTGAAGCACAATATCGTGTGTAAACTCGAACAGTGAATCGAGAGCCGGTCCCAATTCAGCAATTCTGGGGTCGGTGGTTGTACCCCGGCAGAATCTCGCATAAATCTGCATAAATATGATGCAGTGTTTAAACGCTGTCAGTACCCGATAGTAATGAAGGTTGGACAGGTCGCGTCCGCTGATCTTGGCGTAGTAGTCTGCAACCGTCTCGCGGTTCATCCAGCCTGGACTTGTTGAGGTCGGCATTTGTCCAACTTTATTCAGGGCTGGCGGGTCAGTTGGTTCAGTCCAGTAGCTGAGTAGTGTGGCAAAATCAAATAGGGGGTCTCCCTGGGTACACATGTCCCAGTCCAGCAGTGCGATGGGCTGGGTAAGGTTGTCACGGTTCAGAACTATATTGTTGAGTTTGAAATCATTGTGAAGCAAGGTGTGCCCAGCGTTGGGAACCGGTTGCTTTTCCAGCCAGTCAATGATCGTCGTGGCTGAAGCAGGGCTGGGACTGTTCCGATATACATCTTCCGCAGCAACGTGATAGCGTTTCACCCACCCGCGTACTGCACGTTCAAGAAATCCTTCCGGTCGTCCAAGGTCTTGTAATTCCACACTGCCGGGTTCAACAGATTGAAATTCGACCAGCACATCGACAATCATTTTTGACAGCCGCCATGTCAGACTGTGAAGACTCTCAGGCACATCCATTTGAATGACCGCCCCTGGGCGATATTGCATGATTAGAAAAGGTGCTCCCAAAATTTCGGGGTCGTCGCAAAGCAACAAGCCTTTTGGCGCCAATGGAAACTTCCTCCAAAGTCGTGAAGTGACTCTGTACTCCCGTACCATGTCGTTTGCACCGGGCGGTAGAGGTCCATGTGGCGGGCGGCGAAGTACACAGAGCTCACCATCCATCTGAATCAGAAAATTAAGGTTTCCAAAGCCACCAACAAACTGCTTTGGCTCAGGTTCAGCGGAAAATTCGTGACCAAGGCTTTGGAGATACTGCTCTAGATTTCGCCAGTTTTCTGGTTGCTGGTGTTCTTGTGAGAAGAACCGGTCTGTTGTGAGTTCCATATTCATTCGCAATTAACAATTTGCCATTTTGCAATCCGTTCCATATCCAAGGCAACTCTGCAAAAAATCCAATCGCTGTGTGAGGTATGCTCGAAGCTGACGATTATTTTACCTTTGTGAATTTTCTGACCATTCCAAATCAGAAACGCCGCTGGCAATTGGGTAACTTTTTCAGAAACATCGCCTGAGTATAATTCCGTGTGATTTTAAGTATTTCAATCACTAATCAGGAGACACTGCTATGGACCCCACTAAACCTCGTAATCCCGGAAAAGTTGAATGGTCGGGTGAAAACCCAGGCATATACTTCAAGGAAGACCCGGATGGGGACTGGACAGCACTCGGAATATTTTTCCGCGTTGTTTTATCTCCTCATGGCGCTGGAACAACAATGATTGTGCTGGAAAAGCCGGATGAAGAAGCCGGACTGCCGGATGCCAATAACATTTGTCTCACTGACAACGAAGAATTGACGGAATATCTGATTTCTGATTACATGTCAAAATTCCCATCTTTTAGAGGGCGAAAAGGCCTACAGCACATGAGCTATCGAAAGATAGACGAAGTGACTTCACGAGGAGATCTCAGGGAGTATCGGACTGAATCAGTGATTGCTGGTGATCTTGAAGTTGTTATGTCTTGGCGGGATTTGCAAGAACCCTTTGCAGCTGAGGTGGCAGCTGAAATCGGAGCCACTGGCGAGCATGACATGTACAGTGTTTTCCTTGAGGCAAAGGCGGCGGAAATTTCCGTTAATGGGCACTATTTCTCGGGTCAACTAACCACTAGGAATTTCCTCGGACGAGAAACAAGCACCGCTTTCATGGCCATTTCAGAAACCTGGTTGACTCCGGTTGGTTGATAGTGAATTTTTGCGTTGTAGACAATTCGGTTTCTACTGTTCTTCATTTGGCTACCTTTTTGAACCGGTTACATTTTGGTGTCACTAGTGGACTGAGTCTCTCGACTTTTGCCATTTCGTCAATATTCTAGTGAGAATTGATGAGTGTTCGTCAGTGTAAATTTGTTGTTTAATTGCCAATAAAAACAAAGCATTAAATCACTTATAATGTCCAATTGAAATTCGTATCGCTGAAATCAGCGGTTCAATTTGGCGAATGCTTGAATCACTAGCGATTCGACGCTAGCCACTATGTGGAAGCAAAATGGACCAATTACTTGACTGGGGTACTCAACTTGCGCAACTAGCGCTTGATTCTGTTTCGAAATTCATCGATTTTCTGCCACAGATTCTGGGTGTTCTGGTTACACTACTGATTGGCTGGATTCTCGCCCGCATCAGCAAATCACTGGTTCTTCGACTCATAGGCGTACTCAACCGAGTTCGCCTGCGCATCAAATTTGCAGGCACACCGGTCCTGCCAAATATCAGTGAACCGGTTGCAGTAGTTGTATCAAGGATAGTCTACTGGGCCATTATTCTGGTATTCATCGCACTGTCAACTCAGTTGCTCGGACTTGGAATGTTCGCCGATTGGCTTGGTCGGCTGGTGAGTCACCTGCCGAATATTCTTTCGGGCGTTCTCATAATTTGGGCGGGTGTTGTCTTTAGCGGACTGATTGGTCAGGCAATCAGTTCTACTGCAGTTAATTTACCTGAGTCACAGCGCGCTGCCTTGTCCCGGGTGGCACAATTGTTCGTGCTTATTTTGCTCATCTTGATTGGCGTCGATCAGATTGGCGTAAACGTTCGGGTTGTGCTTACGATAATGGCGGTTACCATTGGCGCAGCACTCGGTGGGCTCGCCATTGCTTTCAGTCTTGGTGCTCGGCAGCTGGTGAGCAATTTGATTGGAGTTCGATATCTAAACTCCGACTATCGTATCGGGCAGCGTATCCGAATTGGTCAGCATGAAGGTACCATTCTTCAAATTACATCAGTTTCCGTAATACTGGATACAGAAGAAGGTCGTGTGACAATACCAGCGCAAATGTTTTCCGATCAGCCCAGCGTATTGGTCTCCAGGGAGCCAGGAAATGTCTGAGGGGCTGAAGCTTGCTGAATATTTTCTCCGACAGTACAACGCAGCGGCAGTCAGCGCCATGCAGGAGATGCAGGCAGATGCGGCTGGCGAGTTAATTGATGCAATCGATGATTCATTGAGCGTTTTGACACTACGCTCTATGCTACCTCGCACGGCTGCTAAGTGTATAGAAACCATCTCAAAAGCTTCTGCGACGAAATACTTAAGTTGCCTGAAACCCAAAGAGGCAGCAGCAATTCTACGATATACGACAGACGAGGTGCGAGATGCACTGCTGGCAAAACTGCCCCGTCGTTTAGCTATTCGAGTTTCACTGTTGCTCCGCTACCAAAGTTCTCTGGTTGGCGCCTGGATGGAAACTGCTTCCGTTACTTTTTGCGGCGATACTCGAATTGCGGACGCAAAGGGGCAGGTGATTGAAGAAGCTTATGTTTATAGCCAAATCTATGTTGTAGATGATCTAAATGAATTGATTGGTGCGGTTTCAATGGTCGAATTACTGCAACAAAAAGGTGAAGAGCAGTCCGTTTCCTCAATAATGAATACACCGGTTGAGCCAATTTTTGCTTCGTCGACTCTAAGAAAGGCTGTGGAATCGCCGTTATGGAAAAATAGTGATGTTTTACCAGTCATTGATCATGATCGAAAGTTGATTGGAATCGTTCGTTTTATCGACTTGTGGGGCGCGCTGGAGGAACCATCATCAACTACAGAACGTGCTGTTCAATCACATTATGAGGTGTTGGGTGTGGCAGAAATTTACTGTCTTCGACTTGCGGATGTAATGGTGACAGCGCTCTCTGCAAATCGCAGAGTAACTTAACGTTTGCGAATATTCGGGAGGTTCGGCGATGACCGAGCAAATTGAACTTCAAAGGGCAGAATCCATCCTAATCACCCGATTTTGCCAAGAGGCACCGCAAAGTGCCGCAAGCCGCCTTGAAACACTGTCGGTTGAGGATGCCATCGAAATCCTAGAACAGGTGCCCCAGGAAATCGCGCTGGAAGTTTGGTCTGCATTGAGTCCAAACATGTCGGCAGATATGGTTGAACTGCTGGACGATTCTGATGCTCTAGCGATATTGAAGGGTATAGATCCAGGCAGATCTGCATCGATTCTCACCATTATTGAGTCTGAAAGGAGTGATGTTTTGATGGCTGACATGGAGCCATCACTTTCTCGCGAAATCCGCGAGTTGATGGTCTATCCAATTGACACAGCCGGTGCGTTAATGGACACTCGTATATTGCTGTTCAAAGGCGATATGACAGCGGATGAAGCACTGCAGATATTGCGAGCCCGCAGATTGAAGCGTAAAGTATCTGAATTGCGAATTGTGGATGATGAGCAGCGCTTTCGGTCGATTGTAAAACTTGATTCACTTGCGCTAGCCGACCCTGATCAGACTCTGGATGAACTCTCTGATCGAATTGTCGTTGTTGTCGATCCGAACGCATCACGGGAAGAAATTATCGAAAAACTGGAAAGCTATGGTCTGGATGAGTTGACCGTAGTTGATCATGATGGACGGGTGTTGGGTGCGATTCGACATGCCACATTAATTGATGTCCTGAAAGAAGATGTGTCCATTGACATTCAGACTATGGTCGGAGTGAGTAAAGATGAGCGTGCATCATCTGGAAGTAAGTTCGCTGTCCGCAAACGATTACCCTGGATGCAGGTCAATTTGCTGACTGCATTCGCGGCGGCTGCAGTGGTTGGAGTTTTTGAAAGCACGATCGCGAAATTTACCGCGCTGGCCGTGCTATTGCCAGTTGTGGCAGGTCAATCCGGAAATGCTGGTGCACAGGCTTTAGCAGTCGCAATGCGCGGTTTGGCGCTGAGAGAAGTTCAGGTACGAGATTGGCCAAAGATGGTTCGCAAGGAAACGTTTGTTGGCCTTGCAAATGGTGTTGCCGTCGCAATTGTGTGCGGACTCGCGGTTTATATATGGAGCGGTCAGCCAGGCTTGGTACTTGTGATCAGTTCGTCAATGATACTGGCGATGGTTATCGCTGGAATTGCCGGTGTGCTTGTGCCGGTAGGGTTGAAGAAAATTGGCCAAGATCCCGCAGTTGCTTCTTCGATTGTGCTCACTACGATCACAGACATTACTGGCTTTTTTGCATTTTTGGGAATTGCAACTCTGTTTGCCGGATTCTTAGCGTAAATATTGAACGATTTCGAGGTTGCATAGCTCTCACTGGAGTTAGCACTCGTACTCAAATTCATTCAGCGATTATCTTTGCGTTCAACGACAAATCATTGATCCGGCTGATTAGTACCTCTCTAACTCTCCTTGGTTTCTCACCTGAGCGTTATTTGCTTTCTCTCCAGAGTTGTTAATCAAATCTAATTACCTCGTAGTTTTTCATTACGAGAATCGTTCCCGCCATTTGGTGCAACGCTCTGAGTCTCGCATTTCGTAAGCTGCCAACGCTGCGGCAGGACTGAGATCGTATAAGTGCTCGCGGTCTTCACCTAGTGCTGTCAGGCGCATCGTATACCAAGCAGTAACACCGCCCCGTGGCGGCGCATTGAAAACTGGAAATGCCGGATCGCCGCCTTCATCACTTATCCATGTGTTTGCGAGTGACGATTTCAGTACCATCGCTCGCGCGAGACTCACCGCGTCGGTAAAATTTTTCTGAATCGCATAAGCTGCCTGTTCGCGCGTCCGAAAACCACCTGTCACCATCATAGGGATGGACGTCAACCTTTTTGCACGTTTGGTGAAATCAATGAAGTATGGCGTAGATGATGAAGCTCGGTCGGAAGCGGATGCAGCACCTGGGAAGTATGTACCGCCGCTGATATCGATCAGGTCAATCGACGTCTGATCAAGCATGTTTATAACCTCAAGTGCATCATCTTGTGATAATCCACCCACTAGGTTGTCTGTTGAATTGATCTTGATACCAATAGGAAACGACTCACCCACAGCTTGCCGAACAGCATCGATTACCTCGCCAATAACGCGGAAGCGGTTTTCAATTGAACCACCATATTCGTCTTTTCGTTTGTTGAACAGCGGAGATAGAAACTGGCTAAACAGAAATCCGTGGCCTGCATGGATTTGAACACCACTGAAGCCCACTTGCTTGGCGAGTTTTGCGGTTCTTGCAAATATGTCGGACAACTCATGAATATCTTTAAGCGACATTCCTTCGCACTTAAGACCGTCGACATCTAGAGCAGACGGCCCCTTTGGCTGACTGATAGGCAGATGTGACAAAGCGCCGGCGTGCCCGAGCTGCGGCCATATATGTGCGCCGTTCACCATCCCACGTCTCGCCAAAGCCTGCATTGCATCCAAGTTTGCATCCGGCACAAGTACGAGATTGCCAGGTTTTTCAGGATAACGCGAGGTTCCCTGCACCTCTCCAATCAATGACAATGCAGCGCCACCCTGCGCCCAACGTTCGTACAGCCTCATCTGCGTTTCGGTGGGATTTCCAGCGCCATCGCCAAGAGAATCCGACATTGCTGATTTGATCAGTCGATTTCGAAGCGTAGTACCGCAAGGCAATACAAGAGGTCTTGCCAACACGGTGTTACAGGTTTGATGTGTAATATCGAATTTCCTGTCGTAATTTGTAATAATTCTGAACCCGTGTTGATTCAGATCACATATTCAAGCTAATTTGGTACAAATTCAAATTCAGCCAGAATCTCCTGTATGTGATGCGCAGCCCGGATTAGGTAGTCATCCTGATCGAAGGCTCCAATCAATTGAACACCAAGCGGCAGACCGTTTGGACCAGATGCTACGGGTAGATGAATACAAGGTACTTTCAGTAGTGTCCATACACGGTTAAAGATCGGATCTCCCGTGCTGTCCAATCCCCGCGGCGCTTCGCCAGGTGCACTCGGTGTGATAAGTACGTCGTAATCCTTAAATACTGACCGCATCTTCTTCTGCCAAATATTACCCAATTTGATTGCTTCAAGGTAGGCCGCATGGGTGGTATGCTGTCCTTGTTCAATGAGTACCTTGATCTGATCACTTAATAAGTGTGGAAATTTCGCATATTCTGCGCTGAGCGATCGGCACCCTTCATAGCCCATGATTGTGATTTGTGCTTGTGTCAATGCTCCGTCTGAAGGTCCAACTTCAATTTCAGAAATTTCAATTTGATGACCTTGCAAATGTCGACAAACATCTTCAATGAGCTGCTGCTGACTGGCATCGGCCATTTCCCAGTGCGGGGTTTTGACCAATGCTACCCTTATCCTGCCTGATAAAGGCAGAATTTCTGCAGGTGCTCCAGACAGTGTGTGTCGAACGGTTGTCAAATCTTCGACCTTTCGAACAAAAAAACCAAGTGTGTCAAGACTTTGAGCAAATCCGCAGACACCTGACAGACTGAATGATCCGTGACTCGCTTTGTATCCTGTTACACCACAGTAAGCAGCTGGGCGAATGACCGAACCGGCGGTTTGCGTACCCAAGGCAAGTGGGATCATCATTTTTGACACGGCTGCTGCAGAACCCATAGAAGATCCGCCCGGAGTGTGATCAAGTGCGTGTGGGTTGCGCGTTCTTCCAGGAGAGAAAAAGGCAAATTCAGTCGTTTCAGTTTTGCCGGCAACCAGTGCACTTGCGGTCTTTAACATCGACACGCACACGGCATCACGCTGCGGTACGTAGTCACGATAGATTTTGCTTCCCATCGTGGTTCGCATACCAGCGGTTTCCATAATGTCTTTGATTCCAACAGGAACTCCAAACAGAGCAGACTTGTTTCCCTGTCTCTCCACCTCAGTCAACTGATCATAAATGTGCCCCGGATCGAAAGTCGTGAACGCGTTTAACTCTTCCTCACATAGTTCAATTCTTGCAATGCAATCAGAAACAAGTTCTCGAGGCTGCACTGTTCCCGATTG
This sequence comes from Arenicellales bacterium, assembly GCA_965243305.1. Taxonomy (GTDB): domain Bacteria; phylum Pseudomonadota; class Gammaproteobacteria; order Arenicellales; family JAJDZL01; genus JAJDZL01. The sequence continues at coordinate 355,908 of CBDEUN010000001.1, forward strand.
AATCAGCTGAGAAACTTCTTTCAAAGACAGTTCATTCAGGTTTGACACGACGATTCACCTGCCAATTGAATCAAGCGCTGATTGAAATAGGGACAGAGGGTAACGAAAAATACCACCACCCAGTCTTCCTGCAATTCCTTCCCGATCGATGACACCCAAGCTGACGATCGGAGTGGTTTTTTCTGCGACGACAGTACGCACACTCAGTCCTGTCCGAAACTCTAATGCACTAAAAGCGTCATGAACGGACAACAGGAGCTTATAAGGGAGCTCGTCTGCATCATCAGGCAAATAAGTTCCGAACATTTCACGCTGCGGATTTGAATAGGCAACCGCCATTGCACCGAATCCGATCATGTCAACTACCGCACTGTCACCAATTGCTCCCAGTGCTCGCGACTTGGGAAACTCGCCTAAATCCCCTTCAGGGGAAGCGGCTGATTCTGTTATCCAATTACCCGGTTCGTTGCTTACTTGTATACCGGTACGGACGCCATTACCGCCAGCAGCGGTCACCATGCCGCTGCCTGATTGAGCATCAGCAGCAAGCATCAAGCATTTTGATGCTGCCATCAAGTGGTTGAGTGCAAAACTTGGACTGTCATTCAGAAATCTTTTCTGTTCAGCATAGCCATCAATCGCGGGCTTGAGCCGGTTGACCAACTCATGAGTAGCAGCTATTGTTCTGCCGTGGCAATCATCGTCATTCTCTAGTGCAATTTTTGCAATGTCGAGCAAATCGATGTGATCGTCCTGACAAAGGTCTACTGCTTCAATCAATTCTTGATTAATCCAACGCAGGTGCGACAGTGCTGACTCACTACACAATCCAAGTCGCATAGCCGGTCCATTTCCTCCGTTGAGAGGAGAGTAGGTAACGTTGTTCGGATCATTGGCATCAATTATTTTGTGTAGCCACATCGAAGCTGAAACAACGCCCGCCAAGGGTACCACGGTTGAGTGATTCTGGGCTGGTTGCAACCGAATCTCACCTGACCGAATCATCGCGCGTGCGGTATCAAAATCGTCCGCGTGTTTTTCGAAAACCAGCGCTACAGCCGCTGAATTCATAACTGGTTCTGGAATTTCGTTGGTGGAGTTAAAGGGCGGCCCAGCGTGAAGTATCACTGAGTCATCTAAGCCGATAGCGTTGGCGGCTAATTCATTGCTGTCCCAGACCGGTCGGGCTTGTAGCATTTTTTTGAGCGCACCATGATCTCTTGGGTCGATATTTGTCATGCCTGTTCCATCAATTGATTCTTCCATTTCTGTGCACGTTAGGCCAGGTGGTTCGAAAAAATTCCAGCGTGAACGATGGTGATTTATCGTCCACTTGGCGAATCAGACAGCCATCATCGGCAGAGTAAATGTGCCATAAATTCGCAATTTACTTGAAATCTGACGGTAAAAGTGCAGATCTTCAAATAGCTGCTGAAGATTGCAAATCGTTTTCGTTATCCACCTGAAGTGCGGCTGTTGAACCGCACTTCACGCGAAATAATATGCCAAGTGGTGCTGATTCGTGAGGAATCAGTTACTTAACCAGGATTGCACCAGTTCCTTGTTTGCGTCAACCCACTCGCGGGCGTACACGACAGGGTCGACTTGATCGACACTAGATGCAAAAGACCACTGATTGATCAACTCCTGACCGAAGTCAATTCCGTTCAGTAATTTAGCCATTTCAGGTGCATCGGTTTCAAGTCGTTTCGAGTAGGCGATATGTGAGCTGATCGGTGGAAAGGATGTAGAAACATGTGAGTTTTCCAACCAGTTGGGGTCTTCGTTTAAATCGGCCACCTGCCACTTTTCGGGATCATGATCCGGCTCTTCGAGCACGGCGAGCGGATGCATTCCGAAAATGTGATGTGGCAGATAACAGGCCCACACGATGACTCGACCCGCTTTGGCATCCGCGTCAATCTGTGCCAGAATGACATTTTCCTCGCTCACTGTCAGGTCATACAAATCAGCAAACCCATAGTCTCTCGCTCTGATTTGATGAATTTTTGTTGAACTCCAGCCAGGTGCTCCCATCCAGATTTCACCTTTGCCATCTCCATCGCGATCTGTCAGGCCAACAATTTCGGGGCGTGTGAGATCATAAACGGATTTCAATCCATAAGTATCTACCGCTTCCTGAGTTGTGCAAAATCCATCAAATGCTGGAAATACAGCATCAGTCAATACAACAGTTTGATTTTCGTTGACATACTGATCAACCAGACCCTGATTGTTCGGAAGCCAAACTTCGGGATGAACGTCAACTTCACCTTTTCCCTGATCCATCGCTTTGAAGAACACTGCGTGATTGCCAGGTACCATTTCTACCTGGAGACCATAGTTATCCTCAGCGACGAGTTTCATGATGTTGGTCATAATCTTGGAATAGCCCCAGTTTAGCTGTCCAATGATGACCTTATCTGAAGAGTAAGCCACATTCGCAGCGATCAGACTGAACGCCATAACTATTGTGGTTGCTACTTTTTTGAAATTATTAAACATTGCTCTTTTCTCCGTTATTGGAAGTCTAATAAATGAATTGTCTCAGCTCCTACTTTGAACAATTCTATCAAGAATCATAGCACAAAATAAGATTGCAACGCCTGCGAGGATACCTTTGCCTTCGTGAGCATAGGTCAAGGCATCAAGTACATCTTCACCCAAACCCTTTGCACCAATGAGAGAAGCGATGACTACCATCGATAGGCACATCAAAATAGTTTGATTAACCCCGGCCATGATCGATGGTCTGGCGAGCGGTAAATCGACACGAAGCAGCAGATACAGTTTGGATGCGCCAAATGCTGTAGCTGCCTCTCTGATATGATTGGGGACTCCTTGCAGCCCAAGTACAGTTAAACGCACCACTGGCGGCATGCCAAAAATGATGGTTGCAATTATCCCTGGCGGTTTGCCGATTCCGAAAAACGCAATGACCGGAATCAGGTAAACAAATGACGGCATCGTTTGCATTAAATCCAAAATGGGCCACACGAATGAGCGCACTCGCGCCTTTCGCTGACAGAGAATGCCAAGCGGAATCCCAAGGACAACACAGATCAGACAGGCGGTTCCGAGCAGCGCCACCGTCAGCATACTCTTCTCCCAAAATCCGAAGATACCAAGATACAGCAGCGCAGCAGCAGTATAGATAGCGACTCTTTTGCCAGCGGCTTTTGCTGATATGAGGACGATAACAGCCATCGTAATGATCCATGGCGTTCCGATCATTACCGTTTCCAGAAAATCCAAAAGCTGCCGAATGGTAAGGGTTACTCCACTGAAAAATACTGCAAAGGTTTCGGTCAGCCATTGCACCCCATTGTCGATTACTGACTCCGCACTTCTTCTCCAGCTTGGTTCAGCCGGAATCTCTTTCAACCAGTCAGGGACATTTGCTGCAGAGAAACGATAGACAGATGTAATGAGGACTACCAAATAGAAACCACCAGTCAACAAAGTTTGCAGCTGATCAACGCCTGTGGGCAGCGATTTATCTGCTCTCCATCTTTGAAATCGGCTTTTCAGCACTTTGTTCGCGATGAGTCCCTGAATGACCTTGACGGCCAGAATCAGGGCGATTCCAAGAATAATCAGAAAGGGAGCCTGAGCAGCCATTTGTTCTGCCTGACTCCAGGCTTTCTGGCTTGCAGATTTAAGAGCAAGGGCTGATTCCAAGAGTACTTCAGCATTATCTGCACCGCTCGCTGCTGCTTCGTCTGCTTCATTCTGACGTATCTCTGCCATCTTGGAGAGCCGGTCCGCGCGCGCGAATTCATCGCTTCCAAGATCTGCCAACAGGCCGCGGAAAATTTGTACAAATGCAATGCCTTCAAAGAACAAAAAGACCCAGAAACCTACCCATAGATGTCTGGCGGCCCACCAGACTGGTCCTAGCAACGCTGCCGCGCTGTTAAAACTTAAAATTGGCGTTGTCGATTCATCCAGCCGATCAAATTGCTGTTGATAGTAATTCGAGCTGTAGCCGATAAAATCCGATATGGCCTGATTTCGCTCATTTGACTGACCATCAAGTTCAATGGTGTTTTGATTCATGATGAATTACTCCGGTTTTCCTTAGGGACTTATACCTAACTACACAACATGAAACTAATCGTCCAATCGAGATCAGAAAGTGCATCGTCCGGCAGTTCATATCTGGTGAGAGCCCATCTTTCAAATTCTCCCTTCGTTTCCTTTGAAACATCGTATGTGACGGGCGTATGAGAATGCACCCTTTTTTCATGCCAGGTTCACGCTGTGAGCTACCCCACCTGGATAATGGTAGTTGTAAATTGAACCACAGGACTCACTTCTTCAGCTGCGCAGATGACAGCACACACCAGGACAGATTATCGCGCCGTTCGCTACCGGATTCATGCGAACTGCCGGACAAAATACCAGAAGATGTACGCACTTGCGGGCGCCTGCCGCTACGCCTGGAATCATTTTGTCGGCAAACTGCGGGATGAATATGCGCTTTATGGTCACTGCCGGTTCGGTTTCGCCGATATTTCAAGACAGTTCACCCTGCTGCGCCGCCACTGCGACCCATGGCTGCAGGAGTATTCGTGCAACATCGTGCGTTTCTCGCTCAGGCCAATTGAAGTGCAGTACCGGAAGTTCTTCAGCCATTCAAACGAGGGGCTGCCGAAGTTCAAGGCCAAATGGCGTACTACGCCTTCCTTCCCGATCGTGATTGGCCAAACCGCCAGACTCAATGGAAAGTGGCTGCACATTCAGAAGATTGGTTACGTCAGGCTGACTGGAAGCAATCCTTATCCGGAAGGCATCGCAAAATCGGGCACTATCAGGGAAGAAAACGGCAACTGGTATGCGTACATTGTGTATGCGGTCGAACCCTGTGCGAGTGTAACGACGGACGATTCGGTGGGCATTGACCGAAACGCTGGACAGATTGCTTTATCCGACGGGACGGTTTATCATGCCCCGGACGTTACGAAGAAAGAACGGCGCAGGAAGCGCTACCAGAGAATGATGGCGCGGCGGCAGAAGCCGGTGCATAAGAAAGGCATTGAGGCTTCAGGACGCTATCTGAAAGCACGTCGGCTGGCTGGGCGGACATCGCAGAAGATCAGGCAGGTCAATGAGAACTGGGTGCATCAGGTGTCGCGAAAGATTGCAGACCGATATTCGGTGGTTTATCTGGAAGATCTGAAGATCCGGAACATGACCCGATCTGCTAAAGGAACGCTTGAAGAACCGGGTACGAATGTTCAACAGAAAAGCGGGCTGAACCGTTCAATCCTGCAAACCGGTTGGTACAGACTGGAACAGGCACTGGCGTACAAGACGACGGTTCACAAGGTGGTGCCACATTACACCAGTCAGCGATGCAGTCGCTGTGGATTAACTGACAAAAGGAACCGCAGGACGCAGTCTGAATTCAGATGCATTGGCTGCGGTCATTCGGACAATGCAGACGTTAATGCTGCAAAGAACATACTCGCCTTGGGGATTGGGGAGAGTATAAACGGACGCGGAGAAGGACGGAGTCTTTCAGTGAAACGTCAAAAAGAACTTGACGGCACGCTCAATTTTACGTTGTGTAGTTAAGTATATTAGTCCCTTCCCTTAATGCTGTGAAGCAGTAACTGTTGGTCAACAAATCCGATTGCATTGTTTTCTGTGTCGACGATTACGATTGGACCCTGGTGTTCAATCGAAACGTCGATCAACCGATCAAGATCGGAACTGTCTGAAACTCGAGGTGCACTTTCGAGTAGAGTCTGACTGCCCGAATAGTCTTCGATGGGGCGCATTACCCCGGATGCGCTGACCAATTTCAGGCGAGAAATATTTGCTACAAACTCGCTGACATAGTCATCGACTGGATTGGCAACAATTTCCTGCGGTGTACCGATCTGAACCAGTTTGCCGTCATTCATAATGGCGATTCGGTGACCAATGCGGATGGCCTCATCCAGATCGTGGGTAATAAATATGGTCGTCTTATTGGTGAGATCTGATAGTTTGATGAATTCGTCCTGCAATTGCCGACGAATCAACGGGTCCAATGCGCTGAATGGTTCGTCCATCAATAGAATGTCAGGATCTGCTGCCATAGCGCGCGCCAATCCGACTCGCTGTTGCATACCCCCTGAGAGTTCATGTGCGTAGTGATATTCCCAGCCTGCCAATTCGACCATCGCCAGCACGCGCTCAGCCGTTTCTCTTCGCTGACGCCGATTGATTCGCTTTACATCAAGTGGTAGTGCAACGTTGTCGAGTACAGTGCGATGCGGTAACAAGGCGATATTTTGAAATACCATGCCTATCTTTTCCGCACGCAGCATCCTCAACTGCTTTTCGTCTTTCAGCATAATGTCCTCGCCCTGAATGAAGATTTGTCCGCGAGTGGGTTCAAGCAGTCGATTGATGTGACGTACCAATGTAGACTTTCCGCTGCCGGACAGTCCCATAATGCAGAATACCTCTCCTTCGTGCACTGAAAAATTCGCACTTTGGACGCCAACAACGTTGCCAAACTGTGCCAGCACTTGCGCCTTCGATAATTGCTTTTCTAAAGTTGCGGAAATTGTTTCGTCAACTTTCGTGCCAAAAACTTTCCAAACGTCTACAAGCTCTACTGCGATGGGCCGGTTCTGTGATAAGATTGGTTTTCTTACGTCCATTGATATTGGGGGCTGGTTGAGTACTGGGCTTTGAGAAGGTTTATTGCGTAGCAGAAATTGAACTCTGAGTCATCGCAATCAACGTAATATGTGGAAATTTGAAACTACCAGATTTAATATTGGTTGCGATCAGAATCATGCGATTGGAACTTTCGAGAATTTTGGTATCTACAGAAGACTTCAGATCAGATTTAAGCAGAAATAACAGAATCGCATTATAGCCCCCAACCCCGCTTCTGGCGTGGACACCATCACTGAAGAAACAGGGTTGCCGTGAAATCAAGGCAACGACGATCGAAAGAAAGTATTCTGATGGCAATGCGTCGGAAGTGAGGCCGTTAATTCCATGGTGACCTGGGTCCCGAATTATAGTTTGGTCCGCTCCGCAGTCATTGCCTATCACTGGTGGCGCCGTAAGGCGACCCCGTTTCAAAGATTGTTCGAGACTCAATAGCGGAGTATCCGACGCAGCCATCAAAGTGTTGAATACAACGAAAGGGATTGTAGCATGAAAAAGACGGCGAGGAATTTAATGAGTGTTGTTTATCCGAGAAGTGCCGGTATTGATGTCGCGAAAGATATCCATTATGTGGCGTTGCCGGCGGATGACAAGGGCAGGCAGGATGTCAGATCATTTGGCGGCTTCACCGGGGATTTGCACAAAATGGCTCAATGGTTGAAGAGCCATGGCATTGAGCAGGTTGCGCTTGAGTCGACCGGGGTGTATTGGATCAGTTTGTTTGAGGTTCTTGATGCCGGTGGTTTTGATGTGTGGCTGGTCAATCCGGTTGGATTGGCAAGGCCTGACCGTCGCAAGAGTGATGTGTTGGACTGTCAGTGGATTCAGCAGTTGATGAGTTTGGGGATGCTGAAGCGTTCTCACCGTCCGGTTGACAGGATATGCGAGTTGCGAAGTTATGTGCGCGACCGTCGCCGGGCGATTGAACAGCGAAGTCAGTGTGTGCAGCGCATGCAAAAGGCGTTGGAGCAGATGAATCTGAAACTGGGGACGGTGTTAAGCAACATTGCCGGTAAAACCGGCATGCGAATCATCCATGCGATTGTTGAAGGCGAGCGCAGTGGGGAGGCGTTGGCGAAGATGCGTGATGGTCGGGTCAAGGCTGATGAGGCGGCGATTGCGGCTGCGCTTGAAGGCAACTGGCGCACTGAGCATTTGTTTTCTCTGCAGCAGGCGCTTGACAGTTATCGTCACTACGACAGGCAGATTGAGCAGTTGGAGGTGCGCATTGAACAGCTTGTCAGCAGGATGAATGAGGCAGACGGTGAGGATGACAGTGGTGAAGCTGATGCCGGTGAGGGTTCAGTTGGTGCGGGTCACAGTGGTGTGAATTGGAAGGTGGCGATGAGAAAAAACATGCACGATGCGTTTGGCGTGGATTTAACGAAGGTTCCAGGCGTTGGACTTGAGACGGTGTTAACACTGCTGTCTGAGGTGGGCAGTGATTTTTCAGCGTTCCCGACAGTGGGTCAGTTTGGTCAGTGGCTGGGACTGGCGCCCGGGACCAACATCAGTGGTGCCAAGCGGTTATCGGGGGCCAAGTCCCGCGGCTGTCAGGCAGCCGGTCAGGCGCTTCGCCTGGCAGCGGTGACGCTTCGCAGGGATTCGAGTTTGCTTGGCGCTGCACACCGGCGCCGGTGCATGCGCATGGACCCGCCCCGAGCCATCAAGGCAAGTGCCTATCAGTTGGCCCGCATCATATACGCAATGGTGACCAATGCCCGAGAGTACACTGAAGAGCCGATGCGTGCGGCTGAAGCTGATCGACACCAAAAGAAAGTCGACCGACTCAGGCAGAACGCCTTACGGCTGGGCCTGCAGGTCGTCGATCTGGAATCTGATGATGTTGCACAATTTCAAGCTGTTGCGTGACCGATACTTCTCCCAAAAAAGGGGTGTGCTAAGATTTGTTTCTTCAAAGGTATGAGTACACCTGACATCGAACTTGACAGACTCGATCATCGTTATCACATGCATTCATTCACGCATCTGAGCGAGTTCGAACAGCAGCGCTCAGTTGTTATTGAACGAGGTGACGGCGTATTTCTCATTGATGCAGCAGGGAATCGCTTTCTGGATGCAATGTCGAGTCTTTGGTGCACAACGCTTGGCTATAGTGAGACCCGCTTGGCTGACGCAGCTTATGAACAGTTGTCAAAACTGCCCTACAGTCATACATTCCGCGGCCGAAGTAATGAAAAACTGATCCAGTTAGCACAGCGACTGATTGAAATTGCACCGGAAGGACTGAGCAAGGTGTTTTTTGCCGGTTCAGGATCAGAGGCCAATGAATCGGCCATCAAACTGGCATGGTCTTATCACAAGTTCAAGGGGCATCCAGAAAAACGGAAAATAATTTCAAGATTGAACGGATATCACGGTTCCACAATATTTGCCACCCGTCTTTCGGGTATGCCGCAAATGTATGAGTATACGAGCGCAGATTTTCCAGAAATCATTTTTACGAAATCTCCGAGCTATTTCAACAGCGAAGTTCAAGGAGAGAGTGAAGATGAGTTTACGCAGCGAATGGCCGATGATCTGGAGCAGCAGATACTGTCTGAAGGTCCCGATACGGTTGCTGCTTTCATCGCTGAACCTGTCATGGGTGTTGGGGGTGTCATTGTTCCGCCCAAATCGTATTTTGAGAAAATTCAGACTGTGTTGAACCGATATGACGTTCTTTTTATTGCAGATGAGGTGGTGTGCGGTTTTGGTCGAACGGGAAATATGTTTGGATCAACCACTTTCAATATTAAGCCAGACTTACTGACGGTCGCGAAGGGTTTGTCCTCAGCCTATTTCCCAATTTCTGCTGTATTCCTGAAGTCTGAAATTTATCAGACTCTAGTTGACGCAACCACTCAAACAGGGGTATTCAGTCACGGTTTCACTTATTCGGGGCATCCTGTCGGCGCTGCAATTGCTCTGGAAACCCTCGCTATTATTGAAGAGCGGGGAACTATTGACCACGTGAGAAGAGTGGGGGAGATTTTTCAGTTCGAGATTCATAAATTACGTGAATTTGAAAGTATAGAGAATACACGCGGCATCGGTTTGATGGCTGGCTTTGAGGTGCTTCCTAAACACTCCGACTCTGATGTTCACCCAGGAAATTTGCTGATGGACATTGCTGAAAGTAACCGACTGTTTATTCGGGCCGTCGGCAATACAATCGTATTGGCACCGCCACTGATTATTAGCGAAGATGAAATCAATGAACTGATCAAGCGTCTCAAGTTATCGATTGACGAGATGCAACGCACATTGGCTTGATTGAAGTTAGAGAACCGAGGATTCAGGATTGTGTGTTGCCAATCTGGGTAAAAGAAACATCGCGAAACATGAACGAATATGGCAACAAATTCTGTCAAAATCGCAGTACGAATTTAAATGCCAACTACAGAATGCGACAATATCGAATAAGTGCCGCATGAATCATCAGTTCTTAATATAGACAAGGCATAAAATAGTCGTTTGAGGGTGAAACCAAGTCTTTAATTTTGAGGTTATTCAGAAGATGAATGAAGTTCGTTGGGCGACTCGCCCCTATGATGGTTATGCTATTCGAGAGACTTTACAGCCCGATGTAGATTTTCTTGAAGTTGGCCCGACAACATTGACTGGCGAATATCTACGACGATTCTGGCATCCAGTGGCCATGTCTGCCCAGCTCGATCCCGGTAAACCAGTTGCAATAAAAATACTTTGTGAAAATTTGGTTGTTTTCAGAGATTTAAGCGGAAGAGTTGGAGTATTGCACAAACACTGTGCGCATCGACGCGCCTCGCTTGAATTTGGCCGAATCGAAGAACACGGGATTCGTTGCTGCTACCATGGTTGGCATTTTGATATTGACGGCACAATTCTTGAAACGCCTGGAGAACCGGAGGAAAGTCAGATTCGGCACCGCATCTGTCAGGGTGCATACCCTGCGAAAGAATTTAAAGGTCTCATTTTCTGCTACATGGGACCACCAGGAGAAATGCCGGAATTTCCACATCTCGACTCCATGGAAATTGAAGGGCATGAACTGGTTCCATACTCGATTCACTCTCCAAATAACTGGCTGCAGGAAACGGAAAATGCGATTGACCCATTCCACAGTGTATTTTTACACGGACGTATCAGCGGACCTCAATTCCCTGGGTTGGAACACTTTTTGGATTTGCCAGTCGTGAAATATCGAGAACGCGATGGCGGGATTGTGTATGCTCATGCCCGGCGCAGTGGCAGCGATGATCTGGTACGTCTACGATTTCACGATTATCTGTTTCCGAATCTTGCGCAAAATGGCGGTATGTTTCAGGTAATGGACAGTCCAAAAGCCTTTGGCCGTACCAGTTTGACCAAGTGGGTGACTCCGATTGATGACATCAATAGCCGAAAATTCGGCTGGCGGCATTTCAACGATGCTGATGAAGTGCTTCGTCAAGGAAGTCGCGAAAATGTCGGCTGGGAAAAAGTCGATTTTTATGGACAGACCGCACATCGGAGTTATGAAGAAAAACAGAGTAATCCAGGTGATTGGGAAGCTTGGTCCAGTCAGGGAGCAATGAACGTTCACAAGCGCGAGTATCTGGGAACCACAGATGAGGGTGTGGCTCTTTTGCGTTCAAGGCTTCGTCGAGACATTCGACGTGTCAGCCAAGGCAAGCCTATTAACCGATTAAATCCAACGAACAATGGCTTGATCTCAACTTACGGCGGCGATACCGTATTGAAAATAGCCAAGGACTCTGACAATGACTCGGCGTTTCTTGGCTTGGTTATTGATACAGTCACTGATGTCCATATTAAGGCAGGAGCACTGGAGGCTGGGGAAAGAGCAGAATTCATTCAACGTGAAATCAACGCAAAGTTTCCGGACGCGATTTAGGCTTTGCGATTGATGAAAATGGCTTCGGAGTAAGTTAAATATTCTGATGTCAAGTTCCCAGGATTTAGAGTTTTTACTGACATAGTCGATTCAGGTTAACGGCATTTTGCATCAACTGCCCTGGCCGTTTGGATTCAACAATTTTTCATTCGCAGTCTGAGAGGTATTCATTTTGAGAAGACACGAGTCAATGGTCGAGGGCCTTTATTGGTGGGGAATCCCAACATTTTTTCGATGTCCAATTGCTAATGACCCGAGCGAATGTGATATTGGCCTCGTTGGTGTACCGCATTCTACGGGTAATGGTACAACTGAACGAGATCAGCACATGGGGCCGCGGGCAGTGCGAAATATTTCTGCTTTGGGCAGACGCTGTCACAAGCAGTTTCATCTTGATCCGTGGAAAGAGTTCAAAATTGCTGATTTGGGCGACGTGCCACTTCCTGAGGGTAATAACAACGAACGGAGCATTGAGGATATTCGGGAGTTTTTCTCCAAAATAGATGCTGCGGGTACCCGGCCTGTTTCGATCGGTGGCGACCACGCCATCACAGGTGGAATTTTGCAGGCGATCGCCGGCGAGAATTCAAAAATTACCAATGGTGAAAAAGCTGTATTGCTGCATTTTGATGCACACACGGATGCTTACCATATGCTTGATCATTTTTTGGGTGCAGTGAAATCAGCGGCCCACTGGGCTAGCTATCTGGTGCGAGACGGACACGTAGACCCTCACCATTCTGTTCAGGTTGGCATACGCGGTAATGTGCGTACACTAGACTGGCTTGAACCCAGTTATGATTTGGGTTATGAGGTCATTACTATTGAACGTTACGAGGAAATTGGTGCTGAAGCCTGTAAAGAAATCATCAACGACAGGATTGGTGATCGTCCCGTCTACGTTACATTTGATCTTGACTGCCTGGACCCGACTGTGGCGCCAGGTGTTGCCAACATCGAAGCAGGCATTGAAGGATTTAAAATCAATCAGGTAATGGATCTCATACGCTGTATTCGCGGGAAAAACGTGATTGGAGGCGATGTGGTTTGCCTGATGCCAACCAAAGATCACCCCAACCAAATGACTTCACTAGTGGCAAATTCAATCATGTTTGAGATACTATGCCTGATTGGAGACAACTTACGAAACAGTTAGGTATAGCGCGTTTGAAGATCACAGTTCATTTTTCAAATTTCAAAATTGGTAACTGGTGGAGATTGGTTTAAAAAAATCTTCCGCTGACTTGATATCGGTCGCCGTAGATAGACCCATTGCGGTTCTATCAATGGTGATGATGATTGTTTTGTTTGGTATTGTTGCTTTGCAAAACATTCCGATTCAACTGGCGCCTGATGTCAATCGACCAGTAATTACTATCACAACTTACTGGCCAGGTGCGGCACCTGCCGAAGTTGAGCGAGAAATCATGAACCGGCAGGAACAGGAGTTTGCCGGACTCAAAGGACTCCGCTCGATCACTGGAAATGCGCAGTTAGGACGATCCCGCATTACTTTGGAATTTGATGTCGGCACCAATATGCACAATGCTATGCTGCTGGTGTCTAATCGACTTGACAGGGTTTCAGGCTATCCCGACGAAGCCGATTCCCCGCAGCTTAAAGTCGCTGGAAGTGAAGACAGGGCGATTGCCTGGTTTTATGTGCATCGCGTGCCGGGTAACACGACACCAATTCATCACTATGGCCGTTTCGTTGAGGACGTGATCAAGGAGCGAATTGAGAGGGTTCCTGGTGTTGGTGAAGTTAGCGTATTCGGTGGTAGCGACCCAGAAATTCAAATCATCGTTCATCCCGATGAGTTGGCTCGATTGCAACTGACAGTCGGAGAATTGTTAACAGTTCTGCGCAATTCCAATGTGTCCTTGTCTGTAGGCGATGTCGATGAAGGAAAGCGGCGCTACCTGGTTCGATCAGAAGGTGAACTGAACTCGGTTGAGGCAGTTCGAAACATTATTGTTCGATCTACCGCCGATGGGAGTTCGACCCGTTCAGGCAGAATCAGGCTGAGCGACATCGCAACAGTTGAGTTGGCGTACAAGGAGCCAACCGCTATTATTCGGGCGCAAGGTGAACCTGCAATTCCTTTCAACGCTACTCGTGAGGTTGGGGCGAATGTAATTGCAACAATCGAAGGAATTCGGGCAGTTGTAGAAGATCTTCAGAAAAATGCGATGCCAGGTAGTGGCCTTCGGCTCCAAATGGTATATGACGAGACGGTTTATATCAATTCCTCAATCCGGCTCGTGCAGCAGAATATTTGGGTGGGTGGTCTGCTTGCGGCCTTGGTCATGTTATTGTTCTTGCGATCGATTCGTGCGACCTTGATGATTTCAATTGCAATTCCCGTTTCGATAGTTGGCGCATTTGTAGCAATGGCAGCATTGGGTCGCTCGATCAATGTCATTTCGCTGGCAGGGCTCGCGTTTGCTGTTGGCTTGGTGGTCGACGCGGCAATTGTGATTCTGGAGAACATATTCCGGATGCGTGAGGCAGGACGACCCGGCCGTGAAGCAGCCATCAAGGGTGCGCAACAGGTGTGGAGTGCAGTTTTGGTTTCGGCATTGACGACCGTCATGGTGTTCATTCCAGTGCTTACAACGAAGTTGGAGGTAGGACAGTTGTTTCGCGACATTGCTGTCGCAATTTCTGTCGCTGTTGTTCTTTCGCTATTGGTATCAATTACGGTTATTCCAGCACTGTCAAACAAACTGCTTGGTTCCATCAAGAGCAATTCCGGTAGCATTGTTCGAATGCGAATACCTGTCGTTGACGATTTGGCAGCCAAATTTTCGCAGTTTACCCTTTGGCTGACAGAAAATCTCATCCGACGCCGAATGCTCGCATTCTTGTGGGTGGCAATGATTACTGCAACTGCATTAACCCTGGCGTTGAAGTATCTGCCATCTCTGGAATATCTTCCTGAAGGAAACAATAATCTGGTTTTCGGTTTAATTGTGCCACCACCTGGTTACAACCTCAATACGATGACTGAAATTGCCGGCAAGATTGAAACAGCAACTCGACCAGAGTGGGCGACTGATCCTGATGAAGAAGTAGACCCTGATTCGCCGCCAAAAATTGCCCGATTTTTCTTCGTTTCAACCCGATCGATGATGTTTGTTGGGGCAGTTTCAAACAATTCCAGTCGAGTTTCAGAATTGATACCAGTGTTGCAAAAACCAGTGTTTAGCGAACCAGGCACTTTCGGATTCATCAGTCAACCGTCGATATTTGGACGCGGAATTGGAGCAGGGCGGAAAATTGACCTTGATATTTCCGGTGCGGAGTTGGAAGAAATTCTATTCGTTGCAGGTCGAACTGCTCAGAAAATACTGACATTGCTGCCTCGGTCTGAAGGACATCAGTTCCGACCTAACCCGGGATTGGAACTTGGCGCACCTGAAGTTAGAATCATCCCTGACCGATTGCGCTTGGCGGACAATGGGCTTTCTACATTGGAGTTGGGTCTAGCAGTCGATGTGTTCAATGATGGTTTACGCGTTGATGAAACGATGTTTGAAGGGAAGGCCACCGATATAACGCTAATTGGCACGCGGGACATTGTTAAAGAAACTCAGAAAATTGAAAATCTTCCTGTGGTTACACCAAACGGCCGAATTGTGCCCGTAAATTCAATTGCAGAAATTCAAATTACTGCAGGGCCAACCGCAATACGACATCGAGAACGATCCCGAACCATCACTCTCGAAGTGCGACCTTCACCCAACTTAACCATGGAGGAAGCAATCGAACTGATTGAAACTGAAGTGATTGCACCGATAAAAGCTGAAGGGGTTCCACAGGATGTTCGTTTTAGTTTATCCGGAACAGCAGATTCGCTAAAAACCACATGGAATTCAATGGTTTTGCAGTTGCTGGTTGCAGTGATTATTGTTTACCTCGTCATTGCAATCCTGTTTGAGAGTTTCATTTACCCGCTCATCATCTTGCTAGCTGTTCCGGTGGCTGCAGCGGGTGGTGTGGCTGGGCTTGCGGTATTGAATCTGTGGGTGCTGCAACCTTTGGATATGCTCACACTACTCGGTTTCGTGATATTGATTGGAATAGTGGTGAATAGTGCCATTTTGCTTGTCCATCAGAGTCTTCACCATCTGCGCGATGATAATATGGACAACATCACTGCAATACTGACCGCGACAAAAAACCGAATTCGCCCAATATTCATGTCGACGCTAACCAGTGTTTGTGGCATGATGCCGCTGGTATTGTTCCCCGGTCCAGGGTCAGAACTTTATCGAGGCTTGGGATCGGTAGTCGTTGGCGGACTGTCAATGTCAGCCATTCTGACGCTGTTTATCGTGCCGCCATTGACCGCCATATTAGTCATTCCGCTGGAGAATCGGCGGCGAAAATCGATTCGGCGAATCGCTTCAGAAGCTGTGTAAATAACGGGCACTCGTCATTTTGCACGGAGACGCAGAATCAATCTCAATACGATCGCTGAAACCAATCATTTCGAAAGAGGTTGAAAGTTCTGTGGGTCAGCACTTTCTTCAACCTGGCTAATTTTTCCAGAAATTACCAGTTCCGTGAACCACGTGCTGATATCCTCTCTAAATACCCACCCCAAAACTAGAGCAGTAACCAGAATGAGAGCAAAGATAGCTTTTGACAGTGAGCTGAACACTTTCAATCGATCACGAAAAGAGCGCTCTGCGGCAGGGGGAGCGGTAATTTCCTGGCTCGAACTGACATCATTAGTGATTGCTGATAGTCCGAGATCAGGGTCGGCTTTTATCAGTTCATCTGCATCAAGCTGAACCAATTCTGCATAGGCCCTTACGTAGCCTGTTGCATACGCGATGCTTGGTATTTTCGAGTATTCTCGATTTTCAATCGCCTCAATGACTCTTTCGGGCAAAATCAACGCCTGGGCAACATCGGCAAGTGACAAGTCCCGTTGCAGTCTTGCCTCCAATAGCATTCGGCCCGTCCCAAGATCAAATGCAATTTTGGGGTCTAACTCTGCTTTGTCCTGTGAGGCACTTCCTTCAAACAGGTGGAATAATCGCTCTTCGTGTTCTTGTGCTTCCAAATTGACCTCAAATTGTGGACTGGTTACTAATTGGTTAAGTTCAGCTTATCACGTATGCGCCTGTGCCAACCGCGATCAGCAAATCATCACAATTGTGCAATTCCATTCTTGTCACAGCAACTTTCTTACCCGTGCGCAATACATAGGCGCTTGCAATGAATTTTTCACCTAAGCCAGGACGCAGATAATCAATGCGTATATCAATGGTACCGGTACGCGAAAAAAGTTCAAGTATTTCTTCTGTCGTCTGAACATTGTTCCGCTTTATCACCTCCGAAAAAGCAACAATGCCGCCGATAATATCAAGGACCGAGGAAATGACACCGCCGTGCAGGTTGCCGCGAATAAAATTTCCGACATAAAATTCTTGGCTGTTGAGAACAAGTTTTGGGTTCCCGAGTTCAAGACCTTCAACTTTGACATCCAAAAATTTGTTGAACGGAATTGAGTCTTCGAATATTTCCCTGAGTGCATCCCAAGTCGATGCGTTTAACGTTCGATGCCCCATCAATTCATCGAGTATGATAAATTTGGATTTTGGGAAGAATTCTTGTGTTGGAGAATAGGAATGAAAAATCTGTTAGTGATGGCAAATTATAACACTTGGGTTAATGCTCAAATTTTCGAAGTGTGCAGGAAAATCAGTGACAATCAGTATCGGAAAGATCTAGGTGCATTCTTTGGTTCAATTCACAATACACTGAATCATATTTTGCTGGTTGACATTTTGTATTTGGGTAGATTAAAAGGGGAAGCCAACGATCACATTCACTCTCTAAAACAAGTTCTGTACGATGACCTTGATTCATTGGCCGATGCTCGGGTAGAAGTCGACAGTAAATTGACTGAATACGTCCAGGCATTAAATCAGAACGATCTCAAAACACAGATCAGGTATACCCGAATGTCTGGAGAAGTCTGCGAGGAAAACATGGAAGACATACTATTGACCTTGTTTAATCATCAAACTCATCATCGCGGACAAGTGCATACGATGCTTACCCAGTCTGGAATCGAGAAAAGTGAGATGCCGGACATAGATTTGGTAGACTATCTTGCGAGTGCCAAAGCCTAATGCTTCCCAATTGGATTGAGACAGAGTCGTAGTCTTGAGTGCGTTTAAATCCCACATGAACTGCCAGAAGCCCCTGGCATCAATTAATCGCGCTCTGATTCAATGTCCAGCGAAAGTTAGTAAGTTAACGGTGTCGAGGTTAAGTATCAATCAATTCAAGAAATGCGGTAGCAAAGATTTGGATTTAGGTTGCTAAAGTGATGAATGCTGCACTACTAGAGCGCTACATTAGCATACTGTTTAGGCATCGGTGGTTGATTCTGGCTCTTACCCTCGTAGTGATGCTGTGCGCGGCTACAGGTGGGCGCAACATAACCACTACAAACGATCAACGTTCTTTGTTCGGAGAGCACAATCCGTATCTACAGGCTTTTGAAGCGCTTGAAGATGTTTACACTGAATCGAATATTGCGCTAATTGCGATCGCGCCACGAACGGGGACAGTATTCACTCGAGAAACTCTCGGTGCAATTGAGGAACTCACAGAAGCCGGATGGCGCTCACCATTTTCGTCCAGAGTCAATTCTCTTACAAATTACACGCACAGCGAAGCCTTTGAAGACGATTTAGTTGTCGCTCCACTGGTGGAAGATGCTCAGTCCCTTAGTGATGACGATTTAGTCAGAGTTGAAGACATCGCACTCAATTCAATCGAAACCGTCGGTCGATTGGTTTCACATGATGGAAAGGTCAGTGCACTTTCGATTACGTTTATTCTGCCAGATGATTCCGACCCAGCTGTAATTGAGATCGTCAATCATGTCAATCAGCTAGTGGACGAATTTTCCGCGACCTATCCAAATTTAGATTTCTATCTGACTGGTGACATTGTCATGAGTCACGCATTTAACCAGGTCAGCGAAGATGATGTGACACAGTTGGTACCCATCATGATCTTGATCATTAGCATTTTAACCACTGTGCTTTTGCGATCAATTCTAGCGACCGTGGCTGTGTTAGTGACGATGTTTTTCGTTGTAAGTACCACAATGGGGGTTGCTGGTTGGCTTGGCGTCATTCTGACACCAGCTAACATCGTCGCTCCGATCATACTTTTAACTGTCGCTGTTGCTCAAACAATTCACATTGGGTCAGCTGTATTCTTGGGCATGCGCAAGGGATTGGATAAAAAGTCAGCAATTGTGGAGTCTCTCCGAATAAATGCATGGCCTATATTTTTATCCTCCATCACGACGGCAATCGGTTTTCTGAGTCTTAACACATCAGATTCTCCACCATTTCGAGTTTTAGGCAATTTAGTAGCATTCGGTATGTTGTGTACCTGGTTCTACACCATGACACTGTTTCCATTACTCCTTTATTTCTTAAAGTTAAGAGCGCCTCCTATTCGAGAAAAACAACACATCCTGATTGATCGATTCAGTCAATTTGTTGTCTCCAAGAGTCCGCTTTTGCTGGTAGGAGGCTCTTTGGTGGCAGTTGTATTGAGTGCTGGAATATTCAAAATTGAATTCAGTGACAACTGGACACTCTTCTTTGACGACAGGTACGAATTCAGACGAGATACAGATTTTGTTATCAAAAATTTAACTGGCCTTGAATCTATGGAATACTCGCTACCTGCCAGTCGCGAAGGCGGAATTACCGATATTGAGTACTTGCGCGCAGTTGAGGAATTTGCCGAATGGTATCGTTCACAACCGGAAACAGCTCATGTTCAAGTCTTTTCAGACATCATGAAGCGTCTGAACATGAACCTTCATGGAGATGATCCAGAATATTATCGCTTACCCGAAGATCCGGAACTTGCAAGCCAGTATCTATTGCTGTACGAATTGTCACTGCCGTTTGGAAGTGATCTCAATGATCGTATCAGCGCTGATAAATCAGCGACGCGTATGACAGTTTTACCCCGAGACCGATTGGCATCGAAACACCAGCGCGAACTTGATGCTAGGGCAAATGCCTGGCTTAGCCAGAATGCACCACAACTGACAACCGAAGCAACAGGTCTCAGTATCATCACGGCCTACCTCACTCAGCGAAATATCCACAGTTTGTTTATCGGTATGGCTATCGCCATGGGAATAATTTCGCTGATCTTACTATTCGTTTTGAAAAGCGCCAGACTTGGATTTATTAGCTTGGTACCAAACTTTGTACCATTACTCATGACATTCGGTATATGGGGGTATCTCGTCGGTCATGTCGGGCTTGGTGGTACGATGACCAGTGTTATCGCGTTCGGAATCATTGTTGACGACACCATTCATTTTTTGAGCAAATATCAAAAAGCGAGACGTGACGGTCTTGCGGCTGTCGAAGCCGTGCGCAAGACCTTTCGTATGGTTGGCCATGCTTTGTCTACGACCACTGTGGCTTTAACTGCTGGTTTTCTTGTACTTACTCTTTCCGGATTTGACACTTCGGCTACGTTAGGCGCCATCGTTGCAATTACGATTGCAATTGCGTTGCTTGCTGACTTCCTGCTATTACCATCCTTGCTCGTCACATTGGATAAAAGGAAAGGTACTCAACCACTGCCTGGTTAGTTGGTTATTTGCGGTACTACTCACCTGGGTATTAGCATTGAGCGTTTTCCCGTGTCGTTGCAAGCGGACAGTTGCCTATGTTGACAAATTTTTGTATAGCTGTTGTTCCATAAGTGGTATTAGATTCTCGAGCAAATACAACTCGATTTTCTGACTCTGACTGAGTCCTTTACATCCAAATGTGGAGGAACAGTGAGGTAGTTCACATACATGTGAGACTTTCAGTCTGTTCTCCGAAGGACGTAGTCCGAAGGGGAACAGACTGAAAAACGCAAAAAAATCGGGTAGCATAGTGCGTATTACCGAAAACAAAACGCACAGGAGGCTACCCGATGCAAACGATTCATCTGCACCCGAAATTTTACCGCGTCAGCAAAACCGTTGCCAGACTTTCTGATGATGCCCAGCGACGCTGGCAGCAACTGAACCTGTACCAGCAGCTGCGATCGGAAGGCTGCAGCGAAACCACCGCGCTTGAAGCCATCGGCTGGTCCAGGTCCAGCTACTACCGATGGCGCAAACGCCTTGCGCAACAGGGCCCGCGCGGTCTTGAGTCGCGCAGCCGCAGACCGCGCCGGGTGCGTCGCCGGCAATGGAATGCGCAACACTTTGAATGGGTACGCGAGATTCGTCTGGCTCATCCGCTCTGGGGGCGGGCCAAAATCCGCACCATTCTGGCACGCGAGTACGGCATCAGGCTGAGCGAAAGCACCGTCGGTCGCATGCTCAGTGAATGGATCCGACGCAGACAGGTCCTGCCGGCCGCCTTCTACCAGGGTCGCACCGGACACAAAAAACCGCGCATCTTCGACCGTCACGCAAAGCGCTGGCGCCACACCGACAAAGCCCAGACACCCGGACAGATGATCCAGATCGATCACATGAGCGTGCATGTCGACGCCGGCTTTACGGTCAAGGAGTTCAAAGCCACCTGTCCGACCACCAGACTGTGCTTCATGCGCACCTATTCCAGAGCCACTGCACTTTGCGCCACGCGCTTTTTGCAATATCTCCAACAGCAGCTGCCGTTCCAGATCCAATCGATCCAGGTCGATGGCGGCAGCGAGTTCATGGCCGAGTTCGAAGCCGCCTGTCAAAAACTCAACATCCCGCTGTATGTGCTGCCGCCCAGATCGCCCAAACTGAACGGTTGTGTGGAACGCGCCAATGGCACCAGCCGCTACGAGTTTTATCCGTTTTACGGCGGCGATCTGAATGTCAGCTCGCTCAATCTGGAACTTGAACGCTACCAGCATCAGTACAACCATTACCGACCGCATCAGGCGCTCGGACAACTCACCCCCATGGAAAACTTTGAAGAAACAAATCTTAGCACACCCCTTTTTTGGGAGAAGTATCGGTCACGCAACAGCTTGAAATTGTGCAACATCATCAGATTCCAGATCGACGACCTGCAGGCCCAGCCGTAAGGCGTTCTGCCTGAGTCGGTCGACTTTCTTTTGGTGTCGATCAGCTTCAGCCGCACGCATCGGCTCTTCAGTGTACTCTCGGGCATTGGTCACCATTGCGTATATGATGCGGGCCAACTGATAGGCACTTGCCTTGATGGCTCGGGGCGGGTCCATGCGCATGCACCGGCGCCGGTGTGCAGCGCCAAGCAAACTCGAATCCCTGCGAAGCGTCACCGCTGCCAGGCGAAGCGCCTGACCGGCTGCCTGACAGCCGCGGGACTTGGCCCCCGATAACCGCTTGGCACCACTGATGTTGGTCCCGGGCGCCAGTCCCAGCCACTGACCAAACTGACCCACTGTCGGGAACGCTGAAAAATCACTGCCCACCTCAGACAGCAGTGTTAACACCGTCTCAAGTCCAACGCCTGGAACCTTCGTTAAATCCACGCCAAACGCATCGTGCATGTTTTTTCTCATCGCCACCTTCCAATTCACACCACTGTGACCCGCACCAACTGAACCCTCACCGGCATCAGCTTCACCACTGTCATCCTCACCGTCTGCCTCATTCATCCTGCTGACAAGCTGTTCAATGCGCACCTCCAACTGCTCAATCTGCCTGTCGTAGTGACGATAACTGTCAAGCGCCTGCTGCAGAGAAAACAAATGCTCAGTGCGCCAGTTGCCTTCAAGCGCAGCCGCAATCGCCGCCTCATCAGCCTTGACCCGACCATCACGCATCTTCGCCAACGCCTCCCCACTGCGCTCGCCTTCAACAATCGCATGGATGATTCGCATGCCGGTTTTACCGGCAATGTTGCTTAACACCGTCCCCAGTTTCAGATTCATCTGCTCCAACGCCTTTTGCATGCGCTGCACACACTGACTTCGCTGTTCAATCGCCCGGCGACGGTCGCGCACATAACTTCGCAACTCGCATATCCTGTCAACCGGACGGTGAGAACGCTTCAGCATCCCCAAACTCATCAACTGCTGAATCCACTGACAGTCCAACACATCACTCTTGCGACGGTCAGGCCTTGCCAATCCAACCGGATTGACCAGCCACACATCAAAACCACCGGCATCAAGAACCTCAAACAAACTGATCCAATACACCCCGGTCGACTCAAGCGCAACCTGCTCAATGCCATGGCTCTTCAACCATTGAGCCATTTTGTGCAAATCCCCGGTGAAGCCGCCAAATGATCTGACATCCTGCCTGCCCTTGTCATCCGCCGGCAACGCCACATAATGGATATCTTTCGCGACATCAATACCGGCACTTCTCGGATAAACAACACTCATTAAATTCCTCGCCGTCTTTTTCATGCTACAATCCCTTTCGTTGTATTCAACACTTTGATGGCTGCGTCGGATACTCCGCTATTGAGTCTCGAACAATCTTTGAAACGGGGTCGCCTTACGGCGCCACCAGTGATAGGCAATGACTGCGGAGCGGACCAAACTATAATTCGGGACCCAGGTCACCATGGAATTAACGGCCTCACTTCCGACGCATTGCCATCAGAATACTTTCTTTCGATCGTCGTTGCCTTGATTTCACGGCAACCCTGTTTCTTCAGTGATGGTGTCCACGCCAGAAGCGGGGTTGGGGGCTATAATCAACTTGTCAATCAATCCGCACTCGCCGCCTGATTGTCTCACATGTACTGAACCAGCACAAACAGTGTCAATTTAGACCATATGCTGTTGCGATAGCACGCACAGCGAGTGGGATTCAGCACATTCGTGCGATTAATCTTGCCTGAAGATTGGTGTCGGGCTCTGAGTTGAGATTCAATTAACCAATGTTGAGCATTTGTTTGTGCTATGCGATGAGGTCTGAAGCTTGATTGAGAAAGATGCGTAGTTCCTGGAAAATGGAAGTTGTTTCGGAGAGTTGTACGAATTTGTCGCTATCAACTATGTTGAAATCTGTATCTAATTTTGGCGGGTGATTCTACCATTCGGATGATTCTTCGTCATAGTAATGGTCAGGAAGGCGATAACTGATGCCATGTGTCCCGTAATGTGAGAGTTGTAGAATTTTTGCTATGTCATACCGCTTCTCAAGGTTCATCCGGTTGAACATGCTCGAAGTCTTCTCAATTAAATTGAACAATTTAAACTGCATCATGGTAATGGTCTGATTACCTTTCGGCAATGACAAGTCGTCTGCGAGTTCATCACCGATCAGTACTCGGGAGACTCGGGAAATTAATTCCGCTAATTTAATTCGTTCTTCGCGTTCAATGGTGCCAGACAACAATGGAGCGGAGTTGATTAATGACCAAGCCATTGCAATCGATTCCATTGAGACAGGGGGTTCGCAAACGCGTCCAACAGCAAACAAATCAAGCGCATCATCTTCATCTTTATACAGAATTGTCTCGGGTATCCCCATTAGGTATCCGGAATATCGCCATACCTGCATGAAGGCTTCTCGCTCCTCATCGTCAAAGGTAGCACCTAGAGCCTTCATGTGCCCTAGCAATCTAGCTGAAAAAGCACAGATGGCAAAACCAATATGTGCGGAACTAAGCGGAACTCCCAACACTTCCGAGTCCCATTCACTGGCGTTATAAAGTAGTTGTCGGGACCTCGCGTGTACAAGCCGAACTCTGATTGAAAGAGCCCAACCATCTCCATGTTTTTCAAGTCCCGCGGGTAGGAATATTTCAAGCATATGACGATTGTTCTGCTGCAAGCGTTTTATGCCTTGATAACGCAATCTTCCCTTTATAAAAAATGATAGACTGATGTTGGTGGTAAACCCTTCAACGAGAGTGCCGGCCACCATTCCGGCTAAAACAAACCGCGTGTTTCTGTGGAACATTGCGAAACCCGGCTTCATAGCATCAAAATCCACCCACTCAGGGGCATCATCGTAGAATTCCATAAACTTTTTT
The DNA here is from genome assembly GCA_965243305.1 of Arenicellales bacterium. Taxonomy (GTDB): domain Bacteria; phylum Pseudomonadota; class Gammaproteobacteria; order Arenicellales; family JAJDZL01; genus JAJDZL01. The sequence continues at coordinate 380,454 of CBDEUN010000001.1, forward strand.
AAGGATGCTGGTGCATCCTTACCAATGCGCGAGCTGTCCGCACTTAATGCCGTCTTTAGAAGCTCAGCCGACTGATTGTGTTCTAGATGGCTTAAGTCATCTACCAATTCATCAGCTAATGGATCACCAATAGTAGTGTGGGCAACATAGTTTGTTGCTCTTTCTCCGTCGATCTGAAGCGCTTTCTTGTAGCCTTTCTGATAATCTGATGGTATCTTCATTTTTTGTTTTTATTTTTATGAAATACGGGGGATTTTCTGTATTCAGGGGTTTGATTAGAACGGTACTTCGAATGGGTGTGTCATAAATTCAACAGTATCAATCATGCCATGCGATTCATTACATTTCTACTCATCTGACAATCGGGTTAATGAGTTGAATTTTTTGCAGGTCAAACGTATTTTTAGAAATGCATCAAACTTTATGAAAGGCTCTTCAAACCGCAACTGAATTGCTAAATTTTGTGTATTATCAAAGAAAATACAATATCTTGGATTATATAGTTTAACGATGTCATGGGAAGGTTGATTTAATCAAAAGCTGTAATTTAACTTTAGCGCGATAAAACTGTCATTTTCTACAGGCTTTAGAACAAGATCAGTTGCATTTGCGTTCAGCACAAATAAACTGTCTATCTCCAGTGCCCATTGATCGGTTAATCGTCGAGAAAATTCTAACGCCAGTGTTTGGCTCTCACGATCTCTCGAAATGAGTGTGCCAGCCACAAATTCCGTACTGTTGACATCGTTAAAAGTGAAAAGAGAAGTCAAGAAAATGTCGTCTTCAAATGCATTGGTTGCACGCGATTTTCGGGTGTCATATGTGCGTTCCACAAAAAGCGTCATATCAATTTGGGAATCGAAGATCGAATAGAAACTGTATTCGGCACCCAGAACATAAGCTTTGTAGTTTTCTTTCTGCCCGATTAAATTACTTGCACCTCTACGGTCGATGGCTTCTAGTTTGAACAAATAGGGGCCTGTCGTAACTTGTCCATATAACCCAAACTGCCGAATTGTTTCGTAATGCGGGATCAACATCCTATCTTCTGATAGTACTAACTTTGGTTCACGACTTGTTCCATAAAATGTGCTAATGCCAAAATCCAACAGTCCGAAACTGTTTGAATATTGTGCTGCCCAATCTATATTTCGTTCTTCGTGCTCACTTTCATAAATTGCACGGTTATTGTCGACTGGAAATTGTGATCGAAATCGACCTTTTGTACCAGGGTATGTACGCAAGCGATGAAAAGGCATTGCAAACAGTTCCAACGTACCCAGGTCTCCGGTTAGAGTCAGATGGGCCATCAACTGTCCAAGTTTGCTTTTTTCATCCGGATGGTCCGCGACATCAGTTTGATTGACGATGTCTACAATATTTCGAGATTCAACAACCCCCCAAAATACCTGGTCAAATCCTAACCTCAGTTCCCATTCACCCTGCCCGATATCACCAAACGTTAAAAAATAAGCTTCCTTGAGGTCAGCTAGATTACGCTCTGAATCAACGGCATCATAACGTAAGTTGGGAGTCAGAGTGAAACTTCGATAGTCGTCGTTTTCGAAATAGAAGGTAACATTTGCGGAGACGCTAGTCAAACTCGAGCGCTGGCCGTTGTGTGCAGGATCGTCTAAGTGTCCGCGATGCTCAAAACTGATGGTTCCCGAGATTTCTGTGTATAGATCATCGTTTTCAGCATAGGCGTGAACGGACAAAAAAGAAAAAAATATTACAGCTATGAAAATCCGTACACACAATGAGTTCCCTCTTTGAAAAATCATCGAACTCGCTTCAATCCTGTCGATGTGAAGTCTTTTTCGTCAAGGCCTGTTCCGAATTCATACTCTGACCAGACTAAATCTGTGCTTTTGCCGCTCTGATGATTGACCATAGACATGTAATCAGCATACCAGTACTTGTTCTCATGAAGCTTGTAATCGGAAAAAGTCAAAGTTTTCAAATGAGATTCTTTACGGTCGAAATAATGGATCTTCCATATACGTAGTTCATCTTTATCGCGCCAGACCACTTGACGCGTATAGCCAGAGCCTTTTTCTTTTGGATATCGCTCCACGACTGTACATTGCAGCTCGCCGCAGTCTTCGTCCCGCAGATATTGGTAGTCATATTTGTGAACTTCAGCACTTTTCATGTCCTCAAATGAAAATTCACTACCCATGAAAGAACCGGCTATATTCGATGAAGAAATTCGCTTCACCCGTTTTAATGCCGGTAAATAAAGCCACTGTTCATCACTGTCGTTTAAGTTGACGTGGGTCAAAAGTGCTGTACCACGGACATCCCGCGGTCGATCAAATACAACAATAGATCGATTCCCATTGCCCTCGATTTCAAGGGTCTTCATCCGCAATTCTCGTTCACTTTCCTGGCCACTCTTTTGGCGCAATATCATTTTTAAATTAGCTGTGGAATCACCGAATCCTCGCTCTTTTTCTCGTGATTCAGTCGCGATTATCAGCCCTAATTCTTCCGGGGTTTGGCCTACCGCCGATAGAGTCAGCTGCATGGAAAACAGCAAGCAAACCAATATGCGAATAATAAATTTTGGTCGAATATACGACAATGAAAATTTGATCATCTTGAATTAAATGAAGAATTGATTAATGCAATGGAAATATTGAGAAATTTTAACGACATGAGTCCAACGATACTTCAAATTTGTTCCAGCCTCTTTCGCGGCTGATTCAGAATTATTGGTAAAGACAATTGATTCATCAAGTTAGACAGGGATTATAAAGATTTTAGGCTGACCAACAGAATCTGTCGAGAGGTGGCGGCGATATCCTCTGAACACACATCGCTGTTGCCAACCTAAGAATCGGCTTTCACCATTTCTCAGTAAAGATACTGTGGGTTAGTTGGGTTGCGTTTTTTTCGAGCCACTTGACAATTGATTGAAAGAAAATTCTCTCCACCAAAAGGTCAGGGCTACCTTCATACTTACACAATTTGAAGTCTAAGTAGGATATCCATCCGACTTCCATTTGGTCGACCTTTTTGTGAGTAGGTGAGGCTTTAAACATTCGAAATTCGCCTCAGTCGGCGAAGAAAGGGATGAGTAGATTGGATATACTAGCGCGGTTGCAAGTGGGGCGGTAGCTCAGTTGGGAGAGCGTAGCGTTCGCAACGCTAAGGTCGGGAGTTCAATCCTCCTCCGCTCCACCAGACAGTCAAAATTCTGCTACGTAATATTAAGTTCAAAGCTCAAAAATGACAAATTCCGAAGAGCAATTTGGCGGGGTAACTGTGGGTCAGACACTTCGGCGGGAGATTACGGTAGGAGAAGACCGAGTGATCACGTTTATGGGCAAAGATCTGCAGGTTTATGAGACACCCTCAATGATTGCAGATATTGAGTACGCTTGCCGCGATTTGCTATTTGAGAATCTGCCGAAAGGCTGGGATTCAGTGGGCACCCTAGTGGACATAAGACATCTGGCCGCCACACCTCAGGACGAAGTGGTCACAGTTGACGTAACCATTGAGGAGATTCAGAATCGTAGAGTTCGCTTTGTCTGTAAAGTGAGCGATTCAGAGGAACTGGTTGGCGAAGGCATCCATGACCGCTACATCATTAGTATCGACCGACACCGAAAGCGGGTTCTAGAGAAGCGGTCTCTGATGCGTACTTCAGATGAATGAATACTAGAGAATGAAAAGACAATTTAGTTGATTATCTTCACTTTCTGATTTGGAACAAGGCGTTCATTGCCCCGAATCACAGTTCTGTCACCTTCTGACAATCCTGAAAGAACTTCGTAACGACTGCCAATCGCTTCACCAATTTGTACGGATTGTGGCGACGCAGTGTCATCTTGAACAACATAGACGACATAGCCGCCTTGCTGTGCGAGCACCGCATCTTTATGGACTGTTAGTGCTTGCTTCTCGGAAGAGACTGGGATATGTAAAATCACATTCTGATTGACCGCTAGCTGATCATTTATGCTGGATTGATCAAATTCAAATCGGACTGCACGGGTTCGGGTGCTGACATGCTCTTCAGGAATAAATGCCCGCAAATTGGTTTCAAATTTGGTGCCGTTGTCAAACTCAGCAATAACCGAATTTCCTACGCTTAAAACATCGATATACCGATAGGGAATATATGCTTCAATTTCTAGATCATGGTCTCCGACGATGCGGACAATATGATCACCGGTACGCTTGTATTGACCAACTTCGATTGACCTTTCGACGACTACACCACTGTACGGAGCAGTAATCACTGTGAGCGAAATGTTGTGTTCTGAAATTTCCAGTTCGCGACGAATTTGGTCAATGTTAGCTTTCGATTCTCCAAGAGCATGCTCGGAAATTTTCAAAGCCAGTTCTGCATCTTCCAACTGCGCTTCAGTTGTGGCGGCTGAATGTCGCAATTGTCGAAATCGTTCTTCTTGCTGTTTAGACAGTGCAAGTTGAGTTTCCGCTCGTCGTGAACCCCATTCCGCCATCGCAATGCGGGCGCTGACCGTGTTCTTTTGCAACTCAAGCATGGTAGAATCAAGTGTTGCAATCAAATCTCCCTGTTCCACCCGGTCACCGACGCGAACATGGACATCAGCGACAGGTGCGCTAATCGCGACTTGAACAGCACCTGACTTTCGTGAAACGATTTCACCAAATACTGCGACTGTTTCGCTAACGACTTCAGGTCGAATTGTATCGACTGCGACCAACGTTTCACTTTGAGCAACCGCAGGGGTTGAAATATGCAGTGCGACAACGACCACACCGAGTATTGCAAATATTTTTTTCATGGGGAATAAGCCTGTAATGGTCATAACACGAATCACGTTGATCTGACTAGTGCGGTCAATTTTACGGTTCTATGGTAAGGTTCCACTAGCACAATGACAATCAAAAATGATACTTCGAAAAATTGTTTTTCTATTAATCCGGTCTAAAAAATTCATATTGGGTAAGTTGGTCAATCCGAAAGTCCTTCAACAATAATCAATTTAGAATCTGCGGTCTGTTCCCTAAGTTCTCGGGCTGGAGCGTATTCCTCTGAGGTCAGCCAGGCAGTCGCCCGCTCTACACTGTCGAATTCAATAATCACCAGACGTTTCGGATCCCACTCTCCTTCGAAACACTTGTGATCACCACCTCGCACCAGATATCGACCTCCATAGACCTCCAATGTCGGTGGGACCATGTCACGATAGACTGCAAAACCATCCGGATCATGGATATCGACTTGAACTACAACATATGCTGCCATCGGCTTTCCTCACATTTCTAATTGTTCGAGTGAGTTCCTTTCGCTCGAATGACTATGGATTGAATTTACTCTTGAATTGAGTCGGTTTGATTCCGCGAGCAAAAATTATTTTACTGCTATCTGTACACCTTTGAAAGAATCTCGACTGAAAATATTCAGATAAATCGAAATTATTGTTGCGTTCGGTGATTAACCCAGTTGAGAAATTGCTTCCAGTTCAGTTCCCGGTAAGAGCAGTATTTTCCAATAGATAACAACCATTTGAGGTATCTAATTTATATTATTGATATATAACAATAATATATTAATCAATGTATATTTATGTGGTGGTTTAATGCAATTTAGTTGGTTGAAGACTTCTTGAGAACTAAACGATTGTAGTCACAAAAGACGGTACAATCACTGCGCGTTTTATCCGTTCCTGCCTGAATGAATTTCAACTGATGGAGTCAACCTGGTTTTGTTTCGTGAAAATTTAGGTCAGGATGACAAGTCTCCCTCAATTCAGTTAAATTTGAAGATTTTGGACGCTTATTGTGCTTGAAACAATAGAGATCAATCCTTCGGCCCAACCTCAGCTTTCGGTGATCTGGATGCACGGTCTAGGCGCTGACGGTCACGATTTTGAAGGCGTGGTGCCGTTTCTGGGTATTCCTCCTCGGTGTAAGATTCGATTTATTTTTCCGCATGCACCGCACCGGTCTGTAACCATAAACATGGGCATGCAAATGCGTGCCTGGTATGACATTTTGAATCCGGTTCTGGGTTCCCTAATCCTCAGTTAGAGACTGCCAGCGGCGGCTAAGGCGAGATTTTCGGCACTCTGGCGGTTCGAAGCGCCAGGATTTTCCAAACCATCAAGCCACACACCGAAATCGGTGACCATTTTACCCGGCTGAACCCACTGCGAAGCGAATCTGGCGGCTCAGCAGCAAATCCGGCGCAAGCCTGTCCCTGACAGTAGACTGACTGCCATGATCTGTAGTGTAAAGCCGTTTCAGAACGAATGAGAAGTCAGGACAGGCTGCAGCGGCGGATGGCCCAAAGCGACTGTTCCAGGACAGGAAGTTTGGCCGCACTGACTTTCAGGGTCCACTGCCGCGCATGGCGAACCACCTGTCCGGCCATCGCATACAGTCGGTGACGGAAACTGATCGCCCGCACGCCATACCACTCCTGCGGCAGTTTCATGCGCATCAGCGCAAGCAGATTGAAGGCAATCGAAGACAGAAGCAGGTACGCGACATTGGCTTTGAACTCGCCGCACGGCAGATGCGCCGCGCTGAAGTCACTGCGAATTTCCTTGAGCCGGTTTTCCGAGCTGTCCCCTCTCTGGTTGTACCACCATACAATCTCGCCGTCACTGAAGCGGTCCAGGTCCAGATCGGTCGCAATCGCCCGGTAGATGTACCTGCCGCTGACCGCACTTTGCACATCGACCTGGTGCAGGCCTTCATTTTTGAAAACCATCTTCAGCTGCTCAGTCCCGTCAGGCATCCCAGCGTCGGCCGGCAGCTTGTCCCGCACCCATTTTTTCTGCACCACCAGACAGAAAGCCTCAGGCACATCTTCCATCACATGCAGCGTACGGGCCAGATACTCGCCTTCCAATACCGCACCGTCGGCATTCACAACCGCATTCCAATCCTCATCCTTAATGTCCAGTACCGTTTTCTTCACCGCACTGTCCATCTTCGCCCGAATCGCAAAACGGATGCCGTGTGCGCGGCAATCATTGATGATGCCCGCCTGATAGGAGGCGGCATCGGCCCGGAAGCGAGTGACACCCACCCCTTCGGGCAGCGCCGCGCGGCAGCGCCGGAAAAACTCAACATTCTCAGCCCCAGGCGGCACATTGCCCTCGCGAAGCTCAGCCGCAGCCACCTGACCGGTCTCGGCAATGTGACCGAACATCGGCATGTACCCGCGATGCTTCTTATACGTCCACTTCGCGTCTTTTTTCTTCGACCGAATCGCCGATGCGTCAATGTCCAAAGTGACGCACTTTCGATCACCCAGCGTCGCTTTCATCACCGCGCGGTTGACCTGCTCGAGAACCGAGATCATCTGTCGACTGTCGCCGACTCTGTGAAGCCATCCACCCAGCGTCGTGGCACAGGGAATCGTCCCAAAACCCAACAGCTTCATCAGCGCCGGTTCACTGCGCAGGTGGCGCACATCGTCGATGCACCCCGCACCTTCGTGGAACATCAGCATGAAGGTATTGAAAATGGCGCTGTGCCGGTAGCCTCGATTGCTGCCGGGTGTGGGCATTGACGAATCAATGAGCTGTGACAGCTCAAGGCGCTTGAGCAGTTCGGCTGGCACCACCAGACCGGCTCTGGAGGTGAAATTGTGGCAGCTTGCCGCAGTGTTGTATGGTAGAATCTTCATAAGCCTTCACTAGTGTCCCGTTAAATTATCGAATAAATTCAATTGTTTAAGAGACGGCCTCGGTTCTGGTTTGGGATTGTAATTTGCAAGTAGTTGAATTAGTGTCATTTTCTCAAATAAAGTCGTATCAAGAACCTGGCAGAAAGTGTAGAGATTTTCCTTGAAATTCACTCGTTTCCTGATGATCGCAAGTAACACATAAACCGAAACAGCAATCCAGATTTGTGTTTTGACGGCATTTTCGCTGGTACCGTAGAACGATTTGATTCGCAGGTGCTGTTTGATCCACTTAAAGAAAAGCTCCACCTGCCATCTGTTCCTGTATAGTTCAGCAATAGTCAGCGCCGGCAGATATGTATTGTTGGTCAGGAAAATCAGACTCTTGTCCCGCTCGCGGTCGACATACCTGATGCGTCTGAGTTTATCCGGATAACGCTTCGCACTTTTGGTCCCGGTCAGCACACCACTCTGATCATAGATCAACCCTTCATTCCTGTCGTTTGCATGCGAGTACAGGCGGCGGAATTGGGTGTTGGATTTGGCACGCACCACAAAGTAGCTGCCGTAGCGGTGAAACGTGTGCAGGCGCTCGTAATCAAGGTATGCCCGATCCATCACATAGATGGCGCCGGGTTCTGGCAGCAGGGCATCAAGAACGTTGACATCATTGAGCTTCGCTTCGGTGATTTCGATGAATGAGGGGATGTTTCCCTGTAAATCCAATAATGTATGCAGCTTGATGCCGGATTTGGTTTTGCGAAACCGTGCCCACGGAAACACCGACAGGCACAGATCGATGGTTGAGGAGTCGAGGGCATAGATGGTTTCCTGAAGATTCAGCCCGCTGTCTTGCGGGCCATACAGTGGCCGAGCTTGTGCGATCAGGTGTTGCGCAAAGTCGGCATACAGGCGCCAGTCGCGATTTTCATTCGCTTTGGCCAGCGTGCTTCTCGACACCCCGCCGGGCAAACCCAAGTGGTACAGTTTGTCGTGATGGGTACGCAGGCAAACCACCAGATCGCGTAAACTGCTGCGGCGATTCAACTGCGCAATGGCCATGGCCCGGTATTGTTGTGAGCAATAAAAGGATTGAACTTTGTGATCGCCCCGGTAGCGATAGGGTGCGATTGAACCCTGATCCGCAAATAAAAAGTTGCAGAAAATGATAAAGCCCTGTAAAATCAGAGAGATATTGAAAAAAACGCCCAATTCGGCATTCACCCAATGGGTGAATTCGAAACGGCTCTCAGATTTCGCAAGGCTTATGAAGATTCTACCATACAACACTGCGGCAAGCTGCCACAATTTCACCTCCAGAGCCGGTCTGGTGGTGCCAGCCGAACTGCTCAAGCGCCTTGAGCTGTCACAGCTCATTGATTCGTCAATGCCCACACCCGGCAGCAATCGAGGCTACCGGCACAGCGCCATTTTCAATACCTTCATGCTGATGTTCCACGAAGGTGCGGGGTGCATCGACGATGTGCGCCACCTGCGCAGTGAACCGGCGCTGATGAAGCTGTTGGGTTTTGGGACGATTCCCTGTGCCACGACGCTGGGTGGATGGCTTCACAGAGTCGGCGACAGTCGACAGATGATCTCGGTTCTCGAGCAGGTCAACCGCGCGGTGATGAAAGCGACGCTGGGTGATCGAAAGTGCGTCACTTTGGACATTGACGCATCGGCGATTCGGTCGAAGAAAAAAGACGCGAAGTGGACGTATAAGAAGCATCGCGGGTACATGCCGATGTTCGGTCACATTGCCGAGACCGGTCAGGTGGCTGCGGCTGAGCTTCGCGAGGGCAATGTGCCGCCTGGGGCTGAGAATGTTGAGTTTTTCCGGCGCTGCCGCGCGGCGCTGCCCGAAGGGGTGGGTGTCACTCGCTTCCGGGCCGATGCCGCCTCCTATCAGGCGGGCATCATCAATGATTGCCGCGCACACGGCATCCGTTTTGCGATTCGGGCGAAGATGGACAGTGCGGTGAAGAAAACGGTACTGGACATTAAGGATGAGGATTGGAATGCGGTTGTGAATGCCGACGGTGCGGTATTGGAAGGCGAGTATCTGGCCCGTACGCTGCATGTGATGGAAGATGTGCCTGAGGCTTTCTGTCTGGTGGTGCAGAAAAAACGGGTGCGGGACAAGCTGCCGGCCGACGCTGGGATGCCTGACGGGACTGAGCAGCTGAAGATGGTTTTCAAAAATGAAGGCCTGCACCAGGTCGATGTGCAAAGTGCGGTCAGCGGCAGGTACATCTACCGGGCGATTGCGACCGATCTGGACCTGGACCGCTTCAGTGACGGCGAGATTGTATGGTGGTACAACCAGAGAGGGGACAGCTCGGAAAACCGGCTCAAGGAAATTCGCAGTGACTTCAGCGCGGCGCATCTGCCGTGCGGCGAGTTCAAAGCCAATGTCGCGTACCTGCTTCTGTCTTCGATTGCCTTCAATCTGCTTGCGCTGATGCGCATGAAACTGCCGCAGGAGTGGTATGGCGTGCGGGCGATCAGTTTCCGTCACCGACTGTATGCGATGGCCGGACAGGTGGTTCGCCATGCGCGGCAGTGGACCCTGAAAGTCAGTGCGGCCAAACTTCCTGTCCTGGAACAGTCGCTTTGGGCCATCCGCCGCTGCAGCCTGTCCTGACTTCTCATTCGTTCTGAAACGGCTTTACACTACAGATCATGGCAGTCAGTCTACTGTCAGGGACAGGCTTGCGCCGGATTTGCTGCTGAGCCGCCAGATTCGCTTCGCAGTGGGTTCAGCCGGGTAAAAT
>CBDEUN010000002.1:0-1174949 GCA_965243305.1 Arenicellales bacterium
ACTGGCACATCGGTGACACAATAATGCGATTTTGCAGTGTCAACTCACGAAAAGAAATCGGAGTGAACAGTTTAGGGCTAGACTTAGACAAAATTGTTGAGATGCTCGTGCTGTGAAATGTGTCAATTTATACAGGCGATTTCAGAGGCAAGAAAAAATATTTCCCGACAAATCCCTAGAATCCAATCACGTTGAACTTCCCGGACCTGAACTACGCAATAACTACCCCAATTCGCATCTCAATTCATAAAGGGCTGCCAAACGCATCTCACTTTCACCAACAAGTCTAATATAGTCCTTTATTATCAATACAGAATGATGGCTACATCTGATATGCTTTGACCTGTTTCTATTACTCGAAAATAATTAACACTTTTTGTTAACTAACACTCTGTGAGAAGTGATAGAAGCGAACTGGAATTTGAGCGCTATACGTACTGGAACGGTTTCAGTTGCAAGTTTACGGGCAGCCGAATGCTCAAGTGAGTTCGCAATTCTTCTAGCGGAAAGTCTCATCTAGAATTAACTTTTCCCATTTGCATGAGATTGAAAATAAGTAATTGAGTTGGAGCGTGTGAGATTGTTCCGTCCAGGATAAATTGTTGAGCATCTAAAATGTTCACGCGTACCGTTTCAATTTCATCTGCTTCTTTGGGACGGTTCCAAATCGCCTCATCTATATATGCAAGAAATAGGTGGACACGAGCATCAATGAGAGAAGTAAATGGATCTATACATCCAATTGAAACTAGTTTATCGGTTTTATATCCTGACTCCTCATGGAGTTCCCGTTTCGCACATTCAATGACTGACTCATAAGGATCAAGCCCACCGCTAAATGCTTCGAGGCTTTCTGTTGCAAGTGCATATCGGAATTCCCTCGCCAGGAGAATATCGTTATTTTGATACACAGGCAGAACAGCAACTCCATCTGTTGCTGTCACTCGCCCGAATTCGCGATTGTATCCGTTGCTGTCTCTTACAGTCTCCTTATGGAGTGTGAGCCAAGGACTGCTATAAACTATTGATCTTGTTTGGACTGTGAAAGGACCTCTCTGATATTGCTCGCCACGAACAACATTGATTCCCAACGATTTCAGTTCGCTCTTGAGATACTCATGGGATACAAATTGTGTCGCATTCCATCCGTTCTTTCTCGCGTAGTCTATGTTGATTGGATTATCATCAGTAAAAAATATCTCTTCGTTAGAAATCGATAAATCGTCTTGAACTCTGTCAAATATTTCAGGGCTTGGTTTTGCGAGTTTCAATTTAAACGAGCAATAACACATGTCAAAATATGAATCAATGCTGTATTTCTCGACTAGTAGATTCCACTGAATTTCATCCACATTGCTTAAACACGCGAGCACTATATCTTTCTTTCTCAATTCTTGTAATATTTCGATAACATCAATATTTAAATCCGTAATCGCTAAACTAAGAATGTCCCGCAGTTTGTAGGCAGGTATGTCATATTGCAAGAGTTTCTGAATTTCAGTGATGTACTGTTCACTTGAGATGAGACCAGTTACAGCACTTTCTCTCAATGTGTAGTTACCTATCCCACTGTTAAAATTACCCTTAGAATCTCTCGGGTCGAGGTTATCTACTCCTATTTCTTTCAATATTTTCAACGGAGCTTTGGAATCTAGGTTAACGGCCACGCCTCCGAGATCGAAGACTACTGCTCTTATTTGATTTTTGGGTGTCATTCTTTGCTTTTGAGGCGGTTGCGCTGTTAAATTTTGGATGGAGTATGTCTATTCAAATCTAGCGTCATAAAGATACTATTCGGGTCCAAAACGTAGTCAGCAAACGGTTCGCACTCAACGAAACCGTGCTTTGAATACAGAGCGCGTGCTGGACGAAAATACTCCCATGAACCCGTCTCTAGGCTCAATCGCTTCGCACCCTCAGCAAGCGCGAAGTCAATAATGTGAAGTAACATCTTACTGCCGATACCGCCTCGTCTCTTGTTGCTGATGGTGTGCATTGATTTTATTTCGTAGTGATCACGTGACAACCTCTGTATGGCACCGATCGCCACTAGATCGTCATTGTCCCACATGGACCAAAACTCCACTTCAGAGCTTTGCAATCCTTTTAAATCCAAGGCATGGTTGCTTCCAGGCGCTGTTTCGATACGGGCTTGGTTCACATGGGTTTTAAGTAGTTCGCGAACCCGAGGATCATCCAAGCCTCCACGCTGAATATTCATTTTGCATCCTTCTGATTGAACTGCTTTTTTCAAGATACTCATCAAAAGAATTTAATTCAACCACCTGATTCGGCGCCGTCGGGTATGAAAGATGCAAAAACCCCTATAGCGCGGCTGCCTCTAGTTTCATCCATCTGGTTTCGTTCGGTATTTCGGCGTAAAATTTGCGACGCATTTGACAATCGTCCAATCTGCCAAAAGCAAACCTCGATTTTACCTTACCGCACTATCAGAGGGATATGACAGACCACACACAATGTAGCCAGCAAGACGTAGCAAATTTCTTGCAATTTGCAAATGACATCGCCGACAAAGCGCGAGATATTGCCCGTCACTACTATAGACAGTCGAAGAAACAGTGGACCAAGTCGGACAATACATGGGTGACCGAAGCTGACTGTGCAATAGAAGAAATGGCAAGAGTCAGAGTAAAGGAACAGTTTCCTGATCACGACTTTTTCGGCGAGGAATATGGTGATACAACCTCAGAAAGGCAATTGAAGTGGTGTCTTGATCCGATCGACGGCACCATGGCATTTGTCTACGGATTACCAACATTTGGAGTGCTGATCGCACTCACTGAAAATTCTGAACCAATCGTGGGTATTATTGAATTACCAGCCATGAAAGAAAGATGGTGCGGTGCGCGTGGTTTCACAACAACCTGGGAAGGACAGCCCTGCCGCACAAATCCAGACCGAAGCCTGACTGACACCGCAGTGTTTGCAACATCAATCGATATGTTCTCTGATGAGGAGCGTGAGTTATTCAATCGGGTTTCACTGAATGCCAGAGAAAGGCGATTTGGAGCTGATTGCTACGCGTATGGACTGCTCGCGTCGGGCTACATTGACGTAGTTATGGAAGCCGATATGAAAGCTTATGACTTGATGGCATTGGTACCGGTGGTCGAAGGAGCGGGAGGCATCATCACTGATTGGGATGGGAAACCGATCAAACTTGATTCAGGAAAACAAGTGCTAGCCGCATCAAATCGAAAACTACATGAAGAATGTCTGAATCTGATTCACTCAAACTGAGTGAGTCAATACTTTGATTTAAATCTATAGCGTGATTGGCACGATTGAAATTTCTCAATCTACATATCGCCGGGGACACCATATGACGGTGCGTCACCTGGCGATAAGGCACGCGTTACATAATCAGCTCGTTGTGGTTCATATTCCTGCCAAATAGATCTCAGGCGAGTCACAGGATTATCGGCCCAATCAACTCGAAGATTGACGTCGGCCCATGCGACTTGATTCGCCACTAGCACAGCAGCCGAACGAACCTCGCCTTCTTCACCTCCTGCGTCCAAACCCGCTTGCAGTGAATTCAGCAAACTTTCTGCAAAATGTCTAGTTTTATCGCGATTCTCGAAAGAGTCAACCATCGCCTGAGGCACTTCTTCGTTTGCCAGAAGATTACCAGCAGCTACACAGCATGATCCAACTACAACTGAATTGGTTCCCAGAATATTCTTTCCAGTGTAATGGCCAACAACTCCATTCAAATCCACGGCGGTCAATTGACGGTACTCGACATTACTTTCGCCACCTATCACTCTGAGAATCGCCTTCTCAGCATCATCACCAGATTCGATGCAGTCCAATATCGCTCGCCCGAGAATCGGGTCCGTTATGTTTTGAGTTGCTACCGCTCCTACCCCGGCACGAACCCAGGGACAACGGCTTCCGACTGCGATGCTTGATGTAGTGACTGCGACCCCAACATGACCAGTTTCTGTATCGACTGCAGTTATCGAAAAAGTCATGTTCAGATTCTTCTCTTATGTCGCAGATGGCTGACCTTGGATCTCAAAGAAGGAATCTTGAGAGTAAGGTGTACGCATTTCAATTTCCGCATCTCGTAATCGGGCAACTGGACTAGGTTTGCCGCGTACTATTTTGCCACTGAACTTCGAAGGCAACGCTGGTGGTAATAATGGGTAAGAATCTGCCGCGTTGTAGTCACAGATCAGCAGACGCCGCGCCTGATCAGACTGATTGATTTCAGAACCATGTACAGTCCAGCAGTGCATGAAACAGATATCGCCGCGTTTGGCAACAATCGACACTGCCCGTCTATCAAATTCCTCGTTGAACGATGCATCGATTGCTCCGACATAGTGTCCGTTCTGAAAATGAGAGTAGCGTTCTTTGTGCGACCCCGGAACGACGCGCAAACATCCATTCTCTTCACTCGTATCATCAAGCATCAGCAGAATTGCAAGCATGTCATCATTGGTGTGCGGATCGTAAGACTGGTCCTGATGGTAATAGACTCGGGTTTCCATTTTTGGCAGCTTGATATTTAGCTTGCAATGGTGATATCGAACATTTGGACCAACCAGTTGTGCAACCATATCGACGATTGGGCCGTCCCAAAGGACCTCTTGAAAGACCTCTGAAATGTCAGCCGGATTTGCAATTCGGCGAAGTCTGGGGACTTCCCGAGTATGACCAACTTCTAGATCAAATCGAGCCTTTCCGTCAACTGTTTCACCAAAGTTAGTATCGTAATTGCGACTGAGTTCAATCCAACCATCAAGTTCTTCCTCCATTCCGCCGATTAAACTGTCATCGAGTCCAGAATTGGCTACAACGTATCCAAACTCTTGATAATGCTGAACTTGTTCGTTTGTTAGTTGTTGATAGCTGTTCATTTCCGAGTGTTCAAACAGTAGTAGTGCGCTGTCAGAGTTTGAATTTTATATGCAACGGGTTAACAACTCCATTCAGAATTCGGTAATTGTTAGGGTCAGCGAATTGTTCACACCACATTTCGATTGTCAATTGAATTTACAATTTCAAATGATCACGGCCTTTAGGTAGTAGACACGAATCCAATGCGAATGACTGACTAGCCAGAACAGGTTGTGGCCCTACTATCTCAGTCTTCCTAAATTTCCAATATCTATCACACTCAACCGGACTAAAAATCATTCTCATTAATCTGATTCAGGTTGAGCACTCTACCACCCAAACCTTCAAATAGCGACTCTCTGCAAGTCAAAATAATGATCTGAATGTTTCGTGAAGACTTGTAAAGGATGTCGAACATCGTTTTTAGCCTGTCTTCATCTGAAAACACCAAAGCGTCATCAAGAATTACAGTTGCGGGTCGACCCTTATCAGCCAAAAGTTCAGCAAATGTCAACCTTACAAGAACCGCAATTTGCTCCTGAGTGCCCATGCTCAAATTATGAAACGATTCACTGAAGTTTCGGTCAATAGCAATAATGTTCAATTCCTCGTCAAACTCAATCTTTGCGTTTGGAAATAGAAAATTCAGATAGGGTTGTATCTGAGATTTCACTGGAGACAAATATCTTTCTGTCGCTTCCTGCTGTGCTTTCGACAGTGTGTCACGTAGCAGTTTAAGAACTTCCACTTCATTCTCGATTTTGTCATATTCGTTCCTATCGCGCTCTAGCTCACGCTGTTTCTGAGCAATCTGCTCATCAATTCCGGCACCTTCCTGGGATTCGATGCGACCAATGAGTTGATTGACTTCATCGCGAAGTTTTTGAATCTGCGCTTGTCGATTACGCATCTTATCTTCCAAACGCTCAATCCGTACCGAAACAAATTCAAACTCTGTTTGATCGAGTGTCTCTTCTAGTTCTTGCAGGTCATTTCCCTGTTGCTCAACTTTCACTTCCAGTTGCTTAATTTGTTCTTCAAGCTCACTCACCCTAGTTTCGCCACCTCGCACCTGGATTTTTGTTTCGAGGCCGTTGACCTGCTTTGTATGAATTTCAATTTGGCCCTGCATGTTAGCAATTTCCAGTTTAGCAGTTGCCAGACTATCATCTGCTTGCCCAAGTTTCTTCGCTGGTGTTTCTAAACTGGATCGCAACTGAGCTAAAGCACTTTCTGACTGACTCAGCAACTCCTCCGCCACACTGACGGTGGGTATTTCAGTCAAACCAAGCTTTGAGGCACTGGTAGTAAGTAAACTCTTTTGCTGTGAGAAATTCATCTTGATCGCTTCTATGCCACCTTCAGCTTGACCAAATTCTGACAAATGAGCCTGAATCTCTCGACTTGCTGATTCTGCTTCCTGCAACGATATTTTTCGCCTATCGTTCAATTGTTTGGCGACTTCCACTGATTCCGCGTTTGCCTGAGTGAGTATGGAATCAAGTTTTTTTTGTGCAGTTTGACGTGCTTCCAATAGCTGATCAGCGTTTTGCACAGCTGGTTTTACACGAATCGTACCTCGTTCAGGGAGATTAATCGCAACTTCCGAAACCGCTTCAAGCTTTTGATTTTCATTTTTAAGCGGCTCGCCGTCAATGCTGATTCCCTCAGCACCTTCTGTTTTCAACTCAAATAGAATTTCAGTAGCGTTCGCAGTGATCGTCGCCTGTGCAGACTCCAGTTCCGAGTTAACCTCTTCAATTTGACGCAAGATTTGATCAGAAACTAATATCTTATTTGCGGTTTTCAGACTTTCCTCTCTCCGTGTTTGTACGGAAGCTGCAAGATCAAGCCTTTGTTCCAAGTCAGTGCATTTCGACCACTGCTGTGCTAGTGACAAAATGTCCTTCTTGATCTTTAGAGTTTTTTCCGCTTCGATTATCTGGCTCTTTAGGCCGTCGACAGTACTTTGAATTTCGTTTTTCTTTGAAGCCAACTCTAATTCCTGATTGGAAGAATCTTTCAACTCTGCTTCTAAAGTACCAAATTCAGTGCGAATCTTGTTCAATTCCTTTATGAAGTCAATCAATACTTGCACTTCCGTTTGCAAAGATGACTGTTGCTCCTTTGTTTGCCCAAGTTCTCCTCTGGCAGCTTCGATTTTCAATTCGATCTGATGCAGTTCTTCATATCTTGATTTGAACTGCTTTAGTTCCTGTGTCTCCAGTTTATTGGATTCATCCTCCTCCAATCGCCTGAGGTCCTGTTGACATTTTTCCAAGCGTTCCAAGTCTCTGAGTACCCTAATCCTCAGTTAGAGACTGCCAGCGGCGGCTAAGGCGAGATTTTCGGCACTCTGGCGGTTCGAAGCGCCAGGATTTTCCAAACCATCAAGCCACACACCGAAATCGGTGACCATTTTACCCGGCTGAACCCACTGCGAAGCGAATCTGGCGGCTCAGCAGCAAATCCGGCGCAAGCCTGTCCCTGACAGTAGACTGACTGCCATGATCTGTAGTGTAAAGCCGTTTCAGAACGAATGAGAAGTCAGGACAGGCTGCAGCGGCGGATGGCCCAAAGCGACTGTTCCAGGACAGGAAGTTTGGCCGCACTGACTTTCAGGGTCCACTGCCGCGCATGGCGAACCACCTGTCCGGCCATCGCATACAGTCGGTGACGGAAACTGATCGCCCGCACGCCATACCACTCCTGCGGCAGTTTCATGCGCATCAGCGCAAGCAGATTGAAGGCAATCGAAGACAGAAGCAGGTACGCGACATTGGCTTTGAACTCGCCGCACGGCAGATGCGCCGCGCTGAAGTCACTGCGAATTTCCTTGAGCCGGTTTTCCGAGCTGTCCCCTCTCTGGTTGTACCACCATACAATCTCGCCGTCACTGAAGCGGTCCAGGTCCAGATCGGTCGCAATCGCCCGGTAGATGTACCTGCCGCTGACCGCACTTTGCACATCGACCTGGTGCAGGCCTTCATTTTTGAAAACCATCTTCAGCTGCTCAGTCCCGTCAGGCATCCCAGCGTCGGCCGGCAGCTTGTCCCGCACCCGTTTTTTCTGCACCACCAGACAGAAAGCCTCAGGCACATCTTCCATCACATGCAGCGTACGGGCCAGATACTCGCCTTCCAATACCGCACCGTCGGCATTCACAACCGCATTCCAATCCTCATCCTTAATGTCCAGTACCGTTTTCTTCACCGCACTGTCCATCTTCGCCCGAATCGCAAAACGGATGCCGTGTGCGCGGCAATCATTGATGATGCCCGCCTGATAGGAGGCGGCATCGGCCCGGAAGCGAGTGACACCCACCCCTTCGGGCAGCGCCGCGCGGCAGCGCCGGAAAAACTCAACATTCTCAGCCCCAGGCGGCACATTGCCCTCGCGAAGCTCAGCCGCAGCCACCTGACCGGTCTCGGCAATGTGACCGAACATCGGCATGTACCCGCGATGCTTCTTATACGTCCACTTCGCGTCTTTTTTCTTCGACCGAATCGCCGATGCGTCAATGTCCAAAGTGACGCACTTTCGATCACCCAGCGTCGCTTTCATCACCGCGCGGTTGACCTGCTCGAGAACCGAGATCATCTGTCGACTGTCGCCGACTCTGTGAAGCCATCCACCCAGCGTCGTGGCACAGGGAATCGTCCCAAAACCCAACAGCTTCATCAGCGCCGGTTCACTGCGCAGGTGGCGCACATCGTCGATGCACCCCGCACCTTCGTGGAACATCAGCATGAAGGTATTGAAAATGGCGCTGTGCCGGTAGCCTCGATTGCTGCCGGGTGTGGGCATTGACGAATCAATGAGCTGTGACAGCTCAAGGCGCTTGAGCAGTTCGGCTGGCACCACCAGACCGGCTCTGGAGGTGAAATTGTGGCAGCTTGCCGCAGTGTTGTATGGTAGAATCTTCATAAGCCTTGCGAAATCTGAGAGCCGTTTCGAATTCACCCATTGGGTGAATGCCGAATTGGGCGTTTTTTTCAATATCTCTCTGATTTTACAGGGCTTTATCATTTTCTGCAACTTTTTATTTGCGGATCAGGGGAGTAAGCTAGTTCTTCTTGCATCCAATTCTTCAATTTCATCTCGGACAGTGTCTATACGTACTCTGAGCTTTTTAAATTCCCCCGTTTCTCTACCTGCAGTTGGGGTTAGATATACGTTTAACTGTTTAGCGAAGAGATGGAGAAGTTCACGACCGCGTCTTCCGCCAAGTACAGTATTGACCTGCGATTCCAGAACCGATTGCAGACCCGAACGCGCACCTTCAGAAACATCAACTGGAGTAAATGACTTGCCTTGCTCGACCCAAAACAAATTCCACATTTCTTTGGGTTGCCCACCTAATCTACCCGAGTCGTCAAACGAAAGTAAATCTGATAACTTTTCTTCCGCTTCATCACCCTTGATGAGTTTGCCATCAGGCAACCTGAGTTCAGCAATCTGGCGCTTCAAAAACCTTTTCCTGATCTGGTACTGCTCGCCATCGATCTCAAAATCAACTCGAACGGAAGGAGCTCCTTTGATTTGCGCGGGCTGAAAATTTTTTATTTCATTGTGCTGCGATCGATGTTTACTAAAAAAAGCGGCCCGCATCGCACTCAAAATCGTAGATTTGCCCATTTCATTCGGCCCAGCAATGATGTTGAGTTTTTCATCAAGTCCGGTGATTTCAACTGGCTGGTCGAATTTCATAAATTCATTGACAGCTATAGATCTGATGATCACGATCAGTCCGCCCCCATTCTTTTGAGTTCGACGTACAGTCGCGTTAAGGCTTGCGCAGCCAATTTTCTTACCCGTTCATCGGAATGAACCAATTGCTCCCTCAACTCATCAACAGCAGTTTTGACAAAACCACCAATATCAAGCATAGCGATATCATCATCTGTTACCTTGATGTGCAGATGCTCATCATTTACATCGAAATGCAGAAATGAAGCTTCAAAGCGCTCCGCGATAATCTCATCAAAATAAGTTCGCTCTTCAAGCGAAATCCAGCCTTCAACCTGCAACCGCACTAAATATCGTTCAAGATGATCATCAAGCCCACTCAATTTGGTTTGCAACCGTTCGATTTCACTTCGAGAGGCAATGGTTTCGCTGATTGTTTCCCAGCTGTACTCACCGGTTGAAACCGACTCCACTCTTGGCTTTGAAGTGCCGCTATTGACAGTGACGATTAATGCTTTCCCACCGCCTGTCACATCAAATGCATCAGTCTCTGGCGTACCGCTATACCAACAACGTGAATTAATTTCGCGCTGTCCATGCCAGTCACCCAAAGCGAGGTAAGCTAGACCAGCTGTGTTTGGCCGATCAGGATTGATGTAATTCGTTGCGGCGCCATTTCCCGACCCAAAGGTCGCAATTGAGCCATGAGCGAGACCTATGCGGATACACTCGCTCGGAAGGTCGACACTGTCCATGTATTTGGTCGGGTCTTCAAGGGTGGATTTGTGATGAAGTGGCGCAGGTAAAATTGCCGCAGTTTCCGATTCAATGAACAGTGGAGCGGAATCGTCACAAATATGGACGTTGTCTGGCAACCCTTTTCTCAACCGATACCACAGACCATTGGTTCGGTTAGGATCATGATTGCCAGGCAGTAGGAACCAATGTACATCTGTATATTTCCTCATTCGCTCAAGTGGCTGATTAAGTAATTTATTCGACAGATTTTCTGCATCGTAGACATCACCGGCTACGAGCACATACCGCAGTTCCTGTTCAACGGCTATTTTGCCTAGCCGATCAATCGCATTAAGTCTGGCATTTTGTAAAACACCCATTGTCTCCTGGTCCACAAACCTGAATACTTTGCCAATTTGCCAGTCAGCAGAATGTAAAAATCGAATCGTCAAGTTGTCCTCATAGCAAATAAATCAACCACAGTCTTCTCTGTGTCGAAGTTAATACCCCACAGTAGTGTCTTCCAGCGGCGTGCGACATAGCAGAAGAATTAGCATTATAGATATCCATTTCTATATAAAAATCATCTGAAGCATCGCTACGTCATATTCTGTCGTACTGTTCGATTGAAACCAGATTCACCAATCAATTGAAACGAATGAACTCCGCGACAGTCAAATGAGTTTGATCACCAAAATTTAATCAGCGGTTATACGAATTTCACTACAATCACGCAGAGCACATTTACTGTGTTTTGAAATTCAGTTAGCAGCAGCTCCCAGCACTATGGAGGACAAGAAAAGATGAAGGCATCTGACTTATTTGTCGCATGTCTCGAGCAGGAAGGCATTGAGTACATTTTCGGCGTACCCGGAGAAGAAAATGCACATTTCATGATTTCGCTTGAGGAATCGGACAGTATCAAGTTCATTCTCTGTCGGCATGAACAGGGAGCCGCTTTTATGGCAGAAGCCTACGGACGACTGACCGGGCGGGTTTCAGGCTGTCTGGGCACTCTGGGTCCTGGAGCAACCAACTTGATCACAGGTGTTGCGGACGGCAATATGGATCGCGCACCGATGCTGGTACTCACTGGTCAAGGAGCGTCTACCCGATTACACAAAGAATCCCACCAGATTATGGATGTCGTGGCTATGTACCGTCCAGTGACCAAATGGGCACAGCAGATTCATCATCCCGACAATATCCCCGAAGTAGTTCGCAAGGCCGTGAGAACTGCACTGGTTGAAAAACCCGGTGCTACCCTAGTCGAGTTGCCTGAAGACATCGCACACATGGATGCATCAACTAAACCGCTGCAGCCACAAAGACTGAGACGAGCCGTACCAGATGACAAGATCGTAAATCAGGCGTTTGATTTGATTCGAAATGCCAAACGACCCATTATTCTGGCTGGAAATGGCTGCATTAGACGTCGCGCTTCAAAACAACTGCGACTACTTTGCGAAAAAACAGGAATCGGCGTTGTTTCCACTTTCATGGCCAAAGGCTGTGTGGATATGGATTCAGACTACTGTCTATACACCGTTGGTTTAGGCGCAAAGGACTTGGTGGCATGTGCACTGGATGCGTCCGACCTGATCATCACATTAGGCTACGACATGGTCGAATACCATCCGCACCTTTGGAATCCAGATCAGAATAAGAACGTACTACACATTGACTTCCTGCCAGCCGAAATCGATGCTTACTATCGTCCGAAATCAGAAGTGGTGGGAGATCTTGCACATACTCTGTGGATGCTGAATGAACGAATCGATGGGGTAGACGATTTATCCTTCGATCTTTCTCAGCAGGCCGCAACGCGTCGAGACATGGCTCTCGATTTTGCCGAACACAAAGACGATGATACAGAAGGCGTCATTAAGCCTCAAAAAGTACTCTGGGATGTCCGACAGGTCATGGGACCAAACGATGTGCTTCTATCCGATGTTGGTGCGCACAAAATGTGGATCGCCCGACACTACCATTGTCACGAACCTAATACCTGCCTGATTCCCAATGGATTCTGTTCCATGGGTTTTGCGCTACCTGGAGCGCTTGCGGCCAGATTAGTGAATTCTGATCCTGACCACCGAGTCCTCGCGATATGTGGGGATGCCGGTTTCATGATGAATGTACAGGAAATGGAAACCGTCCGTCGCCTTAATCTCGACATTGTCGTCATGATTTGGGAAGACCATGAATACGGACTGATTGCCTGGAAACAATCCAATCAGTTCGGACGACATACGGACCTAAGTTTTGGAAATCCGGACTGGATTAAACTGGCCGATTCTTTTGGCTGGAATGGTCATCGGGTCAACAACTCACGCGACCTTCAAGCAGTACTGGAAAATGCATTTTCCGAAGCGGGACCCAGTCTGGTGGTGGTACCCATCGACTACTCTGAAAATGAGAAACTGACCAAGCGTCTAGGAGAGATTGTCTGTCCGATATAGAACGGACGAAAATGTAATCTCGTAGATTCTACCCAGACTGTTTCTGAATGGGATGCCACGCTTTGGAAGCAAATTCTGATGCGCGCCACCTTTGAAATTAGGATTCGATAACAGATGTCTGTCAAATTTCAATTTGGGTTCGCGTTGATGTCTGCTTAATTATTTGCGAACTGCTTGATTTAGAAGTCGCTCAAAACAGAATGTCATCTTCGATGGCATCAATTCCGGCCTGCGCACACAGATCATCCAAATCACCACCTGGTGCACCAGACACACCGATTGCTCCGACTGAAAAACCTCCACCGTCAATCAATAGGCCACCTCCCAGCATGATGGCTTCTTCAAGATGCCGAATTCCAGACAAAGAGGTCCCTTCTGCTGTAGCTTCAGCAAGTTCCGTAGTTGAAAGACGAAAACTCGCCGCTGTCCAGGCCTTGCGACGCGCTGTAGTTGGTGTATGAGCACCAGCATATCGGTCTCGGAGCATGACTTGGGGTAAACCACTGCGATCCGTAACTACTACCGACACTTGAAAACCTTCTGAACGGCATTTATCCAGTGCGGCTTTTGCTGCTTTAAGCGCAATTTCTGGAGTGAGATTTTGAGTGGTAAAAAGTGCATGTTCATCAGCCTTGGCTTGTGCCGAAAGCAGAATCAAAATAATGATTGGTATACGAAAATATTTCATAGTGCTCACGTCGAAAGTTTCAAAATTACTGATCAGTTAATCATTCGCTCATTTGAGGACGCATCTGACAAATTGACCGACTGATGTCAATCAATGCCTGATTTCAGATGCTTAACAAAGCTCAAATTGATCGACTTGACCCAATTCCAGTCGCATTGAATCGCCATAATTGGCAAATTCCACTTGAATTTGCTAATTTTATTGACTCCAGCCGTCAGAAATGTTTTGGTTGAGTCATAATAATACTAATCGCAGTATGCGGGTTTCATCTTCGTTAATTAATGGATTAATCACATGCAAGTGATACTAGCTCAGCCGCGTGGTTTTTGCGCTGGCGTCGAACGGGCGATCCAAATTGTGGAAACAGCTCTCAAGAAATATGGTTCGCCCATTTATGTGAAACACGAAATCGTGCACAATCAGCGCGTCGTTAGCGAACTCAGATCTAAAGGGGTCAAGTTTGTTGAAAGTATTTCTGACATTCCGGATGGTGCCGTTACCGTGTTTAGCGCACACGGGGTTTCAAAAAAAGTCGAGAGTGAAGCATCAGAACGTGGCCTAGAACCACTTGATGCCACATGCCCACTCGTCTCTAAAGTACATATTGAAGGGCGAAAATATGCCAAGAAAGGGTTTGAAATTGTTTTGATCGGGCATCACAATCATCCTGAAGTTGAAGGAACTTTAGGTCAGATTCCAGGCACCGTACACCTCATCAGCGATGTGGAGGAAGTTGAGAATCTGGTGATCAAAGATCCTGATAAGGTTGCTTATATTACCCAAACAACCCTGTCGGTTGACGATACTCGTGATGTCATTTTCGCTTTGAAGAATCGCTTTCCAAATATTGCTGGTCCTGATATCAAGGATATCTGTTACGCCACTCAGAATCGTCAAAGCGCGGTCCACCATCTCGCAGATCAAGTTGACTTAGTGCTGGTGGTTGGAGCACAGAACAGTTCAAACTCAAATCGACTGTGTGAAGTCAGCCGCGACCGTGGAGTTCCAGCATATCTCGTCCAAAACTCGAATGACTACAACCCAGAGTGGTCGGTCAACGCTGAAAAAATAGGTGTTACCGCCGGTGCCTCGGCTCCCGAAGCTTTAGTTCAGGAATTGATAGAACGGCTTAAACAACATCACGACATCGAGGTAACAACGATGACGGGAATCACCGAAAACGTCAGATTCAATTTACCCGCCTCTCTGAGAAAAGCATCGTAATCAAACAGTTGCATCTGCAATTGTAAGCATATTGTCGTCAGTTGACTGATGACAATATATCGATGAGTCTTTGAAAGCTAGATACACGGAATGGGATTGCCTTGACCAGTTTCACTTTCATGCAATTAAAACAATGACAGACGCATTACTCTGGAATCGACTAACACAGTATCGCTAAAGAATCGGAAAGGATTTTCTAATCATGAAGAAAAATTTCGATAATTCTATTCTCGCAAAATTGCAGTCTATTGGTGTTCGTCGCAACAATCGGTGGTTGGTGCGAGACATTGACCTCACAGTTCACAGAGGGGAAATAGTTTCACTAATTGGTCCAAACGGAAGTGGAAAAACAACCGTAACAAAAATTCTGGCAGGCTCCCTTCAGCCTGATTTCGGTAGCGTACAAAGATCACCCAACATCAAAATCGGATATGTGCCTCAGAATGTCACACTCGATTCTTCTCTACCAATGACCGTGAAACGCCTTATGAACGTTCCACAGCCTGTTGATAAGAGTGAGTTGATCGAAGTGCTCGATGAACTTAATATTCAACACCTTGCAAACTCTCCAGTACAAAAATTATCGAGTGGTGAATTTCAGCGAGTCCTGCTCGCAAGAGCATTACTGCGTAAACCCGACCTGATGATTCTTGACGAACCGACGCAGGGACTTGACGTTCACGGAGAAACATTGTTATTCAAACGAATAGCTAATATTCGAGACCGCATGAATTGCGGCATTTTGATTGTCCGCCACGACCTACATTTGGTGATGGTTCAAACTGATACAGTCGTCTGCATGAATGTCCATATATGCTGTACAGGAACTCCAAAACGTGTGCAGGAGGATGAAGCCTATCTGAAGCTTTTTGGCGCAAAAGCATTGGAAGGTCGCGCACTTTACTCCCATAAGCACGATCATGATCACCGTCTGGATGGAAGCATAAGGGATTTATGATCATCCATTCGTCACTGGTATTGACAAGATGTTCCTAATACCAGATGACTTTTTCAGTCGAGCGATAATCGCCGGCATTGGCTTCACACTCGTTGCAGGTCCGCTTGGCTGCTTTGTTATATGGCAGCGATTGTCTTATCTCGGCGAAGCAATGGCGCATTCGGCTCTACTTGGGATCGCGCTGGCAATCGTGCTGGATATCAATTTGATGGTGGGTGTATTCAGCATCTGCCTGTTTATCGCGTTTATTTTAGCCCGGGTCAATAGTGACTCATTTCTGTCGGGCGATTCTGTGCTTGGAATCATGTCTCATTCAACACTGGCACTTGGTCTCGTGCTTGTTTCCTTTATGTATTGGATTAGGATCGATGTTTTGGATTTTCTATTCGGCAACATCATTGCGGTAACCTGGTTCGAAATCGCCATGATTTACATGGCAAGTGCAGTTGCATTGGGAATTATCGTGTTTAAGTGGAGGGCGATGATCGGTCTGACGGTCGACGAGCAAATCGCCGCAGCTGAAGGTCTTCAACCTAGTCAAACGAGGATTCTTTTGATGATACTGCTGGCTGGAACAATCGCAATTGCGATGAAGATAGTCGGTATCCTGTTGACCATCTCGTTATTGATTATTCCAGCTGCAACAGCAAGACAACTTGCAAAAACACCTGAACAGATGGCTATTTTTGCCGTCGCATTCGGTTCAGCATCGGTGGTTGGTGGCATGTTCATGTCGCTGGAGTTTGATACTCCTCCAGGTCCGAGCATCGTTGTGTTTGCGATGTTGCTGTTTCTATCGATGGCAGCAGTAATGCTCTTGAGAAGACGAAGTCAAGAAGGGGTCTGATCCGCTTATAAACATTGAGAACACCTAAATTTCAGGTGTTCCGAAAGCTTCTCAGAAAATCAGCCTCAATACGGTGCGGGCAGTTTCGGCACCTGAAAGATGTGCACCGCCAACTGTTGCCCAAATTGAAGAGTGACAGGCTTCACCCGCGAAGAACACTCGTTCTCCAACAGGCTGTCGAAGCACTTTTCGCATTTTGTATGAACCGGGGCGTGCAGATGCATACGACCCCAGTGTCAATGGATTCAATCCCCATGCCGTGGTCGACCCTTTGATGTACTGTTTTTCGATGTCACTGCCTAGTAAATTCTTCAGCTTCCCCAAGGCATAGTTGATTTTGAACGCTTCGTCTTCTGTCTGCAAATCGAGTGCCCAGCTTCCCCCGACATCACAGTAGGCCAGTCCACTACCCGCAGAATTTGCCAGTGTTCCGAATCCTTTTCCATCTTCGCCAATTTCAAAAATAAGATAACCATCCTCACCGACTCCAAACACATCGCGCGAAAAATGAAGTGCGATGTGATCGTAAGCACCCATGGAAATTTCGTTAAATGACTCGTGCTTTTCCTGCGGGAGTTCCGGCACAAATTTGATCTGGCCGGATGCCAAAACACCTGTGGAGACTGTAATGATTACTGCTTTTGATTTCAGTTTACCCCGAGCAGTTTCAATCACAACACCCTGCCCGCTCCAGTCAATTTTGTGAACCGGTGTATTGAGAGACACATTAATGTCTTTGCCATAGTGGGCAACTAGCGTTCCATATCCACTGCTGCAAAAATAATCTGTGCCGTCTTCAGAATTCCACCAATCTGTAGTTGAAAAATCGTCGAAATCTTTCCCCATTGACCATGGGCCCAAAACAAATTTTGCCGTATTGCTCCAGCGTCCATCGACGTGCCCCGTGACCATACTCGGAGGCACGTCTTTACCTGACTTACTGGCTTTACCAATCGCTGAGCCCAACTTATCCACGTCTTTCCAGAGCATGGCGAGCTGATCACTGTCAACCTCTTCGTTGGAGCGGGAAAACAATCGGTAGTTCTCAGGAACAGGATAAATTTCAAATCCCTCAGATTTGGCGTATTTGTTGTAAGGGTTTAAACTTCCGTTATGCAACCAATGAGCACCAATATCGTACGGTACGCCAAAAATCGACAAATCCGTATGAGCGCGGCCACCAATTCGTTGAGATGCTTCAACGAGCATCACGTTTTTTCCTTTTTCGATCAAACTACGAGCAGCAGCTAGACCTGCAGCACCAGCACCCACGACAACCACATCATATTCTGCTGACGTCACTCCAAAGGTGGATTGGGGTAAGAGCACAGCAAGCCCCGTTCCCATAAATTGTCGACGAGTGAATTTACTCATAGCGTTAGTGCAAATTAGTCAGTGTCAGAAAGTCGGCGACAGCATTTTAATCGTTTTACATTCCGAACAAAGAAAGCAGCACCTGTGCTGTCAAAATGATGCCAAGAATCAACAAAACCAATTTGATGATTCGTCGAAAGAGATGGATGTCGATTCGGTCCTGAAGTATTTGTCCCAAGTACAGCGAACCAGCGGCGATGCCTGCGATGGGAAGTGTAGTCAGAAATATCTGAAGCGTAAACGTTCCCGACATGCCAAACACGGCCAACTGGGCAGCCTTTCCTGAGAAAAAGCACATATTGAATACCTGTACCATCACTGTCTTTGCCCAGCCAGATTCGAGTGAGTAAATTACAAGAATTGGTACCATGGTATTGGTCGATCCTGCTGAAAATCCGGCTGCGATTCCAAATCCAAACTGTGAGGCTCTCGGAAATTGCAAAGCATTGCTCAATAATTTCCGACTGGTTCGATCTGCCACAAGGTATAGAAAAATCAGTAGTGCTAACAATAACTTGTATGGCGTTGGGTCGGTATAGACAATGACCCAAGCACCAAAGACTGAGCCGATCAAACACCACACTGCCAGCGGCCAAAATTGTCCCAGACTTTCCCGCCAATTACCACCTTTGGCTATGCTGAACAAATTGACAGCAACAGTCGGAATCAGGGTGATGAGGATGGCAATCCGAAGATCAATAAAAGTGGAGAGCATGGCTGTCGACAGTAAAGGAAACCCCAAACCGATTGAGCCATGCACAAATCCTGCGAAAACGGCGATGAGCACGAATACTGCGTATTCGTTGAGCGAAATCACTTCAAACATCAGCCAATCGATACATGCGTGCGCTCAACTATAACAACCGACAGGTAGCTTACATGCCAACTAATTTGAAACAACGGTTGCTGCTATCGAGAAGAGGGTCGAGCCAAAGCGCAGATTGCAAATGGCGCTATACCCTGAAACAGAAAACGGCAAAGACGTTAAATCCTTGCCGTTTTCCTTTTGTGAATCTGCTTATGGAAACACAAAGGTAGGTCTGAACGATGATCCAGTCAGGTGCTCCTGATTGAATTCTAAAGTTCGAATCGTTTGCGAATAAACGCTGTAACCGAACGACGTTCTTTACGCTTTAGATTTTCACCAATCGTACCACGTCTTTTCAGATCTTTTTTCAATTGACCCCAGACGGAGGCAACGCTTTCGGAAGTGTGTTCAAGATCGGCGTAAGGGCAACTCTCGCAAATGACATGCTCTTGGAAAACTTTCTTTCCCAACTCGTACGTCGATTTAGAGACAGTATAACTTGATCCGTTACCACCGCCGCCGCCTGACGAACCTCCACTACCTCCACCTCCGCCTCCATCACCTGAAGCGAATGCCACAGAAGTTGCAAAGATACTGCAAAGCAATAACATAGCAACGCGCAGGGAGGACGATCTACCAAAAGAAGAAATGAATGACATCATAATTCCCAACTGTAGTGTTTCAAAATATTTATTCTAAATTTAGATTGATCTAGCAGCTTCGTTGGCAATTTTACCAGATAAACTGAAAAATGTATATTTGATGTGCTGGTTCAGTACATGTGAGACAATCAGGCGGCGAGTGCGGATTGATTGACAAGTTGATTATAGTTTTCCATGGGGGTGAGTTGTCCGAGCGCCTGATGCGGTCGGTAATGGTTGTACTGATGCTGGTAGCGTTCAAGTTCCAGATTGAGCGAGCTGACATTCAGATCGCCGCCGTAAAACGGATAAAACTCGTAGCGGCTGGTGCCATTGGCGCGTTCCACACAACCGTTCAGTTTGGGCGATCTGGGCGGCAGCACATACAGCGGGATGTTGAGTTTTTGACAGGCGGCTTCGAACTCGGCCATGAACTCGCTGCCGCCATCGACCTGGATCGATTGGATCTGGAACGGCAGCTGCTGTTGGAGATATTGCAAAAAGCGCGTGGCGCAAAGTGCAGTGGCTCTGGAATAGGTGCGCATGAAGCACAGTCTGGTGGTCGGACAGGTGGCTTTGAACTCCTTGACCGTAAAGCCGGCGTCGACATGCACGCTCATGTGATCGATCTGGATCATCTGTCCGGGTGTCTGGGCTTTGTCGGTGTGGCGCCAGCGCTTTGCGTGACGGTCGAAGATGCGCGGTTTTTTGTGTCCGGTGCGACCCTGGTAGAAGGCGGCCGGCAGGACCTGTCTGCGTCGGATCCATTCACTGAGCATGCGACCGACGGTGCTTTCGCTCAGCCTGATGCCGTACTCGCGTGCCAGAATGGTGCGGATTTTGGCCCGCCCCCAGAGCGGATGAGCCAGACGAATCTCGCGTACCCATTCAAAGTGTTGCGCATTCCATTGCCGGCGACGCACCCGGCGCGGTCTGCGGCTGCGCGACTCAAGACCGCGCGGGCCCTGTTGCGCAAGGCGTTTGCGCCATCGGTAGTAGCTGGACCTGGACCAGCCGATGGCTTCAAGCGCGGTGGTTTCGCTGCAGCCTTCCGATCGCAGCTGCTGGTACAGGTTCAGTTGCTGCCAGCGTCGCTGGGCATCATCAGAAAGTCTGGCAACGGTTTTGCTGACGCGGTAAAATTTCGGGTGCAGATGAATCGTTTGCATCGGGTAGCCTCCTGTGCGTTTTGTTTTCGGTAATACGCACTATGCTACCCGATTTTTTTGCGTTTTTCAGTCTGTTCCCCTTCGGACTACGTCCTTCGGAGAACAGACTGAAAGTCTCACATGTATGTGAACTACCTCATTTGAGTGCAACCAAATCATCGAATTCCTCTCCATAGCAGTAGTTGCCAAGGAAAAATTGCAAGCACCAAGCAGAGTTCAATGGACATTCAACATCGCTGGAGCACTACTAGCGATTGTATTCGTAGTTCAGGCTACTCTCTCCCGAGATACATCCGGATATGATCTGACAGCGTTTCTGAGTGGAATTGGAATTAGCGCTGCAGTTGTTTTTGGACTTTGGCTGTGGCTGATCAAAGGAGATCACCATGTCAGCTTCGGGATTGTTTTTCTCTGGGCCTGTGTATTCAGATTGATCGGTGTTTGGGGGGAACCCATTCTGGAAGACGATTATTTTCGTTACCTGCTAGATGCCTGTGTCTTTGTCACTTACGGATCTCCCTACGGCATTCCACCCGAATCTCTCTTCACTGAAAATTCCTTAAACCCGGCGTGTGTGGAGATGCTCACTGGGGTAAATAACCCTCATCTGTCTACGATATATGCGCCAGTACTCCAATATGTCTTTGTTCTATCACATATTCTTTCCCCAGTTAATCTAGATTTACTACAGTTCATCATTGTTCTGTTTGACCTGGCAGTAATCTACATGCTTGGCAAGCTGGCACCCGCAAGAATGGTTCTGCTTTATGCCTGGTGCCCTCTAGTCATCAAAGAGTTTGCGTTTACCGCGCATCCTGATGTCATTGGTGTGTGTCTGTTGCTGGCGGCTTTCATTTTCAGGAAGCACAATCAAACGGCTCTTAGTTGTATTCTGCTTGGATTAGCCATTTGTACAAAAATTCTTGCTGTTGTCGTATTGCCGTTTTTTCTTTTTCGGCAGCCTTTTCGTTACTGGCTTCTAATTCCAGCGACCGCAGTAATCGTGTATTTACCGTTTCTGGTTGGACAACAGCAGACTGACCTATCTACTCTCGCTCACTTTGCGGCAAACTGGCAATTCAACGCTCCAATTTTCAATCTGTTGAGTAATCTGACAACCGATGAACTCGCTCGGTACATTTGTCTTGCAACTTTCTTGATCTGGTTTGGTTACTTTTTCAAACGACACACCACGTTAAACCAGGCTTGTGACATACCCCGGATGGACTGGGTATTTGGTGTGTTTTTTCTGCTGTCACCCGTGCTGAATGCCTGGTATTGGGTCTGGGTGTTACCATTTGCTGTCCTTTGGCCAAGTGCCTGGGCATGGACAGTCTCTGTCACCATCTTACTTTCTTACATTGTTGGTCTGAACATCCCCGGGTCGGAGCTTGGCAACTATCAAGTCGCATTCTCTGCACAGATCATTCAACTATTAAGTGTTGCAGTCGCCCTTATTTATGACTATCGCCACAATCGATTCAGAATGTCCCATTCTGATTAGCGATAAGCGGGTAATTTTGAGGAAACAGCGAGTCGAAAAATCCAGTAAAAAATTTTATACCCCGCCATCAACGATCCCTTCAGGGTACCAGAAATTTTAGATTTACCAATTCTCTTTCGATAGCGGACGGGTATTTGAACGATAGTCTGACGGGTCTTAACCGCTTTGACCTGCATTTCAGAGGTCCAGCCAAAATCTTCGTCTTGCATTTGCAAATGCCGCAGCGCTGGTGCTGAAATGCAGCGAAGAGGACCTAGGTCCTCGAACCGGTAGCGGTGGAGCAGCCAAATCGTGAGGCAAGCCAGTTGAGTACCCCACTTTTGGTGTCTGAATCGACCTCTTACCTCATTCGGGTTCTCCTGTCGACAACCAATTGCGAGATCACACTGATCCGTTGCAACGGATTCAACCAGAGGATTCAAGTCATCCGGATAGTCGCTGTAACTTCCGTTGATGAATGCAAATATGTCTGTCTTGCCAGCTGCCTCAATACCGGTCAGACAAGCCCGACCATATCCCGTTCGTGGTTCTTCAATGACTCGGGCACCGGTTTTTTCTGCAACATCCCTTGTAGCATCCGTGGAATTATTGTCAACGACTACGACCTGATCAACGAATGTTGGTATTTCCCTGATAACTTTGCCAATCGAAGCTTCTTCATTCAACGCTGGAATGATGACTGTAATGTGCTTCTGGCTTAGCATGCCTTACTCGTTCAGCCTCCAGTCGTATTCGTAGTCATCAATCTCATCAAACTCTTGCAGTTCCTCTGCGAGTTCACCTGAGGCGTATTCCAGTAAATGTTCAATTACACCTATTTCCGAATCACCAAAATCCTCACGATACCAGTCATAAATGCTTGAGACAATCAATTCATCGTCTTCGATTCTGGCCCCGCGTGGATGATTGACATATTCTCTGGCAGCTTTCTCAAGTTGCTCTTCCAGATTTTCAGCGGTGAATGCAACATTCTGTAGGTTTGGACAGCCAATCGAAGCGCAATTCACGGCGTAGTGAATTCTGTTGTCTTCATAAACCGGACGCAAGATATCGTGTTCGATGTTGTCCAAGGTCAAATCGACATCTTGCACTGACACAAACTCCTCTTTCCAGGGCCCGCGCGTCAGTAGACTGAAGGAAATATCTCGAATCGAATCAACTGGATAGTGCTCGAGAATGACCCAAACGGTCAACGCGTTATAGAGATTGACCCAGTAAGCAAACTGCTGATCGGCATCCAATTCTGTTACGGCTACAGACTCCAGGTCTTCAATGTAATCTTCAAGTCGTTCAAAATCATCTTCAGTAACCTGACCGTAGCGAAAATAATTCAAGCCATTTAGTTCACTAATGTACTTTGACAGAATGTCTGACCACTCTGAATGATCAAAAGTTCTTGAACTTGATTCAGGCGGTTCAGCGTGAAAAATGGACAGATCTGCTGCATGTACAGAGGCCGCTAGTGGTACTAAAATAAACAGCAGTGTCAACCGAACTGAGTTTTTGAACAGTTTTAATTTCATAGTTCCAACCTCTAAAATTATTCTTGACATCATGGATTGTAAGCCGATTGTGTACACGGTAAGTTCAGGTTATCTTTATCCGACAATAAAAGCAGGCCGTATGTTCTGCCTGACACTGTTGACAGCATTGTTTGTTTTTGTTTACCCTGTCTCGACAAGCGCTGATGAGGTCAAGCTACTGGCTGACAATACTCTTAAATATCAAGGAGATAAGATTACACTCGCTGACATATCTGTTCCGCAGGCTACTGCAAAGTGTCAGGGCGATGGCAAGTCATGGCCGTGTGGTGCCAAGGCAACACTGAGGCTTAACGAACTGATCAAAACTTCGTCGCTTAGATGCACCATCATACAAAAAACAGACGCAGTGTCACTCGCTCGCTGTAGTGTTGGTGAAATCGACCTTGGCAGGCAGCTAGTCGAAGAAGGATGGGCGCTGACTGTGGGGATGGAATCGGAGTACATCCAGGCTGAACAGGAAGCGAAGCGAACTCAATCCGGAATCTGGCGTGATGAGTTCTCACCGCCTGATACATGGCGTCAATACCCCGACACCGCGCTTAACCCTTACCTGGACCTCCTATGTAGCGTTTGTGCGACGCGTAAGCAATCTCGAAATCAATAACATTCGGTACCTGTACCGTATGAGTTCAATATTGAAACTAACTGATACCGAGTAGTGGCAGAAGTTCGGTCAGGTCCTTAATTTCAGCACGCGGTTTGGCTGGCAAACGATCAAGCTGCTGATTGTAACGATTACACCAGGCCACTTGGTATCCGAAATGCGCTCCGCCAATGGCATCCCAGCAATTGGACGATAAAAATGCAATCTCTTCCGGCTTAACATTGAAGTGGTCGCAGGGCATCTGATAGACTTGCGCAGTCGGCTTGAAGATTCCAACTTCATCAACTGAAAGACATACATCCATATTCTCTGCAAATCCAGAGTTTTCCACAACAGGTAACAGCATGTTTGGGGAGCCATTCGACAAAATGGCTGTCTGTATTCCATTTTCCTTGAGTGTTTTCAATACCCCCGGTACTTCCGGGAAGCAACCGAGTGTCAAGTACGCATTCAATAGATTTTCTCGAAGCTCAGAGTTAACAACACCGTGAGACGCCAGAGCGTAATCGAGCGACTCTCCGGTTACCTGCCAAAAGTCATCATAAGCACCCATCAGACTTCGAAGCCACGTGTATTGCAGTTGTTTGTTTCGCCACATCTCTGATACCGGCTGTTCCAGTTCACCAAGTGCAGCACTGTGCTGAGCCGCTGCCGAATGGACATCCAATAGTGTTCCATAAGCATCGAATACACAGACGCGAATATTGGAAAACGACTGAGACATTTTGAATCCCTCCTTAGTTGTTGGGTTGTGGGGGTAAAGAATAAGTGCACGTTACATGGGCTACCAAATCATTCTGCTGGTCGTTGCCAAAGAGCTCAACAACACCGACTGCAAGACGTTTGCCCAGCTTGATAACCTTCGCTTCTGCAACAATGTCGCCTGGTTCCGGTCGAATCAGAAAATTGATGTTAAGGTTTGAAGTCACTGCCATCTGAACTCGTCCTGCACGACTCATGATCGCACCCCACATGGCAAAATCGGCCAAGGCCATCATTACTGGTCCAGATACGGTACCACCAGGACGCAGAAAGTCCTCTTTGTAAATCGCGCGCACCGTGCATTCTCCATGCTCAAGACGTTCCACATTGAAACCAAGCACCTCCAACAGAGGCAGTTCCTTGTGAGCGATGCGGCTAAACTCTTCTAGAGTGATTGTAGACATCGAATTTTCTAACTTGCAGTGAATAACCAATTGGGCTTAAAATTATAGAAATCGTCGTCTCAACCGAGAACAAGCCATGAGTCAGCCAGCGACAGACCTTTCCACATCAATTGAACCGCTACTATATCGCGAAGATTTTGATTCGATCACCCGAATCACGCTCAACCGACCTCAGAAATATAACCCCCTGTCGCGGGATATGCTCGCACAGCTGCAGTCAACTTTCGACGAGATCGCCAGCGATGAGTCCGTTCGGGTCATCATACTGGCAGCAAAAGGAAAAGCCTTTTCCGCAGGACATGACCTTCATGAAATGCTTAATCATTCAGACTCTGAATTCGCCGAGACTCTGCTGGCTGAATGCAGTCGGATGATGGTTACCATTAATCAGCTGCCGCAACCGGTAATTGCCCAAGTACAGGGAATAGCCACCGCCGGAGGCTGTCAGCTGGTTGCAAACTGTGACCTCGCAATTGCATCG
The DNA here is from genome assembly GCA_965243305.1 of Arenicellales bacterium. Classification (GTDB taxonomy): domain Bacteria; phylum Pseudomonadota; class Gammaproteobacteria; order Arenicellales; family JAJDZL01; genus JAJDZL01. Next base: position 25,767 of record CBDEUN010000002.1, read on the forward strand.
ACAGAATCCAAGTTTGCCGTATCCGGCACCAATCTTGGACTGTTCTGTTCTACTCCTGGAGTTGCGCTCAGCCGAAACGTCTCCCGCAAGACTGCCTTGGAAATGCTTTTAACCGGCGACTTTATCGACGCACAGACCGCTTTGGAAAAGGGCTTGGTAAACAGACTGGCCAAACCCGAAGAATTAGAAGATGCGGCATTAGATTTTGCCCAAAGCATCGCAGTAAAACCCCGAGAAGTGATTGCGCTAGGAAAACGATTATTCTACGACCAGATTGACCAACAGCTGGAAGATGCCTATAAAGTTGCCAGCGAGTGCATGGTCTGCAATCTGGGCTTTCCATCAGCCGCCGAAGGCATAAGCGCATTTATCGAAAAACGCAAGCCTGACTGGTCCTGATCTTTTCTAACCGATCTTACGATCGACTCACAAGTTGACATACGTGCCAGGTGCATCTGCCAGTGGCGTGTACAAATCACTTCCGGGCTCACGAGCAGGAACTCTCTTACCGCTGTAGCGCTTGATCCACTTTTCCCACTTTGGCCACCACGAACCAGCATTCGAGGTCGCCGATTCAAGCCACTCGTCTGCTGAAACCGGCAGTTCTTTGGTACTGATCCAGTAACCGTATTTATTTTTCGACGGTGGATTGATGATGCCGGCAATGTGTCCGGATTGCCCGAGAATGAACTGAACCTTACCCGAAAACAGTTTTGCTCCGCTGTACGTCGAACGCCATGGCGCAATGTGATCGAGTTCGGTTGAAACGAAAGTCGTCGGTAGCCTTACTTTCGAAAGATCGATTGGCGTATTCAGGACACTGATACCTTCAGGCTGCGCCAGTTTGTTTTCCAGATACATCTTTCTCAGATAGTAGCTGTGCATCGCGGCCGGTAGTCGAGTCGAATCGGAATTCCAGTACAAAAGATCAAACTGTGCCGGTGGTTTGCCAAGAAGGTAGTTATTGATAACAAAGTGCCAGATCAGATCATTTGAACGCATCATGTTAAATGTCGAGGCCATTGACTTGCCGTCCAGATAGCCATTGGTTGCCATTTTCATCTCAAGCTGACTGACACTTTCTTCGTCAACGAATACACCAAGGTCGCCTGGCTCACCAAAGTCAATCATAGTGGTGAAAAAAGTTGCAGCGGCAATGTCAACGGTTTTTTCGGATTGACTTGCCAGATACCCGAGCAGTGTTGCCAATAAAGTTCCACCCAAACAATAGCCAATCGCGTTAATTTTGTTCTGGCCTGTGATGGACTGAATCACATCCATCGCCCAAAGTGGGCCATCTTTCAAGTAGTCATCAAATGTGCTTTCACGATAACTTTCGTCGGGATTCACCCAGGAGATCACAAAGACTGTGTAACCCTGCCCTACAAGCCAACTGATAAATGAATTTTTCGAAGATAAATCGAGAATATAAAACTTGTTAATCCATGGCGGAATGATCATAACTGGTCTTGAGTGCACCGTCTCAGTGGATGGGGCATATTGAATGAGTTCGGCCATACGGTTGCGGGCAATGACTTTACCGGGTGAAACGGCGATGTTACGACCAAGTTCAAAGGCGTCGTCATCAACCATTTTGACGCTTTTCCCTGCTTCCAAATCATCTGCCAGATTTCGAAGCCCATTCAGCAGATTTTCACCCTTCGAATCTCGCGTGGCTTTTAATGCATCGGGATTGGTTTGTAAGAAATTAGTCGGGGCGAATGCATTCACAACCTGATCGGAATAAAAATCAAGCTTTCTCTTTTCCTCACTGGTCAATCCATCGGTCTGTTGAAAAAAGCCTTGCAGATATTCCGACCCAATGAGATAGGATTGTTTTAGCGCATCAAACCATAATGTTGAGTTCGATGTTTCTGGATTGTTCACATCGGCATGCCACTCTGACGACCTGAATCGGCCATCATCAGATTTCGGCTGAATAGCCGGGGCTACATCTATTCCCTGCGACTTTTTGACGATGTAGTCACCCAGTGCAGCGTACTTGGAAAGTGCTTTCAACTGTACCTGCATCAGGTTATTTAGGTCATTCGCATTATTTAAAGCAGCTTTTGCAAATAATGTGCCGAGACGAATTGAAAATTGAGATACATCAGCACTCGGTTGAGTGTTCATCAAAGAGGACATGATCCGAGAATACTGTTGATTGAACTCGGACAGCAAATGTGCAGGGTCGAAATCAGTATTTTTTTCTGTAAGCTGTTCCTGCATAATCCAATCTCATTTTTTATTGCACTGCATTATGATGATTTCTTTCTACACCAATTATGATTTCGATTGAAATCTCTCAGGCAGATCCGTTAGCGGAGCCGTTCGTTCGCCTTGGAACTTTGACTTTAGCCTGACCAATCAGTACCACCTCCCCATCGACGGTACAGGTCGTATCCAGTATTGCATACGGTCTTTCACTGTCTAATTCTGCAACAACAACATTTGCGGTAACGGTATCACCAACCCTTACTGGAACCGTAAACTTGAGACTTTGATCCATGTATATACAACCTGGGCCTGGAAGACGAGTACCAATCAATGTTGATATCAAGCTAGCGGTCAGCATCCCGTGAACAATTGGTTCACCGAATGCTGTTTGACTGGCAAACTCGCGATTCTGATGCAAAGGATTCGTATCGCCGGATACTCCTGTAAACATCAATACATCGGCATCGGTTAAAGTTTTACCATAGGCTGCAGTCATTCCGACTTCCAAATCCTCGAAGTAATACCCATGCAGTTCAACGTCTTTGCGTGATTCAGTCATTTGATTCCTCGTAAGTATTTATAAATAATATATTTTATCCGGTTAGAGTGGGTAAGTATTCCAATTGAATATAATTCAAATCCATTAAAAATTAACGCCTTGATCAACTGATGCAAAGCAAAAATCCATACGAAACTGGTTTAGACAAAAACCCGGCAAACTACGTGCCGTTGTCCCCATTAGGTTTTCTGGAAAGAAGTGCGCGAATTTTTCCCGACCGCACTTCGCTGATTCACGGTGATCAACGCTATACGTGGAAGGAAACTTACAGTCGCTGTCAGCAGTTGGCATCTGCATTAACTGAGTTAGGTGTAAAACGCAACGATACCGTTTCCATTATTGCACCGAATATTCCCCCGCTGTATGAAGCCCACTTCGGTGTGCCAATGATGGGAGCGGTGCTAAATACAATCAATGTACGTCTGGACGCGGACACGATCGCATTTATCCTTGAACATGCAGAATCAAAAGTACTGATTACAGATAGTGAATTTTCAGATGTCGTTGGTGCCGCATTAAGCAAACTCAATCGAGAGATAACAGTTATCGACATTCTTGATGATGCGGTGCAACATGGCTCAAAAGTGGGTAGTATGGACTATGAGACCTTCATAAGTCAAGCCAAATCTGACTTTTTTCCTATTCAACATCCCGAATCAGAGTGGGATGCGATCTCACTCAACTACACCTCTGGAACAACAGGCAACCCCAAGGGTGTTGTTTATCACTACCGAGGCGCATATCTGAACGCATTGAGCAATGCGCTGAATTGGAAGATGCGACCGCACCCAATCTATCTTTGGACGTTGCCTATGTTTCATTGCAATGGTTGGTGTTTTCCCTGGACCATCGCATTACTTGGTGGTACCAACGTCTGTCTGCGTCGAGTTGCGGCGAATACAATCTTTGATGCGATCGCTGAATACAAGGTCACTCACTTTTGTGGTGCGCCAATTGTGCTCAACATGGTCGTCAACGCCAGTGAGAACGAGCGTAAATCATTCGATCATACTGTTGAAGTCATGACCGCGGCCGCCCCGCCACCCGCAGTCGTTCTCGAAAAGATGGAGCAAAATGGATTTTTAATGACGCATGTTTATGGTCTAACTGAGACCTATGGACCTGCGGTTATTTGCGAGTGGCACCAGGAGTGGGATGAGTACGACAGTGCAAAACGGGCTGAGCTCAAATCTCGCCAAGGTGTCCCTTATCTGGCGCTAGCCGGTCTCGACATCATGGACCCAAATACGATGTCATCGGTAAAAACGGATGGCACCACTATGGGAGAAACCATGTTTCGCGGCAATATCGTAATGAAAGGTTATCTGAAAAACCCAAATGCGACGAAAGAAGCATTTGAAGGTGGTTGGTTTCATTCCGGCGATCTTGGTGTGATGCATCCAGATCACTACATTCAACTTAAAGACCGTTCAAAGGACATCATCATTTCTGGTGGCGAAAATATTTCATCAATTGAGGTCGAAGATACCCTGTTTCGACATCCGGCGGTGATGGAAGCAGCAGTGGTGGCGCAGGCTGACGAAAAATGGGGTGAAGTCCCGTGTGCGTTTGTAAACTTGAAACCACAACACTCGCCGCAGCCAAGTGAAGATGACCTAATTCAGTATTGTAAGGAAAATATGGCTCGCTATAAAGCACCAAAAAGGATCGTGTTCGGCCAACTTCCGAAAACTTCGACCGGAAAAGTTCAAAAATATCGCTTGCGCGAGCGTGCAGAACTGCTCTCTAAGAACAATGCGTCATGACAAAATTGGATTACTATTACGACTTCGTCTCGCCGTTTTGCTACCTGCTACACGAACAGCTTCATCGACTGCCAAAAACGGTTGAGTTGAACTACATTCCAGTTCTGTTCGCCGGACTGCTCAAGCACTGGGGGAATTTGGGACCTGTTGAAATCGACCAAAAGAAAATCTTCACTTATCGTCATACCACCTGGCTGGCGAAGAAACTCGAATTGCCCTTCAGAATACCGGATACACACCCTTTCAATCCATTACCTTATCTGCGTCTCTCAATCGCGAAAGACAATGACCCCGAACTGGTCACATCAATATTTCGAGCAATTTGGACCCGCGAGGATAATCCGGCGACCGATACTGGGCGACAGGCAATTTGGCGTTCGATTGGGATTCCTGATGCTGATGATTTGATCAATGATGCCGAGGTAAAGTCAGCACTAATCTCCAACACTCAAAAAGCCACCGAACAGGGTGTTTTTGGTGTGCCATCAATTTCCGTCAACGACGAGATGTTCTGGGGGCTGGACTCTTTCGAGATTTTGCTGGATTACCTTGAAAACCCAGACTTATTCGACAGCGCCTCAATGGCCCGCCTGAAGCAAATCAATTGACATCCTTCTACATATGATTGAGTTTAGGGATGTCGAATTGGAACGTGGTCTATAGTTACCTGATTCTTCCTTACTAGCAACTGGTTTTTCCAAATTCGGCGATTGAAACAGAACACGAACTCATCGATGGACTCTTGCAGATAACAGGTTCAGATTCGTCAGCATAACTCAACATATTTTTCGCCTGGCAACAAACCAGTGGATCTGAACCACGAAATTTTTTACTGTTGCCAACGAATCAATTTGACTCCAGCGCTTCCGTTCCAAACGCTTCGACTGCATCCAATGTTTCCTTCACATCTTCCCATGCGGTAGTGAAGTTAACAATGCAAATTCGTAAGGCGAACTTTCCGCCTACCATCGTCGACGACATAAATGCATGATCGTCCCAGAACACACGAACCAGAATACTACGGTTAATTTTTTCAATTTCAGATTCACTCAAGTTTAAATTCTCAGGATTGAATCGAAAACACACAACACTCAATACTACGGGACTGAGGAGCTGCAGGCTGGAACTACTTTGAACGCAATGCTGTGCTTTTTCTGCTAGTGCGAAACATTGCTCAATTGAGTCTCTAAACGCTTTCATCCCAAAAATTTGAACCGACATCCAAATCTTGAACGCTCGAAACGTTCGACTTAACTGTACACCGCGGTTGGCTAAATTCGGGTGATCTTTACCCCAAACCGTATCCTGGAGAACATCAGAACGCATGCTGTAAACACTTTCCAGACTCTGTAAGTCCTTGACAATCAGGCATCCAACTTCATAAGGCTGGAACAACCATTTGTGAGCATCCAGCGTGATTGAATCAGCGCGTTCAATCCCTTTCAGGAGCTCTTTGCCTCGCTTTGTAATACAGGCGAAACCTCCATACGCGGCATCAACATGAAACCATAAATTCTGTGACTCGCAAAAGTCGGCAATCCAATCTAATGAATCGATTGCACCCGTCGATGTAGTACCTGCATTGGCACTTACTAGCACAGGCTGAAATCCGTTTTCGACATCTTCAGCAACCGTCTCGGCCAACTTGTTAATATCGATCGTTTGTTTATCATCGCTGGGAATTTTCTTGATGTTCTCAGCTGAGATTCCAATCACTCGAGCCGCGCGAATGATTGATTGATGAGTCTGATCACTCATATAAACAGTTGCCCGCGACGGATTATCGGCATATTCTCTAGCAGCAACGAATGCTTCGACGGTTGCTGCAGAACTTCCGCTGGTCAGAAGCCCACCTGCCGTGTCTGGATAACCAAGCCACTGTCTGATCCATTCAATGACAGTCAGTTCAATTTGACTTGGGCCGCTGGCCACTAGCCACGTACAAACATTCGAGTTCATCCCTGAAGCCAAGAAGTCAGCGATTACACTTGGCCAAGTTGGTGAAGAAGAAACAAACCCAAAACACTTTGGATGGGCAAGATTCAATTCGTTAGGAAAAATATTTTGGATTGCCTGTTCCAATACTTCATCGATGATTTGACCATCTTCAGGAGGATCGGTCATAAAAATTTTAGCTAAACCATCACTGAATTCACCATCCCAAGCATCTTGCGACGCATAGTTCAGGTTGTGGTCTACCAAAATTTCTGACGCCTTATTTGACAGATTGAGCATTTCTTCGCGAGTCATGCTCAGTGGTGAAGTGTTTTTAGATTTTTTATTTGCGATTGGGGTTGTTTTAGCCATTAAGTCGTTACCAAGGGAAGTCAATCCAATATAAATTTAATGCAAACTACTTAGTGAAACAAGCAGCACCTACCAGACAGCGCCAACTCCTTTAGTGGTTAGAATGAAACACATGAGTCAAATAGACTTTCATTCGATATTGGAATCAGTTAAACCTATCGGGGTTTGTGAATAATTTGACGTTTGTTAATCTATATCACATATCTGATAATTTCGTAGGGACGCATGTCAATTGATTTGCACCAGATCTTTCCAGTTAACGGGGTTGCATGCGAATCGCACCATCCAACCGAATAACTTCGCCGTTTAGAAGTTGGTTTTCCAGTATGTGTTTGACAAGCTGCGCAAATTCATCCGGACTTCCAAGACGTTTAGGAAACGGCACCTGATTGGCTAGGCTCTGTTGAACCTCATCTGGCATCCCAAATAGCATTGGTGTAGCGATCAGACCCGGAGCAATGGTCATTACACGAATGCCGGCACTCGACAGTTCTCTAGCTGCCTGAATGGTTAATGCGACGATCGCACCTTTCGAGGAACTGTAGGCTGCCTGCCCAATCTGACCCTCAAACGCAGAAACCGAGGCAACGTTTACGATCACTCCGCGCTCCCCCGCTTCATCGAGCGGTGCTTCATTCCTTAGAGCAGCGGCCATCACTCGAATCGCATTGAAAGTACCAATCAGATTCACATCAATGACCCGCTTGAAATCTTCCAAAGGCATCGCTCCATCACGACCGACAATGCGTTTCGCAGGTGCGATTCCAGCGCAGTTCACTAGTATTCTGGCAACTCCATTGACTGATTCTGCTTCAGCAATTGCATCTTCCATACTCCCTGCCTGCGTTACATCGCACGGTAGTGCCAATGCGCCAATTTGATCAGCAGTCCATTTGATTTTCGCCTCATCGATATCCAACATACTGACGTTTGCACCGAGATCAGCCAGTAAACGTGCAGTCGCTTCACCCATTCCGGAACCGGCACCGGTCACCAGAGCCGGTTGACCTTCAATTTTCATCAAAAACCTCGAATCAGTTGAAATTTGGAATCAAACATAGTGAACTCGCGATTTATATAGCACGAACGACAGTTTCACGAACAAAACAGTCTGAATTGGAGCCGATACTTCATTCAATATGCGACCATCTGACCTCGTTTTGAAAATATGAAATTTTTCAATTTGTGTATACTTGAGTTGAATGCTGAACATAGTGCATATTGCTTATTCACTACACCAACTTAGAGATTCGTTATGCAGGAATTGAATTCTCTAGCAGATGAAATAGTCAAGCCAGGTGAAGGTTGGGAAAAGGTCATTCGACCATTACAAATTTTGAGGATAACCGACTTGGAAGGACAGCAGGGTGTCGATTTCCTGTGCTACAACGCTGATAATCCCGAAGAGCGATATCACGCACCAAATACAATCAAAGCCGCACAAAGCATACACATCACCAAGGGATCTGTCCTTTATTCAGATTACGCCAATCCATTAATGACAGTGGTGGAGGACACCACTCCTGGTGGACACGATACGATCGCTGGCTGTTGCTCAAGTTGGAGTAATGAGATGTTGTACGGCGTGCCAAATGCGCCAGGTTGCCGGGAAAATTTTCTTGACGCACTATCCAAGCATGGGTTGGGCTGGACCGATATTGTGCCAAACATAAACTTTTTCTGCTCAGTGCCTGTTCACGAAAATGGCAGTACAGAAGAATCGGTTTTTGTTAACGGTAACTCTGCTGCTGGCGACTATATAGAATTGCGCGCCGAAACTAATGTTTTGGCAGTCATTTCCAATTGCCCTCAGGTGAACAATCCATGCAATAGCGGCAATCCGACTGAGATCCGTATTCAAGTTTTTTCACCGCATTCAATTGCCTGATCTTGAATACAATACACGCGACCTTTGGTGGTTTGAATATAGACTAGTCATTGCGACTGAGATGACCGAATCTGTACTCAATTCACTACCCACCCACCCTATTCCATACTTCCTGATGAGTTTACCCGAATGACTGTAGAAAGGGATTCACTTGAATATGACGTTGTCATTGTTGGAGCTGGACCAGCTGGTCTGACAGCTGGAATCAGGCTTCGCCAATTGTGTGAAGAACATGGTAAAGATCTGAGTGTCTGCATTCTTGAGAAGGGTTCCGAAGTCGGCGCACACATCCTGTCAGGCGCAGTTTTGCAGCCGACTACCCTCAATGAACTGATTCCGGACTGGAAAGACAAGGGTGCGCCCGTGAACACACCGGTAACGGATGACAAATTTGTTTTACTGACGAAAAAGTCTGCAATTCGCATGCCGACTCCGCCACAAATGAATAATCATGGAAATTACATCATTTCCTTGGGCAATTTGTGCCGTTGGCTTGGTGAACAAGCCGAACAGATTGGAGTTGACATATTCCCTGGATATGCCGCTTCGGAAGTTTTGTACGATGGAGAAAAAGTTATGGGAGTTGCATCTGGGGACATGGGTGTTGGTCGGGATGGCGAGCCCACCGCAATGTTCATGCCAGGTGCAGAACTTCATGCAAAGTACACTCTATTTGCCGAGGGCTGCCGAGGTTCTCTAACGAAAACGCTATTCGAACGCTACTCTCTTCGGGAAAATGTTGACCCGCAAACTTTCGGGATTGGGATTAAGGAATTGTGGGAAGTCGACGAAAGCAAACACAAACTGGGTACAGTCTGGCACAGTATCGGGTGGCCTTTGGACCGAAACACGTACGGCGGTTCATTCCTGTACCACCTGGAAGACAATCAGGTTTCAATAGGGTTTGTCGTCGGACTTGACTATCAGAATCCCCACTTGAGTCCATTTGAAGAGTTTCAGCGATTTAAACTTCATCCGACAGTCAAACCGATTCTGGAAGGCGGACGACGTATTGCTTATGGAGCGCGCGCATTGAATGAAGGTGGATATCAATCCATTCCCAAATTAACGTTTCCAGGCGGTGCACTGATTGGTGATAGCGCTGGGTTCTTAAATACTCCGAAAATTAAAGGCACACATACAGCAATGAAATCTGCCATGACAGCCGCTGAAGCGACCTTTGAATTCTTGATGTCAGGATCACCCGGTGAACAACCCGATTATGAGGATAGGCTCAAGAATACGTGGCTTTGGGATGAACTTTACAGAGCGAGAAATATTCGACCTTCGTTTCAGAAAGGAATGTGGGCGGGGCTGATGTACTCTGGAATTGACACTTACCTGTTACGTGGACGAGCTCCTTGGACTTTTCATCATCATGAAGACCACAAGAGCCTTAAAAAAGCCAGCGATTGCAAGCAAATTGAATATCCGAAACCCGATGGTGAGATCAGTTTCGACCGGAATTCTTCAGTCTTTTTGTCGAACACGAATCACGAGGAAAACCAACCCGTTCACCTGACTCTCAAGAATGATCAGGTGCCGATTGAGATTAATTTAAAGGACTACGACGCACCTGAGCAGCGCTACTGCCCAGCCGGAGTCTATGAGATCATCCAAGATCAGGATGAAGATCCGCGACTTGTGATTAATGCACAAAATTGTGTGCACTGTAAAACTTGTGACATCAAGGATATAACTCAAAATATCAACTGGGTTGTGCCCGAAGGCGGCGGTGGTCCGAATTACCCGAATATGTAGAACTCAGTTATTGCGACCGACCTGGAGTCTGTTTATTGCCGAAATCAACTCATTAAAACCCGAGTGAACAGGCCACTGGTATGAATGAAAAACTGTCAACCAAGCTCGGATTGTGGCTGTGTCGAATCGGATTTCACAAGTATCGAATAGTTGAGGTCAAGTTTGGCTTTGGTACGGCCGGAAAGGTCGAAACTGTCGAGTGTGAACGTTGCGGTGAAGTCACAACTCGTAGAGCAAAGTAGTTTTAATTTCTGGTGGTCTATTAGGAATAATTCGATTCGGCTATAGCTTCGTCTGTCCTCACCACAAAGTGCAGTAGTTTAGAAGACTGACCGCTCTGCGCTTTTCCAAGTCTGCCAGTTCACATCCCCCAGATCGTCACGCACCGTTCTCCAACCATCTCATCTCGGCTGAATATCTTCTCCTTCCAAGTCCGCTTCTCCGACCTGTCGAAAATGATCAGATGGCCTTCATCAGTGCCGCAGCCATCCATGTACTTCTCAATTTGCGCCAGTCCCTCACGCACCGTGCGCTCCAAGCCACCGCGCCGCAGTTTGCACTCAATTACCGCCTTCTGCATCCCGCTTCCCTGTCCCCACACCACAAGCAGATCGGTGCGGCCGCGGCCAATGCCATACTCCCGCTCAATACGACCACCCGCATTGACCACCCGCTGCAGAAACGCTTGTAGCAGCAATTGCGGCCCCGCCTCCTGATAGTCAAACCGCTTTAGCCAGTTTTTGGAATGCTCCCGGAAAAACTCCTGAAACGCCTTCATCAGACGGTTCATGACAAGCATTCCATCTTCAACGAACAAGACTGTTTCTAACGGTAGGAACTCGTCATGGGCATTCAGCAGTTCGCGCGGAATCATTTCACGGTAAATAGGATTGGCAATCTCAACTTTCGGTTCCAGCCTGACCAACCCTAGATCATGGCTGTATTGCAAATCATCCACTCTCAGCGCCTCACTGCCAGACTCACCACTCAGCAGAGGCTCAATCACCCGCCTGACCCGATCCTCCCGCAGCTTGTCTGCCAGCTGGTCAAGGTGCGTGTCGCACCGCCGAATCAGCACCTCTCGGGCAGAAAAAATATCATCAGCCTCAATCGTCTGGCCGCGGTTCGTGATTGTGTCGGTGACTTCAGCAGCAAGCGCATTGACCAGCCACGGCTGCCCGCGGGTTGAGCGCCAGACTTCTGCTAGGGCCTCACCGCTCCACGCCTGCTCGGTGTCTTCGGTGTGCTGCTCAAGCAGCGCACGAGTCGTCAGCAACGTCAGTGCTAAGACGACTGCTGTGATCAGGTGACCAATCAGAAAATGGAGCAGTTCCCTGTGTAGACTCTGACCTCCTGACAATCAGCCAGGATCACGACGTCATCGGGACTCGACATCATGAATCCTTCCAAATTGAACCCCGAAACTTGAGATTCTTTCATCTCCTGAATTAAATTCGGGTGGAATACTTAAATTTTGATTTTTTTTCAATTTTAGGCTTGACTTTTATACTGTCTACTGTATTATTACACTAATACAGTAGAAGCAATCACCACCTAAAACAAGATCGGAATAATGATTGAATTTGAAAACATACAGTTCGGTTACAAAAAGAAAACTCTTTTTAGTGAGATGGGTTTTGCACTTGAATCAGGCCAAATTTACGGCCTGCTAGGACTCAACGGTGCGGGCAAGTCAACTTTACTGCGATTACTCAGTGGGTTGCTCTTCCCTCACGAAGGCAGTATCCGTGTACTCGGTTATGACCCTGTTCAACGGATTCCAAGTATGCTCTCCGAAATTTACATGCTCCCAGAAACACTTTACTTGCCCACAATCACGGATAAGCACTTTGTTTCACGAACGGCTCGCTTTTATCCGAATTTTGATTTCAGTTATTTGGAAAGTCTACTTGAAGAGATGTCTGTACCTCGTGGGCAGATACTGGCTAGTCTGTCGCTTGGTGAAAAAAAGAAATTTCATCTGGCATTCGGACTCGCCTGTAAACCATCCATCATGATTCTGGATGAGCCTACCAACGGCTTGGACATACCTTCAAAGGGACAATTTCGGAAAATTGTTGCTGAAGCTCTGACTGAGGACAGGATTTTAATTATCGCAACTCATCAAGTGAAAGATATCGAACTACTAATCGATAACGTTCTGATCCTGCACGAAGGTACCTTTATCTGCAATCAAAGCCTCTCTCGTATTTCATCAGCACTTCGAATCAGTCAGGAGACTAGCCGACCGGACTCAGACTCGGAGAGACTGTTGTACACAGAACCAAGTTTGGGTGGTTACTCAGCTGTATGGGGTGATACAGAAACAAATGGCGAGCACCAAGACCTCGAACTTCTGTTTAAGGCGGCCATTACGAATCCTGAAAAATTTACCCAGTTCACTAGTGGGGTCCATAAATGATGACATCATCCTTTTCAGTGTATAGACTCTGGTCACTGATGCGCGCTGACTTTCTTGCAGAAAGGCGTGCTCTCATTTGGATTACAGTAGTATTGAGTTTTATTGTGCTACTGTGGTCTCTGAAACAAATTGAATGGGAGTACGTGGACTATGCTATGCATGACGATCTCTATAGTTCAATGCATCAAAAACTTTATGGGTACGCTCTCTTTATTTTGGGAATCTTTGCAACCAGCCGATCTTTCCGTGCTGTACACGATCCAACTCGAAATGAAGCATATCTGTTACTGCCCGCTTCGTCTCTCGAAAAATTTTTCGCACGACTTCTACCCGTAACTTTAGCAATTGGATTTTTCCTGCCCATTTTTCTGTTTGCGCTAACCGCCATCATTGAGTCATTCAGTATGGTCATTTCTGGAACCAGGCGTCCGATATTCAATCCCCTCGATTCAGGAATCTGGAAGATATACGGATACTACATCGTCATTCAGGCACCATTTTTCCTTGGTGCGATCTGGTTCAGACGATTTAATCTTCTTATCACGAGTTTCGTCATCTTTCTGTTTCATTTGCTATTGGTAACCACGATTCTGATCACCGCTCGCATCACCATCGGTGCCACTAAATGGCAGCATCTGCGCGGACAGAACATTCAACAAGACCCGTACACAGGAACTTTTAATCATTTTGATTTCATGCACTTCGGGATAGCGCACGACTCTTTCCATCAACTGTTAGCTGCCAACTGGAGTTTTCTTGCTACGGTCTTCTGGGTAGTGATTGCACTACTTCCACCTGTTCTATGGTGGATCGCGTGGCTCCGACTAAAAGAGGTTCAGGTAGATCATGGAGTTCAGTGATCCCAAAGGAATTTATCAACAAATTGCAGACCGAATTCAGGAACAGATTCTGCAAGGCATCTGGGTCGCAGGTGACCAGGTTCCATCCGTGAGGGAGATGGCAGTGGAGTTGGGCGTCAATCCAAATACAGTTGCCCGAAGCTACCAAACTTTGGTAGAGCTTCGAATTCTGGAAAACCAACGAGGGAGAGGATTTTTTGTAACTGAGGAAGCTGTTTCAAGCATTGTTCACACTTTGAGAAATGAATTTTTGGATAAGGATCTTCCAAAGATTATCAAGACTATGCAATTGCTTAGCATAGGGCCTGAAGAAATTGCAATTCACTTTCATGACAACGAAACCAATTCCGAAGAGGATACCGATGAAACGTAAATTTAGAACCAGTCAAATCGCCTTATATTCGGTGCTTGGATTTCTGATTCTTTTGACAATTGTTTTGTCCATTTCAATTCTCAAGGGGAATTTACTTGCATATCAATCAAAAGCGTCTCATGTTTTGGATGATGAGTATAGGGTAGTAAAAAATTTGAGCCTACGAGACATTGAAGAAATTGAAATTGAGGGCAGATGGATCATTGATCTTAAACAGAGTGAAGAATGGAAAGTGGAAATTTCCTTCCCGAAAAACACTGAACACTTATTGAAACATGGTCAGCGAAACAATCGCTTTAAATTGGAGTACGATCCACCAGGCTTTGGCTCTAGAAAATATTCTGTAGCGGTCATTTCCATTCCTACACTGACGGCACTGGCATTAACTGGGAAAAATTCTTTGAACATCAACAAATTTGAAGGAGAAAGAATTGATTTTTCGATTACGGGAAGAAATGTAATCAAAGGTAATGGAGGGCGATTTGACACACTGGTTCTAAGCGCGCTTGGAAACAACCATGTCGATCTGGAATCAGTTCCAACTAAGAACGCTTATGTCAACAATACTGGAAAATCGAAAACCGTTCTTTCCATGGATGGCGGCAAACTTTCTGGCTCTTTAACTGGCGCCTCGATTCTTGACTACTACGGGACTACAACAGAAAATTCTGTCAAGGTGACTGGTAAGGCGAGAGTCAATGATCTCGATTGAACAGTTTTCGGTTTGCTTCACTTAGTGCTGTTGCATTTACTTTTTAGGAAATACTGTTACAAACTCAAATTTCGGGAGTCGATTTTGTCAGAATTAATGAGATAAGTGAATGATGTAAAAGTAATAGAACCTCCCTCAGAGTGCAATTTACAAATCGAGACTCAAAACCAGAGTATTTCGAAACACATTTCAAAAAACAACCTCCTGCGAATAGAACAGCATGCTTACCGACATTTGACTGCCTAATTCGTTCAGCTTCAGCATCCGTCCGCCGTCGATTCTGAAGCTGGCACTCGAAAGGTTCTGTCTGCTCTTCGCTTTTTACGAATCTGCCGGTCACATTCCCCAGACCGTCACGAACCGCTCTCCAACCTTCTCTTCGCGACTGAATATCTTCTCCTTCCAAGTCCGCTTCTCCGACCGGTCGAATATGATCAAATGACCTTCATCAGTGCCGCAACCATCCATATACTTCGCAATTTGCTCCAGTCCCTCGTGCACCGTGCACTCCAAGCCACCGCGCCGCAACTTGCATTCGATTACCATCTTCTGCATCCCGCTTCCCTGTCTCCACACCACCAGCAGATCGGTGCGACCGCGGCCAATGCCATACTCCCGCTCAATGTGACCGCCCACATTGACCACCCGCTGCAGAAATGCCTGTAACAGCAACTGCGGTCCCGCCTTCTGATAGTCGAACCGCTTTATCCAGTGCTCGGAATTCTCCCGGAAAAACTCCTGAAACGCCGCCATTAGACGATTCATGACAAGCATTCCATCCTCAACGAACCAGACCGTTTCAAATGGTAGGAACTCGTCATGGGCATTCAGCAGTTCGCGCGGAATGATTTCACGGTAAATGGGATTGGCAATCTCAACCGGTGGCTGCTGTCTGATCAGACCCAGATCCCGGATATAACGCACATCATCCGTGCTCAGCTCTTTTGCAGTGGGCTCACCGCTCAGCAAAGGCTCAATCACCCGCCTGACTCGATCCTCCCGCAGCTTGTCCGCCAGTTGGTCAAGGTGCGTATCGCGCCGCCGAATCAGTGTATCCCGAGCAGAAAGAATGTCATCAGCCTCAATCGTCTGGCCGTGGTTCGGCACTGCTTTCAGGGCTTGTGCGGCCAGCGCATTGACCAGCCACGGCTGTCCACGGGTTGCCCGCCAGACCTCTGCCAGGGCCTCACCGCTCCACGCCTGCCCGGTGTCTTTGCTGTGCTGCTCCAACAGCGCACGAGTCTCTCTCTCATCGAAATCGCCAAGCCGTAGGGACTCCGCCTTAATGTTGAACGCGCTGCCGCCGGCAATGACTGCCTTCTCAGCGCTTGAGTGTATCCGGTAGTCGCGCACATCCCGAATCCCGCACAGAATGACCGTTTGGGGAAAGCGTTCTGGACGGTCGATGTAACCAGAACGCAGCTGACGCAGCACTGAAATCAGCGAGTCACCCATCAGTGCATCAATCTCATCAATCATCACCACCAGCGGCACGGGGCTTGTAGCCGACCACTGATGCAACACATCTTGAAACGCACCATGTCCGCCCGACTTATTAAGAATCTGCGGCCAAACCTCATCGACAAAAGGATCTTTGAGTCCGAATTTCGCTGCGCTGGCAAGTCGACTTAGAATCGTCTGCATTGCACTGTGTACGTCTTCGCGGGCGGTCTGAGCTGGCTCAACATTCACATACACTGCGCGATACCCCCCAGTCGCATTCAGTTCGTCTCGTAATGCAACCAGTGCGGAGGTCTTGCCGGTCTGGCGCGGCGCATGTAGCACAAAGTATCTTTCCCGCTCGATCAGACGGAAAATCTCATCCCGGTCAACCCGCTCAAGCGGACTGATGTGATAGTGTTTTTCCGGTTTGATGGGGCCGGCAGTGTTGAAGAAGCGCATGAATCGAATTATACCGCCTTGGTTTTCCGCTTAAATTTGTCCGCTTCACATTAGCGCCAGCTACACTGGGTTCAGATGGCTAGATTGATGCACGCAATTGATCAGAAAACGGAGCGGTTCCTGGTGTTGGCTCTGCGGCCTGACCCCTTGACAATCAATCAGGATTACGACTTCATCGGGACTTCGGCATCGCGAATCCGTCTAATTTCAGCCCAAATTTTGAGTAGGGAACTCTATTTCGGAATTTTCAAAGTGACAATTAAGTCGCTGTCGAAAGTGTTCCAAATTATTCATTCTATAGGGTTATTGTCCCAAAACACAGATATAGAGTCAACAAAGATGCTTATAAACTAAAGGTGATACTCATTCGGGGTTTGACTTCGATCAGGTTGTCAACATTTTTGCATTTATCACGATTGAATTGAAGAACTGGTTCGTCAGCGCACAATCATTCTCTCTAATTCCGTACGCGATTGAAAATTCGGAAAATTTATTCTGTATTAGCCTCAACTATTGGAAGCGTACAGGTAAATAATTCTGGCTTTAGAAACAATGTCCGCGTCACATTAAGAGAACCTTAATGAGTTGGTCTGAGTGATTTGATTCCCGTAATTCAATAGCAGACTCCTCCATCTAATTACATGAATTCCTTCTTTCGAAATAAATTCCTGAAGATCATATTGATGAACTTGAACAGCATCGCATTCAGGAAATTTTGACTTGAAGTACTTCAAATTCTTGGAGATGCCTCTATATCGAAGTTTACATTCGATCGCACAAACAGGTTGATTATTTTCCGTAATGATCAAATCTACCTCCCGCCCATCAACATCTCGAAAATAAACCAGGTCAACATCACGACCTTCCCAGTCCTGAATATAGTGAACCCACTTTAGTATGTGACTCGCGACCAAGTTTTCGAATCGTAGCCCTTCATCCTCTACTTCTGCCCAATTGTAGTGATAGTGCTTCTGCTCTTTTTTTACAGCTCTAATCTTTGGCGATCCAAGTGGGGAAAGTCGATAAATCAAGTACATTCGTTCGAAAATACTCAACCAACTAGAGACTGTCTTGTGGGCACAGTTCAGATCCTCTCGAAGCGCGTTGATTGATAAAGGACTGCCGACTAGTTGAGGCAATCGCAACAGCAGCAATTCCATGGAAGATAATTTTTGCGTCAATTCCAAGTCTCTAATATCCTCATTCACTACCCTAGTTCGGAATTCACGCATCCAACGACGTGCTTGCTTTTGTGATCCAGATAGAAATGGTTCTGGGAATCCACCCAATTTCAATAGGATTTCTAATTCGGCTTGCGATCGAATATCGAGTTCGTCCACAGTTAATGGATGCAATCGGTAATAGTGATAACGACCCTGTAACGAGTCACCGAAATGGCGATAGTAGTCAAGCCTCGCACTACCAGCTACTAAGATTTTCTTTCCAATATAGTGCTTGTCATAAAAGCCCTTGATGTAGTTTCGCCAGTTTCCAAATTTATGTATTTCATCGAATATTACGAATGATTCAACAGGGAATATTTCTTTCAGAACAATTTCCCGATCTTCCGGGTCGTCCCAGTTCAGGTACCGATGTCCACCAGGTGCAATATTGAGGGAAAGGGTTGTTTTTCCAACTAGTCGTGGACCACCAACAAAAACCATTTTTCGATTTAGGTCCTCAATCACACTAGGTTCTAAATATCGTTGCATGACTCAATTTGACATGAATTTTATAAACATGTAAAAATACTCGCTATTATTTTTGACTATAGTCAAATTTACCAGAGCCATTTTGGGAGATTTGTACAAATTGTTGATAGATTTTCACTTTGACTATTAATTCATAGCCGCAATAAAATTTCAGTCAGCCAATTGAATTAGAGAGTTATCGGCAAGATCGATTGAAGCGATAGATCCAAACCGTTTCGTTTGGAATTAACTTCCGGGAATATCGTATTGCTCGCAAATGCTATCTAGGTCCACTAACCAAATGTAGCACACACTGTGACCGGTGTAGAGCGACCTTTTGCCACCAAGTTCAAGCGTTCGGGTAGAGGGTAAAAGCACCTTGTACACCCAGTTCAAAGCCAACGTAAAGTAGGCGGTAGTTGGAATTTCAGGCATTCGCTCGCGACGCCTTCCTGTCGTGTCCAGCACCACAATGTCCTCATCCAGATGGAGTTAAGGCTCGTCAATTTTCCACCGTCCGTCAGGACCAGAACCACCGTAACCGAAACTGGAAGGTGTACCGATGCGATTCCTAAACCTCGAACTGGCTAAGGAGCATAGAAAATTTGGTTTTGCGTGGCTATAGAGCGTTCTTCAACAAATTCTGCACATTGTCCGGTGGCGCATTCAGCACGACCTGATATGTCGCTCGCGGTGAACAGTACCTGAATTTTCCTGTCTGCGATTTTTCATTGCGTTCTCAGTCGTCCTAGGTGTTGCGGTTCAATTCTAATCTATCGATTTATATTTCCTCTCTGTACTGTCGTGTCAGTTACAGGTTGATGTTGCTCCTTCTCAAAAACAGTTCTGAAAAACTCTATTTGGCCATGAAAGAACAGTGAATATTTTGCTGATTTCACAGAATCTGATTCCAGTTCCAATTTGCGATGGTATTGATGTGCTCGGAGGAAGAGGTGTGATAGACACAAGCCGCCTGGACAGTAGAACTATCCAGGTTGGTTCTTGCCAAAGTATTTTCAGAAACTATTGACTTTGGCAATTCTGCCCATAAAATTTTTTTAGACTGCAAAACACGTTTACATATTTTGAGATGGCACTGAATGCAATTTTTCACCAATATTTGACAATTCAAGAAAGCAAGGAATCCATTAATGAACAACAGCAGCAATTTCCAATTGGAAAATTTGGCTGAGACCATAGAGCAGATGAAGCAACAGTCTTGCGATTTCCCTGTTGATGGTCGCTGCACAGTAGAAGATTTCGAAAAAATCGATGTTGATGTTCTGTACCCGCGTATTCGAAAGTTTTGAGAATTATCAGAATCAGGAACTAGTTGACACCAGCAGAGCATTGAAATCCATGTGTTTGGCGATGCCTGATGTGGCTCACATGAAAAATATTTAGAAAGAACAGGAATATGAAAGAAAACAGCAGATTGTTACTGATGTATGCAAGGAGTAAAAAATGACTGAAGAAATAAAGGAACTACGTATTACCCAAGAAAATCTTACCGTTCCGATTGATACATTCAAGGAAGGAATAATGGCCGAACTCGACAATATCAGGGAAGCGACATACGCCTGGTATTGGGAGATGTACCATAAGGATATTGAGTATGGCGATGCCGAAATGTATGAGAGCATCACTGGCAGACTGGATGAAATCTTTGATGAAATGCACGGTATGATCGCTTTACAGAGAATGAATGAAATAATGGAAAAGCACTAGTGTCCCGTTGTTTTGAGAAAACAGTGGTGTATCTGATTGATTTCAATAATATAAACCCCTGTTGGAGGGTGTCCGAGACTTCAGCGAAAGCAGTGGTCTCGAATAACCCTCCAAACCGAGTTATTATCAATCAGGAGTATACCCATCATGTACGAGGGAAAGTTCATTTTTTCGCAGCTTATGGCCCACCTGCCATGGAAATCGTTTCACCGCTGTGTGGATCGCTACCGGGGCGATCACAAAGTTCAATCCTTTTATTGCTCACAACAATACCGGGCCATGGCCATTGCGCAGTTGAATCGCCGCAGCAGTTTACGCGATCTGGTGGTTTGCCTGCGTACCCATCACGACAAACTGTACCACTTGGGTTTGCCCGGCGGGGTGTCGAGAAGCACGCTGGCCAAAGCGAATGAAAATCGCGACTGGCGCCTGTATGCCGACTTTGCGCAACACCTGATCGCACAAGCTCGGCCACTGTATGGCCCGCAAGACAGCGGGCTGAATCTTCAGGAAACCATCTATGCCCTCGACTCCTCAACCATCGATCTGTGCCTGTCGGTGTTTCCGTGGGCACGGTTTCGCAAAACCAAATCCGGCATCAAGCTGCATACATTATTGGATTTACAGGGAAACATCCCCTCATTCATCGAAATCACCGAAGCGAAGCTCAATGATGTCAACGTTCTTGATGCCCTGCTGCCAGAACCCGGCGCCATCTATGTGATGGATCGGGCATACCTTGATTACGAGCGCCTGCACACGTTTCACCGCTACGGCAGCTACTTTGTGGTGCGTGCCAAATCCAACACCCAATTCCGCCGCCTGTACTCGCATGCAAACGACAGGAATGAAGGGTTGATCTATGATCAGAGCGGTGTGCTGACCGGGACCAAAAGTGCGAAGCGTTATCCGGATAAACTCAGACGCATCAGGTATGTCGACCGCGAGCGGGACAAGAGTCTGATTTTCCTGACCAACAATACATATCTGCCGGCGCTGACTATTGCTGAACTATACAGGAACAGATGGCAGGTGGAGCTTTTCTTTAAGTGGATCAAACAGCACCTGCGAATCAAATCGTTCTACGGTACCAGCGAAAATGCCGTCAAAACACAAATCTGGATTGCTGTTTCGGTTTATGTGTTACTTGCGATCATCAGGAAACGAGTGAATTTCAAGGAAAATCTCTACACTTTCTGCCAGGTTCTTGATACGACTTTATTTGAGAAAATGACACTAATTCAACTACTTGCAAATTACAATCCCAAACCAGAACCGCGGCCGTCTCTTAAACAATTGAATTTATTCGATAATTTAACGGGACACTAGTGATGGAAAAGGAGAAAGAATAAGCCCGTAAATTGTTGCTCTGACTCTCCCAACAAGATCGTCAGCCGATACGCTAGAAAGTTGCTGAAGATTTGGCAGGTCGGCACAATATTCGTAAGAAAAATACTATTGACTGGATGAAAAGTGCTACTGTCGGAATGATCCTTAAAAAATTGGAAAATAACGAACTGACCGTTGGCATTGATGGCAGATTGAATTGACTATGAATAGATTAGAGAGGGATAGAGGTAATTGATAATGGGGTGGTCTTATTTTTATAAAAGAATTTTTCAGCATGGTCCCAATTTCGTCAATGATTACTATGATGTTCTGAAATACATTCTGGATACCACATCCTCCCCCGAAAGTACCGCTATCTGCGAAAACCTGTTTTGTGAGTACTTGACTGACAACTACGGTAAATACGAAGCAGAACGGACTTATACCCTTCTGTGTGTAATTAATGACTCATTTCATGCACTGCTTAAGACAATCAAACATGATGGTGAAAGAGGCCGACAAAAAATTTATGAGGACAGCATTTGCCCGCATCTGCCCGATTTGAAGGAAATGCCGAATGAAAATCAGAGTAGCAATGCAGAATTAAGAAGATCAATTTCGAATCTGATAAGAGACAGCAAGATATTGACTGACGTGGGCTTAAACAGCATTCATATTCATATCAGTGAATTCGAATCCGGTTGCATTTCGGCTGAGAGAGTGGGTCTATCAAAAAATGAAAACAAGGAAAGAAGTGAGCGACTCCGTAAAAGTCTCAGAAACAGTCCGTATCATTTCATTGAGGTTCAGGGCGTGTTTGTGGTGGATAAAGGTAGTAAAGATTGGAAAGAAATAGAAATTTTAAAACTGAAGCAGGATGCGACATTCAGAATGATGAATAAGACTACGATCAAGGAAACATTATTTTTTGTATTTGACTTTGACAATGCCGGGGGATTGATGAAATTTCTAAAAACAAAAATGGAAATTTATTACCAAGAGAATTTCCTGTTTATGGAACCAAGCAGATATGCTATGAATCCAATCACTAAAGCCACCTTGTATAAAACTGATGGCCAAAAACATAGAATTGGCCGCAAAATCAAAGTTGATATTTATCGCAGGGGTGGCGGCAGAGATATGATCAATGCCTTGATGAAGGGAAAAGTTCAATACTCTACACGTGCGAAACCAGTCAGATATTTCGTCGTCCAGGAATTTGCGGATAGAGAAAAAGCAAGATACGAGTTAATTATGGAAAAGGCACTTGAGTATGGAGTGATTTGATTGAATTGAAGATGGAGCAATGTCAACAAATAAAGGAAATATGGATGGAGGACGCAAACGCTGTTTATGATGACCATTACATTCCTGAATCTGACTCTAGCAGAGTGATTGCGGTATTGGGTAGAGACTTAAAGGCATTCAATTAAGGAGTTGATGCAAAGAGCTGGAAGCTGTCCGAAAAAGGTTGACAAATGCAGTACTTCAGCACAAGAATAGTGCGATCAGTGGCGGGCACAGACGTACCACCTAGTCGCTAATTGTTCTAGTACAAGTTTCGGAGTCAATTCATACCCGAATTAATGAGGTAAAGCGCTGATGTATCGGCATATAAGGATCTTCCTTAGCGTGTATTCAGGTGTTGATCGACAAATCCTGTTCTTCGACGCTAACTCTAATAAACAATTTGCCGAAGTCTGCCTTAACCATGAACTGAAAGTATCTGACATCGCCACGGCGATGAAAACAAACCAAGTTGCAGCCTGTCCGTAAAGTGATCATAATCAAGGCTGTTTTTGGGGTCAAATGCAACTGAGTGAGTTAATCCCAGCACCTTGGTAAAATCCACTACCAACGACTATATTTACAACGGAGGTTGAACGAATTATCATACCGATAAGACTACAGGCTATTACTCTAAAGAAATAGTCAATGCTGGCTTCGATCCCGACAGTATTTCGCTGGCGCGGAACTCTGTTTACAGAAAATCCATAAAACGAGAGACGACATGCCGACAGTAAAAGGAAACCCACTACAGATCCCCGCAGGACGAGAAGGCCTTGCGAGATTTATTCAAACAAAAGACCGCAACGCGCCGCCTTATTTTGCGGGACGCAAGCGGCTTCTGTCGGACATTGAGGATGCCTGCTCGGAAGTATGGCACTGTCATGAAAATAGATTGGCACAGAATAAAGGGTCAACTTGGATGATTTACGGTGCGCCCGGAGCGGGCAAGTCATCGATTTTGGAGTATCTACAGTACGCTTGGCAGCAAGGCGCATACATGACTTTGGATGCAGCTGGGCGCGAGCGGCCCGGACCAACTCCGATGATGTTGAACTGCGACAGCAGTGAATTGTATTCACTGGAGGAGTTCTGCGAAAAGTTGGCGGCGTTCGTGTCACAAGGACAGGCAAAAAAACTGTTTGCACAAATCAGCAAGACCATGCGAGTTAGCGGTAGCGGAAGTATGGGATTTGTCGAAGGGTCTATTGAACATGAGAGGACAAAGCAGCATGATGCCGCCAGAGCCAGTCTGTCAACACTAGTTAGTGTGCTGTCGCACAGCAAGTGGAATCGTCCTGTGGTGATCAGCATTGATGAAGCGCAGAATCTGCCTGGCGATCCACGTTTGCCGGAGGGCCTTTTTCTTCGAGCGATGCACGGAAATCAGACCAATCTGCCGGTGATTGTGCTGCTGGCAGGATTGTCAGACACGAAGATGCGGGTCAGGGAACTGGGACTGTCCCGGTTGTCAGATGAAAACACCTATTCACTGAATGGACTGGATGCGGCTGAGGTGGCGGAGCTGAAGGCGGGGTTCTGCGCCCATTTTGAGATTGATCTGGGCAGATATTCGAATGACTTCGATGCGCTGCTGCAGCGGACGGACGGATGGGCGGCGCATCTGCAGAACTGTCTGCGGGCATTCAGCAGGGTGTATCTGGAGGCGCAATGTAGAATTGAGGCAGTGGATTTTGCCAGAGTCGAACAGCTGAGCCAGGGATCGCGCATGCGATACTATCATGCCCGCATGAGCGATGCGATGAAAGACTCTGTAGGACTGCTGGGAACGTTGATGGCGCAGCTGACGGGAAGTGAGAAGCGATGGGATATTCTGGACATAATTCAACGGATTGCAGATGACAATGCGAGCAGCCAGAGCCGGACCAAGAAATTGCCACACGGTATGAGCGCGGATGAATACTATAACGATCTGATTCATAGCGGTGCACTGCAGGAGCGCAATGATGGCAAGGTGGTCTGTCCCATACCGAGTTTTCGCCAGTTTCTGATTGAGTTGTCCAGACCGATCTCTAGTGCCGATTCAGCCGATGGAGATGGATATTCATTCCGCGAGGCGCCACCGCAGCTGCATTACGGCTTCACTTGGGATGCGCTGCAGCGCATTGAAGCGGCGCATGAGATTCAACCAGCACCTTGAATTGGATCTGGCTTGATCTGGTGCTTCTGCTGCAGTCAAACGCGAACTCGCCTGTAAACTTCCCCTCTGTGCAATGATTTTGGGGTATCCGCCATTCAATGCTCCAATTCAGGGGGTGTGATAGTCAGTGTATCGAGTTCGGATTCTTTCTTCGATAAATCGTCCAGCTGTAATATACCGAGTGCCATGAACCATATCACTTTATCCATATCATCAGCAAGATATGGATTGCACCCGTCAATCGTCAGTTGCTGAATTCCGAATCAGATTCGTCTCATGTCAGATCAATTGAGGTGACATAGTCAGAAGCTGACCGAAAAATCATGAGAAAATTGCGGCAACAGAAATGCCTAGAACAGAGCGAAATGTGATTTTTCAACCGTTTATTTGATGTAATGATTCAGGTCGAATCAATAATGCGCTGAATCTAGAAGTTGTTTCAAACGTTATTCATAGATTAATCTCAACAAAAAATCGGAGTACCTGTTCTGAAATGTCGAAAAACAATCCGAATCACCTGAATCCCAAACAATTTCGCAAAAATGGCTACCAAATGGTTGACCTGATTGCTGACTACATGCGCAACATTGAGCAATATCCAGTGCTGTCTCAAGTTGAACCAGGTGAAGTCTATAGAAGCCTGCCTGCTCGCCCGCCGGAACAGGGAGAACCTTTTCAAAATGTTCTAAATGACGTTGATTCAAAAATTATTCCAGGTCTGACTCACTGGCAATCTCCAAACTTCTACGGATATTTTCCTACGCACGCATCCGGTCCATCAATCTTGGGCGACTTTCTGTCATCTGGATTTGGCATTCAAGGAATGTTGTGGTCAACCAGTCCTGCTTGTACAGAATTGGAAACCCTAGTGCTAGACTGGATGGTTGAAATTGCTGGTTTGCCAGAACACTTTCATTCAAACCAGTCAGGCGGTGGCGTTATTCAGGAATCTGCATCAAGTGCGGCGCTTTGCGCTGCGGTTGCGGCAAGGGAGAAAGCACTGTCTACCAATCCCAAACGAAATATCACAGACCTGACTGCCTATATTTCAGGGCACACTCACTCTTCAGCAGAAAAGGGCCTGAGGATTGCAGGATTTCGAGACGAGCAGATTCGACGCCTTGACGTTGATGGCAGCTTTGCGATTAAGGCTGATGATTTTGCCAGACAAGTCAAAATTGACACTGATAATGGTCTCATTCCAGCATTCATCTGTGCAACAATCGGCACTACCTCGTCACTAGCGATTGACCCAGTACGTGAAATTTGTGAAGTAGCGAACAAGAATCAAATATGGGTACATGTTGATGCAGCTTATGCAGGTTCCGCTGCGGTATGTCCTGAATTTCGCGATCTGCTAGACGGCGTAGAACTGGTCGATAGCTACTGCTTTAATCCACACAAATGGTTACTGACTAATTTCGACTGCGACCTTTTTTACGTGGCAAACAAACCCGACTTAGTTAACGCCTTGACAATAACCCCCGAGTATCTGCGAAACAAAGCAACCGAATCTGGTCAGGTTTTTGACTACAGCGGCTCACTAGTGTCCCGTTAAATTATCGAATAAATTCAATTGTTTAAGAGACGGCCGCGGTTCTGGTTTGGGATTGTAATTTGCAAGTAGTTGAATTAGTGTCATTTTCTCAAATAAAGTCGTATCAAGAACCTGGCAGAAAGTGTAGAGATTTTCCTTGAAATTCACTCGTTTCCTGATGATCGCAAGTAACACATAAACCGAAACAGCAATCCAGATTTGTGTTTTGACGGCATTTTCGCTGGTACCGTAGAACGATTTGATTCGCAGGTGCTGTTTGATCCACTTAAAGAAAAGCTCCACCTGCCATCTGTTCCTGTATAGTTCAGCAATAGTCAGCGCCGGCAGATATGTATTGTTGGTCAGGAAAATCAGACTCTTGTCCCGCTCGCGGTCGACATACCTGATGCGTCTGAGTTTATCCGGATAACGCTTCGCACTTTTGGTCCCGGTCAGCACACCGCTCTGATCATAGATCAACCCTTCATTCCTGTCGTTTGCATGCGAGTACAGGCGGCGGAATTGGGTGTTGGATTTGGCACGCACCACAAAGTAGCTGCCGTAGCGGTGAAACGTGTGCAGGCGCTCGTAATCAAGGTATGCCCGATCCATCACATAGATGGCGCCGGGTTCTGGCAGCAGGGCATCAAGAACGTTGACATCATTGAGCTTCGCTTCGGTGATTTCGATGAATGAGGGGATGTTTCCCTGTAAATCCAATAATGTATGCAGCTTGATGCCGGATTTGGTTTTGCGAAACCGTGCCCACGGAAACACCGACAGGCACAGATCGATGGTTGAGGAGTCGAGGGCATAGATGGTTTCCTGAAGATTCAGCCCGCTGTCTTGCGGGCCATACAGTGGCCGAGCTTGTGCGATCAGGTGTTGCGCAAAGTCGGCATACAGGCGCCAGTCGCGATTTTCATTCGCTTTGGCCAGCGTGCTTCTCGACACCCCGCCGGGCAAACCCAAGTGGTACAGTTTGTCGTGATGGGTACGCAGGCAAACCACCAGATCGCGTAAACTGCTGCGGCGATTCAACTGCGCAATGGCCATGGCCCGGTATTGTTGTGAGCAATAAAAGGATTGAACTTTGTGATCGCCCCGGTAGCGATCCACACAGCGGTGAAACGATTTCCATGGCAGGTGGGCCATAAGCTGCGAAAAAATGAACTTTCCCTCGTACATGATGGGTATACTCCTGATTGATAATAACTCGGTTTGGAGGGTTATTCGAGACCACTGCTTTCGCTGAAGTCTCGGACACCCTCCAACAGGGGTTTATATTATTGAAATCAATCAGATACACCACTGTTTTCTCAAAACAACGGGACACTAGTGACAGCGGCTGGCAAATTTCGCTTGGTCGGCGTTTTCGTTCGCTAAAGCTCTGGTTTGTGATTCGTCACTACGGCGTGGAGGGATTGCGAGCACATATACGTAAACATATAGAACTCGCTGAACATTTTGAATCGCTGGTCGAATCCAACTCAAGCTATGAGATATTTCAACCCAGAGTGTTAAATCTTGTCTGCTTCCGCCACAAGAACGGAAACGCGATAACCAAACAGATTCTTGAAAAGATAAATTCCGAAGGAAAAATCTTCTTAACTCACACGATTCTTGACGATGTGTACGTAATGCGATTTGTACCGGGCGCGATTCATACTGAAATGCGACACATTGATGCAGCTTGGGCGGAGTTTGTCAAAGCCGCGGACTAGCCTGAATTGAATTTGTCAGTCAATGAGCTGACCAACCGCCGTCGATGGACAATGTCGAACCGTTTATGCCACTAGCTTGATTTCTGCAAAGGTAGGCAGCCAGTGCACCAATTTCGCTTGGCTCAATAAACTGTTCAGTCGGATGCTTGTCATGTAGCATCTCGTAAACAACTTGATCTGCAGATTTGTTCTCAGAAGCAGATCGATCCCGAATTTGATTGCGAATAATTTCCGTGTCTACATAACCAGGACAGATTGCATTACAGGTTATTCCAGACTTCGCGTTTTCGAGTGCAATAACCTTGGTTAACCCGACTACACCGTGCTTGGCGGCTATATAAGCTGATTTGTTAACGCTTCCAACCAGTCCATGTACGGATGCGATATTGATGATTCGCCCCCACTGATTGGCAATCATTCCGGGAATGACCACTTTGGAGCAGTGGAATACCGCAGACAGGTTGACCGCTATGATTTCATTCCATTTTTCATCTGGGAAATCCTCAACCCGGGAAACGAATTGAACGCCAGCGTTATTGACTAGAATGTTCACCTGTCCATATTCCTTGGCAAAGTTCGTCAACCCTTCACTGATTTCGCCAACCTCGCGCAAGTCAAAGCCACAGTAGGTAACCTCAACTTCATACTCTGACTGAAACCTGGATGAAATGTCCTGAACCTGTTCAGAGGTCGCAAATCCGTTCAAACCAATGTTACAGCCAGCAGCCGCCAATTGCTCTGCAACTGCCAGCCCAATTCCTGAAGTTGAACCAGTGATAAACGCATTCTTGCCCTCTAAGCTGCGATCAACATTCATGGCATGGACCAGATATCAGTCTTCCGGGATCAGGCTACTGGCGACCTGCAATCGTTGGATCTTTCCTGACGGTCCTTTTGGCAGGTCATCGACAAAGAAAATTCGACTGGGGCAGAGAAATGAACCTAGTTCTGTCCGACAATATTCCATCAATTCTTCTTCACTGTACGATTGATCCGCTTTCAATACTACCGCAATGGCAACAACTTGCCCATATGCTGAGTCCGGATAACCAAAGGTCGCCACTTCTAGAATTGCCTTGTTCCTGTAAAGCACATCATCGATTTCTCTGGGAGAAATATTTTCGCCACCTTTGATAATTAGCTCCTTAATTCGTCCTGTTACGAAGAAATAACCATCATCATCTTGATAACCGCGATCTCCGGTTCGAAACCACCCATCCGCTGTGAAGGCAGATTCAGTAACTTCTCGTGCATTGTAGTACTGCGAAATTACATTATCACCACGCACTACGATCTCACCGATTTCGCCACGTTCCAAATCATCGCCAGAATGATCAATGATCTTGACTTTGTTGCCGAACGGGATTCCTACTGATCCCGGCTTTCGTGTAGCGGGTGGCATCGGATTAGCTAGAATTGGCGCTGCCGACTCTGTCAATCCCATCGATTCCAACATAGGAATTCCAAAAGTTTTCTCAAAGTCTATCAGCATCGAAGCTGGCATGGCCGATGATGCCGACCGGGCAAACCTTAAACAAGAGGTGTCCCGAAGTTTTTGTTCACCGCCTTTGGCATGCACATCATCCAGTAAATACTTGGTGATGGTCGGCACAGTACTGAACCAAGTGCAATGATTGTCCATCAGCGTCGACCAAAACCTCGACAAACTGAACTTTCTAGGCATCACGACCTGAGAACCACTGACTAGTGGAGCGACTACCGTTACAACTTGACCATTGATGTGATACAGCGGAAGAATACAAAATGCGATGTCGTCTTCTTTCAGGTTCTGTGCCAATACTACATTCTTTCCACCTGCGATTAAGTTTCCGTGACTCAATACAGCACCCTTGGGTACACCAACCGTTCCTGAAGTATGCAAAATCATTGCGGGAGTGTCTTTGGCTAACTCAGTTTCTGAATCATACTCAGTAGAGAAATTCAGAAATTCAAGATCAAATCCATGTTCCATATCCACTTCAATGACCTGTATAGACCTATCAATATCGGACAGTACTCTGTCTAGTAAGGAACGGTGTGCAGTGCTCACAAATATTAAGTCGAGTTTGGCATTTTCAACAGCAAACCTCAAATTCCTGTGGCTCGCAACTGCGTTGAGTGGTACTGTCACCGAATCGTGATACATCGTACCCAGCATCACAACGACTGTCCAGTAGCCGTTGTCCATCAAGAATCCAACATTACCTGCAGACGATACGCTTAACTGATTTAGCATATTGCCAAATCGAACAGCATTTTCTTTTAGTTCCAAATAACTCATCTTTTGAGCAGAATCCGGATCAACCAGAAATACACGATCAGGAACTTCAACCGCGCGTTGATCGATCAGTGATCGAAAAGATTCAGACAAGGGGGTGAACCTCAGAGCGATTTGTCGGGATGATACTTTCGGAGAAATTCTCCGAATAGGCTTTCCTCACTAGGTTTGTCCTCAGGAATTTCTGTGGACAAATGCGTGATGTTGATGAAGTGTCGGTAATTCAGATTTTCAGTGATACTGTTTCCGCCCCAGGTACCGCATCCCATACTCAAGGTAAACGGAAAGCCGCTGGTAAAGCCGCCACCGTTTCCAAACGTGTGTGCTTGGTTAACCAGTACTCGAACGACATCAAGGTTCTCCGCAAGGTACTTGGCTTTACTCTGATCTGCAGTGTGAATACCACAGGAATGCCCTGCCCCCTGATAATCAAGAATAGCACGCACTTTGGCTACCGCATCATCGAAATTCGAAACTCGATATGCGGTCATGAAAAGTGACAGTTTTTCGCCCGATAGGGGGTATTCGGGACCCGTTCCCAATTCCTCTACAATGATGAATCTTGTTGTCTCAACGGGTGCAGCCAAACCACAGTGCCTGATCAGTACGTCTGCGTCCTTGGCAATGAGTGAGCGGTTCAACTTCCTAGGAGAAGTCCACAATGTATTGACGATTCGGTCTTTCTCTTCCGCAGTCGCCAGATATCCACCGGCTTCGGCAAAAGCGTCCATCATATCTTCGTAGACTGAATCAAGCACAATGACTGAATTTTCAGACGAACAGGAGGTGCCATTGTCAAAGGTTTTTGACATGCCAATCAACTTGGCGGCACGCTGCAAGTCGGCTGACTCATCCACGATTACCGGCACGTTACCCACACCGACACCAATTGTCGGTGTGCCGCTTGAATATCCACCTTTTACATTGTTTTGTGAGCCGGTAACCAAAACCAAGTCAACAGACCGCATCAGTTGTTGGGTCATTTCCCGACTAACCGGTGACGGAAGAATTTGAATCAGATCTTGCGGAGCACCGACAGTTTTCAAGCCCTCACGCATCAGTCCCACTGCATGATTCGTTGTTTTCCAACCGGCTGGTGAAGGCGCAATAATAATTGCATTGCGGCCCTTGATAGCCATCATACACTTGTTGACCGGAGTGGCTGCCGGGTTGGTTGAAGGTGTAACAGCACCGACTATACCGACCGGCTTTGCGTACTTGACAATGCCTAGTTCCTTGTCTTCATCGATGATCCCTACCGTACGTGCGCGCAAAAGGTCGCGTAAGGTACCAAAGGTTTTGCGTTGATTCTTGGTGATCTTGTCGTTAACATTCCCAAGTTCGGTATCCTGCACTGCTAATTCCGCCAGTTTCCTGGCATTGCTTGGCTTATACAACGACCAGGCAACTGCCGTAACCGCTTCGTCCACAGAATATTGGTCAGCGTTTCGAAACTCGTTAAACGCTTGTCGTGAGCGCTGAACAAGTGAATCAACAATGCTTTCAACGCTGATATTTTCCAAGTTTTCCACCTATAGCCTCTTACCTCGTACAGGGCGACTCATTATAAGCCTGTGGCATGAAGTGTAGAAGAGATGGAAAATCCGATTCTACGAGTTTAATTTGGCGATCTACTGTTTTTTTGATTCAACGCGTTCATATCATCACAAAATTGGAACGATGGTTCGCTGTAAAATTTCGCTTTCTCTCACAAGACGGTTGTTTAAGTCGGAGTCGACTAAGCTTCGGCGTCAATCAACCACTCACACCCCTTAATTCTTATTCTTAAGGAGAAAATTTCTGTGAAGCAGATAAACTGGAGCGAATTCGAACAGGTTGAACTTCGTGTCGGAACTATTTTGACAGTTCAGGAGTTCCCCGAGGCGCGCAAGCCTGCCTACAAAGTTACCGCCGATTTCGGTGAGGAAATTGGTACTCTCAAATCAAGTGCGCAGATTACCGATCTTTATTCACCTGAAGACCTGATCGGCAGTCAGATCGTCGGTGTTGTTAACTTTCCGGATAAACAAATCGGTCCGTTTATGTCGCAGTTTCTGTTAACCGGATTTGTTCAACAAGACGGTAGCGTCGTCATCGCAAAGCCAGAGCGCCGCGTAGACAACGGTGCAAAGCTGGCCTGAAGAAGGATTAGAACTGACTTTCCGCCAATTCTAAAGCGACAGCCGAAGACTGGATGACCGCATCGGCATGCGCTTGAGCCCTGGGCAGAATATGGGTTGCAAAATATTTGGCAGAAATCAGTTTTTCTTGCAAGTGCTCCGTGTGACCCGAACCTGAACGGAGTTCAGCTGCTGTGACGGAAGCCATATCCAACATCAGCCAACCGGCAACAGTTAAGGCAAAAACATTCATGTAACCAACACTGGCTGCAGCGGTTACCTGCGGTTGAGCTTCACCCGTTTGATAAACCCATTCTGTTGCTCTGTTGAAATGATTGAGAGCAGTCTGTACCGCAGTTGAGATCAATGCGACAGCCTCATCTTCCTGGTCGTTTTGAGAAATCGACTGACGGATAATTTCGACCAAACGTTCCAGGGCTTCGCGATCACCACGCAGAATTTTTCTTCCAATCAAGTCATTTGCCTGGATACCGGTAGTGCCCTCATATATTGGAGTGATTCTTACATCGCGTAAATACTGTGCAGCACCGGTTTCCTCAATAAAACCCATTCCACCGTGAATCTGCACCCCTAGGTATGCAACTTCATTGCCAGATTCCGCGCACCAGCCTTTGACTAGCGGAATCAGCAAGGCTTGTAGTTCACCATAATTCTGTCGGGCGATTTCATCCGGATGTTTGATTGATAAATCAAAGACTCCGGCTGTGAAGTAAGCAAGGCAACGCATTCCATCGATCAGCGACTTCATCGTCATTAGCATTCGTCTGACATCGGGATGCTCTACAATCGCAACCCGCTCTCGAGAACCGATTGCCGTGCCCTGCACTCGCTGTCTGGCATAGTCGATCGCATGCTGATAAGCGCGTTCAGCTACTGCCAACCCTTCAACTCCAACTGCATGTCGAGCCAGATTCATCATCGTAAACATGTACTCAAGCCCGCGGTTTTTTTCGCCAACCAAATAACCGATCGCACCCCCGTTATCGCCATACGACATAACAGCGGTCGGGCTCGCATGAATGCCGAGTTTGTGCTCTAGCGAAACACATCTCAAGTCGTTGCGCTCCCCTAGACTACCATCTTCATTGACTAGGAACTTCGGTACGATAAACATCGAAATGCCTCTCACACCAGCGGGTGAATCCGAACATCTTGCCAGTACAAAATGGATGATGTTCTCGGTTAGATCATGCTCACCGTAAGTGATGAATATTTTTTGGCCTTTGATTCGATAATAGCCATTTTCTGCAACGGCTCGGGTGCGAA
This sequence comes from Arenicellales bacterium, assembly GCA_965243305.1. Taxonomy (GTDB): domain Bacteria; phylum Pseudomonadota; class Gammaproteobacteria; order Arenicellales; family JAJDZL01; genus JAJDZL01. Next base: position 59,676 of record CBDEUN010000002.1, read on the forward strand.
TGGCAGCAAGATCGGACCCGGCCTGCGACTCAGTCAGGTTCATGGTGCCAGTCCACTCTCCAGTAATCAATCGTTCCAGATAACGCTCCTGCTGGTCCTTAGATCCATGCAATTCCAAAGCTCTAATTGCACCCTGTGTCAGTAATGGACACAGTCCGAAGGACATGTTTGACGAGTGCCACATTTCCTGCACCGCTGTTGCAACGAGCCACGGCAGGCCTTGTCCACCACGCTCCACATCAAATGACAGGCCATTCCACCCTCCATCAACAAATTGACGATATGCTTCCTTCCAACCAGGCGGTGTGGTCACCTCGCTGTTTTCGCATATGGACCCATGTTCATCACCAACTTTATTCAGAGGGTCCAGAACATTGGAGGAGAATTTGGAAGATTCATCCAGAATTGCCGTGATAAGTTCCCGGTCCATGCCTTGAAATTCATCTAGTTCCAATATTTGATCAAGACCGGCGACGTTATGCAAGACGAACTGCATATCTTCAATGGGTGCGTGGTACTCTGACATTGCTACTCGTAGTGCTTCACTTTAAAATTTTTGAAAAATAGCCTGAATCTGGAAATTATAGATATGACTCAGCCAATGGTATTCATTTCTAATCCAGAGGCGACAGCGTAAATGTACTGCTAAGCTGTACCGGACACAGTCTGCGGCTGATCCTAAAGCGATTGAGGGACAGTTGTGCCCGTGTATTTTCGCTCAGTATATGAGCAAATTAATCTTCTCAAATGTGCAGTGTCGGGGACAGGTAACGGATTTTCGGAACTGAGCGCAGCGAGGACGAAATGAGAGGTGTTATCTGGAATATCAAGAGTTCCGGATTCGTCAACATAGCAAAGATACATGACCGCTAATTTTGAACAAAAATAATGACTAAGCATTTAGGGCTTAGAGCCCTAAGGCGAGACGCTTGGCGACTCACCTCAGACGCGCGATTGATTATTAAGGAATACAACGCACAAATCAATTTTTTCCGAGACATGCAGTGGCCTTGTCGGCGGATGGCAGCGGCGAACAGTCGGTGCGGATGTTTGGCGGATTCACCTAGGATGTGGTGCAGTGGCTTGAAGAGCATCGGATCGGGCAGGTCTCACTCACGTCGACCGGGGTCTACTGGCGATATCCCATATGACATCGCCAGTCATCTCCCGCCTCTGCGCTGGTCAGCCTGAACGCACAACTCTTTCGCCAACCCGTAACGGCTGTAATAGCTAGCGGCAGACGCCTCATTGAACCACTTGATCGTCTCGTTGCTGAATTGCCGCATACCGATATACATGCGTTACAGTAACCAACACTATCACGTGATTGTTAAGTGTGTCTAATTGATAGATTATGATTGTATGGATACCAATTCATTCCGGGTTATTGGCTCGGTCAATAAAATTGGTAAAACCTCTGCAATAACATGGCAGGTTCGAACGAATCAATTTCCCGAAACTACAAACCAAGTTCTTCAAATGTCCGCAAAGGCATGTAAAGGCGACGAGGAAGGGAGGCAAAAGCCGTAAAACCATATTTCTCATAGAAGGCTTGGATATTGTCGTTCTTGGCATCAACAACAACTGCGTACACTGCAATCGTCAAGCTCGCACAGATAATCCTGCGAATTGCGTCAAGCAGCAAAAATTCACCTAACCCGCTTCCTTGACAAGTGTTGTCGACGGCTAGACGTCCTATCAAAGCTGCTGGAACCGGATAGTGTGGCAACTTTTTCGCCAGCTCATCCGGCAACATGTCTTTTTCAAAACTCATCGCACTTAAGGTGTAGTACCCGGCGATCTTTTGAGACGTATCTCCCGTAACAACAAAAACCTGCGTCGCGCGCCGTCGGACGTCTTGAGAGGCTTGATGTCGCAGGTAGCCGTCAAGGTCCGGTTCACCGCACGAGAAAGTAGCGCGATCGTGTTGCTTGCCGAGAGGTTCGACACTAATCGACAGTTCATCCACCGATGCGTTTGAGATAACGCCGTGCTGCCCGCTTCAACGCTGCGTTCGGTTCGGGCGGATTGAGCAAGGCTTCGTAGAAAGCGTCCCAGTCGGTCGCCGGAAGTACCATCCTCTCGTGTGCTTCAATGACTCGTTCGGCCGCTGGAATGGCGTTACTCAGTACGAATCGGCTGACAGTCGTTTTCTCATAGCTTGCTGCCTGTTCCAGCTTACGCTTGCTCTTGGCATCTAGACGTAAATGTACACGTTCGTATTTCAATTCGGCTGCTTCAGCCACTATCCTGTCTCCTGTACATACAGTTATTTGGTTTAATTATGCACCATTATGGCGTACAGAGGAATAAGTATGCAAACCGACGATTGCGCTGTAAGGGTTTTTCGCAACGGATCTTATCGGCAACGCTAAACCCGGTGGTCGAATTCATCATCGCTGGCAGAATATCAAACCTGTTACCGGACTTCAGCACCCAGAATCGGTGATCTTCCGGTTTCGCTCGTAATATGGCGGCAGCATTGTCAACATCATGTCTTTGATATTAAAAAACATTATTGAACTCTACGGCACGATTCAAGCGCCTGTTCAAGCCTTGGCCAAATCCGCTTCAGTTGGGGTGGATATTCAGAAAACCGCTGCCTGCAACCCCAATATGGGCCGAATTGGAACACTTTCTGGGGGATGTTTTATCACACGCCTCTGTTATCACCTGTATTACTTGACATATTTGACAGTGCAACCACCTCAGAGGATTTCGCGATAAAGATTTAGCATTGATTTGACGCGTTAGTTGCCAGCTAGAATGGTCCTGATCACCTTCGCTTGTCCAGTGGCATATGGGGCTGCCGCAATTACGGTAGTTATTGAGCAGATTGCCAAGTCGGAGGTCAATTGAATATTGCTAAAATTCTGACGCACACTCTATGGCACACATTGCAGCTTTGCATTGTTGTGCCGTGGTTTATAGTGACTTGACCAAATTCTAAGATCACTCGTAAAATTTATCTGGAGAGAAGTGGCATGAATATTCAAAGAAGTATTGCACCAATTTTCTGTCTGACTGTATTTATTGTTGGATTAGGCACCGTCAAAGCTGATGAATTGACAGTCGAATTCGCGGATTCAGCATGGGACGGAGTTACCATTCCGGAAGGCCAGCACTGCAAGAAATTCGGTGGCAAGGGAGCAACTCCACCGTTGACGGTAAACAATATACCCGCTCAAGCCAATGCTATTGTCGTTGAGTTCAATGATCTTGATTTTCAGCCACTTTCGAAAAAAGGTGGCCATGGAAGAGTCGGTTTTGAAATTGAGATGGGTGCTGGAACGGCTCAGCTGCCAGCCGTACCCGGCGGTACCAAAAAAATGCCGGACGGCGTTTGGTTAGTAAAGAAAAACCGGGCAACGGGTGGCTGGCGAAGCCCGGGGTATCTGCCTCCATGTTCAGGAGGTCAAGGTAACACGTACGTCGCTGATGTTCTTGCTGTGGAGAAAACCAGCAAGAAGAAGTACAAAGTTCTCTCCAAAGCGCGCATCGTCATGGGAAGTTACTGAGCCCTGTCCAGCGTTGTCAACTTGCTGATGGCGTGACTCTATCATACGATTTTTCAGATTTACGCCAAACGCATTCAGATCAATACTCAAATAGGTTTTTGTTTCTCATGCATGATCTTTCTAACAGACAACTTCATCCACATCGACTTCCCACTTCGTATTGAGTGGTGTAATGATGTCATCAAGTATCGCAAATTTGTCCCTGTCAATACCGAATATAGATGGAGGTTTACTTCGATAGGGCACAAGACGAGCGACCGGACGGTTGTTTTTTGTAATGACCAACTCCCCTCCAGTATTCGCAACTTCGTCCATCAATTTAAGGCACTTGACCTTGAATTCTGAGGCCTTTATCGTGCGTTCACGAGAAGGCTTGTATGATTCCATTGACGTTCTCCAGGTCTCGAAATAGTTTGAAATGGCCAACCCATTGTACTTCGATTGAAACCATGTTCAAGACCACAGTCATCTCGAACAGATTCTCCTAACCAATATTCCCTCAGACTGCAGGTTAAATACTCTTTGTCAATCATTAAGTTAGGTTTCGGTGGCATGTCCCGTTGATGCAAAGCTCACTGTGAATCTTCGAAAAAATTCCAAGCTATAGGGCGACTTATTCGATTTCACCTTCGGACAGTACAAAGTGGTAATTCTGGTTAGTACATGTGTAAAGTTTTACTCGGACCAGCCGGATTAAATGAATCTAATAAAGTTGCAAATTTTGGATTAAATTCTCCATCAACATGAAAAATTAGTCATATCTGAATTATTTCTTGGATGTAGTTGACTTAGACGCTGAAAGTCAAAAAATTCCCGGTAAGAAATCACATTTTATTGACTATTTTTTATACAATTGCAAAATAGTAATTACCATTTTGCAATCATATATGTGATTAGTCATGCAACGATATTTATTGAATCACTTTGTGACGCACCTACAAAGACACCGTCAAATGCTGTTTTTGTCAGGACCTAGACAAGTCGGCAAAACAACCGCGGCTAAATTAATTGGCGAGTTAATGAACCAATCTTACTACTTTAACTGGGATAATCCATCGGACAGAGCAACCATCATGGAAGGGCCCCTTGCAATCGCACAGCAAACTGGTGCAAATCAAATCACCGATAGTCTTTCGCTTTGTATTTTTGACGAATTACACAAGTTTCAGCATTGGCGAGATTTTCTGAAAGGCATGTTCGATACATACGAATCGAACCTGAGATTCTTAGTTTCAGGCAGTGCTTCCCTTCGAGTGTTCTCAAGAGGAGGCGAAAGCCTCATGGGTCGGTACTTTCCGTACACACTTCATCCAGTTTCGGTTGCCGAATGTACGGGTGCAGACAATAGTGTTGTAGTTGATTCTCAGCCGAAGAAAATTGAACAGGATGAGTGGGAATCGCTTTGGAATTTTGGAGGATTTCCTGAACCTTTTTTACTTTCAAACAAACAATTCCATCAAAATTGGACTACTATGCGAGCGGAGAAGTTATTGCGTGAAGACTTGCGAGATTTAACTAGAATTCAAGAGTTGGGACAGATTGAGTACTTAGCGCAAATACTTCGCTATCAAGTCGGGCAGTTAACTAGTTATTCCAGCTTATCGCGTAAAGTGCAAGTACAGGTCAATACCATCAAGAACTGGATTGCGACGCTTATTGCTCTCTATTACTGTTTTGAAATAAAACCTTGGCATACTAATGTTGCACGCTCTTTACGAAAAGAACCTAAGTACTATCTTTGGGACTGGTCAGTAATTGACGATTCAGGTGCCCGTGCCGAAAACTTTGTCGCGAGTGCTCTATACAAGGCGGTCAATTGGTGGACAAATACAGGTCAAGGCCAATTCGATTTACACTTCGTACGCGACAAACAGAAAAACGAAGTTGATTTTCTGGTTACGCGAAACAATTCCCCATGGTTTCTTGTTGAAGTAAAGATGAGTAAAGATGCTCCACTTTCAAAGTCTCTGCAGTATTTTCAGAATCAAACGAAAGCAGAGCACGCCTTTCAAGTGGCAATAGATATGGATTTTGTTGAACGGAATTGCTTCGAAATTCGAGATCCAGTAATTACGCCTGCAAAAACTTTGCTCGCTCAATTGGTATGAGGTTGGCTTGGATGAAAGTGAGAGTAAATCCTTAGCGTCGTCAGCGAACGTGCTCGATTGCTGTTGAGTTGTGGTTTGAAGATGCTTCTACTTGACACACTTTACTACTGCGAGTGTTTCTTGCCCAATTTCAAACAGAAATCGATAAACACCTGATCAAAATCAAGAATTCTAAGTGATAAATATTATTCCGAAATCGATGTTGATCGACCTATTTGGAGCAGCTGTCGATCATGCTTCAGCTCCAAAGTGTCTACCTTCACATCTAGAAAACCTGCCTACTCAAAAAATTCATGTGATCGGTGCAGGGAAAGCTGCTGCCGCGATGGCAAAAACCATTGAAAACCATGTTGCGGGTGAGTCCTCAGGTCTGGTTGTCACTCGATATGGGCATGCTGTATCAACGAGTTCCATCGAAGTTGTTGAGGCTGCACATCCAGTACCTGATGAATTGGGATTAAGAGCAGCAAAACGAGTGATCGATTTGGCCAATTCTCTTGATGAAATGGACTTTGTGATCATCGCAATTTCGGGAGGTGCGTCCTCCCTGCTAACTCGACCGCATCCTGAAATCGCGTTTGAAGATAAACAATCAATCACCCGACAGCTGCTTTTGGCGGGAGCGACGATTCACGAGATCAATTGTGTTCGTAAACACCTGTCTGCCATAAAGGGCGGGCGACTCATGAGTCACATTTATCCTGCCTCTGCACTGACACTCTGCATATCAGATGTAGTCGGTGATGATCCCTCCATCATTGGCTCAGGCCCGACTGTTGGAGACCCTTCAACCTGTGATGAAGTGCTTGATGTCATATCGAAATATCGCATCAGTGTCCCACAGTACATTTTGACGAAGTTGAATAAAGGTGAACTCGAGACACCGAAACCGGACAACCCTGTATTTGAGCAATCCAGAATTAGGATTGTGGCAAAACCTCAGGACGCACTTAAAGCTAGTGCCGTAAAAGCAACCAAACTGGGTTTAGAAGTTTTTTCACTCGGTGATGCCGTCGAAGGCGACACCAATCAGGTCGCGAAACAACATGCAGCCTTTGTTCGAGAAAAGCTCACTCATTTCTCGACAGACAAGCCATTTGTCATTCTTTCTGGCGGAGAAACGACAGTGAATGTTACCGGCTCCGGAAAAGGTGGTCCGAATTCTCAGTATGTATTGGCGATCGCAAAGGAGTTGGACGGTATGACAGGAGTTTATGCTATTGCCTGTGATACGGACGGGATTGATGGTTCTGAAGACAATGCCGGTGCTTTGATGACACCATCAACATTAAAGCGCGCCCGTTCTAAAGGAATGGATGTTAACCAATATTTGAAAAACAATGATGCCTATAGCTATTTTGAAGAGCTGGGGGACTTAGTGATGACTGGCCCTACCCTGACCAATGTCAATGATTTTCGAGCAATCGCCTACCTGCCTGGTACTGACTAACCGACAGCTTTGGCCAATTCTCGCTTGCTGATTTCCTTGTATTGGGACTCAAAATCATCTCTGACCGACTTGGCAACTTCTTCGGCAGAACCGTCTACTTCGTACCGTTTACCTTTTGCCCACTGCATCAGGTATTCATCGGTTCCAGCAAGCTTTTTTTTCATTGCAATTAAGTCAATTAATTCCTGAAAGCGCTCACTCAAAAGTTCCTTGTGAACTCCATTTTCGTCACGTGCTTCGACCACTGACGGGATATCCTCCCAATACAGAATCTGAACTTTAGCCATGCTCCAACCTCACAAGAAAATTTTTAGTCATTCAGGTATTAAGGGTATCGTTGATGCCAATTCAGTCGCTAGAATTGAATTTGGCGTATATACCAAATATATTAAAATACCTAGCAATTCTCAGCACCTATTTCACAACAGGTAAATCCGATGTGGGCAAAAAGGTTTCCGGTTCCTGAATTTGACAGACATGTATTAAAAGACATGGACTGGACAGCCCCTGAGATCAAATCAGGGCCTGATTTAAGCGAGTACGCTTGTGTTGCAGTCGATGCGGATTCAGCTCTTTATGAACGATTCAGTTTCGTTGGTGATCATCTAATGGCGGTTGCCTGCAGCCTGCCTGACACCACCGCTAACATTTTCGGAAATTCATTCGCCTGGCCCATTCAACGCGCACTAATGCTCGACTCTCTCGATACCGAGAACTGCCAGGTCATTGCAGATTGGAAAACACCCCGCCCCATGAATACCCGATTTGGTCCTGATAGCGGCATAACCGTAAACGCTTCACAAGTTTTTGTGCTGATCGGTAATCAATGCGCCGATCACTGGATCGCAAACCGCATCATGTTGGACAATGATTGGGTTTCCGAGACTGGCAACGGCTATAGAATTCTATCGTCAAGTGAAACCGAAATAAATGACTTCCACGATGCCGTCATTTACTTCGATTGGAATTAAAATTATCCGTCAAATTATTTTTCTTGACTTTCTGCAGGGATCGGTAGTCCATTGTCAGATTCCATCCAATTCGCGTTAAATCAACTCATTCGGGGTTATTCGGTCGAAACAACCCCCGGGGCGTCAACCAAGATCCCAGATTACCGCCTCATTTTGCCTGCTGGCACGACTGTGTATGTCACCTTGCTTCCGGGTTCAACCATTGACGACACAATTTCGGTTTGCATACGGCTGGCAAATGAAGGATTTAATCCGGTACCACACTACGCAGCGCGACAGATTTCAAACCGGCAGAAAATTGCATCATCGCTTCAGCGATTCTGCGACGAAGCAGGAGGCACACAAGTATTGGTGCTTGCCGGAAGTTCAAGAAAACCTGTAGGAGACTATGAGAACTCCATGCAACTTTTGGAAACCGGACTGTTTGACCAGATGGGCATTTCCAAAATTGGAGTGGCTGGGCATCCGGAAGGCAGCCCAGACATTTCTACCCAAGGATTGGAAGATGCTCTGAAATGGAAAAACCAGTTTGCAGAGCAAACTGACGCAGAGATGTATCTCGTTACACAGTTCTGTTTTCAGGCTAAAGCTGTTGTCGAATGGGAACGGCAGTTGGCGGAACTTGGTAACAAACTACCCGTTCACATCGGTATTCCTGGCGTCGCAACAATTGGAACACTTCTTAAGCACGCTGCGGCCTGTGGAATCGGTCCATCCATGAATTTTCTAAAAAAACAGGCGCGTAGTGCCAAGAAGTTGCTTCAAAATTCCACACCCGAACAGTTGCTACATGACCTTGCACAGCACCGTAGTTGGAATTCGGACACAATGATAGAAAAGGTGCACGTTTATCCGCTGGGTGGATTAAGAAAATCTGCCGAGTGGCTAGAGCATTTTCAGTCGGAGACTGAAACTCGCAGCAAAAGTGTCGCCTGAATTTTGTCTGGCACACATCTCAAAGATTTCTCAACGTGCCATGGTAGTTGGCGAATACTTCCCTATCCCCGCAGTTTTTGGCACAACAGACAAATCGTTTTAACTTCGTGCACCTAACTCCTCACTTGCGTAAAGTCGGTTCGCTACAAACAAGGCAATTACAGCACCGATAAATTGTGCAATGATGAACATCGGTGCATGCGCGGGCAAAATACCTGAGAAAGTATCTGTAAAACTACGCGCAATTGTTACTGCAGGATTGGCGAATGATGTCGACGCTGTGAACCAGTATCCAGCGGTTATATACAAACCCACTGCCAAAGGAACCGCGCTAGGTCTAGCACGCAAAGTGGCCAGTATCGTTAGCACGAGGCCGAATGTCGCAACGCCTTCGGAGAACCACTGAGAGTCTCCAGTTCGGACATTCTGAGAAAGCTGAAACAGAGGTTCCGCAAACATGTAGTGAGCTGCCAGCATTCCGACTAGACCGCCTAATACCTGAACCAAGATGTAAAGGGCAGCGTGGTTCCAGGAAATTTCTTTTTTCAGAGCAAAAGCCAAGGTCACCGCGGGATTGAAGTGAGCACCAGAAACGGGACCGAGCATCGTAATTAGCACAAACAAAATAGCGCCAGTCGCAATCGTGTTGCCTAAAAGTGCAATTGCCACATTGCCACCGGCTAGAGTTTCGCCCATGATTCCTGATCCGATTACTGTGGCAAGGAGCAAGGCTGTACCTAGCCACTCGGCTAGAAGTGCTCTGGCAAAAGGGCTCCAGGTCATGATGACAATCCGAAAACGTTAAAGACTTGTGTTGTACTGAAGCGCTTACAACGCATCAATCTGTTCCTGCTGGGTGATGCCGAATTGATTCAAATCGTGACGGTGAGTCAGAAATACTTCCCATTTTTCGTCGGCAATACCCTTGACCCATGCTTTGTCCATTGTGGCATGACAGCAGTCTACACGTTCCATTTCAAGATACGGTTGACCTGAATCACGAACGCGGTGAGCAAGATCTTCGAGTTCTTCATCACAGTCAGCCTGAATCCCCACATGATCCACTCCCTGAAAATTTGAGTTCCTGCATATCGCAAAATTCACGGAAGGATTGTCTACATCCCACTTGGCATATCCATCCTTTAAGACTTTTGGATCCTTTTTGAATAGCCCGGTGTAGAAAGTGACTGCGGAATCGAAGTCTTTAACAGCTAACGATAGATGAAGTTTCATTAATGTTTCTCCTGAATTGAAAATGGAAATTATTCATTCGGCAGACACGCTGCTGCCGTATTGGGTTCATCGACACAACATTCTTCAAGCAAGTAATTGACCAATTCATGTATATGGTCGTAATTGGCACGATTGATAACAGTACGTCCACACTTTTGCTGATTGATCAAGCCGCCGTCCGCGAGTGCACGCAGGTGGTGTGCCAGTGTCGATGCGGGAATATCGAGTCGCTGCCGAATTTCACCTACGCTTAGGCCACTAGGGCCTGCACGTACGAGCGAACGCAACACTTTCAATCGCGCATCAGAACCGATTGCGGAAAAACCTTTGGACGCTTGTGGTGTACAGATCATTACTATATAACGATAGAACTAATTATATAGTTCTATCTTAAGGAGATGTTGCTAAATTTATTGAATTGGAACTACAGTTTGCCTCCCCTGTAGTGAGTATTGCCACAGTACTCCTTGGCCAAGGTTTAAAGCGCCAGTCGATAAAAATAATTTGTCCTTCGAACTGTGTCCGTGTTTATTTATTCAGCACCGCCTTACCAGCCTGGCCAACCTCGCGATTCTAAAACATGTTTTTGCCAGAGCCAGTCCAAATATACTTATGTTGCCAATAAATTCATTTGCTTTCATCAGTGAATTCCCCACTACTCATGAACCCGATCAGTATTCCGATTTCCTACAGATCATCTTTTGATTCCATCCTGGAATAGCGTCCATTTCATAATTTTTGTAATTTCTCGTAGACTTCCCGATACTGAAGATTAAACTGCCTGTTTCCTTGTTCGCCGAACTCTGAATACGATATTGGTTTCAACAAAATCTGGATACTGAATAAAGAACAGTGTCTAATCATTTTCTGATATATTTTCGATATACCAAAATAGATCAATTAATATGAGCACGACACTGAACCTGGTTCGCGGTCAGGCTACAACGCTGAAACTTGAAATTCCGGAACCAAAAATTGATGGAATACTCAAAATTCAGGGGTATAAAAACCTGGAGAAGGTCAGAAAAGTTATTCGCGCATCTGCACTAACAGCTCGGGAAAAGTTCATCGAAAGAACGAAACCAGTTGTCTCCTATCGTATTGTTGATGTGCATTCTGTCGACCGTAGCGGTGCAGTACTTGGCGACGGCATTCATCTGCAAAGTGAGATATTTAAACAATACCTGAGTCAATCAGTTGAAGCGGTGGTTTTTGTACTGACGGTTGGTAGGGAAATCGATGAACAGACCATTCAGTGGATGGATGAGGAGAAACTGGTTGAAGCGCTGTTTTTGGAATCTGCAGCCTGGTTAGGTGTCGAAGATGCAACTAAACAATTTGTCCTGATGGTTCGAAGTTGGGCAATGCAGCAATCGATGAGAATGACCAGGCGATTGGGTCCGGGATACTCCTATCCCATTGATGGAAAGCAGGTCATGTGGGATTTGACTGACCAAAAACCACTGTTTGATCTAGTAGACGATCCTGGTATGCCCGTCAGACTGCTAGAAAGCGCCGCAATGCTGCCGAAGATGTCGCGCTCAGGTTTATTTGGACTGATCCCAACTTAACTGACACTAATACTGGACAATGAAAGCAACCAACAATGGTCTCATCATCATCGGTGAGAACTTTAACGCCACCCGAAAGATCAAGGCGTCTAGCCCACGCGTACTTCGCGAAGCGGAGAAGTGGTATGTCACTTACACACAACTCGATGGTTCACAAGGCAGACTGGATGTGACCGAAACCATCCCTGAGGACCCGAATCAGCAACGTGTGTTTGCAATTCCGCACATCGCCGAAGCTTGCCGACAAAAAAATATGGATTACATAACCTGGGCAATCAAGTCTCAGGAAATTGCAGGCGCCCATATCATCGATCTCTGTGTAGATGAAATGTCGGTTTACCCGGAGGAACGCTATGATTGGATGCGCTGGCTGGTAACCACCGCACAAAGCATTACTTCATCCGTTGTCTCGATTGACTCGTCGGATTCAAACACAATTTATGCAGGACTTGAAGCACACGATGGTTCAATCAGCAGACCAGCAATCAACTCATTTAACCTTGAAGACGGCAGACAGGTTCTTGTTGACATGGCTCGGGATAGAAATGCAATTCTGTTCGCTAACGCCAGCGGTAATCGAGGCATGCCGCAGAACGAAACAGAGCGCATTGAAAACCTGGAAAAATGCATGCAGATGATGGATGAAGGACACATTCCGATGGAAGATCGCTTTTTGGACCCATTGGTGTTTCCGATTGGAGCGGGTCCAGATTTTGGCAATCACTACCTTGATGCTGTACGAGAATTGCGAGCTCGCTACCCCGCTGTGCACATATTTGGAGGACACAGCAACGTTTCATTTGGGCTTCCGCAGCGAAAAATTCTTAACCATGCCTTTGTCGTCCTCTCCATCATGTCAGGTTGCGACGCTTTGATGATCGACCCGATCATGAACCAGGTCAAACCGTTTGATGATTTTCGATTTGCGGCCAACTCACTGACTGCAAAGGATGAATTTTCGGTAGCTTACCTGAAGTACATCCGTTCTCTTAGCCAGCGCTCGACACGTCCAGCAAGAAAACCAAAGGCAACCGTGCAGGTGGCGTCAGGTTAATGGAAAAGATCACACAGACACAGATGCAACCACAGGGAGACTCAGAATGAAAGAACTGTTACCACGTGAGCGATTTGCACGTGCCGTCAGACACGAAAAAGTTGACCGGGTGCCGCTGCTGTACCGAATGAAAAGTGAAGCGAAAGAAAAAATAGCTCGTATATATGGCATTACAAAAACTGGCACCGGTATGAAGCACAATCCCGAATTGGAACTTCGGCTCGGTAATGATGCCATCATCTACCAGATTGGAATCAATGCTCAATTTTCTCATCGCCCCATCCAGATTGGTGAGACGTGGTACAACCACTTTGGTGTCGGTTACGGAAAAAGCGGACTTAAGGGTCGCACTGCTGAGGAACACGAAGAGTTTACAAAAACCCAGGATTTTTGGGGACCTGCCAAAGTTGTTCCAGAAAACTTTCCCAATTTTCACCCCATTACCTCGATGGAGGATTTAAAGAACTACACTTGGCCTGATCCCGCTGATCCTGAACTGCTTGATCCAATCAGAACGCTCTTGGAAGAGTACCAGGACGAATATTTCATCATTGTTGATCTTTCTTCAACGTTGATAGAGGCCGCATATGCACACGTTGTTGGGACTCAGAACTTCTTTCTCTATATGTTCGATCAGCCTGAATTGATTGATGGCGTTCTTGATGGATTGACAGAGTACTACACCCAACTTGGCAAGAATGTAATTGACCTAGGCATTGACATGATTCGAGTTGGGGACGACGTTGGTGCCCAGCAATCGATGATGATTTCACCACTCCAATGGCGACAGCTAGCAAAACCTCGTTTTCAGTACATGTTTGATGAATTTCGTAAATCGAACAATGATATTTTCATTAAGCTGCATTCGTGTGGAGACTATTCACCCATCATTGGCGATATGATCGAACTCGGCGTTGATTTGTCTGGATTGATGCAACCAACTGGCGGCAATAAGAACCAGGTTGAACTGAAGAAAAAATTTGGCAAGGACATCGCTTTCATCGGCGGTTTCGATGTGCAGCGACTTTTACCGCGCGGTCAGGTCGAACAGGTTCGCCAGGGTGTTTGCGAGGTTATGAAAAACCTGGCAGTAGATGGCGGATACATTTTTTCACCGTCTCACTACATTCTGGCAGATGTACCCATTCAGAATATTTTCGCAATGCTGGAAGCACAGCGGGATTTTGGAACATACGGAAAATACCCATTGAACTGAGTAAAAAAATTGAATACAGAATTTTTAGATTACGAGGGTCCGGAAGAACCCGAGTTGCAAATACCGGAAGGTTGGGAAAGTCGTGCCCCCGAAGGTTGGGAATGGCAGACCCTGTGGGAGGCTGTAGAAACCGGCGACCATATATACGCTGACGAGCGTGTGCGTGAAAGTATTGAATTGGGTATTGACCCGCGCGTTATTCTGGATGACGGTTTGTTTCCAGGATTTAATCTTCAGGCCGACCGGTTCAGTGCGATGGTTATTTTCATTCCGGAGATGCTGATCACCGCCAGAGCCATGAAAGCCGGCCTGGCACTCATTCGCCCCCTTTTAGCGGCACAGGCAGAAAAGCCTGTCGGTACATTCGTAATCGGCACGGTGCTCGGTGATATGCATGACATCGGACAATCTATTGTGACCATCATGCTTGAAAATGCTGGGTTTAATGTCATTAATCTTGGCACAGATGTTCACCCTGATAAATTCATTGAGACTGCACTCAAAGAAAAGGCGGACCTGGTCGGTTTTTCAGCACTGCTTTCGACAACGGTTTACTATCAAAAGGTAACGATCGAAGAATTTCAAAATGCAGGGCATCGAGAGAAAGTAAAAATTCTGATTGGTGGGGCTCCAACTTCCCCTGAATGGGCCGAAGAATGCGGTGCAGATGGTTGGGGTAAAGATGCCGTTCAAGCAGTCAGACTGGCGTTAAAACTGGTGGAAACCCCGCGCGAAGTCTGGGCGTAATAATGTCTGACAGGATCTCCGTTACTTTTGTCAGCACCTCCGGGAAGCACGCTGACAAAACCGTACAGATTCCGCGAGATCTCACCATTCTCGATGCCGCACGATACGCCGGTATAAACATTGAAGCCACATGCGGGGTACGCGGTCGCTGCAGAAGTTGTCGGGTAAAAATCCTTAAAGGTGCGATTCCCCCACCATCTGTGCAGGACACAGTACAGTTGGGTCACGATGAGGTTCTGGAAGGCTTTCGACTTTCCTGTCAAACCCGCATGCTTGACGATTCCACGGTGGCACCTATGCCACCAAAGACGGAAGAAGGTCATAAGATTCTTGAAGCACATGATTCAATGATGGACACAGATGAGTTTCATCTGGATAGTGGCATCACAAAAATCACAGTCACCGCAAAAGCACCCGTTGAAGAGCATCATCAAACTTCAGATGTTGAGGAAATTCTAGCGACAATTTCAGACCTTGCACATCACGATGTTCCAATTCAGTGTATGCGCAAGATCCCACCAATTCTACGGAAAGAAAACGGCAACCTGACAGTCACTCGATTCAATGACCGAATTATCGATGTAGAAGCTGGAGACACAACCAACAAACTGTATGGCTTTGCCTTTGACATAGGAACGACGAGTCTGGTTGGCACTCTGCTTGATCTTCGAACCGGTGAGCAGTTGGCTTCTGCAGGCGGCGTCAATGCGCAAGCAGTATACGGTGGCGACTTGATGTCACGGATTGCCTATGCACAGTTCGATGAGAAAAAACTGACTACACTGCGGGCCAAAGTGATCAATCAGGTCAATCAGTACATCCGAGAATGCTGCGAGGAGGCAGGAGTCGATTCCGAACATGTCTACAAAATAGTCATTGTAGGCAACAGTTGTATGCACCACATCTTTCTGGGTATCGATGTTAGCTATTTAGGTCTAGCGCCGTATGCCCCTGTGGTTCGAGAAAATCTGGTTTTTCCCGCATCGGATCTTCCGCTAAAAGCGGCTCCCAATGCACAGGTGTGTATGCTGCCGATCATCGCCGGATTTGTCGGTGCGGATACCGTCGCCTGCATATTAGCCACTCGCATTCACGAAAGTGAGGAAATCAGGGCTCTAGTCGATATCGGAACCAATGGCGAAGTGGTGATGGGTTCTCGCGATCGCTTGACTGCCTGTTCCGCGCCAGCCGGTCCTGCTCTTGAAGGTGCACAGATTCGAGATGGGATGCGTGGCGCTATCGGTGCCATCGAAAAAGTCGAAGTGAATGATGATTTCAGTTGTTTGACGATTGGCGACGTACCAGCCATTGGGATTTGTGGCTCCGGATTGATTGATGCAGCAGCCAAGATGATCGATTCGAGCGTGATGGATCGTAACGGCAATCTTAGAAAACATGATGTTGAACAACTATCACCCGAAATACAAAAGCGTCTTGTTCTATCGGAAAAGGGTTCTCGTGAGTTTGCATTGGTATGGGAAGAAGACTCGGGCAAAAACAGGAGAATTGGCATCACACAAGGTGATGTAAGACAACTGCAGCTTGCGAAAAGCGCAATTTTCTCCGGTATTCGAATGCTGCAATCCGTCATGAACATCAGCGATGACGAAATACAGCTCTTGATGTTATGCGGTGGTTTCGGCAACTACATCAGCATTCAAAGCGCAAAAACGATTCGGCTTCTTCCAGATCTTGAGAACGAACGGATTGCCTATGTCGGAAATGCAGCTCTACTCGGTGCACAGATGGCATTGCTTTCTGAATCCGAACGAATCAATGCTTATCAAATCACTCAGAACATTGAGCATGTCGCATTAGCCGCTCGGCCCGACTTTCAGGATATTTTCGTCGACTCAATGGCATTTAAAGGAGCACCATTTCCTGTTTCATCCAAGTCTAATCGCCAGAGAACCCTGATCCGCAAATAAAAAGTTGCAGAAAATGATAAAGCCCTGTAAAATCAGAGAGATATTGAAAAAAACGCCCAATTCGGCATTCACCCAATGGGTGAATTCGAAACGGCTCTCAGATTTCGCAAGGCTTATGAAGATTCTACCATACAACACTGCGGCAAGCTGCCACAATTTCACCTCCAGAGCCGGTCTGGTGGTGCCAGCCGAACTGCTCAAGCGCCTTGAGCTGTCACAGCTCATTGATTCGTCAATGCCCACACCCGGCAGCAATCGAGGCTACCGGCACAGCGCCATTTTCAATACCTTCATGCTGATGTTCCACGAAGGTGCGGGGTGCATCGACGATGTGCGCCACCTGCGCAGTGAACCGGCGCTGATGAAGCTGTTGGGTTTTGGGACGATTCCCTGTGCCACGACGCTGGGTGGATGGCTTCACAGAGTCGGCGACAGTCGACAGATGATCTCGGTTCTCGAGCAGGTCAACCGCGCGGTGATGAAAGCGACGCTGGGTGATCGAAAGTGCGTCACTTTGGACATTGACGCATCGGCGATTCGGTCGAAGAAAAAAGACGCGAAGTGGACGTATAAGAAGCATCGCGGGTACATGCCGATGTTCGGTCACATTGCCGAGACCGGTCAGGTGGCTGCGGCTGAGCTTCGCGAGGGCAATGTGCCGCCTGGGGCTGAGAATGTTGAGTTTTTCCGGCGCTGCCGCGCGGCGCTGCCCGAAGGGGTGGGTGTCACTCGCTTCCGGGCCGATGCCGCCTCCTATCAGGCGGGCATCATCAATGATTGCCGCGCACACGGCATCCGTTTTGCGATTCGGGCGAAGATGGACAGTGCGGTGAAGAAAACGGTACTGGACATTAAGGATGAGGATTGGAATGCGGTTGTGAATGCCGACGGTGCGGTATTGGAAGGCGAGTATCTGGCCCGTACGCTGCATGTGATGGAAGATGTGCCTGAGGCTTTCTGTCTGGTGGTGCAGAAAAAATGGGTGCGGGACAAGCTGCCGGCCGACGCTGGGATGCCTGACGGGACTGAGCAGCTGAAGATGGTTTTCAAAAATGAAGGCCTGCACCAGGTCGATGTGCAAAGTGCGGTCAGCGGCAGGTACATCTACCGGGCGATTGCGACCGATCTGGACCTGGACCGCTTCAGTGACGGCGAGATTGTATGGTGGTACAACCAGAGAGGGGACAGCTCGGAAAACCGGCTCAAGGAAATTCGCAGTGACTTCAGCGCGGCGCATCTGCCGTGCGGCGAGTTCAAAGCCAATGTCGCGTACCTGCTTCTGTCTTCGATTGCCTTCAATCTGCTTGCGCTGATGCGCATGAAACTGCCGCAGGAGTGGTATGGCGTGCGGGCGATCAGTTTCCGTCACCGACTGTATGCGATGGCCGGACAGGTGGTTCGCCATGCGCGGCAGTGGACCCTGAAAGTCAGTGCGGCCAAACTTCCTGTCCTGGAACAGTCGCTTTGGGCCATCCGCCGCTGCAGCCTGTCCTGACTTCTCATTCGTTCTGAAACGGCTTTACACTACAGATCATGGCAGTCAGTCTACTGTCAGGGACAGGCTTGCGCCGGATTTGCTGCTGAGCCGCCAGATTCGCTTCGCAGTGGGTTCAGCCGGGTAAAATGGTCACCGATTTCGGTGTGTGGCTTGATGGTTTGGAAAATCCTGGCGCTTCGAACCGCCAGAGTGCCGAAAATCTCGCCTTAGCCGCCGCTGGCAGTCTCTAACTGAGGATTAGGGGAGAAGACAAGAGCGGCGACAACGGCAACTCGTATAAAATGCTGTAATATATTTTCAAGATATTCTTCAAAAATTAGGCATGCAATCCGATACTAGCGAATTGCGCACCTTGCCACAAATCCACTTGTTGTTTGGATTTCTGGGTGCTGGAAAGACTACATTAGTCAGAAATCTTCTGCAAAAGGCAGACCCTGAGTACCCGACTGCAGTCATTGTTAATGAGTTTGGCGACGTCGGAATCGACGGCGATATCATTCAAGGAAACACCATCGACACAGTTGAGCTGGCTTCAGGCTGTATCTGCTGCACGCTCAAAGGCTCGCTGATGAACGCGATTGAAGAACTTGCAAACGACAAAGGTGCCAAACGTATCGTTGTTGAAGCGACTGGTGTTGCTGACCCAGAAGACATGCTTGATGATCTAGAGGACTCCACAATTGCTGAAAAAATGAACGTGGCTCCAATAGTAGTCGTCGTTGATGCATCTTACTTCAACAAAGTCCGACCGATGCTGGGTGAGTTTTATGTCTCGCAAGTTCTGAATGCGGACATCGTGATCATAAACAAAATTGACCGAACGGATGAGCAGGAACTGAAGAATGTGACTGAGCAGATCAAAGAAATCAATCCGTGGGCAGAGATTCGATTCACCGAGTTTTGTGATGTCGACTCTAGCCTGGTGTTTTCCAATGATGTTTCAGCTTTGCTTGCAAGATATGATTCTTCCAACGGCGAAGATCAATCACATCACGACCATGATCGTGACGAGCATCATCACCACCATCATGACGACGAGCATCATCACCATCATGACCACGACGGGCATCATCATACTCATGAAACGATGGAATCTTTTGTTATCGCACCACACGAAGATGTTTCCCAAGTTGATCTTGAAAGAGCATGTGGACAGCTACCAGACAACGTCTGGCGGATGAAAGGTCATATGGTCGTCAGTGGCCAACCCTCGCTTATTCAGTATTCAGGCGGGCAGCTGGAAGTGTTTGACGCTGAAATGAAATCGCATTATCGACTGGTTTTCATTGGTCGAAATCTCAATCCAGAGTCTATTGCATCTGGGTTCGGCGTTCCAATTACTGATGCAGCCTAGTGAACATTTCCATAAAACCGATCCAGAAAGATAAATCTCTAAGCAATCTGGCCTATGAAGAGCTGGTCAAACGGATTACTCGACTGGAATTACCACCGGGTTCAGTTCTTGCAGAAAGAAATCTGGTTGAAGAACTAGGCATTGGCCGAACGCCAGTAAGAGAAGCACTACAACGACTGGCAATTGAAGGGCTTGTCGTTCACCGCTTAAATCGCGGAATGTTTGTATCAGAAGTCGGAATAACGGAAATTCAGGAAATCTACGAATTTCGCAGCATTATCGACGGATCTGCGTGCAGAATTGCTGCAATGCGAGCGACAAAAGCACAGGCAGACAGCCTCATGGAAATTCATCATGCGCTAGTCGCTGCAACCGAGCAGGATGATATTGACGCATACGTTGATGCCAATCGTGACTTCTACAAGGTGCTCGCAGGTTCAGTACGCAACACTTTCATAGCTGAGACCATTCCGCGCATCATGAACCTGCATTTACGACTTTGGTTCCTCATTTCAGAGCGGCTTGGCAGTTGGCACTCAATAGCACAGGCGCATGAAGTGATGACCCGCGATGTTGCACAGGCCGTCGCAGCGCGCGATGCAGACCGAGCAGAACGTGCAATGAAAACCTACATTGCACAGCGGCACGAAGACTTACGTCGCGCACTCTAGTTTCAGACGGAAGCGCGGGAACTTCGTCTGAATTCCCGCAAGGCTCGAGCAGTATGGGAGCGTCTGGATTTCGTTAGTTTTTGCAAAGTTCCCTCTACAACTATCTTCCCTCCTGAATCGCCTCCTTCCGGACCCAAATCAATTAACCAATCAGCCTCTGAGATCACGTCGAGATTGTGCTCGATAACAACAACAGTATTACCGGCATCAACCAGGGCGTGAATGACCTTGAGCAGTTTTTCGACATCTGCTGCATGTAATCCCACTGTCGGTTCGTCCAACACGTATAGAGTCCCAAGTATAGGTCTAGCCTTATGAGCTGCTTGAATTTTGTAATTGTCACGCGGTAGCGCCTTTGCAAGTTCCGAAACCAACTTAATTCTTTGCGCCTCACCTCCGCTCAAAGTCGGACTAGGCTGACCAAGTCTCAGGTACCCAAGTCCCACATCTACAAGCAGACCAAAAACACGTTCAAGTGATGGCAGTGCCGAGAAAAATTCCAGCGCTTCTTCAACACTGAAATCCAAAACTTGAGCAATAGTCCTATCTCGATAATGAACGCTGAGCGTTTCCTGATTAAATCGAGCACCATCACAACTTTCGCATCGCACCTTTACATCAGGCAAGAAATTCATTTCAATTTTCTTCTCACCCTGCCCTCCACAAGTTGGACATCGTCCTTCCGCGACATTGAAGGAAAATCTTGATGCGGTATACCCGCGAAGCCGTGCTTCCGCAGTCTCTGCAAATAGTTTCCGAATAATTTGCCATACATTGACATAAGTTGCCGGGCAGGATCTTGGTGTTTTACCAATGGGCGTCTGATCAACCTCCAGCACGCGACGCACCTGATTCCAACCGGTGACGTTGCTGCAGTAGTCCCACGCAGGTTCGTTTTCATCAGATTGCCTTTGTGACAAGATAGATGACAGATTTCGATAAAGCACATCGCGAACGAGCGTACTTTTTCCACTGCCGCTGACACCAGTTACGCATATCAACGCTTGAATTGGAAACGATGCGTTGACTTTTTGCAGGTTGTGTCGAAAAGCGCCGCTAATTTCAATGGCATTTTTCGAGTTCACCGCTGCACGGGTTCTTGGCATGGGATGCAGTAGCGGTGATTTCAGCATTCGCCCAGTAACTGAACCGGAATTTTCGCGAATTTCTTGAACAGTCCCTGTCGCTATAACCTCACCACCGCGAACGCCACCTCCAGGTCCGAGATCAATGATGTGGTCAGCTGAAACTATTGTGTCTTCATCATGCTCTACCACCACAATCGTATTTCCTTTGTCCCTGAGCGATGCGAGAGCTGACAGCAGAAGCTGATTATCCCGACTGTGCAATCCTATCGTCGGTTCGTCAAGCACATAGCACGCACCGCAGAGACTCGATCCCAATTGTGCAGCCAGACGAATTCTCTGTGCTTCACCACCACTCAACGTTGGTGCTGCACGATCAAGCGAAAGGTAAGATAGTCCAACTGATTCAAGGAACGCAAGCCGTGAGGTCAATTCCGCCAAAATATCTTTTGCTGCCACCTGTTCACGGTCAGTCAGTGTCAATTTGGAAAGCCTGATTCTGGCTTCTCGCACTGACCAGCGAGTCATTTCATCGATAGTAATTCCGTGAAACTGAACAGCCAGCGCTTCGGGATTGAGTCTTCGCCCTTCACATGTACCACAGACCTCACCATCTGAAAGGTGTTCCAAGTCCGCATCATCTCGGCTGTCATCATTCTTGATTGCCAATCCGGTACCAAAGCATGCAACACACCAGCCTTGACTTGAATTGTACGAAAACAGTCTTGGATCCAGCTCTTCAAAAGCTCTCCCACAACTGGTACAGGAGCGACTTGTAGAAAAAAGTTCCAGTTTCCGGCCTTCGGTTTCCTGATCCAGCGCGGGGTATGCAATGCGAAAATGTCCATCCTTAACTTCCAATGATTCGTTTATTGCAGAAATTAGATTTTCTCTGGCCGATAGGTCATCCGGACCCAATTCGACTGTCGCTACTGGTAGATCAATGTTATGCAAGCGGTATCGATCAAGTGGCTTCCAATTCTGAGTCGAATGCAGTTCACCATCTACAAGTAGAGAAGACGCTCCACGCTTCAAGGCCCACTGTTGCCAGGGATTATGGTTCCCCTTGCGCGACACAACTAACGGCGCGAGTACGCTAACCCTTGTATTCATTCGTTCGCGAATGATCTGTTGAGCAATGGATTCGACTGATCGAGCATGAATCTCGACATCACATTCCGGACAGAATTGAATTCCGAACCTTACATAGAGCAAACGAATGTAGTGGTAAATTTCTGTGAGAGTGGCTACGGTACTCCGACGCCCTCCCCGACTTATCATCTGTGAGATTGCAACAGTTGGTGGCAACCCGGCAATTGAATCGAAATCAGCCCTGGAGGCTGGCTGAACAAACTGCCGCGCATAGGCATTGATGGTTGCAAGATACCGTTTCTGTCCCTCGGCGAACAAAATGTCGAATGCCAATGTGCTCTTGCCGCTGCCACTCATGCCGCTGATAACCGTCATTGCGTTGTATGGTATTGAAACAGAGATGTTTTTTAAGTTATGTTCGCGAGCGTTATTGACAACGATCTGCTGATCATTTTGCGGATTTGAGCTGACTTCACTAAGTTCCCTTCGCTTTCGATTTGCTTCCCCGTTGAAATACTCTTTGAGTGCTTCTCCGGTTGCAGTTGAATAGTTGTGTGCAACTGATGAAGGTGTTCCCTCGCCGACCAGATCACCACCAAATTCCCCACCTTCTGGTCCCAAATCAATCAACCAGTCCGCACTCGATACAAGATCCAGATTGTGTTCAATAACAACGACTGAATGTCCACTGTCGATCAGTTTTCGAAGTGAACTGATCAATTTCGATACATCTGTAAAGTGCAATCCGGTTGTCGGCTCGTCAAACAAGAACACGATGTGCTCGCGTTTCTTCTTTCTTATGCTCGTGTTCTTAGCAATATGGGCTGCCAGTTTTAGTCTCTGTGCTTCGCCTCCACTCAGGGTTGGAACTGGCTGCCCTAAGGTAAGGTAGTCCAATCCGACATCAACGAGAGGTGCAAGTGCTCTAACAACCTTTGTTTCATTTTGGAAAAACTCGATTGCATCCGCAACAGTAAGGTTTAGAACGTCAACAATTGAGAGCGATTCTGAAAATGTCTTTGAGATAAGATTTGAGTCTGTATTAACTTTAACCTGACAAATTTCGGAGCGAAATCTGGTCCCATCACACTCTGCACAACGCAGGTACACATCGCTAAGAAACTGCATTTCGATATGTTCAAAACCACTTCCTTCACAAGATTCGCAGCGGCCGAGTTTTGAATTGAAGCTGAAGTGCCCTGCCGTAAAGCCTTTTGTTTTAGCCAGCGGCTGTCGCGCAAAAATTTCGCGAATCGGAGTTAGCGCACCAACATAACTCACGGGATTTGAACGTGTGGTTCTGCCGATGGCCGCCTGGGTTACCATCACCATGTCGTCGAAGTTCTCCACACCATCAATGGACTGATGATGTCCCGGTGCCTCTGTGCTTCTACCCAATTGGCGGCAGACACCACGGAACAAAACTTCCTCAATCAACGTCGATTTTCCGGAACCGCTGACGCCAGTGATGCACACGAGTTGACCTAGTGGAATCGACACGTCAATTCCCTTGAGATTATTCTGTTCGGCACCACGAATGATTAGAGGTGACGATTGCTCTTGAAAGTGACCGTTCGGTTGGATTTCAGGCAGATAGTCGCCATTTCTGAGACAGGCTGCAGTTACAGACTTCTTTGATTTCAGTAGTTCCGTAAGCGACCCGAAATGCACCAGACTTCCACCTGAAGAGCCAGGGCCTGGACCTAAATCTGCAATTTGATCGGCTGCACGAATCACCTGCTCCTCGTGCTCGACAACCAGTAGCGTGTTACCAGAGTCACGCAGACGGTGAAGTATTTCAATGACTCGTCCTATATCCCGGCTGTGTAAACCAATCGTCGGTTCATCCAAAACAAATAGCGTGTTTACGAGCGTCGTTCCCAAGGCAGTTGTCAGATTGATTCTTTGAACTTCTCCACCACTTAAAGTACGAGACTGGCGATCAAGATTGAGGTATCCCAACCCCACATTATTTAGATATCCAAGTCGTGCACGAATTTCATCCAGCAACAACTCGGCTGCATCATCGTACGGGGAAGGAAGTTGAATCCTTGAGAAAAACTCCACGCAGCGGGTAATCGGTAAGGATGCAACATCGTGTATTGTCAGACCGGGCAGACGAGCAAATTGAGTATCCGTCATTTGAAAAGCCGGGTGTCTATACTTTTGAAAACTTTCAATTTCTTCGACTCGATTTCCTAAACGCCAATTAAAGGCTGCTGGCTTCAGTCTTGCACCTCCACAGTCTTTACATCTCGTATATGATCGATAGTAGGACAGGAAAACCCGAACATGCATGCGGTGTTTTCGCCGTTCTAACCAGTCAAAAAAGAGTTTGACACCGTACCACTTACCACTGTACCAACCACCTTCTCCTTTAATTACCCATCGTTTGTGCTCGTCTTCCAGATCACACCAAGGCGTATCGAGTGGTATGCCGCTTTGGCTTCCGTACCTCAAAATATCTTGATAACTCTCGCTGTAAACAGGAGAATTGAACGCCCGAATCGCACCTTCTCGCAATGTTAGTGATTTATCTGGTATGACCTGGTCGTAGTCAATACCAATCGTCCGGCCAAACCCGCGACACGTGTCACAAGCGCCAATCGGTGAATTGAAGGAGAACAGGTTAGATGTAGACTTTGAATAGTCGAAACCGCAACATCGAAGTTTGTCAGTAAACTCTATCTCAGGTCCGGTACCCTCGCCACTTTCATCCATTCGCTGCACAATGACTGTATTTGACCCTCGATACAGAGACACTTCAATCGCTTCAACCAGACGGGAACGGCTAGCATCGACTGGGCGAAGCCGGTCCTGAATAACCAGCATGGTCTCTCCCTTACGATGCGCAATTCGCGTATATCCTTGATTTCTGAGATGTTCAAGTGCAAACTCTGTGGAAAGACTTTTCGGTACCAGAACCGGAAACATCACCCGAATCATGTTTGCATCTTCAAATTCCTTGAAAACTGCATCGCAAATTTCATCATTTGTGCGCTGCTTGACGAGTTTGCCACAGTTGGGACAATAGAGCGAGGCAATACGAGCAAAGAGAAGCTTTAGGTGATCATTGATTTCGGTCATGGTCCCTACAGTTGAACGCGTTGTTCGAACTGGGTTCACCTGATCAATAGCAACTGCTGGCGGGACATTTTCAATTGAGTCAGCTTTTGGACGATCCATGCGGTCCAAAAACTGTCGGGCATAGGGTGAGAACGTTTCAACGTATCTTCGCTGCCCTTCTGCATAGACCGTATCAAATGCGAGTGAAGACTTACCAGAGCCGCTGACTCCAGTAACTACAGTGAGTTGGTTCAGGGGGATATCTAAATTAAGATCTTTGAGATTGTTATGCCTGGCGCCACGAACCTCAAGATTCACATGCTTTTGATTTAAAGAGTTTTTTGACAAGTTTCAGTAGCTATGAAGTGAGTTGGAATATTTCTTCAATTTCGAACGCGATCAATGGAATTGGGCATGAACTCTTGAAAGCATTTATGATACTCAAGGGACTCTTATAGGACTTTACTTCATTTAGCAAATTGTGGATAGTCCAATACAATTTCTAATGGGTTTTTCTACCAAGTGATTACCAACTGTGAATGAAATCGGTCATTTAGGAAGCAAAATTATTGGGAATAATCCATATAGTTTGACAGACCAAAATTCAATTTTTCTGGATCTTTGCAACAGATTCAAAATTGCAGAATTTTCCACAAAATGCTGAATTCAACATAACTGTGAGAACCAGATAAATGTTCTTATTCATATACTCAACCATTACTTCGCTTGAACCAAGGTTGAGTAAAATGCTTTCAAGATGGAAATGGAAGTTTTCGACACCAACAAATGGTTTTTTGACGCATGACTGAAAGAAAAACACCACCGATACAACCGATGAGCGGTTCGATTGTTCCTCGCTTCGCGGGACCGTCAACATTTTGCCGATTACCAGAACTGCGCGATGTAAGCTACTGTGATGTCGCAATTCTTGGCATACCGTTTGATTCTGGCACGAGCTACAGACCAGGAGCCCGTTTCGGACCCCAGGCAATTCGTCAGGCGTCGCGGCACCTTCGTTATAACTTCCATCCAGCCTATGGTACCGAACCGTTTCGGGAGTTTCAGGTTGCCGATGCCGGCGATGTTCCCTGTAATCCTTACAGTATTACAGAAGCCATTGACCAGATTGAATCATCAGCGTCTGAGTTATTGAGTAGCGTCGGTGCGTTAATCAGCCTTGGTGGTGATCACACCATTGCAGTTCCTTTGCTTAGAGCCATGCATCGCCGTCACGGTGCGGTTGCGCTGGTTCACTTTGACGCCCATTTGGATACTTGGGACACCTACTTTGGTGCACCCTATACGCACGGAACACCCTTTCGCCGCGCTGCGGAAGAAGGTTTATTCGATGATCAGGCATCCATGCATGTGGGAATTCGCGGTCCGCTTTATAGCAGCGAAGACCTTGCGCAGGATGCTGAGTTGGGTTTTAAGGTCATACACTGTGATGAACTCAACGAGCAGGGTCCCGATCATGTTGCCGCCAGAATTCGCGATCGAGTTGGAGATGTGCCTCTATATCTGTCCATCGACATTGATGTTCTCGACCCGGCGCATGCACCGGGTACAGGCACCCCGGAGGTGGCGGGGCTTAGTAGTCGCGAGCTGATAAACATTCTGCGCGGCCTGAGAGGGATCAGAATGGTTGGTGGCGATATCGTCGAAGTAGCCCCGGCTTACGACCACGCCGAAATTACTTCTTTAGCTGCTGCCACAATAGCATTCGAACTCGTGAACTTGATTCTTTGCGGTTCGAAATGACTGCACCTATGGCCACCAATTGCTGAGGCTCCGTTAGCAAAATCGCGTCGGCTCCCTCGCTGCGTTAAATCTTAAAAATCAATCACATAGATTTGTAGGTGTTAATCAGTGCTTCACCAGAAGCACCAGCGCGTTCTAGCCATTCCATCGTCATGGTCTCGCCAATTATCCTGAAGTCAGCTATCAGCTGGTCTCCTGCTGGCTGTACTGTCATGCCGTTGGCGGCTAGCTGTTCGGCATACCACTGTGCGAGACTCTGTGCCTTTGCCCAACCGTTAGCCTCAGCTTCCGTTGCCGCATTCAGAACGATGTTTTGGGTAGCTTCATCAAGATTATTCCATGCATCAAGGTTGACGACGACCATATTCTTCGGCAACCAAGCTTGAACGTCATACCAGTAATCGACATATTTCCAAATTTTCGTGTCATATCCTGTCGAGCTCGATGAGACCATGCTCTCCGCCTGTCCGGTTACAAATGCCTGTGGCAACTCAGCCACTTCAATATTAATGGGTACAGCACCCATCAGCTCAGCCATTCTAACTGTGACAGGATTGTAGGCACGGAATTTGACATTCTTCATATCGGAAGCACTGCTGATTGGACTCTTGTTGTAGATTCCCTGCGGTGGCCAGGGAACTGCATAGAGCATCATCACACCTTTGCTTGCAAGTAGTTTTTGCATTTCAGGTTTGGCAGCTTCGTGCAACTTCTTTGCATCTTCAAAACCTGTCGCTAAAAATGGTAAGGTGTCCAGTTCAAAAAGTGGGTCTTCATTTCCTAATGCAGAGATTAATCGCTCACCAATTGGAACTTGCCCAGTGCGAACAGCACGGAATATTTCGCCACCTTTATAGAGAGAGCCATTTGGATGAGTAACGATTGTCAGACTGCCCCCGGTAGCCTCTGTGACTGCGGCTGCAAAAGCAGCTGCGTTTTCTGAATGGTAATTTGTCGCAGAATATGCGAGTGGCATATCCCACTTCAGAGAATCAGCCTTTACAACACTAAAACTTAAAACCAACAATATCGTTAGTGACAGAAGTAAATTTCGAATCACTGCGCAATCTCCTTCACTTACTAAAGCAACTCATTGAACTGATTCAATTAAATCAACTCTAGCTGAAACAATTGAAAATTTTCATCACTCACTTCGCATCGCTATACATAGCTCATCCAGTAAGTGTATGGTGCAAATTGACAAAGATTCCTCCTGTTATAATCGCTGAAAATCATTAACTTACCAACCATTCTGATCTCAAAACCAGAGTCCTTGACGATTATGGAAACCATCGCACCACAACGTCCCTTGCAGACGGCTACACACTGGGGAGCATACCTACCAGTTCTTAAAGATGGAAATCTTGTGGAAATGCGAGGTGTCGACTATGATCCAGACCCTTCCAGAATTTCAGAAGGTTGGATAGACGCCTACAACCATCCAGTCAGAATCAGCCAACCAGCAATACGGAAGAGTTTCTACGAGAACGGATTTCGAGCAGATCCTTCAGGACGAGGCCGAGAACCTTTTGTTGCAGTTTCTTGGGATACAGCAGAAAAAATTACAGCTGATGCACTGAAGCAAATCAAAACCAACTACGGAAATGAAGCGATCTATGCAGGATCATATGGCTGGGCGAGCGCAGGCAAGTTTCACAATGCCCCTGCCCAACTTCATCGGTTTTTGAATCTATTTGGTGGATTCACCTATTCGATAAATTCCTATAGTTTTGCCTCAGCGGAAGTAATTCTTCCACATGTGATGGGAAATTTTTTCATTTTGCTGGTTAACTGCACTGCCTGGCCATCAATCATTGAAAACACAGATGTGTTCGTAGCTTTTGGTGGGCTTCCGCTCAAAAACACCCAGGTCGAGTTTGGTGGTCACGCCCGACATGTACAGAAGAATTACACGCAGGAAGCTGCTGACGCGGGTGTCAAATTCATCAGCGTCAGTCCAATACGCGATGACAGTCGCCCCGAACTAAATCCAACCTGGTTTCCAATTGTTCCCAATACCGATGTCGCGCTGATGTTGGGTATTGCATACACATTACTGGAAAACGATTTACACAATCTTGAATTTCTGAACCGGTATTGTGTAGGCTATGAGCAATTTGAGGCTTATCTTCGAGGTGACACCGACCAGCAACCCAAAACCGCAGCGTGGGCTTCATCGATATGTGGAATTTCAGAAGATGATATTCGTTCACTTGCGATTGAGATGGCAAACAACAGAACTTTGCTGACCGTAAGTTGGGCGTTAACACGACAGGAACACGGGGAGCATACCTACTGGATGGCAATTACTCTGGCTGCCATGTTGGGACAAATTGGGTTGCCAGGAGGAGGAGTCGGATTTGGGTACTCTTCCACCAACGGTGTCGGAAACCATATCGGTCGCCTCAGATGGGAGAACTATCCAGTTGGCAAAAACTCTCTATCAATGAAGAGCTTTATTCCGGTGGCAAGAATTTCCGACATGCTGCATAACCCGGGTAGCGATTTCACTTACAACGGCACCACGAATAAATATCCAAAAATCGAGTTGATCTATTGGGCGGGTGGAAATCCCTTTCATCACCACCAAGATCTCAATCGTTTGATTGAGGGCTGGCGTAAGCCAAAGTGCACAATTATTCATGATTTTTTCTGGACTGCTGCGGCCCGATACTCGGATATCGTATTACCAGCTGCCACAATGCTAGAACGAAGTGATGTATCTTCATCCCCTAGGGATTGTTATGCAGTGTACATGGATCAAGTGTTGCCAAAATTCGGACAGTCCAGAACCGACTACGAAATTTTCTCTGGCATTTCGAAGCGACTTGGTTTTGGTGATGAGTTTACGGAAGGCAGAGATGAAAGCGAGTGGATTCGATACCTGTTCGAACAAACTCGAGACCGTAGCATCGCCGAGGGAACTCCATTTCCTGAGTTCGATGAATTTGTACAAGAGGGTCGTATGCAGGTTGACACACCTTCCAAACCTGGAGTTTTGCTTGAGCCTTTTCGCGACGATCCCGATGGCAAACCGCTGAGAACGCCCAGCGGGAAAATTGAAATATTCTCTCAAAAAATCGATTCCTTCGGTTACGACGATTGTCCGGGACATCCGACCTGGATGCCACCATCGGAATGGTTGGGTAAAGAGGGTATTGATGAAGACTCTCTGCACTTGATATCCAATCAACCTGTTCCACGCTTACATTCTCAGTTGGATCACGGTGCGTATAGCCGTTCACACAAAATTAATGGTCGTGAACCGCTCCGTATAAGTCCCAAAGATTCCGAAAAGAGAATGATTGGAGATGGTGATGCGGTGAGAGTGCACAACAAGAGAGGCGCGTTTTACGCAACTGCGGTAGTCGATGACAACTTGAAAGACGGTGTCATTCAAATTGCTACCGGTGCATGGTTAGACCCTGTAGATCCAAACGCAGATTCACTCGTCTGCAAGCATGGAAATGCTAACATGGTTACCCATGATCGCGGAACGTCTGGCCTGGCACAAGGACCAGCCGCGATGTCCTGTCTTGTCAAAGTAGAAAAAATTGATGGTGAAGTGCCGTTGGTAACAGCTTTTAATCCACCTGAGATAATTTCGACAACCTAAATTTCAGAGTTTCTTGACTTGGGTTGATAAGAGCTAATTGGAATAGACAGTCAACGAACTTTAGGCTAGCAGAGCAAGTAATTTCCGAGCAGTGAATTTCGCTGTGCTGTAGCTGCACTCTGATTCAGTCTATTCACATTGAGTCTGTACGTTCCGATTTTAAAGAACCTACTCTACCCGTGCCTTCTACCACCTCGTTACATATTTCAAGCGGGCGAGGGTGTCGTTGTACCCTCACTTCGCGGTCCAGGAATTGATGACCTCAATACCCGTTTCTTTGAAGTCTCGGACATTGCGGGTTGCTACCGCCATGCCTCGGGAACGCGCAATAGCAGCAATCTGACAGTCTGCTGTCGCGACAGAATATCCGGCGAAACGGCGGGCAGCCGCAATTTCAGCAAAAGCCTGAGCAGCCTCACTGTTGAATGGTAGCATACGACCCTCGAATGATTCGCGAAGCATTTTTTCTATATTAGAGAGCAACATATTCCGCCGACGACCTGGAGGAAGAATAGCCACACCAAATTACAACTCAGATTCCTCAATCGTCGAAAAATACAGGTTTTCCAAGGACTGGGTGGTAGTCCAACTCTTGACAGCCAGATTAGGCGCTTTACGAATTAGCTCAGACACCACATTGGTATCTAGGAGCACAGACATAGCCGCAATACTATTCAAATAGTGGAGGTTCCCGCCCTGCTTCGCGTCGTGGCAACTGCAGATCTACACCATTTACGGGTCCGAAATGCGACTCGATAATCTCGGTAAGACTCCTGGAACTAGAGTTTTGACTAACGGCCTCACGTAGAATTATTCTCGCTTCTTCCTCCATAGACCTATGATTTTCAGCGGCGCGCACCCGCAGGCGCATTTTCACATCTTCATCAAGGTTGCGGATCGTGATACTTGCCATGGCTACGTCTTCGCTAAATTCCCAAATTCCATAATATGAAATGATTGCAGTGCAATCATAATGCCATAGACCTGAATTTTAGTAATTTGTATGAATTAACCGGCAAGTAGCGCTCGAAGAGTGAATCACTATTGATTTTTCTGATCAGAATTGGGCAATGCACCGACTATTTTTTTGATTCCGAAATCAGTAGTCTTTAGTTTCCATCAATATCAAGTAGAATGTTGACATGACTTCCAAACAACAATTTGGCTGGATTAGCCTAATTTTGAACAGGTAGATGCATCGAAAAGCTATTTTTCGCTATTTCAGATTCATCTATATACCTAAAGAGGAGTTAGTTATGTTCAGAAATGGAAAAATATTTACTTTATTTGCGGCGGCTTTGTTTATGACTGCCTCGTTAGTGGTTTCGCAGGAATTGGTTGCCGCTGACCGAACCGTAAAAATTGCCGGCTGGGGAGCCAAATCCGGACCACTACGATCGTTTGGTGTAAACTCCGAAGCTGTACTTAAAGCTGCAGTAGCAGCGATCAATGATTCCGGCGGTGTGAAACTTGGTGATGGCACCATGGCACCAATGGAGATGACATACTATGATTCAGCCTGCAACGCAGATCAGGCTATTTCGGTCGCACGAAAAGTAGAATCACAAACTGAAGCTTTGATTGGAATAGGACCGACCTGTTCTGGTGCAGCTGCAGCCATGTATGGAATTTTTCAGAAGACCGTTGATGACGCGGCCGATACCGGGTTGCAATTCCCAATCCTGACCGACACTGCCATACGTCCGGGACTTGCCAAAAAGTCTCAGTGGACATTTCGCAACGTTCCGAATGAAATCACGATGTATGACGAAATGTTTGCATGGTTGCGTGGGCAATATCCGGATGTGAAAACCATTTACGGTGGTACTGAAACCGATCAAGCCCACTCTAAACTGACTTTTGCCATTGTCATTGTTCCAATGGCCAAGAAGCATGGATTCGAATGGGTTGGTGGCGGCATTGAAGGTGTCACCGGTAAGGTCCGAGAAGGTTATGAAAATGTATTGGAAGTATCCAAATCATCCAATTGGTTGTTGGCCGATACAAATTTTTCAGTTCAAGCTCGCGCCTTCAAAAAATCGGGTGCAGACATGATGATTGTTTCATCACATCCGTTTACCACCTGTGGCATGTTGAAGGAAATGAAACGCCAGCGAATCAAACCAACAGTGTTGGTGGGATTGACCAGTTCATCTAGTGCTGAAACACTGAAAGGTTGTGCTGATGCAGCGGAAGGCATCTACATTCCGACTGGATTTGCGCCTATCACTACAGCCGCAGCCAATGTCGCTGCTTTGGCGGAAGCCAATGGTGGAGCTGCAGACCTGCACAGTGCGGCAGCTTGGGAGAATGCGCACATCATTAAACAGGTTGTCGAATCAACGGGTGTAATGGCCACTCCTGAAACTCTGATGGCAGACCGCAGAAAGGTCCGTGATGGCCTTGAAGCATTGTCCACTGTTGATGGACTCATGGGCGAAATCTCACGTATTCAGGATGAAGGTGAGTCGGTAAAGCCGTTTGTTTTCGTGCAAGCCCAAAACAACGAGTGGAAGGTTGTATACGACCCACGCTAGTTACCAACTTGTTGTCTAACACTCAGAGGTAACTGAATTAATTTGTTGCCTGTAGTATCAAGAGCTCTTTTCGGGAAAATTGATTTTTGTGAAGGATTACTTGACTGAATCAATTCACCCCTGGATCACTTGATAACGTCAACAGAATAGTCAACCGGTATCATCAACCAAAGTTTTTGGTGGTGCCGGTTGGCACAGTGTGCAATGTAGTGTCGGGTCATGAGTGATTTCTGGTTTGAGTTTATCGAGATTACCCAAACCATTGGCGATGGTCTGCTCTTTGGGACAACCTATTCCCTAATTGGAATAGGCTTTACCCTCATTTTTGGCGCCATGCGTAAGCTCAATATGACTTACGCCGCTGCGTCAATGGCCGGAGCCTATTTGGGTCTGGCCGCATTTGTGTTCATTAATGCACCAGCACCACTGGTTTTTTTAATTGCAGCTATTGCTTCAGGCTGCATTGGCTTCATAGTGTATGTAACCTGTTTTCGATACATACCTATCAACAGCCACTTGGCCGCGTTGATGGCTTCAATCGGGGCATTGTTCCTAATCGATGAAATCATCATACACGTTACCGCGGGCTCTCCACTAACGTTTCCTGCTTTATTCGACGATGTAATGCTCGAAGTAGGTCCCTTCGGAATCCGGGGTGACTTGTTGTTTGTTCTGGTTATCAGTCTGCTTAGCACTGTTGGCCTGCTGTACGTACTGTACCGAACTCCACTAGGCTTGGCGACACGTGCAGTGTCTCAACAAGACGTTGCTGCCCAACTATGTGGAATTGATGTACACAGGACAAACGCCAAAACGTTTGTCTTGGCTGGTTTACTAGGTGGTGTAGCTGGAACTATGACAGCTTCCGCGGTAGGAGTGCTGTCGCCTCTGATCACCATACCCCTGACGGTTAAAGGTTTGATTGTGACGGTCATGGGCGGCCTCGGGTCGATTCCTGGAGCAATTATTGCTGGCTTGCTGGTTGGTGGATTTGAAAATCTGTTCCTGTATTTTCGCGGTGTTAACGAGCGTGATATGTATGTACTTCTGCTATTGTTCGTTTTCCTCGTATTCAGACCCCATGGAATTTTTGGAACGGCAATTGACCGCGACTGATTGAAATGTCATATTACCTCGGACTCATCCAACTCATAGGAATTCACACTCTCCTAGGGTTGTCCGCATATATCCTGATGCTGACTGGGCAACTCTCACTAGGACAAGCGGGATTTTTCGCAATTGGTGCTTATACGGCAGGAATCCTTACTGTCATATTTCAACTGCCGATTCTGCCGGCTTTATTGATTGCCGCCGTCATCGCAGCCTTCTTTGCATTTCTTGTGGGTTTCCCCGCATTGCGTGTAAAGGGGCTGATGCTAGTGGTTGCAACCATCGCATTTAGCGAATTTGTCCGTCTGTTCTTCTTCAATTTAAGTTGGCGTGTTCCCCGGGGTGACATCACGGTAGGACCGGACAGTACCAATGGTTTTCGAGAAATTCGGTACTTTGTTGCCAATGGATGGTCTGCGTTAGAAATCACGCTATTTGTTTGGGTATTCGTCATCATCGTAATGGCAGTCTTGTGGTGGATGGATCGAACACGCACTGGTGCTGTGCTGCGTTCAGTGGGTGAAGATGAGCTCGCCGCGCAAAGTGTCGGCATCAGTCTCACTACAGTTAAGGTATCAGCTATGACCGCAGGAGGATTCATAGCAGGTATTGGAGGCGGTCTATATGCTCACACTGCCACCTACGTTGACCATCTGACATTTACTGTATTGCTTGCAACATTCGCGATTTCCTATCCGATTCTAGGTGGTCTTAGAAGTGTATTCGGGACACTAGTGGCGGTCATTTTTATTCAGGGTGTTCTGGTAGAAGGGCTGAGATTCATGGGTGACTGGCGAAATATAGCGTTTGGCCTGTTGATCGTGATTGCGATGAATCTGAAACCCTCGGGTTTGTTTGATGCCCGTACCACGCAAATTCTGACGCGTGCACTCGGACTAGACAAACGGAAAAAGTCCAATGCTTGAACTCAGTGGCTTGACAAAACACTTTGGCGGTGTCAAAGCGGTGGAAAATTTGGATATGTCCGTTAGTGAAGGTGAGATTTTCGGTCTGATTGGACCAAATGGTTCCGGCAAAAGCACAACGATCAACCTGATTTGCGGGGTGTATCCAGAAACGTCGGGGACGGTAACGTTTTGTGGACTGACGATGAACGGAATGCCACCGCATCAACGCTTGCGAGCCGGAGTCGCCCGTACGTTTCAGAATATTCGTTTGTTTCCAAATCTCTCGGTTTGGCAGAACCTGTTGGTTGCGCAGAATTCCCCTGATGATGTTGTTACACAAAGATTTCTTCCTCGATGGTTTGGCACGACGCACCAAACACGAGAAAACATTGCAGAGTTGCTTGATCTTGCCGGATTAAGTGAAAAAAGCGATGAATTAGCCTCGAACCTTGCATTCGGAGAGCAAAGGCGATTGGAGTTTGCCCGAGCAATGTCAACTCGTCCCAAATTACTGCTGCTGGACGAGCCAGCTGCAGGTATGAACCAGCAAGAGATCGAAGACTTGAGCGTTCGAATCTCCAAGGTGCGCGACTCTGGAGTGACAATTGTCCTGGTCGAGCATGTTATGGAACTCGTTATGTATGTCACCGAAAAGATCGTCGTGCTGAACTTCGGTTGCAAGATTGCAGCAGGTACACCGCGAGAAGTTCAGCAAAATCGATCTGTCCAGGAAGCCTATTTAGGCACAACTAATTCGGATGTGGACTGACGATATGTTGAGTGTCAAGAACCTCGTTACGTCTTATGGGAACATAGAAGTTTTGAGGAAAGTCAGTCTGGAAGCCGTTGAGCATGAGATAACTTGTATGCTCGGACCAAACGGCGCTGGTAAGACTACCACAATGTTCACGCTCGCTGGAATACTTAAGGCGGATGCCGGTTCGGTAATCTTGGACGGTGATGATGTAACGGATCTATCCGCTGCAAAGGTGGTGTCGCGAGGAATCGCTCTTGTTCCTGAGAATCGATTGGTGTTTCCTCGTATGAGTGTGGAAGAAAACCTTCACACCGGTGCATTTTCAAGGAGATTGTCGGCAGAGGAGTTAGCCACAGACACCGATCAGATGTATCAGCAGTTTCCTCGTCTGGCCGAGCGCAGAAATCAACTAGCCGGAACTTTGTCCGGCGGTGAACAGCAGATGCTCGCGATTGCCCGAGGTCTGATGACTCGCCCCAGAATTTTACTCATGGATGAACCGTCGGTGGGACTGGCGCCACTGATTGTTGAAGAAATATTTGAATTGATTCAAGAATTGAATTCAAACGGAGTCACAATATTTCTGGTAGAGCAGAACGCACGTATGGCACTGAAAGTGGCTCACCGGTTCTATCTGATCGAAAACGGTCAAATCACCTTCTCAGGTACACCAGGGGAACTCGAAGAGGACGAGATTATTCATCGAGCATACCTCGGTTCAAAAAAAGAATAGACTACTCACCTATCTGATACACCGTGATTGACTTCGTACAAAATACGGTTGACGGTGTGATGTTCGGTTCTTCCTACGCATTACTCGCGATCGGGTTCACGATCGTATTTGGTGTAATGCGTCGTATCAACCTTGCGTTTGGTGCTAGCATCATGTTGGGCGCCTATGTAGGAACCTGGTTACACGTCAACTATGATGTTCATGTGCTGGCGGTTGCCTTAACAACTGTTATGTCGACAGTACTAGTCGGTTTGTATGTGGAACGTCTTTGTTTTCGCGCAATTCGCCGTGATGTTGCGCTTGCCTCAATGGTATCCAGTTTTGTCATTTGGATGCAATTGGAAGAAGTTGCAATTCATCTGCTTCCCGAACGAACCTATGAATTTCCCAATTTGTTTGTTACCGAATCGTTTGAGTTAGGCCCTTTCCTTTTTCGGTCTGAGCAGACAACCATGCTGTTAATGGCCGTTTGCATGGTGTTAATTTTGCACTTTCTGCTTCGACACACTAAGTTCGGTTTAGCACTACGAGCAATCTCTGAAAATCCAAATGCTGCTGTATACATGGGAATTAATACAGCCTTGATCATGATTTGTGCTTTCGCATTAGTGTCTGTTGTTGGAGGTGTTGCTGGATTTGCAATATTGACCACCGATCAGCAGATTACGCCATTTTTCGGGCTTTGGGCTACGTTTAAAGGCCTGATTGCAATGATGCTGGGAGGCATGGGGTCGTTGAGAGGTGCAATACTGGGTGGATTGTTGCTTGGCATCGTAGAAGCTCACGCGTTGTGGTACCTGGGAAATGAATACAAAGACCTGAGTGCGTATCTGCTGCTTTTTATCATGCTAATTCTGCGCCCTGGCGGTCTTCTTGGCAAACGAATTCTGAGTCGAGAAGAACTGGTATTTCGAAGAGTTTAGTTGATGGACAGCTACGTTATTACCGTCATCTGTAATATTGGAATGATTGCGTTTCTGGCGATTTCAGCTTACATACTGTTGATAACTGGCGAAATTTCTTTCGGTCAGCAAGCGTATTTTGGGCTTAGTGCTTACGCTGCTGGAGTGATGACCGCGATGCTGGCATTCCCGATATGGGTAGGAATATTCACAGGTGCGCTGGTAGCAGGACTGACGGCGATGGCTGTCGGTGCATTGACTCTGCGGCTCAGCGGGATGTATTTTTCGATATCAACCCTTGCATTTGCAGAAATGGTGCGTTTGGTGCTGCTGATCGTTGAAGTTCAGATTGAAGTTGATGGAGAGATGGTCGGTCCAATGGGAGCGGACGGATTCCATGGCATACGCTGGATGTTTGAGCGCGATATCAGCTTGGTCGAGTTCATGTTTCTGATTTACGGTTTACTGGCTCTGGTCCTCTTGGTATTTTTCTTCATTGAGCGTTCTCGACTGGGATCGATTTTCAGAATGCTCGGTTCTGATGATCTGCTAACCGAGATGCAAGGACTGAACACTGTTCGCTATCGCATCCTGTCAGCGGGTCTTGCAGGTGCTGTTGCCGGGATTGGCGGCGCACTGTATGTTCACTTCACCACATATGTTGAACCACAGTTCTTTAATGTGATGCTGGGCGTTCATGCTCTCGCTTATGGTTTGATTGGTGGCTTGGGCACCGTCTTCGGACCGCTAATTGGAGTCGTGATAGACATCGGGTTTTTGGAAGCAGTGAGATTCATCCAGGGGTATCGGATGATTGTGTTTGGAGGACTGGTTGCCATCCTATTGATCGTTATGCCACGCGGTTTATTGGACGAGGAACGAGTTCACTGGATCAAGACACGAGTGACAAGAAACAATCATGCTCATTCTCAAGGGTATCGATAAACGATTTGGAGCTGTTTCAGCACTTTCCGGGATAGATCTTGAAGTAGAAACCGGAGATGTTCTGGGCATAATCGGCCCCAATGGATCAGGAAAAACGACGCTCTTGAATATTGTGACCGGAGTCTACCATCCGGATGCAGGACGCGTCTACTATGAGGGGATTGATATCACAGGATGGAAAAGCCACAGGATATCAAATCTTGGTATCAGGCGAACCTTTCAGAATGTTCGACTTTTTCCGACTATGACTGTGTTTCAAAATGTATGGGTTGCACAGCATAGTGAGAAAACATCGAAATTAACCAGCCTGCTAAGCCCGCAGTCGGTCACGGAGCGCATCGATAGTAGTCGAATTGAACAAGTGCTTGAGAAAGTCAATCTTCTGGATTTTCGAAATATGCTTGTCAAACACCTACCGTTGCCGTTACGTCGGCGGCTTGAAATTGCGCGCGTATTGATTTCGAATGCCAAGCTGATCCTGTTTGATGAGCCTGCAGGTGGCATGACATCCAAGGAAACTGATGAAATAGCGTATTTGATCAACGACATCGCGTCTTCAGATTGCTCATGTGTGGTGATTGAACATAAGATGGCGCTGATTAAGGAAGTCTGTAATCGCGTTTGTGTTCTCAACTTTGGACAGAAAATTACTGAAGGAGGGCCGGAGGAGATACTTCTAGATAGTCGGGTACGCGAAGCGTACTTGGGTGAACACGAGGAAATCGATGCTTGAAGTCCACAATTTGAAAATATCTTATGGCGGTATGGACGCTGTCCATAGGGTATCGTTGGAAGTGCAAGCGGGTGAAATCGTTTCGATCATCGGTGCAAATGGTGCAGGAAAATCTTCAATACTCAATGCAATCTCGGGAATAACTAATGCACAAAGCGGTCAAATTATTTTTAACGGCGAACAAATTCAAGGATTGACTTCACACGAAGTTATTGCTCGAAAAATTGTTCAGGTTCCTGAAGGAAGATTGATATTTGGTTCACTTAGTGTCGAGGAAAATTTACATATTGCAAACTATCAACAAAGTCGATTTGTGCTACGGCAAGGCCTATACGCTGAACTAAACCAAATATTTCCGACACTGATGAGCAAACTAGATCAGCCAGCCGCCAGTTTGAGTGGGGGTGAAGCTCAAATGCTCGCAATCGCCAGGGGAATTGTGTCAAAACCAAGACTGTTGCTATTGGATGAGCCTTCGCTTGGATTGTCACCGAAAATGGCTAAGAGTGTCTTTAGGTTAATTGTTCAATTGCGAAACGAAGGACTAACAATACTGGTAGTAGAACAGAATGTTGTGCAGACTCTGAAGTTTGTGGACCGTGCTTATGTGCTCGAAAGTGGGCAAATAACACAGCAAGGAACCGTGAAAGAACTGCTGTTAGATGACCGTCTAGTCTCGAATTATTTAGGAGTCGAGGTAAATTGAGCATCACCGTACGAGGGACGTGCATATGAAATTCAAATCCACACTTTCAATATTTCTTACTGTGCTTCTGGTGCCGCTACTCACATTCGCTGACGAAAGAAGCGACGCGGAGGTCTCCTGTGAGGCGACAGATCAGAAACTTGTTTACGAATGTATGATTTCGATAGTGGGTAAAAAAAGTAGAGACCCTGTCATTGATGCCGAATTTACAGTCGGTGCAGAAATGCCATCAATGCCTGGCGCCCACAACGTTCGACCGGTAGCAGCTGTACCGTTGGATGTGGCTGGTAAATACCGGATTCAGATTGATTTGGAAATGATGGGAGAGTGGGTTTTGTTGATTGACTTGACGGAACCGAAGCGCGATCGGATCGTCAAGAAACTGCACTTTAGTGAAAAGTCGGTAACGGAGATAGAAAAGGCACAATGAACACTTGTCAAAATCGAACGTCGACTCACTTCACGACGCTGGATGTGATGAAGGACAGATACTGAAACTGAACCTAATTGCCGACTGTTTCTGCCATGTCAACCGTCTTCTCAATGGACTGGCGTAACCAACACGGGCGACATGATCGGCTGCTATTGACGCACCTGCGAATCGAGCAACGCTGCTCGCCCACAAGCAGGCGCATTATTCATCGAGTGTCGCCAATTTCCTCTTCGATTCTTCATCAAGCAGATGATCATAAGCGTTTAGTGGCGGAATGTTAATTGAGCGCATCAGATACTCGCGGGCCCGATTGCGATTCTTGCGTTTTCCCTGTACCAACAGACCTCGGGCATAGTCAAAAAGCACCTCCTTTGACTGCGGGGCCAAGTTCAGTGCCTCCTCAAAATGTTTAGCACCAGTTTTCTTTGATGCACCAAGGGTCGCACGAGCGACAATCCCGGCTTTCTTGATGGCTTCCCAATGCCAGCTTGCCAGGCTGGTGTGAGCCTTGGGCAAGTTTGGATCGAGTGCAATTGCCGTTTCGAACTCCTCGCGGATCCGTTTACCGTAACCTTCACGCAAGGCTTTTATGGTAGTGATGGTCTGTGCATAACGTCCCATTGCCTGACCCCAGCGCAGGTGAGCCGATGCATTGTCGGAATCAAGGTTGACTGCCTTCTCTCCTAGTTCCATGGCATGTACGAAGATCGGTTGCTGATCCTCGTCTTCGGCGATGTAGAAGCCATAGATCACCAAAGATGCGGTCGCCAACGTCAATGCCTCGACGGTATTGAGCGTTTCGGCTATCTCAACGACTTCAAGAAAACGGCCTTCATCGAATGCAGCTTGCGCGGATTCAAAGGAATTCGCAGCGACGGGTGATGATACAAAAAATACAACCGCAAACACCCAGACGAGCAACGCGGTTTTCTTGACCATCCCTGTCTCACAAAAGATGTCCATTGGTTGTCTAATTTTGCATCCAGTCATCTTTCAGTCCTCAGGTCTCATTTATCGACGAGTATTTTGACGGTAAACCCACCAATTCCTACAAGATACACCATAACTGTCAGTGTGATGTGAAATTTGACATAAAACCAAAGATCGTTAAATTCTCAAACAGCGTATAAACCTTGCTGTCTTTGACAACTTGGTACTCCTGCAGGTTCAGAATGAGAGATTTTTAATCGCTGGGCAGCCAACAGGGATGAGAATTTGAGCGCTGCATCAAAAAGAGTAGAGATCCTGTCATTGATGCCGAATTTACAGTCGGTACGGAGATGCCAACACGGTCACTCATGATCGCGGAACGTTCAGTCTAGCACAAGGACCAGCCGCGATGCCCAGCCTTGTCAAAGTAGATAAATTGAAAGTGAAATGCCGTCCGTAACAGGATTTACTCCACCAGAGATACTTTCAATAACTGATTCTTCGGTGCTCTGATGCCAGCGAATTGACGTCGAAAACGCTGATGGCGTTTACAAAGATGATTGTATTCGTTAGAATATCTACGGTGCATGAATTCCTATTTTGGGGTTCATGTATTATTTGTTGACAACAAATTCATAGTTCACACAAGGAGAGAGCTAAATGAGCAAATCAAATATTTCCCGTCGCGATGTACTCAAGACGGCAGCTGGTGCTGGAGCACTGCTGGCGATGCCCGCTTATGTCAAAGGTGCGCAAGCAGATCATGTCCTGACTTTCGGACATACCTTTGGTAAGGCAACCGAAAATGTAATGATTACTGGCCTTCAACAGTGGAAGCAAAAGGCCGAAGAATATGCTGGCGGCAAGCTGTTGATTGACATTCACGAGGCGGGTAGTCTCGGAGGTCAGAACGTACTGCCACAGAAAGTACTTCAGCAGTCAATACAAGGCTGCCAGCTTTCAACTCAGAATTTCACACCCTACTCTGCTGTCTATAACTTGCTTGACTTCCCATTCCTGTTTTCGAGCAATGAAGCTTTCGAAGATATGCTGGGAACTGAAGCATTTCTCTCTAGCGAGTTCATATCAGAACCCCAGTCAAAAGGCTTTACTGTTCTACCTGGAATGTGGGCCAACGCTGGTCACCGTGTACTGGGCATTAGTAAAGCAAAAGGACGCGTTGTAGTCAATCCAGAAGACCTCGACGGGGTCAAAATTCGAGTGACTGGATCGAAAGTTGAACAACAGTTCTTCAAGCTGACACCAGCTGACCCTGTTTCCATCGCTTGGGGTGAAACCTACCAGGCACTGGAACAAGGCGCTGCGGATGCACTGAATGTAGGGCTGGGCCCACTGACAGCAACTCGCATTTTTGAAACCCTGGGTTCGGCAACCTTGACCAGAATCAACTTTAACTGTCACATCACGTTGCTCAGTGCGAAGTGGTTTGATGAATTACCGGGTGATGTCCAAGACGCAATTCTTAAGGGCGCTGAGGAAAGTTTCGCATTCCAGCGTGCTGGCCAAGCCAAAGCAAACGAAGAAATGATCGGTATGTGGACAGATTCTGGAATCCAAATTGTCGATCCGGAGCCTGATGTCAAGCAGGTCTGGGTAGATAGCTTTGGACATCAGCGGTCTGAGTGGGATGAACTGAAAGAAACCTACGGTAAAAATGTCTGGTCGCAATTAGAAGATTGGGCTAGTTAAACTACTCCACTCCACGCAGCCCGAGACTAATGTTCGGGCTGCATGGAACTTTTCTGCTGACATTATTCCCATGCAATTATCCAGGACAGTTGCATTTGTCAATAACGATCTGCCCCTATGGTTTGTGCGGATTGCCTATTCGTATTTGAGCCTGATTATTCTGCTGGAAGTAATCAGACGATACATTTTTAGCGCATCGAGTCCCTGGGGCGAAATGACAGCCCGCTACGCTTTCGTATATCTGTCGTACATCGCGGCTGCAGAAGCAATCAGACTGCGCAAGCACATACGGATTACCCTGATCATTGACAAGTTTTCTCCCCGACTACGGAGTATGTTTGACCTGTATATTGATCTTCTGACAACAGTCTTGGCTGTGCTAGTAATCTACTACTCTTTACAGGTTATCAATATTCAATGGTCTGTCAATATTGTTATGGAGTCTGCGAACGTCAATCTAGCTTTCGCTTACGCAGCACTGCCGATTGGCTGGGGCCTTCTGATCATCCGGATTGCACAAACCTGGTATGAGCG
Organism: Arenicellales bacterium; assembly: GCA_965243305.1. Taxonomy (GTDB): domain Bacteria; phylum Pseudomonadota; class Gammaproteobacteria; order Arenicellales; family JAJDZL01; genus JAJDZL01. Next base: position 103,489 of record CBDEUN010000002.1, read on the forward strand.
CCTGAAGCACACTAATGATGCGTAGACAGAATTCATTGGAGAATGTGAAGTGACCGGCAATTTAACCGGTGTCGGAATCATCATTCTTGTAATGCTGGCACATCTGGCATTTGGTGTGCCTTTGTTCGTGGTATTGGGCCTTGGCGCCTTGGCAATAATTCTAATCTACGATGTCTACTCCCTTGCCGCGTTCGGTGATACACCATTCAGCTCAATCGATAGTTGGGCACTGCTTGCCATGCCATTATTTATATTGGCTGGAGAAATCATCAGTCGAGGTAAAACTGCCCGCCACTTGGTTAATCTTGCTGAAGCCATAGTCGGTTGGATGAAAGGCGGTTTGGGAATGGCGACAATCTTTGGCTGCTTTCTCTTTGCTGGTACCAGCGGCTCAAGCTCCGCGGACACAATTACCATCGGTAAAATCATGGTGCCGCCCATGCGTCAACAGGGTTATTTAGGAAGCTACGCTGCCTCATTAGCCGCTTCTGGCGGGATTTTGGGTGTCATTGTGCCCCCAAGCCTGATATTCATTATTTACGGCGTGACGACAAGCACTTCAATCGGTGGACTGTTTCTTGGTGGAATTCTGCCTGGTTTAGTGATGGCTATTGCAATGTGTTGTGCAAACTACTTTGTCTGTCGCTACAGCAGTTGGGGTTCTGTGGAACATTCCAATTTTCATCTGAGAAAGCTTGCCCGCGCATTTTGGGATGCCAAGTACGGCATTGGTGCGCCAGTCATTATTTTGGGTGGAATTTATACCGGTGTGTTTACGCCAACGGAAGCTGCAGCAGTCGCAATTGGTTACGTAACCATCGTTGAATTCCTGATCCATAAATCCATTGGTCTCAAAGACTTAGGACAAAGTCTTGGAGCTGCGGCAATTGCAACAGGGATGCTTGCACCCATTATCGCCTTTTCCATATTGTTCGGGGAAACGCTCGCGATTCTTCATGTTCCGACTGAACTCATCAACACGTTTATGGCAATTGATGCCGGATATGTAGGATCAGTCACAATCATTGTTCTGATTTTGCTGATCGTCGGATTTGTTCTCGAACCGATTGCAGCAGTTCTTGTGGTGATGCCGATTTTAGCGCCAATCGGAGTGCAACTGGGTTTCGATCCAGTACACTTCGGAGTCTTCGCAGTCTGCACATTGGGAGTGGGTTTCATCACCCCGCCTGTCGGGATTAATTTGTTCGCTGCATCAGCAGTCAGCGGTGAGCAGTTTATCGAAATTGCCTGGCGCGCAATTCCAGCGTTCATCGGACTTCTCGTCGCAATTTCGATAATCGCAGCGTTTTCCGGACTGACGCTATGGTACAAATAAACTTACATTCTTCAAATTGATATGATGGAACAAGAAAGCAATATTGATCAACTTATTACTAAGTACTTCGACCTTCTCTATTTTGGAGATACGAGTCTGATAGATGATTGTTTCTTTCCTGAAGCAACAGTCAATTCAGTTGAAAACGATGAAGTGATCAGCATTAATATGGATGGTTTTAGAGCTCGACTTGAGAGCAGAGCATCACCATCCAGCATTGATGAGGAACGAATTGACACATTGAAGCTAATTGAATTTGAATCGCCTACAACTGCACTTGCAAAAGTCGAAGTTCGCATTTTGGGTGGTCGATACCATGATTATTTAGCTTTGATGAAGCGCGGCGAAGACTGGAAAATTATTTCAAAAGTATTTCACAGATTTGAAATCACCTAATCATTCACTTATCGGTAATAAAAAATGAGCAAAGTAGTTCACGTACTTCCTTTTTCCGACATCCCTCGTGTGAAACGCGGTCGAGGCATCGTCAATCACCTGATCGCCAGCAAGCAGATCGGTGCGCAAGCAATTCACTCTGGCATAACCTTCATGCCAGCACATACAGCTGTACCCGAACACACCCACAATGCTGAAGAACAGGTCACAATTCTGAAAGGCACGCTGAAAATTATTCTGGACGGTGACCAGGTAGTGTACTGCGGTGTGTACGATTCAACATTTATATCCTCTGGCGTACGGCACGAGCTGATCAATGAAACAGACGAGGATGTTCATGCGCTTATCACCTATGGATCAGCTGACGTTACCCGCACATTTTCAGATACGGGTGAAACAGTAGAGATTGGTTCAGACAAGGATAAGTTTGAGGAGTAATTGGAGAATTCACTTGGTGAATCACAAAACAGAGGTAAACAAAACTATTGACTCTTACTGCCATCCAACCATTTCAAATGTAATTATGTTGATGGTGTTGTATGGCAACTCCTCAATCATCTATCAGCAGGTTATTGAACAGAGTATTTCTTTCAATACTCTATACCATTTGTCTGTAGAAATTACGTAAGTGTCAACGCATACTTTAACATTGACTGCTTGGTTAAAACTCGGTGCAGTTGAAGCCGAGCGTCCAAACTGTGAAAAATATATCAAGAGCAACTTCAAACAAGCAACTGTTGAATTTTGAAGTTGAAGCGAATGATGATTTGCTTTCGCTATATTCGCACCTTGTACTTCACGGCAAAAATGGGAGCAATACTCAATCAGAAACAGCCATTAGTTCCATGCCAGCGATAGTCGTATATTGAAAAACTCCTGAATCGCTTCTGAAACATCTATGCGTTCGAAAAGAAGTTTGCCGTGAGCAATTTGATTTCTGATTTGATAGAACTTCATCGTTCGTTTCCAATTCTCGCCACCCTTTTCAAGAACGAGTGATAACCGATCCTCAAATCTTAAACCTGAAAGTCGACGATTACCAAGGTTGAACAACATCCAAACACGGTGGGTATTCCAGTTGGAATGCGATTGCCCTTCTTCAATTACACTTCTACAGGCCTCTTCAATTTCAGTTTCCAATTGACCCCATGCGAGTACGAAATATGCCTGATCGTTTATTTCCTGCTTGCGGTCAATAGCATCATCCCAATTTGTGGAACTGTAATCTGTGAGTTGAACCTTGTCCCGTAGGGTTTCTAGATAGTTATCAACCTGTTGATACAAGTTGGCAATTTGTTGAAGATTGCTTACTGAAGAATGTCTTTCAACCATTCTTGCGTTACTGCTTCATGCTCGGAACGATTATCTGCCGGAATTGCCTGCCAATTCGGATGTTCAAAGTTTTCTGCGAAATCAACGATGATATAGTGCCTACCGTTATGTTTCATATCAATACGTCCATTTCCGCCAATGATCCACAGTCCACGAGGCTCAATTTTGACAGAATCACCCGACTTACTTGAGAGACTAAGTGTTGGAATTGTCTTCGCTGCAATTCCGAATTTACGCATTAGCTTTTCATGCATGACCACTGGTATCCCTTGTTGTGCTTCCCATCCATCCAGTAGCCAATCACTAATCTTCGCGTAGAGATTTTGCACACGTTCTTCCCAATCGTCAACGCGCCGTTGAATATGTCGCGCATCTATGGTTTCACTTGTAACGTCATCAAGAACTGTACCACTCATATTTCATCTCCGAAGCTTTGCACATTCGTAGAATTTCAATTATAAAGTTGCATTCCAAATTCACAAATAGCTCTACGAAGAGGTAGTGCTATTCGTATATCTAAATTTTCGGCAGACTTGCATAGTGATGCGATAGATTACCGTTATGTAGTCAAATTTCAATACCTGAATGGCTTGATTGCCAATAACGATTTGATTTTCGTCTCAATTGAACTGTCCCTGCAACGATTTGTGAATTTGCTTATGTTATTGTGCATTAGCACAATACAAAAATACTCCTCTTCCTGTAGTCTCAGACCAGATTGAACTAATTTTATTGGAGCAGTATAATTTATTATTATTTGTAATTAAAGAATTAATTCTAAAAATCAACCCCAAGATGAAACGATTCGTACTTCTTTGCAAAAAGAATTGACATTCTGCACATAAGAAATTATATTGCAGTGCAATATAAGACAATTGTTGCAATCATTCAGCTAGAGCGTTGTATCTGGTCAGAAGTTCGCATTAAAATATTGATTTAGATCAATAGTTGATGGTCTGTCTAGATTGTCTTGAAGTTCTTTTCTGTGAGTTGAGAATCGTTGGGGCGAATGTAACTGGGGATAGTCCTTTATGAGACGAGTGTGATCCGGTTTGACTGAATTCTTGGGACAAATAGTTTTGCAGTCCATCAATTCCTGCGTTGAATCAACAGTTTAGCTTGACAACAAATGCGCAAATTAATCCCCCAAAAACACCATCTATCTTCCAAAGATAGACATAGGAGAAATAGATATGTCTGATTCACCAATTTATGATATTCCCTCCGATTTAGCAGCAAGCGCCAATATTACCGCCGAACAGTACAGTGAGATGTACAAGCGAAGCGTTGAAAATCCAAATGAATTTTGGGCCGAACAAGCTGACAAATTTCTGTACTGGTTCAAAAAATGGGATTCAGTCGGTGAGTACGATTTCAATTCAGGCCATATCAAATGGTTTGAAGGCGGAAAGTTAAATGCTGCTTATAACTGCCTTGACCGGCATTTGGAATCCCGTGGCGATAAAGTTGCCTTGATTTGGGAGAGTGACGATGCCTCAGAAGTTCGTACATTCACCTACCGGGAATTACATGCACAAGTTTGCAAACTCTCCAATGTATTGAAGGAACGAGGCGTCAACAAAGGTAACCGAATTTGCATCTATATGCCCATGATTCCGGAAGCATTGATTGCTGCACTTGCCACCGCTAGAATTGGTGCCATCCATTCAATCGTATTCGGTGGCTTTTCACCTGAAGCGCTGAAAGACAGAATTCTGGATTCTGATTGCCAGGTCGTCATCACTGCAGATGAAGGGCCTAGGGGTGGTAAGAATGTCCCATTGAAGAATAATGCCGACGCAGCGATGAAATCCTGTCCGGACGTTCATACTTGTGTAGTGGTTCAGCGAACCTGTAATCCGGTTGAAATGCAAAGCCCGAGGGACATTTGGTATCACGAATCGACAGCTGAAGCCTCTTCGGATTGTCCGGCTGAAGTGATGGATGCAGAAGACCCACTCTATATTCTTTACACATCAGGTTCAACAGGCAAGCCAAAGGGTGTTGTTCATACTACTGGCGGATATATGCTCTATGTCACAATGACCTTCAATTATTCCTTTGACTATCGGGAAGATGAGGTTTACTGGTGTGGTGCCGATATTGGCTGGGTCACTGGCCACTCCTATATCGTCTATGGACCTCTTTCAAACGGTGCAACCAATGTAATGTTTGAGGGTGTACCGGTTTACCCTGATGCCAGCCGATTCTGGCAGATTTGCGACAGATACAACGTCAATATTTTTTACACCGCCCCAACAGCGATTCGCGCACTAATCGGTGCTGGTAACCAATATGTCGAAAAAACGAGTCGCAAGAGTCTTCGCATATTGGGCACAGTAGGTGAACCAATTAATCCTGAAGCTTGGGAATGGTATCACAAAAAAGTAGGCGATCGTCGCTGCCCAATAGTTGATACCTGGTGGCAAACTGAAACTGGTGGGCACATGATTACGCCACTACCGGGCGCAACACGTCTGAAACCTGGTTCAGCTACGAACCCGTTTTTTGGCATCGTCCCCTGTCTGGTTGATAGTGAAGGAAATGAATTGGAAGGTGCCACCGAAGGCGCCTTGTGCATCAAGTACTCTTGGCCAGGTCAAATGAGAACGGTCTGGGGAGATCACGAAAGATTCATTCAAACGTACTTCAGTACTTTTCCAGGTATGTATATGACTGGTGATGGTGCCAGACGTGATGAAGATGGGTACTATTGGATCACAGGCCGTGTCGATGACGTGATGAATGTATCTGGACATCGACTCGGTACAGCGGAGATCGAAAGTGCTTTAGTGCTGCATCCTAGCGTTGCTGAAGCTGCCGTCGTGGGTTATCCGCACGACATTAAGGGTGAGGCGATTTACGCTTATGTCACCACAGTTGCAGGAACCGAAGAAAACGACGAGTTGAAAGCTGAGCTTTTCAATATGGTGCGAACCGAAATCAGCCCGATTGCCAAACCGGATGTAATTCAGTTCGCTCCGGGGCTGCCAAAGACGCGTTCTGGAAAGATCATGCGTCGGATTCTACGCAAGGTCGCCAGCAATGATATTGATGAACTAGGCGACACATCTACCTTGGCTGAGCCTGCGGTGGTCGATGACATCATCGAGAATCGAGTCATTACTTCCTGATTTTTGTCTTCAGAATCAGTTCCTATTCACACGGCACAAAATAGATTCGTCCGAAAGCTAACCCATTGGATTGGGTGAGCGACGATACACTTCGGCAATATCCTTGAGCACTTCTTTGCTCAAGGATATGTCAGCAGCACCAATACAAGCCTTGATCTGATCAACTTTGGTTGCACCAATAATGACTGATGTCATGAATTGCCTAGTTAAACAAAATGCGATCGCCATCTGGCAGACATCAAGACCGTGCTTTCTTGCAACTGCCAAATACTGATCAATAACAGGCTCGACGTGAGGTGTGAACCGACCGCCTAGATCCTTTGAAAAATTTCGTCTGGAACCGGGCGGTGTTTTATCGCCCTGATACTGACCATTTAAGATTCCTGCAGCCAACGGTGAAAATGCCAATAGTCCAACATTCTCGTTGGCTGTCAACTCCGCCAGATCAAGGTCGTATTTTCTATCCAGCAGGTTGTATTCATTCTGAATGCTCACTACACGGGGAAAGTCATTCGCTTCAGCAATTTCCAGAAACTGTGATGTCCCCCAACATGATTCATTTGAAAGCCCAATAGCCCTGATTTTGCCCTCGTCAACCAACTTCTGAAAACCCTCCAGCGCTTCGTAGATGTAACTTCGGGTCTCATTGATATTTTGCTTTGAAGGATTAAAAGCCCAAGACTGCCGGAAGTGATAGGAATTTCGATTCGGCCAATGAATCTGATATAGATCAATGTAATCAGTTTGAAGCCTCTTTAGTGATGCTTCAACTGCAACTTTGATGGTCTCACGGTTAACGCCAACACCGTCTCGAATCAATTTCGAACCTCGGCCTACGATTTTTGTTGCGACGATCACCTTGTCACGGTTATTGCGACTTTTTAGCCATGTACCAATAATTTCCTCGGTACGACCACAATTTTCAGCCAATATCGGATTCACCGGATACATTTCTGCTGTGTCTATGAAATTGACGCCAAGGTCTAAGGCCAGATCCATCTGAGCGTGGCCTTCAGTTTCGGAATTCTGTGTACCCCATGTCATGCTGCCAAGGCAGATTTCACTCACTTTGATTCCTGAATTACCCAACTTGTTAAACTTCATGCGCGTACCTTTTCCTCGATTGGCTTTTTGGTGGAGAGTCGGATTCCTTGCAAGCTTTACTCAAGCAGGTGAATTTCAGCTGAATATTGGAACCCGATGAATTCGCACATTAAACCTGAATTTGAATCGAACTGGTACTGGAATGCACCGTAATCGTTAAATTGACGGTCTGAATTCTGACCAATGCTCCAACATATCTGCCAGTCGTACAAATTAAAATATTTTGAGTGGATTGCTTTGCCCTACCCCTGTACGATTGAGCACCACATACATGCCTCTGCGTGTGATTTAGTTTGGGGCGGAATTGGAACATGATCTGCGGCAGATAAAATCAGTTTCATAGGCAATTGATCTTAACCAATATCGGAAATTTTCAACGATGTACAAGCTGTTCTACGCACTCAAAAGTGCATCCATGGGTGTGAGAGTCATACTAGAGGAAATTGGTGCACCTTATGAATTAATTCAGACATCCATTGACATGGATAAACCCCGTCCTTCCAAACAATTAGCAATCAATCCCAACGGATGGGTACCTGTTTTGATTTGGGAAGGTGGTGCCATGTACGAATGCGCTGCGATTACAGTATTTCTATGTGATCGACATGCTGATGCTGGATTGGCACCGACCGTTGATGAGCCCACTCGTGCGCGATTTTTACAGACTCTCGTTTACTTTTCTAACTCCGTTCAGAACGCTTTTCAACTGACCTACTACCCAGACCGCTTTGTGGACACGCCAGCGGATGAGCCAAGTGCACAGCAGCGAGGCATTCGGCGTCTAAGAGAAACCTGGAAAGTGATTGACGACCAAATTGGTGATAATCAATGGATACTTGGCGATAGATTCAGCGCAGCCGATATTTACCTCTTCATGCTCACTACCTGGATTCGGTCGGCCAAGGGCCACCCATCTGTTAGTGAATTTTCCAATGTCAAACGAATTGCAGATGCTGTTATGAAACGCCCGAGCGTACAGTATGTCTACGAACCGTGGATTACAGATCCAGATTATTGATGTTTTGGACACCACTAATTGTGCCGCAGCGGAAAAAACACCAGGGATTGAGTGTATCAGAGACTTTTATTACACATCAATTGAAATAACACGTGGATTGTTGTTTCAATCGCAGTTATCCTTTGCCTTATCAATATGCTATGCGCAATAGTTAAACTACATTACTTGATCATGTGCGATGTACGTAACGATCTTAATTGTAAATAGGTACAACCGTTGAAAACTGTCTCTAATCGAATCGACGCCGTTCAAACTCCGATCATTCCTGTTGTTGCTGACCTAATTCTTGCCAATCCAGGCACCATTTCACTGGGTCAGGGTGTCGTCCATTATCTGCCGCCCACTGAAATAGCAAATGGTGTCGCCCGATTCAGTAAAAACCAGTCTCATCATTACGAAGCAGTTGAAGGTATTCCAGAACTCAGACAGTTGATTTCACAGAAACTGAATCAGGAAAATCTTATTGAAACAGACCGCTATGACGTTGTCATAAGTGCTGGTGGAAATATGGGTTTTCTGAACGCGGTCCTCGCCATCTGTGATCCTGGTGATGAAGTCATACTGCTTAGTCCCTGGTATTTCAATCATGAAATGGCCATTGGAATTGCCAACTGTGTTGCAGTGTCTGTTGATACCGACGCATCATTTCAACCCGATTTGCAAGCAATAGCAAAAGCTATTACCCCAAAAACCCGGGCTATCGTCACTGTATCGCCGAATAATCCCACTGGTGCAGTTTACTCTAAGGAGCATTTAACTCAGATTAATCAACTTTGTGCAGACCACCGCATTTATCACATCAATGATGAAGCCTACGAATACTTTTGTTACGATGGAATTGAGCACTTTTCGCCAGCTGCACTCGAAAATGCATCCGAACATACGATTTCCATCTACTCAACCAGCAAGAGTTTTGCGCTGGCCAACTGGCGAATCGGCTACATGCTGATTCCGAAACACCTCTTCAAACCAGTCAGAAAAATTCAGGACACGAACGTAATATGTCCGCCAGTCATCAGTCAATTCGCTGCTGTTGAATGCCTGAAACTGGGACGCGATTACTGCCTGGAAAAACGTCGTGGAATCGAGATCGCTCGCGAGCACTTCATCAATCAACTAAAAACCCTGCCAACCATCGGTTATCCAGATCTTGCCGGTGCTTTTTATGCATTCCTCCAGCTACCAGATGTCGGCATGGAAGACATGGAAATCGTCAAGTATCTGGTTCAGAAACACCGAGTTGCGGTCATACCAGGTATGGCATTTGGGATATCGGATCGCCGATGTCTGCGCGTCTCATACGGCGCACTGGAACCTGACAAAGCTGTTGAAGGAATCGATCGATTGATCGAAGGACTAAAGGAGCTTTTGACTAACCACCCTTGAGTGGGGGGATGATTTTGACGCTGTCCGAATCGGAGAGCGTCCGAGATTGACGCTCTCCAATTGGCACAAGATCATCATTGATCGAAATCATACATTTGATATCTTCAGGCAAACCCAGCTTCTTCACCAGACCGGATACGGTCAGACCAGCCTCAGCTTCAACCTGCGTTACGCCTCCTTCACTTCCGGAAGGAAGATATCGGCTCAGCGGGCCAACAAGTTTGACAGTCAATTGCATCGTGTATCAGACTTAAAGTCCCAGACGTTCGAGTGTTTCAGAAGTGGGTACACCGTCGGAATCCCAGCCTCGAACTTCGTAATACTCCGGTAGCATTCGGTCAAGTTCGTTGACCTTACCCTTTGCAGTTCCCGATTTTGCTGGTTCTTTAAGCAGACGTTCAGGCAAAGAATCGTCAGCTTTGGTTAGACCAGCCGCCAGGTTATATTTCCGCTCCAGGTTCCAGATTCGCTCACCAGTCTCGAACATTCGCTCGACAGTCCAGTCACCTTCGCAAGCAGCATCAACTTGTGCCTGATAGTCCTTGATACCCCAGGTACCCAAAGTAAACCAGCAAAGACCGGTCGAATCAATGATCGAAACCTTGTCCTGCGATTTCTTGCACGGAACTGCCTTGCCTTCACCAGATTGGTCCTCCATGTCCGGACCGAACACATCGTGTTTCATGTGGCAGGCACCACGGCTGCTCGTTGCATAGCCGAGACCCATTCCCTGCAAAGCACGTGAATCGTAGCCGGCAAATTCCTGACCTTTAACCGTCATCGAAAGTTCCGGATGCCCATATTTTTCACACAGACGTCTTGAACCGAGACCGAGAACCTGTCCAAAACCTTCAAATTTACCAGTCTTTTCTGCCATGACAGTCAATGCTTCGGGATTTCCAAAATTCAGTGCGACGCCATCCGTATCCTCATCGGTGATCACACCCATTTCGTACAGCTCCATTGCTGCAGCCAGCGTACCACCAAATGAAATTGGGTCCATGCCGTGTTCATTCATCATGAAACCGGCAAAAGTGAGTGCATCAATATCATCAATTCCGCAATCGGGTCCGAACGCGAAGGCTGTTTCATATTCCAGGCCACCACTTGCGTGCCAGTATTCTGGCCGGTTCTTGATGGTGAAATGTTCTTTATCGATGTGAGAGATGCGACCGCATGCGATCGTGCAGCCAAAACAGGCCTTGTTTGCCAGCAGGTTCTTGTGCCCATGTTCGTTAACACGCGTCATGGCTGACGGATTGATGTTGTCGACACCTTCAAACTGTACTTCCTTGAAGTTTCGGGTTGGCAGACCGCCAAACTCCTGCATCATGTCGATCATGGCATTTGTGCCATATGCTGCGAGTTCCTTAACGTCGTCGCTACCCGCGAGCTTGGAATGTGTCTCTCTGACAACTTCCATGAATTTCTTGGGATTGTCAACTTGAACACCTACAGTCCCTCGAACTGCAATTGCTTTGAGGTTCTTTGAACCCATCACTGCGCCGACTCCCGAACGCCCAGCTGCACGATGCAAATCATTGATTACACAGGCATATCGCACGCAGTTTTCACCGGCAATACCGATCGACGCTACCTTCATCAGGGGGTCTTGGTGATGCGACTTGAGATAGTCCTCAGTTTCCCAAACAGTCTTCCCCCAGATTGGCTCTGCAGAAACGATTTCGACATCGTCATCATAAATCTTAAGATAGCAGGGCTCGGGTGCCCGTCCTTCGAGGATAAGCAGATCGTAGCCAGCAAATTTCAACTCGGCGCCGAACTTACCGCCTGAATTAGAACAGGCAATTGCGTCAGTTAGCGCACCTTTTGTGATGACAGCGTAGCGCCCCGAGGTGGAGGCCATCGTCCCGGTCAACGGTCCGGTGGCGAAAATGAGTACGTTGGCGGGATCCAGTGCGTCGACTGTAGGATCCATGTTTTCATAGAGATACTTGGTTCCAAGTCCCCGTTCCCCCAGGTATTGCTGAGCCCACTCCATGTTAAGTGGTTCAACCTGAACGTTTCCATCGGTGAGATTGACTCTCAATACCTTACGTTGCCATCCCATACTATTCACTCTCCTCAAGTTTGACTGTCATACAACATCTGGCTGATTTTCCGGAGCAGCCCTTTGAAATGTTTCCAATTGTCTACAGTTATTGTCAATTTCAACCAAGATCGGAAAGTCATTCAGATCACAGTTGAATCGCCGCGCATTACTAACCTGTGGCACAAGACAAATATCGGCCATTGTTGGCGAATCTTCGAAACAGAACTTCCCGTGCAATTTTGTGGTTGATAATTTCGTTTCGAGTGCACGAAACTCAACGTCAATCCAGTGCCTGTACCATTCGTTTCTCTGACTTTCGTCAAGATTGAAATTATAGTCAAGGTACCGTAGTATCCTGAGATTGTTCAGCGGGTGAATATCACAGGCAATTGCCAAGCTGATCGAACGTACATAGGCACGGTCCGACGCACTTTCTGGTAGAAATGCCGGTTCTGGATGAGTCTCGTCCAGGTACTCCAATATCGCAATTGACTGATTGACAACGTTGTCTTCGTCTACCAATACAGGTACCAATCCTTGCGGATTTAGCGCAAGAAACGGATCTTTATATTGGTCTTTTTTTCGCAGATGAACGAATTGATTCTCGTATTCGATGCCTTTGAGATTTAAGGCAATTCTGGTTCGATACGCTGCAGAGCTTCGAAAATAGCCGTGAAGTATCACTCTGATTTATCCTTTCTGACCAGTTGTTTACTGACTGTATTTCAATCTGACGAATTAGTTAGGTACTGGATGAATTCATCTGGCAAGTTCCAGGCATTCAAAACACCGGTCTCCTTGTCCTTCATTCCCCATATCCTCACTTCGTAGCCATCGACACAAAGTTCTTCTGAATCCGTCAATCTGTAAATTTTGTGCTGAATTGTAAACGTTCTACGCGAATGCTTTTGAATGAAACTTTGAACTTTCACCTGATCTTCCCATCGCAATGGCTGAAGAAACTTAGCATGTGCTTCAATCAACGGAAAACCAACGATGCCATAGAGCGAAATCATCTCGTTTTGCCCGAATCCATGAATTTTCATCATATGGTGGCTGCTGGTATCAAACCAGCGATAGAAATTTGGGTAAAAGACAATTCCAGCAGGATCGCATTCACCCCACTCCACTACGTGTTTCCACTGACTTTCAATCACGACTTTGCCCCTCTACCATTCGCTGGAGTTCAGAGCGACTGAGCTTTCCATTTGCTGTTTTAGGAAAATCATCTATTGCTCTAATCCATTTCGGCCGCTTGAACATCGGTAATTTCCGTTCGATATGCTTACGCATCAATGAGACTGCTTCATCACATGAACTATCACAACTTGGGACGAAGAACAGTGCCGGTCGAATTGATCCGACATCATCTCTTGCACCTATCACTGCCACATCAATGGCAAGTTGAGAATTTTGACCGACTCTCTCAATTTCACGTAAATATACCCATTGACCCGCCACTTTGAGTAAATCATCTTCACGACCCAAGTGGTACCAGTTGCCACTTGCGTCCTGACGGTATAGATCTCCCGTATTGAATCGTGCGCCTCTCAATCTATATTCAGTTTCCTTCGGCCTGTTAGCGTAATGCGTAAACATAAACGGATGTTCAATGTGCAACACCCCTTCTTCACCTTGAGCCACACTTACGGCGTCTGCCGGATCAACCAGATTTGGAACCACCCCGGTTAATGGGTTTCCAACAGAGTCTGGCGGCGTATTGATTGCATTGCCAGTCAGAGCAAGAAACAGCGTCTCGGAACAGCCATAGACATTCACGATTGTTCTACCACAAAATTCTTCCCAGCGTGATTGAAGTTCAGCAGGTAAATATTCTCCAGCGGAAACATAGAACTCGACACTGGAAAATTCTTCATCATTGCCAATGCCTGTCAAGTCAAGAATGCCTTTGTAAATGCTGGGCACAGCAAACACAACCCGCGGTCGTTCGACGCGAATAATTGAACGAAGTTCGCTAGGAGTAAGCCAATCTGGATGCAGGTAAACTGTAGCACCGAGTTGCAATGGGGCCAGTAGTCCGTTAGCGAGTGCATAAGCAAAAGAAATTCTTGATGTGCAAAAGAGCAAGTCACCAACTGAAATCTCCAGGGTATTTGTATGAAACCCGCAGCAGTCACGGATACATCGATGGGTATGAACGATACCTTTAGGACGACTGGTCGAACCCGATGAATACACCCAAAGCGCTTCATGGTCTGGTTCCCGTTTTACCGTTTTGAGTTCTTCCGATATCCGTTCACCAAGTGACACTTGGTTTAAGTAAATTCGTACCAATCCTGAATCAGCATTGATCGTTTGACAGGTTTCAGCGGTTGTTGAATCGAATATCAAGGCGTCAGCTTCACTGTCTTGAATGACGTGGTACAGGTCCTCCATACCAAGTCGTGTTGAAACTGCAATACTGACCGCTCCAATATTCAATACAGCGAAGTACCAGGCCACAAAATCTGCTGTGTCTGCGCACTGAAAAACGACACGCTCGCCTATGGATACACCGTGTCTTTTGAGTTTAAGACTTGCTGCTTGGATTTTGTCAGCAAGCTCCTGATAGGTAATTGAGCCAGTGGCGCACTTCAGTGCAACAACGTCACCAATTTCGGTTAGTCGATCAGCTCCGAAGATTTGCTCGACGATATTCATTCAGCGGTACATCGTCACAAATTGGATAATCGTCTGTCCAGCGGCCCATCATGTGGGCTCTTAGGTCAAATCATGCAGTGTTTCGACCGTTGGAACGTACCAATAACTGCCGGATACGGGTGAGGAAAACTCTGTTAGACGATCATGAACCGCATCATCGGTTACACCGAACATTCGTTCGAGTTGCACTTGAATACGACTTAAATCACATGCAAAAGCAACAAAATGCAATCCACGGTTTTCGAAATCTCCGTGTGGCACACTTATTCGCAAGATTTTCTGTTTGACACCATCCACTTCGGCATCGGTTCGGCTGACATGTGAATCATCGGGCATGGCGTCACCTTGCAATTCGATGCTATCCCGCTTGGTACGGCCGATCACCCGCTCCTGCTCCGCTGTTTCCAGAGCATTGAATTTTGGCAGGTTGTGTACCCACTTCTGAGTCAGTGCGAAACTGCTGCCATCACCATCGGGGATTAGAGCGGCTTCAACTGCCGCCTCCCCTTCCGGGTTTTCCGTTCCATCGATAAAGCCAGTGAAATCGCGATTTTCGTGTCGCACGAATCCGAAAACTTCCAATGTACGATGTGCGCCGATTTCTCTCAATGTTCGATTCAGACTGAGTGCTGTATCCAGATTCATCGGATGAGAGTCACCGTGAATCCAGATCCATAAGTCACCTTGTGTCGCCGGAACTAAAACATCCTGTCCGTGAATTTCTTCAAACGCTGAGTATGTATCAGGCATGCTTGCAGTCGAAAGCGCATCCCACAATATGTCGCTAAAACCAAACAGTACCTGCCGACTCCGAAACGCCGCAGACTCCTGCTCCGATCTGATGACGTGCTTCAGTTGATGGAGGTCACTAAAATCGTCAAAAGAATATTCAACATGAAAGTGATAAAGTGATGGTGGAGCAAGAATTCCAGGTTGAGCAGTCATTTCGTAGTCAAGTAATTAATTGCGAAGAATTAAATTTAAATGTGATCTCAATACACGATGAATTGACCATTTGAGCCTGTCAATGGCCATCGTCCCTGCTCAAAAACTTGAAGTTTCTTGCTGAACAGTCCGTTCGACTCTGCTTCCAGCGCACACTCCAGTGTGTATTGATAGCTAACTTCCAATGCACACCCCGCCGCAACTTTCTGCAATTGCAAGTCCTGGCTCGCCAGATGTTTTTCTACAGAGCGCATTACATGCCCTGCCATCGGGTCAATTACATCTTTCAAAGATCGATGAAACTCCTCCAATTCTACTGCTTTGACGGATTGAAGGAGTTGAAGGCGTCTATTGTCTTCTATTTGAAACCAGTCCGGATCAAAACGGACTCTTGTATACGCTATTACGTCGTTCAAATTATAAACATACCGAATTGCACAAGATTGACGCCCAAGTGCAGCAAGATAGCCTTTTATGCATGCGGAATCTGAATCAATTTCCGGCTCACCAACTCGGCTTAGCCAGTCAATCATTTTTAACCGGGATAAGGCTGTATCCAGAGTGTTAGTCAAGAATTAAGCGATCCATCAATTGATTGCAAGTGGAAACAACTAGTGGTTAATTACTTTCCAATAAATAAGATCGTTTACTGATAAACTTTCTAGGAACAATAATCAACTTTTTGTTTTTAAATGTATATTTAATTATTTGATCGATGACGATATTCCTGCCTTTATCAGAGTTAGCGATTATTGATAACCTAGAATATGATTCTCGGCAACACAGTACTCCTCCTAAACTGGGGATTTAGACAGTGTCTATAAAGAATCTTGTTTGAATTCGAATTACGCAAGATTAGATTAGTAACAACTAGATTTTGAGCCAGTGAAACTGCCTCGATTTAGTGGAGACATGTAAACTATCGATGCAGCAAATTTCTAGTGAAAATTGCTGCATCGTTTTGAGTTGGCTAAGCTGCGCTTCAATATCTATTGAATTCTGACTCAATGATTCTTGCTTCGGCTACTTGACACTTCCAGTCACAAGCCGTAACCGTTGATGGTTCATTCTTGTTGACCAAACTCGAAAAACTTAGATCGGTTTCCAGCTCTAACTCAGTCATTGGTCATCTTCAATCTCGGTTTTTTCTTTCGTTTTATCTTCTCCAATTCGTTTACTAGCGCCGCTGTAGCTCCCATTCTTACTTATGGGTTCTGAGTTTGCGAATACCGAGGTTTTAAGGAGATTGATTGCTAGTAGGATTAATCTATGCATTCCTTAAACTTGGGTCCGACAAAGGACTCCTCGCAAATTCAGTTGAATGTGTGATCTCGTTAGCCCACCTTTAGTATGCGCGTCCGGATCGACAACTGCGTACAGCCTAGTCATTGGCCTTCCTCCACATCCCCTTCCCATGACCACCTTACATTTTCGATAAAGTCTCGCTCGGCGCGGATATATGGTGCGCAGTGGTTGATCCATCGTTCCGCTGCTTGCGTCAATTCACCAAGACCACCGAAGTGAATACCCCGCCCTTCTGGATTTTCGTGGACTTTTGTCGCGAAATAGGCGATCGAATCACCTACCCCAACGCAATAAGATCGGTATGCATTGTGTATGTTCTCGGCTGCATTGATCTTTGGTGCAACCATTTGTGCATTCCATTCCTCCAATGTAATTTCCTGCGCCATCACTCCACTGCTCCAATAGGTAAGCGTGATGAAGATTGCGGCGCGGCATCTTTTTTTAGCACTCGCTCCAGACATTTTGTTCTCCCATTTTTGTATCGTCCAGTCAGAGACCGTTGATTGTTACTGCAATCTCAGATGCATCTAGGTCACATTGATCAATCAATATCGATCCAAATCGTATCCTAAATCCCGAACCCAGTACTGCAGAGCTACCTTACTTGCATCGAATCTTTACTCGATCTCAGTCGTTATATTTTCAATGGAAATTTATATCGAATATTAGCCATTCCGATAGGATAAATACCGATGCACAAATAAGCGCATATGAGAACCAAGTGCGAGTCATACCAGCCTTCAGAACGCAGATTGTCGGGTGTTAGAGAGGTTGGTATTGATAATCTCAGCTGTCCTCCAAGACAATGTGCACTGGCTAGAGAATTACACACGTCTCATACCACCATTTCGACTTTTGGTCTGTATGCCCGAAAAATTACTCGCTGTGAGTCTTGCGGCTAATTTATTCTTGAATTGTTTCGACTCTTGATATACGTGCGAATATGCAAGGCGATAATCAGAACAATCAGACCAAAGATTATGGCTGCGATTGGGCGGTCTACAAAGTCAAGTGGAGTCTTTACTCGTGCCATTGCTGAGCGCAACTTGATTTCCATAATTCCCCCTAACACCATACCCAAAACAATCGGCACAACTGGAAGATTCAGACGCTTCAATATGAGACCGAAAATTCCAAATCCTGCAGCAATCGCACAATCGGTCATTGAATTTCTCAGGGAATAAACACCAACAAATCCGAGCGTCAGAATGATAATCCCCAAGAATCTCGTCGGGATTCGTACCACATGCAATAACCCGCGTGTGGAAAAGACGAGAAAGAACAGCACAATGACATTCAAAACAAATAGGGCAAGATATAGCGCCAGGACAAAATCCATATGATTGGCGAATAACTGGGGACCCGGAATGACATTGTGAACGTAAAACACGGACAACATCATCGCGGTCAACGCCTCTCCCGGAATACCCAAAGCCAGAAGCGGAATCATGGCTGCTCCAGGAACTGCATTATTGGCTGCTTCTGAGGCAATTAGCCCCTCAGGAGCACCCTTACCGAATTTTTCAGGTTCTTTCGAAGTTCTCTGAGCATAAGTGTAGGAAAAGAATTGAGCTGTGAACTCTCCAACGCCTGGAATCATGCCCATCATGACACCAAACGATGACGAAACTGTTGCAACTCGCTTAAACCCCAATACTTCTTTCAAACCATCAAACAGCCCGCCCCCAACTTCTACAGGTTTCGGTCGCTCATCCTTCTGCACCAATAGCAGAAATGCCTGAGATAGTGCGAATAGGCCCAATACAACAACAATCAGATCAATCCCTGAAGCAAGCCAGGTCTGATCAAACGTAAACCGGCGCGTATATCTGACCGGTTCAAGGCCAACCGTATTGATAAAAATCCCGAGACACGCCAGCATTCCAGCAGCCAAAACCTGCCCTCGATGAGCCAATACCACTAAAACAATTCCCAGTAGTGCGGCCAGAAATATTTCGCGACTGCCAAAGTGGGGAGCGACAACCGCCAGCAACTGTGAGAGGAACATCAGGCAAATGATTGAAAAGATGCCGCCGAAGAACGACGCGGAGTATGCCAAAGACAAAGCTCGCTGAGGATTTCCTTTCGCAGCAATGGGATGACCATCATAAGTCGTCAATGCATTGACCGCAGTTCCAGGCGTGTTCATGAGAATGGCAGGGATGGCTCCCCCATACATTGACGACCCATAAATTCCCAAGAGCATCGTCAATCCAACGATAGGCTCCATTGCAAATGTTGCGGGCAAAAGAATAGCGATGGCAACTGCCGGCCCTACACCTGGAATGGCACCAATGACTACGCCACCAATTGAACCGACCAGCAAAGCCAGAATGACATCCCAGCGCACCAGTAATTCTATCGATGACAACAGAAGTTCCATCAGGCACCTACAGATAAAGAATCATAAAGTTTCTAATCGCACTGGGAAAGATTTCATAGAGTTGTCCACCTGGAATCTTCACTGAAAGAAATCCTTTGAAAATGACAACAATTGCAATAGCAGTCACTCCCGACATGAGCAGAATGCTTCTTTCCCGGTACCCTGTGCGTAAAGTCAGAGCGTAGACGAAAACCAATGTGCTAATCAGGTAACCCAATATCGGGACGATGACGACATAGGCCATGAACCACAATGTGTATTCCAATGATTTCAGCCACAGAAAAACTTCCTCAACTTCATTCTCAGTACGTTTGGATAAAACAGACCTTAAAAAATAAAGCGATGCAAAGACAGTCATTCCAATCAGGCCGATTGCGGGCCAAAATCTTGGCTGAGCAAAGAACTTTGTGCCTTTTACCCAACTGGTCTCTGATCCGATCTGTAACAACAGCAACAGAGTTGCCAGCAAGAAAAAACTTGCAAAGTAAATGTCACCTCGCTGTGGCTCGTGGGACGGGCGACTATTTAGTAAGGATTCAGGCATATTCGACGCTACACTGTGTCGAATGAGGGAACTGGTTCAACAGTGAGCGGCTATTGCTAGTCGCCCACTGTTAGTTTTTAAACTGCGATTGTTAATTAAGTGCCTGTAAGGTTTCTATATCACTGGCAATCTGGGCATTCGCCTCTTCAACATTTTGCCAATAAATCAAAGCGCCTGTCTCGCTTGCCAACTTCTTGGCAGCATCTGATAAAGCTACCTTTTCAGCCACCGCAATAATCTTGTCCCGAGCATCTTGTGGGGTATCTTTATGAACAAACAATCCATTCCATAAGGCAATGTTCAGATTTGGAGCAATTTCTGCAACAGTAGGAACGTCAGGTGTCAATCCAATTCGCTCGCTGCCAACTGATGCCAATACCTTAATGTCGTCCAAGCATGGAAGCACCAACTGTAGCGTGGTATTGATTACATCGACATCTCCCGATGCAAGCGTATTGCAATCCAGCGCATCAAAAGCCGCATCAGAACCGTAACTGAATCCCATTTCTCCCGCGAGCGCCAAGGTTACTCGGGTCGGAATTAGTGGTGCGCCAAAATGACCTAGGGCGACATCATTGTCCTTCGCATGCGCTGCGAGTCCCTGCATGTCATCGTACGGCGCATTTCCACCTGCAGCAATTACAAACGGATAGGTCAAAAAGATACCCAATGGTTCAAATGGATTGGGTGACAATTCTGGAATGCCAATGTTTGGCCCAATCGTGGGAACAGCAATAATGAATGATCCCACTGTGTAACCGTCTGCCGGTGCAATTGCCACTTCAACAGCACCTGGAAATGGACCTCCTCCGCCACCGGGTTTGTTGACGACAGCAGCTGGCACGCCGTATGTTTCTTGAAATTCATCAGCGATCATGCGGGTCAATACATCTTCAAGATCGCCTGGAGGCCACGGTACGACAAATGTAACGGGACGTTCTGGATACTCTGCCTGTGCTAAAGGCACAAACAAGAAAGTACTGAGAATTAATGCATAGAGGACTCTCTTCATTTTTGCTATATCTCCTGTAATTAATTAAATTTTTGCTCTCGGCAAACTGTTGCTAATGCCAACCAATCTCAGGTCGGTCAAACCATACATGTACCTGACCCGTTCCGGTTGCGTTTTCGTAATTGCTGAACAGTCGACCCTTGGCACGACAACTCTCTCCACCGAGTGCGCCAACCATCATCAAGTAGTGGCCGAATCTTCCTTCCGGAGCGTGCTTTCGGTACTCATTCATGTGTCTGATCACGGATTGATGGTCACCATTTTGCCACCAATCCAATCGTTGCTGGTCTGCAATTCGAGCCTCAGCGGTGATAATGTTGCTTGGGTCTGAAGTTTCATGTTTCTCCAATTCATCTAGTGGCCAGAATCGATGACTCATTCCTCCACTTGCAAGCAGAACAACGCGTCGGTCGGAAGCAGCTACTGCTGAAGCAACGCCGCGACCCACAGCAAGAAAATTGTGATCCTGAGCAGTTTGACACACACCTATTGATATCCAGGCTTCTCCTTCGTTAAGATAGTGAGCAACATTGATGGTCGGATAGTGAATTGGCAGTGCTGAATCATCACTTGCGTGGCAGCGAACCCCTTCAGCATTCACGTGATCACAAATCAAACGCGACAGCTCAGGGTCGCCATTAAGACTGTATGGAATTCTTGCCATACCGCGTGGCAATTCTTCGGAGGTGTAAATTCCGCTGCGCTTGGTATGAGCGCTGACGACAAACTCTACGGTTGTAAACCAGTGAGTATCGAACAGCAAAATAGCGTCGGGCTTGAGTTTATCAAGCACTTCCTCGCGCAATTGACGCAGGCCAGGTACCAGACTGATTTCCTGTCCGTCGTTAATCTCGTAGCGAAGTTCCTTTGAAAACATAATTGTTGGCGCGTGTGACACAAACCCAGCACCGACAACTTCTCCCATTACAAAACTCCCATATTGATCCAAATATTTTCATGTGAGACAAAAGAAATTATCCATGAAAATTGGTGCAGTTCTTACAATACTTCACAAACTTCCAACTACACACTATAGTTTTCAGAGGACAACCAATGAACTCATCTGATGCGAGAGTCAGCGTCGATGGAATTTCAGTTTCACCGCATCACTTTATTGCCGGTCAGCGAATAGCATCAGAACACAGTTTCGAAGTTCGCTCACCACTCGACTGGAGCATAAAACTGGCGGATGTTTCGCGTGGAGACGAACACACGTCAGCCCTTGCAGTTTCAGCTGCTGTTGATGGATACAAAGTCTGGTCAAGTCTGTCTCAATCCGAGCGGAACGACATTCTGATCAAACTGTCCGATCTGATTGATGCCAATGCTGGCGAAATTGCCGCAGTTGAGTGCCTTGACATGGCAATGCTTCTTGAGAGCCTCAGACTTAGAGTGATTCCGCGTGGCGCACTGAATTTTCGACACTATGCTGAGTTCATTGCTGAACACGAAGAAAGAAAATGGAGTTCAAAAGGTACGATCAATCGTGTTGTTCGGCACTCAGCTGGACCAGCGGTTGTCATCACCCCGTGGAATGCACCATTCATGCTCGCAACCTGGAAGGTCGCACCAGCCCTCGCTGCTGGAAACTCAGTGATTCTTAAACCAGCGGAGTGGGCACCTCTTTCGGCAAGTATGCTTGCTGACTTTATCAATGAGGCAGGGTTTCCGGAAGGAGTGTTCAACATCGTTCAAGGTCTGGGACAGGAAATCGGAGCCGCACTGGTTACAGATTCAAGAGTAAGACGAATTTCTTTCACAGGCTCGCCGGAAACGGGTCGTATCATCGGTGTCAGTGCGGCAAAAAACCTGGTGCCTTTTACCGCCGAGTTGGGTGGTAAAGGTGCTCTGATTGTATTTGCTGACGCCGATATTAGCGCAGCTGCAAAAAAAGCTGCTGCACAGTTTGAAGATTCAGGGCAGGTTTGCCTGGCTGGAACACGGTTACTTATCGAATCATCGGTGAAATCCGAGTTCATGGAACAGTTTGTCCATTACACCAACCAGCATGTTTACGGCGACAGCCGCAACCCCGAAACGACATTGAGCGCCGCCATTCACCCCATTCATTTGGAAAGAGTCGAGGGTTTTGTTGAACGAGCCCGAAATGCCGGCGACACCATCGTTTTTGGTGGCGAAAGATTCGAAGCTGGAAAACTATGGTACAAACCTACTTTGATTGAACCGGCATCCAACGAGTCGGAAGTCGTACAAAAGGAAATATTTGGACCAGTGCTCACCATTCAAACATTTGACTCAGAGCCGGAGGCCGTAAATCTGGCAAACAGTACGGCTTACGGTTTGTCGGGAATTGTTTACACATCGGATGCCAAACGAGCCGAGCGCGTCGGTCGAGCGGTGAGAGCAGGCACCGTTTGGATTAACTCCTTTCTTGTCCGGGATTTGACAGCACCATTCGGTGGGTTTGGTATCAGTGGAATTGGGCGGGAAGGCGGTGACTACGCGCTTGATTTTCACAGTGACCTGCAGACATTGCAAATTCTGGATGGTTCAGTTCACTAACCAACAAAGATGAACTGGATTTGGTCAGAATACACAAGATGATTTCAAAATTCCCCTCACACCCATCTCGCAGCCAAACGTAATGCAAAGTAAATCGGACAAAAGCCCACCAAACTTTTTGTTCATCATGTGTGACCAACTCAGACAGGATTATCTTTCCTGTTACGGTCATCGAACATTAGCGACTCCTCATTTTGATGAACTCGCTGCACGAGGGGTGCGATTTGAGAATGCGTATTGCCAATCTCCCTTGTGTGCACCTTCCAGAGCCAGTTTTTACACTGGTCGCTATCAAGCCTCTCACGGCGTTTGTGGCAACGAAGATGCCGTACAACTCGGTGAATACATGATGGGTGATTATCTCCGTCCGCTCGGCTATCGCAGTGCGGTTGTCGGAAAAACCCATAGCTACAAGAGTCCGGCCGAAATCAGGAAAAACGGGATCGACCCCGAGTCAGATTTAGCCCTAAACGCATCTACAGGTGGATTTGAACCCTACGAAAATCATGAGGGATTGTGTCTGGACCCTGTTCTGCCTAAAAATCACGGCTATACCAATTACCTGCACTCCATCGGATTCAAAGAAAAGAATCCTTGGCACACTCGGGCCAATAGCGGGATTGACAGCGACGGAAAACTTCATTCTGGCTGGTCCCTACAAAGTTCAATCTACCCCGCGGCGCTTCCTGAAGAACACTCAGAAACTGCATTCACTACCAGACGCGCGATGGACTTCATAAAAGAAACGGGCGATCAACCGTGGTGCCTGCATCTGAGTTTCATCAAGCCACATTGGCCAGTTATTGCACCAGACCCATATCACGAAATGTTCCGAAAGGATGACATTCAGAAAGTTGTTCGAAGTGCAGCCGAACGTGATGATCCTCACCCGGTCATTGATGCATTCATGAAAGCGGAGTACAGTCAAAGCTACGCAGACGATGAGATACGCGACATTGTTTTACCGGCGTATATGGGACTTGTCAAACAACTTGATGATCACATAGGTCGGCTGATGAAATTTCTCGAAGAAGAGGGGGTGCTGGACCGAACAGTCATTGTGTTAACCTCCGATCACGGCGATTATTTGGGGGATCACTGGCTTGGAGAAAAAGATCTGTTTCATGAACCATCAGCAAAAATTCCGATGATTGTCGTTGACCCTGACAGTCAATCAGATGTCACAAGAAATTTAGTACGAACCGAACTGGTTGAAGGGGTTGATATTGTTCCGACCTTTGTTGAGTTGGCAGGCGGCGAAATCTGCCGTGAGCGGGTTGAGGGTCATTCTCTCCTGCCACTTTTGAGATCATCATCTGCCGCTGAACATTGGCGAGAATACACGATCAGTGAGATTGACTATGCAGATCGAGGTGCTCGATACGAACTGAATATTGAACCTTACGAGTGTCGTGCTACGATGGTTCGAGACGCGCGCTGGAAATACATCTACTACAAGGGGTACCCTCATCAACTGTTCGACCTAGAACAGGATCCTGATGAACTCAACGATCTCGGCCAGGATTCAAGTCTACAGCATGTAGTTCGGCGTATGAAAGATGCATTGTTTGACTGGCAATATTCCCTAAAACGTCGAGTCGGACTCGAATACAACGAAGCCGTCACATACGGTCCTGAGCGAGATGAAAAGTATGGGATTATTATCGGCCGCCGATAAATCGCAATACTGAACGTAGATACTTCGCTTTGTTGATAGCCTGGTAAAGGCTTAAATTTAATGTGGGTCAGCCTGATATCTCAGGCTTTACAAGCGTCCGCTTTCAACGACATCGCACTCTATAGATAGTGCATGTAATAGTCGCGCAGCTGTTCGTGATTCATGTGGCCTGTTGACTCAACTTCGTACTGTTTGATCACAACCAGATTACCTACCAAATCGGGGCCGACAGCTTCGACGAGATTCGTGTCAGCCTGAAGCGCTTCCAACGCCGCACCAAGATTTTCTGGAACGCCGTCAGTCGCATCATGATTTTCCAGACAGTCTGCCGTTTCCGCAGGAGGCAGATCATAACCAAATACTAAGCCCAGTCGAGCAGCCTGGAGCACCGCGGCAATCGCTGTATACGGATTCACCGCACCGTCAGCCATGCGATGTTCAATTCTTGCAGCATCACCGGTTTCGCTGCTGATTCTTGTTGTAACCCCGCGATGATCTTCTCCCCAGTTTCGCCAATAGCCAGACAGACTGGCTGGTTGCAACCGTTTGTAGGAGTTCACCGTTGGTGCAAGAAGACCGGCCAGTCCCTGATGATGATGCATCAAGCCGGCAACACAGGCCTCTCCCAAACGAGTCAGCTTATTTGCAGAACCTGGATCACCAATTGAGTTTTCACCCTGATCGTTCCACAAACTGAAATTGATGTGGACACCGGAACCACTCAGCGTCTCAATTGGCTTTGGCATGAATGTCAGCAACACACCCTCTTGAAAGGCAATCTCCCGGGCCATCAATCTAAATAGAAAAGCGTCGTCAGCCGCTGCTAGAGCATCATCGTACCGCAATGTAAATTCGAACTGTGGGGAGTCAAATTCAGATGTAATCATCTCCAAAGGAATGCTGCAATGCTCTGCACAACTATAGATACTGTCAGTCAGTTCCAAAGGGTCAACGAAAGGCCCAGTTCCATAGACGTAAGCACCCGGAGTGTCGTATGGTTTCCACTGACCGTCATCCCCTCGCGTGTAAGCATACGCTTCCAGTTCAATACCGACTTTGGCGCGATATCCGATTTCCTGCCACTGATCAAGTGTACGTTTCAGTAGCGTTCGACCACTCACTGCCAGGTCATTTCCATCACTGTCAAACTGATCTGCAATGGCGACGACTTCATCAGACAACCATCCAGCGCGCACTTCATTGGGATCATATCGAACAACCATGTCGGATAATCCATCCAGCAACATTGAGCATGGTGCAGGCAGTAATTCCTTGTCGTATGCTAACGCGTAGATACCTTGACAGAACCGAGATTCCCCTGTTGCACGGTTTGGAGGAATGAACTTTCCTCTAGCTATGTTAAGGTGGTCGCAGAATAACACTCTTAGCTTAGAATCTATCATGTGAATTTCCTTTGCCTTAATTTGTTAAGGTAATGCCAATAGAATCAGGAACTATTTCTTTTTCATCCTGACAGGCAATCGCTTGATCCCGCCGACAAAGTTCGACCGAACATATTCTGCTTCACCGACAAGTTCTATGGCATCGACGCGTTTGACCAGTTCCTGAAGCAACAGACGTAATTCCAATCGGGCTAGCCACATACCCAAGCAAACGTGAGGACCACCCTGTCCAAAAGCCATGTGCCGATTTGGCGTACGTAGCAGGTCGACTTCAAATGGTTTTTCGAACCGACTCTCGTCCCGGTTGGCAGAGATGAACCAATAAACCACCTTGTCGCCTTCTTTCACCTTCTTCCCGTGTAACTCGAAATCCTCAGTCGCCGTTCGACGAAAATGCATGGTAGGTGAAGCCCAACGAATGAACTCCTCCGTGGCAGACGCCCAAAGTCTGTTGTCTGCGTTTTGTAACAAGGTAAGCAATTCCGGTTTCACCACCAAAGCGTGCATTGAAGCGGAAAGAGTATAGCGCGTCGTATCGTTTCCTGCCGCCACCAATAGACAGAAAAAATTTCGAAATTCCGTATCACTAATAACTTCTCCCTGTTCATTTGGCTGGAGAATCAGATGCAATACACCTTCCGTATCATTTCTTGCAGCTTTGTCCTGCATCAATTGCTTGGCATAACCGTATAGATCAGCACCTGCTGGGGACCGAAACGGCATGAATCGAAACTCGTCGGTATCCGCCTTGTCCGGCACAAAGTTAGAATACTCAGGGTCTGTGTTGGCAATCAACTCGTCCCCTTTTGTCACCAGCCAATCAAGGTCTTGCGCTGGCAGTCCGAGAACTCTACCTAGCATACGCATTGGCAACTGCCGACTGATCAGCAAAGAAGCATCAAATTCATCATTAGATAAAGCGTTTTCAAGAATGTCCACGCATAGATCGCGAATTAGAATTTCCAGCTGATCGATTACTTTTTTGGAAAAAGCTTCGTTTACCAGCTTTCGAGTGGCTGAGTGTTCAGGCGGGTCAGTTTCCTGAAATGTTCGTCTCGCCAGGTACTCTTCTCGGCTTTGGTCTTCCATGCGAATCCCGCGAGCAGAACTTAGAAGCGCCGGGTTTCGATTGTGCTTCAGTATGTCATCGTATCGAGTCAGGGACCAATAACCCTTGTACTGGCCTCCATCACACCACGCTACAGGGTCTTCGTGGCGCATACGTGCAAAGGTATTGTGAGGAGCGCCATTGATAAACGAGTCATGGTCAGACAGGTTGGCGTAGCCATCATCACTCGGGTGCCAAATTGTCATGCTGTCCTAACCTCTCAATCCTGGTGAGTAAAATAAGACACAATCTTCAACCTGCAATTCGTTTGATCGACGTTTCACAATTTCGCATTATCCGATTTCAGGTAGATTCCGACGCCTCAATGTGGTACCACTTTTCCACGAAAAAGCAAGTTCCCGCCAGTATCCGGCAATGTTCTCGATCGGTTGTAGGCGAGTCAGTTCTTCCACTGGAGAATCAAATAGTTGCAGATCAAAATTGCCTGTAAAGGAACGTCCTACTTCAGCCTGGTAGGCACTCATGGTTACCAGCTCATCCAGACTGTCTTCGCCAACACCTTCGATTGAAGGCATCCACCGATTGTGCAGCATAGGATGGCTATTTACAAATCCTGCATGATCACACTCTTCTGTAATTTCAAAGGTCGCATGAATGAGTTTGTGGTCATAAGCCGATACGCTCGCACCAAATCGGCCGCCTGTCTCAAGTCTGGGCCCAGCCTGTCCGACTGTTATCGGGCGTGACATGTAGATTGATGCAAGTTTTTTTGGATAGCCTTGGTGGTGTCCCCGAACCATGGCATAGTCAGAATCAACCCAAATGTACACACAGCGAGAGTAAGTTTTATTTTGGTACTTGCATCTGACTACGACGAACACTTCCATATATTGGCTACGAGCCGGGTCAAGAATTTCGCTGTAATCATCTCGACAGTTTTGCCAGTCGGCCCAAATCACCGCGACAGCACCGGGATGTTCATCCGCGGGCTCGAGATATTCCGGGAGAAGTTCAGCAACGTTTTCAGGTTTTGTCAAATATTCCAGCGTCAGTGTGGAACCTGAATAGTGCCACGGAGTATCGGGTACCAGGGAGGCTTTACCTGTGGCACTTCGGGGAAACATGAAACCTTTCAGGGACATCATTATCACTTCATACTGTTCAATTAAGTCAAGAATGCAAAATATTTTAGGTTGATTGAAGAAGAAATCATTGGCTTTATTGGTATGATATGGTGCCATTCTGAACTGAGCTCAGTAGCTGAACCATGTTCAATTTCGGAGGAAGTATGAGCGAATATCGTCGAATTTTGTTAGAGGGTTATCCAACCGTCGTACAGCGACACGGAGATGAACTGGTAGCTGGAGATGGCCGTAGGATCGGAATTGAAGATGCGATTCATCTTTCACCGGTGAAACCTCGCAAAATCATCTGTGTGCATCTGAACTACAAGAGCCGCGTAGACGAATTTATGACCAAACTTCCGGCCACGCCCACCTATTTTCACAAGCCAATCACCGCTCTTTGTGGTCATGGAGCAGATATCGTTCGACCAAAGCGCTGCAAATGGCTAAATTATGAAGGTGAAATTGCCATCGTCATCGGTCGGTATTGTCGAAACATCAGTCAAGCAGAAGCTGGAGATTACATTGCCGGGTATTCAGTCTCAAACGACTATGGTCTCCATGACTTTCGCGATACCGATGCGGGCTCAATGTTGCGAGTAAAAGGTTCCGACACTCTATGTCCGGTCGGTCCAGCACTCGTAACGGACTGGGACTTTCGCAATAAGCGTATTCGTACCCTGGTTAATGGCGCAGTCAAACAAGACGGCAATACGAATGAAATGGAATGGGATATGCATTATCTGGTCGCCGACATAGCGCGAAACATTACTTTAGAGCCAGGTGATCTGTTGCTTTCAGGAACTCCAGCCAATAGTCGACCAGTCGAACCTGGCGATGTTGTTACAGTTGAAGTCGAAGGTCTCGGGTCTTTGACCAACACAATCGTAGAAGGCCCGACAGCGATACGAGACGATGTAGGACACCAGCCAATGACCACGGAAGAAGTGGTATCAACCGCAATGGGTGGAGACTGGGAATTTCGAGGGATTCGAGCACCGCGAGGTCCAGGTTCAGCTCACTACAAGAGTCGGTTGGAAGACGACTCTGAATCAAGTTGATGATATCAGAACACTCCGAAAAGAACCGATCGCTTAATCTAAACGTACCATCGTTGGTTATTCGAGCACTTTCAGCAACTCCAATATGAACAATCCAACCGACTACGAATTTGCGCCTGATACATTTCTAACGGATGCCTCCGACACAACGATCATTCTGTGATTAGAAGGAAATACCCCGTCCAAGGGCTGGGTCAAGCTGTAAGAGACAGCACCAGCTAGCAAACCGGCTCTGCCCGATTGAGTTGCATGGCAAAATTCCTCGTGCCATCGTCACGATTATCGAGATCGTATCTTTCAGCCTCATCAACTGTTTACCACGCAGATGGTGGCTGTGCAACATGAATTTATCCACCACTCGAGAATTGATCCCATTCATGGCGCCACAATCATAGTGTAGAAGATTGCACCATTTGTTAAAACGATCTCGCATCTGATCAAGCTCTTATTGCAACTCACCGGTTTTTCTTAACCTTCATCCACTGCTAGCGAAACTGGCTAACTGCTGCAGCCGAAAACACCTCAGCACCTCACGGGGTACGCTCTGGAAGTGTAGTGGAAAATTTCATTTTTTACCCCAAACAGCAAAGAAAGCCCTTTTGAGGTGATTTTTGGGGGTAAGCGGCTTTTCAGGTCTCTGCTTTGACGTGTAAATTCAATAAATTAAATCCTTCAATAATTATTCTACATTATCAATAAATGTCAATTAAACGACTCAGATTTTGTTCAATTTTCTTTGTTTTTCGAATATCAATTGTCGCAATGTCAAGAGGTAAGTTGTTGTCAAAAGCCGCTTTCCAGTTGCAGTATATGCCTTGATCTGCAGACAAATTTCTATACCACGGATAGAGGAGAACAATTCGAGATGCATTGTAGGAACGTCCATAGGCAAGCATCTGATAGATGTCTGACTGTTCTACCCCTTGTTTGTCGTCCGACTTCAAACTTTTCCACTTCGTATCAAGCACAATGCAATCACTATTTCCATGTGGCTCTATGACAACATCCGGTTTCATTTGAAACAACGGTTTTCCTGCGTCATTTCTAATTGCATGATATTTTTGGTGTTGAAGGTGCACACTAAAGCCGCGTGGCTCAAGCACTCGCTTCAAACTTTTGCCAATAAATTTCTCAAATAACTTGTTCATTGAAAACAGCATCGAAACACCGAATCCTTTACCAACAGTAGTAGTTTGATATCGATGGGAGAGGAAAAATATGGCGAGTCTGTAAAGAATGTGGAATTCGGAATTAATTCGATCTAGAGTTACATGCTCGCTTAGAGGATTTCGCGCGTCATCCACAGAATCGTACTTTTCCAAAACAGCCACCAATAACCGACGATTGTCTACAGATTTGGATAGGATAATCAGTAATCGCACTGTAGCTTTCAGGACACGATTAAGTGGCGTATTCTCAGTTAATTCGTCCCAAACGCATGCGAGTTGGTCTGCACGGCCTGCGAACCGCGTAAATTGCCGAGTTACGTCTAATCGCCCTCTCACAACTTTTAGGTCGTCTTCAAACAACTCGTACCTCCGCGGTATCCCCTTTTTCATTGCCGCGTGTAATCGTTTAGCAAACAACCTGATCAGAAATTCCAGTAAATCAATAGATTGAGTTGATAATGCTGTTAACTCCTGGTCTGAAATTGGCAGGTCTTGAGCGACCGTAAGCATTCTAATGAGTACAGCACGTACTTCTTCATCTTCTTCATCTTCCTCATAAATTTTCGGAAGAATTTCAATTGTTCGATTCTGAGTGGCGATTACGCCAACATAAGAACCCGCTTTTAGTGAACTATAGGTTCGATATAGTATGTCTTTTTGATTTGCTCTCAATTGCTTGGCGGCAGATTCAATCTGAATCTCAATTTGCTCAATCTCTGAATTCTTCAGATTATTACCTCGAATCGAGATTTCACCGTATTCTTTGCAAGTTATAGGTTTCAAGGATACGAACTTAAAAATTGAGTTATTCTGAATTAGTGTTTTTACCTGAGATCAAATTTTCATACGCGACCACTGGAAATTGCTCGTTTATTTTCCAGCTATACCGATCATCGTAAGCAGCTTCCATACCGGGTGGTACAGAAAGTTTTTCACAAGTTACAAAGTCGTTAGTTCCACCCAAAATTGCACGAACATTCTGCCAATCTTCATGAAAATATTCTGCTATTAGCGGAATAATTTTGTTGCGCATAATGTTATCCAAGCTTTCTCTGTCTTTTGCTTTCATCAGCCATGCATGGCCAATTAGATGATCTCGGTCTTTGAGATACTCGATACGTTCATTAATTGCGCGTAATACCTCAGCAAGATTGACTTCGGTGGCTTCGCTTGCGTCATTTAAGAGACTTGGGTCAGGCATCATCTCTTCGAATTCAAAACGCCGACGCAGCGCAGAATCCAGCAACGCGATTGAACGGTCTGCGGTATTCATAGTACCCAAAATATACAAATTTGCCGGCAAAGTAAATTCTTTGCGTGAGTACGGTAGTTGAAGTTTAACCTGATTTTCTTTGCCTTCTCGTTTGTCATCTTCCAAAAGAGTGATGAGTTCACCGAGAACTTTTGAGATGTTCGCGCGATTAATCTCATCAATTATGAGAACGTAATTTACATTCTCGTTTTCTCTAGCGCATTTGGCAATCGACTTTAGTATTCCACATTCAGCAATGAGTGTAAATCCCGCGCCACTTTCATTGGTTGTTGGACGCAGCCCCTCAACAAATTCTTCATAGCTATATGATTGGTGGAATGTAACGAACCGAACGCGCTTTTTTTCAATTAGTGATTTAAACTCCTCACGAATTTCGTCTTCAGAACGTTCACTGGTTCCATTGCAAATTTCAACACAGCGTCTAGTTGTAGAGTAGGTCTTACCTGTTCCCGGTGGCCCATACAGAATTGTGTTCAGTGGGTGTTCAGTTCGAGGCATATCAGAGGGTTGGTCCACATCAACTGGATCGATAAATTCAGATAAATCATTACTCTTTTTCTGCAGCGTTTGAATAAGTTTAAATGTAGATCTATACTCTGCACAATTTGCAAACGCTTGGTATGTAGAAGTATCAGGTGACGCTATCCCAAATCCTATTTGACGAGCATAGCCAGCTAGAGTTCCTGTTGTTTTATTGATCCATATTACATGGATTCTTCGATCATCAGTCCAACCATCTCGATATTGATTGTTCCTCACAACTCCAACTGCTCGTCCTTGAGTGATTCCTGTTCTAACAAAGATGACATCTCCCAATTGTGGATCCTGTACTGGATATTTTCTGGTACCGCCATGGTCGCCACCTGTAAATACCCAAGAATTTTCCTTAAAGTACTCATCTTGAATATCAACATCGTCATCGAGTGTATTCTCCCAAAAATCCCCTTCATTATTACCATATGCTTGAGTGCTTACATGGAAGAATCGTGATTTTTCAGAAATCAATCCATATTCTGAGTTGTTTTGCAAATACAAGAACTCATTGATTTCGTAATTTTCACAATTCGGAAAGAAGTCTTTGATCTCGCTAGTTATTCTCATAGCTGATTCATAGTTGATGTTATCATTCCGTAAATATTTATTTCCTACTTTCAGGTCAGCTTTAGAACTATCACTTAGCAAATGTCCAAGTACCTTGCGTACATTGTCGTCAATCGGAATGTACTCATTCGGATTGATCAAAAACATAGTTTGTGTCAGCATGAAAATTCCAACTTGCCTAATTTCCAATACTTGCTCAAAATCATTTGACGCAATATCTCCCTGTACAGTTTGCCGAAACAAACTCCACAGTAAGCCTGGATTGAAGTTATCTCCGTCATGAAAAAGGACCTGAAAAGCTTCCGTTGGTGTCGGAATAGTTAAAGTTTGGTTCAGTTCTGCTGGGGAACGGGCATTAATATTGAACACTTCATGTACGCTACTGAATACTGGTTCAAATTGATTTCTTGTATTCTTACACGCAAGAAAATAAAGAAATGAAAATGGATCAATATTCTCATCTCCATGACTCAGCAAAGCTGGATCTTGCGTACCTCCCCAATTAACCGATTTAGCTTTTTCAATTAAGTACGCCTCCCCACCTTCTGAAATTTTTTTCGATAACTCCAAAAACCATGGCTCCCAATAATTTTTCATTCTGATACCTCACTTTCCATTGTGCAAACTGATTTGAAGGTAGTCACCTGTTACAAAGGACTCGCTGCGATTGGTCGATTGAAACAATGGTACCCTGATCCGCAAATAAAAAGTTGCAGAAAATGATAAAGCCCTGTAAAATCAGAGAGATATTGAAAAAAACGCCCAATTCGGCATTCACCCAATGGGTGAATTCGAAACGGCTCTCAGATTTCGCAAGGCTTATGAAGATTCTACCATACAACACTGCGGCAAGCTGCCACAATTTCACCTCCAGAGCCGGTCTGGTGGTGCCAGCCGAACTGCTCAAGCGCCTTGAGCTGTCACAGCTCATTGATTCGTCAATGCCCACACCCGGCAGCAATCGAGGCTACCGGCACAGCGCCATTTTCAATACCTTCATGCTGATGTTCCACGAAGGTGCGGGGTGCATCGACGATGTGCGCCACCTGCGCAGTGAACCGGCGCTGATGAAGCTGTTGGGTTTTGGGACGATTCCCTGTGCCACGACGCTGGGTGGATGGCTTCACAGAGTCGGCGACAGTCGACAGATGATCTCGGTTCTCGAGCAGGTCAACCGCGCGGTGATGAAAGCGACGCTGGGTGATCGAAAGTGCGTCACTTTGGACATTGACGCATCGGCGATTCGGTCGAAGAAAAAAGACGCGAAGTGGACGTATAAGAAGCATCGCGGGTACATGCCGATGTTCGGTCACATTGCCGAGACCGGTCAGGTGGCTGCGGCTGAGCTTCGCGAGGGCAATGTGCCGCCTGGGGCTGAGAATGTTGAGTTTTTCCGGCGCTGCCGCGCGGCGCTGCCCGAAGGGGTGGGTGTCACTCGCTTCCGGGCCGATGCCGCCTCCTATCAGGCGGGCATCATCAATGATTGCCGCGCACACGGCATCCGTTTTGCGATTCGGGCGAAGATGGACAGTGCGGTGAAGAAAACGGTACTGGACATTAAGGATGAGGATTGGAATGCGGTTGTGAATGCCGACGGTGCGGTATTGGAAGGCGAGTATCTGGCCCGTACGCTGCATGTGATGGAAGATGTGCCTGAGGCTTTCTGTCTGGTGGTGCAGAAAAAACGGGTGCGGGACAAGCTGCCGGCCGACGCTGGGATGCCTGACGGGACTGAGCAGCTGAAGATGGTTTTCAAAAATGAAGGCCTGCACCAGGTCGATGTGCAAAGTGCGGTCAGCGGCAGGTACATCTACCGGGCGATTGCGACCGATCTGGACCTGGACCGCTTCAGTGACGGCGAGATTGTATGGTGGTACAACCAGAGAGGGGACAGCTCGGAAAACCGGCTCAAGGAAATTCGCAGTGACTTCAGCGCGGCGCATCTGCCGTGCGGCGAGTTCAAAGCCAATGTCGCGTACCTGCTTCTGTCTTCGATTGCCTTCAATCTGCTTGCGCTGATGCGCATGAAACTGCCGCAGGAGTGGTATGGCGTGCGGGCGATCAGTTTCCGTCACCGACTGTATGCGATGGCCGGACAGGTGGTTCGCCATGCGCGGCAGTGGACCCTGAAAGTCAGTGCGGCCAAACTTCCTGTCCTGGAACAGTCGCTTTGGGCCATCCGCCGCTGCAGCCTGTCCTGACTTCTCATTCGTTCTGAAACGGCTTTACACTACAGATCATGGCAGTCAGTCTACTGTCAGGGACAGGCTTGCGCCGGATTTGCTGCTGAGCCGCCAGATTCGCTTCGCAGTGGGTTCAGCCGGGTAAAATGGTCACCGATTTCGGTGTGTGGCTTGATGGTTTGGAAAATCCTGGCGCTTCGAACCGCCAGAGTGCCGAAAATCTCGCCTTAGCCGCCGCTGGCAGTCTCTAACTGAGGATTAGGGTGGTAAACTACGAGATCAATTTGAGACATACCGAAATAAAATGGAATCGATCCCAAATATTGCATGGCTTTCACTTTTTTTTCGACTTCCGTTCATCAAGTCGTAGTGGAATTGTTCTCTAAGCGGCCTATGCGAGTTATTCAGGAGTAGAATCAGTTCATCAAAACGCTTTTTGTCGTGGTTTAAGAATTGCGCATGTTCAAGTGCAATTTTTGAACAAAAAAATTCCAACGTCATCTAACTCTTGTTGTGACGAGGATAGACAATAGTCGTCTAGGAATGACGACATGCCTCAATGAGGAAAATTGTGTGGGAGAATCAATTCTCCCACACGAAATATGTCGTGCAATTGCAGTCAACTACTGAAATTCAGCAGTTGCTGCAGCAGTTACTCTGAAGCTACTGGGGCCGCCTGGGCCGGTTCAACTATCACGGCTGATGAGTCCTCGCTCAGCGATTTCACGATACCGTATGTCATCAGCAGCATGATCACACTCACCGGCAACGCAGCCGCGATGGATGCTGTCTGAAGCGCGCCGAGACCACCAGCGAGAAGAAGAACCGCCGCAACGAATCCCTCGCCGAGTCCCCATACGATTCGGAACTTCTGAGGTGGGTGATCATCGCCCATGCTGAGCATCGTCGTGATCACCAATGTCCCGGAGTCCGAAGAGGTGATGAACCATGTCGCCAGCAGAAATGTCGCCAAGGCAGCCATGATCCAGTTGAGCCAGTGCAATCCCGTCATCAACTCGATTGTACCGTAGAGGGCAGCAGGCAGATTCCAGTTGCGGACAAGTTCCGCTATACCTGCCGTTCCCGCTCCACCTTCAGCAGTCAACTCGATATACATCGCGTTGCCACCGAAAATACAGAGCCAGAAGAAAGCCAGTGTGGTCGGGACGAACATTACGCCCACCATGAACTCTCGGATGGTACGCCCCCGACTGATGCGAGCGATGAACATTCCAACAAATGGAGCCCAGGATATCCACCAGCCCCAATAGAAGATAGTCCAACCACCCTGCCAGTCTCGTTCACCTTCAGCGTTGAAAGTGGCAAATCCCATCGGGATTGCATTCCAGAGATAATCGCCGATGGTGGTCACGAAAAATCCCATTAGCCACTGAGCAGGGCCACCAAACAGGAAGTACGCCAACAGAACCGCCGACAACCAGATATTCCACTCTGAAATAATTCGAATACCTTTCCCAACACCAGATACGGCTGACAGGGTTGCCACGGCGGAAATCACGGCAATCAATGTAACCTGAGTGATGATCCCGGGATCGATACCAAATAGGTGGTTGAGACCAGCGGCCATCTGGCTTACACCGAGGCCGAGAGAAGTTGCAACACCAAAAACGGTTCCGAAGACAGCTAACAGGTCCACTGCATGCCCAACCGGCCCGTAGATCCTATCGCCAATGATCGGATACAGGGATGACCTTAGTGTCAAGGGCAACTTCTTCCTGAATCCAAAGTACGCCAGGCAAAGACCGATTATCACGTAAACTGCCCATGCGTGGAATCCCCAATGGAAGTAGGTGACCCGCATCGCATGTACAGCGCGTTCCTCATTCATCTCCGTCACCATTGCCCGGTCCGCGAACGGGTTGTTCGGATAACCCCATGGCTGCGTGTTGTCGAAGTAAAACATTGGTTCTGCGATACCGAAGAATAGCAGGCCAATACCTACGCCAGCCGAGAAAAGCATCGCGAACCAGGAGAAGTTGCTAAACTCCGGTTTGGAGTTGTCATCCCCGAGTTTGATGGATC
Organism: Arenicellales bacterium; assembly: GCA_965243305.1. GTDB lineage: Bacteria > Pseudomonadota > Gammaproteobacteria > Arenicellales > JAJDZL01 > JAJDZL01. The sequence goes on from CBDEUN010000002.1 coordinate 140,725, forward strand.
CATGTCGACTGCACATCAGGTAGATACAGACAAAGAACATGATTACCAAGGCACTCACGTAGTACCAGTTGAGTGCAGATTCGATCCAGCCTCGGACTGCCGAGTATATGCCGTTGGCGAATTCCACGTTGAGTGCTGTGAAAACGACAAACACCACGACCATCGCTTTTGATGCGATTCCCATACCAGGGTGGAGACCCTTCCAAATTCCTCCAGTCGCGACTGAATCTCGAATACTTTTATTCTTATTATTCATACTAATACCTCTATCAATAATTGATTCCCTACAGGTTGGCAAAAAGTTAGACAGATTCTGTCAACATTTCGCTGGAGAAGACAACACAATTACCGTAGTAGATGATATTGCTATCATGACTGAGTTGACTTCGACCATCTCAACCATCATTGAAGTATAACGCCATCAGCAGTGATACAGTGTGGCAAATTTTTACAAACCGACTAAGTAAATGAATTCAATGGACAAAGTCAGACATAGTCAACTTCAGGGCGAGGTTTCAGTCTGGACAACCGATTGACAGTGATCAATGTACGAAGAATTTACGTCGGCGTCATTTTGAGTAGACGGAAAATTGGCAGATTTACCTAATTTGCACCGCGTTTTTCCCGCCAGAGTCCCAGTTTTTCTTGAACTGGACGATTGGAAAAACTGAAGAGATACGACTCCTCCAAAGGAAAATGACGAACTTCAGTCCAACTAGGTACAACGAAGGTGTCTCGCCGCTGCCATTCGATTGTCTGACCACCGACTTTAGATTTTCCGTTCCCTTCTGCAACAGAAAAAACCGTCGCATCCGTTGACCGATAGGCTGCAGACTCAAATCCTTTCGGTAATAGCTGCATGTGAGTGGCCATCGTCGGCATCGCATAATCACCAGTGACTGGATTGACGTACCTTGATTTCAATCCATGGCAGGGATCCCATTCATCCGCCAGCTTCATTTGCTCCAGTGCTTCGCGAGTCTTCGCAAATGGATAGTTGAATACAGGTGATGTTGGCTGAACCTGCTCATAGCCTACTGGCAGCAGACCCGATCCATATCTGGCCAAAGCATCACCAACTGGGCGTGATTGAGGGAACAGATCATCTGGATATTTTTCAAAAAACGAAGCGTCCAGCATGCTTACCAATGGTATATCCAGACCATCCAACCACACCATTGGCTCAGTACTGTCGTTGCCATGATCATGCCAGGTCCAGGACGGTGTAATCACAAAATCGCCTTCTTCCATAATGGTCTTTTCGCCATCTACCGCGGTATAGGCACCGCTCCCTTCAACGATAAACCGAAGCGCAGATTGCGAATGGCGGTGGGCCGGTGCAACCTCACCTGGTAGAATCAGCTGTAATCCGGCATACAGCGAATCAGTAATCTTCGATTCACCCGGCATGCCCGGATTTTCAAGAATCAAGACTCTTCTTTCCGCCTGCTTGGCTGTGATCAAGGACCCCGACTCCAAAATCAGAGGACGTACTTTCTTGTAATCCCAATGCGCTGGTTGACAGCGGCTTACTGGAACCGGTGTGATCAGACTGCTTAAAACGGTCCACAAAGGAGCCAGACTAAACTCTGGCAGTCGCTTGTAGAATTCCTTTAACTCGGGTGTGTCAGGAACAAGCTGTGACATCATTGATTTCTTTTGTTAAGGGGTGGCAGCCGCCTCTGGCAGATTAAGTCCAAACCGGTTCACAATGACTTCCTTAATTCGATTCGCATAATCTTCGGCCATTGCCTCATTGGTACGCTGCTTGATTCCCCATTTTCGATAAATTCGATTGTTTTCTGAATTCGGTCGCCCGAAAAACTTACCCATCATTGGGTAGTATCGATTCACAACATTCTGCACATCCTGAGGTCCGGATTCAGTCTGAAGAATTTCTTCAGTGAAATCAAGTCCGAACTGAACATGAAACTTCTCTTCCGGCATCGTCATCCGTGCCAATTTACGCAAGGGAACAAATGTACAGCGTATGAGGTCTTCAACCTGAATGACCTCGGCCATATCGGCAAGAATCTTAATCACACAAAACTCAGTCCAGGAATTTAAATCAAACTCAAAGATCGATAGCGGCCGCTTGTGCTGGGTGGTCATTCGTTCCGGCGCAATTTGCAATTCCTCACCCAATTCGGAGAACCTGACATGGTGACCATATTCTTCCATCGCTACCCTGCACGCCAGCCATTTTGCGTAAGGTGATGGTGCCAGGGCGACCGCAGGCTCATCGAAAACCTGCGCCCCGTAATACTCGTTCACGGCGTGGCTAATCACAATCTTTTCGACTGCGACTCGAAATTCTTCTGGACCCGCCAGTAATTCTTCGCAGGTTTGAACTTCACTTCCAGGTGCGATACTCATAAGTTTGTCTTCAGTTACAGTACCGGTTCACTATTGAATGATTCAAGATCAGTAACCAATTCAGTATAGGCGTCTTCAAAGCGCTCTTTTGCCTGTTCTGCAAGACTTCCTGATTTGACCTCCGGTTCCATAACAAATTTTCTTACAGGTCGAGGCTGAGCAAAGAGAAATACCTCTCTACCCCGCACACCAAACAATTGCCCGGTGATTTCCTCTCCTTTATCTGAACACAGCCAGTTGACTACCGATGACACATGCTTTGGTTCGATGCGCAACGCCCTTTCTTTGTACGTTGCCTGCTCTTCGTTTGCAGGGACAATGATTTCCGTAACGCGCGATCTTGCGAATGGTGCAATAGCATTGACTAAGACCTTGGAGCGGGCAAGATCCAATGCAGCGACTCGTGTCAGTCCGATGACACCGTTTTTTGCACTCGCATAAGCGGACTGGCCGTAATTTCCGTAAAATCCGGCTGTTGACACAATGTTAATCACTCTTCCCCAAGTGTACGGAGCCTCAGGGGTTCCCGCTTTTGCCTGTTCTCGAAAAATTGGAGCAGCAGCTGACAGCACGTGATAGTAACCGGCCAGGTTGACACGTATTACTTCGTCAAAATCTTCAGGTCTGGCCTTGAATATAAAGTGGTCTCGCAAAATGGCAGCATTATTGACAACGATATCCAGTCTGCCCCACTTTTCCTTTGCGAGAGCCACTGCATTAGCAGCCGACTCAGCACTGCCGATGTCCACAAAGCCACCGACTGCAGATTCTCCAAGTTGATTTGCTGCATCCTTAACAATGTCAGGGTTTGGGTTTCTCCCATCAATATCCCCACCGTTATCAACGATGACCACCCGCGCACCTGATTGAACAAAATTTTCAGCAATTGCCTTTCCGATGCCTCGCGCACCGCCAGTGATTAAAGCAACTCTGCCTTCAAGTGTTTGTTTGTTGTGAGACATTGTCAACTTAACTCATCTGCTGTTGTAAAGAATGGATCAGCATGAATGTTCATCGAATCCAAACCCTTGCTTTGCAAAACATCGCTACAACTTCTCACCATCGGCGGAGGACCGGCTAGATAAGCCTTGCCATCTGAGCAGACTTGAATTTCTTCACTCAGCACTTCGTGTAACATACCCGTCTTCTGACTACGCTCTCCGGTGGCTTCTGATAGCACAGGATAGTACTCGAACGCCAAATGTTGGTCGCTTAAAACCTCAAAAATCTCAGAGCGATAGATGTCCACCTCATCCCGAACACCGTGATACAGAAGAAGCGAACGCTCCGGTTGGCACCTTACTGATTCCAGTACAATCGGTTGGATGGCAGACAGGCCCGAACCACCCGCAACAGCAATGACAGGTCCATCATGCTGTTCGCGAAAAAACATATTCCCATAAGGACCGCTTACTCTAACCGTTTCTCCGGTAACCAGATAATCCCAAATAAAGTTACTCACTGTTCCATCTGGAATTTTACGGATATAGAATTCAAGCGTATCATCAACATAACTTGCGATTGAATATTCTCGCTTTGGAAATCCCTCAAATTCAACATAAACAAATTGACCGGGACTGAATGCAAACGGCTCGGTGCTGATTACCCTAAGTTTCAGGCTGACAATATCCTGCGTCATTTTTTCCAGTTGCTGGACTCGGCAGGTCAGATCAAGAATCGGATGAACTGCGACATCGTCCAACTCACACCACGAAATATCGCAATCGGACCAGGGAACAGCCCGACAGGCCAGAATTAGTCCGTCTGAGTATTCTGCCTGCGATAAGGCAAATTCAGAATATGGCGATAGCTCTACGTCACCTGAATGAAGTCTTGACTTACAACCGCCACAGTTGCCAGCGCGGCAACCATGGGGGTAATCTATTCCAGCCTGTAATGCTGTTTCAAGAATCGTCGAACCGATTTCAACGTCAATTGAGCGTTCAGCCTGCCTGATATTTACGCTGAACATATCAGTTAATTGGTAGTATCTTTGGAAGTCTCCTGTACCAAAACGCAATGCGTGTGCAAGTTGCAGGAGTGTGTCGAAGTAAAAATTAGATCACTTTTGCTTGGTCAGTTTGAATTTCTCTCTCGCCTCTTGCGGACCTACAACTTTTGCGCCTAACATTTCAACGATTTTTACCGCTTTCTCTACCAGTTGTCCGTTACTCGCAAATTTGCCACGCTCGAGATACAAATTGTCTTCAAGGCCAACTCGAACATGTCCGCCTAACAAAACGGCTTGGGCAACCATTGGCATCTGGTGGCGACTGATTCCAAATGCAGTCCAATTCGCCCCTTCTGGAAGCATGTCACACATCGCTTTCATCGCTCCAGTTGTCGCAGGCGCACCGTAGGGGATTCCAAGACAAATCTGATAGAGTGGCGGTTCATCAATTAAACCTTCTTCAAACATCCTGTTCGCCATCCAGACATGTCCAGTATCAAACACCTCAAGTTCCGGCTTAACGCCAAGCTTTTGTATATGCTTTGCAGCGACTCTGAGATGGTCAGGTGTGTTGATCATTAACAAGTTTCCATCACCAAAATTCATCGTGCCGCAATCCAGTGAGCAGATTTCAGGAAGAATGCCGTCAATATGCGACACTCTTTCAATTGGTAGCACAAAGTCGGTTCCCGGGCCGGGATCAGTCGGCACCTTTTCTCCTACATAATAGTCTCCACCCATTCCAGTGGTCAGATTCAATACCACATCAACGCCAGAGGCACGAACACGCTCCGCAACTTCAGCAAACATAGCGTGATCTCTACCGCCAGAGCCTGTCTCCGGATCGCGCACGTGTATGTGCGTGACTGCGGCGCCAGCATTTGCAGCTTCAACACAAGCGTCTGCAATCTGCTTTGGCGTAATTGGTAGATCGGGGTGTTTGTGCTGAGTTTCGCCTGAGCCCGTTACGGCACAGGTAATTACGACTTCCTGATTCATGTAATGCTACCTGAATATGGACAAATGGACTAAAAGAATGAGGTGACTTACTTCGGACTCATGTACTCACGTGGCAGACGCACCGGAAACTGTTCTCTTAACAACTGATCCGCTGCATCATCAATATACCTCGGAAAATGCGTAGATAAAATGTTGTCCACCACCAATCTTGACTTCTGCAGGACATCGGTCGATCCCTGCTCTGCCCACTCCTTGGGACTGGTTCGGTCACCGACATCGGGATAAACGTAATCTTTCTGCATCAGGTTCATTGTCTGATCATGACCCAAATAGTGTTTGGGTCCATCTACACAGACATCATGCATGGCTCGAACCGACAGTGATTCTTCATTGATTTCAATGCCTCGGATCGATCGGTTGACAGCGCCTAGCATGTCATTATCAACAACAAACCCCTCTTTACTGACACCAAGCAGACTCGCTTGCATACCAGCGGATTCATAGACCATATTGGCTCCGCTGTGCCCAGCTAGCGTTGTAGTATAGCCTTTCTCAAATCCAGATTGAGCATCCGGCAGTTTTGAATCGGCCATCCCGGCTGCAATGCCGGTGGGGAGCCCATAGTACCGACCCATCTGTCCACACGCAGCCATCAGAACGGATTGTTCGCCACTGCCGCCGCTCATCGCACCGGTGCGCAAATCAGAGACAAATGGCCAAATTCCCAAGATTGCAGGATGACCTTTCTTGATCAGATTGACATACACCAGTCCAGCCAGCGTTTCAGCCACCTCTTGTACAACTGCACCTGCCAGCGATGCCGGACTTGTAGCACCTGCCTGCCCTGCTGCTAACAACAAGATTGGCATGCCAGCTCTAACAGTAACTTCCAATACCTCACAGGCGTCCTCGGCGAAGCGGAGTGGCGGTACAACAAAACATGAGGAACAACTGACAAATGGCCGCTCTCGCCACTTGTCTTCCCCTCCCGCTACGATATGCAGCATTTCCATCGTCTGTTCCAAGTGCTCCGGTAGTACCCAGCTTGAACCAACGTGTTTGGAAGTTCCTGAGATGCATGCGTAAGTGGTGTTGAAATCCAGTTCACTCGGTATTTCCATATCGCGACAAACAATGGGTCGCTGAAAGAAATGGATATGCTCCATCTGGTCAACAATTCGGGCAATATCGTACAGATCCGCGAGTTTTGATTCGCGATATTCTCGGGTTTCAAGATCAACCACATGAACCGCAGCACCTGCTGTTCCAAAGTAAACCTTGTTTCCCGATAGATCGAGATCGTGCTTAGGGTCTCGACCGCAAAGTGTGAAGCTCTGGCATGCGTTGGCAATTGTGTCTTCAACCAGGGAACGAGGAAAAGTCAATCGACCCTCGCTGGTATATGTTCCTCCTGCATTGGTGACCAGCTCAATGCAAGATGGAATCGCCTGGGACAAGCCCAGATTCTCCAGCACGTTCATCACCGCTTCATTGACAGTGTTGACATCGGAATCCGAGAGTGGCTTGAATCGCCCTCCCAGCATGCCTGGACGAACGGCTTTATCTTCTTCTGCCAGAGGAGCTGCACGCAATGCTTTACGAGCTGCGCGCCCTCCCATCCTACGTTTCTCTACCATTGAATTGACCAATACTCCGGTCGGAATTGTTGGAATTATTTTATATGCCTCTGCACTTAAGTCAGGATAAGCCGCATCGGCGACGTGTCGACTGCGGCCTGCAGAAGTCGCAATGGGATTTGCTTTTCCCACCGCCGCCGATTGAATCGATAAACAAACTCGTCCACATATTCCTGCATGTACTGATGCGACACGCCATGAAAGGTGCCCAGCAGAAATGTTTTCAAGTTGCTGATGACGATATGCACCAGCGGCAGCCAGTCGGCGACCTGGTCGGGTGGCGTGACTTTAGGGTAGTGTTCATGGCTTTTGGAAATCACCCGCAAGCCGCTGAACGCATCGGATCGAACGCTGGCGCCGGCACAGAGTCTGGAACAGAACTGTTCCACCGTCTGGGAATTGACCGAATCCACCACGCGGGCGTGCATGAAGCCGGCGCCCTGGCCGTTATTCTGCACCGCAAACAACACCGGTTTGCGCCCTTGTGCGCCGCGTCCGCGCTTTCCCGGGCGCTTACCTCCCACATAGGCATCATCCAGTTCGATCAGTCCGTCCAGCAGATAGCGGCGATCACGGTCAGCCATGGCGGCTCTGAGCTTTTGCAGCATCAGCCGTGCGGTTCTCCATTCGACGCCGATCATCTTCGACAGCCGAAGTGCGGAGATGCCGCCTTTGTCGGTGCCAACCAGGTAAATGGCGGCAAACCACTTGGTCAGCGGCACCCGGCTGCGGTCGAACATGGTGCCGGCCGTGACCGAGGTTTGACGCCGGCAGCGCTTGCACTCGTGCAATGCGCGACTTTTGACATGGTAAGCCTGGTCATGATCACATCTCGGGCAGCGGAAGCCGTCCCTGCCCCAGCGAACCTGTTCCAGCAGCCTTCTGCAGGCCTGCTCAGTGGCGAATTTTCGGGTCCATTCAAAATAACTGATTTCGTCTTGTTTCATGTTAATCTTTATTACATAATATCAATGGTTTATGACATGAAATTATACTTCATCCAATCTCGGAATTCTGAGTTAAATGCAGAGGCATATTATTTTATTTGTTCAAGGTCAAAAATGGACAACCTGCAAGAGGGATCACACAACAATCATATCCAGATTATGTCGACTGAGCTTTTGACACCCGTTTTCAGTTACGCGGACAGTTTCACCTAGCGTCATTGCCAGTGATCGATCCGAATCGAACAGAATCATATGAACGAAATATACCATGTTTGTTTCAATTACAACCGGATTGCCGGTGTAAAACATCGGCCAATCCATCCAAGTAGGAGCGTAGGTCGTCCCAAGGCTGTAACCACAGGCATTCATACGCATATTCTTAAAGCCGTGAGCGTCCATGACCTCAGCATGAGTATCAAAGACTTCCCCGACAGTCGCCCCAGGTTTTATGACGGACTCACACGCTTCCTGAGCTTCTACGCAGGCTCGATGCATGGCCACTTGCTGGGCATTGGGTTCGCCAATTACAACAGTTCTCATCATAGCAGCATGGTAGTGATGGTACACGCCGGCAAACTCCAAAGTTAACTGGTCACGCTCGGATAAATGACGCCTGGCAGATTGGTATCGGCAAAGCATAGCGTTCTCGCCTGAACCCAGAATGAACTCGTTGGCTGGATCATCACCGCCGCCGCGGTAGATGGCACCGTGCATGGCTGCTAAAATCTCACCATCAAATACGCCAGGAGCAGTCACACGAATGGCTTCATCCAAGGCATCGTCAGCTAGTTCTGCAGCCCGTTCAACATACTCAATTTCGGCAGGTGATTTGATCACTCGCTGCTGATTGACGAGGTCTGAAACATCTTCCAGGGTGCAGTAGTCTGAAAGTGTAGGTCTGAGGCTATTCCACAGATGCGCAGTCAAGCCGTAAGCATGAAGTTCGACACCCAGCTTTTTACCCCTGCAGCCATAATCGTCAAGCATCTTGACCAAGTCGTCGACTGGGTTGTGACCAGCCTGGTCAACCCAAACTCTGATATCTTCAATGGTTGAGGTAATTTGTGCTTGCAAACGATCAGGTGCTCTAGTCAGCAAAGCGTAACTTCCATCGCAGCTTAAGTACAGACATTGAAAGAAACAGTAGCCAAAAGTATCGTATCCCGTCAGGTAGTACATACTTTCCTGGCGGAAAATCAAGATTCCATCCAACTCGTTTTGCTTTAGCAGTTTGATTAATTGCTGCCGGCGATCTTGATACTCTGACCTTTCAAAATGCAGTGCCATTGTTCTGTTCTATTCCCCTTAGAATTGAATCGCTGAAGTTCCAAACCCATCGTCCTTGGAAACAGGCATACAACTCCTGAACCAAGCATATTCGTTCGCGATTGCGATCAGCTATTTTCTCAGCGAAATTATAGATTTGTGATTCATTCGGTGAATACACAAATCTGTGAAGGGATATCAATGGCTGAAAGACAATCTGGTTAGTATTCTGGAGAAAAAGGAGAGAGACGGAATTAGGAAAATACTCGTCGATTGTGTAATTGAATTTAAGTTCACTCCGCACCGAACCGTGGCTCTGATCGAACTCGGTCGGCGACTGGCAAATTACGTAAACGCACCGGCCGCCGGGATGCAGTACTGTGTGCTGCCGTCGGCAGCCGCGCGCAACGGAAAACCGATCACCAACATCAGCGTTGGATTTCTCGACAACTCGGGGCGAAACGAGGCGACCAAATCATGCTGCAGCTAGATGCGTGTCTTTGCTCAAGGTGGCGCACAATCTCGGTGGTTCAATAGTCGAGAGGATCTGTTACAGTGGATTGAGCATGCTGTTTTGAAGCACACGCCTAATATGGCTCTTTAAGGCGCATTTATGGGGGGTTTTGTTTTCGATCTTGCTCTCAAACCCTCATGTCGACTGATTTTCCAGCAACCGAAAATCTCACGACAACTATATACCGTTCAAGGTTGATTGACGGACAGACTATCGAGATCCAAAATATCGCTTTCGATGTATTCTCTAGCGGTCATGTCATCGAGAAAACACGCAACTGCATATGCTGTTTGAAATCGACCAGATGCTTTGATTCGTCCCAGCCACTTGTCAACAAATTGATCCCAGTTCGGTTTGCAATTGTCAGGGTCGCTATCCTTGATGAACCACAAAGTCAACTTTACATTTTCATGATTCCATGACGGAGATGCTTGAACTCGAATTTCACGTAATGAGTGTAGGTGTCGAGCTTCTTCAGACTGCTTTTTGTGTTTGTCTTTAATGTATTTCTTCAATTTCTGAACTAAATCGACAAAATCATCAGGGAAAGCGAATCGCGATCGTTTTCGACTTTGTGCAAAGGCGAAATCTCGAATCTCTTGGTCTGTTGTACACCCGGGTATCCTCCTCCAATCAGCAATGATAGATTTTTCCACAGTCAGTACACGATCGAGATCGGCTACAAGACCAGATTTAGCCGTTGCGGGAATGTAAGCAAATGCTGATCTTAAAAGTCGACGGACCTGTTCAACTATTTCAGCGTCCAGATGAACAAGTGGAGGGGGGGGGGGGGACCGAGCCTGGAAAACTACACGTATCAGAGGTGAATTCGGCAAAGGAATCTCTGTGGGTATTTTGTTTGTAAGCGGTACTGGACTAATCTGAATGCTCCTACCTATTCTAATTGTTGTGAAATAAAGTGTGAACTATCAACTGGCATGCAGATTTATCATCAAGATTAATCTTTGATCTAATCGATTATTTTTCAAATAGTAACTCGATGGTTGAAGGGAATGAAGTTGGCTAGATTTTCAGTGCTTCTTACCTAAATTGACAATGCTCTGGAGCTTCGTGATCCAAGCCTCCTCTCTCATTCTTCCATTTCTCAACACAGTATGAAAAATTAGTGCCTGAACTATCGGTCAAACGTCTGGGCGAATCGGAGGTTTTGGCTGGACGGTGCATCTAAATACCATATAAGTGAGAATTATTGCAAGTTGACTTGAACAATTGACTCTATTGCTAATCGGCTCATTCTGACGACGAATTAGATGTACCAGAATCGCACTTCACCGTCAAATTCAATCCTCGAACCTGTAGAACGCACTCAAATGGACGTCGCGCCCCTCTACGACAAGCGCGCCGCCCGCTAATGTATTACTGACAAGACGACAATCCTCGCCCTCTCCAACCGCCGGAAAGTTCTGCACTTGTGCAGAGCTAATCTCGTCAAGCAAACTTTTACTATCGTCTTCATTATTGCCATTGGTTCCATACACGTCTAGATCTATCGCATCCAAGGCATAGCTTTCTACCAGCTTTTTGAAGCTGCCCGAAAAAGCTTTGTTGGAATCAAAAAAATCCACACCTGTGGTCCCACCCTCGACAGAGAAAATTGCGCCGCGTTGATCTGGCAACGAATCGAAAGCAGCAAGGTACTCATCTAGACCTCGTCTGTGCCTGTGATAAATCTCCTCGGATGCGGAAGTATCCGAGACAGCATTCATTCGTTCGGCTTTTTCCGAGATGGTTGACCATACCTCACCCTGGCTTCCTCGTGGAGAGCCATAATTTTGCAATGATTCAGTCACGTGTCGCGCATTTCTAGCGCGCCCCTGAGCGAAATGGACTCGTTTTGCACTAGAAAAGTGTCTGCTTCGTCGATGCCAGCGCCCTGCTTCGACACATGAAACAGGAATAATGATGGTCTCTTTTGGAGGCACCATCACGGAAACGTTCAATATACGATTCTGCTTTGCACCAATTAATTCTTCACCGTCCAGCAATAAAATGCGTTTCGCACTTTTATTTAGAACCTTTAGATTTGGAACACTACCACTGTCGGACACTTCAGAAATTTCGATGACATCCTTTTCCAATGCTTCATCCAGTAGCAGATAGTCCAAGTCTACTGAGGACTTTCCAAACAGTGGAGTCATCGTCAAGTTATGAAATATTTGAGGATTACCGATACTCAGCTCCTCAATACAATTGGCTAGGGTATTCATAAATTTTCTCCATTTATCATGTTGAATATTCATTATCCAAGCCAGGTGGCTCACAGCGTGAGCCTGCAAAATAGAGTAATGGAATATTCACAGATAAATTAACGCAATAATCTGGCAAAATTCATGAACACTTGAAACTCCGCTACAACTAAAATTCCTTTTTCTGGTGACTCAGTTTGCATGATTGCAAAGAGACGGCACCCTCTCACAAGACGATTGTGTGTGGCAGATATTAAGAAATCAATCACTGCAATAGCCACATGGGCGGCAAAATACACATCATTGTGCCGCGAACATTCCAAGCCAGAAAGAGTGAGAAAACACATCTGCGTTTTGCATTTGTAAAATTGGAAAAAATCTGAATTGACAGTCTACCACTTGGGTTTTTCAAGGGACATACCAATCGTTGCGGATCAGACGGTTCTGCTGTTCATTGATGTACAAAACTACTGCGCACATCGCGACGGAACGGAATTCGCTGGTCTGTCGGAGTACGATTTTCAAGAGCAATACGGATGGTACTTCGAAAATCTAGAGTCGCGTGTAATTCCAAATATGCAAAAACTGCAGACGGCATTTCGGCAGTCTGACATCGAAATCATTTACACGACAATTGAAAGCCTTACCGAAGACGGACGTGACCGCAGCTTAGATTACAAAATTTCAGGATTCGATGTTCCAAAGGGTTCGTGGGATGGACAGGTAATTGATCAACTTGAGCCATCAGACAATGAGATTTGGCTGCGAAAAACATCCTCTTCTGTTTTTATTTCGACGAATATTGACTATATCCTGAGAAATCTGGAAATCCGTCAAGTCGTAATCAGCGGACTGCTCTCAGATCAGTGCGTCGAAAGTGCGATTCGCGATGCTTGCGATTTGGGATATCTGGTCACACAGATCACAGATGCCTGTGCGTCCATCAGTCAAGAACGTCACGAAAATTCTCTGGCGGCAATCAGTGGTTACTGTCGTCAGTTATCCTGTGATCAAGTAATTGAAGAAATCAACAATAGTTGAGTATCAACGGTCTAGGGTCATTGAATCTACTAAGGTGGCCACAGCCAGCGGCAGGAACAAAGGGTCAGTACGATGATGGTCATTCATTTTGAAATCAGAAGCAGTTCGCCAATTATTAACACGTCAGTACACCATGATTAACGAACCACTGATTTTTGTTGCCACAAGCGACCTCGCTGGCAAGGTACGGGGCAAATCCTTTCCACTGCATCAATTTGAAAGCCGTCTGCAGCGTGGCATTGGCTGGACGCCAACCAACGTCCAAATTACCTGTTTTGACTCAATCGCAGACAGCCCTTACGGAGCGCTAGGCGATCTCGTCTTGATTCCTGACCCAGCAACACGGGTTGAAGTCGATTACGAAGATAATCAGCCAGCTGAAAGATTTGTCTTCGGTAACATTTTTCACACTGATGCAGAACCATTCGAATGCTGTACGCGTTCGATTTTACAGGCAGCACTCAAACGTCTTGCTGCAGTAGGGGGTGTTCAGTTAATCGGCGCCTTTGAGCACGAGTTTCACTTTCTGAATCGCAGCAGTCCGCTTGGCAGCGCTTACTCCGCAGCTGCCTTTCGTAGTGAGCGGAATTTTGCAGAGGCGTTATTTGCCGCCATGAAACAGGCAAATCTAAAACGCGACACATTTATGAAAGAATATGGCACCAATCAGTATGAAGTGACAATCGGACCGGTCAGTGGTGTTGCTATCGCTGATTATGCGGCAACTATACGAGAACTTGTCCACATAACAGCGGAACGTTTGGGACAAACAGTAAGTTTTTCGCCACTGCGGGACCCCGCTAGCGTTGGCAATGGTGTTCATCTGCATCTGAGTATGTGTGACGTACACAATCACCCAGTATCATACGATGCACACAGTGAACACGGTCTGAGTCTGGTGGCTGGAAGATTCATCGCCGGCATTTTGAAATACTTGGACCGAATCATCGCTTTGACTGCCCCAAGTTTCATTTCCTATACTAGGTTGACACCACACCGCTGGAGTGCTGCCTATAACAATTTAGGATTTCGAGACCGTGAGGCGGCAGTGCGCATCTGTCCAGTAAACGAATTGAGTGACCTGAATCACGCCGAACAGTTCAACTTCGAATTCCGCGCCTCAGATGCAACCGCTAGTCCGTACCTTGCACTGGCAGCGGTCGCGCACGCCGGTGCGCAGGGCATCGAAGAAAATCTGGACATTCCTCCGATCACTGAAGAGGACCTGTCACTGCTGTCATCCAGTGAACTGGCAAAACGAAACATCGTCCGCTTGCCGCAGTCACTCGATTCAGCTCTGGAGAAATTCGCTCGCGACGAGATCGTAAAGAACTGGTTTCCGGCGGGATTTTCAGAAGTTTATCTGAAACACAAATATGGTGAAATCGCTTACCTCAACGGTCTTACCGAAGCTGAAATCTGCAAAGCGTACGAATCTGCCTACTGAACTGAATTTTGCATTTTCGCGAATCGTCGCCGCTACTTTACTCACCTCAGAAACGGCCTCGCGCTTTGGGTGTATCAATGAACCGAAGCGAACATAATTGTTTCGTCCGTAACATCGGCAGGTGAGAATTCTTCGACAATCCGCCCCTGTCGACAAACGAGTATTCGATCTGATAGTTTTCGAACTTCGGGCAGATACGAAGAAATGACGACAACTGCGAGACCCTCATCAGCGAGATCACCAATGAGTTGGTGAATTTCAGCGATCGCCGCGACATCCACGCCTCGAGTCGGTTCATCAAAAATAATCAGCTCAGGTTTTTGAATCAGTGTCTTGCCGATCACTGTTTTCTGCTGATTACCGCCAGACAGCTCAACGACTTTCGCATTATCGTTGATAGCCTTGATCGACATTTTATTTATCCATGCACGTGAGATATCCTGCAATTCGCTCATACTTACAGTCATTCTTTTGTGAAGCTTAGATGCCAGGAAACCGGAATAAAAATTTTCACCAATTGTCATCGTATCGAAAAACCCTTCTGTCTTCCTGTCTTCAGTGACATAGACGATGCCATCGGCAACCGCTTTGCTGGGAACCCTATATCGAATCGACCGACCATGCAGCTTGATCTGACCACCTCGCGCAAAATCACGCTTGTAAATACCGGAAACAATTTTGGTTGTTTCAGTTCTGCCGGAGCCCACCAGGCCAAATATCGTGGTAACCTGCCCCGCAAATATCGAAAACGAATTGTTCTTCACCAAATTGCCCATGGAAAGACCCTGAACGCTAAGAATTGTTCTACCGGCAGGGCGAATTTCATCGAGGTTTTTTGACTGATAAATTTGATAAGATAGATTTCGCCCTACCATAGCCCGCACGACTTTGTTGCGGTCCAACTCACTGGTGGGCTCTGTAAAAATCTTTTTCCCATCACGCAAAACTGTAATCCGATCACTGATCTGCAGTGATTCTTCGAGAGCATGTGAAATGAAAATAACGGAAACTCCTTCCATTCGCAAACGCTGGATCAGAGCAAACAGATGCTTTTTCTCTTCTGGTGTAAGCGAGGCGGTTGGTTCGTCAAAAATAAGAACTCTGGCATTGAGTCTGACCGCACGCGCGATCTCCAACATCTGACGCTGTGCTGCTCCCAAGGACATTACGAGATCCGTCGGACTCACGGTGAAATTCAACGACTGCAGAAATTGCTGGGCGAGAATGTTGATTCCTCGAAGACGGTTTAAGAACTTTTCGTTGCCAAGAAAGAGATTTTGAGCGACAGTCATTGAAGGCACTAGACTGGTTTCCTGAAACACCATGGCTATACCCATTCTCAATGCTTCAGCCGGACCGTTGAAGGATACTTCTTTATCCTTAAAGTAAATCTTACCGCTAGTGGGTTCAACAACTCCAGCCATCAGTTTGGTCAAAGTTGACTTACCTGCTCCGTTTTCGCCAAGGATCGAATGCAGTTCCCCCTGTTCTAGTTCGAAGTCAACGTTCTGTACCGCCTTGGCACCGCGATACTCCTTGCTGATCTGGTGCATCTTCAAGACTGTAGCCATGCTACACCCTCAATTGCATCCAGTCAGTTGAACGATACAGTTGCCGCCTTTTGAGGTCACATAAACCTGATCTGAAATTTCACCGCAACTGGTTACCCCATGACGCCTGCCATTGGCACGGCTATGGTAACTTGCCATTGGCCTGAGGTTTGCATCGAGTCGCACTACTAAGCCATAAGAAAAAGACGGAGCCCATGGTTTGTGAATGTTCATCGTCTTGACACCGCCCTGCTGCAAAGGCTCCAAAAAGTTCTGCGCACTCTTGAGCGTTGGGGCAATCCAGTATTCCGGCTCTATCGTTTCAATCATTTGCTGACGGAATTCCGTTTCACGAAGCACAAACTCAATGAGACGATTCCGCGGTGCGAACAGGCAGAGCATTGAGTCGCCATCCGTCAGCTGTGTCAGACGGGCAGGATATCCAGGCAGATCGTTGATGATCGGTTCGGGTCTGCGGTCGTCTCCTGTAAAAATCTTGACAATTCGGTGTTTCCAGCACTCAGATACCAAAATCTCATCACTGCCAGGAATTGCCGCGACCCCGTAAGGATAGCTCAAACCCTTGGCGACTATGTTGTGATGCTTATGTCGAATATCGAATTGCCAAACCGAACCGCTACAACCTGTCTGCATCAAATCACGAATCATTTCGGTAGGCTTGACACTGGATGATCCTTCACAGACAAACAGTGATTGCTCATGATCAAAAGCCATTGCCGTCGGACAGTTCATGTGCCCTTCCAAAACCGAAGCATGAAAGCCATCTGTCTCGATATTTCCGATACTAACTGTACCGTCATCGAAACCCATCGCCACAATTCCGTCGAATCGGCCGGCCATGCAAGTTATCTCCGTGTCGAAATGCTGGACAATCTGCGGTGCTGATTTCAATTTTGTGGGATCGAGTCTCAGCAGCCGATTTTTTGAAGACAGCCACAGCTGTCCATTGACCCCTATTACGTTATCAGGCTGCTCAATGGGCTGTGAGACCTCAGGCTGTTCATCCAGCAGACTGTTCGGACGCATCACGCCGTCCAAAGGTGGAATGAGAATTGCTTTTGCCCGCAAGCGCTCCACGCATTGGTCGAATAATTCGTCAATAATCAATCAAATTTCCCCCAATAAGAGGATATCCCAGTCCAATTAGGATCCGCATTATCCAGTTTGTATTTTCCAATTCTGTTGTTAAGAATACCGCCAATATAGAGGTAGCCTTTATGCTCTCGCATGGATGTCACCATGGGGTGCTGCTTGCCGCCTAAATCACCTAGCGTCTCAATGATTTTACCGGTTTCATCAAACTTCACCACTCCGCCGGTGTTAATGTTCGGAAACAGCCAATCATCCTTGGGCAAACTGCGTGTCATCCTGCGCCTTGCCCCTGGACGTTTCAGCATCAGATCAAAAGTCGGTGTGCGCATACCAAGCCAAGCCATCCAATATGCGCCGTCTGATGCCCGATTGATGTTGTCAGGATAACCGGGCATATCGCGAATCACACACTCCATCTGACCAGCGCGCGGCCCGCTATACCAATAACGATTCACCCGACATTCCCAAGACTCGGCAAAAAAGAACGATTCGCCATCATGCGCCATACATACACCGTTGGGGTAGCTAAGTCCCCGCATCAGTGTTCTGGTCTTGCGTGTCTGTGGATCATAAGCCAGGACTCTGCCTGTCGGACGGTTTTCTACGCTGTCGACAGCCCACTCGTGTGCATCGTAGCGGGTCGTCGAATCGGTAAAATAAATCAAACCATCGGAGCCAATGTCAAGGTCATTGGGGTCGCGCAGGCGCGCATCGTCAACCACCGAGAAATAGGATCGATTTGTCTCCGCGCTGAGACGCTCCACCTGCCGGTCCGGTGTCACCGAATACAGCCCCATGGCACCGACACAGATTTTCAGGCTCCGGTCCCGGTCAAAGGCAAGTCCCAGCGGAAATCCACCAATATGAACAAAAACCTCCCACTGTCTGTAGTCAGGCGCAAAAAACCGAACAATGTCACCATGACGCGAACCACAGTACAAATGATCCTCTTCATCCAAAATGACATCTTCAGGACCTTCAATCTCGCCTGCCCCGATCAGTTCAGATTGTGACAGCTTATTGTTGAGAGCATAGACTGTGCCACTATCTGGTATAGCCGACAAAGGCTCTTTCATCGATGTGTAAACCGGGGCGACATAAACCTTATCGAGTACCTTGTGTCGGTTGCGCAACCAGCGGATGTCGAGAATGACGGCAAAGGTTAGCATGATGCCCAGCACCATCTGATTGGTGCCACTGTGATAACCCATGCGAATCAGGGAATTGTTGATAGTCAGCACGATTAACCCGCCTAGTACGCCTTTGGCAATGGAACCGCGCCCTCCGCCTAGGCTGATACCGCCAACCACGCAAGCCGTCAACACGAGAATTTCAAGACCGATACCAGTTCCCGGTCCAGTACCATTCAAACGTGCACCAAATAGAAATCCAGCAATTCCGCAGCAGGCTCCAGATATGACGTAAGTCGAGAACACTACCCGTTTGACATCAATGCCAGTGTTAAAAGCCGAGCGCCGCGAGCCGCCAATCGCACTAATGTGCCAGCCGCGCCGGGACCTACTGACAAAAATATGCGCTACAATCAGAATCACAGTGGCAAAGACGAAACTCACCGGAACAAAACCGATGGAACCATCACCAATAAAGTCCCAGAGAGGCGAGTCCACATAGGAGAGCTGGATTGGCGTGCCGAGATGATCGAGAGCGATGTCGTAGATGGCGCGACCGATTACAAAAGTTATCAATGTCGTCAGAAAAGCCCTGAGTTTCAAAAATCCAATCAGGTATCCGTTAAATGCTCCAAACGCAACGCCCACCAGAACCGACACTAGCAATGCAACGGGTACCGGCCAAGCTAGCAGATTGACTACCGCAACTGCTGTCAGCGCGCAAATCGCATAGATTGAACCGATGCTCAAATCGATTCCACCGGCAATCATCACAATTGAGACGCCGCATACAATAATCAGAAATTCTCCCATTTGCCGACCGGCATCACTTAAGCTCTGCGGCGACAAAAATCCTTCAATTAGGCTGTTCAATAAAACAACCGTAATCACCAAAAAGAATATAGGAACGATATTGTCGACCCACCGCTTTGTCAGCAACTCACCGAGAATATGGTCGGGAATGTAGTTGTAGCGCAGCTTGCTCAGGCTGAAGTTTGAAGGTGTTTGTGAGGGCATATCGTTTGTTGTCTTTTAAGGTCTAACTGCTAACGAGATAAGATGAGCGCAAGTTGAGGGAGTTATTTAGCGGTTTGCATTAGTGACCGAGTTCTTTGGCTAAGGAGGCTGCGTTGCGCTCCAAGGCATTGCGCGCCAACTCCGGACCCGGATCAACCTGCGCCATGGAAGTGTGTGCCACACCGCAAAACATCGCCACAGCAAGCAACTTGTATCCCAGTTTCGTCATCAGTTTCATAACTTCCTCTCCAATTCAAGTTATTGAATACATAAATCGTGTGTCCATTCCTAAATGTCCCCCTGCTTCTCAGTCTGCTCGTTTCGCTGGTTCAACAGCGTGTCTGCAATCACGACCTATTTCCTTGTATCAAGTGCTTTGAGTAGAGCAGTCAGTTGTGGTGAAACAACGGACTGTGCTTGCGTGAGCGCTCCAATTTCGCGTCGAAATACCGGTTTGCCAAAAGGTACACTCCGCAATCGCCGCGACAGTGGTCGCGCACCCAAGCATATCGGCACAATCGAGACACCCAAACCCGCTCCAACCAACGAAGATATAGCCTCTAAGGTATCGATTTCCATGTTGGCCGACACTTTGATTTTACGCCGATTCAACTCCTGCTCAATCGTTCGTCCAGCCCAAGATTTTCGATTAAACCAAATAAATGGATTCGATGTAAGGATTTCAGCATCAGTTTGACCGCTAGCGTGCAGTGGAGCGATCACTGCGCACGGCTCTTTTGCTATGGGATGCCACAGCCAGCCTGGATGCAAAGCCGCAGGTTTGGTGCACACAACCACGTCCAGTTGTCCTTTCATCAACTGGTCAGCTAACTCGGAAGAACCACCGCTTCTGACATCCAGCCTCAAATGCGGATGCTCGCGGCGAAGTGTACTGATTGAAGCGGGCAAAAAGCTCGATATACTGCTTGGCACCGCACCGACTGTGAGTCTGCCGCGCACCAGAGGGTCGGCAGCAGTCCGCTTGGCTTGCTCAAGCAAATCAAGAATCTTTTGGCTCTGATCCGCTAACACCATGCCCCGTGCAGACGGTGTTGGCGGACGAGTTGAACGATCAAACAAGTACACGCCAAGTTCTGCTTCCAGTGATTTAATTTGCAAACTGACAGCGGACTGAGACATTCCGAGTTTTTTCCCTGCAGCTGCGAACGAACCGGTTTCCACCGCCGCAAGGAATGTCGTAAGCTGCCGCATCTTCATAGTTCATCACCTTAGTGCTCAATTTTAGTGGCACCACTTAATTTAAGGGCAAACCACTCTTTCAGCATGCTTGCTAATCTCGCCGCACTTATTGTCTCCATTTTTTCTTTATGTGCATGAGAGAAACTCAATCCGCATTGCCGCGACGCACTGGGCAACTCAACCGCGTTCGCACTAAGCTGAAGCGGCAGAAGGTTTCAGACCCATGCGATCGCCGCAATGGGAACTGTAAACTGTGCTTCTCATTGCACAGAACCAAACCGGATTTGCGAAACCCGACCCGCACACCGAATTCTGCACCATACCCTGAGTTTCTCACTTAATCTCTTAGCTGCGCGCAGGCCTCGGCAATGCGGCTACAGGCGGCGTTTAGATCTTCATTAGCAGCCGCGGTTGAGATGCGAAAGTACGGAGACAGTCCAAATGCAGCACCTGGTACGGTTGAAACGTGACAAGAATCAAGCAGCCAGGCACAAAATTCCGCATCGTTTGATATGAGCTTACCATCGGGTGTGGTTTTGCCGATAACGTCGTTACAACAGGGGTAGGCGTAGAACGCTCCCTGTGGACTCACGACTGAGAGATGGGCAGTCTCAGAAAGTGCACGGACAACCGCGTCGCTACGCTTTTCAAACGCTCGGGCGCGCTGCTTGATAAAGTCCTTCGGTCCAGTTAGTGCCGCTAGCGATGCTGCCTGTGAAATTGAACAGGCATGTGTTGTGCTTTGGCCCTGAACGGTATTGATTGCATCAATGAGGGGCTTAGGTCCGACACAATAACCGATGCGCCAACCGGTCATGGCAAAAGCCTTTGACACTCCATTGACGAGGAGCACACGTTCCTTCAACTGCGGGGCAACGTTGACAATAGAAGTAAATTGGCTGCCTTGAAATATCAGATGTTCATAAATATCATCGCTAAGAATGTGGACGTGCGGGTGGCGATCAACCACCGCAGCCAGCTCCTTTAGATGATCTGCAGAGTAAACGCTGCCGGTTGGATTGCTTGGTGAATTGATGAATAGCCACTTCGTTTTTGCGGTAATTACGGCTTCAAGCTGAGCAGCGCTAATGCGAAAACTCTGCGACTGTGTGCATGGTACAGTTACCACAACCCCGCCACACAACGAAACAATATCAGTGTAAGAAGACCAGTATGGCGAAGGGATGATCGCCTCATCTCCGGGTGAAACTGTTGCCATCATTGCGTTAAAAATCGCTTGTTTCGCACCGCTCGAAACGGATATTTGCTCAATCGGATAGCGCAATGCGTTTTCGGTCCGCAGTTTTTCTGCAATCGCCTCGCGCAGTGCCGGCAAGCCAGGGGTTACTGTGTAATTTGTCCAATTGTCGGCGATGGCTTGACACGCGGCTTCCTTGACGTGATCTGGTGTCTTAAAGTCTGGTTCGCCAATTCCTAAATCAATCACAGGATGACCTGTAGCCTGGAGGCGTTTCGCTTCCTGCAGAAGCCGCAAAATCATCGACGGCTGAACGCCACCTAGCCGTTCAGCCATCATAGAAATTCACCTGCGATAAAACGATCAATTTATCTTTGCTGGGAATGTAGCGCAACGAATTTGTGAATTTGACTTTGGACTGCGCAATTGTAAACATTCACTCAAGCGGAAAGCCATTTAGATGCAGTGGTCGTAGGATTTTCGATCCACCACCGCAGCGATCAACGTAAAACACTGAGCATCCTGCGCAACACTCAGAGCGGCTTTCAATTCTTCGACAGTTCTCACTGTAAAGCCATTGCCGCCAAAGGCTCGTGCCAGTGCGGCAAAATCATGTTTGCCGAAGTCGACTGCTATATTCGACAACTGGCGCTGTCTTTGTTTCATTTCGATCAGAGCCAAGCTCGCATCTGCAAACACGACAAAAATTGTATTTTGTCCAAGTTCAGCCGCAGTGGACATCTCGCCAGCAACCATCAGCATTCCGGCATCGCCGCAAAATGCAATCACGGGACGGCTCGGCGCAGCCAACTTTAAGCCAATTGCCAACGGGACAGCACAGCCCATCGTGCATAGCCCGGAAGACTGAAACAGCGTAGCAGGCTGATTGCAAGTCCACATTTGCGATAGCAGGATACGGTGCGCACCCGAATCGGCAGTTGCCAAGGTGTCGGCTGGCATTGCAGCCTGACAGTGAGCAATTACGGACGCAGGGCTCCAGCTATCGGCAGCTATCAAACAGCGGCGTAGCTGTTTTTTTGCAGCTGCGACTTCATCTACCGGCCACAGGGGGCGTGACGGACAGTTGTGGCGCAACAGATCGAGCGTTGGTCCAATGCTGGCGACAAAGTTCAGCGTGGACTGATGCATATAGTGAAATGGCGGCTCGTGACAGATGTCAATCACACGGGTTTCGCTAAGGTCCCAGACTTCCCGCCAACCGACACGCATCTCAATCGGGTCGTAACCTGCGCAGATAATCAACTCTGCATTTTGGATGAGCGGGATAAGTGTGTTGTCAGCCAGGGGGGACAATCCGGCGGCACCCAGCGACAAGGCGCTCGTCTCTGGTACAAGTCCCTTGCCTTTGTAGGTGGTAATGACCGGCATACCGAAATGTTCGCAAAACCTTCGAATCGATTCAGAAGCGTTTTCGGCTACTGCATCAAGACCAGCAATCATTATTGCGCGTGTGCAATCATTCAGCCAGTTACGAGCCAAACTGATCTGATCGCCCGCGACTGGAGTAACCGCTTCCGGTGTAGCCATCCGGCGTAACCGCGGCAATTCGCAGCACTCATCCGCAGTGCTGATTGGAATGTCAATATGTACGGGTCCCGCCCTTGGCTGCAGTGCCCGCGCAACCGCCTTATCGGCAATGATGTCTGCGCCAGCGGCGGTAAGTCGGAATGTTTGTTTGGTGATCGGTGCAAATACCGCTCCATGATCTATCACCTGATGGGTATAACTTAAGGCATCAGTCGCATCCATACAGCCAGTCAGCACAATCATCGGAACTCGATCCTGCATGGCATTAGCCACGACGTTGACTGCATTCATCGCACCAGGTCCAATGGTAGCGACCACGACTGCAGGTGCACTGGTTAGGTGCCAAACCCCCTCTGCCATGAAACCAGCACAGTTTTCATGTTTTGCAAGAATGAATTCTATGTTAACCTTTTTAAGTGCATCAATTATCGTCAGCACTTCGCCGCCGGGTATTCCAAATGCATAGCGACAGCCAGCTTCGTACAGCCGCTGAGCGACATAATCTGCAGCTCTTTGGATTTGAATTTCCATTTTGAACTGCTGATATTTATCAAGCCGTTGATGACGCAGCATGAAGGTATCCATCGCGCGTTTGCGGCGCCTTGATGCCAAGCAGCTTGCTGCCAACCTGTGTTTTGAGAATTTGGGCGGTACCCCCGCCAATGGTGAACATGCGCACATCTCGATACATACGTTCAAGGGGTTCTTGATCGCCATAGCCCCGAGCTCCAAACATCTGAAGCGAATCACTTACGACATTGATCGCCATTTCCGACGCAAACATTTTTGCTCGTGCGGTCAGCATTGGATCTGGAAAACTGCTGCCGTTCGGTCCGTTTGACTGAGCGGCTTCATGCAGCAGCAGCCGAGCGGCGTGCACATTGGCATCCATATCCGCTATCATCCACTGCAAACCCTGAAACTCTGCCAACGGACGCCCAAATTGATGACGTTCGGTTAGATAGCGCCGCGCATGTTCCAACGCACCATCTGCCACGCCCATGGCGATCGTTCCAGCACCGACGCGCTGACTGTTATAGGCATTCATCAAATCGGCAAATCCGCGCTGCAGCCCTGAAGGAGTAAGCAGCAAGGCACTGCGATCAACTTCGAGTTGCTCAAAATGTAGTTCTGCCTCAGGCATACCGCACAAACCCAAAGTGTGTTCGTGCCGTGCAACCACAAAGCCGTCCGGCTCAACATTGTTTGCAGGGTCAAATATCACGATAAACCCACCAATTCCGAGTTCTTTATCGCGTTCATCCACTACCTTGGCGAAAATCAGGTAAATTTTTGACACACCGCCACCGGTAATCCAGTGCTTGATGCCGTTGATAACATACTTGTTGCCGCGTTGGGTGGCGGTGGTGCGCATCTGCGTAGCAGCACTACCCGCCTGCGGTTCTGTAATGCAGATTGCTGGCTTATCGCCAGCCAGTACGTAAGAGGCGCAAAGACGCTTCTGATGTTCACTGCCATAGGTCATGATGGCACTGATCGCACCCATATTAGCTTCGACCAGAACCCGCGCAGTGAGCGTACAGACACGTGCAATTTGCTCGACCGCCACTACCACATCAAAGAACGATGCTGACTTTCCACCGTATTGCTCTGGAACCGTCATACCCATTAACCCAGCATCTACAAGATGATGGATATTGTCCCAGCAGTAAGTGCGAGAGCGATCCCAATTTGCCGCTTTGGGGGCAAACTCTTGTGCTAGTTCGCTTGCTACGTGCTGGTAATATTCAGATCTGAGTTTTGGGGCCATTGCTTATAGACAACTAGGCTGAACGGCGAATATCTGTTCATGCCAACGTCAGGGAAAACCACAGATATATGACTGAAAGCGAACCGGCAAGGTTCGGCGCATCAATCATATTGAATTCAATCAGTGGTGATTCGCAAAAGCCTGAAACCAAATTACCCATTTCAGGCATAAAGTAGCCTGCCTTGTATCGTTTCATTTCGATCACAAGGCAGGCAGGTTTGCATTTAGTGGTCGAGTTCTTTGGCTAAGGAGGCTGCGTTGCGCTCCAAACTCCAGCAGTGGCCAGGATAGATGTCGTCTTTGGTCGTGATCACCTCGTGGGTATACAAAAACGTCTGCATCGTACCAGCCGGCAAACCGCTTTGCAGCAGCAGCTTGATCGTTGCATTGACCGCTTGGGACTGCTTGGGAATCTCGGTCGACACAATCGCATCAATCGTACCCTCATTGAGCGCCTTGCAGGCCGACTCCTCACCACCGCCGGTGGTGATCAGCGCTATCTCACCGGTTTTTCCCGCCGCGCGAATGGCTGCCGCCGTGCCCGTTGCCGTACCATCCCAAAAATCAATAATGGCACACAAATCCGGATGCTGCTGCAGCATGGTGGTCGTCACCGCCTGCGCCTTGGTCGCATCCCAGCCCGAATACGGCTTGGATACCACCTGAACATGATCATGGGCATCAATGATGTTCATGATGCCGTTGTACTGGTCAATGCTCGAAGCATTGACCTGCTCGCCTTGGATCAGACCAACCTTGCCGGAAGTGCCTTCGCCGCAAAACCCTAAAGCCGCAGTCGCTTCCAACTCCCCCAGAATCTCCCAGTTGCTGCCAATAAATGCATCCGTGTTGTAAGCACTGCGATTGTCAATCTGAATGACATATATACCCGCTTCCTGTGCGCGCTTGAACAGCTTTACGTAGGAACGCAGGTCCGGGTTGTGAACAATGATCACATCCGGTTTGGACGCAATCACATCCGTGAGCGCCTGCGCACCTGCTTCTACGCTCCAGTTTGGGTCTCGGGTTTCGAAAATCCCACCCCAAAAACGAACTTCTTTGCCAATGTAATAGTTCCAACCCTGCGCCAGATCAAAACCCATCGCCATCGGCATCAGCACGACCCGCTTGCCCTCCAAGGCATTGCGCGCCAACTCCGGACCCGGATCAACCTGCGCCATGGAAGTGTGTGCCACACCGCAAAACATCACCACCGCAAGCAACTTGTATGTCAGTTTCGTCATCAGTTTCATAACTTCCTCTCCAATTCAAGTTAGTGAATATATAAATCGTGTGTCCATTTCTAAATGTCCCCCTGCTTCTCAGTCTGCTCGTTTCGCTGGTTCAACAGCGTGTCTGCAATCACGACTGCCAGTAGAATGAATGCCTTGATTAGATTCTGATGCGTGTCCTCCAGATCCATAATCGTCATTCCGTTCACCAGTATTCCGATCAGCAGCGCACCAAAAACAACGTTGCGCACGCCGCCTTTGCCACCGCTTAAACCAATTCCGCCGAGTACAACAATCAAAATCACGTCGTACAGCAAGGTTGAATTGACAATTCGAGTGTTCATGCTGAGTAAAGTTCCAGCAACGATGGCTCCAGCCACCGCAGCAAAAAGCGCACTTAGCACATACTGCAGAACAACCATCGGTCTAACTGCAATTCCAATGTTCCTGGCAGCAGCAAAATTGTCGCCCATGAAGTAAGTGTAGCGGCCGTACTTGGTACGCCGCAGGAACAGTGAAGCGATTATGCAGACTGCACCGAAAACATAGACCTCGATCGGTATACCCAGAGGCTTAAGAGTCCCCAAATCGAGCAATGCGCTAAATTCGTCGGGAATGTAAGCAACATCCTGTGCCATCAACTGCGAGCGACCGAAACCGTAAACGAATAAGCCCATCGCCAGCGTTGCGAAGATAGGTGGAATTTCTCCATAGGCTATCAACACACCATTCACAATGCCAATCAGCAAAACAAATCCTAGGGCAATTACAAAGCCATACAGAAGCGGCATGCCAGCATTCAGCAGTTCAATAAAAAACGCGGCGGAGATTGCCAGAATGGAGACTACCGACAGGTCGATGCCACGGCCAATGATGACAATTCCCATGCCAACGCCTAGAATTCCCAGTATTGATATGTTGCGCACCAATCCGATCAGGTTGGAGGCAGAAAAAAAGCCGGACAGAAATAAAGAAAACAGAATGAACAGCGTGATGGCTACCGCAACCACAACTTTTTCCTGTGTTAATTCAATTGGATAATCTTTTTTCATGTCGACATGCTGAACGGTTGTTCAAACAACGTTTCATTCAGCCGAAAGTCCGTGGTCACCATGGACCAGTTGATTCGTGCCACATTAACGAAAGGCATGCAGGCAACTTGAGTGTTTTGATGAGAATCACCCGAGTAGGTTCTATTCCCGATCATTGTCACTGTGATGATAATGGTAAACGTTCATTCGTATTAATCTTAAGAATGTTAGGGCAGATCGCAAAAGGTTCATGCAGAGGAGTTCCAAGCGATCGAGAGCGGGCATTTTCTATTGTTCATGGTTGTCAGGCGCTTAACAGGGATTGAGCTTTTGATTCGGCACGGTTCGCCAATGAATTTTGCCCCAGACCTTGGTAAGCCCGCGCTACCGCTCGCCAGTTTTGTGCTGATGTGGGCTTCAAAGCAACCCTTTCATTCGCCAAAGCCCGCGCGAGGTGGAATTGCTTTGCCCGCAGTGCTGACTCCAGCAAAGTCCAGCCAATAATGTCGCGCTGCGCAAAACTGCCGCCCAAGCGGTGGGTCAGATACCTTACAGGAAGCAAACGCTCGACACATGCACGGTAATTTTCATTGGCAAAATCACGAATCGCAAGACAGAAAGGCAAGCCGATTTCTCGGCTCATGGCGACATTTGCGTCCGAGGCGTTTTCAACGTAGCGCTCGTTTGCAGTCAACAATTCCTGCTGTGCTTCGCTGCGATTGTCGGCCACGAAGGTCATCATCGCATGCACGTCATTGAACGCGTACAGCGTATCGCGCGCAGCAGGCTCCCAGCGGTCGGCCAAGTATGCCCAGCGCTGCCCGACATCAGTTCCGAGCAAAGTCAGACGCCATAGCAAGGCGGCAGCGTCCAGTTCTTCATACTTTTCGTTAGCTTTACCCACTTCAACCAGCTGTTGATCATAAATATCAAGCGCAGAATCTATCTGCTCTAAATCGACATAAAAAAGCGCGGTGTGCCACCAAAGATGATTTGCGAAGTTGGAACTTCCCCAGCGCTTGACTTGATCCAGCATAAACCGTACACCTCCAGACTGACGACCTCGCATTTCCATGACATGGCACACGACATGCACTGCATAGGGATGATCTGGACGCAGCGAAAGAGCGTGTCTGGCAAGTTCTTCAGCTTTGGAAAAATCTCGATTTTCTTCAAGCCCGAAAGCGTAAAAAGCGAGCACGTATTCATACCCGGGCATGGACTCATCCCATAGATCAATAACCCGCGCCACAACGTCGCGCTGACCGGTTACGTCACCAAGAAGTACATTCGTGTAATGTACCAATCCCAAAGCGTACAAGTCAAATGGACAGTAGGTTAGCACTGTCTCCCAATGTTGTACCGCACCAAAAAAATCTCCTTTGAGCCAGCATTCCATTGCATTGAGATAACCTTGTTCGCGATCGTTGGTGGGCATTTTTGTCATGAGAGCACGAGCTCGCTCGACCGAATTAACCATCTCAGGATAAACGCGGTCTTCCATTGCCTGAGTCAGCCAGGCCGCGCGAAACAGCCAGCCCATAACAAATTGAGGATGTTCGGCAAGCACCTTATCAATTCGCTCAATCGCATCGCCACGAAATGCAAGCGTACACTCCAATGCGTCATCATAGCCTTCAATTGCATCGAGTTCACTGTAAGAAAATGGCGTTAGAGCGGGATCAGATTTCATCATCAGTCACCAATTCGAATACATTGCCATTCCATCCAAAATGAAATGTTTAGTTATATATATCAGCATTAAGTTGAGGGAAAATTGTATTTTACTTGAGAAAATTTCATGCTAAAGGCGAACTATAGCAGGATTGGGCTACAGATCTGGCGGACAAGATTCCAAATGAATAAGTTGTTATCTGATTTTCATGAGCACGACAAACTCGCTTATGCCAACTGGAGGACACTTTTCATACCTGAAAAGCTCTTGAAATAGGAAGAGTGGTAATCTACAACAACGGGCAAACAGTTTCGTCGAAGGTATCAAGTACGGTTAGAAAGAAAGACATACAGTGATCATCGTGAATTTTTATCGTACGATTAATTTTGAAGTGGATTATGGGTAGGGTAGAGATGGAAGACAGTGCAATTTATACAACCAAGGAGTTTGGCAATCCGGTACGGATGCATACAAGGAAAAAATTTAGCACTAGTAGTCACTCTCTGGATTAGGCAATCTGATTGTACGATCTATATTGGAGTTCGAGCGCGGCAAGGAACCCGCTTAAGTGGACAAGGTATTGAATACGCTGTTAACTTGGGAGTTGGAAGCCGTAAAACAACGGCACAGATTAGTGAAGTTCTAATGAAGATACAGCCGCGGAACGGCTTAGTTCAATCAAAAGTAAAAAGATGCTATCCGATCAAACCTTTATCTATCGTAAATTATTGCAGCTTCATGAAGTCTGGATGAAATTTTGTCGCGAAGACCAGCAGGTTCCAGCACTTCGACATCAGGGCCATACCGAAGAATTCGCATAATCAGTTCAGGATCGTTCGAATAGGGAAACGTCATCAGGAGTTCGCCCGACTTGTCCAGTTGGGTGCTCTGATTAGAGTGCCACTTCTCATGGGTGACCCAAGGAGAAATGGCTGAACTGAACTTCAGTTTAGCCTGTCGAGTCTCCTTACCTCCAAAGATGCCAAATCCCACAGACAGTTGAGCGTCCAATTCCTCGTCATCAATTTCAATCGCCCTCTGTTCGGTCAGGTTGGCACAGGTTAAATTCGACAATCTGAATGTGCGAAGGCCCTCTCGCAGATGACACCAACCATCCAGGTACCAGCTTTCGTTGTAGTACACAAGACGTTGTGGCGAAATATTACGGTCGTTCGTCTCATTTGTTGCCCGATTCAGATGAGAAGCAAATATCTGAACACGATCAAGAACTGCGGATGCTGTGTTCTGAAAAATAGTGGCATCAACTTGGGGACTGGGATTATGAAGAATTCGAATCCGACGTGCCAAGTGTTCTACTGAATGATCTCCCTGTTCAAGCAGGTTTCGCACCCTCTTTCTCAAGGC
Organism: Arenicellales bacterium; assembly: GCA_965243305.1. Taxonomy (GTDB): domain Bacteria; phylum Pseudomonadota; class Gammaproteobacteria; order Arenicellales; family JAJDZL01; genus JAJDZL01. Next base: position 170,901 of record CBDEUN010000002.1, read on the forward strand.
TACGACATGTTTTCCCAGCAAGTTCGGTTGCAGATTCTGGAGCAAGTGCTCCATCGTAAGCAGTGCATGAAGTTCACTGCTGTTAAACCACAGACCAGGCAAAGAAAATCTACGCATTCCATGGCCAGAATCAGCGTAGCGATAGCCTTCCCAACGAGCATCCCAGATGATCGGTGCATAGAAACGATCCCGCATATACGCCAAATCTCGCTTGACTGTGGATCTTGACACTCCCAGTTCGTCCATCAGGAGATCCATGGAAGTGGAGCGTCTTTGTTGCAATAACTGATCAATCAGGTAAAACCGCTCAGTTCGATCCATAACTACATCTCAAGTAAGTTTATTCTCACTGATCGACATTACAGTTCCCAAAGCATTTTGATAGGCATTGCAAACAGTCCAGGATACATCTGTTTAATGCGCTCTCCATCGTGCAGAACAACACCGCAAACGAACCGATTCCCACTAATTTCCTGTAGACGTTTCAATCCTCGAAAATCCTTTGGCCAAATCGTTGCCCGCGATTTCACTTCGATTCCGACCACCTCGCCAAATGGACGCTCCAATACTATATCCACCTCAAACTTTTCCATATCACGATAATGACACAAAGTTAGCTGTTTGTCAGCAAGAGAAGTGGCTTTCAACAATTCTGAAAAGACAAAGCACTCCAGCAATTCCCCTAGCAAATGTCTGTTGGCTTGAATCGATTCAGTATCGATATTGAGCATTGCAGCGAGCAATCCTGAATCGAGAAATTGGATTTTTTCAGATTTGACAAGCCGCTTGCGAGAACTTTGGTGCCATGCAGGCACCCGGCGAATTAAAAACAGGTTCTCCAGCAAAGTCAGCCATCGGTCCGATGTTTTGCTGTCAATGTTCAATTGAGAGCCGAACTTTGAAAAGTTCAACAACTGACCTGATGCCGTTGCGGCCAATTTAATCAACCTCGCAAACTGATTTGCTTTGTTGACTCTCGCGACGTCCGACAAATCGCGTTTAGCCAACATTGCAGCATATCCTCGTAGCCACCGTTGCCTGATTGGCAATTCATTCATGGTCTGTGCGACTGGATAACCACCGAGAAGAACTCTTTCGACAAAATTGTCCGTCCGTCCAATCTCACGACTAATATCAGATACGTTGCCGGATAACACTCGTTCGATGAATTGTGGTGCCCCGCTTCCGTCAATTTCCGCCTGGGAAAACGGCATCAATTCAACAACTTCAACACGTCCAGCAAGCGAATCGGGAGAAATGGAATGATGGAAGAGGTCAACTGACCCTGTAATCAAGTAACGACCTACCTTTGGATTTTCATCGACCATCCTCTTTATCGTCAAAAGAAGTTCTGGAGCCCGTTGAATTTCATCAATTACTGCATATTCATCGTCTCTTAAAAATCCGTCTGGGTCGCTGTTGGCGAAGTTTCGATTTGTAGCATCGTCAAGCGATAAGAAACGACAACCATTCAAGCGGGCGAATCGGCTGGCAAGGGTTGTTTTACCTGACTGCCGAGGTCCCACAATTGCAACCACTCGCGAATATCCTAGCGCCTTACTGATTTGGTATTCAGCATGACGATGAACATAACCTCTCATATCTTTAAACCAGTCGTTCGATGCATTCGGAATTTACTGATGAATGTTTCATTTTCCAGTTTCATATTATTTGGAATAATACTCTTTATTTTATGGATTTAATATTCATAATATTCGGAATAACAGTCTTTTTTATTTGGAATAATACAATTGAATATGGATTGCTTCCACATATGTTCATTCATTAGATCAACATAGAGGAAAAGGAAAAAAAAGATCTCGTACATGCGCCAAATCACGCTTAATCGTCGCTCAGGCACTTCCATTCGTTCATCAGAAGATCCATGAAAGTGGAGCGTCTGTTTTGCAGTAGCTGATCAATCAGGTAAAGTCGCTCAGTTCAGTCCACAACTGCATCTCAAAATAAACTTGAACTCAAATGTATTGTTTGATTTCATGACCTCTATCACCAATCAAAGCCTCTGAAGTTCACGAGACACCTTTATTTTCGGGGTATAAATTCAATCTAGAAATCACCAGATCGTGTTTCCTGTCGAATAGTATGAGTATTACAGGCATTGAGTACTTACGAGATGCTGAGTTAGCCAAACTTCGTCAAAGAAGATGGCAATCTCAGCGCGATTACGTAGTTAAGAATTCAAAGTTTTTTGCAGAATTCTGGGATGGCTTATCGCCACCGCAGCAACTGGAAGATCTTCCTGAATTGCCACTCTGCGAAAAGGTTATGCTCCGAAAATCACAGGCAGATTACCCACCATTTGGTAACTATCTAGCTGCCGCAGATGAACAAATTATTCGTCTGCATCGAACCTCTGGTTCAACGGGGCACGCAATGAACGTTGCCCTCACAAAATTTGACGCTGAACAAACCGCACAAGTTGGTGCCAGAAGCCATCGAGCCGCTGGAGTCAAGCCCGGCGACAGGGTTGTCCACTGTCTGAACTATCAAATGTGGATGGGAGGATTTACCGATCATCTTTGTGTCGAAGCATGCGGCGCAACAGTCATCCCGTTCGGGGTTGGTAATACGCGTCTTCTCATTCAAACTCTGCTCGAAATCAAAGTTGATGCAATTCACTGCACGCCATCATATCCCGCCGTCTTGGAACAAACGCTGCATGAACATTTCCCTGGTGTCAAACCCCTTGACCTTAACCTGAAATTGGGATTATTCGGGGGTGAGACCGCTTTAGACCAGCAATCTTTTCGAAATCGGATTGAGGAGACCTGGGGCCTTAAAGTCCGCAATGCAAATTACGGAATGGCTGATGTTTACTGTAATTTTGCAAGCCAATGCGAGTTCAATCAGGACCTGCACTTTTTAGGTCACGACGTTCTTTATGGTGAATTAGTTCATCCGGAAACACAGGAGCCAGTGCCTTGGGAAGAAGGCTACAGCGGGGAATTGGTACTGACTCACCTTTCTCGTCTGGCACAACCATTGGTTCGCTTTCGCACTAATGACGCGGTCGTCATCACCGGAACGGGTCCTTGCGAATGCGGTAGGACGACAACTCGATTTCGGATTCTGGGTCGCACAGACGATATGATTATTGTTCGAGCAGTCAATGTTTATCCGGCTGCTGTTTATGGTGCAATCGGTGAATTCATGCAGTTGTCAGGTGAATATCGAATTCGAATGAAAGGTAAAGGACCCTATGATCGGCTTAACATTGAGGCAGAACTTGCGCCGGGTATCGAACCGAGCGATACCCTCACAGAGCAAGTTGAAAATGCGATTCAGTTTCGAACCCGTGCATCAGCCCGGGTGACGCTTGTGCCAGCGTATTCCCTGCCTCGCACGGAAGGCAAGACCAAAAGATTAATTCGGGAGGAAGAGTGATGGCCAGCACTGTACTAGTTTCAACTAATAATTCTGTCTGCACACTAACACTCAATCGGCCGGAACGACTAAACGCCTTGAATTCTAAAATGCTTGAGGAACTCGAGGTAGCACTTGAAGATGCAAACAATGACGAAAGTGTCGGTGCGATAGTTTTAACTGGTACCGGTTCATCATTCTGCTCTGGCGACGATCTAAAGGAATTTGATGAGCAGTCCTCCGATCCGCAACATACCCACAGATTTGTCGAGTCCATTCAGGACATCACGCGCCAGCTTGTATTCGGTGAGAAAGTTGTCGTCGGTGCAATTCGAGGCTGGGCTGTTGGCGGTGGTTTGGAGTGGGCAATCAACTGCGACCTGGCGGTTTTTTCAGAAAATACTCGATGCTTTTTTCCAGAGCTCAAATGGGGGATGTTTCCAACAGGGGGAGTTACCGCCATGCTGCCCAAAATGATTGGGCTAATTAAAACCAGGGAATTGATGCTGTTGGGAGAAACATTCGATGCGAATGACTCATTAGCTATGGGACTTGCTTGGAAAGTGGTGCCGGATGATGAAGTGCTTCAGATAGCACACGAAACTGCAGAAAAAATTGCAGCCTTACCGCACACTGCCGTTCGAGATCTGAAACGAGTGCTCAATCAAGTCAATATACCAGACTTCGAAAAGACACTAAACCTGGAAACCGAAGCCACCGTTCGTGGAATTCTTGATCCAGAAACTAAAAAACGGGTTGGAAATTTTTGAACTCAATTTGAACTCCAACATCTAAAACCTTGGCCTTCCAATTTTCCCAAATTGACTATGTTTCTGTAAAAATTTTGAAATAGAATTGTCGCAAGTTACAAATTCTGCTTAGATTGAATGACTACACCGAAACGGGTCATCAAATTAATTGAGGAGATCAGTCATACAGGTATCAACTAATCCGAAATTATTACTATCAAAAGGAGAGATGGGATGAAGTCGAAAAATAAACTTATTTTTGATTTGGCTAATCGAAATGTATCCCGGCGCAAGTTCATGAAAGCGTCTGGTGCGTTAGGTGTTGCTAGTGCAACGCCTGGATTACTGATAGGGTCTTCAGCTCAAGCTGCAACACCTTCCAGAGGCGGACATCTGCGTGTCGCTACGGTACAAGGTTCGTCCACCGATGACCTGGACCCGATCAAGCTGACGAGCGGACATACAAATTTCTTGTTCTCTACAATGCACAATGCGTTGACTGAGGTTGCACCTGATGGACAGTTGATCCCCCTGGTAGCGGAGTCCTTTGAAACTGGAGCGGATTCTTCAGAATGGATTTTTACATTGCGTCAGGACGTAACCTTTCACAATGGTAAAACCGTCACCGCAGATGATGTTGTCGTTTCACTCAGCCGTCACTGGAGTGAAGACTCCGCCTCGTCACTCAAGTCTGTCATGCAAACTGTCGATTCGCTCACCAAAGACGGCGACCGGGTTGTGAGATTCAAGTTGAAGTCGGCCAGCGTCGATTTCCCAGTAATTCTGAGCGCAAGTGTGTTGTCTATTCTACCGACAAAGGACGGTGCAATCGAGTCGTTTGATGTTGGCTGTGGCGCCTACAAGCTGGTCGGTTTCGAACCCGGTCAGTATTCAAGGTATGAGCGCAATCCGAACGATTTCAGGTCAGATCGCGGATGGGCAGACACTGCAGAGATTTTAACCATCGCTGATTCTACCGCTCGACAGAATGCACTAGTTACCGACGCTGTTGATGTTATTGGAGATGTCGACGCGACGACTGCGGATCTGCTACGCAGAGGTGGTGATGTTAAGATTCTGGATATCGCAAGTACTCAGCATTACACTTTTCCAATGAGAACCGATCTCGCACCCTTTGACAACAATGATGTTCGAATGGCGCTGAAATTGTCCATTGATCGGGAAGCTGTACTTGACACAATTTTGAGCGGCTATGGCAGTCTCGGAAATGACCATCCAATTTCTCCAGCGAATCGTTACCATAACCCCGAACTTGAGCAGAGAGTCTATGATCCCGAAAAGGCAAAATGGCATCTCAATCAAGCGGGTATGAGTAATCTCAAAGTGGAGTTGAGTGTCTCAGACAGTCTGTATGCCGGTTGCGTCGATACCGCTGTTTTATTTAGTGAGCATGCCAAGGCTTCGGGCATCGAACTAATTCCAAAGCAGGTTCCAGATGATGGTTACTGGAGTGATGTCTGGCTTAAACACCCCTGGTGCGCTAGCTACTGGAGTGGGCGGCCGACTGAAGACTGGATGTTTACCCAGGGTTATTCAGCCGAGTCGAATTGGAATGAGAGCTACTGGCAAAACGAACGTTTCAACCAGCTTCTAGTTGCAGCAAGGGCTGAAGTGGATGAAGACAAACGTCGAGAAATGTACTGGGAAATGCAGGCTATCACTCGAGACGATTGTGGTTCTGTCATTCACGCTTTTGCCAATCATATTTCGGCACACACCGACAAAGTGGGCGTGCCTGATCAGGTTGCGGGTAACTGGGAGTTTGACGGCTACAAAATGATTGAACGTTGGTGGCTCAAAGGCTAGTTTGATACACTTCGCGTATTAATTTCTTTTCAAACCCGGCGCAGCGAAAATTGCGCCGGGTTTTTTATGTTGGCTGCACCCATTCCAGACCGTGATGAAGTGGATTCATTTATATCCTTTATGGGAAGGTTTCACGACTTACGAAGGATCGCATGAAAATGTATCGTTGCTTTTTCCCATGGAAAATATATACGAAGATTTTGTTCCTCACTACTCAGAAGAATGCGAGATCAATTTGATGTCTCCGCACAGGGCCCAAAAATACATGAAATAACCTAATTTTGGCAGTTGGAGTTGCCAATTGGCGGGCAATTCACTTGGCTGCACAGATCAGGCGTAAAGATTTCACACTACTTTGATGTTGCGCAAAGAATTCCTTCAATTAATTTATGCGCAATATAAATCTGAATTTTGGCAATATATATTGCGCTATTAGTTGAATATTGCGCATAAATCTGATATATTGCGTAATAATTAGTTTATTGCGCAATATAAAACCGTCTTGCTAAAGAAAATTCCTGAAAAATCGCTAAATCTGATTGAAGATTTGTTGCAGAACCATCCTGATGGATTGAGTGCGCGAGAAATCTTAGATGCGTTAACTGACCCACCACCTAACCGCACTCTGCAATTTCATCTGAAGTTTCTGGTTGATAATCATCGAATCAAAAAGGAAGGTCAAAGTCGTTCGACGAAGTACGTGATAAGTTCTGCCGCTCCGAGTGCTGAGAAACCCGAGGCCGAAGTTCACGAAATTGTTGACGTGCGAGTTCACGAAATTTCCATCTCTGAATCCGGGAAGGAGATACAAAGATACTTAGCTCAGCCTCAAAATGCGCGAAAACCAGCTGGATACAACCGACGGTTTCTAGAGTCCTATCGACCGAATAAAACGCATTACTTATCCCCCGATGAACGTTCCCACCTCTTGAGGATAGGAACAACACCAGATGTGACAGGACAACCAGCTGGCACCTATGCAAAAATGATTTTCAACAGGTTGCTGATTGATCTTTCTTGGAATTCAAGCAGGCTAGAAGGAAACACATATTCGATTCTCGATACTGAGCGCCTTTTTTAATGAGGGAATTGAAGCGGAAAGCAAATCGAACCATGAAACTCAAATGATCTTGAACCACAAGACTGCAATTGAGATTCTTGTCGATGCGGTGGACGAAATTGGATTCAATCGCTATAGCATCTTGAATCTTCATGGGATTCTCGCAGAGAATCTGCTTATGAATGCAGTTTCAGAAGGCCGGTTGCGGCAAATTGGTGTAGGAATCGAAGGATCGGTCTATACGCCGCTTGCGATTCCGCAGCAGATAGAAGAATGTTTTGATCAGATGCTAATGTCAGTTTCAGAAATTGATGACCCTTTCGAACAGAGTTTTTTTGTCTTTGCACAACTTCCTTATCTGCGGCCATTCGATGATGTCAATAAAAGAGTGTCGCGTTTATGTGCGAACATTCCGTTATTCAAGGCGAATCTGGTGCCAATTTGCTTTGAAGATGTTCCAAGAGAAGTCTATATTGAAGCTTTGCTTGGCATCTATGAGCTGAACAGGATAGACCTGCTTCGAGATGTATATATGTTTGCTTATGAGCGATCAGTCGCTCGTTATGCAACGATTCGACAGACCGTTGGAGAACCAGACCCATTTCGAATGAAATATCGAACACAACTGCATAAAGTCGTTGCAGAAGTCATTCGGAAAAGGTTGAACAAATCGCGAGCAGCTAAACACATCGACTCATGGACACAGCAGAATATTCATCAAGAAAATCAGGATCAATTCCGTCATGCCGCCGAGCGGATTCTATTAAGTGTTCATAGTGGAAATTTCGCACGTTATCGAATAACCCTGTCAGAATATTCCAAGTGGAAAGAAGTTTGGGGCGCATAGATCTTATCTTGAATTTCGTAAAACAAATTCTGTGCCCTAAACCAATAAATGTTCATTTCAGCGCGGCGGTCCGGTTGCAGTTAGTCCGGCTTTGAATTGCTTCGATCAGGCGTGCATAGCACCGAGCTATAGCCCGTTAACATGTGGGTTTTCTCAAATATACGATTGATGAACTGAAGATTTAGTTTAGAATTTAGACACGGTCAGGTAATTGGTACTTGGACTAAATGAGCAATAGAGCATTCAAATTACTAATTGACCGGCCGACTAGTCGGTAAATCAACAATCGAAATTTTGTGGAGAATATATGGGTATTATCAACAAAACTTTGCGCGACTTTTCTAACCAGAAGGTATCGCGACGTAAATTCATGCAGGCAGGTAGTGCTTTGGGTATTGCCAGTGCCGCACCAGGGTTACTGGTAGGTTCAGCCGCTCAGGCTGCAATGCCTGTCAAGGGTGGTCATTTGAGCGTGGCAATGCCACATGGCTCCTCTTCTGATTCGACTGACCCCATCCAGCTTATCAGCGGTCACTCAATTATGATGTTTTACAGCATACATAACACACTGACTGAAGTGACACCAGACGGCCAATTGGTTCCTTTGCTGGCTGAATCCTATGAGCCGGGTGCTGACCCGACAGAGTGGATTTTCAAATTGCGATCAGGTGTCACCTTCCATAACGGTAAATCTGTCACTTCAGACGACGTCATCACTTCAATTGGACGCCATATCGGTGAAGATTCAGCATCTTCGATGAAAGCATTCATTGAAAATGTCGATTCAATCACCAAAGACGGCGATCTGGTAGTGAAATTCAAGTTGAAAGAAGGCAATGTGGATTTCCCTGTCATTCTGAGCGATTCAGTTCTTTCTATTCTGCCGTCCAAAGATGGAGCGATTGAGGCTTTCGATGTAGGGTGTGGAGTCTACCGCTTGGTCGAGTTTCAGCCAGGTCAATACTCAAAATACGAACGCTACGCGGATCACTATAAGACAGACCGTGGTTTTCTAGATACAGCCGAGTTATTGACGATTGCCGATGCCACCGCTAGACAGAATGCTCTGATTACAGGTGAAGTTGATGTTGTTGGCGATGTTGACCGAGCAACAGCAGAGAGGCTGGGTGCGACTGCAGACATCGACATTCTGAATGTTCAGAGTCCAAAGCACTACACATTTCCGATGCGTGTTGACCTTCCACCGTTCGACAATAATCATGTACGAATGGCACTTAAGTTGTCAATCGATCGGGAAGCCGTACTCGAAACGATATTGAGTGGCTATGGCAGCCTCGGAAACGATCAACCGATCTCACCAAACAATCGCTATTTCAACCACGAGCTTGAACAAAGAGTCTATGATCCTGAGAAAGCCAAATGGCACCTCAAGCAGGCTGGGCTGGACAGTCTGGAAGTCGAATTAAGTGCAGCTGACAACTTGTACAAAGGCGCTACTGATACAGCAGTCCTTTATAGTGAGCACGCTAAGGCTTCTGGCATCAACATCATTCCAAATCAGGTTCCAGACGATGGCTATTGGAAAGATGTCTGGTTGCAGCATCCGTGGTGCGCAAGCTACTGGAGCGGGCGTCCGACTGAAGACTGGATGTTCACCCAAGCGTACTCAGGATCTTCCAACTGGAATGAAACCTACTGGAAGAATGAGCGCTTTGATGAGCTGCTTGTTGCGGCAAAGTCTGAACTCGATGAAGACAAGCGTCGCCAGATGTACTGGGAGATGCAGGCTTTGGTACGAGATGATGGCGGTGCAGTGATCGCTTCGTTTGCAAACCATGTTTCAGGCGTTTCGAGTAGAGCCGGAATTCCAGAAGTCGTTGCTGGTAACTGGAATTACGACGGCTACAAACTGATCGAACGTTGGTGGAACAAAAGTTGATAGAAGTCTTGTTTTCTGTTTAACCCTGATTATTGAATTCGGCGAAATTCGCGTTTCGCCGAATTTTTTTTATGACTAGACGTAGTTCTAAGCGCTCAATTTCGCGACAACAAAAGGCGCAACGACAAGTTGATGCTCAGCGCCAACACACCAAGCAGGTCCAAAATATATCCCTGGAGTTGGCTGATTCAAATGACTCCAACTTGATTCACGACGCTGTCAAAGCCATACTCTGGAAGGTTGGAGTCGTTGTCGAACATCGAGCCACCCGCAACAGTTTAATTCGTGATCACGGATGCATCGAAGGCGATAACGACTATATTCGCCTACCACCAGACTTGGTTGATAAAGCGATTTCGACTGTGCCGCGCAGGGTGCTGCTCTACGACAGAGACGGCGGTGTTAAAGTTGATACTGCAAGCAAAGTGTCCAGTTACTGTCCCGGACATAACTGCGTGCGCATTCTTGATTTTAGAACTGGCAAACTTAGACCATGTAGCCTTGAAGACATCCGCGAAACCGCAAGATTGTGTGAACAGCTCCCAAACATTGACATGGTCTGTTCACTGGGATACCCCAGTGAAATACCGCCAGAAGATGAAGTTGTCGAAACCACTAAGGCCATGTACGACTACTGCAGTAAACCCGCTGCGCTGCTGGCACATGATGATGAAATTCAGTTGCGGATGATGAAAGCCATTGCTGAACGAGTCGGTGGCTGGAATCAACTTGCAGACAAACCGGTCTCCTTGGAATTGATGGGACCAATTTCTCCACTGAGACTTCCGGATGAACTGTGTGCAAGAATTATCAACTGCGCACGCTGGCGTGTGCCATTGGTGTGCTATCCTGCCACATTTCCGGGCATGTCCAGCCCGATTTCTATGGCTGGCGCAATTGCTCAATCATCTGCCGAGGCCATTTCCGGGATCGTTCTTCACCAACTGACAGAACCCGGCGCGCCAGTGATCAGCGGGTCGGCAGTCCTACCTATGGATATGAGGCAGGCGAACCTCGCTTATGGCTCACCTGAATATATGCTGACTGGGCTGGGTGCCAGTGATTACTTTCGTTCGATTGGAATTCCTTCCTGGATTGGGGCAGGCTGTTCCGATTCTCACCAGTTTGATGCGCAGGCTGCAGCAGAAGCTGGTGCTAATTTGGCTATCGCCGCGATGGCAAAAACTCCGCTGGTACATAATCTGGGATTTCTGTCTGGCGGTCGTACCGGGTCTCTGGAAATGTTGACATTGTGCGATGAATTGATTGGCTGGACTTCAAAAATGGCTCATGGCCTTGCGGTCGATGCTGATACCCTGGCAGTTGAGGTTGTTGAACGTTCCGCGCCGACGAATGAATTTCTGACTGACCCACACACTCAAGATCGCTTTCTTACAGAAAATTGGTATCCCAATCTGTGCGAGCGGTCTGATGCCGACGCCTGGTTGGAGGCAGGTGCTCAAGATATGCAGCAAAGAATTCGTCAGCGAATGGCTGAACTACTCGGCTAAAATCACTTCCATTCAATTTCGAATAGACTCTTGCAATTGCTGTTAGAGTAATCATTTGCCAGACAACCGTACTTGACTCACATTTTAAAAATGCTGGCGCAGCGAATCCTGTTGGGTTTGCTTACTCTGTTTGCCATTTCGCTGATTATTTTTCTGGCGGTATCTATGCTGCCTGGAGATGCGGCAGAAGCGATTCTCGGTCAGGCAGCTACACCAGAAACGGTAGCAGCCTTAAGAAGACAGTTAGGACTGGACTTACCACCTCATATCCGATATCTGGATTGGCTTGGCGGCATTCTGCAGGGAGACTTTGGTACTTCAATTGGAAATGGCCGAGAAATTAATGAGGTGCTTGGAACCAGGGTCTATAACACAATTTTTCTAGCATTGTTTGCAGCCTGCATTGCAGTACCCCTCGCATTATTTTGTGGCATTCTCGCTGCTCTTTACCGAAACACCCTCTATGACCGAACGGTCAATGTCGTAACACTTTCCTCAATCTCGACACCCGAATTTTTTGTCGCCTACATCCTGCTGCTCCTGATCTCTGTGAAAGCTGGCTGGCTGCCAAGTCTATCCAATGTCAGACTGGATACCTCATTTGCAGAACACCTCGAAAAGACTTTGCTGCCGGCGCTTGTACTCACACTGGTTTCAATGGCACATATGATGCGTATGACCCGGGCAGCGATCATTAACCTGCTAGCCAACGCCTACATAGAAATGGCTGCACTCAAAGGAATGAAGAGATTTCGAATCATTGTTCACCACGCATTACCCAATGCATGGGCTCCCATCGTAAATGTGGTGGTGATCAATCTCGCTTACCTGATTGTTGGCGTCATTGTGGTAGAAGTCGTTTTTGTTTATCCCGGACTTGGTCAGTATCTGGTAGATGCAGTGCAGCGTCGGGACATGCCAGTGGTACAGGCCTGCTGTCTGATCTTCGCAGCGACATATGTGATCCTTAACCTAATCGCTGACATTCTGTCAATATTGACAAATCCTCGGCTGCTACATCCCAAATAGGAAGGATCTGGTTTGAACATACAAGTACAGAAAACTTCCTTTCGTACAAATTTGACTCGTGCTCTTCTTGAAATTTATGATGCACCGTTGAGCGCCAAATTTGGATTGCTGATTATTGCAATTTATATCTTTGTTGCACTATTTGCGCCTTGGGTTGCTCCTTTCGGAGAATCTGAAATTGTGGGAAGAAAATTCCAACCGTGGGACGACCAATTTCTACTCGGAACGGATCACCTTGGCCGGGATATGCTGACACGAATTCTGTATGGTGCGCGAAATACCGTTGGTATTGCCTTGCTAACAACTTTCCTTGCCTTCATACTGGGTGGAGTGCTGGGAATACTGGCGGCTGTGCTTGGTGGATGGCTTGATCAGCTATTGAGCCGTATCGTCGATGTGTTCATGGCGATTCCTGCTCTTATTTTTGCCATGATGCTCCTTTCCATTTTTGGCACCTCGATCATCAATCTGATTATCATCATGAGTGTCATTGACGCGACCCGTATATTTCGAATAGCGAGAGCCGTGAGTCTGAACGTGGTCGTGATGGACTACATCGAAGCGGCGAGACTGCGCGGAGAAAAACTGACCTGGCTGACAATTTCAGAAATTTTGCCAAATATATCTGCGCCACTTGCAGCAGAATTCGGTCTTCGTTTTTGTTTTGTCTTCCTGACCATCAGTGCTTTGAGTTTCCTGGGTATCGGTATACAGCCTCCAATTGCCGACTGGGGATCAATGGTTCGACAGACTGCGGTTCTGATTACGTTTGATGACTATACTCCACTCATTCCCGCTGCGGCCATCGCACTATTGACAGTCGCCGTCAACTTTGTGATTGACTGGTTCTTACACAAAACTTCAGGTCTGAAAGATGAAGTCTAATTCATCTGAAAATCTGCTGGAGATGAAGAATGTGATGATCGAAGGTTTCAGCGACCGACGCTGGCATGATATCGTCAATGGAATTGATCTGGAATTGAAGCGTGGTGAAATATTAGGATTGATTGGTGAATCCGGTGCCGGCAAATCCACCATAGGAATTGCTGCCATGGGATTCTGTAAAGCAGGATGCAGATTTAAACCTGGCAGCAGTGTTGTTTTTGACGGCTTGGAACTGACCACCGCTTCGGAAGAAGAGAAACGACGTTTGCGCGGCGCTCGAATCGCGTATGTTGCACAAAGCGCTGCCGCCGCATTTAACCCAGCGCACAAAATAATTGATCAGTTTAGCGAGTCCGTTGTCCAACACGGTGTTGGCAGCCGCGAAGAGGCCTATGCAGATGCCAAGGACCTTTACACAAAAATCAAAATGCCGGAACCCGATACGATTGGGTTCAGGTACCCGCATCAGGTCTCTGGAGGACAATTGCAGCGAGCCATGACTGCAATGGCGCTGTCCTGTCGTCCGGACCTGATAATTTTTGATGAACCCACCACAGCACTCGACGTAACCACTCAAATTGAAGTGTTGGCCACAATTCGGGATATTGTTGAACTATTCAATACCGCGGCAATCTACATCTCCCACGACTTGGCGGTTGTTGCGCAAATGGCTGACAATATTATTGTTTTACGCTATGGGGATCTTGTCGAAGAAGCTGAAACACGTACGATGCTAGATCATCCCGAGGAAGACTATACAAAGTCGCTTTGGGCAGTCAGAACCTTTAAAAAGACTACTGTTGCAGGCAGTAGAAACTCTGAACCCATTGTCAAGGTAAACCATGTTACTGCACAGTACCCCAAAACAAAGGAGCCTGTGTTATTCGACGTAGATTTTGAGATACATCCTCGAGAAACGGTTGCAATTGTGGGAGAATCCGGTAGTGGTAAAAGTACCGCGGCTCGTGTCATAACTGGATTATTGCCGCCTCTTGAAGGCTCGATCACGCTTGACGGTAAAGTTTTACCCCCCGACTATCACAACCGTACCAAAGAGCAACTGAAATCTGCTCAAATGATTTACCAGATGGCAGACACGGCAATCAATCCGAGACACAAAATTCGCAAAATTGTCGGACGACCACTAAGTTTCTATTTGGGTATGGAGGGAGATGAAAAACAGCGTCGGCTCAATGAACTCATGGACATGATTGAAATGGATCCAAAGCTCTATCTCGACCGATATCCAGCCGAACTATCTGGTGGGCAGAAGCAAAGAATCTGCATCGCCAGAGCTTTAGCAGCCGACCCGAAGTTCATAATTTGTGATGAAATCACCTCTGCTTTGGATCAACTTGTGGCCGAAGGGATACTTCGACTGCTTGACCGGCTGCAAAAGGAACTCAACCTCGCTTACATGTTCATCACCCATGACCTTGCAACCGTTCGTGCGATCGCCGACCGAGTGATCGTTATGCTTCAGGGACGCATTGTTGAACAGGGTGAAAAGGAAGTGGTTCTCCAACCACCTCACCATGAATACACGGAACTTCTGTTATCTTCAGTCCCCGAAATGAACCCCGACTGGATGGACCGCATCATGGCCGAACGCGCGAGTGGGAAAGTTATGCAGTCAGCAGGCAACTGAGCATTCAATAACAGTACACTGACTATTTTTGTCAGTACATTCCAACGCGTTCTTCTCCCAAATTGATGCCGAGTGCATTAATGAAACGTACCCAGTAAGCAAAGCAGGCTGTCGCCTGAACGGCTTCAAGAATTTCGGTATCTGATACCCCAACCTGTCGAAGGGCATCGATATCTCCTTCTGTCATATTTTCCGGAGTACGGGCCAGTTTAGCTCCGAATTTGAGTAGAGAAGCCTGCTTGGAATCAAATATCGGGTTGCCGTCAAAGTTGTCTTCTCTAACTGCCTGAAGCATCTTCTCGCCAAGGTCTTCATCGCCGAGTAAGTGCTTGAAGTTCGCACCATGATGGGTAAACGCATAGAGACAGTCAGCAATTATTGCGACCTGAGTCGCCAGCAATTCCAGAAACCACGGAGAAGTATGATTTGCTTCGTTGTGTAAAACATCCCGATAATGCTGATCGGCTGCCATAAGTGGTTTGGGTTGCAAGGAAAATGCAAGGTAGAGATTGTGAATTTTGTTGTGAACGGAACTCAGTTGACTGTACATTTCCTTCAATTCGGTGCTGGCATTTTGATACTTGATGGTATCTATCCAGCAAGGTGGATGACCCGTAGGCATGACAAATTTCTCCAGAGTGGGGTGTTTTTAATATTGATCTGTAATCAATCGGTAATCGGTGTCTGATTGATCGTCAAACCGTTTGCATTTTGCTTGTTGCAACTTCAAATCAGATTATGCAAGCCATTGTTTATACGAATAATCACATAGTGAAAATATGAAGAATTCGTTTTCTACATTCCTATATCGAGTTGATAGCGCGCATTCAAGACCAGACGCTCTTCTAGTGTAAACAAAGCGGAAACTTCAGGTTTTTCCAGAAATAAAAATCGTCCGTTTTTCCAGAAAAATTCGTCATCGAACTTGATCGTTGCATCCATCAGATGATAGGCAACATCACCGGGCTCAAGTCCAGTCGCATGGATGTGCGTATATCGAGGGGAACCGTATGCGACAGTACCCCAATACTCCAAATTATCAAATGGATTGCCTTCAAAAAATGTTCCTGGATTAACACCTGTATGCCAGGAGTGCATCACATATGGATCACCACCGCTAAGCCGCGCAGCACGCTCAAGTTGCTCAACGATTCTTTGAACCATTTGGCGATCACCATCAATCGATGTGATGACGGAGTTTTCAACACGAGCGTTCACAGGTGTTTCAATCATCAGCACACTGTCATCATAAGCCCGTGTAGATGTTGATGTTATGAAATTTGAAATATTCAAATTACCGGTAAGGTTGTAGCAGTTAATCGGTTCGAAAATCATGACAGGAAAAAGTTCAACGTGAAACGCTGTGCTTGTCTTCCTACTGCCATCGGCGACAATTTCACCGGTCAGGTTTGTACCGTCAGATGTTTCGATCTGATAGTTTGTAGCAGAGCGAATTGACGCTTCCAGCATCTGCAACATTTGTGTCATTTTTTGATGATCAACTGTCGCGAAGGGAGACTGAAGATGGGCTTTAGTGAGTGTATAGCACATCACTTTCTTTCCATTACCGGGTGACGGTAAAAACCGGGTCTGATCACCCAGTCTGGAAAAAAATACAACCGCATCTGAGGACGACATTTCTTCACGAACCTGATCTGAGACACTTGCAGCATCGAGTACGGGTTCAGCATACAAGACCCTGGCATCAATTCCCAGCTTTAGAGCCTCTTCCTTGACCAGCAGGCATAAATCGCTCTCGTAGTAAGTTCCCTTCCCGGTTTCACCGACGAGCAGCAGCTTTTCACCAGTCTTAGCGCGCACGCAACGTAGAAGCAGATTGTTGATACCGGCTGTCAGGTCTTCTGAAGTCTGGTAATTGATATTGTTTGTCGTCTGTGTCGCGTGGCTCACAAGCTAACTTCCTTTGGTTCTGATTTCTTCTTTGCGTTGTGCCATATAGGCTTGCAGCTCTTCCTCAACTGTGGGATCAATAGGTGGTTTTTCATACTCGCGTAGAAGCTGCTTCCAAATTCCGTTTGCCCGATCCAGCGCAGTTCGGCTGCCATCATCACGCCAGGTTTCATAGTTGCGCCAGTCCGATAGAATCGGCTCGTAGAATGCGTTCTGATATCGCTCAAGTGTATGCGTTGCACCAAAATAATGTCCTCCGGTTCCAACTTCCGCAATTGCTTCAAGTCCAATAGTGTCTTCATTGACGATCACCGGGTCCAAAAAAGCGGACTGAAGCTGAAGAAGTTCAGCATCCAGAATCAATTTCTCAAATGAACAGGTCAATCCACCTTCCAACCAACCGCCTGCATGCATAACATTGTTGACATGCGCATGAATGCAGGCGTATATCGATATATCGCTCTCGTAGGTTGCCTGCAAGTCTACGCATGCTGAAGCAGTTGTGCTAGAGGAGCGATACGGCAGCTTATAACGGCGCGCCAACTGACCCGACATGATTACAGATTGGGCATACTCTGGTGTTCCAAATGCTGGTGAACCACTTCTCATATCAACATTGGAAGTGAAGTGTCCGTAGAAAGTCGGTGCGGCGGGTGCGGCGGCTTGGGTCAGTGCAATGCAACCTAAGGCTTCAGCATTTTGCAGCGTAACCGCACCCGCGACTGTTGCTGGAGCCATAGCTCCAGCAAGCGTAAAAGGTGTCACGTGTACAGGCTGACCCGCCAATGCAAATTCTCGCATACCATCTGCCTGGCCTTCATCGAACAGCAGTGGAGAATTCGTATTCACACCACCGACGATTGCCGGTCGTTGTCTCATGCCATCATCATCCGTCTGTCGTGCTATTTTGGCCATTTCGATACAATCCCGTGCCCTTTTCCCAGTATTCATCCAGTTTGGCTGCCAAGCCTTGTCAGTTAGGGTGATTTGGGCATACATCATGTCCAGATGGCGGGTTTCAGGTGGAAGATCCAAAGGTTCCAATCCGCCCCCTCCTTCGTGATGAAACACATTTAACGAACCGGACAGTTTCACAAAGTCTTCCATGTCTGCCTTGGTACCAGCCCGTCTTCCGCGCTCAATATCGGTTGCAAACGAAGGCCCGCATACCGTTGCGAACACAATGGAGTTCTTACCCATTGTTACCGTTTTTGCTGGATTTCGTGCGTGAATGGTAAATTCTTCTGGCAAACCCGATACCAACTCGTTTATTAGGTCGGGGTCGAAACGAACATGCTGATTATCCCAGTCAACTTCCGCCCGTACGTCCTTTAACAACTTCAATGCAGTTTTGCTTTCAACCCGAATTCCAATATCGCGCAATATTTTTAGGCTGGCATCATGAATTGACTCGACTTGATCAGCGGAAATGATTTCCATTGGTGGGTAGGGATTTCGTACCTCCTTAAATGGTCTTTGCACTAGCGACTGGCTTTGGCTTGCCTGTCTGCGGACCCTTGATCTAGACTGACGACGAGTCACCGAATTACTCTTCTGATGTACTTAAACAGGTTCAGTTCGAAAGCCGCTAGAAATGAATTTTGAGTTCATAGTTTCAATAACACACATGGGTAGTCTCAGACTTGATCAAAATCAAGCTCGCATTCGAATACCTGAAGGATCATAAACTGGCTGCTCGCAGAATTCGGCGTCCCGCAACTCCCCCAGAATTTCAACACTGAACTGACCTGAGGAAGTATGTGCTTCATGCTCAATATAGCCTAATGCGATATGTTGCTCACAGTGCGGACCATAGCCACCTGAAGTCACAGCACCAACCAACTGACCATCCAGAAATATCGCCTCATCACCCCAGATTGCACAATTCCCCGCATCGACTACTAGCGTGATCAGTTTGTATCTGGGAGGCGAGTAGTTTTCTACAGCACTGCGACCAAAGAATTCACCCTTGTTCATATTGACGAAACGCTCCACTCCGGCTTCAACTGCGGTGTAGTCTGCTGAAAGCTCAAGCCCCCACGCTGGGAAACTCTTTTCAAGCCGCGTGTGCATCAAGCACCGCGTGCCCACAAGTCCAATACCGAATTGCCGCCCTTCTTTCAAAAGCAGTTCAAACAGTTTTACCTGGTACTGTGATGGCAAATACATTTCATATCCGGTTTCACCCGTGTATGAAACTCGAAGAGTTACGACTTCTGGAATCTCGCCAATCGAGACTGTTGCTGCGCTCATGAAGGGAAAATTCAGGGTATCCATATTCCGGTCAGCTAGATTCGCCATTAAGGGTTGAGCCTGAGGTCCACAAATATGCAAACCCGCGTAGTCAGATGACAAATTCTTGAGCTTGACACCATCGCGAGGAAGAAACTGATGAAAGTGTCGCATAAATGAACGCTGCATAATATCGGCACTCAGCACGAAATAGCGATTTTCATCGATTTTCGAAACTGAAAAATCACCAATCAAGCGACCACCCTGTGAGAGCATTGGGGACAGGGTCATGCGGCCTAGCTTAGGCATACGATTCGCAAGCACGTAATTGAGCCAGCTCTCAGCGTTTGGTCCACTCACCTCAAACTTTGCCATCGCTGAAAATTCCATCAAACCAAGTTCGTTGCGAACGCGTTTACCTTCGTCTATCACCGGTTTCCACCAATTGGGCTGACGGTAGCTTAGGGAGTCGAATGAACCAGATGCCTCAGTGGCGAACCAGTTTGCGTGTTCTAACCCAAAAGATGCTCCGAATACCGCTCCAGCCGCTTTCAACTTCTCGTATATCGGTGGTTTGTGTATCGGACGTCCAGCTTCAAATTCCTGATATGGATAGATTTTTTCGGAACGATTTGCATAATAGTAGCGAGTTGTCTCTCGTGTATAGGATTTCGAAGCCCACTCTCCAAAACGGGCTACATCCCAACAGAATATGTCAAACTCTGGCTCTCCCTGAATCATCCACTCGGCGAGCGTTCTTCCTATACCTGCTCCTTGATTAAAGCCCGCCATTACCCCATTAGCGCAGAAATAGTTGACGAGGTCGGGATGCGGACCGATCAACGGCCCCAGGTCTGGAGAAAAGATCATCGGACCATTGATGATTCGCTTGATTCCCGCTTCAACAAGACATGGCATGATTCCGACCGACTTTTCAAAATTCCACTCCATACGCGACAGATCATTGGGGAGCAGTTCGTGACCAAAATCCAGCGGTGTACCATCTTCAGCCCAGTGTGTGCAAGTTTTTTCGTACGCGCCAAGCAAAAGGCCCTGCCCCTCCTGTCGGGCATAACATCCTGTCTCGTTATCGTTGATCTGCGGTAGTTCGAATTCCAGTTGCTCTATGATGGGAATCGTTTCGGTCACCAGGTAATGATGTTCGACGGGCATGAGCGGTAATTCGATGCCTGCAAGCTTGCCGACTTCTCGTCCCCAAAGACCGGCCGCGTTGACTATATAGTCTGCCTTGATCTCACCTTTATTGGTTCCAATTAACCAGGGTCCACCGGACGGTCGAGTGGTACGAATCACCGGTGTTTGACGATAGATGTCAACGCCTATATTTCTTGCGGCCTGCGCAAACGCCTGAGTTGCCGATGCGGGGTCAACATGTCCCCCATCTTCTTCCCAAAGACAGGCAAGGATATCTCGGGTATCAAGAATAGGAGCTTTGATTTGTGCTTCCTGCGGAGTGATGAAATGGCTTTCGATACCGAGAATTCGACAGGCACTTCGCATCATACGATTGCTGTCGATTTCCTCCTGTGTGCGGCAAATATTGATACCACCCGTGAAATGAAAGCCACAGGATTGACCACTTTCTTTTTCAATTTCTCTGTAGATGTCAAACGTATATTTGTGTATCAGAGCCGCTGCATTGGGACGGGTCACCGTAAATAGACCACCAGCCGCATGCCAGCTTGAACCGGAAGTGATTTCCTTTCTTTCAAGAAGCACGACATCAGACCATCCATACTTTGCCAGGTGGTAGGCGACAGAGCAGCCAACTATGCCACCGCCTATTACGACAACTTGAGCCGAGTCTTTCATCTAATCGTTTAAGTCAGTAATCGATTTGAAGAATATTTCAGTCGGGTTTTACACCAAACTGGTCATTGTGCTAATAAAGCACTGAAATAAAGCACGATTTTACCCAATGGAGTTACGAAAACTATGGATTGGGTTGACCGGTAGCGATTGAATTTAGTGGTTGCATTGAATTCAATTGATCTGTTCGAGTAAACAGGCCAGTCGCAACCAAAGCAGAAATTTAATTGAAAATTTTGAGAAGTACCTCCCTCACTTATGAATTACGAGGGAGTAAGTAGGGTGTATCCAGTTTCCAGCTTAACCATAGCGTACCTTCTTCAGTCAAATTGTGAAGCTCAAGTTCATGATGTGGTTTCTGAATTTTTATTTCGAATCCATTCGTAGTTTCTACCAGTAATCCGATGATGGAACCGATGAATTCCTCGCTGATGAGCGAACAGCGAAATTCATTGATGGATCCTGCTGGTTGCGAACTTAGTTCGATTTTGTCTGCACTGATCACCATTTCAACCTGATCATCAACTTTGAACTCATCGTCTTGTGACACACTGACTGTCACATCCCCAATATTGGTATCAACGACCATTGAACCATCTTCTATTGTTGTTACGCTGCCATTCAATATATTGTTCGAGCCGACAAATTCAGCAACAAATCGATTGGCCGGGCGTCGAAATATCTCTTGTGCTGTAGCAATTTGTTCGATTCGTCCCTTGCTCATAATGATGACACGATCAGTCATTGCAAATGCTTCAGATTGACTGTGGGTGACATAAATGAAAGTAATGCCAAGCTGCTTCTGTAACCGCGTCAATACACCTTGCATTCTTACGACCAGATTTGCGTCCAGAGCACTAAGCGGTTCATCAAGCAGCAAAACCGGTGGTTCGGTAACCAGAGATCGAGCCAGCGCTACTCGCTGTTTTTGCCCGCCGGATAGTTGGTGAATTTGCCGTTCAGACAAGTCTGCAATTTCCATTCTGTCGAGCCATTGCATCGCTCTCTCTTTACGTTCATCAGAGGGTATTCCTCTAGTTTTCAGCCCAAATTCCACATTTTGACGAACCGACAGAAAAGGAAAAAGCGCGAGATTTTGCCATACCATCGGTGTGTTTCTTTCAGCCGGTTTGATTTCATTGAGGCGATTTCCATTCAATCGAATTTCCCCTTCCGTTGGGGTTTCAAGGCCAGCAAGCATACGCAAAATCGTAGTTTTGCCACAACCACTCGATCCCATGATGCCAAGAAATTCCCCTGCATGAACTTCAAAATTGGCGCGTTCGACAGCCAACACCGAACCAAAGCGTTTAACCACATTTTCAAATACGATCTGTGCTTCAGCCATACATCACAATTAGGTTGAATTCCTCTTAGGCGAGCGCAAAGTTACCATTAGTTGGGCGATAACCACAAGAGTCATTGAAGTTACAAATACGAATGTACCAATAGCATTAATTTGAGGGTCTACATTTCCTTGAAGAATTTCAAGAATAATAACAGGAATCGTTTTGTTCAGACCCGATACGAACCAGGCGACAACAAACTCATCAAATGAAACTGCCATTGTTAAGCACATTGCAGCGATAATCGCAGGCTTGCAAAACGGTACGATTACATATCGCATTGCCGCCCACTCACTCGCACCAAGATTCCATGCTGCAGGTTCAAGATCGAGATCTATCTGCTGTAACCGTAATCGGATGACCGCCATCGCAAAGGGTGAACACAAGACTGTATGGGCAATGACAACTGACCAGATCTGTCCTGAAGCACCGATTCTTGAAAACCATGCCAGCATTGCCAGTGCGACAATAATCAGTGGAATCGTCGGTGGCAATAGTGCGAGGACCAAATAACCATTCTTAAAGCGAAATGAATATCGATAGTCGGTATAGGCCGTGCAAAATCCGATGAATGTAGAGAGTATTGCAACTGATACAGCAACGATGATGCTAGTTCGAACTGCATCCCAAACATCTGGGTCGTTGTAAACAGTTTCATACCAGTGCAGAGTAAAGGAACCGAGTGGAATCGAAGCGAATCGATCCGAGTTGAATGAGAAGATCATACTCGTGATGATCGGCGTAAACACGAAAATGAACACTGAGACGACGTACAGGATCAATACTGCCGTAATAATTTTGTCGATACGTGTATTCACTATTTTCTGCGATAAGCTAAGTAAACTGCAGTAAAGGCCACACTAATTAATGTAACCATCATCATCACAGCAACCACTGCTGCCCGGGGCCATTGTTGACCCGATTTTGTAGTGTCAATGATCAGAATCGAAAGCGTCGGTGGTTTTGAGCCTCCAAGATAGTACGGAGCAACAAAATCACCGTAAGAAAGGATGAAACAAATCACTGCCCCGATGATTAGACCCGTCTTTGCAAGCGGCACAATTACCCCAAATACTGTACGTATCCAGCCCGCGCCCAGATTCCACGCTGCTTCAATTAAATTTTTGTCAACATTGGCTAGAGAGAGTGTTTGCAATACGACCACTAACGGCAGGCATAAGGTCATGTAGCCGATAATTGTCGCAAATGGGGTATTCAACATGGTGAAAGGACCCAGTGCGAACCAACTCAACACCGCATTGATGGCACCGTGTTCTGCCAGAATTACATACCACGAGAATGTACGGACCAGGTAACTTGTAAAAAAGGGAATAATCAGAAAAAAGACCGCCCATCTTCGTACATTCGCAGAAGCTTTAAATGCGAGCGTGTAGGACGCTGGAAAGGCAACAATTGTTGCGGTCAATGTCGATAGTGTCGCCAGCCAGAGGGTGAGAAAGTACGAATCCCAGAAATAACCACGGCTCAACATCTTGATCCAGTTGATCATTTCGAAAGCTTCCCGCATACGGTAGTTTTTCACCAGAAAAAAGGTAATCGCTACCATAAAAACGAGAGGCCCGATGAAAAATATCGACTGCCATACTAACAGTGGCACCCGCCATGTCAGCGCGTAACCATCAACTTTCAATAAGTTGGTTTGCCGCATGCTTGAAGTGTGCGTAGCCCGGTCCATTCAATGAACAAATCCTCAATGGCAGAGAGCATACAACTTCTCTGCCATTGAGGATATTTATGAGTTTGAATGCGAGCGTTGAATTGTCAACTAAGCGTTCTTGTACTCGGACCAGAAGTCATTCCAATCTTCAAGCGACTGTTGTCGAGGAATATCTCTGAAATGTACCCGACCCTGCTCGATCAAAGTAATCGGATTGTTGGGAGCGCCCTCAATCTGTCCGGTTCTTTCAGCTTCTGCCAAATTGACATTTCTGAGTTCATCCAAACCACCATGAGTGACGCAGAAAGCTGGGTAAGCAGCCATTTGCGCCGAACGAGCTTGTCCCGGAGGGCTGAGCATGTATTGAATGAACTTATTCACAAGATCAGCATGTTTGGAACCGACTCCTATAGAGTATGATTCAGTCCATTGAATACCACCCTCTTCAGGCACGACAGAAGCAACTGGAGCGCCATCTCTTTCCAAAACGCCGGTAATCCAGTCACCAATTCCACATGTGGCCAGCATCTCCTGATTTTTCAGCGAATTGAATGTACCGCCATAATCGAAAAATCCACCGACCTGGGGTCGCAGGCTCAAAGTTGTTTCCTGTACTTTATCCCAAGCGTCACCCGAAATATTGAATGGACCTGGATCATTGTTTCCGTTGAAAAGACTCATCATACCCAGATTTGGCAAATGCCAGTCAAAATGACCAACCTTACCTTCCAGTTCTGGTTTCCAGAAACAGGAATAACTCATCGCTTCGGCCTCAGTAACAGCGGTCGTGTTGTAGGAAACCCCCAAGTGACCAAAGCGAACCATCGCTGAGTAAAGTTTGCCATCTTTCCAGTGTCCCGGAAATTGGGTGAATTGTTCATCAATAAAATCATCAAATGGATAGTCAGCCGGGTCCAGTTCCACAATGTAACCTGCCTCGTTGAGTTGCTGCACAAACTCAGCATCGGAAAGGATGACATCATAAGTACCGGGAGGGGACTGAGCGATTAGAGCCAGCATGTTGTCTCCACCCGCATAGTATTTCGGTTTGAACTTTACGTTGTTCATCGCCTCAAATTCTTCTACTATGTCAGGTTCTCCGTGACCATACCACGCAAGCATATTGATCTCGGTAGGTTCAGCCCAGGCTTTTCGACTCGTAATCAAAGCAGGCGCCGCAATGACACCTGCTGCTGCAGCAGATTTCTTCAGGAAATCTCTTCTGCGTTCTTGAAATTTCTTTGTCATTGGAAAATCTCCCTTAGTGTGAAAGAAAAATTGAACAACTTACCCCCTTTTAACGGGGCAAGTTCAATTGTCTTGATTGTTCACCATTGTAATCGTAGAGGTACGATATTTTCATCGCGTTACAGTTCAGATCAAGACCCACGGAAAGAAAGTGGGCGAACTTTAGCGATTTCGTAAAAATTCATCCGCTCAATGCAAAATATCCGGCAGTTGGCAACGACATGGCGCTCTTTGAGGAAGGTGCCACTACTTTTATGGATCCGTCACAATTTGTGGATGCCGCGCTCAGCACGCGGCAACTGGCTTACTCTTCGAATCGGTCATCAATCATGTAGAGTTTCGGGTCGAAATTTGCAAAACTGTCGAGTGTTTGTCGATTGCATTGTTCTTGAAGGTCAGTGTCTGGCAGAATGCAGCTTGACAACGTGTACTTTGAGCGCATGAGCTTTGTGGCTTCATTTTCTTCGACACAAATTGCTGCGATTCCCGCTACGATTCCTCCTTGGCGCTCAACCAGCTGAATTGCCGCATTCATCGTACCACCTGTCTCGATCCACTGATCAACAATTAATACTCTGGTACCTGGTGTGAATGCTGGTTTTCTCATTTCCAGTTCTTGAGTTTTACCGGAGTAATTTATCATCGGAACAACATCAAAAGCCACAGGTGTTTTGCCGCCTTTTCGCATGGTCAACACACCCTTATCCAATCGCACAGCTATCCCCCCTGCCAGAATAAACCCAGCAGCGTCAATACCGGCTACCAGATCAACCGATAGTGGACTAAATGGTTCAATCAGGTCATCGACGATTGTGGCAAATGATTTGGCATTGATGTATGCCGAACTAGGATCAAGCCATGCGTATTCTTCACTTCTTGAGCGAGGTGCCATCAACTGAACGTACCATCGATGATCGCGATCGCAGCTGTCACCGCTTCTTGAGGGTTCGCGAGCAGCTTCCAACAGCATGCGAAGTCGAAGCGGATCTATATTGTAAAAATCACCTGGATAGTTAATGCCGGTTGCTACCAAAGTCGCATCAATATAGTCTCGATAGTGATCAATATTTTCAGGAGTGACGCCAGAAGCAAGAGCGACTGCCGTTTGATTCGAACCCGACCTTATTTCTCTAATTTTGTCAATTGGTGCTGCTGTACCTGTCGCTTCACCTGAAGTTACGATAATGTCGAGGAAATTGGCTGCGAGTTCCGCTGCACGACTCAAGTTTTCAAAGTCAACTTCTCGCTGCTTCTTGAATGCGACACCTCCAAAATACAATCCTTGCCAGTGGCTGGAAATTTCAATTTCATCAATTTCCGCGGCTTCAATTTGGTCTTCGAGTCTGGCAGATTCATCAATTCTGGCATTGTCTGCCCAATACGCGTCTACATCACAATCGTGAACCTCTTGCAGATCATCCAAAATTGGAATTGCACGATCAGCCGATACACCTAGAAAATTCACTCCAAACCAAAGTGTCGGATAATTGTTCCGGACCTTTTTGATGATTGGGAGAAATTCATCAATACCGAAGTCATGATTGATGAGAAAACACCCTGGAGCACCTTCGTCAATTACGATATCAATGTTTCGCTGGGTTTGTTCAAAATCAATAACATGAATGACAGGGAGTACCACAACTCCCGAACATTTGAATTCACGCCTCAAATAATTTCCATTCATTTCAATTCCTATTGAGTTGATCAGTCAAGAGGTTCGGCGTCCTGTAATATTTTCATGTCAGATATCTGGACGTTAAATGTTCCAGTTTATGTAGCACGCGTTTCCCAATATTTAAGTCTCACGAATACAGCGAATTGCACTTGTTATGGAGCGAGCAAAAGTACGAATGAGTGAACACGATTAGCTCAAAAACCAAATTTTGCTGACTGATGTGCCTAATTCCAATTTGAATCATGAGTTTTGCTAACAGTGTATTATGCAAGTTAGCGTTAACTAGGATTCAATAAGAAGACTCCAAACTTGCAAACGCGATGATCTGCCGGGTGAGAATTGGAAATTTCTCAAGTAAAAAATCTCTGGCAGACGTTGAACCTAAATCCTCGGTCTGCAGCAGCTGACAGTCAACGATCAAAATTAGTTGCATCAAATGAAATCAACGGACTAGAATAAGCAGGGTTATTGCTACATGTAGCAGTTTATCAATTCAATCAATCTTACCAAATAGAAAACACGTAACGCCTGAATTCGTGGAGTAATTATGAAATACAAACATTTCACCGCTACCCGCCGATCACCTCATTTGGGAGGATTCATCGACGGTATAGATCTGGGCCAACCTCTATCCCAAGAGGCGATATCAGAAGTCAGAAGTGCACTATTGGAATTTGGTGTTCTGTTTTTCAGAAAACAGTCAATTTCCGAATCCGACCATTTGCAATTTGCCGCTTATTTTGGTGAGCTTGATGAACCGCATCCGGTGTTTGATTGCAAAGACGAAGATCCGCGTCTTACTGTCATCGAATCTAAGGGTCGAGCTGGCGATTCCGAGCACCAGTGGCACACTGATGTGACTTATCAGGAAGCACCGTCCATGGGTTCCATCCTGATTGCCAGGAAAATTCCAGGATCCGGCGGAGACACTCTTTTCGCCAGTATGTATGCTGCTTATGACACACTGTCTAATCCGATCAGGAATCTGCTTCATGAACTGACTGCTCAACATTCTATTGAGCGTGGATGGGGAACTACACTAAGAATGAAACCAGGTGGAGAGCAGCGAGTTCAGAAACTTAAAGAAGCATTCCCGCTAATGACTCACCCAGTCCTTAGAACGCATCCAGAGACCGGACGGACCTCGCTTTATGTGAATGAATACTACACGCAACGGATCAACGAATTATCGGAACTCGAAAGTGATGCACTGCTGAGACTGCTGTTTCGCCATTCCCAGTTGCCGGACTTTCAGATTCGACATACATGGCAGACAGGTGATATCGCATTCTGGGACAATCGATGTACACAACACTACGCATCACATGACTATGGCGCAGAGCATCGGGTCATGAATCGCGTGACGATCGTGGGCGACCGGCCTTTTTACAATCCACCAGCTTTCGAAAAAGCCGCCTAAAGGAAAACTCAGGTGCGCGACACTGGTTCATAATCAGTTGTCGCGACCTGTACCCAAATGAGCATTTTCGATTAGGGTCGATACCAACAAATTTGATCATCACCTTGATTTTTCAACATTCCTCTGTAGATGATTGGGTGTTGAAGAATGCAAAAACCGTCTGAGGCAAATCACCTATCAGTCACAACAGTGATGTTCAAGCCTGCAGGCGCAGGAAGCGTTTATGGGTACGTCTGCTCTAGCCTTGGCAAGATTTAGCCGACTACGAAAAAATTTGGCTCTCTTCTTTTTGCCCATCCGTTCCAGACACTCTACCAAGCCATGCAGGCTCCAAAGATTGTCGACGTGTTGAGATGTGCCAACCAACGTATCAGAGAGCCCTAGATCATCCAGATAAACCTGTCTCGCTTCTTCTATTCGTCCCTGCTCCAGCAGAAGTGCACCCAAGGCATGACGGGCTGGCTGCATCCATCCCCAAGGTTCGTCATACTTAAGGTTGTCATCAAGGTAAACCGCTCTTCGCAAATGTTCAAAAGCTTCATCATAGTTTCCCTGTCGGTAGTGAAGCTCACCACAGAGCATTTGATCGGCAATCTTTAGAACATCCTGGCAAGAATTGTTGAACAAATATCGAGAATTGGGAACGCGCTTTACAGCATCGTAGAATTTTTTCTGTTCTGCCTTCGCATCATCTATCTCGCTGCGGACTGCATGGGCTATGCCTTTTGCATAATGCCAGGTAGCAGTCGTCATAGAGTAAAGCTCCGAATCCTCCGGTAGTTGGTGATTGATGATTTCCTGCCAGCGTCCGAAACGTATGTAAACATGTGCCTCTACCGCACTATAGGCTTCCATCCAGTCCGCCATTGCCGGATTCTCAATTCTAAGCAACTCTTCTGGGGAGGTTTCAATGATTTTTCTCGCTGCGTCAAGCGCTGAATAGTACTGACCCAGAAACATGGCTGCATACACTTTCAGATGCAAATTATGGATACGCGAAAGCGCTTGGTAATTTAGGATGCCTTCGTTCTTCACGTAAGTATTGTCTGCAGCAGCTGCTCTGTCGTTTGCAATGACGGCTTCATAGTAAAGACCGCACCGCACATCGATATGAGATGGCATGTGACACAAATGACCTGCATCCGGAACAAGCTGTCGAAGTTGGTCACTCGCCCTGAGAGCCTTTTCCGGTGTTGGTGACATTTCCATCACATGAATGTACATATGTAGGACACCTGGATGCGGAACTTCTCCAGCACGTTCTCTTCGCTCCATCGCCTTTTCCAGAACGTCAATTGCCTCAAGAGTCGATGAACCTTCAGAAGGGTCACCTGATCTCAAGTTCCATAACGCCCACGGTGTTCGCGTCATCAGCGCTTCAGCAAATAGAGAACAGACATGATCATTTTCTGTGAAAACCTCATACACATGTCGCATTGCGTCAGCGTATTCATCATTCCAGCGGTCATATTCTTCCCAGGCAACCGGAGTTGGAGACTGATAGCGCGCAGGCAACGCTTCAATGATCATTGCCTGCCAGTCTGTTGCTTCTGAAACCCTTTCCTTCGCTTCACGGGACAACCGATAAGTTTTTTCCAGCTTCTGAACCAACTCGTCCTTCTGCATCCTGGCCCAAGGTTTGTTGTAGTAACTTCCAGAGGTACAAGCCATTCCCCAATAGGCCATTCCGGATGTTGGTTTGAGTTCTGAGGCTTGCTTGAAACACCGAAATGACATTTCCAGATCAAAGCCGTAGAGCCAGATCAGACCGCGGTTTAACCAAGTCTCCTGCTCGTTGCTAGAGCTATTTATTGAGTCAAAATATGGACCGAGGTTATACGAATAAGACATCACAAGAGCTCCTCTACTTCGACTGGAATTCCAATAGATTTAGATGTTTGTTCAACATTTCAAGTTAACCGCATTGATATGAACCTTCTTGTTGTTTACAAGATACGCCAGTTACGAATAAGGTTATTCCAAAACAACAAAATGTTGAACAAAGGACGTAGTTCAGACACTATAAATCAGTTACCAGACGGTCTGATCTCTGCTGTCTGGATATTCTTGATTTCTGTAATATACTTCGTTGAAACTCGCTACAAGACTGAAACACTACAACTGGAAATTCAAATTCGCTCATGTAGGAACCCAGGTATTCAAAATTTCTCCCCAACTTATGTACTGACCATGTTGACAGATCTTCAGAATGAACAAAACCTGATTCGGAACACATTTGCAGTTCAATCGGACACACTAAACTCCTACCTTACAGATGGTGCAATATTACTTGAGTCTGTGGTTGACGAAAACATACTTTCCAAGCTTCGCGCTTCCATAAATCATTCTCTCGAACTGGTCGACAGTTATTTTCACCGTCAAAGAGTATGGGAACACGATGAAGCCTGTCGTGAGTTCTGCCTCGATTCCGTAGCGCCAGCAATTGCCGCTACATTCCTCCAATCGTCAAAAATCAACCTGCTGTACGATCAGGTTTTTGCCAAAGTTGCTGGTGATCCTGCAACTCCGTGGCACAACGATTTGCCCTACTGGCCGGTAAGAAACGGGAAGGCACTCACAGTCTGGCTGACAGTTGATCCAATCAAATTTGATTCAGGACCTTTGGAATTTATTGCCGGGTCTCACCTATGGGATAAGTGGTTTCAGCCTTTCACTGTTGTGAAAGATGGCAGTCAGGCTGACTACTACGAAGGCACAGAAGGTAAATTTGATCCGCTACCTGATTTTGATTCAGAAAGAGACAAACACAAAATACTCTGTTGGGAAATGGAGCCCGGGGATGTTCTCGTATTTGATGGTATGACGGTGCACGGTGCAAAAGCGAACAAATCACTGGCCACGCGCAGAGGCTACGCCGTCCGCTACACCGGTGAAGGAGCAACGTACCATACCGATGGAGAGATCAACAAACTCATCAACAATCCAGAACTGAAGGACGGACAATTGCTCGACAGCACTCAGTACCCACCAATACAGTTCAGAATCTAACTTAGAGCCTCATATCTACAGTTGAAAAAGGTATCGTACTGATCATTTTGAGGAGTCTACCATAATTGCGAACGAGAGACAGTACCGAATTACGCGTAAAAAAGCTCGCAAATTTGCCCATGCAATTGAAGAATTCAATATCAAGCGGGGTAACCGCAAGGATGCGCATCCGAGGCTGGTACGCGCCGAACAAGAGGCTATGGAGAGCCAATTGGCGGATCTGCAGGAAGAGTTGGAGGAATACGAGCGATTGAAGTCTGCCGAGTTTCCAGTAGTTTAGACAGACACCAACTATAAATCAGTTTTCAAGTGAATCAAACATACTAAACGGCTGCTTCATGGTTTATGTCTTTCCACAGAAATTTGAAGTATCACTGGGTGATCACGGTTACCACAAATAAATGGGAAGCCGCTATAGGCGATGTGGAAAGTCTCAGTATTGAAACTAATCAATTTTGGTTCTTTGCCAGAGTCTCTAAAGCGGATACAAGTTTGTGCACTAGTGTAGTCGGATTTCCATAGTGTATTGAAGTTCCGGTGGATGTGCTTTGTCTCAACACCTGCTCAGAGTTTCGTTTAGCTATTCCTAACCGACTACTCAACAAATTAAACGAGTTTTGATTTCCTTTTTGATAATTATTAAAGTTGAGTTTCCTTTCTAGGATTTTTATTACATTTTCACATGGGGATTTTCCACCGCCGCCTGTTATTGGTTGGCTAAATGGTTCAAAATGCATCAAAAACCATATCTCAAAACAAGGATTAGATGTTATTGATGAAATTGATTTGTTTTTATATTTTCTCCTTTTCTTTAGGCCAGCTACAGAATTCAAAGCGGAATCATAGCTGTCGTGGGAATCCTTGTCAAAAACAAAGTAAATCTGATCAAAATCGGAATCCGATTCCAATTTCTTGGTTCCAAATTGAACTACACTTTTCGGTGCTGAACCACATTCGCCGCACACCTTGACCTGAGCTGGCGATAAACCCAGATTATGAATCAGTGAATTGAAATAATATGGTTCAGTCTTTTCACCTTCGCACACAATTAGTACCCTTGCCCTCTCGGAAAGAGTCGCTTTCTTGCGTTTATATTCTTGCTTTTGCCTAGCTTTTCTCTTATTAAAGAGTTGATCACTCCGACTACCCATTTACGATTGCTCTTAGCTTTGGAACTGCACCATATCGACCATCTAGATACGCTTTTTGAAACGTCGAGACATCCCTAACTTTGTAATCCGATAACGGAATTAGCATTGAATTTTCTGCTTCACCTTTTTCCAATAACCAAATTTGGTCCTGGTGCATAAAGTCTTTAGTCATTACGGAAGTTTCATGACTTGTGAAAATCAACTGGGCATTATTCGAATTGAATTTGGGGTCGTGAAAAAGTTGAATTAAAAATTTCAATGCATGGGGATGTAGACTATTGTGAAGTTCGTCAATAATCAACGTATACCCATTTTCAAGAACATCAAACCAAGGTCCTGCTAAGCTGAAAATTACTTTGGTTCCTTCCGATTCTTCGTTGAAGTCCAGTCCGATAGGTTTTCCGTCCGCACCTTGGTGTAAAGATGTAATCTTAACTAGTTTTTTTCCTTGCTTTCGATTCTTTAATTCGTCTCTTGCTGATTCAGCAGTTGTGTCTGTAGGAAAAGCATCTCTTAAATGTAATTCTTGCTCATCAAAGTTCATCGATCTAATCTTTATGTCAGCTGCCTGTATAAGATCAAGAATCTTAGATTCCCTTCCTTTTTCTAGACACTGATGGACTGTAAAAGCTGGTGAAAGTCGACTAGCTGAGTGAATAATTCGAAGACTACTTCGAATCCAATCAAAAATATTCTTAAAAGCGGTCGAATTCAGTAGAATGGCAGTAGACAGAAAAAGCGCATTTTCTCGAGTAGAAATTTTCCATAGTTCTTTTTCTCCTTTAACGTACTTTTTGCTAATGTTCCAATAGTACGTTGAAGTTTCTAAATCAAATTCTCTCTGAAACAATCTTCGATTTTTCGTATCTTTTTGATTAGGTTTTGAAAACAACCACTCGCTCCAAACGCGATTTTTGTCTACCGCAAAACCGTATTGATATAAGTCTCCTTTGTGGATAAACACAGCTTCAAACTCAGATGGCATCTCTCTACATCGCGAATCAAGTATGAACGGTGTCACATTGATTTCCTCACCTTCTTGAGAGCCTTTGGCTGAATACATCACAAAATCTCTAAAAAAATCAAACGCTACTACTAAAGATGATTTACCAGCACCGTTTGGTCCAAATAAGCACGCAGACCGCAGGAGAAATGGGACAAAAGAATTCTCTGTAGCAAAAGAAAACTTTTCTTTACGTTTTGCACCAACAGAAGCGACCATTGAAATGGTTTGCTGTTCTGAAAATGATCGAAAGTTCTTTACACTAAATGAAACTAGCATTATTCTCTACCATGTTCTTTATTACATATATCTGTAAATATTTTACAAAATAGTAAAGTAAAAGTATCTCTATAGTATCGTAGATTAACAAAAATGAAAATGGCATGAAAAATCTAATGTCAAATCCTAAATTATTTGAGACTATTCACCAGCATCTTTTTCCCCAAGAAGCGTTCAATTTGGGTTATTCCTTTTCAATCCACAACAGGCTGTTTGAAAAAGGTGGTTGGGATATCAAACTGTTGTTAAGACTAATTCCTGCAATAGAAAGCGTTAGGTGGTCAGGAAGTCTTAATTTAACCAGCATCGTTTTTGATTGATCGGGTTGACAACCGTCGCGTCAAGCCTTCACCTTTGACGGTATGGGGATCGCATTAATTTTTACTAGTTGGTCTATCCGGTAAATTGGGTTCTATCAAGCCAGCTTTGAGAATAGGCTGTAATTAAAACTCAGTGAAGTGTGGCTAATCGTTCAGGTTCAGTTCGTCTTGTAGTTCAGCCCGGTTCACTTCTCGGTTGAGAGCAGAAATGACTTGTTCGACTTGTTGAG
Source organism: Arenicellales bacterium (assembly GCA_965243305.1). Classification (GTDB taxonomy): domain Bacteria; phylum Pseudomonadota; class Gammaproteobacteria; order Arenicellales; family JAJDZL01; genus JAJDZL01. The sequence goes on from CBDEUN010000002.1 coordinate 205,073, forward strand.
TGGCCGGTACGTCATCTTGTACGGTATCTTGTACGGTATCTTGTACGGTATCTTGTATGGCTGATAGAATTTTCATCCTTGAGTGAACTGGAAGCCAAACCAAAAAAATGGCACTTATTTACTTCTTTAACCCTTCATCCTTTATTCAACCCTCAAGAACCCACATCCCGCAATTGATCATACATTACTACAATTTTCTCGGACCAGTTTTCGATTTTGATGGCCGCCGGAATTAAAATTTCATAAAAATTGATTGGAGGAAATGACCATCCCAGAACCAAAAAAATACAAGCAATTTCTCGAAGAGCAGAAAGCGAAAGAGGAACTGGAGAAGTATGACATTTACAGCATGAATGAGGAAACATGGAAACAAGTTCAAGATGCTGATAGAAGAAAAGACTTCCATCCAATTGACGATATCAAAGCCTTTATAGACAGGTATAGATGAATGTCTTTATCTGGTAATTTCTATGAAACTATCACAAGCAATGTGAAATGAAATTTACTGAACCATAAGGGTTGATGGCATCTTGAAAGAAATCCAGTATCAAGCAGAGTAGCGAATCTCATTTTTTGTTTCTATTGTCGATTCGTTAGGTGGAGATAAAAAGTGGCGGGTATAGTGCGCGGGGCACAAACCCTCTTGGATTGTAGCGCACATCCCGCCGGTTTTTTATTTGCCGAAATTTTATCGAATAATCGTATTGCAATTCAACCAAGATTTTCCGACCGTAGGGGGTTCAACTCATTTTGGCAGTTGTAGGTGACTTGAGCCAACGATTTTGTAGTGTGGTAAACACGGTGGCGGCTGCTTGGAGAATACATCGTCTGAATTCGCCTTATGATGCTTCCAATAACAGCAGACCCTACACTTTTCAAACTGAACGATTACAGCATATTAGGCTGAAATCAGCAATATTCCAATTTACATCTACGCAGAATGAAGAAACTGCTGCATGACATCAATTGTTTTCTGCATCTCTTCATCTGTCCCTACTGTTATTCGCAGTTTGTCCACAAAATCTGGAAGTGCAAATTGCCGGGGAATGATTCCCTTCGAATTGAGATGCCTGTTTGTCTCGACGGAATTTCGCCCACACTCCGGCGGGAACCCCAATAGAACAAAATTGGTTTGACTGGAATAAGCGTTGAGGCCCAAACTTCTGAACTCACTGATCAGCGTTTTGGTCCATCTCTCGTTGTGATCAAGTACCTTCTGGGTAAATTCTGTATCTTTCAGACTTGCAATACCCGCAGCGTAAGCAGTGCAGTTAACCGGAAACGAAGGACCAATTTTGGTAATCAGATTGACAACCCACTCTGGTCCATAACACCAACCTAGACGCAGACCAGCCATACCGTGAACCTTGGAAAAGGTTCGAGTCACGATGACATTGTCAAATTCGTGAACCAAATTCGTTCCTGATTCATAGTCATCAATTCTCGCATACTCTTCATAAGCCGCATCAATGATCAGGAGAACATTGGAAGGCAAACTCTTGTGTAAATACCGTATCTCAGAACCTGTTAAATATGTTCCTGAAGGATTGTCGGGATTCGCCAGCAGCACAATTCGTGTCCGGTCATTGACTAAACTGAGAATATCGTCAACGCTATAGCGGAAATCTATGTCGTCAGCTGCAACTGGCGTCGCACCCGCCAGCATTGCATAAATGGGAAACTGCATGTATGCGTTCTTGCTGTAAATCAGCTCTTCACCCGGTCCAGCGAAAGTATTGACGATTCTCTGAAGCAATTCATCGGAACCTGGCCCAAATGCCATCCGCTCAGGACTCAGTTGATAGCACTCTCGGATAGCAAATGCGAGTTGTTCTGTATCCACTTCCGGATACAAATAACCCCTTTCAAGCGACTTCTTGCCCGCTTCAATCGCCAATGGGCTCATACCAAGAGCAGACTCGTTTGAGGAAAGCTTAATCGGATTGGAAAATCCTTCAAGCTTGGAAATTCCGACCATGTAGTAGTCAATAGTTTTCAGTACCGGTTTTGGTGCAATTGAAGCGCTATTTGGCATAACTATGAAGTCCAGTGCTTGCTAATACTATGAAAATAATGGCGATTATGAAAAATTACTTGTAATGAATACCAGAATTCAATTCCCCTGATCTAGATGTGTCGGTCAGCGTTCATAACATTTTCACTGCTGGTATACTAAATCGCAAATTTTGCTATCGTCAGATTTCAAATTTTAATGTCATAATCTTTTGTTTCTGTCCCCATTCGGTCTAGGAGACACTCATGACCAAAACTAGAACCTGCGGTGAAGCTTTGATGGATCTGCTGGCGCGCTACGGCGTGTCACTGGTGTTTGGAATTCCAGGTGAGCACACACTGGAACTGTACAGAGGTATCGAAGCGAGCCAGGTAAGAGCTGTAACTCCCAGAAACGAACAGGGTGCCAGTTTCATGGCTGATGGCTTCGCTCGAGTGACTGGTGAGCCTGGAGTCTGCACACTGATAACCGGACCTGGTGTGACCAACGCTGCAACTGGAATCGGTCAGGCATTCGCAGACTCAGTTCCTATGCTTGTCATTTCGAGTGCAAACGACAGCCCTTCTTTGGGTAAGGGTTGGGGCAGGCTGCATGAAACCACCGATCTTTGTGCCATCACCCGACCGCTGACTGCGTTCAGTGCAATGGTTCATCATCCGAGTGAAGTACCGGAATTTATTGCAAGAGCATTCACGATTTTTGAATCTGACCGACCGCGTCCGGTTCACATCGCCATTCCGATTGATGTCATGGAATTACCTGTTGATGAAGAATGGCATATTGCAGCTCCTACAGACAAACCACTTCCAACCCCTGCTGCAATCAAATCAGCTGTTGATCTGCTAAGCACAGCGATTTCACCGGTTATTGCGGTAGGCGGTGGCGCTCAGCATGCATGCAAGGAAGTCGTATCACTGGCGGAACTCGTGAATGCGGGTGTCATCTCGTCCAATGCAGGTAAAGGTATCGTCCCAGATTCCAACCCTCTGAGTTTGACTGGCGGTGTTTTGAGCCCTGCAGTCCAACGCTATCTCGCTAAAGCAGATGTAGTTCTTGCAATCGGTACAGAACTCGGTGAAGCCGACAGTTTCATTTACGATCTGCCCGTCAATGGGAAAGTGATCCGAATCGACATCGACTCGTCGCGTTTCAATGACGCTTTCCCTGCAACTGTCGCAGTGCACGGCGATTCTAAAGCGGCTTGTGGAATGATGATCGAAGAATGGCAGACTCGAGAGATTTCCGGTAGTGAAAGAAATGTCATTACAGAGCTTGATCAGGTACGAATTGATCAGGAGAATGAATTCACTGATGTTGAACGGCAGCACATTAAGGTACTCAATGCAATGCGCTCAGTACTCCCAGATGAAACCATCATCATGGGAGACATTGCCCAGGTTGTCTACACCGGGACGGCGGTGATGAAAGTGGAATTGCCACGCACCTGGTTTTACCCTGCAGGGTTCGGTACATTGGGTTGTGCCGTACCCTGTGCAATTGGTGCGAAACTCGCCAAACCTGACACACCAGTTGTTGCACTCGTCGGAGATGGTGGATTTATGTTTACTGTCAACGAAGTCGCCACTGCGGTCGAAGAGTCTCTCTGTATTCCGATTGTGATTTGGCACAATCACAGCTATGCCATGATTCGGGACGGTATGGTCAAGCGAGAGATTCCGGAAATCGGTGTCAACCCCAGCGCACCGGATTTTGTCAAACTGGCTGATGCCTTTGGATGCCCGGGATCACTGGCTCGCACTCAGGAAGACTTTGTAAGCGCCTTGAATGACGCACTCGAACATGAAGGTCCATCAATTATCGTGGTCGTTGAAGATGATGATTGGCTCATCGCTTAACCACCTTCTATGAAGATTTAGTTCTTGTGCGGAATCCGCCTAAAGTCAAGTATTCTGGATTCTCGCTGTTACGAAATTCGTTAGGGTCTAATTCCTGGCCGAACATCCTCCCTACTCCAGAGCTTCGACCATATTACGACATCATCATAGTTGGAGGCGGCGGTCATGGACTCGCAACCGCACACTATCTTTCCTCTCGCTTTGGTGAAACTAACGTAGCGGTATTGGAAGCCGGATGGCTTGGCGGTGGCAACACTGCTCGAAATACAGCAATCGTTCGCTCCGACTATCTGCTAGACGCAAGTTTTGAACTGAAAAATCTGGCCCTGCAGTTGTGGGGAACCCTAGGGTCAGAACTTGGGTTTAACTTGATGTATTCACCCAGGGGATACATCGATCTTGCGCACTCTGATGGAGAACTTGAGGACTTTATTCTGCGTGCGAATGCCATGTGCCTGCGAGGTGCTGAAGCAAAAATTCTTGATCGACATCAACTCCAGAAGCGAGTGCCTCAAATCAACCTCAGTGAATCAGCACGCTTTCCTATTGTTGGTGGACTGGTTCAGGAAAAGGGAGGTATCGTTCGACACGATGCCGTTGCATGGGGATTCGCAAAATCTGCTGTTGAAGCTGGAGTTCATGTTGTTCAAAACTGTCCAGTTACCGGTTTCGAAATCAATGCTGGGAAGGTTACTGGCGTAAGGACCAACCACAGTGTCGTCGGATGTGAGAAGGTTTTGATCAGCGTTGCTGGTGCAAGCTCTGAAGTTGCCAAACTCGCTGGATTGTTACTGCCGATTCAATCGGTTAATGTCCAGGCATTTGTATCCGAGCCAGTTAAACCTGCCCTAGATGTCGTAGTGAACTATAACGCAGGACTTTGCTATATCAGTCAGACTGATAAGGGAGAGTTTATTCTCGGTGGTGCGACAGATGGGTATCCGTCATTTGCAAAACGAGGTTCGTTTTCCAGCATTGAAAATGTTATTGTTAGAGCAATCCAGATCTTTCCCTTTCTGTCACGACTCAGACTCATGCGTCATTGGTCTGGTACTGCTGATATCCCGATGGATGGAAACGCAATTCTGGGTAGCACCCCAATCGAAAACCTGTATCTCAATAGTGGATGGGGATATTCCGGATTTAAAGCAACCCCAGCTGTCGGTTGGCTGATGGCTGAATTGCTGACTCAGAATAAACCACCGGATCTGATTGCACCTTTCTCTCTCAGTCGATTTGAAACTGGAAATCTGATTGACGACAGCGGCACAGGTCCTTACACCTGGCTCCATTGATGTCATGCTGCTGATCCCCTGTCCCTGGTGCGGTCCGCGTGATCAATGCGAATTTGACTATGGTGGTGCTGATGTTAAATTCCCTGATCTTCATCACCCGCCCAAAAATTCAATTGATGACTGGCACAAGGCAGTTCACTTACGAGAAAACGCCAGGGATGAAATCCGAGAGCTTTGGTATCACAGATCCGGGTGCGAACGCTGGATATCAATTACCCGAAACGCTCTAACTCACGAATTCAGCGAACCGTCAGCATGCGATGAGGAGAATACCTCCGGGAACTGTGATGCAGATTAACCGCATTTCCTCATTAGACTTCGGGAACGCGATTGACCGGTCAAAACCTCTTGAGTTCACTTTTGATGGCCAAAAACTCACTGGATTTGCTGGTGATACAGTCGCCTCAGCCCTGCTGGCGAATAATATCCATCTGGTTGGACGATCAATAAAATTCCACCGCCCCCGCGGGATACTATCGAGCGGTATCGAAGAACCTTGCGCAATTATCGAGTGTTCCACACCAGGCGATGGACCTGTCCCGAACTTGAAAGCCACTGAGGTACTGCTTTCAGAGGGATTAGTAGTCAAAAGCCAGAATAACTGGCCTTCTAGAAAACATGATTCGTTTGGTGTATTGTCGTACTGCTCTCAGTTACTGACAGCAGGCTTCTACTACAAAACCTTTCTTTGGCCCAATTGGGGCTGGCATCGAATCTATGAAAAAGTGATCAGGAAATTTGCCGGTCTAGGGCGTGTTCAAATTAATGGATCGGGAACTTTTGCTGCTACTGCAGATAAGCGACACAAGTACTGTCAAATTTTGATCATTGGAAGTGGGCCAGCGGGTTTGAGTGCAGCATTGACCTGTTCCAGAAAAGGAATTCGCGTTGTTCTGTTTGAGCAAGAGCCGAATTTTGGAGGTAGCCTATTGTGGCGTAAGGGTTTCGTCGGAGAAGTTTCCGCCAATCAATGGATTTCAGAGACAGTTGAAGAGTTGAATCAAAGTCCTAATGTTGAACTCTTCTCGCACACAATGGTCTTTGGACACTACGATCATGGGCTGACACTTGCCTATCAAAAGGGTTCAATTGATGATCCTGATATTCTCTGGAAAATTCGTGCTGATCGAATTTTATTGGCGAGTGGTTCAATCGAAAGACCCCTGACATTTCCCAACAATGATCGACCAGGAATCATGTTGGCTGGAGCGATCAGAAAGTACATCAATTGTTATGCTGTAAGGCCGGGTATCAAGGCTTTTGTGGCAATTGCTGATAAAGCGGAGAAAGAAGCAGCGATTGCTGACTGTAGTGCCGCTGGTATTGAAGTTGTCGAGTGCCTGAAACCAGACCAAGAGATCGTCAATGTACACGGAAGACACAGAGTCAAGGCAGTTTCAATCAAAGGATCAAATCGTAAAACAGTCCGGTACACCTGCGACCTTATGTGTGTATCCGGCGGTTGGACACCAGCTGTGCATCTTGTAGCTCACATCCAAGGCAAACTCAGTGTTGATGTAAACTCGCAGGTACCCACTCCTCCCGATCAATGCGGACCACTACTCTCGGTTGGTGCAAGCCGGGGCATCTTTGATTTGAACTCCATTCTCAAAGATGGCCAGTACCAGGCGCACCAAGCGATGTCTCAGATCGGCGTTAATGAAGAAAACACAGAATCACAACCTGCAGCAATTGAGCCTGTTTCTCTTCCTGCGAGCATACAACCAGTTTCAGGTCACAACGCGTTTGTCGATTTGCAGAATGATGTAACTTACGATGACCTGACACAGACCGTAGCAGAGGGTTATCACGACATTGAACTGGTGAAGCGGTATACCGCGACAGGGATGGGTACCGATCAAGGTAAAACCAGTTGGGTGAACGCATCTCAATGTATTGCTGCGGCCATTGGAGAATCACCAAAAGCACTGGGGCACACCACTTTTCGTCCGCCCTACTCCCCGGTGCCTTTTTCCGCGATTGCGGGAGCGAGAATTGGCGATTTCATGAAGCCCATTCGCAGAACGCCACTACATAAAGCACTGAAAAATTTGAATTGTGTATTTCAAACATCCGGTGACTGGCTTTATCCCAGATATTTTCCACAAGAAAATGAAACTCTGGAACACGCTGTCAACCGAGAAGTCCGTGCAGTTCGCAGCAGTGTGGGTTTCGTAGACATGTCCACGCTTGGTAAATTCGAAATCAAAGGTCCCGATGCAGAAACGTTTCTTTCCAGACTTTACTGCAGCAACGTTGCTGCAATACCGATCGGTAAGGTTCGATATGGCTTGATGCTTCGAGAAGACGGCATCCTTTTCGATGATGGCACCATAGCACGGTTGGGGGACCACCACTATGTTGTGACAGCAACAACAGCAAATTCAGAGGCAGTATGGCGCTGGATGACAAGACTTGCTCAAACTCAATGGTCAGAATTGAATGTGACACTGGCAAACGTTAGCGAACATTGGGCTGCAATTGCAATCGCAGGGCCAAGATCGCGTGACGTATTGAGCAAATTTAATTTTGACTTTGAAACAAATCGACGTGAATTTCCATTTGCCTCAATACGAGAGGGAGTCATAGACATTGACGTGCCCTGCCGAGTTTACTCTGTCAGCTACTCTGGCGAATTGAGTTTCGAAATAAATATTCCAGCGGGATACGCCAACAGCTTCATTGATCGACTTTTTGATATCGGTCAGGAATTCGATCTGACACCTTACGGTCTTGAAACGCTGGACGTATTGCGAATCGAGAAAGGTCACATTAGCGTGGGACGGGAAATCGACGGCAGAACAACGCCTTACGATCTCGGGTTGGGAAAGATGGTATCTGTTAACAAAGACTTTATTGGACGCTCCCTCCTCAATCGACCCGGCTTAAAAAGTACCGAGAGAATGCAGTTGGTTGGATTGACTGCAACGAACCAGCGTTCATCGATATCGCCAGGCGGAGTACTTGCTGCCCAACCATATTCAAAAGGCACCCGACAAGATGTTATCGGACACTTAACAGCTTCCATTTACAGTCCCACTTTTGACAGGTGGATCGCACTAGGTCTTCTACGCAATGGCAAGCACCGACATGACGACTCGATTTGGGTGGTTTCACCCATTGCTGGTCAATCAACTGAGGTTAAGGTATGCTCCACAAACTTTTACGATGAGACAGGAGAGCGATTGAATGGCTGACTTTCTGGTCCGTGAAACCGTTTTGGACTTCATCGAATGTGAGAAGGTCAGCAATGACATCTCGATAATTGAAGACCCTGTTTTCGTTTTTGAAGGACAGTTCAGAAGAAAAAATGAACTGGATCATTTCTGTCATTCAATTACGCAACTTGACATCCAGCCTGGACAGATGGCTGATTCGAATGGAATCCAATTGTTGCGATTTAGTCCATTTTCGGTATATGTCTTGTTGGAGCAATCGCAGTTAGCTGAATTCAGTAGTGAACATCGGAAGAACTTTTTCGACATCAGTCACGGTAAATGTATGCTTACCATGCAAGGTGAATCGATATTGGAGATTATTGGTGACTATTGCTCTACTGATATTTTTTGCAGTCGAATTTCACAAAACCAAATGGTGAAGACTCGATTTATCGACTATGAACTTGTTATATGGTGGCATTCAATCGACAAGGTCAATATTCTTGTCGACAGAAGTTACCTGCAATCTTTTGTGGATTTTTTTCGATTACTCCTCTTACGAAGATAGTTTGAATTACTCTGACCGAATTTGTATGAGGAGATTACAATCATTCGTTTGGAAGAATGTTTGAATCTTGGCCAGTTCAAAAAATGAGAGTCATTCAATGCACCTATTCTTCCGAAACAATACCAATTCAGCCATATTAATTTGGTATAGAATAATTCTTGCTATTTGTATCAATAAGAATGGAGAGTAGTTTATGAAAATATTGAAATTTACCGTCATTGCAGTTGCCATTTCTGTTGGAGGAATGCTCGGTTTAGGCGATGATGTTGTCGGGCAGATGAATGCTTGGATGTCCGGCAAGAACCACGACCGTATCATTCAGATCCAGAATGAGGGTGGCACACGCGCTTCGACAGATTCCGTCGAAATTTCTTTCTACAGCAATTCATCTTTCGGAGTTACCTCACCACGAGGTGTATCGATGATTGTTGATCCTTGGCGAAATGATCCTTCGGGAGCCTGGGGTCTTTGGTACAGAATGGAATTCCCTCAAGTCGAAGTTGACATTGGACTATCAACACATGCACATTTTGATCACGATGCACTGGATCGGCTTGATGCAAACATGCTGTTAGATCGAATGGGTGGCACCTTTGAATTGGGCGATGTCAAAATCACAGGTATCGCTGACAAACACCAGTGCGTTGCTCCCGGAATTGTGCCGTGGACCGAAGCTGTGAAACAGTTCGAAGGACGTGATGATCCCTGCACGAATAACTTCAGACACATGGATAATAGCCTGTATGTTATTGAAACTGGAGGACTTCGCCTGCTTATGTGGGGTGACAACAGACCGTATCCGCCACAAGAAGTCCTCGACAAAGTTGGACAGGTTGATATCGTATTCGTCCCTGTCGACGGTTCCAAACACATCCTGGATTACCAGCAGGCTGACGATGTAATGGCCGCGGTCGGTGCCAAAGTTGGCATTCCGCACCATTATTTGGTACCTGAAACAACCTTCTATACATCTACCTTGCTAGATGCAATGGAGTGGACACAAACCCACCCACACACCATACTTGATGGCCCAACAATTCAGATCAGCGCTGCTGATATTGCTGACATGAATGGCCACGTCATGTATTTCGGCTCACACAATTTAGCCGTTCCACAAGACGGGTAAGTATACTAATCTGAACTGCCTGGAAGAAACTACCCACTTCCAGGCAGACTCTTCCACATTGTCTGAGATTGGTGCTTAATACCAGATGTCTCATTTCATGAGCGACTCATGAAGACCTCAATTTCTTTACGATTTGCAACCGTCTTGATTCTTGCATTAGGTTGTAACGCAGCCTTTGCCCACTTCAATCTGGATATCAAAATTCGAACCTTTCATGTCGTTCACACCAATTCGGGAATGGATGTATATGTACGAATGCCAACACCCTATTTTCTAGCGGAACTGTTTATTGATTCCACCGACCCCGAAAGGGCTATACCCGCACCCTTTACCTACAACGAATCAGAAGGCGGTGTAGTTCTACATAATCTCGATCTCGACAAAGTGCGAACTGACCCTTTCGGGTTTGCAGCAATTGCAGCTAGAGGACTGGAATTCTCTGTGGAAGGCACTCCACTGAAACATGAGATCATTGACGTGAGGGTTCATGAGGCATTGCTTCAGCCGCCATTTGCCTCGGTTTCGGAGGCGAAGTCCGCATTGGAAGGTGATGTAATCAACTATCCGTATGAGGAAATTTATGTGGGGGATACCGTAACGGATTTGTTGCTGCGGTTCGAAATTGATCGAACTATCGATACATATTCCATACAGAGTACGTTTAACCCCGATTTACCGGATGTGGAGGACACCGCTAATCTGATTGTTGATCACTATCCCGGGAGTGCTCAAATTTTTCGTGTAGTCGGATTGCTTCATGAGCCGGTCGAAATTTCGAACTCATGGTTTGACGCAGCACTATCTTTCGTGGTCGCAGGCATCGTTCACATTCTTATTGGACTCGACCATGTTTTATTCGTTGTCTGTCTCACAATTGGAGCAGCTCATCTCATCAATCTTTTGTGGCGTGTTACTGGATTTACGATTGGACACACAATTACTCTGATTGCTGGATTTTGGGGGTTCGTTCCACAAGGTGCCTGGTTTGTACCAGCTGTAGAGCTTTGCATTGCTCTTTCAATCATTTACGTCGCATTGATTGCTCTTCGTACCTCAACTCCGACAATTGACCGTCACGCGTCATTCATCGTCACACTGGCTATTGGGTTGTTGCATGGACTTGGATTTTCTTTTGTTCTGCACGAAATACTACTTCCTGATGGCGCTCACCTGTGGAAATCTTTGGTGTCATTCAACATTGGAGTTGAAATTGGCCAAGTTGCGATTGTGCTGGTGATATGGGTGTTTTTGATGTTGATAGGTCGGTTGAAAGCGCAAGTGAAAAACCTCGACTTGAAGTACCTCGCGAAGTGGGCCGTGGCTGTACCTTGCCTACTGATCTCCTCCTTCTGGGTAGTCGAACGCATCAAGCCATTACTGACAGTGGTCTGAAGTAGGCGCTCAAATTCAATTTAAGAAAGTCGTCGATATTAATAATTGAATTTGATAGATTAGTTACGGAGTGAAGTATTGGCACATCGTTGTAGCTTCTCTATGTCTTTCAAGTCATTCACAACATGCATTTTACGGTGGCAATTCGGACAGAGCGCTACAGTATTCTCTGTACAGTCAGCACCTCCGTGAGCAAGCCAAACTATATGGTGGCACTCTAGGTAGGGTTCGTTCAATGCATTGGTGAATGGCGCCGGCTGTTTGCACAATTCGCATTTTCCGCGCGCCCTTCTCTTTGCTAGTTCCACGACGTAACGGTTCCTCGAATAAATCACGGTTTGCGTCGTTGAAGATTTCGGTTTCGTTGTCGCAGCCGCCGCCCTCTTCACGATCTCTGAATCGGATAAAACGGAAACCTTAAATCTGTCTACAGTATTTACAAAATACTCAATATCGCTGAGGAAATTATCTGACTCTAGATCGGCAACGAATATTGCTGTTTCCTCTTCGTCGCGCGAGGGATCGAAATAGCTCACTTTCCTATCAATTGGGTACCATTTCATGAAGGCATTTCGTCCAATCCCTTTTCCTCCACCTCCAATTTTGCCACGATGTAGGAGAGTGGTATTACCGGTTGCATTATCAATAGCAAACAATCCGGCTATTCTTCTGTCTATCCCCTGCAACGCTATGTTGACCTCCACAACAATACAATTAGAGTGCCGCAAGGTAGGTAGTCCAGCGCCAAAGGCATTCCAATACCTGTTCTGTAGAGATTGGTTCGCGAACCAAATGGTACTACTGTTTGTGAACACATCTAGGTTACAAATACTACCACCTGGATGTCCAACAACCACTTTTGACATCTTTGTGCCCAGCTTGTTTCGTATAAGTTGTAAGAAGCTTTTCTGGGCACTGGCTATATGTTTGTGGTCAAGTATTGCCTTATACATCTGCTCAAAATAACCGAAATGAACAAATTGGAATTGCTTCTCGATTGCAATTTATGCCTGCGATATTTTATCAAAGCAGAATGAGCAGCTTTTGATGACCGTATCGCTACTCGCTTAACTCAACCAACGGAAGCTCGGTGTAATTTCCAATTTCCTGATCACTCAGCCCACCTTCGACTATGAATAATGAATTTTCGTACAGAATGAATAGATAAAGCAAGTTTACTCCTGTAGCGATGCAGAATAGATGGTACGGAGTCTTCCCCGTTCTCAATTATTGATGTTGTCTAACTCCATTTCCAATGGCGAGTGTGAGAGAATTCCACATCATCGAATATTGGCACTAACTCTGTCAATGACGGTTGTCATCTCTGAAAATTATTTGTCGTTAATATAACATTTGTACTATTGAGAATCGTTTACTGCATCGTGTTCCTAGCGACGGTATACTAATGTAGAATTCTGATTCCAAATTTATGGAGAGAAAAAGTCTAACGCTCTAGAATTTAATTTAGGAGGAGTTGCGGTAAATCGCATACGTTGTTGAAGTTCAAATGGGATATGTCTCTAGTGAAAGTATAAAGATTCTCCAGTTCTTATTGCCAGGATTTCTTGCGGCCGGGCTATTTCAAACACTGACTTCTAGCCTGAAACCAAGTGGCATCAACATTATTGTTCATGCTTTCGTTTTTACTTTCTTTGTTCATCTGCTAGCTCAACCGATTCTATATATCCTAGAGTTCGGTGAGTTCGGGACTACCTGCACTTACATCCTTTTAGCTGTATTGTTTGGGGGAATAGCGGCTTGGATATGGAATGAGGACATACTTCATAAATTCTGTCGAAAGATCAATATTTCAGTACAAAGTTCAAATTATTCAACACGTTATTCCGCATTTACAATGAATCGCGATTGCTATGTGGTACTGCATCTGAAAGGTGAGCGCCGACTGTATGGCTGACCTAAGGGTTGGCCTAGCAGACCAAGTGACCAGTATTACCTGATAGAGGAGTTTTCTTGGTTGTCGGGCAACGGAAACGAATTAAGTGAATCGAATTCAAAAAGTGAGCAAGTGCCAAACTCTACACAAATATTGATCTCAGAGTCGGAAGTCGAAATGGCAGAATTTATCCCTATAGAAACCAATAGTTAATTTTGAGAAACTCCCATGCTCGTTGATAAACCAAATATGTCGTCAAAATTCCCCAAAAGGGAGTTATTGAAAGAAGGGTTTACACCTAAGCCCAAGAATGCTGTGAAACCACCACCGCCACCGCCACCGCCACCAAAAAAACATTCTGCTCCTCCTGCGGGTAAGTGAGTCTGATAGCTTAAATCTTTACGCGGAGTAGGTTCCAGAATATTTTCGAATACCCGTTGCCTCTTGATTGAGCATCTCCACTGCCGATATGGAAGCAACTAAAGACGGTTCGAGAATCTCTGGCTGCTTCGCTAGCAATGCATGCTCTGCCAGCCAGAGTTGATCAGATTTCCTTGAATAGTTCATGGCAGATACCAGCGTCAATAGAGCGCGAATCGTCTTCTCAGCAACTCCGTCGTTACAACATGCTTCAGCACGGGCGACCTCCGGCATGTTTTCCCAGCCTAGCGCAGAAACACTACCTCGCTCCCTTAGGTCCAGACTACCTCGACAAAAATCGACTACATTCACTTCCGCTAGACGTACTGTGCGTTCTGGTTTCAACTTTTGTTGCTGTCAAATCGATTTAGTGGATGGTGCAATAAAGAATCCGCGATGCATGCTGGTTTTATTCGGCACTTTAACTGATTTACACTCGGTCTCTCTGTATCCATTATCTGGGTGAATAATTGACCAACGCAAATCGCCACCAACTTTGTTGCGTTTAAGTCATAGATATCTCGTACAGCGATTTGAGAAAGATCCACGTGGTCTACCGCAGATTTCGGCTGCATAGCCGGCGTCAACTTCTGTTTCCGCACAGTACTTCACATAATTTCGTTCCGTGTATCCGCCCTGAACAACCGGTCTCGAAATAAAGGTGCATGTGGCACGATGTAGCACGAAGAAGCAAGATAATTCCAAACAAGGTTTGCCTTAAGTTGACAAATTTCCAAGGTAAGTCATCTTCACCATTTTGTCAGCCAAATGGCCTGCAATATTCACCTCTGAAACCGCTTGTAATCCCTGCCAGGCTGGTACACCATTGACCTCAAGTACCATCCATTTGCCTTCCTTTGTGCAAATTAAATCGACACCAGCATAATCTGCACCCACTGCATCAGCAGCACGCTCAGCCAATCGCTGAGGCTCAAGGTCCAGTTTTGCCGGCAAACACTGAGCACCTTGCGCTCGATTTGTTATCCATTTATCAGAACGACGCTCCATTGCACAGATTGCCTTTCCGTCGACAACCATAACCCGCCAATCTCGCCAATAACTGTCTTTTGACGCAATGTATTCCTGAAAATAGTAGACATGATTGACTTCTTCCGGTCCTGGTAAGTCTTCGGTCGACTCAATTAGTCTCAACCCTCTCCCACTTGAACCAAATAGTGGCTTGAGAACTACTTTTTTCCCTTCAGACAATAGCATTTCAAGCTGTTGCATTGCAGATTCTCTAGACTCACAAGTCCACGAAGGTACTGTTGCAACCTGTTCCTTTTGCAGGAGGTGACTGGTCATGCTCTTGTCAACTGTTCTTTCGATCACGCTGGCAGAATTCAACACTGATACTGACATTGCCGCCAAAGCATGAAGAAAACCAAGCCTCAAAGTCACCTGTTCGAAGGTCCCTGCTGAGACACTTTTTACGAAAACTCCCTGCGGTAACGTTTTCTCTAATCCGGGTATGATTAATCCGCCTAAATCGGTATGATCAGTAAATCTGCACTGAGATAACGAAACAAGATGTGGATTGGCACCAACACCCAAAAAAGCACTTTCTAGTTGTCTTTCGTGCCATCCCCTGGCGTCAGTAAATACAACAATTCGAGTCTCAGACATCAGCCAAAAAACGATTTGCAGAGGAGTCCGTAGTCCAAGGCCCCACCAGTGAATGTATGCCCAGTAGAAACTTCATGGACGGTCACCTGCGCTGGACTGAATAGCATCGGGTCAATTTCAAAAAAATCGTAGTTGTAGTCTTTGAAGACTTGAGCAAAGGGTTTGCCGTAATCTCTGGAATTGCAACTCGGCATGGATTCAGCCAACTGACGTGCCGCATCATCGCCACAATCGACTCGCATTGAGACCGACCCTGCAAACAGAATCGTATCATTCGTACGACCCATAGCCAGCAGATCATCATCTGTTGGAGGCGGCAATGGAGTTGACCCTTCAGCACTCAAAATGGAATCCAGATCGAACTTCATTTCATGAGCTTTATGAAGAGCAACCTCAACCACCCTCGCTGCTATCTGAGTTACTCCAGCCAAACTGCCCGTCGGAGTTAAAATTACTGTCAGACTATCGGGAGAAACATTGCAATCTTGACTGATTTTATCCAGCAGACCATTTGGTGGTAAATCTGACGTTTCAATGATCAAGCAAGTTCGATCAAATTCATCACGGTAGCCTAACTCTTCAAATAGTGGTTCCTTGACCGCCAGTGCCCGAGCAGGCCCCGAACCCAATGCTCGAAACTTTTTTTCAGCGTCGTATTTCAGACTCCAACCGGCGTACTGACTGCCCAGACAACTCAATACCGGATGCTCGGTTTCGACATGAACGATACGAAAATTCATATCTGTGCCATCTGACGGAATGATCGTTGCATGTCCCAGGTCAGCCATACAAATTTCAGCAATTCGGCATCCTGCCTTGACGGAGCCTAGAGATTTGAGGCCTGCATCAATTATTCGACTGCCATTGGCACTCCGACTAACCAGAATTTCCAAATCTGAAGCATCAGTAACCAGTTGATCAACCAAAGGTGCCGACAACTGATTGACTCCAGGCCAGTTGTCCCGTCTATTCCTCATTCCTTAGATTTAGCGCAATTTACCTATCATATCAACTATATGATGGTGTCTGTCTTCAACAGCATTCCTAGCTATTTCGGAACTTCCAGCTGTAGCATACGCAGTACAAACCGGATCGCCTGGTTCAAATGACTCTCCGGGTGCAGCCCGATCCCGAACCCACATCGGCCATTCCCAATCTGAAGGTAAAGTCAATGCATTGGATGCATAGATGACTGAGTGAGCAGTAAATTCTCCCATATTTGTGACTGACTTCAAAGTCGGGCTTTGATCACAAAATGCGAGACAATGTGCCGCCAGAAAGGATTCAGCACCTTCGTGCAACTCGAATGTAGCTCCAGGGCGCGGATTCACTTCAAGTAGCCACCATTCATTATTCTGAACGATAGTATCGAGAGATACCAGTCCTCGAAATTGATAATGATCGGCCAGCAAAGCTGCAGCATTTTCTATTGAACTTCTAATGTTCGATTCGAGTGATTTAGAACTAAGTGCAACAGCTCCACCATAAATGAACTCACCGTCTGAATGTGACTCAGCACACCATTGTTCAGAAAATCCCACGATTTGAGTGTACTTGTCCGTACAAAGTACAGTTGCCGTTACAATCTGTCCGCTCTTGAATTCCTGATAGTAATTATCTGCACTGCATTCAAAATCAAATTCTGTTGCCCGCCTTACCTCAAGGCCTCCGGAGCCACCCGCATTTTTGTAGAGCCAGACGCTAGAACTTTCCGGACCATCAAAACGAGTGCGAGGTACTGGAATCCCCAATTTTCTAACAGTGTTTGAGAAAAGTTTAGGGTTCTTGAGTTCGGCCAGTACCGACGCTGAGTTTCCTAATAATTTTCTGCTCTCAGCAATTCGCTCAATCTGGCTTGGATTGTGTTCAAATCCGCCGGCGTACACGACCGGAAGTTTTTCATTTGGATCTAACTTATCAGTGCACGCAAATAGAGATCCCGATCTAAGTCCGCGTCCATCGTAATCGACTGTGAGCGACTTTACTGACTTTTCCCGGGTATCCAGATCGCTAAACAAATCCAGGGCATAAGCCCCGATTCCAGCCTTATGAGCCGAAGCGACCAGAGAGCGAACCGTCAATCCGATAAGGAGACAGTCCTGCACCTCAAGCGTGCCGAGCGGCCTCGGTATAGGCATCCGACAGACCCAACACCAGCGAATCTTCTGAAGCCAGCATTGACTTCAACAATTCCAACTGTGTTTTGTATTTGACGCGTCCAATACCCAATGCACCAATTGACTTGAAAGAGCCCCACTTACAGACGACGTCATCTCCATTGTGCATCACCTCGACCCCTTCAATTCCGGTCGGCGGTACGGCATTTACGTCTGCTGCAATCAGTAGGCCACTTGCCTGATCCAGAGCTTCCTGACCTAAAACCTGAATGCCTGCCTTTGCAGTGGTTACGATCACTTGAGCATCAGCAGCTTCTGCTATTCTCTCTGATTGTTCGACTGCCCGCCGTGAATCAATGTCGACACCAAATCGTGCTGTAAATTCACTCAAAGCTCCATCATCCGCACTTGCCGTCAATCTGATGAGGCTCACAGAAGCACCACACTCTTTTGCAAGAACTGCAGTCGACAATCCGACAGGACCTCCTCCAAAGATCTTCAAATTGCTGCCTTTCAGGCTTGCAGACGCATGTTCATTCAAACACTTTTCTATGACTGCAACCAAAGCAGCCGAAGTCGTAAAAGCACCATTGGGGTCTGCCAACAAAGACACTTCAAATGGAGGCACCATTGCATTTTTCGCAATTTCCAGCATCTCGGAAGCCCGATTGACATCACCACCTCCGATAAACATCCCAGTTGTTGATGCACTCTTTGGTGGTCGAGAAAAAATTGCATCCTGAACAAAGTCCGCAACACTTGATTCACCGACTCCGCAGTGTGGGACAATAACCTCATAACCGGCATCGACGGCCATATTGACATCAAATGGACTTACACTGTCTGTTGGTGTGATCATGTGCATTATCCTGCGTCTTGACATAACTCCTCCTGTACTCACTTCAATTCCCGGTCATGGCATGATGAGCCAGAGCGTCCAGAAGTTCTGCCTCAAACGTTGCTCCAGAATTTCGCGCAGCACGTATTTCAAATCGTACATCACTCTCACGAGATAGCTTCTCCAGATTTGATTTCATTCGAAGTGCGGATGCTACGCCATCAACAATTATGAATCCAGTGGGTCCCCACGAACTTTGACCAATTCCAGCAGCACCGTTTCGTTCTGCATATTCCAGAATCTCTGCCACTTTCTCACTAAGAAATCTCCCGCCCTGAACTGGTTTGAAGAAATCACCTACCTGTTTCTGAATCAACGAGATTCCGCTACCAAATGCAGTGATATCTCGAACTTCCAACGCAGGCATGACCTGATTCAGCAATACGCCCTTCAAATCGGTACTTAGTTCTGATGAAAAACCACCTAAGCTTTCGAATGCATTGACTTCCGATTCATCATGTATGCCTTGGTATGTCTCATCAATGATCAGGATAATTCGCCATTCTTCTGGAAACTCAATTCGTTTGGAAATTGCTCTTGCGTATTGGGCTTTATCTGCCTGGCAGTCGACCAGAAAACCCCCTTTAGAGAATGCCGCTGTCCCGATTCCGGATCGGGTTCCTCGACCTAGCAGTCCGGAAATCTTTTCTGGTGAACCATCATGATCATTTAGGTGCATACAGGCTGTGGCAACCGACAATGCCAACTGGGTTCCCGAACCGAGTCCGATGTGCTCTGGAATACTCTGAATTGAATTTATAAATATTGGCTGTCTCAGCGCAAAAGCCGCTCTTACGGTGTTCATATATTTCACAGCTTTATTCAGAGCGCTTCCCGAAACTTTCCACTTAGGGTAGTGGTGCGCTTCCAGCACAGTGGCAGGCTGGTCAATCGCCAATCCCAGAGCGCCGTGAGTCTTAGCTGACTGTCCTTCAAGTCCAACAAATCCCAGGTGCAATCTCGCTGGTGCGGTAATCTTAATACTCTTCATCGATAAAATTGTTGGACTTTATTGGGTTTGAGTTGCATTATAAATTGAGCCGTAACGCGGCAATAGTTTCACAGTAACTGTTCCTTGAGCGGTGAATTACCGAAAGAATCGGTTGTGATATCTATCTGATTTTATGTTCTAAACTTAATTTAGAAAGTTCCTCTACACAAATCATGTTCAGTCAACTGATCTACCTACTGATGTCGGTCCGAAGAATGTCGGCGCATTGCAGCAAATCATGACTGATCAGAAAATACAGACGTTTCCTGATGTCGTCTGTCCCTTTTGCGGGCTCCTATGTGATGACTTAAGCCTACAAAATGAAGGTAATTCATTTCATATCGATTCATTGGATTGCCCGTTATCGAAATCAAACTTTCTCAAAGCGAGTAAGCGTACTGCTCTAAAACCCCGAGTCAACGGGAAGTTCGTGACTCGAAAGACGGCTGTTCAGGCCGCTGTCAATCTAATCTCGAATGCTAAACTGCCTCTAATCACGGGGTTGATGACTGATGTTGCCGGAACACGAAGTGCACTGAACCTTGCTGAGTACTTGCACGCCACAATTGATCAATATTCAAATCGCGCATTTGAAATTAACGCGAGCCACATACAGACCAATGGTGGTTACTTCACCACGCTTTCTGAAGCGCGAAACAGAGCTGACATGCTGGTGCTGATAGGCTCACAAATTCCTAATTTATTTCCACGTCTAATAGAGAAACTTGGCTTCTCAAAATCAGACAAATTTCAGTTCAAGAGACCTCGAAAGATTGCCGTCATTGGGGAGCCATGTGAGGAATTTACAACGATTCTGGAACAGGCTGAAGTGAGTGCTAGCATCGAGTGTGAATCACAGCAGGCAGGACATGTCATATCAGTCATTCAGAACCAGTTGGAAAAAAGAAAAGATCGTGTCCCACTTACTCACAGTTTTCCAAGTTCTGTAATTCATTCGTTTGTCCAGGACCTTAAGCAGTCGGACTACGCTGTGTTTGTCTGGGCAGCAGAAGAGTTTTCATTTCCATTAGGTGACCTGGTAGTCGACTCTATCTTTCGGTTGATTGATGTAATCAACCAGTCGCGTCGAGCAGCTGGTTTAATGCTGACAACTACACCATCAACCACCACTGCCAATGCTGTTTCGACATGGAGATACGGAAAGCCGCTACCACTTAGTTTCAGAAGTGGCAACCCGGAACATCATCCAGATTACTACGCTTGGGATTCGATTATGAATCGCGAAGACACCGATCTTGTTATTTGGGTTGGAGGATTGGATCAATCAGTTGAAATGCCGGATTGCTCCATGCAAAAGATCCTGCTTTCCAATAAAGATTACGAAGACGCGGATGTTTTTATTCCGATTGCGATACCTGGGCTCGATCATGATTCACACCTTTTTCGAACCGACTTGACATTAGCGCACTACCTTAAAAATCTTCACATGAACGATGGTTATTCTGGTGCTGACACGCTAGAACAGATCTACTCGCAACTGAAATGTTGACAGTAATTAAAGGCGGTACCATCTACGATCCAGCCAATGGCATCGACGGAGAGGTTCGAGACCTCTATATCGACAATGATCGACTAGTGCCCTGCCCTGCAACCGATCAGCACATTGATCATGTCATTGATGCGCACGGCATGATTGTCATGGCAGGTGGCATTGACATTCACACTCACATCGGTGGCGGTAAAGCGAACATTGCGCGAATGATGATGGCCGACTACTCCGATCCTGAACACTTGAATGAACTTGATGCTGATCATTCAGAATGTAAACATACTGTGCCATCAACTCTGATCACCGGTAAAGAATATGCCAAACTTGGATATACACTGTGCTTTGAGCCAGCGGTTGTACCATCAAACGCCCGGCAGGCACATCTGGAAATGGCGGATACCCCACTCCTTGATACCGGTGGATATTTGGTGCTGGGAAATGACGACTATTTTCTCAAACTGATCGCAGAAAAAGCTGATGCACAGAAGTTGCGCGACTACGTCGCATGGATGTTGAATGCGACTCAATGCATTGCGGTCAAATCGGTCAATCCCGGTGGAATCAGTGCTTTCAAATTCAATCAGCGAAAGCTGGATGTGGATGAACCCCATTCGCATTTTGGAATTACTCCCGGACAAATCGTGCGTTCCCTGACCACAGCAATTTCGGATATTGGATTGTCGCATCCTTTACATACCCATTGCAGTAATCTGGGAATACCGGGAAATGTTGAATCAACGTTGAGTACGATCAATGCCGCTGATGGCAAACCGATTCATCTGGCGCATGTCCAGTTTCACAGCTATGGTACTCAAGGCAAGCGGAAGTTTTCCTCCGCAGCGTTGGAAATTGCCCAAGCGGTAAACAGCGATCCTAGCGTCTCGATTGATGTCGGACACGTAATGTTTGGCCAAACGGTAACGATATCTGCCGATACGATGACACAGTTTAGAACCAAAGATTTGGCATCACCCAACAAATCTACGTTTATGGATATTGAATGTGAAGCAGGGTGTGGTGTCGTCCCATTCAAATATCGGTCAAAGAATTTTGTCAATGCTTTGCAGTGGGCAATCGGACTTGAGCTATTTCTAACAATTGACAATCCGTGGCAGGTATTCCTGACCACTGATCATCCAAACGGAGCATCTTTTACAACCTATCCCCACCTCATTCGATTGTTGATGGATCGAAGTTTTCGAAACGACATGCTATCAACCATTCATCGTGGTGCTGTGGAAATGAGCGTAATCAAAGATATTACACGCGAATTCTCACTGTATGAGATTGCTGTTTTGACACGTGCCGGTCCTGCCCGGTCCCTTGGACTGAAAGACCGTGGACATCTTGGAGCAGGTGCCGTCGCTGATGTTGTTCTCTATCGCCCTGATGAAAACTGGGATACCGTTTTTCGGCACCCAGTACTCGTCATTAAGGGCGGTCAAACCGTTGTCAAGGATGGTGAAATCATTCATATGCCGAGAGGACGCACTCTTCGACAAAGCGTCGAATTTGATTCAGGAATTGAAAAGGAATTAAAACCACACTTTGAGATGTCCAGAACCACAAGATTGAGCAATTTTAAAATCAGCGACGATGAAATGGCCAATGCAATCGGATCAGATGTTGATTACTATTAGACAAGCATGAGTCATCCCAGCATCACACTCAATGGCATACTGATTCGGAAAACTTTTGCTGAGGCATTTCCGATGAAAGCGACTCGAATCGTAGTAACTGCGCGAAACAGAGTTTGGTTGAACCATGCCGTCAACTCGGTTACAGGGTTTGCGACATCGGTCATTGCCTGCAAGGTTGAAGCAGGGGTTGAGCAATGGCTGAACCCTTCACAAACTCCAGATGGACGTGAAGGCGCTGCAATTTTGCTCTTTTCAATGTCAGGTGATCAGTTGGAGGCCCAATTAAGAGACAGGGTCGGTCAATGTCTTTTGACTACACCAACCAGTGCAGTATTTTCTGGCATGGATGAAGGCAAACCAGTTGCATTGGGAAAGGCCATTCGGTACTTTGGTGACGGTTATCAAATCTCCAAAAAGCTCGGAAACAAGCGGTACTGGCGAATTCCTGTTATGGATGGTGAGTTTGTCTGCGAAGATGTGACTCACCGAACCGATTCTATTGGTGGTGGAAATTTTTTGATTGTTGCAAAAGACATTGACAGCGCACTGAGCGCAGCAGAATCTGCGGTTGCAGCAATTGATGAAGTAGCCAATACGATTACACCTTTCCCTGGTGGCGTGGTACGTTCAGGATCAAAAGTTGGTTCAAAGTACCGCGGACTCATCGCATCCACAAACGATGCTTACTGTCCGACGCTTCGAGGACTGGTGCCAACCAATTTGCCAGATGGTGCGAATGCTGTATTGGAGATCGTCATTGATGGATTAAATGAATCCGCCGTCGGTAATGCGATGCGCGAAGGGATTGTTGCTGCCTGTTCGGGAGATTGGTCCGAAGGAATTTTGGAGATTACCGCTTCAAACTTTGGCGGTAAACTCGGGCCCTATCATTTTCACCTGCACGCCTTGATTGACGGCGCTTAATCTTTAGATTGAAGTGAAATTGAAACTACCGTTCAGATGGTAAACGGAAAGTAATGAGTTCTGTAAAACCACTAACATTCACTCGCAAGGAAGAACTGGACTTTCCTGTTGATATGAGATTCTTGAAGAAAATTGTCGATTCAAGGATGCCAAATAAACAGGCTGCACAGGTTTTGATGTCAAGTCGACCCGATGCGTTGCGGATTGGAGACATATTCAAAGTCTCAGGAAAAGATCACCAGAATATTGTGATCGAAAATTCAAGCTTTAGGTTAGAAGGAATCGGTACAGGTTGGAACCACGGAAAGATTAAGGTAATTGGCAACGCTGGTTCATTTACAGCGCAGTCACTACGAGGAGGATGTGTTCACGTCGAAGGTTCGGTTGGTGATTTTTCCGGCTGCGGTTTAAAAGGTGGTCAACTCCTAATTGACGCAGATGCAGGAAACGGACTTGGCGCTAGTTTACCAGGTGAAAAAATTGGCATGAATGAAGGCCGAATTATTGTTAATGGCAACGCCGGATCACGATTGGGAAATCGGATGAGACGAGGTATTATCGCAGTTTATGGTGAAGTTGGTATTGGTGCCTGTTCCAGCATGATTAGTGGAACTGTACTTTTACTTGGCGGTCAAGCGAACCTGCCTGGTACTCATATGCGACGCGGTACGATCATTTGCGCATCCGAACCAAACTTATCAGCCGATTCGTTCTTTGAACAGGTATGTGAAGACAACACATATTGGAATATCTTTTGTTCATACATGGAAGGTTGTAATGCAAGTATCAGTCAAACCCTGCTCCCCCGATCTCCTCGAAAACGCTTTGTCGGTGATCTCAAAACTTACGGAATGGGTGAGATTTTCGTCATTTGAGGAAGTGATTTGATCGCCTGTGAAAGCATCCATCTACCATACTGTTTTGTAGCGGTTGATTGACTGACACCGGCAAGGCTTGACCCACCATTTCTCTAAACTTCGGCTACGCAATGAGTTCAGCGAGCAGCGCCAGTCTGGCGCGCGAAGTCAGATTGTGTGAACTGTCGGCAGTTTTGTAAGTTGAAATGTCCTTGAGCCTTGTATCCATTAAATAGTTTTACAGCAGTCACCCAACGGGTGAAACTGGATTATTCGTTAACTCTTTATTTTTACAGAGCTTTTTATAAAATCCTATTTGTGGATTGGGAAATCTTCTCAATCTAAAATTTGAAATTGTAAATAAGATAACTATATTTCTATTAACAATGCTTTCATATCAGAATTGCTATGAATCGCAAACGCCAATATTCGTTGAACAATTGCCAAAAATACAAATTGATCCATTGCAGAATTAATCTGAAGAACACAATTGTGAAGATTGTTCATTTGCTGCTCTTCATAACTGTTGGGCTGTCGGGTACTGTACTCGCTAGCGAAACACCGTCGGTCAAGTCACTGACCGTCACCAATCCTTCACACCTGCTATTTGTCGGAAACAGTTATCTGTACTACAACAACAGCCTTCACGACCATCTGCGGAGAATGATTATTTCCGCGGGACTGCACGACCGCGATGACACAGAATTTAAATCCGCTACGATTAACGGAGCGAGACTTAGCCATCACGATGTGGCAAACTACCTAAAACCCAGTCAACTAGGAGTTGACGAACCGTTTCAAGTGGTGATTCTGCAAGGACATAGTTCTGCGGTACTGACCGAGGAAAACCGCGCACAATTTGAAAATGCTGTCGAACAGCATTCGAAATCCATTCGTAACCGAGATGGCGAAGTGGCACTCTACATGACACCAGCTTACGTGTTTCCTCACAATCTTCAACGAGATAACCTGATGCGAGATATCGAATCACTCTATACAGACATGGGGAATAAAGTTGACGCTTTGATTATTCCTGTGGGTCTCGCATTCGAAGAGTCGTATCGTCGTCGCCCAAATCTTCAATTGCACAAGGCGTACGACGGTAGCCATCCATCTTTACTCGGCACTTACCTAGGTGCAGCCACGGTGTTTGCAAGTTTGTACAGCCAGTCTCCGGTCGGCAACCAATACGACTACTTTGGCGCAATCGATGCCGAAACGAGACTATTTTTACAACAAGTGGCGCATGATACCGTCAAGAACTTCTACCAGCAATCTGATTGAATCACCAACAAGGGTAGACAATCCTATCGGTTTACCGTGAAAGTTCATCCCATCACGAGTAAACGCAATCTTTTGAACTGGTTGGATGTGACTCGATAAAAATAAATACTTCCAAAAGGGCATCACGCAGACCGATTTTGAATCGTTCCCCGATATGTTCGGGACCAGCGGCTGGGTAACGGTAGACCATACTGACCTCCTGTTCTGACCAGGTCCACCAGTACAATGTAGTCGAACCACCTGATTTTTGGGAAATTATTCGTCACTGTAAAGGTGGTTTTTGTTTTAGCAAAATCCTTAGTTGACTCGGGGTACATTTGGGCGGTTGTTGATCCTTTCGATTACTGCACGGCATCTATATTCGCGTTGTTAGACAACACCACCATATTCAAACAAATCTGCCAGATTGACAACCTTAACGTTAAGTTTCGCACACGAAATATTGATAACAACAATTAATTGACTAACCGCATTGATTAGGGGCGGGATTCAATGGCGGAAAAATCGGATGATCGACCCAGAGTCTCGATCACATAAAAAGGAGTGGTTTCTGTTGACGCGGAAGAACTCTTTGATTCTCCTAAAGTACAGCAAACACTATAGAGTATGGCAGAAATTGAAAAAGAGTCGCAAGCGTCTCGAAAGTCCTCAGAATTGAATAAGAGCACCAAGTAGTCAATACGGTACCAACTAGTGTTCCTAGGATAGGGAATTTTTATTTTTGTTGTTCCTTCAATTTGTAGGTATGAATCCCTTACTCTTTCCAGACTCACAAAATTTCATAGTCTAATTTGTTCTCACCTAAGACAACAGAATTTTATTGATTCGTTACAAGGGTAGATGTTATTGAAATACGCAAGACAAAAGTAAAATACCCAAGTGTTGCAGACGCGCTCAGAGAGTGACCGCACATTCCCTACTTGCATGATTCGGGGATGTGATGGATGGGGCTTCTCGTTGGCGCTGAATTGATTTGAGAATCAAGTTTTGTCTTATAATGCCGAAATTATGCATTAAATTGGCTTTCACATGCTTATAGAGTTTGCAGTCGAAAATTTCAAATCCATTCGCACCGAAGCGCGGCTTAATCTAACTGCGGGTCGCGGAAACGAGAAGCGGGACACGCACCTGGTCGAACCCGAACTTTCAGGAGATGTGCACAATGAACCGCTTGTGCGCTCTGTCGCCATTTACGGGCCAAACGCCGCTGGCAAGAGCAATTTAGTCGACGCGTTGGCTACGATGAAGAACATTGTCACTCACCCAACCGAACATCTTGCTGAGTTGCCGGTGATCCCATTTCGTCTGGACCCCGATTACGAAGATGAGGCGACAATGCTAGAAGTCTTGTGTATTGCCGAAGGAGTCAGGTACCAATACGGATTCAGGGCTACCCGCCATCACGTAACTGACGAGTGGCTCTTCGCTTGGCCCCGCGGACGTCTCCAAATTTGGTTCGAGCGCACAGAGAAAGAATGGCAATTTGGTCCCAAACTCAAAGGAGACAAGAAAGTCTGGCAACGCGCGACTCGATCCAACGCGCTGTATCTGTCAACCGCAGTTTCACTCAACAGCGAACAATTGCGACCAATCTACGATTGGTTCGAGAAGAAGTTGAAAGTGATCGACGCTCAAGGCTGGTCAGACTTATATTCAATGTCTTGGTGCCGCGACCAACGCAAGCGTGAGATTGTTGACTTTCTGAATGTAGCCGATCTCGGCATCTCGGACATCCGTGTTGTGGAGGAAGAATATCAACCACCACAACTTGAAGGAGACATGGACCCGGATTGGAAGCAGTATCTGGAGAAACTGGAGGAAAAGTTGGTTGGAAAGAAATTTCCCAATTTGCGACTAAGCCACAATATTGGCAAAAGTTCCTCGAGTGAATTGCTACTTGAAGATGAATCGGACGGAACGCAACGAATCTTTGCCTTGGCTGGTCCATGGCTTGATAGCTTGAAGAACGGGAACGTGATAGTATTCGATGAATTGCATACCAGTCTTCATCCTGCACTGGTCAGATTCCTGGCCGATCAGTTCCATGATCCTCGGCTAAATGTGGGAGGCGCTCAGCTGGTCTTCACGACTCACGACACATCGATTCTGAATCAAGACGTATTTCGGCGCGATCAGATCTGGTTCTGCGAGCGCAACGAGAAGCAAGAAACTCATTTGTTCCCACTTACGGAATTCAGTCCTCGCAAGGGACTGGAAAACCTTGAGCGCTCATACTTGACTGGCAGGTACGGGGCGTTGCCTTTCTTCGAACAGAGAATTTAGTGGATTCTCCATGGCCAGGAGAAAACCGCGCAAGCCAACAAAACGGAAACTCCCGAATCGCGAACCCTACAACCGCGTTCTTATTGTCTGCGAAGGTGCGAAGACAGAGCCGTTTTACTTCAGCGAAATCAGGAGTCGGTACAGATTAAGTGCAGCCAATGTGGCCGTAGTCAATGAAGGGTCGGCCCCGATTACAGTAGTGAAGACAGCACTTGATCGTCAGAAGAGGGAACAAAATATCGGCGAGAAGTACGACGACGTCTTTTGTGTATTTGACAGGGACGAACATGCATCGTATGATAACGCTTGTGCTGTCGCCAACACCAAGAAGCTGAAACTGGCTCGTTCATGGCCATGTTGTGAATTCCGGTTGCTTCTGCATTTCCGCTACACTCGTAGCCCATACGCAAGATCAGGTAAGGTAAGTCCAGCCGACAATTGCGTAGGAGATTTGAAGAAATTTCTTCCAAATTACGAAAAGTCACAGCGCGGGTTGTTTCAGAATCTTGAGAATCGGCTGGAAAATGCAAAAGAGAATGCTCAACGCACTATTGAAGACGGCAGAGAAACGAACGACCCAAACCCAAGTACAGAAATTCATTTGCTTGTGAATTACCTGCAACATCTGAAGACCGATGCGTAGCCGCAATATGACACTAGAAGGGAATTTCACTAGCGGGGAAAAGATGCCCGAATTAGTGGTACTCGTGAAAGGATAAATTCGGCGACGCAGTTAATGTACGAGGTTTCGGACCATTCTCTCGAATAGTTCAATAGAAAATCGTCCACTTCCAATTCAATCGCCTGACAAGTGAACTTCCTGCTCCAGCCTGAAGTAGATCGGTAAGCGCGCCTGCGATTTCTTGGTCGAGAGGTTAAGATGAGGTGTCCAGTATAGCGAATTCAAAATTTAGTACGGACATGGTTCGAATACATTGCGACCAAGTCAGTATTCGATGCTAGTCTCCACACACCAATAAGAACAGTTGCGAAACAACTTACAGGATTGAGTGCGAAGCCACTTGGTAGCTGGAGTTATTTAAGATCAGAACGTAAATCTTAAGTTAAACTGCACTCCATATGAATAATCCGAATCGTTGGCCTTGCGTTCGCCAGTCAACTTGATATCGAAGCTGTCGCCGTAATTCTCTCCAAGTTGGCGTCGGAAATTTAAGCTGATCAGGCGATCGACTTCACCGTTTTTACGGTCGTGCCGCTCACCTGCAAACTCCAGTTCGTAATTCCGATCAGCGTTTTGTGATGGAAAGCCGAACTTGGTTCCTACGCGTACGCGGCGACCGTCCTTCTCAGAAAGACGTATTTCGCTGAATGGTGTCAGTACGCCATCTGTTCCTGAAATTCCGATTCCGTAGCCGATCATCCCATCTAGTGCCCAGGAATAGTCGGAGGCGTCAATGGTGTTTGAATCTGACAACTCATCGCCCCAAAGTGCGTCCGAGTTCTTTGCTGCCGCACCCCAATGTGGAGCAATTGACATCGACAAACCTATCCCGCCCGTACGCGGTTTCACTCGCGCAGTGATGCTCGCCCCGGACTCGCGGTACTCGTCGGCGCTGTGCACTACAAGCGTACGTGCGAGCATCTCGACTTCAACGCGTGATGAGTTGTAGCGCAGCCCTCCGCTCAACTCGACTCCTGTACCGGTTTCGCCATCGCCATCATCGTAACGAATCATGGCTTCTGCGAAAGGAGTGAGCGTTCGACCATTTTCAAGTGTCCACGTTCGCGAGGCTTCGAATCCCAATCGCAATCGCGCGACATCAGCGGTAATTCCGTTGATGTCGCTTTGCTCGATGCCACCCGATTCGCTTTCACCTGTCTCCACGTGCGAAAAACTCAGGTCGGCACGAAACGCCAGTTTGAAATCACCCACCGGCTTAAGCTCCTGACGTACGCCAGCCGAAGCCATCCAGACCTCAAGTTTAGCGGATTCTGGATCGTCCTCGCGGTGGCCAGCAATATGGGTCGCTGTGCCCCAACCGGCTCCCAATACCGCCCAGACTTCACGATCCTCAGTCCAATCCCAGCGGCCATAGGGATGAACCATTGTCAACTCTGTCTCCAATAGTCCCTGCTCGTACGATTGATCACCACCGTCAAAGAAATAATCGGTCTTACTCTTTCCATGGCTAACCGCAACTCCAGCAAGCCAGTCTCCATAGTCTACGTCTATACCAAGATAACCGGTCAGAGCCTCGCCGTCGTAACGTGTCTCTGGTTCCGGCCTGCCTTGGAAGGTAAGCAAATCACCTCGACCCCACAACGTCACCTCTGGTGTCTGCCTTTCTCCCAAAGCATTCTCTCCAATACGCCCAAATCCGGCTGGTGAAGTAAGTGAAAATTCAAATGAACTGTCGCGCAGCATTTCTTCCCAAGTCACAGATTGAATCGAGGTCTGGCAGTCTTTGTGAAGTCCACTTTGCTGACCACCTTGCTGACGGCGCCATTCGTTATACCCTGCTGTTGCCGTTGAGCAGGTTTCAGCCGCGGCAACGGCATCCGATAGCTGAGTGCTGCCAAACGGCAATTCGCGTCCCGCTATCGATACGCGAGGAGCGACGACCGGTGGAGCTGCGAACCGAGTGCCGATATTCGCAACCGCATCTGACATCACGCGTGCCGTGACTCCAGCTAGAGTCTGCTCAAGGGTAGTCTGGCGGGCAACCACAGGCTCACCCACTTTGACTATAAATGTAAGTATGGCTGCATCATTAGTTTTATTGTCATCCGCATCCTCCGCCCGCCAAGTAAAGTCATGTTGTCCTAAGGAGTTAGGCTCTCCACTTAAAGTGCGCGTGGTGCTATCAAATGAAAGCCCGGCAAGTCCGGACGGTTCAGAGGAAAGGCTGTATGTTAGTGTCCCGTTTCCACCTGTCGCTTCCGGCAATACTATCGGTTCCATCTCTTCATTCGCCGTTAGAGGCGGGACTGAAACGACCGCACTCCCGAAGCTCGGAGCTGTATCGCCTACGGTAATCGTAACGCTGTCAGAGTCACTATTCGGTCCATCGCTTACCGTCAGTTCAAATGTAAGTCCACCTTTGAATTGAGGAGCAGTGAAAGACGGAGTAGCGGTATTCGCCCCGGCGAGAGTGACCGATTGACCGGCAGTCTGTGCCCAACTAAAAGTCAGTGAATCACCTTCGATATCAGTCGCCGAACCTGCGAGCGTCACGTGGTCGCCAGGATTTACCCCGCGATCGTCACCGGCATTTGCTACCGGTACATCGTTCACCGCATTCACTGTGATCGTGACCGACGCTGCCGCAACCGACACCCCGTCCATAGAGTCGATCACCTTGAAGGTAAAGCTCGCCGTCCCATTCCAGTTCGCAACCGGCTCGAACTTCAGCGTACCTAGATTCGTCGAGGCAATCTCGTCGTTGACCTGAACCGTTGTCGGCGAATCAGCCGACCCGACCTTGGCCTTCAGCACACCGTGTGTTGTGCTCGGCAGCGTCACGATATTCACCGACTTCAGGGAGTCACCGCTGTCGATGTCGCTGAACGCGCCTGTGAAATCGGCTTCGGCAAACGTCAGCGTCGTGTCCTCATTCACGCTCTTGGAGATATCCGATGCGGTCGGCACGTCATTCACCGCATTCACTGTAATCGTCACCGTCGCCGCCGCGGTCGACTCCGCATCCGAAGAATCGGTCACCTTGAAGGTGAAGCTTGCCGTACCGTTGAAATTCGTTACCGGCTCGAACGTCAGCGTACCCAGATTTGCTTTCACAACCGTGTTTCCGGCCTGAACGGCGGTCACCGTTGTGGCCGAACCGACCTTGGCCTTCAGCACACCGTGCGTTGCATCCGGCAGCGTCACGATCTTCACCGACTTCAGTGTGTCACCGCTGTCGATGTCGCTGAAAGCGCCCGTGAAATCACCTTCGGCAAACGTCAGCGTCCCGTCCTCGTTCACGCTCTTGGTGAAGTTCGATGCCGTCGGCAGATCATTCACCGCATTCACCGTGATCGTCACCGTCGCTGCCGCAGCCGACTCTCCGTCCATTGAGTCGATCACCTTG
Organism: Arenicellales bacterium; assembly: GCA_965243305.1. Lineage (GTDB taxonomy): Bacteria > Pseudomonadota > Gammaproteobacteria > Arenicellales > JAJDZL01 > JAJDZL01. The sequence continues at coordinate 236,975 of CBDEUN010000002.1, forward strand.
AAGGTGAAGCTCGCCGTACCATTGAAGTTCAAAACCGGTTCGAACGTCAGCGTGCCGAGATTCGCCTTCACAACCGTGTTACCGGCCTGAACATTGGTCACCGTTGTGCCCGAACCGACCTTGGCCTTCAGCACACCGTGTGCCGAATTCGGCAGCGTCACGATCTTCACCGACTTCAATGTGTCACCGCTGTCGATGTCGCTGAAAGCACCGGTAAAATCACTTTGGGCAAACGTCAGCGTCGTGTCCTCATTCACGCTCTTGGAGAAGTTCGATGCCGTCGGCACGTCATTCACCGCACTCACCGTGATCGTCACCGTCGCTGCCGCAGCCGACTCTCCGTCCATTGAGTCGGTCACCTTGAAGGTGAAGCTCGCCGTACCATTGAAGTTCAAAACCGGCTCGAACGTCAGCGTGCCCAGATTTGCCTTCACAACCGTGTTACCGGCCTGAACGGCAGTCACCGTGGTAGCCGACCCGACCTTGGCCTTCAGCACACCGTGTGCCGAATTCGGCAGCGTCGCGATCTTCACCGACTTCAGTGTATCACCGCTGTCGATGTCGCTGAACGCGCCCGTGAAATCACCTTCGGCAAACGTCAGCGTCGAATCCTCATTCACGCTCTTGGTGATGTCCGATGCCGTCGGCACGTCATTCACCGCATTCACCGTGATTGTCACCGTCGCTGCCGCGGCCGACTCCCCGTCCATTGAGTCGATCACCTTGAAGGTGAAACTCGCCGTACCGTTGAAGTTCATAACCGGCTCGAATACCAGCGTGCCCAGGTTGGTTGCCAAAACCGTATTTCCGGCCGCAACGGCGGTCACCGTAGTTGCCGACCCGACCTTGGCCTTCAGCACACCGTGTGCCGAATTCGGCAGCGTCACAATCTTCACCGACTTCAGCGTGTCACCGTTGTCGATGTCGCTGAACGCGCCTGTGAAATCACCTTCGGCAAACGTCAGCGTCGTGTCCTCATTCACGCTCTTGGTGATGTCCGAAGCCGTCGGCACGTCATTCACCGCATTCACCGTGATTGTCACCGTCGCCGCCGCGGAAGACTCCCCGTCCGAAGAATCAGTCACCTTGAAAGTGAAACTCGCAGTTCCGTTAAAGTTCAAAACCGGCTCGAACTTCAGCGTGCCCAGATTTGCCTTCACAACCGTGTTACCGGCCGCAACGGCGGTCACCGTTGTGGCCGAACCGACCTTGGCCTTCAGCACACCGTGTGCCGAATTCGGCAGCGTCACGATCTTCACCGACTTCAGTGTGTCACCGCTGTCGATGTCGCTGAAAGCACCCGTGAAATCACCTTCGGCAAACGTCAGCGTCGTGTCCTCATTCACGCTCTTGGCGATGTCCGATGCCGTCGGTTCGTCATTCACCGCATTCACTGTAATCGTCACCGTCGCTGCCGCGGAAGACTCCCCGTCCGAAGAATCAGTCACCTTGAAGGTGAAGCTCGCCGTACCGTTGAAGTTCGTTGCCGGCTCGAACGTCAGCGTACCCAGATTCGCCTTCACAACCGTGTTACCGGCCTGAACGGCGGTCACCGTGCTGGCCGATCCGACCTTGGCCTTCAGCACACCGTGTGCCGAATTCGGCAGCGTCACGATCTTCACCGACTTCAGTGTGTCACCGCTGTCGATGTCGCTGAACGCACCCGTGAAATCGCCTTCGGCAAACGTCAGCGTCGTGTCCTCATTCACGCTCTTGGTGATGCTCGATGCCGTTGGCACGTCATTCACCGCATTCACCGTGATCGTTACCGTTGCCGCGGCGGACGACTCCCCGTCCGAAGAATCGGTCACCTTGAAGGTGAAGCTTGCCGTACCGTTGAAATTCGTTACCGGCTCGAACGTCAGCGTACCCAGATTTGCTTTCACAACCGTGTTTCCGGCCTGAACGGCGGTCACCGTGGTAGCCGACCCGACCTTGGCCTTCAGCACTCCGTGTGTCGAACTCGGCAGCGTCACGATCTTCACCGACTTCAGTGTGTCACCGCTGTCGATGTCGCTGAACGCGCCCGTGAAATCACCTTCGGCAAACGTCAGTGTCGTGTCCTCATTCACGCTCTTGGAGAAGTTCGATGCCGTTGGCACGTCATTCACCGCATTCACCGTAATCGTCACCGTCGCCGCCGCGGAAGACTCCCCGTCCGAAGAATCGGTCACCTTGAAGGTGAAACTCGCCGTTCCGTTGAAATTCGTTACCGGCTCGAACGTCAGCGTGCCCAGATTCGCCTTCACAACCGTGTTACCGGCCTGAACGGCGGTCACCGTGGTAGCCGACCCGACCTTGGCCTTCAGAACACCGTGTGCCGAATTCGGCAGCGTCGCGATCTTCACCGACTTCAGTGTGTCACCGCTGTCGATGTCGCTGAACGCGCCTGTGAAATCGGCTTCGGCAAACGTCAGTGTCGTATCCTCGTTCACAGTCTTGGAAATATTTGATGCGGTCGGCACATCGTTCACCGCATTCACCGTGATCGTCACCGTCGCCGCCGCGGAAGACTCCTCGTCTGACGTATCAGTCACCTTGAAGGTGAAGGTTGCCGTCGCGTTAAAATTCGTTACCGGCTCGAACTTCAGCGTGCCCAGATTGGCCGCCACAATCGTGTTGCCGGTCTGAACGTTGGTCACCGTGCTGGCCGACCCGACCTTGGCTTTCAGTACACCATGCGTCGCATCCGGCAGCGTCCCAATCTGCACCGACTTCAGCGTGTCACCGTCCACATCGCTGAACGCATCTGTAAAATCTTTTGCTACAAACGTCAGCGTCGTATCCTCGTTCACGCTCTTGGAAATATTCGATGCTATCGGTAGATCGGCCACCGCATTCACCGTGATCGTCACCGTTGCCGCCGCGGACGACTCCGCATCCGAGGAGTCAGTCACCTTGAATGTGAAACTCGCAGATCCGTTAAAGTTCATCACCGGTTCGAACGCCAGCGTACCCAGGTTCGCCGCTACAACCGTATTACCGGCCACAACGTTGGTTACCGTGGTCGCCGAACCGACCTTGGCCTTCAGCACACCGTGCGTTGCATCCGGCACCGTCACGATCTTCACAGACTTTAGCGTGTGACCGTCCGTATCGCTGAACGCATCTGTAAAATCTTTTGCGACAAACGTCAGCGTCGCGTCCTCATTCACGCTCTTGGAAATGCCCGTTGCAGTCGGCGGTACGTTCGCACTCACAGTGATCGTCACCGTCGCCGCCGCGGACGACTCAGCATCCGAGGAGTCAGTCACCTTGAAGGTGAAACTCGCGGTTCCATTGAAATTCGTCACCGGTTCGAACGTCAGCGTACCCAGATTCGCCGCTACAACCGTGTTGCCGGCCACAACGTCGGTCACCGTGCTGGCCGACCCGACCTTGGCCTTCAGCACACCGTGCGTCGAATCCGGCAGCGTGACGATCGTCACCGACTTGAGAGTGTCACCGTCCGCATCGCTGAACGCATTCGTGAAGTCGTCTGCAACAAACGTCAGCGTCGTGTTCTCTTTCGTGCTCTTGGTGAATTCCGATGCGATCGGCAGATCGGCCACCGCATTCACCGTGATCGTCGCCGTCGCCGCTGCGGTTGATTCTCCGTCCGAGGAGTCGGTCACCTTGAAGGTGAAGGTTGCCGTGCCATTCCAGTTTGCAACCGGTTCGAACGTCAGCGTGTTCAGATTCGCTGCCAGAACCGTGTCGTTGGTCTGAACGTTGGTCACCGTGCTGGCTGACCCGACCTTGGCCTTCAGCACACCCTGTGATGTAGTCGGCAGTGTTACAACCTTCACCGACTTCAGCGTGTCACCGACGTCCACGTCGCTGAACACGCCTGTGAAGTCCCCTGCGGCAAACGTCAGCGTCGCATCCTCGTTCACACTCTTGGAAACATCCGTTGCCGTCGGCAGATCGTTCACCGCATTCACCGTGATCGTCACCGTCGCCGCCGCGGCTGACTCAATATCCGTTGAGTCGGTCACTTTGAAAGTGAAACTCGCAGCGCCGGTGTAGTTCGCAGCCGGCTCAAATGTCAGCGTACCCAGGTTGGCTGCCAAAATCGTGTTGCCAGCCTGAACGTTGGTCACCGTGGTGGCCGAACCGACCTTGGCCTTCAGCACACCCTGTGATGTAGTCGGCAGTGTCACGATCGTCACCGACTTCAGCGTGTGATTGTCTGCATCGCTGAAGGCATCTGTAAAATCTTTTGCGACAAACGTCAGCGTCGCGTCCTCATTCACGCTCTTGGAGATGTTCGATGCCGTCGGCGCTGCGGTTGCACTCACCGTAATCGTCACCGTCGCCGCCGCGGCTGACTCCGCATCAGATGAGTCGGTCACCTTGAAAGTGAAAATCGCAGCGCCGGTGTAGTTCGCAGCCGGCTCAAATGTCAGCGTACCCAGGTTGGCTGCCACAATCGTGTTGCCATCCTGAACGTTGGTCACCGTGGCGGCCGACCCCACCTTAGCCTTCAGCACACCGTGTGTCGAATCCGGCAGTGACTCAATCGACACCGACTTGAGTGTATGACCATCCGCATCGTTGAAGGCACCTGTGAAGTCACCTGCGGCAAACGTCAGTGTCGTGTTCTCTATCGCGCTCTTGGAGATGTTCGATGCCGTCGGTAGATCGTCCACCGCATTGACCGTGATCGTTACCGTCGCGGCCGCGGCCGACTCCTCGTCTGACGTATCAGTCACCTTGAAGGTGAAGGTTACCGTTCCGTTGAAGTTCGCAACCGGCTCGAATGTCAGTGTACCCAGATTCGCCAACAAAACCGTGTCGTTGGCCTGAACATCGGTCACCGTGCTGGACGAACCGACCTTGGCCTTCAGTACACCCTGTGATGTAGTCGGCAGTGTCACGATCGTCACCGACTTCAGCGTGTGATTGTCTGCATCGCTGAAGGCATCTGTAAAATCTTTTGCGACAAACGTCAGCGTCGCGTCCTCGTTCACGCTCTTGGAGATGTTCGATGCCGTCGGCGCTGCGGTCGCACTCACTGTAATCGTCACCGTCGCCGCCGCGGCTGACTCCGCATCAGATGAGTCGGTCACCTTGAAAGTGAAACTCGCAGCGCCGGTGTAGTTCGCAGCCGGCTCAAATGTCAGCGTACCCAGGTTCGCCGCTACAACCGTATTACCGGCCACAACGTTGGTTACAGTGGTCGCCGACCCCACCTTAGCCTTCAGCACACCGTGTGTCGTATCCGGCAGTGACTCAATCGACACCGACTTGAGTGTATGACCATCCGCATCGTTGAAGGCACCTGTGAAGTCACCTGCGGCAAACGTCAGTGTCGTGTTCTCTATCGCGCTCTTGGAGATGTTCGATGCCGTCGGCAGATCGTCCACCGCATTCACCGTGATCGTCACCGTCGCCGCAGCAGCCGACTCCCCATCTTTCGAATCGATCACCTTGAAGGTGAAGGTTGCCGTGCCATTCCAGTTTGCAACCGGTTCGAACGTCAGCGTGTTCAGATTGGCCGCCACAATCGTGTTACCAGCCTGAACGTCGGTCACCGTGGTGGCCGACCCGACCTTGGCCTTCAGCGTACCGTGCGTCGCATCCGGCACCGCCACAATCTTCACCGACTTCAGCGTGTCACCGACGTCCACGTCGCTGTAAACGCCCGTGAAGTCACTTTCGGCAAATGTCAGCGTCGTGTCCTCATTCACGCTCTTGGAAACGTCCGATGCGGTCGGCAGATCGTTCACCGCATTCACCGTGATCGTCACCGTCGCCGCCGCCGACTCCCCGTCCGAAGAATCGATCACCTTGAAGGTGAAACTCGCCGTACCGTTCCAGTTTGCAACCGGCTCGAACGTCAGCGTGCCCAGATTGGCCGCCACAATCGTGTTACCAGCCTGAACGTCGGTCACCGTGGTGGCCGACCCGACCTTGGCCTTCAGCGTACCGTGCGTCGCATCCGGCACCGCCACAATCTTCACCGACTTCGGAGCTTCATCTTCCACGTCGTTGAAAGCAGCTATGAAGTTATCTGCGATAAACGTCAATGTCGTGTCTTCGTTGACGCTCTTAGTAAAATTCGATGCCGTCGGCAGATCGTTTACCGCATTCACCGTGATCGTCACCGTCGCCGCCGCGACAGACTCCGCATCCGATGAGTCAGTCACCTTGAAGGTGAAGGTTACCATTCCATTGAAGTTCGCAACCGGCTCGAATGTCAATGTACCCAGATTCGCTGCCAGTACCGTGTCGTTGGTCTGAACGTTGGTCACCGTGCTGGCCGAACCGACCTTAGCCTTCAGCACACCCTGTGATGTAGTCGGCAGTGTCACGATCGTCACCGACTTGAGCGTATGGCCGTCCCCATCGCTGAAGGCATCGTTAAAATCTTTTGCGACCAACGTCAGTGTCGCATCCTCGTTCACGCTCTTGGAGATGTTCGATGCCGTCGGCAGTGCTGTCTCACTCACCGTGATCGTCACCGTCGCCGCAGCGGCCGACTGGCTGTCTGAAGTATCAGTCACTTTGAAAGTGAAACTCGCGGAGCCGGTGTAGTTCGCTACCGGCTCGAACGTCAGAGTGCCCAGACTTGCCAATGCAACCGTTTCGCCAGCGCTCGCTTCTTGGGCACCAATCTTCAGCGTGCCATGTGCCGTATTCGGCAGTGACACAATCGTCACCGACTTGAGCGTATGACCATCCGCATCGCTGAATACACCCGTGAAGTCACCTGCGGCAAACGTCAATGTCGTGTTCTCTACCACGCTCTTGGAGAGGTTCGATGCGGTCGGCAGGTCATTCACCGCATTCACCGTGATCGTCACCGTCGCCGCAGCAACCGACTCCCCGTCCGAAGAATCGATCACCTTGAAGGTGAAGCTCGCAGTACCGTTCCAGTCCGCAACCGGTTCGAACGTCAGCGTGTTCAGATTGGCTGCCACAATCGTGTTACCAGCCTGAACGTCGGTGACTGTGGTGGCCGACCCGACCTTGGCCTTCAGCACACCGTGCGTCGAATCCGGCAGAGTCACGATCTTCACCGACTTCGGCGCTTCATCTTCCACGTCGCTGAATGCTACCGTGAAGTTACCTGCAGTGAACGTCACCGTCGTGTCTTCGTTTACGCTCTTGGAGAAGTTCGATGCCGTTGGCAGGTCATTCACCGAATCCACCGTGATCGTCATCGTCGCCGCAGCAACCGACTCCCCATCTTCCGAGTCGATCACCTTGAAGGTGAAGGTTGCCGTGCCATTCCAGTTCGCAGCCGGGACGAACTTCAGCGAATCCAGGTTGGCCGCCACTACCGTATCACCGGCCTGAACGTCTGTCGGTGGGTCGGTCGTGCCCACTGTCAGCTTCCAGTTCTCTGTGTTCGGCAGCGTCACGATCTTCACAGACTTCAGTGCGTCATTTTCCACGTCGCTGTAAACGCCCGTGAAGTCACTTTCGGCAATTGTCAGCGTCATGTCCTCGTCCACGCTCTTTTCGATGTTCGATGCCGTCGGCAGGTCATTCACCGCATTCAACGTGATCGTCACCGTCGCCGCCGAGACCGACTCACCGTCCGAAGAATCGATCACCTTGAAGGTGAAGCTCGCAGTGCCGTTGATATTCGCCACCGGCTCGAACGTGAGCGTGCCCAGATTCGCAAACAAAATTGTGTCGTTGGTCTGAACGTTGGTCACCGTGCTGGCCGATCCCACCTTGGCCTTCAACACTCCGTGCATTTCATCCGGCAGCGACACAATCTTCACCGACTTCAGCGTGTGACCGTCAACATCACTGAAAACGTCTGAAAAATCACTTGCGGCAAACGTCACCGTCGTGTCCTCATTCACGGTTTTGGAAATATTTGATGTGATCGGTGGATCATCCACCGCAATCACCGTGATCGTCACCGTCGCCGCCGCAACCGACTCCCCGTCCGAAGAATCGATCACCTTGAAGGTGAAGTTCGCAGTACCGTTGAAATTCGCCACCGGCTCGAACGTGAGCGTGTTCAGATTCGCTGCCAGAACCGTGTCGTCGGCCTGAACGTTGGCCACCGTGCTGGCCGATCCTACCTTGGCCTTCAGCACACCCTGTGACGTAGTCGGCAGTGTCAGGATCTTCACCGACTTCAGCGTGTCACCGACGTCGATGTCGCTGAAGACATCAATGAAGTTTTGGGCGGTAATCGTCAGTGTCGCATCCTCGTTCACGCTCGCGGAGAAGCCCGATGTCGTCGGCAGGTCATTCACCGCAATCACCGTGATCGTTACCGTCGCCACCGAAATCGACTCCGTATCCGTTGAATCGGTCACCTTGTAGGTGAAGGTCGCATCCCCATTCCAATTTTCCTCTGGTACGAACTTCAACGTGCCCAGGTTGGCCGCCACAATCGTGTCACCGGCCTGAACGTCGGTCGCCGTACTCGCCGATCCGACCTTGGCCTTCAGCACACCGTGCGTCGCATCCGGCACCGTCACGATTTTCACTAACTTCAGCGTGTCACCGTCCGCATCCATGAAACGATTCGTAGCCGTGAAATCGCTTTCGGTAAACTCCAGCGTCGTGTCCTCATCCACGCTCTCGGCAAAGCTGGATGGCCTTGGTACAGTGGTGACCTTGATTGACACCGTCGCCGCCGTGGCCGACTCCCCGTCCGAAGAATCGATCACCTTGAAGCTGAAGCTCGCGGTGCCTTTGTAGTCCGCAACTGGCTCGAACTTCAGCGTGCCCAGATCCGTCGCCTGAATCGACTGCCCAACAGTCACCGCCTGTTTGCGGGCGGTCAGAGTTCCATGTGTCGCATCTGGCAACGTCATGATCTTCACCGCCTGCAGTGTGTGACCGTCAACATCCTCGAAAGCACCCGTGAAGTCAGTTTCGGTAAAAGTCAACGCCGTGTTCTTGTCCACGGTCTTGGAAAAGTCCGAAGCCGTCGGCAGATCGTTCACCGCGTTCACCGTGATCGTCACTGTCGCCGCCGTGGACGCCTCCTCATCCGACGAGTCAGTTACCTTGAAGGTGAAAGTTGCCGTCTCGTTGTCGATGTCACTGTTCCAGTTCGTCACCGGCTCGAACTTCAGCGTGCCCAAATCCCTCAAATCGATCGACTGTCCGAGAGTCACCGCCTGGGTGCCGATCGTCAGAGTTCCATGGGTCGAATCCAGTAGCGATTCAATCTTCACCGACTTCAGCGTGTGACCGTCAGCATCGCTGAAAGCTTCTTCAAAATCGACTTGGGTAAACGTCAGAATCGTGTCCTCGTTCACGCTCTTTTCGATGTTTGATGCGGTCGGTGGATCGTTCACCGCTCCAACCGTGATTGTCACCGTCGCTGCCGCGAACGTCTCTTCATCCGTTGAGTCAGTCACCTTGAAGGTGAAACTCGCTGTGCCGTTGAAGTCCGCAACCGGCTCAAACTTCAGCGTGCCTAGATTCGCTGATGTAACCGAGTCGCCGGCGCTGACCGCCTGGGTACCGACTTTCAGAGTACCATGTCCCGCATCCGGCAGTGTCACAATCTTCACCGACTTCAGCGTGTGATTATCCGCATCGGCAAATTTCGCAGTAAAGTCCGCCGTGGCGAACGTCAGAGTCGTGTCCTCGTTCACGCTCTTGGCGATGGCTGATGAAGTCGGCAGGTTGAAATTCGAACTCACCACGATCGATACGGTGTACGCTTTCGTAGATTCCGTGTCAGTGGAGTCTATCACCCGAAATGTAAACGATCCGGTGCCGACGAATTCAGCGGCAGGCGTAAAACGCAATGTACCGAGATCTGTCAATGCGATCACCTGATTCACAACAACATCAGTGTTATTCAACTTCAGCACACCCTGTGCGGTTCCGGGCAGGGACGCAATCTTCACCGACTTCATCGTGTGACCGTCTGGATCGCTGAACAAACTTGTAAAATCCGATCCCGTGAATACTAGTGCGGTGTCCTTATTCGCAGCTATTGAGAAGTCCGCAGCTTTCGGTGGGTCATTCACCGCCTGCACCGTGATGGTGGCGGTGGCTGCTGCAAGCGACTCTCGGTCCGAGGAGTCGGTCACCTTGAAGGTGAAGGTTGCCTTTCCGTTCCAGTCCGCCACCGGCACGAACTTCAGCTTGTCCAGATTGGCAACTACAACTGTGTCGCCAGCCCCAACGTCTGTTGGCGGGTCAGTTGTACTGACTGTCAGTTTCCCGTGTGTCGCATCCGGCAATGTGACTATTTTTATTGACTTCAGTGTGCGAGTTTCCGGGCTGCTGAAAGCGTCGTCTGCGAAATCGCTTGTCGCAAACGTCAGCGTCGTGTCCTCGTCAACGGTCTTGGTGATGTCCATCGCTGTCGGATCGTCCACAACAGAACGCACCGTAATGGTGACTGTCGCGCTTCCGTCCGATGATTGCTCCGAAGCATCCGTCACCCGATAAGTGAAAGTTGCCGTTCCATGGTAGTTGGTGACGGGTTCGAAAATCAGTGTATCCAAGTCGGCGGCGGTAATGACTTGGTTCGCGGCAATTGCCACCAGATCGTCTACTCCATCTCCTGCCGGATTAAATTGCAATACCCCTTCGGCGGATTCCGGCAGTGTGACAATCGTGACCGATTGCAAAGCGTGCCCGTCACCATCACTGTATGCATTCTTAAAGTCGGCCAGTTTGAATGCCAGGCTACTGTCCTCGTCAGTCGTCAGAAGAATGTCAGCCGCGGTTGGCAGGTCGGGGACGTTAATCACTTTGACAGAGATTCGATAATCTACCGATTCGCCGTCGCTCGAGTCCACGACTCGAAAGTCGAAGGTGACGTTGCCGAAGAAGTCTTTCGGCGGTACGAAATGCAATGAAGCAAGCGATGATGAAGCAAGCGATGCAACCGGAACTAGCTGATTCAAAGTCACTTCCGTTTCGCCAACGCGCAAGTTGCCGACGGCCGGTAGCACCGTGAATTTGACGGCTTTTAACGAATCATCGGTATCCGGATCGCTGAACGCGAATTTTGCAGCATTCAGCAGCAACGGCGTATCCTCAAGCGTAGAGTCATTGAACGAGGCTGAGGTGGGTGGATCGTTGACGGACGTCACGATCATTGTTGCAACCGCAACATCCGATGCAGCGCCATCAGTATCAATGACCGAGAATCCGAAGGTAACATCACCGAAAAAGTGACTCGCGGGTACAAATATGAGCTTACCAAGATCCGCAGCCTTCACCTGCTGATTTGCAGTTACTGTCTCTCCGTCGAGCTGTAACGCACCTTCTTCGGAGGAAGGAAGAGAGCTGAAATTGACGAATGTCAGCTTGTCTCCTTCATCCGGGTCAACGAACAAAAAATCAATTTCAGCGAGTGACAGGGATGTGTCTTCGTCCAGGAACTTGCTGAACGCTGACGTGGTCGGCACGTCGTTGACACCAGCCACTTGGATGGTCGCTACATGTACTTTCGACACATTTCCCGCCGGGTCGGCAACGCTAAAACTGAAGGTTGCTTCACCGGCAAAATTCGCTACTGGATCGAATTTCAGTTGATCAATATCGTCCGCTGCCACTACCTGGTCTACTGTCACTGCCGTTGCCCCAAGCATCAACGCACCTTTCTCACTGGCGGGAAGAGACACAAATTTGACAGATGCCAGTGTGTCGGCCGCATCCGGGTCACGAAATGGGAAATCTTCGCTCATGAACGATTGTTCAGTATCTTCAACGGCGAGTTTGAGAAATGGCGCCGAAACCGGCGGTTGGTTGACGTTACCGACGGAAATTGTGGCGGTATACGATGCCGAGCTAGCACTGGAGCCGTCGATAACCTGGAATTGGAATGTTACGCGGCCAACGAACTCGCCGGCAACCCAGTACTGCAAGTTACTTAGCGAATTTGCCGGCACCTCTTGATTCACGCTGATCGCGGGGATATTGTTGTCGGCGATGTGAAGCACCAATTCTCCGGATGACGGAAGCGAAGTGAACCGCACTGCTTTCAGGGCATCGCCTGGATCTACATCGTGGAACGCAAAGTTAGTTGTAGCGATACTAAAGTTGACGTTTGTTGGGGTGTTTACAGAAAAGTCTTCGGAGGTAGGCGCCTGGTTCACAGGTGTCCCCTGTCCAGAATCCGACCAATTGCTTACACCCTCTACGTTTTTAGCACGAACCTGAATGTCGTAGTCCGCACCCTTTTCCAAGTCGGTGATGACTGTGCTCGTCCCGATACCGGCATGCTGCTGTTCACTCCATTCAGTCGCAGACTGCTTGCGGTAACGTATGTCATAGTCGATGAGCGGCGGACCAGTGTTAGTCGCTGGCGGCTCCCACTCAACCTGCAGGCTGGCCGCGTTGACCACCTTTGTCGTCGGAGCAGCGGGCTGTCCCGGCGCTTCGTTATCCTGGTCAAGCACTTTGATGGTCACCAACAGTTGTGCTGTAACCTCGCCATCGCTCGCTGTGATGGTTTCAAAATAGGTAACCTGCTGCTCAAAGTCCAGCACAGCATTGGCTCCCAATTTGACCTGTCCGCTCCTTGGATCAATTGTCAACGGAATCGACGTCGGCAGTATCAGGGCGTAGCGTAAAGCGTCACCGTCGGGGTCGGTTGCCGTTACCGGCTCGCCGACTGCATCTCCCTCTGCACTGTTTTCCACAACTTCCCACACCGTCGCCGCGACTGGGAAAACCGGCAGATCATTGACCGAAGCGACTCTAATTGTCGCGGTATTTGCAGATGCTGATTCGGTATTCTTGCTATCGACAACTTTAAATGTAAATTCGGTTTCCCCATTCCAGTTAAGTGCAGGAACGAAGCTTAGTGAGCTGAGTTTGTTTTCAGCGATCAGCTGATTTTTTGTCACCACAACTTCATCCAACTCTAGCTGCCCGGTTGCATCGCCAGGTATCGTTATAAGTCGCACTCCACTCAGTGCATCGAGCTGATCCGTGTCGATGAATACGAAATCTGCCGTCGAGAAAACATAGGCTGTATCCTCCGACGTGGTCGCAATAAAGTCTACGCTGGTTGGTGCTTGATTAGTTGCAGAACTGGTGCTGCCGCTACCCGTTGCAGACCAGTCGCCGATGCCCTCAGCATTGCGTGCACGCACATGCACATCGTAAGCGGTGTCAGACAATAATCCTGTAATTGTGACGTTGGTAGACATACCTGTGGAGGTGTGGGCAGTCCATTCAGTACATTCAGTAGCACTTTTCAGGCAGTACTCTATGTCGTAGCCGATGATAGCTGGGCCGTGGTTCGCCGGTGGGACCCAACTAACGACCAGCGAGTCTGCACCCGCGGCGGTTACTGTTGGTGCACCTGGTGCCAATGGCGCCTCGGAATCGACATCTGCAACTTCAATCACCACGGCAATCTCAGCGCTCGCGCCAATGGTGTCTGTCGCTATAACGGTTACTCTTAACGTCGGTGCGCGCTCATAGTCGAGCATCGCTGCCGCTCCGAGTGAGATTTGCCCCACCGAATTGATGTCGAACCGATGCGCATCCGTTCCAGCAATAGTGTACGTAGTGGGATCGTTTGAGTCTGCGTCAGTAGCAGTAAACGGCGCTCCGATCAAGGTACCAACATCCGCATCTTCGGACACGGTGCGAGTTGTTATGGCATCGGCGGCAAACTCCGGTGCGTTATTGGACGGAACATTTACTTTGTGCCCTGCCTGTGCGCCTAGTTCGGCGTGTGTCAGCAAGGCGATGTTACCCGTCTCGTCTCGCAGCGCACCCTGGAACGCCGCCAATGAATTTTTGTCCACGCTGATTCCATCAGCATCGACATCTCCTATCTGCACACGATAGCCAAAACGCAGTACACTAGTGCGATTACCGGCCAGAAGTGGTGCAGCACGTATGGTGTCGCCCACCCTAAGCATCAGGCTGGGTGTACCAGTGATGTACACCGTATCGTCGAAATCAACTTTTACGATGATTGATTCGTTTCTGGCGTAGGTATTGTTGTGTGTAGGTTTGGACGTAATTTCAAGTTTAGTAATCATCGGTCGAATTCCATCGACTTGATGATCCATCTGTTCAGTTACCGCATCATGTTTGCTGGCAGGTGCAGTACCGGAGATATCCCAAAGATCGGTTTCCTTAATTCCGAGTGCGTTCTCTGCGATACCAATGCCGTCGCTATCACTATCGCCGTCAACAATTACATAAGAAAACAGTAACGAATCCGTTCCTCCACCTGACTTGTATGACGCCGTGCGCTCCTTGTCACCGATCGCCAGAACTAGCGTTGGGTTGGCATTCGCGCTGACAAACACCCGTCCATCGAACATTACGGTGGCCTGAACTTCATCACCGATTGCATAGACCGAATCATCGCCGGCATCCGATGTCAGTGAAACGCTCGTAACTTTGGTTAGGTCGCGTGTGCGGGCAACCGCAGAATCCGCGTCGGAACCTTCCACGTTGTGTGCCTCGACAGAGACCTCGTAGTCGGTGGCTGTTGTCAGGCCAGTCAGCGTCGTATAGGTTCCTTTCACGGTGGAACCATCGCTCCAACAGGTGAGTCCCGTGCAACCATCCTCCTGGTAACGGACAACGTAATGAGTCGGAGGAGCACCTTCATCAGGAGCGCTCCAACGAACGGTCAACTTCGTAGGACTCGGCGATTTCAAGGTCAGCCCAGTCGGAGCGCCAGGTGGCTTAACATCAGTGACATTCACAGTCACAGAGATGGTTCCATCTGTCGTTGACGCTGTCTGTGAAGCGCCTGTTTCATCCTTACCGTCTGTCACTTCCACTGTCATCGAGTAGCTGGTCATTGTCTCGTAATCCAGCACCGTGCTGCCACCCACTGTAATCTGTCCAGTATTGCTGTCGATGTCAAAACTGCCCGCATCGGTACCACTTAGCGAGTAGGTCAGAGTGTCACCATCAGGGTCCTGTGCCACTACAGGCTCTCCCACTTTAGTGCCTGCTGCCATATTTTCCTCTACCGAGCGTATGACGGCAGCGCCGTCATCAAACACAGCAGGCCGATTGCCGAATACAACCGATGCGATCGGACTCGATGCGCTGAAGCCAGTGCTGTTGCGAGCACGCACTTCGAACGTATAGACGAAGCCAAACGACAGATTCGACACTGAATGTGCAGCAGTGGTCGCATCGCTGTTGGCGATATTGGTCCAGTCTTCCCAGTTTTCACCGTCGTCCGTGCTGTACCGGTACTGCCACAAATCAATTGCTGCACCACGGTCCGCTCCAGCCGTCCAACTAAGATCGATGTCGGTGGCATTGATGGCGGCTGAAAGCGCAGAGGGCGCCTCCGGTACATCAGCCAGAGTCGTGCCAGTGCCAGTATCCGACCACCCACTTGCGCCTTCGGCATTGACCGCCTGCAGACGGAACTCATATGTAGTGGAGTGAGTCAGACCCAAAAGGGTTATATTTTTGGCGTCTCCGTCTGGTGTCTCAGTGGTAAATTCGCTGGCGCCAGGCAAGCGCCAATCGAAATTGTAACTCGAGATCTCAGGCCCGGCATTGTCCGGAGGTGACCAGGAAATTGTCAGATGATGCGCTGAACGGTTTGACACCGCGGGTATGGCAGGAGTGGCCGGTGGTTCAATTTCATCTTGGATATTCACAGTGACCGCGATTGTCGCATCGACGGCATCGTCTACATTGTTCGCATCGTCTCTGTTGTCTTTCACACTAACGGTCAGTGAGTAGCTGTCCTGACTTTCGTAATTCAGATTGGCGTCAGCTGCTACCGAGAGTTGGCCGCTCTCAGTGTTAATGGTAAACGCCTCGTCATCTTCAGAATCTTCGTCGTCCACGAGAGCATAAGTCAGGACATCTCCCTCGTCCTGATCTGTGGCTGTTATCGCAGTGCCTACAGTTACTGGGTCACCGTTACTATCTACCGTGCTGTTTTCAGGCACGGCGCGCGTGGCGTTTTCTCCATCGTCGAAGGTTGGTGCGGAATTGTCTGGCGTTGGTGTTGCTTTGACTTGAGTCGCAGGTCCGGAGCCCCTGGCATTGACCGCGCGCAATTCGACAGTCAACTCTGTGCCGTTTGTCCCGGAAAGCTGTAATTCAGTTGTAGCCAAAGCGAGTGAATGCCAGCCTTCCGACGGATCCCAGTTCTCGCCATTGTCATCGCTCCAGCGATACTCCCAACCGGTGATTGCCGAGCCGCCGTTGTTGCTCTCGGACCAACTCAAGTCGATGAACTTGTTGCCGGACTGTGCCGTGAGGGTCGGCGCGCCCGGCGGCGCAGCCACACTCTCATTTACAGTGCCCTGATACACCAGTTCCGTTCTGAAAGAAAGCGGTCGGCGAGTAATTGAAGACTGTCCAATTGTAATTTCGCCATTGAACGTTGGTGTAATTGTCACCGTTGGACTAACAACAGATCCTCGCTCAATTGTGACTGAATCGGTACTAAGTGTGGCATTTACAGCCGTTAGCTCCACAGTAATATTAAACGGCGCACCCTGCATCACCCTCACACGTCCTTCAGTTTTCTCATCGTTGGTGAACTCGAACGAGATGTTCAGGCGCATCGGATACACTGGATTATCATTTAGCTTCAACGATGTAAACGCCGTCAATCCGTCGAACAAGCCTGCCGGCAGTACAGTAAGGTGGTTGGTGCCCAGGTTCAGCGACTTCAGCTTGGTAGTGTACTTGAAGAGTTTTCCGTCAAGGAATGTGAGATCGTTGTTGCTCAGGTTCAGCGACTCCAGCTTGGTTGTGTGCTTGAAAAGTTCTCCGTCAAGGAGTGTGAGACCGTTGCTGCTCAGGTTCAGAGTGGTGAGCTCCGTGAGCTCGTCAAAAATTCCAGTTGGCAGATCAAGCAGACTGTTGGTTGAAAGGTCCAAGGAGGTAAGACCTGAAAGCCCGTCCAGGTCACCGGACGCCAGCGCAGTCAATCCCTTGGTACTAAGACTCAATCCAGTCAGCGATTCCAATCGAGCATCGTTGACGTCGCCACAATCAACCACCTCCTCGGCGGGCAACGCGTCAACAATTGCGTCACGTACGCTCTCTGTACGGTCGCAGATACCGCCTGTCGGCAACGATGCAGTCGCGCTCACAGTTGCAGAAGCAGCCCCATCGCCCTCACTGTTCATGGCGCGCACCTGAAATTCAGTTGCGACACCGTTATCAACTTCAACTCGGTGCGACCGCTTGGTTCTGGCTGGGGAACTAGAGCTCGTTATTGTGTCCCACGTAGAATCTTCAATATCATCGGTACCAGAAGCCTGCCGCAATTGCCAGGCGGTGATTGCTGCACCGCCATCGGTACCAGCCTTCCACTTCAGTGCGATAAGCCGATCATGCCCCTGAGCTGAAACTTCTTGCGGCGCATTCGGCGTTGTCGGCATGGCCAGCACGCGGATATCGACATCGTCCGGTGAGCTGTCGACACGTCGGTCGTTCACGATTAATCTGAATTGCAGGGTGCCGACGGTGCTTGGTGCAGTGAAGGAAGGCATCTGCGCGGTACTATCGTCTAGAGTAACCGTTGTGCCGGACAGCTGAGTCCAGGAATAGGTGAGCGGGTGTTCGTCAAGGTCCGCGCTGGCCGACCCATCCAGCGTTACGGTACTCCCGACCAAGACGTCTTGGTCGGGACCAGCATCTGCCGAAGGGGTCAGGTTGTCCGGCTCCGCCAACGTTTTACCCAGGCTATCACGCGACCAAGGCCCGGTGCCTTCCTCGTTTCTGGCACGTACTGCTATCAGATAGTCGGAGACCGGCTGCAGACCCAGTAGCAGAACCTCTCGATCTACGCCGTCGTAACCAGCGTCGATATAGTCGTCGTCAAGCGCACCACGGAAGCGTACGTCGTAGTCTGTAATCGGCGGACCCGTATTCGTCGGTTCTGTCCAACTGACCTGAATGCTATTTGCCGACGCCCCTGTCGCTGTTATGCTTGCTGTGCTGGGGCGGGCCGGTGGCTCCAACAGATCGGTGAGAGTGATATTAACCGGCATGGAGGCGTCCACAACTGGTGTTACCTCCTCATCGCCACTTTCGTCCCTGCCATCGTGTACGTCGACGATCACCTTCAAACTCGACTTCGTCTCGAAGTCAAGCACTGCATCTTCTGCCACGGTGATCTGTCCTGTACCAGAGTCAATGGCGAACTGGGCAGCATCATCACCGCGCAGTATATAGGTCAACGTGGGTGTTTCATCGTTGCCGTCGCCAGCATCGGTGGCGACGATCGGGTCGCCTAGATTGGTATTTTCAGCGGTGTTTTCCGCCAATGTGCGGGTAACCGGATCGGTGTCTGTAAACACGGGTGCAGTGTTTGCCGGTACTGGTGTGGCAGTTGCTTTCCCCGCGGCACCAACAACCAGAGTGCCGCGCAGGGCGCGTACTTCAAATTCGTACTCCGTACCGTTTTCCAAGTTAACAATCTCATGCTTCGACGGTGTAGCACTGCCAAACTTCTGCCACACACCCCATTCTCCCTCAGCGGGCCGGTGACGAATCTCCCAGTCGGTGACCGCTGCGCCGCCGTCAAAACCAGCCGTCCATGTCAGGCCGACTGCACGGTGATCCGGTGTCGCGGTCACTTCTGGAGCGTACGGGGAGAACAGCACACTCAATTCGGCACCGCCATTTAATTTCAGCGACGTGAATCCAGTCGGTAGGCTCAATGTCAAAGTGCCTAGCTCGGCAGACACAGTTCCTTTCTCGTCCGGTGTCAGCGTCACCTGCGGTGAATTCTGCGAGCCTGCGGCAATGGTTACAGAACTTGCCGAAAGTTCAGCGTTGGTAGGCGTCAAAGGTACAGTGATGGCAAACGGTGCTCCTTGCGCGATATGTACCTGGATTTTTCCTTCTGCATCTTCCACGGCTTGCAACGTGACATCAAGCGGTATCGGGTCGACAGTGTTGCCAGACAAGTCAAGCATAGTCAGCGTCGTCAGTCCATCAAACAGCCCGGCTGGGAGCGAGGACAGACTGTTGTCGCTCAGGTCCAGATCGGTCAGCGCTGTCAGTTTGTCAAACACTGCAGCTGGCAGCGAAGACAGACTGTTGTCGCTAAGATTCAAATCAGTCAGCGCCGTCAGTTTGTCAAATACTGCATCTGGCAGCGAAGACAGACTGTTTTCACTCAGATCCAAATCAGTCAGCGCAGTTGAATTGTCAAATACTCCGGCTGGTAACGAAGATAGGCCGTTTCCGCTCAGATCCAGATCGGTCAGTGCTGTCGGTTCGTCAAACACGTCGGCTGGCAGCAAAGACAGACTGTTGTCGCTCAGATCCAAATCAGTCAGCGCCGTCAGTCCAGCAAAGTCACCGGAATCCAGGGTAGTAAGAGCGCTGTTATTCAAATTCAGATCCGTGATGTCGGCAAGACGCGAGTGCCGAACATCAGCGCAGCTTTCAACTGCCAAAGCCGTTACGATGGCGTTCTTTACCGCGTCCGAGCGATCACACACTCCTTTAGGCGCTGATGGGGTGGCGACAGCGCGTCCAGCGGCCCCTCGCCCGACCACACTTACCGCGCTGATTTCGAATATGTGTTCGGTATCGTTGGTAAGATTTTCGATGCGCAGGCTTTCAGGACCTGCATCGCTTGGCACGATAGTCCAGTCTGGAGTCCAATTCGTACCGCCGTCGGCACTGACGCGGTAGTGCCAGACGGCAATCGGTGCAGTGCCGCTGAAGCTTTCTGTCCAACTCAACACCGCGCTGGCATCTTCTGCAACAGCGGTAACCGTAGGTGCATCCGGTACGGAAAAGAGTATTGTACTGTCGCCAACTTTCGCTTCAAAGCCATAAACGTCGCCAGTCACAAACTCAGTTTCAGTTATAAGGATAAACACGTCGCCAGTGCCCGCTGGTGTCACTGTCACCCACTCGCTGAACTGTTCACCGGCTGCAATAGTAATCTCGGTTGCATCCAATTCCGCACGAGTGGCCGAAAGGGTAACTGCAGTATTGAATGGTATTGTGCCGGCCAGACGGGCGCGTATGGCAGTGCCTTCACCGTTGCTTTCCAACTCGACAAACTGAGCAAACGGTGCACCAGGGTTGTTTCTGAGATCCAGGGAGCGCAGTGCCTTGTTGATTGAGAATGCAAGCGCCGACAACGTCTGCAACCGATTGCCGGACAGGTCAAGCTCCTGCACACCTCGGAACGGCCTCAGAGAATCAAGTGTAAGGCGCGAGAAGCGGTTGTTGCGCAGCGACAGCGTCTGGATCTGCCGCGACACAGGGTTGCCCAATTCTGTGGTGATGAACGGATTTTGATTAATATGCCTCTGCATTTAACTCAGAATTCCGAGATTGGATGAAGTATAATTTCATGTCATAAACCATTGATATTATGTAATAAAGATTAACATGAAACAAGACGAAATCAGTTATTTTGAATGGACCCGAAAATTCGCCACTGAGCAGGCCTGCAGAAGGCTGCTGGAACAGGTTCGCTGGGGCAGGGACGGCTTCCGCTGCCCGAGATGTGATCATGACCAGGCTTACCATGTCAAAAGTCGCGCATTGCACGAGTGCAAGCGCTGCCGGCGTCAAACCTCGGTCACGGCCGGCACCATGTTCGACCGCAGCCGGGTGCCGCTGACCAAGTGGTTTGCCGCCATTTACCTGGTTGGCACCGACAAAGGCGGCATCTCCGCACTTCGGCTGTCGAAGATGATCGGCGTCGAATGGAGAACCGCACGGCTGATGCTGCAAAAGCTCAGAGCCGCCATGGCTGACCGTGATCGCCGCTATCTGCTGGACGGACTGATCGAACTGGATGATGCCTATGTGGGAGGTAAGCGCCCGGGAAAGCGCGGACGCGGCGCACAAGGGCGCAAACCGGTGTTGTTTGCGGTGCAGAATAACGGCCAGGGCGCCGGCTTCATGCACGCCCGCGTGGTGGATTCGGTCAATTCCCAGACGGTGGAACAGTTCTGTTCCAGACTCTGTGCCGGCGCCAGCGTTCGATCCGATGCGTTCAGCGGCTTGCGGGTGATTTCCAAAAGCCATGAACACTACCCTAAAGTCACGCCACCCGACCAGGTCGCCGACTGGCTGCCGCTGGTGCATATCGTCATCAGCAACTTGAAAACATTTCTGCTGGGCACCTTTCATGGCGTGTCGCATCAGTACATGCAGGAATATGTGGACGAGTTTGTTTATCGATTCAATCGGCGGCGGTGGGAAAAGCAAATCCCATTGCGACTTCTGCAGGCCGCAGTCGACACGTCGCCGATGCGGCTTATCCTGACTTAAGTGCAGAGGCATATTGATTAATTGTGTTGAGCGCGTTGTCACCGAGGTCCAGGTGTAGCAGAGACTCAAGGCCGACGAACACTAGGTCCGGCAGCCCCGTCAGTGCGTTGTCCCTGAGCGCCAGGCGCTGCACGCGGCCGAAGCCTGCGAACATGCCGGCGGTCAGGCTGAGCCGGTTGCGGTTCAGACTCAGTTCCTCCAGGTTGGGAAGACGGGTGCTCAGACCCGTCGGCAGCGAAGTCAGCCCCAGACCGTCCAGCTTCAGCGTCCGAAGACTCGACAGTCCGACAAACAGCCCGGCGCTCACGGACAGGCCGCGGTTGTCGCTGAGATCCAGATTTCGCAGGCCACTCAGCCCATTCAGGTCGCGAGGTAGCAACTGCACGAGACCGGTGCCGCTCAGGTCCAGCGTTTCGATGGCCGCCAGGTGTGTCTTGCTTACCGCTGCGCAGTCAGCTGCACCACTGGCGGCCACCAGCGCAGTGCGCACCGCAGCCGTCCGGACGCAGATACCCGGAACTATGCGAATTGTGAACCGCTGAATCGCAGCGTCCGACTGCGTCTCGTTGGCGTCACGATCATCGGCGCGGACTTCGACCACATGTGTCCCTACCGTACCCGCTTTTGGCGCACCCGACAGCGTACGCGTGGCTGCATCGAAATACAGACCTGCAGGCAGCACGGAGGTGCGGTAGCGAAGCTCGAAGGGCGCGTCACCGCTAGCCACCGGGGGTCGGTCACCGCCAACCGCCGCCGGCAGCACCAGCGGCGTCATTTCTCTGCCCACTTCCAGCTGCAGATCCGCCACCGCCGCATCCGACGTAAACTCCGGTACCGCATTGTCCGGCGGCGGATACCCGATCAGCGTCAGCGGACGCGTCTCCCGCCCGCCGTGACCATCATCCGCTGTCACCGTGATCGTCCCCTCGGTGCGTCTGTCCGCCGTGGCAACTTGCATGAGAATTTCATCGCTGATCACTTTTATTCCCCGGCCATGGAGACGCATGTTGGCTGGCAGATTCTCGTAGTTGAGCTGAAACGTCAGCGTATCACCGTCAGGGTCGCGGAACATTGCCGAGACATTCTGTTCATCATATACAGTGAACCCTCCATTAATCGGCAGCTCCTTCCGTCCGATCGAGGTGCCCGAATCTACTTTTTGGCCAGCGCGATTCAGCCCCTCCGGCGGGCGGTTCTCGGTTGCCCGCGCCTTCAAAGTGAATTCCTGCGTCTGCACCGCGCCGGTAGCATCCGTCGCCTGATAGGTGAGATTCCACTGCCCCGCCGCACGCGGTGTACCACCCCAGAGTCTACGCGTTTGCGGAAAGAAAGTCAGCCACTCAGGTTTCGTACCCGACAGCGCATACGTGTAGGGCGGCACCCCGAAATTCGCTTCTGGCAGTGTCGCAATTAGTCCGTTGTTGTCGTTTATCACCGCAACCTGGTTGTCGACCTGCGGTAAAGGCTGCGGCCTGAGCGGTGTCACCACAACTGTTGCCGCTGGCCCAGCGTCATCGCTGGAGACCGTTCGCAGCTCGAACCGATACTCCGTACCGCCGCTCAACCCCGTCACTAACACAGCTTGCGCCACCATACCGTCCGCCACTTTCGTCCACTGCGACCACGATGCACCGTCGTCACTGCTAAACCGATACTCATAATCGGTAATCCTGTATCGGGGAATGGCCTGGTGGCTGTTCGGCAGATTAAAAGTCAAATCCACAGCGTTCGCATATTCCCGCGAGTACAAGTCCGGAACCGGCCACGCATAAAATATAGCTTCTAAAAGTGGAGTAGCCGTAAATTCACTTATTCCCTTCCAGCGGGTTGGCACTGTGGGAACAGGGTGCAAACCAACTGTCGCCAGACCATTGGCAGCTGGCAGAAAATGCACTTCCGCTGAATCACTCACCACCTCGCCCTGCGGAATCACCACGCTGGACGGTCGTATCTCCACACCTGGTGACTTGTTAATAACTATTTCGATGTCTTCCGGAGCACCCTCTTTCAGCTTGACCCGAACATTCCTGACATTATCCGATTCCCCGGGTGTCACCTCCATCTCCAGATTCAGAGTGAACGGCGAACCCGGATTGCCCAGACTTCCCCTGCCTGGCGTCAGATCAATTCTCAATGCGTCAGCGTTGGTCCTGATCCCCTGAAATAGCCCCGCCGGCAGCGTGGACAAACCGCTATTCTGCAAATTCAATGCTCCGGAGCCCATCGTCAAGCCCGAAAACATGCCGTCGGTGAACACCAGATCAGCATTGCCACGCATATTCAGGTCGTTTACGCGCATCCCCTGAAACAGCCCAGCCGGCAGCGAAGTCAGGCCGTTCTCATTCAAGTGCACAGTAGCGATAGGAAAAGTCAACCCATCGAACAGCCCGGCCTCAACACTCGTCAAATCCGCATTTTGCGAAATGCTAAAACTAACAATATCCACAATACCCTCGAACAACCCAGCCGGCAGTGTCGTCAGCTTCGTATTCTCAATCGCCACGGACTGCGTAGCAACACCGCGGAAATCGCCCCGCGACAGCGTCGTGACGTCATTTCCTGTGACAATCACACCACCCGCCATCAACAGATCCTCTGGTGTCACATTGGCGCAGTCGGTCTCTCCAGTGGCCGCCTCCAGCGCACGCTGCGCCGCCTCACTGCGACCGCAAACGCCCGTGGATGACATACGCAACGTCGGCGGCGCCGCCGGCACGAGCAGCCCGGTAACGCCAGCTGGAATGACCGCCGATGGCTCACCGGTAACCGTCACCACGCCGCCGGTCGGTGTGACCGTGACCCACTCGCTCGCCGTCTCGCCGCGTGCGATGGTGACGCTCGCTGCCGACAGCGTGGCACTACGCGCCGACAGCGCCATCGTGACCGCAAACGGTGCTGCAGTCGGTAGCTCGGCGCGCACCTCCAGCGCCGATCCCGTCGACTGTCGCAGACGTGTCGCCAGCGTAAACGGCGCACCGAGATTGCCCTCCAGCGCCAGACTGCTCACGGTGGTCGACAGGTTGGCAAATAAGCCATCAGGAATGGCCGCCAGCCGATTGTTTCTGAGATCCAGGGAGCGCAGTGCGTTGTTGTCTGTGAATGCAAGCGCCGACAACGTCTGCAGTCGATTGCCGGACAGGTCAAGCTCCTGCACAGCTCGGAACGAGACCAGAAAATTTTGTGTAAGGCGCGAGAAGCGGTTGTTGCGCAGCGACAGCGTCTGGATCTGCCGCGACACAGGATTGCTAGATTCTATGAACGGATTTCGATTGATTTTGTTGAGCGCGTTGTCACCGAGGTCCAGGTGTAGCAGAGACTCAAGTTCGACGAACACTTTGTCCGGTAGCCCCGTCAGGGCGTTGCCCCTGAGCGCCAGGCGTTTCACGCGGCCGAAGCCTGCGAACATGCCGGCGGTCAGGCTGAGCCGGTTGCGGTTCAGACTCAGCTCCTCCAGATTGGGAAGGCGGGCGCTCAGACCCTCCGGCAGCGAAGTCAGCCCCAGACCGTTCAGCTTCAACGTCCGCAGACCTGACAGTCCGGCAAACAGCCCGGCGTTCACGGACAGGCCGCGGTTGTCGCTGAGATCCAGATTTCGCAGGCCACTCAGCCCTTCCAGGTCGCGGGAGTGCAACTGCACGAGACCGGTACTGCTCAGGTCCAGCGTCTCGATCACCGCCAGTCGAGCCCTGCTCACCGCAGCGCAGTCAGCGGCGCCACTGGCAGCCACCAGCGCATTGCGTACTGCTGTCGGTCGGCTACAGACGCCCGACGCAATGCGAACCGTGAACCGCTGAATCGCCGCATCCAAACGTCTCACGTTGGCATCGCGGTCATCGGCCAAATACTCGACCATATACACCCCTGCCGCACCCGCTTCCGGCACACCCGACAGCGTACGCGTTTCCGCATCAAAATGCAGACCTGCAGGCAGCACGGAGGTGCGGTAGCGAAGCTTGATGGGCGTCTCATCTTCAGCTACCGGAGGTCGGTCACCGCCAACCGCCGCCGGCAGCACCAACGGCGCCATCTCCCTGCCCACCTCCAGCTGCAGATCCGCCACCGCTGCATCCGACGTAAACTCAGGTACCGAAAGGTCCGGAGGCGGCTGCCCGACCAACGTCAGCGGACGCGACGTCCGCCCACCTTCGCCATCATCCGCCGTTACCGTGATGGTCCACTCGGCGGGTTTGTCCACAGTGGCAATTTGAAACCCGAGTAAATCTCTGCCTTCTCCATAAAACAATCCCATGCCATGGATACGCATGCTGGCTGGCGGAGGTTCGTAGGAGATTTTAATCGTCAGCGAATCGTTGTTACGGTCGCTGAACATCGGAGAAACTCCGAATTGAGGTTTTGTCACCGCCTGGTCTTGGTAATACGTTACCTTTCCATCATTTTTCAAATCCAGCCGTCCGAGTGACGTGCCCTCAGCTAACGGATTACCAGCGGGATTCTGCCCCTCCGGCGCGGAGTTCCCCGGATTCGGCACGATCAATTTGAATTGCCGCGTCTGCACCGCACCAGCAGCGTCAGTTACCGAATAGGTGATCGCCCACTTTCCCGTACTATCTGGATTGCCGCTGATATCTGGAGGGAAGAAAGTACGAGCACTGTATTTCAACCAGGTTGGTAGCGTTTTTGTTACATCTGTTTCATCTGTTATTTCTAATTCATATGTATAGGGCAGAACCCCGAAATCCGCTTCTGGCAGTGTTATTCGAAATTGAAAGTGTTGCCTGACAATCTGGTCTTCGATCTGCGGCAGGGGTTGCGGTTCATGCGGCGTCGCCACGACCGTAGCCGCCGGCCCAGCGTCATCGCTGGAAACTGAACGAACCTCGAACCGATACTCCGTCCCGGCGCTCAGCCCCGATACCGTCGTTTCATTTACGGTAATACCGCCATCTACCGTCGTCCATGGCGACCACGAGGCAACGTCGTCACTGATAAACCGATACTCATAGCCGCTTATCCCAAATCGATCACGGAGTGGGAAAATTTGTGCAGACGGGACTCCAAAGAAAACACCAAAATTCAGCACCACACTGTTAGCATGTGATACCGCACTTAGTCTCGGTACCGGCCACGCCCAAATCATAAACTTGGAAGCTGGAGAAGCCGTAAATTCACTTACTCCCTTCCAGTGGGATGGCACTGCGGGAATATCCAAACCAATCGTCCCCCAACCATTGCCAGCCAGATGCAGCACCGCCGTATCGCTCACCACCTCGCCCTGCGGAATCACCACGCTCGACGGCCGTATCTCCATGCCTTCCGTGACGGTCAGCGCCACTTCGACATCTTCCAGTGCAGCCTCTTTCAGCTTGACTCGAACATTCCTGAAATTATCCGATTCCCCGGGCGTCACCTCCATCTCCAGATTCAGAGTGAACGGCGAACCCAGATTGCGCAGACTTCCACTGCCTGGCGTCAGATCAATACTCAATTTGTCAGTGTCGGTCCTGATCCCCCGAAACAGCCCCGCCGGCAGCGTGGACAAACCGCTATTCTGCAAATTCAATGTTCCGGAGCCCATCGTCAAGCCCGAAAACATGCCGTCGGTGAACACCAGATCAGCATTGCCAAGCATATTCAGGTAGTTTACGCGCATCCCCTGAAACAGCCCAGCCGGCAGCGAAGTCAGGCCGTTCTCATTAAAGTGCATAGTAGCGATAGGAAAAGTCAACCCATCGAACAGCCCGGCCTCAACACTCGTCAAATCCGCATTTTGCGAAATGCTAAAACTAACAATATCCACAACACCCTCGAACAGCCCAGCCGGCAGTGTCGTCAGCTTCGTATTTTCGATCTGCACGGACTGCGTAGCAACGCCGCGGAAATCGCCCCGCGACAGCGTCGTGACGTCATTTCCTGTGACAACCACACCACCCGCCATCAACAGATCCTCTGGTGTCACATCGGCGCAGTCGGTCTCTCCAGTGGCCGCCTCCAGCGCACGCTGCGCCGCCTCACTGCGACCGCAAACGCCCGTGGATGACATACGCAACGCCGGCGGCGCCGCCGGCACGAGCAGCCCGGTAACGCTGGCGGGAATGACCGCCGACGGCACACCGGTGACCGTCACCACGCCACCGGTCGGTGTGACCGTGACCCACTCGCTCGCCGTCTCGCCGCGTGCGATGGTGACGCTCGCTGCCGACAGCGTGGCACTACGCGCCGACAACGCCATCGTGACCGCAAACGGTGCTGCAGTCGGTAGCTCGGCGCGCACCTCCAGCGCCGATCCCGTCGACTGTCGCAGACGTGTCGCCAGCGTAAACGGCGCACCGAGATTGCCCTCCAGCGCCAGACTGCTCA
Source organism: Arenicellales bacterium (assembly GCA_965243305.1). Taxonomy (GTDB): domain Bacteria; phylum Pseudomonadota; class Gammaproteobacteria; order Arenicellales; family JAJDZL01; genus JAJDZL01. The sequence goes on from CBDEUN010000002.1 coordinate 264,443, forward strand.
CGGTGGTCGACAGGTTGGCAAATAAGCCATCAGGAATGGCCGCCAGCCGATTGTTTCTGAGATCCAGGGAGCGCAGTGCGTTGTTGTTTGTGAATGCAAGTGCCGACAACGTCTGCAGCCGATTGCCGGACAGGTCAAGCTCCTGCACACCTCGGAACGGCCTCAGAGAATCTTGTGTAAGGCGCGAGAAGCGGTTGTTGCGCAGCGACAGCGTCAGAATCTGCCGCGACACAGGGTTGCTCAATTCTGTGGTGATGAACGGATTATGATTGATTGTGTTGAGCGCGTTGTCACCGAGGTCCAGGTGTAGCAGAGACTCAAGGCCGACGAACACTAGGTCCGGCAGCCCCACCAGTGCGTTGTCCCTGAGCGCCAGGCGCTGCACGCGGCCGAAGCCTGCGAACATGCCGGCGGTCAGGCTGAGCCGGTTGCGGTTCAGACTCAGTTCCTCCAGATTGGGAAGGCGGGCGCTCAGGCCCTCCGGCAGCGAAGTCAGCCCCAGACCGTCCAGCTTCAACGTCCGCAGACCCGACAGTTCGACAAACAGCCCGGCGTTCACGGACAGGCCGCGGTTGTCGCTGAGATCCAGACTGCCTCCGGCGCACCCGACAGCGTACGCGTGGCCGCATCGAAATACAGACCTGCAGGCAGCACGGAGGTGCGGTAGCGAAGCTCGAAGGGTGCGTCACCTCTAGCCACCGGAGGTCGGTCACCGCCGACCGCCGCAGGCAGCACCAGCGGCTCCATCTCCTTACCCACCTCCAGCTGCAGATCCGCCACCGCTGCATCCGGCTCAAACCGCGGTACCAAACGGTCAGGCGGTGGATGCCCGATCAACGTCAGCGGACGCGACAACCGTCCGCCTTTACCGTCATCCGCCGTCACCGTGATAGTCCCCTCGGTGCGTCTGTCCGCTGTAGCAATAAACAAGACAAGTGTATCGATGTTGCTAATGATTACTCCCTCGCCATGAGGTCGCATGTTGGGTGGCAGATTCTCGTAGGAGAAATGAATTGTCAACGGATCTGCGTCACTATCGCGGAAAATCGGACACCCGGGAAGTGTGCTCACTTTCTGGTCCAAAAAATTCGTTGCTTCACCATTATTGTTCAGTTCCAGCCGTCCGATCGAGGTGCCCGGCGCTGCAATTCTACAATCGCGAGTCAGCCCCTCCGGCGGGCGGTTTAGCCATGGCAGCACCTTTACTTTGAATTGCCGCGTCTCAACCGTACCACCAGCATCCGTCGCCGAATAGGAAAGCGTCCACTCCCCTGCGGTCGTCGGTGTACCCGATAACGTACGCGTTTCCGGCTTGAAGGTCAGCCCTGCCGGCAGAGTGACCAACAGCGTATACGTATAAGGCGGATCCCCGCCCGTTGCCGCGGGTAGAGTCATGCTGAATGCAGTATTGCGCACCAAAAACTGGTCTTCGATCTGCGGTAAAGTCTGCAGCCCGCGTGGCGTCGCCGCGACCACGGTCGCCAGCCCAGCAAAAACCCCGGCAACCGCTCGCACCTCGAACCGATACTCCGTCCCGGCGCTCAACCCTGTCACCGTCACCCCTGTCGCTGACGCGCCGCCTTCGACTGTCGTCCACTCCGACCATGTACCGCCACCGTCACTGCTAAACCGATACTCAAAACCGGTTGCCATTGTTTGCTCAATGTTCTGCAGACTCCAGTCCAGCTTCACTTCGTCTATAAACTCTTCCGCCTCCAATTCCGGCGCTGGCGGTGGTTGAACAAACGTCTGCTCAAGATTTGAACCCGAGAATCCACTCACTCCCTGCCAGCGGGATGGCACTGCTGGAAGGTTCAAACCAACCGTCCCCAGCCCATTGCCTGTGAGACGCAGCACCGCCGTATCGCTCACCACCTCGCCCTGCGGAATCACCACGCTCGACGGCCGTATTTCCATGCCTCCCGAGACGGTCAGCGCCACTTCGACATCTTCCGGTGCAGCCTCTTTCAGCTTTATCCGAACATTCCTGACGTCATCCAGCTCCCCGGGCGTCACCTCCATCTCCAGATTCAGATTGAACGGCCAACCCGGATTGCCCAGACTTCCCCTGCCTGGCGTCAGATCAATTCTCAATTTGTCAAGTTCGGTCTTGATCCCCTGAAATAGCCCCGCCGGCAGCGTGGACAAACCGCTATTCTGCAAATTCAATGTTCCGGTGCCCATCGTCAAGCCCGAAAACATGCCGTCGGTGAACACCAGATCAGCATTGCCACGCATATTCAGGTGGTCTACGCGCATCCCCTGAAACAGCCCAGCCGGCAGCGAAGTCAGGCCGTTCTCATTAAAGTGCATAGTAGCGATAGGAAAAGTCAACCCATCGAACAGCCCGGCCTCAACACTCGTCAAATCCGCATTTTGCGAAATGCTAAAACTAGTAATATCCACAACACCCTCGAACAACCCGGCCGGCAGTGTCGTCAACTTCGTATTTTCGATCCCTAGGGACCTCATAGCAACACCGCGGAAATCGCCCCGCGACAGCGTCGTGACGTCATTTCCTGTGACAAGCACACCACCCACCATCAACAGATCCTCTGGTGTCACATCGGCGCAGTCGGTCTCTCCAGTGGTGGCCGCCAGCAGCGCACGCTGCGCCGCCTCACTGCGACCGCAAACGCCTACATCGGTATGCACGTCGGTCACCGCAACGAACACCTCAATCTCGTCGTCCACCAACGAATCGGCATCGCCTTCCTCGTTGCGCTGATCGGCAACTTCAACGACAACCCGATAAAAGGACTTGATGTTGCGGTCCCGTAACCGTTGACTTCCGACTCGAAGCTGCCCAATGTTGTCAACCGTGAAGTACGACGCGTCCGGCCCAGATAAACTGTAAACCAGAGTATCGTTTTCCCCCTCAGGTTCGGTGGCAGACACGGGTACGCCGACACGCGTGCCAGCGATACTATTGTCTTCGACAACGCGCACCGTGCTTTCAGAATCGAATGCCGGTGGCAGGTTCGGCGGCGTGCCGGAGCTTCCCAACGCGGTTGCAGACCATTCGCCGTCACCGTCGCGGTTGCGGGCGCGAACCTGTACCTCGTATCTAACCCGATTGCCAAGACTGCTGATCGTGTGCGTGGTTCCTGTGCCGTCGTAGCGAGCGTCCACGAACGTGTTAGTCGTGCCGGCATCACGGTACTGCAAGTCGTAATCTACAATTGGTGGTCGACCGGTGTTATCAGGTGCGCTCCAGCGTATCAGCAAACCACCACCGGATTGTCCAGCGGTGCGCAGAATTGTTGGGGCGAGCGGTTTTTCGATTACGTCTGTGACAGAAACCGTAATCGGCAGCGTGGCATCCGGTGTGGTGTCAGCTTCGGCGTCGTGATTGAGTCCATCAGAAACAGCGAGCGTCAAACGGTAGCTTCTGCGTGTTTCGTAGTCAAGCTTTGCATCTTCAGCGAGCTTGAGCTGCGCCTCATTTTCGTTGACTTCGATAAGGAAATATTCTGCATCCGTACCGCCAAGCGTCCACTGCAGTGTGTCTCCCTCTGGATCGGTAGCCGTAAAGGCAGCACCGATATTCGTATCGGCCGGACTGTTCTCGGCGACTGAACGCACACCGTCAAGGCTATCGAACACCGGTGGTTCATTGTTGGGAACATCCACCGCGGTCCATTCAATGGTCAAGGTTGAAAATCCGTTTTCTGCAAAAGTCACGCCACCAACCCAGTGACGAGAGCCAGCGGTAACGTCAGTGAACGTGTGCTTATACTGTCCGTTGGCTCTGATATCGGGCGTTGAGGACCGAGTGTAATTGCCGAGGGCGTCGGGCTTGCACAAGTAAAATTGGGCGAAACTTTTAATGGCAGCTTCCACAGTGATAGACTTGTAAGTAGCAGCGACGCTGGTTGGCGGCGTTTTCAAGTCCACCTCTTGGTGAGGATATGAGCAACGGCTGGAACTCGGAAAGGTATAAACGCGAAACTCTTTCGACCAATCACTGGCGCCATCCGCATTTGTCGCCAACACACGCACACGGTAATTAAAGTGGTCCTTCAGACCAGTCAAATTCACCGATGTGAAAGCTGTGTTGACATCAGTCCATAATGTCCCGGTAGACTCTCGATATTGAAGGAGGTAGCTGACTACTGGGGGGTCGTCTCTGCCAGGTGCATCCCACAAAACAGTCAGACTGGAGTCAGTGGTATTGCGTTGCGTCACACCACTAGGTACCTTGGGTGGCTCGCTTTTGTCGGTTAGGTTGATCACCACTGTGATTCCAACGGACGCACCCGCAGCATCTGTGGCAGTTACAGTTACAACCAGCGTAGGGGTAGTTTCGAAGTCAAGAGTTGTATTGGGAGCAACGGCTAACTGGCCGTTGTCCGAATTGATGGTGAAAGCCGCCCGATCAGTCCCCGACAGGGTATAGGTTAGCCGATCGCCACGGTCCACGTCTGTCGCTGCGACCGGCTCCCCAATCAGGGTGCCCGCGGGACTGTTCTCAGCCACCGAGCGCGTCGTTCTGGCACCATCTGAAAACTCCGGCTCTTCATTGACATCAATCAATTGGATTCTCACAGCAATGGTGTCGTCGATCGTCGGCGAGACCTGCGGGTCGCCGTTTTCATCTTCGCCGTCGGTCACTTCAACCGTCACCGAGTAACGGCTCTTGGCTTCGAAGTCCAGCAGCGTTGCGCTACCCACCGTGATTTGTCCGGTAGCGCTGTTTATGTCAAAACTCCCAGCGTCGGTACCACTCAGCGAGTAGGTCAGAGTGTCTCGGTCTGAATCGGTTGCGACAACCACCGCACCCACGCTGCTGCCTGATGCCAAGTTCTCGGCTACTGTCCGGACTGCACTGTCACTCACAAACTTCGGTACCGTGGGTAGTGCTTCAGTTACGCCGCTGGCAGTAACCCAATCGCCGGCACCGTCGCCAGTGGCCCGCACCTGTACTTGGTAGTCCGTATTCGCAGAAAGCCCCGAAATCGCCGTGCTCGTCCCAGTGTCGCTGTGGGCATGATTAATCCACTGCGACTCGTCGGTTGGCGCCGATGTTCCCTGGTAGTAGCGAACGTCGTAGCCGGAAAGTCTTGCACCGTGGTCCGACGGCGCCGTCCATGACACCGACACACTGCTCTTCGAAACAGCGGTCACCGTCACATTCGTCGGCAACCCTGGTGGCTCCTCAATGTTTGTAACATTGATCACAACCGCGATGGTGTCGTCAACCGTCGGTGAGACCTGCGTGTTACCGTTTGCGTCCTCGCTGTCAGTCACTTCCACCGTCACCGAGTAACTATTCTTGGCTTCGTAGTTCAGCGCTGTACCGCTGCCAACCTTTATCTGTCCGCTGGCACTGTCGATGTCGAAACTTCCCGCGTCGGTACCGCTCAGCGAGTAGGTCAGCGTGTCGCCGTTCACGTCGCTCGCCGTAACCGGCACACCGACATCGCTACCCGCCGCTGTGTTCTCCACCACGGCCAGGGTCACATTGTCATTGGCAAACTCCGGTGGCGCAGGCAGCCTTTCCGTCACACCGCTGGCGAAAACCCACGCACTGTTACCATCACCTTTGGCCCGCACTTGTACCTGGTATGCCGTGTTCGCGGAAAGTCCCGAGATCGTTGTGCTCGTCCCAGTACCGCTGTGAGCGTGATCAATCCACTGCGACTCGGTGGATGGCGAAGATGTTCCCTGGAAATAGCGAACATCGTAGCCGTCAAGCCTCGCACCCTGATTCGACGGCGCCGTCCATGACACGGCTAAGCTACTCGAGGAAGCGCCGGTCACCGTCACATTCGTTGGCACCTCCGGCGGCTCCTCGACGTTCGTGACACTGATCTCAACCACGATGGTGGCGTCAACCGTCGGTGAACTCTCATCGTCGCCATTATCATTCTTGCCGTCGGTCACCCCTACCGTAACTGAGTAGCTAGTTGTAGTCTCGTAGTCCAGAACTGTGCCGCTGCCGACGGTAATCTGCCCGTTGGCGCTGTCGATGTCGAAACTACCCGCGTCGGTGCCGCTCAGCGAGTAGGCCAGCGTGTCGCCATCCTCGTCAGTCGCCGTTACTGTCTCTCCGACCGTGGATGTGGCAGCTTTGTTCTCTTGAGTCGCGCGAGAGATGGGACCGGCGCCTTCCGAAAAAATCGGCGCTTCATTGACATCGGTCACTTTGATCGTCACCGCAATTGTGTCATCGATCGTCGGCGTTGCCTCTGAGTTGCCATCTGCATCCTCGCTGTCGGTCACCCCCACCGTAACCGAGTAGCTGGTTTTGTCCTCGTAGTTCAGCGACGTTCCGCTACCGACGGTAATCTGTCCGCTAGCGCTGTCGATGTCGAAACTGCCAGCATCGGTGCCGCTCAGCGAGTAGGTCAGTGTATCGCGGTCGCGGTCAACCGCTGTCACTGCCGTGCCGACATTGCTGCCAGACGCTGTATTCTCCGCTACCTCCAAGGTCATGGTATCATTGGCAAATTCTGGCACTGTAGCCGTCGTCACGGCACCACCGTCCACTTTGTGGTCCGCGCTCGCTGTCACTGCCCCATGCTCCAGCGCCGCCGCAACACTGCTGTCCGAGGTTAGATTGATGGTACTGCCGCCGTGATTTTCCAATGCGTTGGCGGCAATCTCGATACCATCTGTGTCCAAATCTCCAGCTACTACCGTATAGCTAAACTCCAGAGCCGTACCGGGACTCCCCGAATCGTAAACCGCATGCACGGTTTCCTGGCCAAGCGTGAACGGTATTCGCGGCGAACCGGTCACCGTCACCGATTCGGTAAACGTCGCAGTTACCTCGATCTCATCGCCGCTCTGATAGGTATTGTCGGCACCTGCCGAGTTCAACGTCAGCGAAACCGCTTTCGTGCGAATGTAGTACCATTCGCTGTAATTACCGCCGTATCCAGTACCATCTCTGATACGAACCCAGTAGTCAGTGGCCGGTTTCACCGGCGGGGCGTTGGTAGGCTGATTCCACCCAATTCGGTGGATTGTGTGACTTCCCGCGGCCGGTGTAAATAAGGTAAAAATCGTATTTTCACTATAGATATTTGAATCATTTGGGGAACAAATAACAATTAAAGCCCCCTCGGGGCGGGGCGGATCATTCAAGGTGACGGTGATGGATGTCGGGGTGGATGTCACAGAGTTGATCCAGTTTTGAGTTGGAGAATTCGTGGAGCAGCCGTTTGGCAGTGTCGGTTCCATAGTCTGCGCCTGTACCTGTGTTGTTGCTATCAGCAACAGTACAAGCGTCATGATGCTTGCAATGAAAATGGAAGGACGTCGGTTCACGTCTAACGTCCTTCGGTTCGGATTGCGCCGAAACCGGCGACAAGAACCGCCTGCTTAGACCACTCGAGCGTCGGATCGGAACCGTCGGCCAGCGGTGTCCACAGGCGCAGTTCACCCGCGATCTCATCGGCGTTGCGACCGTATGCCGCGGCGCGCCAGTCGCCCTCGAAAGTCTCGGGTGCTGGAAATCCGTCCGGTTCGCCATTGCTTCCTGAATCTACGACTGCAAGAGCCCCGGCCCAGATACCATCTGTCGCCGGTGCAGAGTCAATCGTCAGTTCCCGCCAGCGCTCCGTCGCTCCTTCGGTCGGTTCAAGGCTCTTAAGGTCAATAGGTGCGAGCACGACGTCGTCAATGCGACCCGACAGCTGCGATTCGCCATCGATAATCCTAGCTTCCAGCGAGACGGCTCCAGTCAAAGCCCAACGACGCTTTTCCCAGAACAGGTGACCGCTTACCCGCCCGTGCCAGCGAGCGTCGACTTCAATGTTTGAATCAGGTGCCCCAACCGACAGTCCAGCCTGAACGGCCACCAGCCGATACGGTGCCAACGCCACCGGCGCCACTGTCCACCATCCGTATTCAGAATGCTGTAAAAGATGTCCATTCCCCACTGATCGAGTCAACGCCAATGCCACGTCATGGGTGGCACTCGGTACCCCGTCCGGCGGACAGTCGCGACGACTCCACAATCTAGGGAAAAACACGGAATCGTCAGCCCAGCCAGGAACCGCGTGCTCCGACCGAAAGATGTAAATGCTGCCGAACGGAAAACTCGAATGCAAATTCAGTTCGCGACTGTCGCCAAATTCCTGATGGAGGAACGCCCGGGTACGCGCCCCGGCAATCAACCGCGCCTGTTCGGTGCCAACTTCACCGATCAGATCAGTTAGCCGCGGTGCAGGCCAATTCACAGGTTCAGCGGGGTCGCCAAGCGGCTGCCAGCCTTCGCTCGGGGGATGACCCAGGTAGACAGACGAAACCGCGTCGTCAAGGAACCAGAGGCGTCCAATTCCGTGGTAGTCTGGCCCGCAACCTTCTATCAGCGGTCCCGTTCCTGCAACAGCGCGATCGGGTGCAGGCGCGCCCGCGAGTTCTTCAGTCACTGCGACCCGTACCTGCAACGCCCGAGACGGCCAAATAATGGTCGCCCCGGCGTTCACATTGGCGACTACCTCAAAATCGTATTCGCCATACTCCGGTAGCCCTGTCACAACGCTGGAACGCACGTCCGGCCGAATGCCTCCAGTCGGAATACAAGAGACCGCACCGGACACGCGCAGTTTGAGGTGCGCGGGGGTGCGATAGGCACAGGTAAATCCGGTTATGCGCGAAGCGCGGCTTTCGTCCACACTCCAAGTCAGTTCGACACCGTCGACACCAACTTTGGCACTCAGGTCGGTGAGCAGGCGCGCAGATTCCTGCGCCGCCACAGGTAACATACCTGTCAATAAGATCGCAGCACTGACTAGCAGTAATGCCGAACGGCAAAGCACCGTCAGACGTTACTCGCTAGGTATGTAATTTTTTCGGGGGGACTACCCACCATTTGTCAAGTCTAAAATCAGCGGCATGACAAGTGCTGATTGACGGACTCGTTGAAACGCCGATTTAACACTTTATACAGTCAGCTGAATCATGCTGCTTCCTGAAAGGATCTGCATTCGGGATTAAATTCAGATTGACTTTTCAACATTGCACAGGCAACGTTCAGCAGTCGGTCACCAATACTGCGCAATGCACGGGCGTGTGAGTGCCCCCTGGCTCGCAATGTGCTATATTTTGCCTTGCTAATCTCATCGTGCTGGACTGCGACCTGTGCCCAGTAGTGCACCGCATTTCGCAGGCGTGCGTTGCAGGCAAGCCGTCGTATCACGATGTTGGATTTTCCGGAGCGTTTCGTAATTGGAGCGATTCCGCACAGGCATCGCAAGGCCTGGTAGTCTCGTTTGTGCAATGGACCGGAAGCTTCGGCAAGCAGCGTGGCGAGGATGATTCGTCCGACGCCTGGAATCGAGGACAGGATGGCCACGTCACGCTGCCAGTTTATTCCCGCTTTTGCATCATCCGATGCGGTAATCAGTTCGATCAGCTGATCGATGCGAGCGTTGATTTCACTGCTTTGGCGCTGGTTGAACTGCAGCTGTTCGAAAGCTATTTTCAACCCAGTGCAGACGGCCTGTTCGGTGCCGGCAGCAACAGAGATCGCTGGGGTTTTCAGAATCTGGAGCACTTCTTCGGCGCTGATCCGGCGGACCCGGTGTTTTTTAAGCAGCTTTTCGATGGTTGATCTGCGCACTGCAGTGGCCTTGGCCGGCGTTGGTATTCGATGCCACAGCTCCCTGACCCAGGGCTTTGACAAATCACTTTCCAAATCAAGGAACTGCGGGTAATACCGCCACAGCAACTGGCGAATTCGATTCAGCAGGCGAACTCGGTCCTTGGTCAAATTGTCGGCGATGCGAGTGAGTTCCCGCAGTTCAACAATCTCTGCGGCCAGAGGCTGCAGCAAACGGAAACAGTGTGCATCGGTCCGCAGACTGATGGCCAACACGTAAGCATCCAACCGATCATCCTTGGCACCCGCCGGCGACACTCGGTCGCGGAATCTGTCCAGCTGTTTGGGATTGATCGAATAGACTGCAAAACCCCGCTCCATCATGGCTTCAACCACCGGTCCGTGAGGTGTCTCAATTGCAACCGCCACCTTGACAGTGTCGGTCATGGAATCAACCCAGTCCGCCAGTTGATTCAAGCCGCGGCCGCCATGCCTGAAACTGCGCGAGTCAATCACTTCACCCTGTGTGTTGACCAGACACGCCTGATGATTGCCTCGCCCCCAGTCGATTCCAACAAAATATTCAATCTCATTCACTGTACCTCTCCTTTTCATGACCCCACTGAGCTCGTCTCAATGTCGCCTGGCTGCCACGATGCTCATCCGATCCCTGTACTGGTGCTCGAAGCACAAACTACCCACTGGGGTTTCATCGCGGCCAACAACCGGGGCACAGGTCCCCCCTAGGTACTCAATTAAGGCACAGGGGGTGTTGGTTGCTCCCGATTGTTCGCCTGACTTGACCTGATCCGACTACTCAATGAGACTGGCCGTTAACAGAACCATTAAATCTTTCCCAACGAAATCACTTTTCGCTTCGTTCACTTCACTTCGCTCAAAGTGATTTCGGTTACACTTAAATGTATAACAATGGTAGGTGATCAGATACCAGTTTATGGTACAGGGGGGTAGACGCATGTCGCGCCAAACCTCAGAACCATCCATGATATGGAATGCCCTCCTACAAGAAGTCATAGAAAACTACCTCGTTGAATTTGCTCACTAGCTCCTCAGCGACAATCAGTGCTGAACGGGTGTTCGTTCTGATGTGTCCCAGAACGATGAATTCATCAGCGCTACGCCTCAATTTGTCGCCTGTCAGATTTGAATTTGAATTGTTAAAACCTATTCATACCGATCTATAGCCAGTGTCAAATTTGACAGACTTCTCGAACACAACGACCAACAATCAAGCCAAATCCGTTTGCTGTTGCAAGCCATGCCGCTGGTGCCTGTTCATTCAACTTAATTGAATAAAACCATACAGTTGCGTACTGCATTTGTGAAATATCAAATTAATAAGAAAACGTTATCATTTCCGATATGTGTAAAATCCAATGGACGGACTCGAGTGCAAACCCTGCACACGCTTGATTCCGTTGCACGCGATAGAGAACTGGCTGTTAGAGCACCCCATCACAATTGTGGAAGCACTACGTCAACCAACGAGACTAACCTGCGTCAAATCACAGCTGATTTCGTATGCACATGAATGAGGGCAAAGGCATTTCCTCTGGATTCGAGTGACTCAGCGTTGATGACGTCACCGAAGGTGATGTAGTAATCAAGGTCAACGACTCCTCTATCAATGACCAAGACGTACTGGCGGCAATTGGAAAGGGGCGAATTTTTCGAATGTACAAGTTAAACGGCACCATCGACCTTGCAGGCAAGGTTGTCGAATCAGCCGATTCTCGTCTCAAGGAAGGAGATTCGTTTGTGGCTGTTGGCTGCGGGTTGTCCGAAGTACGCGACGGCGGCTATTCCGTATACGCGTGTCTTCCAGGAAAATTTGAGACCCCGATGCCTTCGGGACTGACGGAGTATCAGGTGATGAAGTTTGGAACAGTAGGATTTACTGTTGCAATCGCCGTAATTCGAATGAAAGACAACGGGCAGATTCCCTCGAGGAGTCCATCATCATTACTGGTGTTTCGAGTGGCGTTGGCAGTTTCGCAATCGGTATGTTATCTGATTCGAGCCATCGACCTTGTGCACTCGGTGTGTGCGACACAAAGCCGACCGCGAAGAGCGGCACAAAGGCTTTGGAATTTCAGTTGTTCAACTGCTTCGAGACACGTCAAGCGGTTGATGACTTCGACCGAAATCTTGGGACCACAGGCGTCGGCTAAAGGATTGCGCCATGGTTTTGGTGTTGCCGCCATTGAGGCGGGTGTGCCACTGCCGACAATTGCTGCAGTACTTGGCCACGCCAATATCGAAACCACCGCAATTTACACCACGGCCATTGGTATGGAAGCGCGCGAACAACTGGCGAGGATGTGGCGGTAGTCACAAATTAATCAGCGAGCACATTGTTCAGCTATTTGATAGGCGGTTAAATCTCCCAAGTCGAAAACAGATTGCAATATAGTAAAAGGTAATTGTGAACAAGAATATTTGATGGCTAAACTAAAAGGTCGTCAAGTTGCCTATGCCTGGTTCACTAATAAACGAGGAGAAACAAAAGATGACTGAACCAAGTAAACTACATGGAAGTGTAGATTTGCTAGCTGGTGCGATGCAAAAAGTGTTCAGCGAAGCCGTTTACGGCGTTCAGGCCGAAGTCGAGAAAGACACACAGGAATTCATGTATGAAGTTAAAAGAGGGAAAACTGCTTGATTACGTGCGAATTCTGCACAAGCAGGAGGCTCCGCATGAACTCGTTCTACGATGGGGATTGCTTGACGGTCCTTAAAAAATGCATTTGAACGACGTGGTTCTGATATATTTCGATCCACCTTTCAAACAAGTTATGTTGCGCCACCAGCATTAATCCTTATATGACTTTTATGGCAAGTGTTCATTGATCTCTGTAAACTGATGTTGAGAGGTGTTTTATGGCATTTAAGAAGGATATAGCTAACCCGGTAACCGGTAAAACTGAGACCGGGACTGTACTGGAAATCGTTGAATCTCAGGAACCTATGATTCGACTTAAGCTTGAAGATGGTACGCTAATCAGGGTGAAGCAGTCGATTCTTGAGGTTGTGCGAATGGACAAGAAAAATGACAAGGGGGATGATGTGTACTCCTTTCAGAGCAATATGGCAATAAGTGTCACTTCCAAAGAGGATCAAAAAGATGTCTGATCTGAAAAACAGTGAAAGTGAAATTCGTTCCTTTGGTGATCTTCCTGCCGGTTGGCACTTTGGAGAAGGCGTTGGGGCTACTAAAACCACTGTGGATGCTGCTCTTGAAGTCTGTGCTCTTATGAATGATACGGAAATTGAAGATATTGAAGTGTTTCCTGCAATTGACGGAGGAATATTAATTTCAGGGTACTTCGAAAGGGAAGCGTTGGATGTTTCGTGCCGTCCAGATGGAACAATGGAAATTGACTATGAAGTCGATGATGCTCTTAAGTATGAGAAGCAGGGCTTGAACTTGAATGATGTCAAAGCGTATTTGGAGAAGTGGAATTGGAGCAAGAAGAAGTCATACGAGTATTACATCCCAAGCATTTTAGCGAGCGAAGACAAAGGTTCACAAGCGAGGCTTTTCAGCCTTCTAGTGATGATAGGGGAGTTTCAGTCTTTAGTACAGTTTGTTCCTTTGAAGTCAGTAGAAACGAGTGCGGTCATATCGCCCGATTCTATAGCAGCATCACAGAATATCCTTACGTATTTTGGAGAATCAAAGCCGGACGCTTACCAAGTGACTCGATTTTCATGGAAGAGCCATCAGCAACGGGGGATCCCTGTCACCGTAACATCAGGGAGTTGGGAAGAAGTAGGTGTAAGCGCATAATGAGAAAAGTGAAAATAGAAGACTTGGAAATTTGCGATGGTGAAGAACCAAGGCAAGTAACAAAGGATGATCTAAACTTGCTTGAGAAAATGAAACAAGAATGGATGAAATCCATTATGAACAAACCTATCAAGCCTTCCTGATCAAATCCCGGCACTTCATTATTTTGCCAGCCGTCATTGCGATTACATCGACCATTTGGTCAATGGTGTTCTTTTTGCGCTGACAATACCCACCCGTAAATTCATTGACATAACGCTGTAAATACTTCGAGGACATATTGTGATAGATTCCTGTGTGCCCGCTGCGGTTAAGCACTGATCAGAACGATTCCATTCCATTAGTGTGCGCCATATTCCGCACATACTCCCCAACGGAGTGCTTGACTGATTCATGCTCAAATGGCAAGCCATCGTATGCAACAGCATCATCGGTATAAACGGTTGCGACTGGACCGGTATGCCTGACTACGAATTACTGGAGCGTGACTGCGTCAGTTGATTCAACAACCTTAGCTCTTACCTAGTTGATTAGCCGCAATACCAGAAAACATGGCTAGTTTTCTGACGATAGACCGTCGCTAAATTAATGAGCGTTTTCTTTACAGCTAGGTGAAACCAAATGGCTCATTCTGTTTCAACAGATCTACGAAACCGTAAGAAGCGGGGGCAGATTTTGCTTTATTCCATTATCTCGGAATGGCTGACAGCCACTGTACCAAAAAAATTACGGTATGTTTTGCGACTAAATAATGGTGATATAACGTAAAAACACAAACAGACCACTCTGGAGTGAAAAATTGTCTCGACTTACAATTACCATAGACGATCAATTGCATCAGGCTCTAAAGGAAACCGCAGCGCGCCAGCGGCGTTCGATTGGCTCAATCATCGAAGAGTCCCTGCGACTTCGTGGAATTCGCACCTACGAAAGCGCTCAGGCAATAGTTCGCCGAGTGCGGGAAAAGTCTGATGTGGATTCAGATAAAGCACTTCAACTAGCTGTTCAGGAAACCAGGCAACAGCGCCGAGAAAAGAGCAATTGATTATTCTGCAGCCATAAAGTGTCCAGATTCATAGTCATTGATCCCAATATCGTTGTCGCTGGATTGATTATGGCTGATGCAAACAGTCCCGCCGTAAAAATACTCAATGCGATGCTGAAAGGAGAGACCCTTTATCTGATGTCTGCAGATTTGCTAGCTGAGTATGCCGAGGTTATTCGTCGTTCATCAATTGTTCACCTGCACCGGTTAATGGACTTGGATATCGATTTCCTGTAAACCGAAACTGTCGCCAATTCGATCTGGCGTGAGCCTACATCAGTACACCAAGCACCTGAATCAAGTGACAATCATCTTTGGCGATTGCTGGCATCCCAATCTGAAAGCATCCTTGTAACTGGAGACAAGTTGTTGTTGAACAATCCGTAGTTGGCACACCCGACGGTCTCTCCCAGGAAATTTGTTGATGAGTTTCTCACCAGAAAATTAATTTGAATTCGGCAAAGGTCAAATTAATCTGTTCACATGAACACTTGCATGTCGGTCAGCATTTTCTGCTGCTTCATGTGCGGTTTCGTCCGACGTGACCATGTAAGGCGAATTGAAAACAATAACCTTGGCGGAAGGCCTTGCGGCGATTCCGACGGGGACGAATTGCGTGTGATGATGTAATATAGGAACGATTCTCTTCCAGTTGTGTTTTATCTCGCCACCCACAATCAATAATTGATATTTAGTGTGGGCAAGTATTAAATTTCCAATAAACTGAATATGAGTTCAGAATAATAATCAGAATTAGAGCAACTGACTCTTAATCTACAATCCAATTTGAATTTCCGACATCTGGAGAGTGTGGGTTTTTATACAGTTCACGACATTATGCAGATTCTGTCTCGCAATCGCTCTAACCACTATCTATTTTCTTGGTAACAGCACCGCAATCGCTCCTGGCAGCTGACTGAGTCTGGACTTGACCGACTCAATTTTCCTCCGAAGCCCGTCAAATTCGATATTTTGGGTGTTGTGTCGCGCCTGAGAGCAAAATCTATGGCTTGAATACAAAGAACAACCTGTTGCTTGTCAAGAATTTGTATTACCTGTATATAGTCCAATCGTGAGAAACATAAGTGCCCAATGGATACGCCTTGCATAAACCACCTTGTCCCAAGCATATCTCGTTGTTTTCTCAACCGAGCTGAAGCGGTCCCGGTATTTTATTTGAGCTATTCTTTTTGCTAAAAACCGATCAATGCGAGGAGGTCCTGCTCGTCAAAATACATAGTGGTTAAACCTCATTAAATAAAATAAATTACACAAAGATCGACCGTATTTGCTCTAGTGTCAATTCCAGTCTAGTGTGTATGTCAGATAATATCTCTCAAGGGATGGCCACACACTGGTGAGCTAATCATTAACCCGACAACCCTCGCTAATTGAGTGGGTGCAAATGCGACACTTTTTAAACTCTCGTCACGATCTGCTATTGGGCATCACTCGCTCTTCCAGTAATGTAAGTTCATCCAAGACTAGAAAAACAAGTAGTGAGACCCTACATAGTTTTCAGGCAAGCATGTATGCCTTGAAGCAGGTGAAGATACTGTTGACACAGAGGATATAAAGGACAGCCTCATAAGCTTAAAGCAGTCAAATACATAATGCTTCAGTTTGTTTACTTCCAAGATATCACATACTAACGGTATTGAGTTTTACTTGGATTTATAAAAAAGATTAGCATGGCACTTATCACTGTATATGCTAGTAAACGCTTGAACCGTCATGTAGGGGGCTGGTCTCTGTATCGTTCGTGAAAATAACACATCCGCCCGAATGGTTTCTTTTGTCAAATGTATGAAAGGCAAGCTTCTTACGTACCAACCAGCTAATTGCTAAAGAGGGACTATGAGTACAGACAAACAACAGGTAGAAGTTGACCAAAACTACGAGGCTTTTAAAATCTTGCTACCTGATCTGCTAAAAACTGATGTTAATAGGTATGCACTCATGCACAACCGAGAAGTGATAACTTGTTTTGATACAAGTAGAGACGCAATGCAAGCTGGTCGAAAACTTTTGGGAGGAAAGCATTTTTCTGTCCAACAAGTGACTGACAAATCTGTGGATTTAGGATACTATTCTCATGTCGGCGTTCTCGGGTCAGTTTAATTGGGCCGAGGGGTTAATTAGCGGGTTGCAATTATTGCAAGTGACGCAGAAGATTAAAATCAAGGCCGAGGGCGACTGTGCACCGCTCTTGTAGATACTGGAGCAACCCACACATCAATTACAAAGGCTGTTGCTCAAGAACTTCAGCTTGTACCAAGCGGAAAAGCAGACCTGCAAACTGCTAGCGGGCTCGTATCTGTCAACGTGTACGATGTGAAACTTGGATTTCTTATTCCTATGAAAAAGGACAGCGACGGAAATGAAGAAGGCCAGATGCAAGTTATGGATAAAACTATCAGAGCTCCTGAATTTGAGGCAGGCGCAACGAAGTATCACGTTCTTATCGATAGAGATATTCTTTCGAATGGAGTGTTGACCCTATCCTTCGATGGACACTATTCATTTTCATATTAGTTTCAGGTAGTATGTGTAAAGGTAGGAATATTGACAATTACTTTACATTCTGTGTCATCTAGCGGTATGAAAGAGTCGATATCCGTTGTCAGCCGAGTAAATGCAATTTGCTGTAGCACGTTGATGCGATACAGTACACTACATGTACTGTGTCAACCGACGGAAACATCTTACTGGTCGATCGTCGTGGCCGCAAGTACCTGACTACGACCGAGCGTAGGCGGTTTGTGGAGGTGGCAAAAACCGATCCGAATCCTGCGGTGCAGACTTTTACACTGTCTCTGGCCTACACCGGTTGCCGGATATCCGAGGCGCTGGCGCTGCGCCACTGCGACGTTGACCTGGATAACCTAGCGCTTCGGTTCAGAACGCTCAAGCGCCGCTAGGACGTGTGGCGGGAAGTTGCTGTGCCCCAGGATCTGACTAGAGCCATTGACCTAGTTCACTCGGTCCGTGCTGCACAGAGCCGGCCGCGAAGAGCGGTACAAAAACTTTGGAATTTCAGTCGGTCAACCGCTTCAAGACATGTCAAACGGCTAATGACCTTGGCCGAAATCGAGGGACCACAGGCGTCGGCTAAAGGATTGCGTCACGGTTTTGGTGTGGCTGCTATCGAGGCAGGTGTGCCGCTGCCGACCATCGCTGCAGTGCTTGGACATGCCAATATCGAAACTACCGCGATATACACCACAGCCATTGGCATGGAAGCGCGCGAACAACTGGCTAGGATGTGGCAATAGTTTTCTATTTCACAATTTGAGAGATCTTTAAACGTTATCATAAGTGTTGCACCGACCACGATACAATACTATACTTACTATGCTTGCTATAATCCCATACATACGCAATTGGACGGCATTTTAGAATGCAGAACAGCAACAAACCTTCGAGTGATGCTCAAAGTGAAGGGTCGAATTGCAACCGCGAATGTACGACCTTAAGTACAGAATTGGGCGAATTTGTTAGGGAGCTTCGCTTACATTGGTTTGAGAAATCAAATCAAAACTGGAAACGTACGAGTCAGTTCGTATTTACGTTCCTCGGGTCTTTATCCTTTACTATTGTATTCAGCTTCTATACTGCGGCAACTGGAATTATTCAATTTCAATTGGAAATTTTTTCAACTTTAGGAATATTCTTGATCATTCCGCCTATTGTTACATCATTATTTTTGGGGGTTATCCTGTCATGGTCTCCTAGAAAAACTGGACCTGTTCGTCTTTTTCTATCAGGTGTAACCTTACCGTCATTTATTCTGCTCTTGATTTTGCTTCCATTGCGAATTGGTGGTTTCATTGGAGACATACCGCCATTGCCATTGCCATCGCCATAATTTTAATGAGAAAACATTTACGAATAGAATTGTTCGTGTTCAGTTCGGTACTGTTCTTCCTTTGGAGCAGCCTTTCAGTCTCTGATGAACCTCAAGCAACCGTTCATCCAAATTGGGAAATTAACCAATTTTCAGAAGCTTTGTTTCCAAGCGAATTTGGATTTGCAGAAAATTTAATCTGGGGCGCGAAGGCAATGATCAACCATCCAGACATTAAGGTGGTAGTCCCTATATACGCTTACAGCCCACATATTGTTTGCAACGGAAATTTTTCGAAAGAATCCGATGTTGGAGTGATGGTTTTTCGAGTTAACAATGAAACACAGAACAGTAGTGAATTGCTCAAGCCGGGCAATGCATATTGGGAAAGCTCGTTAGAAGCTGCTTGTAGTAAATTGAATTTGAAATATGCTGTAGTCAAGGAATTGTTCGAATCTTTGGGCGTGGAATTGGTGGGATCTAGTGACAATGAATTGACGGGCTCTAGGGCCAAGGAATTGTTCGAATCATGGGCCATGGGATCGGTGGGATCTGGTGCCCATGGATTGACGGACTCTAGGGCCAAGGAATTGTTCGAATCTTTAGGCGTGGAATTGGTGGGATCTAGTGACAATGAATTGACGGACTCTAGGGCCAAGGAATTGTTCGAATCATGGGCCAATTCTGCACTTTCTACTGGAACCAGGCTAGCGTGGAAACCAGAAGATATGGATACTTGGGCAATGGCTGCAGCGAAAACTGCCGGAAAATTAACTATGGAACATGAAAATACTGACGTCGCTGAATGGTTGCCAAGCGAGTATATTTTGACAATTGATCCGGTGCCAATGGCCAATCCTGCCCAAGAATTCTGGTGGAAGTGCAATGACGGTGCGATTCCAAAACCGGATACTATATGCTACAAAACACTTGCCGCCTCTCCTTATGTTCAGCACAAAAGGTTGGTTGATAGCGCAAACTGGACTAATAGAACCAATGCTGGATATTCTATTGAGTGATAGTTCTGACATATTAATTGAGAGTCGGTTTACTGATTTCCATTGATTCGCAAGTTTCGCACACTGTGAGGTTTTTCTACTCATACAGTTCAACAGCATGTCTCTGCATTGTTTCGTCCAGTGCAGGTGGATGACTACTCTGGCCTCCTCGCTAGCGAGTTGCTTGAAATCAGGTTGCTGTCCTTTCGCGGATAAAGATCCGTTCAAACTCCGCTAGCGCTCCAAATAGCTAAAAACCAGTTAGCCGTTAATTGTCGTCGTATCAAGCGATTCTTGGAGACTCATTAATTGAACACTTCGAGATTCGAGCGTTGGTGCAGTTTCGAATAGGTCTCGAAGCGACCGACTGAGGCGATCAAGTCGCCAAACCACCAGGGTATCGCTAGTCCAAGTGAAATCCAGGGTAATATCCAAATTTGTCCGGCGGGGATTGTCCGGCTGATCTTGTCTTTGATAATTCGCTCACATCCGAAATTACGGAGTGAAGACACGTGGAAGTGCGATTATCTACAGCGATCGGCTTCTGGGCTCACGACTGTATGTATCTTCAAATGGTGTAAAAATTTTGAAATCGGTGTGGACAAATATTAAAATTTACGGAACAGAAAAAATTTAGCTTTCTAATCAGCAGATCGGTGGTCAAATCCTCCCGTCGCTCCGCCCATATCGGTTGGTTGGCCTACTGACTTTTAATCAGCATGTCGCAGGTTCGTGGCCTTCACCGCTCGCTTATTTTTTGGCCCGTCTCCCCGCTACAACCCAAGTCGTTTCAATACCACGGTTGGAGGATACTCCTGTTCGACCGGCAGACAATCTACTACCCGGTAATAGCTCGAAATTACACAAACATCCACTACCTGCTGTCCCTAGCCCGGGACTCCGTCGCGCTGACCAATCTCCCCGTTCGGGCCAATGCTAGAGCCGTGGGGACGAGCATCTGCATTGGCATCACCGAAATTCTGTAGCATCCAATGCGATTCCCCTGGAACGCAATTGTTCAGACATTCCTATAGTTTGTGATGGTGACATCGCCTTGAGGAAAACAGGCCTTGATTTCCAGCGAACCGCCCATTGCCTCAATCATTCTCTTCAAGCTGCTAATGCGGATATCTGTGCGGCGCTCCATCTTGGTGATGGCGGGTTGGTTTACGTCAAGTCGTGCCGCCAAGTCTGCCTGTGATGTACCGAGAACTTTGCGCAATTCGTGCAGGGCCATTTCTTCCCGCAAGTCAATCTTGCGCATTTCGATTTTGGCACGCCGCTCCGGCGACAGATTTTCTGTCAGTCTTGAAAATTTATTTCTGCCAGTCATTTGATTAACCCCTCTTTCTTCAGTTCTTCAATGTGCTGGGTATACAGCTTGTCGGCAACGGGGATATGTTCCTCATAAAAGCGGTCTTTACCCGTCTTGTTGCTACCAGTCAGCAATATGGCTATTCTACGCGGGTCAAAGGCGTAAAATATTCTGATGGGATTTCCGCCCGATTAAACCCGTAACTCACGCAAATGGCTATACTTGGAACCCTCAATGTTCGAGGAATGCGGAAATTTCAGTTGAGGGCCAAATTCCATTAATTACTCCACCGTGGCGGTGATGCTATCTTGTTGATTCTCAGTGAGGGTGTCCCACCACTTGCCAAACTCATCTGTATACTCCGCATCCCAAGCCATCATTCATTCCTTAAAGAGAAAATATTCCACAAATAGAATATTGTTAACAGTAAACGTTCTCCATTTGTGTGAATAAAATACCATCGTAAACAGGGGACAGCGTATCAGTCATTTAGAAGCGCAATGAAACTCGGTCTGAACCGGTCCAGACAACAACCTGTTCAGGAAGCCAAGGGGCTCTTTCAGTGGCACAGCCACAAGCCGCAATACTGAAGCACAAAAGCGGTCTGCGGCACCTCTTTGAGGGCTCTCAGGCGGTCCGGAATTCCCGTTTCGATTTCGATTACGTACCAATTCAAAAAAAACTGTTTACCGAACGCTCAGGATACCTTGATGCGCCATCAACCAGGTAGAGATTTAAGTCCTCTCAACACAACCAATCTAGTCTCAAGGATTGACTTGGTCTCTACTGAAAGAATCGGAACTCTAGCAAACGCATACATGGTTTGCTGAATCAGGTGCTATCCGTCAATCAACGAAAACACCTGTTTTACGTCTGGTATTTGAGCACAGCCGTACAAAAAAACAGCCGAAGGCCTTGCGGCGAGTCCGACGGAGACGAATTGCGTGTGATGGTTATATTGGGACGATTCTCATTTTAGTTGCGTTATATCTCGCCACCCACAATCAAAATTTGATATTTGGCGTGGACAAATATTACAATTCCAATAAATATGAATATCAGTTCAGATTTCCTATCAGAATTAGGCACTAATTATTTCAAGGGGTTTGCTAAAAAATTTAGGGTTTCCAAGGAAGTGCAGGAAATTTTCACACTGGTCTGATACTTTATTCTTTGGTTTGTAATTTTTCGCTATAAAAGCCAGCATAAATAGGTTAGATGCAGTTTACGAAGTGGAGTTTCGTCGCCCGGCCTTCAGCCGTGTTACATCAATTGTTGAAATTTTTGAACCGCTCTACGACACATTCTCAAGGGAGGTTAGGATTCCTTCGGACGCAATTAGGGTAGAAAATGGTGATTCGATAACTACAGCCAGTGTCACGTTTGATTTATTTTCTGGGAAGTTTTTGTTTGAGATCAAGCTAGATGGCTACAAGGCCGAATTTTATGACCTCCATTAAAAGGAAGACACAGAACTAGCCAAACGGCATGCTACGCTCTTTGAAAAAGTGGTAAGCGAATTCATGGAGGATGGATATCCCCAACTCTGGAAAATTCTAGTTCCCTGCTGGATATCAATCAAAGAACCCAATTCAGTTGAAATTGCTGAACAACTCATCAGGAACCTTACCTGGCTTCCTGATTCGCATGATCCATTTGAGATAGGCGCTTCAAGTGTCAGTTCACGCGTGAAGTTCGATTGTGTTAACTTTGAGGAATTGTGGAGCGTCGGCATTCTACTGAACAAGTCGGTTTTACCAGAATCAGATTTGTTTGTTGACTTTTCCGGAGAATACATGCCCGGTACCTAGTTCGAATCATTTGAACAGAAGATAGAGCATCTTTCCTCTGTCTCAGCTTCTGTATTTAATAAGTTAGGACTTACACTGGAATAATTTACTTTTATGATCACACTTTCGCGTAGTTATCCGCCTATTCTCTCTTCGATTCCTAGAATTAGTAATCCGGAAACCATCAATTCGGATCAAGATATATTTCGGCCAAGAAGGAACCAAGATAAACCTGTAGAGCAACATAGACCAGATTATTTTTTAAGGCGTCAGTTGGAAGATCTTCAGATTGCATTGCAGGAAAGTCTGGTTGAAAAATCTAATTTTGCGAAATACTTTTCATCGTCTGGCAAAACTGCGACCGAACGACAGAAATCACCATTAACGGTTAGGCTTTTCTTGCAGTCTGAATCGCCTATAGTGCATAGACTGACAGGCCCAATACAATTCATCCTGAAGTTGTTGGACTGTTGGAATCTTGAGAGAGAAGATTCGATCAACCTGTTGGGCTTTGAGGAATTCGAATCTGAGTTTGTTTTCAAGGTGCTTGAGGGGAACGAGGTACTGCGCGGTAGAGATGCAAAGGATCGTCTGTCGCATCTGTTTTCCATACGCAAGTCTCTGCATGAATTTTTCCGGGACTTGAAGGCTGAAAATGAATGGCTAAGGGAGCCACAGCCTTTGCTGGATGGACAGGAGCCTATAGTCTTGTTACTTGGAGGATCGATGGCAGATATCCTACTTGTTAGGGAATACGTGGACTCCATGGTGGGAAGATAGCCTTGCTTGAGGAAATTTCGAGCCAGTGGATTCAACCACGGATCTATCGGTTGGCCAGTATACCATTGGATGAAGAAAAAGAACTTGAGGAGTTCATTGAAGGACTACATCTAGATGCACTCGGAATTGGCGAATTGCTAACATTTCTTGGCAGGAAAGCTGGAAACAGAAATACCGAAGAGCTTCTTGATGCGCCATTTCAAACAAAAATAAAGTTTAAGACTAGAACTAGGTTTTCAGATGGTTCTTTTCCAGTATTCTATAGTTCTTTGGATGCCTATACCGCTCAGGCGGAAGTGAAACACTGGTTACCGAAATTTATTGGGCAGGCAAAAGAAACGAGAAAAGTGTACTACCGGCAGTTCACTTGTACGTTTGAGGGTGAAGAAAAGGATCTTAGATCAAAAACAACGGATTGGTCTAATCTGATCAATGACAATGACTACACTTTCTGTAATCAAATTGGCGCAGAGGCAAAGAAACTGAATTTGGATGGAATCGTGACAGTTTCGGCACGTCACATAGGGGGAGATAATCTGCCTGTATTTTCCAGAAGCGCTATCAGGGATCCGGAATTGGAGGTTCTTCTGGCTATGACCTTTGATCCAAGCACCAACCAAATTGAGGTTGAACCACTTGATGAATAATCCGACCTCGAACTGAATTTAACCGGATTCGGATAGACACTGTGTGACAGAGTATGAGGAAAGGCATTTCCATCAAAACTGAACGAGACTCAATGGCGGGGAACCTTATAGCTCACAAAGGGTAGCAATTCTTTTAGAAATTTGTTCTTCTAATCTATCGAGTCCTTCCTCGTTTGGATGATAGTGGATATTCCGATGAAAATTTTCGATGAAGTCAGGTTAGAAGATCTCTCCGACTACAACTGGATGCGGTAAAGAAAACGTACCTGAAATTACCCTGCACCTGCTGCGAAACGGTTGGTAGCTTATACGACAACTCGCTTGCTAGTTTTGGCAGAATCTTGGGTGACCGACTACGTGCAACCGCCCTCTGGAATTGCCTCATTGGCTATGTTCTCACAACTGCCTCGTTAGTACGCTGCGCGTATAATCTCCACGAACACACGCACGCTTGAATCACTTCACCGTACCATTGTCGGACGGCCAATAACCAATTGCATGCGTCTGACTGAATACCACCTTGTCTACTGTGGCAAGTGTGTCCACGTGATAGCTTTGAAGTGGATTGAAACATAAAATAGCGCTCTGTTTGACATTTTGACTTGACGTAACATTTCCACTTCAGGTCAGACACACCCAGTGCGATTCAATAGTTGAATCGTCTAATATTTTGAAAAAAGCCAACAAATTCAATGGTTACCCAAATAAAAATCAACAAAATCAAGCATAGCCGAATATCAGAAATCGATTTCAAAATTCTACAATTTGGATCCCAGTTCAGCGACCATATGTTTGCCATGGAGTACATCGATGGCCAATGGCAAAATCAGAGAATTGAGCCATTTGGATTGATTGAAGTTCATCCGGTATCTGCCTCACTTCACTATGGTCAGACAATATTCGAAGGAATGAAGGCATACCGAGGAGTAGATGGCAAAATCCGGCTTTTTCGCCCGGAGATGAATCACAGGCGACTGACCGATTCATGCATCAGAATGTGCATACCACCGGTCGAATTAGAAACATTTCTGAGTGCGATTGAGGAGTTGGTTCGGGTTGATCATCAATGGGTACCACCCTACGAAGGTCAGGCACTTTACGTGCGACCAGTACTTTTCGCCGATGAAGGTAGCCTGGATGTTCGACCTGCAAATCGATACCGTTTTCTGATCATCACCTCCCCTGTTCGCGGATACTTTGGTGCGGGCTCACCTGCAGTCGCACTCAAAGCTGAAGAAAAGTACACCCGCGCGATTCAAGGCGGCACTGGATCTGCCAAAGTCGGAGGAAACTACGCTGCAACCTTTTTAGCTTCAAGTCACGGGCGAGATGAGGGCTACGCCCAGATTTTGTGGTTAGACGGGGTTGAGCACCGGTACATCGAAGAGGTCGGTCAGATGAACATCTGCTTCGTCCTTGATGGAAAACTGGTCACCCCACCGTTGAGAGGTACAATTTTGCCAGGCGTTACCCGAGACAGTGTGATCCAGTTGACGCGCGACATGGGTATTGAGTGCGAAGAGAGAATGATTGATATCAATGAAGTGATTGACGGAATCAAAAACCAAACACTCCAGGAAGCGTTTGGTTGTGGGACAGCAGTTGTAGTCAATGCTGTTGGCAGTATCGGCTATCGGGGCCAGCAGTATGAGATTGGAAATGGCGAGATCGGGCCACTCAGTCAAAAACTTTACAAGTTAATCTTGGGGATTCAGCGAGGCGAGGTCGAAGACACTCATAACTGGACGAGAGAAGTCGCTCTCTCTTAGCCGGGACTATTCACACACAACACCGTCACCATCAGCATCTCGCATGAATGGATATGCAGGATGGTCTCTGTAAACGGGTGCGATGCCGTGTCGTAAGGCTTCCTTGCAAGTAATTCGACCGTTTTTGTTATCATCCCACGCTGCCAAAGGATCTGATGTTGATTGCTGTTGCGTGGGTTGAGTCGGTGCTAATTCGGTCATTCCGGAACATTCGAGTACTATCATTTCAAATGAGTCACAACGCGACAAGATAGCCTGCAGAACAGCAACCTCATGCCGGTCAACACTTAAGCCATACTTTCGCTTGACAGCAATGACCCGGCCTGCAAACCAGCAC
Source organism: Arenicellales bacterium (assembly GCA_965243305.1). GTDB lineage: Bacteria > Pseudomonadota > Gammaproteobacteria > Arenicellales > JAJDZL01 > JAJDZL01. The sequence goes on from CBDEUN010000002.1 coordinate 290,335, forward strand.
TGATTTAAGTCCGGCACCCACTCTGCAGCATCGTAGTGAGACTTCTGATTTCGATTGACATAGGGACTAGCGAGGGTAAGGTTCAACAGATCGGAAGCAAACTTCCTGCGAACAGCTAAGCTAGCCGCACACAATCCGCTGTCATGTGCTTCACTCCGGGCAACAATGTGCTCAATATCGGTTTCGTAAAGGCTGGCAAAACATCGCCCCGTATAAGGGCTGTAAATTTTCCCAATCAGACGAATTATTTCGGGTTCTACAGCTTGAGGATAGGTGTAATCCTTGGAGTGATAGGGTGAGCATCGATTTTCTGGCTCGACATTGAGTCCCTGCCAGGTATCTGCAGATACACGCCCAACAGCCGATGAGAGTACCAGACACAGACAAAGTCTGAACACACCGCTTGAGTTCAGCGATAAGCTCTGATTGTTCAAGACTTGTATCAATTCGGTAACGAGAGTCTCTAACGTAAGAACTTTATTGCAGAAGAATTTTACCGCTCTCTGCCCGCTTTGAATTCACCCCAGCGTGTAACAACTTCGGCTCCAATCGTACAGAATGGTTCAGGTGGCAATTTAACTGGTCTAGCAAGCTTAAGGACATGATCGACTGAACTTGACCGATGTCCACAGATGAATTCGGCAACCAATTTTCCGTGTAATGTGCCCTGCACCGTACCGAGACCATTCTGACAACAAGCAGAATAAAGACCCGTATCGAGTTCACCAAACACGGGCACAGCATTTCGGCTAAGACACAGTAAACCACCCCAACTGTATTCCATGTTTACGTTAGCTAGGTTAGGAAATCTCCGCTTGAAGGATCGAATGTGAGATCGCTTTGCTCTTTCCAGCCGTGATATCGGTACGGTTCTCTTTGGCGCCCAACTGATTCCGTTTCTCATCACAATCCGATCTCCCCCTGCCCCTGATATTCGGCGTACAGTCGATCCCAAGGAATCCGCAGGAGTAAAACCCCAGGCTGGCTCCCCACTCAGTGTTTTGACCTCATCGCTGGTCAATTGCCTTGTAATCGAAGCGTACAGATAAATGTGCATCAAACGATGGCGAAAAAAACCAAAACTCTCAATGTGACCATTCACCGCCAGGACAACAATTTTTGCCTCAACAGTGCCTTCTGGTGTCTTTAACTTCCAGGCGTTTCCAACTTTATTTAGGCCTAAGACCGGAGATTTCTCGAATATTTGAACATCACTTTGATTGATACCCTTCGCGATACCGCGAACATACAGCCCCGGTTTAATCAGACCATTGCCTGGGGTTGCGAGCCCACCAAGATAGTAATTTGACCCGCAAATCTCATACATTTGTTTTGCGTCAAGAATTTCACAAGGCTCGTTCAGTTTCGACAGATGCGTTGCGTAGTCTGAATTGTGTTTGAGGCCGGTTTCAGTAGCGGCCGCGTTTATTTTTCCGGCAATACTAAAAGCCTCTTCAGTCAGATGGTATTCTTCAGCGGCTTCCTGAGCAAACTGAATGGCTTCGCGATTCAGTGCTGTTTGCTGTCGATCAATTTCAATCTGTCCAACATAATCTTTCGAACCCAGATTGTGAGGCAAATCAATCATGAAGCCAGAGTTACGTCCTGAGGAACCTTCACAAATTTCTCTTGCTTCAAAAATCGCAATTTTGCTCTTCGGTTCCAACTGTCTTAGGCGTCTAGCAGCAGACAAACCCGCAAATCCAGCCCCAACTACTGCAAAATCGACCGTTATGTCTTCTTCCAATTTCGGGTAAGTCGGCCCACGGGGTACAATGCTTGCCCACCCGGCTGGTCCAGGATCAAATGGCAGGCGACTGACTTGCATGGAAAAAGAACCCTAATTTGCCTATATTGTTGAATCGCTGAGCGATAATCAAAGTCGAGAACAACTGCAACCGATGATGGTTAGTGTGTCCAATTCAGTTCATCGGATGCTGGAATCTCTCTTTCCCGACGGGCAATATAGTCCAATAGAGCTTCATCCAATGATTCATCCATCGGTGGCAACTCATAGGATTTGAGCATCTCTTTTGCAGTCTGCAGAGCACGTTCAGTGATGGTTTTCGCTCCATCTGCTTCCCACTGCTCGTAGGTATTGTTGTCAAACTGCTTAGGCATAAAGAATCCCCGTTGAAAGTTCAACAAGGTGTGTGGGTGGCCTAAATAATGCCCTCCGGGACCGATGTCCGAAACAGCTGCGATCGCCTCCTCAAAATCATCCCATCGAATTCCTTCTGCCATTCGATATCCCATAGCACACTGCTCAGCATCAACAATGAACTTCGCCACTGAACAATGCATCCCTGCTTCGTTCCATCCCGCTGAGTGCCACAGATAGTTTCCACCAGAAAGCAGGACTGCCATCATTGTCGATGCACTCTCATAACCTGCCTGTGCATCCAACGTCTTTGAACCACCTAATGTGTTTGAAGTTCGCCAGGGCAGATTGTAGAAACGTGCCATCTGTCCGATCATGAAATTCATTAGACTGATCTCAGGAGTACCGGCCATAGGCGCACCTGAGGCCATCGATACGGTAGAGAGGTAATGCCCATAAATCGCCGGGCAACCCTTTCTTACAACTTGCGTGTACGCGAGTGCAGACAAGGCTTCTGCATTAAGCTGTGCCACAGCGGGTGCAGTAGAAGCTGGGGTATTGGCACCACCCAAGACAAATGGTGAGCAAAGTATGGGCTGATTACGCTTACAAAATTCTCGCAGCGCCCCCAACATTGTCTCATCCCACAACAAGGGGGAGTTTCCATTGCAGTTGCCGACTACAACCGGATGTGATTCCATGAACTCCTCGCCAAACAAAATTGCGCACATCTCCAATACATCTGCAGCGTTTCTGGGAGAAGTCGTCATTCCCATAATTGTTTTGTCGGAGTTTTTCATCGACGAGTATGCAATACGAAGATGACGGTGTGAAACGGGGTGATCCATCGGCTCCACAATATGATGCGAAGTCGAGTGAATGGCCGGAGAAAGATGAGCGAGTCTATGCATCATGGCAAGATCAGCCAGCGTTGGATTTCTACGACGATCTTCCAGGTCTCGTATGTAAGGTGCCCCAGCCATTGGTACAAATATGGTCGAACGTCCTCCGACTCTGACGGACTTTTCAGGGTCCCTGGCACGAAGCGTCATCTCTGAAGGAATGGATGAAATCAGCTCACTTAGCAATCCACGGTCCAAGTGCACCCTGTGTTCATCCCGAATATCTGCACCGACAGACTTCCAGTCCCTGATTGCCTGCGGATCTCGAAACACGACCCCAACATTTTCGAGAATTCCCAGCGACGCAGTATGAATCCGCTCAACCTCTTCCTGCGTCATTGGTTCTGTCAATGGCAAACGATTAATCAACGCCGGAAGCATTGGTTCTATGACGTTGCTTCTTATGCTCCGTCGTTTTTGGCGTCCACCTCGACGTTGGCTAAGCTCTTCAGTACTTAATCCTTCGGTCATTCATAGCATCCTGAGCAAGGCAAGAACCTGTACTTAATTCGTGAGCAGGCAATTTGAACTGTCTGGCATTTTATTCTGAGCACGAAACAAGAACTCACAGCACCACACCCGTCAGATTAATTCGAGTGTATTCAACCTATGGAAAATCAGGAATAATACAACTCTATTGAAAGGTGAGTTTGTGCTCCAAGGAAGATGGTTTTGATTCCATGAGATTTGCTTGTGGCGATATGCAGTCAATCTTTGAGTGCGTAATTGATTCTACATCAGAGGCATTCCGAATAATACACCGTGAAATTTCACAAGCAACCCAGTGACAACAATTCCAGACACGATTGCCACGGCATCCATTGTCCACCGTGGAGCCTTTTCTTGGGAAGACTGATTGCTTCGCAAGACAATGCTGACCGTTGCAACAAGAGCATACACACCTAACGTCCCGAACAGCAGTAGCGACCTGAGATCGCCGTTCGCTGCAAGGTGAGCGATCGCCCACAAGAATAGTCCAGCTAACATGGGATGACGCACAATTGCCCGGATGTGTGTTGGCATGTTTGCTGCTGCGAATAGAATCACTGCGATGGGTACCAATCCAAACGCCAGTGAGCGGCCCCAAGTCGCAGGTTGATAGACAGGTTCAAATTCAGCCCTGGAATAACCCCATATGATCAACGCCAGGCCTGCAAATGCAACAGCCGCGAAGATCGCTCGGTATTTTTTTTCACCTAGACTTTCTATCAGTGAAGTCCGTAATGACGGGACACTGGGAATCAGATGCAGGGCTACAAATAAAGTCAGTCCGATTATCAGAACATTCATCAGAGGGATACCGTGGTTGGTTTCAATTTAAGCACATTATGTACTGTACTTTATAGACGAATTGGTGCCCGATTGATTGTAGAAGTACACCTTAATAATTGTGTTCGTTATCAACAGCAAGATTTGCTGCTTACAGTCTTGCGTTCACTGTGTCTAGTGTGAATTCACGAACGAGGCAGACATGATTTCCGCCAGGACCATCGACGTCAAAGGGAATGAGTAGACTTAAATCGAAAAGGGAAAGCAATCGTTGAATATTTAGTTAAATCAACAGTTTCTCTAAACCGGTCCTTGTCGCCTAAAGATAATTTATCTCAAATAGAAAATATCAGAAATTAAAAAACCAGCGTCTTTGGTTAGGAACCGCAAGCGCGGACCGGTCAGCAAAGAGATTCAATGAATGGCAAGGAAAGCACAGAACAGTGCTTTCCTTGCCATGGGTGTAAATTCTAGACTTACTTAGCGGCTGCTTGCCCAGCTTCAACCCAACTGTTGAAAGTATCCTGATTAGCAGCGATCCACTCATCAACATGTCTGGCAATGTCGTCGATTGAATCTTCGCCATCGCGCATTTTATTGTTCTGTGCGGATACATCGTTAATATCAAGTTTTGCCATTTCAAAAACGGCATGAGCAGCAGGATTTGCGCTCAGGAAGTCATTGTTCGCTACAACACGCAGTGCATTCACTTCAAAACCCAGGTTTTTTCCTTTAAACATCGTATCGGCTTCCCGACCGTCTGGCAATGAAGAGTACGGTACAGAAATCCATTCGACGTTTCCGCCTGGAACCAGGACGCCTGATACCCAAAAAGGTGTCCACGTGTAATAGATGATTGGTTCGCCATTCTGTTCTCTAGCAACGGTTTCAGCAATAATTGCGTTGTAAGCGCCTTGATTGTGCGTTACCGTGTCTCGCAATCCAAATTCAGTCAGATGGTGTTCAATGACGCGTTCACAGCCCCATCCAGGAACACAGCCTGCCAGATCAGCAGTTCCATTTCCATCAGCATCAAATCTCTTAGCAACTTCCGGATCCTTCAGATCGCCCAGGTTCTGTACGCCTGCGGCATACGAAGCTGAATCAACCAGGTAACCCTGAAGAGCACCTTCGATGAAACTACCAACTTTTGACATCTTGGCATCACCGCCAGATTCTTCGAAAAAGGCTGCATGAAGCGGGTCCCAATGCACGGCGGTGAAATCACCATCACCGGTACCAAGAGCTAAATGAATAGTTTGGTACTCAACTTCCTGCGGTTCGGCGACTTCATAGCCCAATTCCATCAGCGCTTTATAAATGATCTGGTGTTGAAACTTTTCTTCCAGATTTGTGCCTTCAATCGGTCTAACAGTAACACCCTTGCCCGGCATCATAGAATCAGCCATGCTAGCAGAGGCTACAGCAAAAATTCCAATTCCGAGCGCCAGAGAACCAACGAGTTTTTTTACATTAAACATATATGTTCCTCCAAAATAAAAAACTGCTGCACAGAACCGTGCTAGAACTATGTTGAATTTCAACTATCTAGCCTCAAATACCTACGGTTCGCAGTACAGCGGCAACTTCGAATCAAACTCCTCAAAAGAGAATCTCATCCTTGGGAGTAACTATAGCATTTGATATTTATCGTTGCAAAAAAAATCTGGTCCGAACAATCAATTCTTATCACTCCAGACGGAGTGATCCTGTGGAACGACACACCTCTATTGCATTCAAAGAGGACGACCAGTTTGAAGGTGGATCAGACTAAACTGGACTGGTTTCTTTAGGATTTTTTCCGATTAAACGGAGGCAAAGTCCGACAGGTCCACCTTGCCACCAGTGTCGATATCCTCGTTCCCTACCAGTCCTTCCCAATCCCTGTGTAATTCTGTCCAGCACAATCGCCAAAACAACGATTCCGAAACCACCCACCAAGGCCTTTCCTGCGTCTAGTCGTCCCATTGCGCGCAGCACCTCATTTCCTAGTCCCTTCACAGCGATGAGTGAGGCAATCACAACTACCGACAATGCCATCATTATGGTCTGGTTTAAGCCAGCCATTATTGAAGGGGTTGCAAGCGGTAGTTCTACTTTGAACAGAATTTGCCTAGGTGAAGATCCAAATGCTCTTGCTGCCTCTACCACACTTACATCGACTTGTCGAATACCAAGTGAAGTCAAACGAATGATCGGCGGCAAAGCAAAAACAACTGTAACAATGACGCCAGAAACGTTGCCAATACCGATTAGCATGACTACAGGCACCAGATACACAAATGCGGGAATGGTTTGCATTGTGTCCAGAACTGGCCGAATTGCCATTTCAAATCGATCGCTTTTTCCCGCCAATAATCCCAATGGCAAACCAAAAAATACACAGATGGCCACAGAAGTTGTCACGACAGCAAGCGTCGTCATAGCCAAACCCCAGGCATATGGATCGCTCAGACCTAAGAATAATAGACAGCAAGCTACAAAAGCTGCAACTCTGACACCGGCTGCCTGCCAAGCAAGAAGAAAAATTAGTCCTAGCATCGCAACTGGCGGAATGGCATGCATGATGGCTTCTACAGTGACGATCAGGTCATTTACAAACCATTTGATGGGTTGAACCACATCTCGATTTTCTGCAGCCCAATTCTTGATGCCGTCAGCCCAATCTGCGATTCCAAAATCTATGCTTCTGAATGGACTTAGCAGGTTTACTGATTCTTTGTCGGCCATTGATTCACTCCCACACCTGAAATGTGCTGCTTACTCCTGCTTCCCTTGAATTCCGCGCAGCAAAGTGCGTTTTGACACGACACCCAATACCGTGCCATCTCGCTCCACAATGATTGGATGATCAGTGTCAATTGACAGGTCAACTAAATGATCGAGGCTATCGTCTGGTTTCGCCACTGGACAATCAGTGGAGTCTAGAGAACCATAGCTCCTTTCGTATTTTTCTATCGACTGCATCACTTTCTGAGCGGTTACCAATTGCAACTTTGAAATACCGGCAACAAAGTCTGCCACGTAATCATCAACTGGATTTGTAACGATCTCTTCTGGTGTGCCGATTTGAACCAGTGCTCCATCTTTCATGATAGCAATTCTGTGTCCAATGCGAATTGCTTCATCAAGATCATGAGTAATGAACAGTGTTGTTTTTTTCATTTCAGCTGACAGTGTCAGAAACTGATCTTGCAACTGCCTACGTATAAGAGGGTCTAATGCGGAAAACGGTTCATCCATCAGCAAAATGTGAGGGTCTGCTGCAATTGCTCGTGCCAAACCAACGCGCTGTTGCATACCGCCGGATAGTTCGTCAGGATATCGGTCGTTCCAGCCCTGAAGTTCAACCGTTTCAATTGCCTGGTCTGCAGTTTGATATCGAACATCACGGTCAATTCCTCGAACCTCCAATGCGAAAGCAACGTTATCGCGAACTGTCCGATGTGGCATCAAAGCCATATTCTGAAATACCATCCCAATTTTTGTAGATCGCAAAGCTCTGAGTTCTAAGGTGCCGAGCTGACTGATGTCCTGTCCTTCAATAAACACTTCTCCATAAGTTGGTTCAATCAGGAGATTGATGTGGCGAATTAGTGTTGATTTACCAGATCCTGATAATCCCATAATGCAGAAAACTTCACCCTCTCCCACGGAAAAGCTTGCATCCTGAACACCCACAACACAACGGTACTTATCGCGAATTTCGTTTTTCGACAACCCTTCGTTCTGAACCGCTCGCATGGCGTCTGCTGAGCGCTCGCCAAATATTTTCCAAAGATGGCGGCATTCAATCACCGCATCGGTATGGTTTGATGATTGGGAATTTTCAGTGGGCATAAATTTTCTTTTCCAATTTAGGCTTTGTGACGTGAATAAGCTCAATTCAAAAATTTAGGAACTTTCAAACACACTCCCAAGTTCTGCATGTCCCCTTCGATTCGCTCACTCAAAACTATTCATTATGGCAATTTTTATCCACCGAATACGGACAATGACAATAGCCAATTTTTTTCGGCTTCTATGCTCTAATTCAATTGTTAAACTATTTCAATGAGTTGCTGTTAGACCAAGGCCTTAAACTGTTGATATTCCTTAGACAGCAATATTGCAAATCATTGTTCACAGATTCAGGGAAATGTAATTAAATTCAATATTCAAAGAGTGAAACTTACTGGAATTTAGACTACTAGAGAACCAGAAAACTGACGAGCTTCCTTTTGATTTGACAAGCAAAATTATCAAAGTTTGTCATAGACTGAGTATCTGCATAAATCTGCAGTTAAACGAGAAATAAATTACACACTGATTACAACCCTGCGTTGTTTAAAAATTAAATGAAACTCCTATATGGAGACCCCCGACACTTTTGCGTGTGAATTGATTTTCACTCCGGGTTGTAGTTGAGGTGTGCCCCAACCAAAGAAATTTTGAATTGCTGCGACGTATGTGGTGTTGTATGAAAATAGCAGAACTTATCTTCTTGTGATAGGCGATCACATTAAACGAGACACACTTTCTCACAGATTAGTACGAGCGAGTTATGACAAGAATTGAGCCCCGAATTTCGTTTCAGTGCTTTCAGTCATTCGCCATGTAGTACGCAATTTGCAGTTATATTGAATCCCAAGGGTTGATTAGTTCGAGTTGAAGAAATTCAAAATCTCGAACATTCCTTGTAGCAAGAGCAAGACCGTTTACTTTGGCAGTACCTGCAATTAGGGCATCACCGAGATCTAACTTTCGTCCAACTCGTTGGCGCTGAGCTCGAAATTTTGCGGCTTGAATTGCCTCCAATTCTCTCACAGGTAGAATTCTGTCACTAAATTGTGATACTAAATCGGTGATCGTTGAGTTAATTCTGTCGCGTCGATATCCTAGCGGAAGAAGTTCAATTCCAAATTTCAATTCGTGCACGACGAATGAAGACAACCATAACTCGTTATTCTCATAAAAAAAAGAAATAATCTGCGAATCAGGTGAATCCTTGGCTAACTCAGATATCACATTCGTGTCTACGAGAACACCGTTCATTCAACTTCGCCATTAGGGAAAAGAACTTCTCTATCAGAGTTCCTATCGAAATCGACGTTCAGATTAATTCCTCGAGGGATGTTGTCAACCAGCCATTTACCCATGGGCTTGCGTGTGGGATTGTTGGCATGCCATTGGTTTGCAGAAACAACGACACATGGCCGCCTTTTTCCGATTTGTTGAGGTCCTTCTTCTTCGGCGCGACGCAAGACTTCGGAAAGATGGGTCTTAGCATGGGAAACTGTCCACACGCGAAGGGCTCTGTTATTTGAGGTTTTCATATAAATTTTCCAATAACTAGAATATGGTCTATTATAGACCATAATGAATATTTACTAACCGATTTTCATGGCGTGTCGTACCAATTCATGCAAGAATTTGTAGACGAGTTCGTTTCTCGATTCATTCGGCGACGATGGGAAAAGCAATTCCAATTGCGACTTCTGCAGGCCGTAGTTGACACGGTGCCGATACGTCTCGCCCTGACTTAAATGCAGAGGTATGTTATTCGATTGAACCTGACCAGATTTTCGACATCATTTTCGGCAGTAACTAGAACAAAAATTGTCGTTGAATACAACAACAATCAAACATAGTTAGCTACGCGATTCAGGTTATTTTTTTGGTTTCTCTTGCGGTGGTCGAGAGGGCGGCGGTGGCGGTTTCGGGTTTGGTCGCCTAGGAGGTTTACTGTGTTCTTCAAGTGGTACTGGAGACTTCCTACCCGGCATAACGCGCCTCTTCTGTCTGAAACGCTTCCGTTTGAGCTTTTTCGTTCAATCTATCGCTAACGGAAAGATCTACGAATGAACAGACTCGACTGATATCTTGCATGATTTGACCTTTTCTGGCCAATGCTACGTTGTCAGCGATATTTTGCGACTTTGATTCCTCCCACAGTTTACGATATTGATCCTCCAAGTCTGACAACATGGAGTTTACAATAATTAACTGTGCAGCAGTTTTGGACGGATTTATGATGAGATCTAAAACAACCAACACTGATATTAGCACTCCAAATAACGAAATTGTGTTAACTGGAAGGAACTCAAATAATTCAAGAAGAGATGCTAGTGCTCCAATACCTGAAATTGCTAACATGAATCGAAATGTCGACGCACGTCGCCGGTACTTGCGTTCACATAACTGGTAATAACGCCGATATCTGGACACTTCAAGAAGTCCATCCCAAATTGCGTGATACGTGGAATCAGATATCATGTCCGAATTGCGAAAATTGTCAGTTTGGTCATTTTATCACAACCGAAAATTTCGATAGTTTCTCTGTGCCCCAAGGCAGTTATGCTCGCCATCATTAGGATAGATAGACCAATTTCCGTCCTGTCCACAGAGATTTAGGAGATTAATGCACTGGGTATTTTTCGGATTCTGGAATAATCGAGGCAATTCCGAATCTGGAACTACTTCAATTGGGGAAGGTTTATTTATTGCTCACTATCAATAGATGAATTTTTTGATCACTAGTGTAATTGATTCGGCACGAATCACGGCCGTCATGTCTTCAAATTGCGAAAGCTGATTTTTAAAATTTGGAATCTCCTCCGCAACGGCGCGCACTTTTTCGTCAGATGTACCAATCTCTTTCAATGCATCGCAGACTTAGGAAAGCATAGTAGCCTTGACGCGAAGTATACCGGATAGGTCAGAACCGAGACAGTCACAAGTTGTCTAAATGACCAAAGCAATTCCACTCAGAATTAAAGTTAGGAGATTCGAAAGATATATGTTCAGTAAATGATCAAAACAATTCAATTACTCAATAGTTTCAATTCTACTGGAACTAATTTGCCACTCTCCCCCACACAAGCTATGAACCAAGATAATAATCAATCCTACCACATTTCTGTACTAATTGGACTAGGCCAATTGGTACAAATGTTGATATGGTCGATTACCACTAGGAGAAGTTAGCATGGCTATGAAAAATCTCCCACATCCAGGATTATCGGTACGGTACGATTGCCTTGAACCGTTGAATATCAGTGTCACAAAAGCTGCAAAGCAACTAGGTGTTTGCCGAAAACAACTTTCAGACATTGTAAATTGCCGAGCTGGAATCTCGCCTGATATGGCAATTCGTTTAGACTAGGCTTTTGGTGGTGGAGCGGAAATCTGGTATCGTCTCCAAACTACTTATGAAATGGCTCAGGCATTGGAATAGCAGATCGAATCAAAGTTAAACGATTTTCGCTTGTCGGATAATTTCTGATTACTCACTTCCAGAGATAAACTGCTTCAACTCTACACACACTTGTCATATTTTTACTTTCAGAAAAAAAATTCGTTCATTATCTAAAGCAAAGACCACACGCCAATCTCCTAACCTGATCTGAAATCAGACTATCACGCTGTCCGATTAGGAAATTCTCGCGGCGACCAGACTTCAACTGACCCGTATCTTGGTTCCGTAAAGTCCCGCATGTTGCCAGTATTCAGGACAGCACCACCAGCAGCAGCCGTTGCCAAATAAACCTCATCGTCAGAGTCGCGTAGACCAAACTCCAAATTCGTTGGCTCGACAATGTCGGCCAATTGCTCGATTCCCTAAATTAATGATATCAAGGTGGTAAAGTAAAGCATCAGTCTAGGCCGTCCGACCACGGCTAAATATTCTGACAGAATCGGGGTGGACAGTATGATTTGATGGTGTCGTACAACTCTGTCGATTACTGCGCGGCAGGTGCCGTCCGTTTGCCTCGCTGAAACTAAAACACTGCAGTCCAATACCACCTTCATACTTCATGGTCGCGGCACTCACGGCGTGATGCAGATATTTCCGCAATTGCGTCTTCCATTACCTCATCCTCAGTGTGCTTAACATCCTCACGCGGCACACGCACTTCTGCAAACGTCGAAGCAATTTTGTCAGCAATTACGTTCCGATCTACTACCTGTTTGACCCTGAACAAAATTCCGTCGTCGACGCGGATTGCCTCCATGATGTCACCCTCTTGGAGATTGATGCTCTTGCGCAACTTGGCTGGAATGGTGACTTGGAACTTCGGTTTGACTGTTACTAAAATCATAATATTTCTGCGCGATTATTGTTGGAAAGTGGGAATCTTGTAATTTTTTTTAGAGAGTAGCAAAATCGACAAGTTCTACGTTCTATAACGCAGGAGTCACTTTGGTCATTCCTCAATTTTAGGAACTGATTACAAATATCCAGGAAGATGCGTCTGTGACTAACTGACACTTACTGAGCATTGATTCGCTTCCGTTGAAGTCCAATCTTGGTGGGTCTGGTCACTGCGTATCCGAACCTCTGCAGACTTCGATTTAAGATTCAGAATTCTACCGCCGCTAAAGAGAACGACAATAGTGCAATTGTTTGCTACCTCCGGATTTTATCTTTGTAGCATTAATTGACCGAAGAAAGCATCAACATATCAAATCGCTGCTGATTGACCTTTCAACAAGAAAGTTCAATTTACCTGTGCGACAATAGTTCTACAGCTTCACGGGCTGTAACGACGGGGATTCCCCGAACTTCTCCGAGTGCAAGCATATGTTTCCTATCGCCTGATACGATCAGATCAACCTTCCCATCGATAGCAGCAGCCAAAATTTGGTTATCATTCGGATCTGGGGATATGTTTTCCACGTCGAAGGTGGTTAAAACATGAGCATAGGCGCTTATGTTCTCTACAATTGCATCAGCCTCTTCGATATCTATAAACTGCTTCAATCGAGGTCTTGCAAGAACATTCTTCACTTCAGCAACCTGCGCGCTTGTCATGACGACTTCTATCTCACCATTCAGCCACGCTTGATACAGTATGTCGGGAGGAGTTCCCTTGGTGATTAAGGCACTAATGAGGATATTGGTGTCAAGAACGACCCTCACGACCAGCATTAACCTCCTCGTTAATTATTGCAAGGATTGCACTCTGATCATAGCGGGCGTTTCTATCTTTGATTTTCGAAACAGTCAATTCTACTAGGCGACGACGGACAGCATCATTGACAAATTGAGACAGGTCACCCATCTGTTCTCCATTTCGGCTCAGAAAGGTACGAACTGCTCGGTCAGTTTCCTCTGGTATGTATAAATTCCAACGAGTCATGATTCAGGTTATTGCGAGTTATTTCAGAATAAATACATGTCTACGACATTAATTACTAGTTTACTTTAACAATAAACTTAGTTTAATCTCTATTCGTACTGACGGTGTGTCAATATACCAGAATGCATCTATGGCTTGTACTCAATTGATTGAACCAAGTTAACAATCATTCAATATGGTTTTACAAAAGGATCAAGTGCTATGACGAATTATTGGAAAGCATGCAAAGCAGTGGAGCGAGACCCTCGCAAGATTAGCGGAGCTTGGGCATTTACAGGAACTAGGGTGCCAGTCTATGCGCTTTTTGAGAATCTAGAAAGTGGGGCCACTGTAAATGACTTTCTGGAATGGTACCCCGAAGTAAAAAAATGGCAAGTGGTGGCTGTTCTCAATCACGAAACGGAATCCCTAAAGTCAATTGCCGAATCGTGAAGCTTCTGTTCGACCACGGTACTCCCTCGCCCCTACGATTACACCTTACAGAACATTCCGTGGACAGGTCCGCGGAGAAAGGATGGGAATTACTTGAGAACGGAGATTTAATCCAGAAAGCCGAAGAAGAAGGTTATGAAGTCATCGTAACCACGGACCAAAGTATGCAATATTAACAAAACCTAGCTGATAGAAGACTAGCGATTGTAGTATTGATGTCCACGGCATGGCCGCGGGTGAAAAATTGTATTCAGGAAATACGCACAGCAATCGAAAATGAAAAGCCCGGACAAGTGATAGAAGTCCCAATCCATTGATTGAGCACTACAAAGTAGTCATCCATAATCCCGTTACCAGATCATAACATCCAATCCGTAAGTCCCCTGCTTGCAACACTTTTACCCCTCTTGATGTCAGCTATAGTGGAATCTATTGGGATGAGAATTTCTTTTTATCTCGATTTATCGGGTTGGAGTAGCATATGGCAAGAGTTTGACTGTGTTGAGATGGTGGGCCGTGCAGGAATCGAACCTGCGACACCCTGATTAAAAGTCAGATGCTCTACCGACTGAGCTAACGGCCCTATATCCCGCACAATTGCTTTGATGAATCAATATCAACCTGTCAATTGATTTCATTCAACAAGAGTCTGCAAACCGAGATTGGAGAAGCAAACTCTTTGCCCAAGTTTGCTTCCTGTCGATGGTTTGGTAGCGAGGCACGAGAATTATAACCAATGCGTAATCTAGCAATTTGATGTGTTCGATTAATTTTGTCAATTGAGAAGAGTCTGCTTGATACGTGGGAACTCTGTCCTGTCTACGAATGAGTGAAATGAACAGACTCTATTAAACCGTACCAGATTCTGATGAAAAAATTTGGGATTTATGGGTCCGTAGGGAAAGTATCAGATATTGATCATGCCTTTCAGCGTTAACATCATCTACCAGTGATACAAATGGGATAAGTTCTGATTCAAATCAACTTGGATTAATTCAAATTTGATTTGACCCCAAATTTACTGAAAGCAGCACTTGGCGAATTTGTGTCTTGAGAATTCCACCCAAATAAATCTGGACAGTACTGACACCCACTAGGTACCTATAGTAGATTCTTGAATCAATAGCCCTTCTTCTGGAAAAATCGAGAGTTGATCACCCGTTTCAATACACATAGTGATGTCAACGGCAAAATCATGAACAATTGGAACCGCCGCAAACGCTGCTCCTTGAGCCAATATCGGATTAGTTAAATTCAACACCAACGCGGCTGGCGCCATTCCTCGTTCAACCATATCCAAAAGCATCCAGGCGGTTGCCACCCCACCCTTTGCAGTATTCAGTACCAGAATCTTGCCAACATAACTCTGACCATAGAGTTGGTGCGAACGCCTAGAAAATACCCCGCGGATTCGATCAAGGTCATAGCGGGCACTGAAGTTATCACTGGCTACCAGCGCTTCACCCGTAACTGACACTCCAATTCCTGCTTCGAAACTATACGTTCGCTTATTGCTCATAGCCTGCCTGTAATCGCTGCCTCGACGCATTGTTCAGTTGTCGCAAACTTGGGCTCATATCCATAACCTGAAATGATGTTCACCAATTTGGCTGAGTTGGATGCAAGAGTTTTCCAACCGTTTGCCTCACTCAACTCCCTGGCATACATTTGATAAAAACATACGCCACTCAGCAGAATTGCACCACTGTCCTCAATTCGGGCAGTAATTCCAAACCTATCGCAGGCGGCTTTTATTTCAGGCGATGTTGCAATTAACAAGTCTGTTCCCTTGTTTATTTGTTTTCCATCCAACTGTCTGGCTATATCCTGTATTTCAAACAAGGACAACTGAGGTGCAGCAAAGACGACCACATCTACGTCAATGGAGCCATCTGTCTTTGCATACATTGCTCTAATCTGATCCCGGGTGATTGAAATTGGTTCTTGTCCGTCGAGATCCGCTGCAACCGCCATAAAGTCGAGTGCTTCCGGTGTGATTTCGTCAAGGTGGAAAAGTGCAACGGAACCATGACTGGCTAGTGCCGCGCCAAAGTGCTTTAGCTGATCTGAAGTCGGACTGTCACCAAGTCCCTCTATGATTGGTACTTCCCAATAATCACCGGTGAATTCCCCCACAATCGCCCCGAACGCACCCCAGTCCGTCAGTGTTTTCGGATCAAAATTCAATTTAAATCGTTGAGTTGCCTGACGATTGGAATCAACGTGATAGCCATAAGACGGAACACGGCCAGTCAATGCAGCAGCTAAAGCTGCTGGCCCACCTTCGAAATTGCTTCGCGCGCCAAATACACTGTTGGAATAAATGACAACACCTGTATCGCCAAATGCGACATGTTCCCCGAAAACCGGGGGTGAAATGGTCTGGTAGTTGATGCATGTATCGGTCATCATAATTCCCATCGCTTCCAGTGCCGTCGTTGCGCGACGTTCTCGCCCCGCAAGGTCTTCCGACTGATTGAGCCGACGGTAATTCATGAGATCCATACCCCGAGGGTCAGTGATGGTAGGTATTGCAACTTGCCGTTCCTCCTCACTGTAACTCGCCAGTTGCTCCAGATGCTCAATTCCAGCCAAGCCCAGCGATTCGGTATCACACATAATGTGTGCCTGTGTAACCTCAACGAAGCAATCCGCTGCGAAAAATTGGCCAACTTGCAGTTGTTGCTGCATGGCCCATTGTCGAGGATATCCGTGTTTTCCCTCGAGCATTTCTTTTTCGAATCTTCTTATTTTCATCAGGACAGCGTGAGGGATACTTTCCGAACCTATTGGATTACGGAAGAATCTAGGGAGATGACTTATTTCAACCCGTTAGATCTGTGAGAGGTGCTCTTAAAATCTTCAACTGATTGAAACTCTGCAAACGACCCATTGCAGTACGTTTGCTTTTTTCACTCGAATTCGACTGGATTGGTCAAGAAAAAATTGTCTCGATAACGACGAAGTTCTTCAATTGATTCCAGTATGTCATCTTTGGCCCGATGCGCACTTTTCTTGATGTGCATGTCTGCAAGGTCTGGCCGCCAGCGTTTCGCCAATTCCTTAACCGTACTTACATCAAGATGTCGATAGTGTAGATAGCCAGAAAGTTCAGGCATATATCGATCCAGGAACCGTCGATCCTGGCAGATCGCATTACCGCATAGCGGAGAACGCTGCTTTGTTGCATGGCGTTTTAGGAATGCCAGTGTTTTCCGTTCCGCTTCCTTTTCATCAATCGTCGATTCTCTGACGAGTTTGATCAATCCACTCTCACGATGCGTCGTCTGGTTCCAGTCATCCATCGCTGCGAGTCTCTCATCGCTTTGATGAATGACGATCTCTGGTCCTTCTGCGATTACCTCCAGATGAATGTTGGTAACAATTGTCGCAATTTCAATAATTCGGTCATTTGCCGGCGACAGTCCAGTCATTTCAAGGTCAATCCAAACCAAATTGGATTTTTTCCTGACTAAGTGATCTTTGGCCACAAAATCTTCCTAGTTAATTTCCGACTACATGTCGCGCGGTGCTTTGTAGTACACCAATTCGGTACCAATCCCGCGTTCGCGAGCTTTCTCAACTGCCAGCATACCCAGCATAATGTCACTAATTGCGAAACCTTTATGCCAAAACAAACTTCTTTCAGTTTCAGATTCCCTACCGGGCTTAAGACCTGCGGCGATTTCACCGATATCGCAATATACGTGTTCATCTCTCAATTCACCTCTTTGGCACAGCTCCGCAAACTGCCCATAAGGTGAAATTTTGCACTGATTCCAGTCATCAACAACAAACTTGTCGACAGTGAATGGAAGTGTCGGGGCAACAGACAGCACAGCTCCATAGGCCTGCAGATGCGCTCCAGGCTTAACATCGGAGTCGGCAACTAACACTTGGTGTTCGAGCAATCGAGATGCGTCAATAATAATGTCAGCATCCTTCACCGTATCTTTACAGTTGTCCATTACTTTTATTTCTTTGTTCAATTCCGCTGATAGTGTCTCAGCAAACCTTTCTCTCGATTCTGGACGTCGACTCGTAACACGAATCTCCTCAAAATCAAAGAACTTGTCCAGCATCCGAACGTTGTACCACGAAGTTCCGCGTGCACCGATATGTCCCAAAACCTTAGAGTCTTTGCTCGCCAGATATTTTGCACCCAGAGCCGTGACTGCACCTGTCCTCATCCAAGTGTTGACAGTGCCATCGACAATTGCCATTGGCACTCCAGTCTTCGGATCATAAAGTGTTACCAATGCCAATTCAGACGGTAAATTATGCTGATAGTTATCGTGAAAATCGCCAATAATTTTGACTCCTGCGGCATTAACCGGCTCAACATATCCTTTGAGGATGTTGAACAGCTTGTTGGGGAAATCCAAAACAAGATGGCTCTTGGAGGGCATGATGACCTTTTGCTGGCCATGTGCGATCAAACCCTTCTCAATCGCGTTCAACGCATCGTCAATACCGACATTCAAGGTGTCGATGTCGTCTTTCGACAGAAATAAAATTTTGATGTCACTCATGAGTCTCTATACATTAGTTTAAGATTATTCGTACAGTCTGAATTGGCTCAAACTCCCGCACATTATGTGCTATTGAGCAACACTCTAAAGGAGTTTCAAGTCCCCTAATCCTCAGTTAGAGACTGCCAGCGGCGGCTAAGGCGAGATTTTCGGCACTCTGGCGGTTCGAAGCGCCAGGATTTTCCAAACCATCAAGCCACACACCGAAATCGGTGACCATTTTACCCGGCTGAACCCACTGCGAAGCGAATCTGGCGGCTCAGCAGCAAATCCGGCGCAAGCCTGTCCCTGACAGTAGACTGACTGCCATGATCTGTAGTGTAAAGCCGTTTCAGAACGAATGAGAAGTCAGGACAGGCTGCAGCGGCGGATGGCCCAAAGCGACTGTTCCAGGACAGGAAGTTTGGCCGCACTGACTTTCAGGGTCCACTGCCGCGCATGGCGAACCACCTGTCCGGCCATCGCATACAGTCGGTGACGGAAACTGATCGCCCGCACGCCATACCACTCCTGCGGCAGTTTCATGCGCATCAGCGCAAGCAGATTGAAGGCAATCGAAGACAGAAGCAGGTACGCGACATTGGCTTTGAACTCGCCGCACGGCAGATGCGCCGCGCTGAAGTCACTGCGAATTTCCTTGAGCCGGTTTTCCGAGCTGTCCCCTCTCTGGTTGTACCACCATACAATCTCGCCGTCACTGAAGCGGTCCAGGTCCAGATCGGTCGCAATCGCCCGGTAGATGTACCTGCCGCTGACCGCACTTTGCACATCGACCTGGTGCAGGCCTTCATTTTTGAAAACCATCTTCAGCTGCTCAGTCCCGTCAGGCATCCCAGCGTCGGCCGGCAGCTTGTCCCGCACCCGTTTTTTCTGCACCACCAGACAGAAAGCCTCAGGCACATCTTCCATCACATGCAGCGTACGGGCCAGATACTCGCCTTCCAATACCGCACCGTCGGCATTCACAACCGCATTCCAATCCTCATCCTTAATGTCCAGTACCGTTTTCTTCACCGCACTGTCCATCTTCGCCCGAATCGCAAAACGGATGCCGTGTGCGCGGCAATCATTGATGATGCCCGCCTGATAGGAGGCGGCATCGGCCCGGAAGCGAGTGACACCCACCCCTTCGGGCAGCGCCGCGCGGCAGCGCCGGAAAAACTCAACATTCTCAGCCCCAGGCGGCACATTGCCCTCGCGAAGCTCAGCCGCAGCCACCTGACCGGTCTCGGCAATGTGACCGAACATCGGCATGTACCCGCGATGCTTCTTATACGTCCACTTCGCGTCTTTTTTCTTCGACCGAATCGCCGATGCGTCAATGTCCAAAGTGACGCACTTTCGATCACCCAGCGTCGCTTTCATCACCGCGCGGTTGACCTGCTCGAGAACCGAGATCATCTGTCGACTGTCGCCGACTCTGTGAAGCCATCCACCCAGCGTCGTGGCACAGGGAATCGTCCCAAAACCCAACAGCTTCATCAGCGCCGGTTCACTGCGCAGGTGGCGCACATCGTCGATGCACCCCGCACCTTCGTGGAACATCAGCATGAAGGTATTGAAAATGGCGCTGTGCCGGTAGCCTCGATTGCTGCCGGGTGTGGGCATTGACGAATCAATGAGCTGTGACAGCTCAAGGCGCTTGAGCAGTTCGGCTGGCACCACCAGACCGGCTCTGGAGGTGAAATTGTGGCAGCTTGCCGCAGTGTTGTATGGTAGAATCTTCATAAGCCTTGCGAAATCTGAGAGCCGTTTCGAATTCACCCATTGGGTGAATGCCGAATTGGGCGTTTTTTTCAATATCTCTCTGATTTTACAGGGCTTTATCATTTTCTGCAACTTTTTATTTGCGGATCAGGGAAGTCGTGTCAGGCTCGTGAAGTTACGTTGGCTAGGGATTGACTGACGAGGTGAAATTAAACTCCATGATCAATTCGAAAGTCATACTGTTCAATATAATTTCACTCAGTTAATACCTTGATTTGTTCGGCAAATATTCAAGCAAAGAAACCACTCCGCCAATCATCAATTCAAATTAGAAATTAGCATCATGACAAAAATTATTCACCGCACTCCGATACACACTCCGCCAACAGCCATCCGAGGTGAAGGCGTTTATGTTTACGATGAGAATAATCGCCAATATCTAGATGCCTGCGGTGGCGCAGCCGTATCCTGTCTTGGTTATAACCATCCCGCTCCTGTAGAGGCTATTCGAAAACAGGCTGCTGAACTTGCTTATATTCATTCGGAATTTTTTACTTCGTTTACCGCTGAATCACTGGCTGAAAAACTGGCTGATCTGGCACCCGCACCACTGGATCATGTTGTATTTTTATCCGGCGGTTC
Organism: Arenicellales bacterium; assembly: GCA_965243305.1. Classification (GTDB taxonomy): domain Bacteria; phylum Pseudomonadota; class Gammaproteobacteria; order Arenicellales; family JAJDZL01; genus JAJDZL01. The sequence continues at coordinate 311,042 of CBDEUN010000002.1, forward strand.
TGAAGCAGTGGAAACAGCATTCAAACTCGCTCGACAGTATTTTGTTGAGACGGGAGAAACCAGCAGAAAATTCTTGATTTCACGTCGTCAGAGTTTTCATGGCAACACACTTGGCGCATTATCTATTGGTAGCCACGTAGCGCGTCGCAAACCGTATCTGCCTATGCTCAGCTCTGATCATCACACAATCGCTCCATGCTTTCCTTACCGGGAACAGCGGGAGAGTGAGTCCACGCATGAGTATGGCATTCGGGTTGCAAATGAACTTGAAGAGAAAATTCTTGAACTTGGAACTGACAACGTCATTGGATTCGTCGCCGAAACAGTGGGTGGCGCTACCGCTGGCGTGCTTCCCCCGGTACCGGGGTACTTGAAACGTATCCGGGAAATTTGTGATCAGTATGGCATTTTGTTGATTCTTGATGAAGTCATGTGCGGTTCGGGTCGGACCGGTACGTTTTTCAGCTTCACGCAAGACGATATCGTACCCGATATGGTAATACTGGCCAAAGGACTGGGGGCAGGTTACTAGCCAATCGCTGCTACGATTGTCTCTCAGCCAATCTACCAAGCGGTTCATGGTGGCAGTGGTGCATTGATGCAAAGTCATACCTACATGGGACACGCCATCGCCTGTGCCGCATCACTTGCTGTAGTGAACACGATTGAGTCAGAAAATCTTTTGGAAAACGTCCGAATCCAAGGTAAGAACCTGATTGCGAAACTGAGATCAGAACTTGGTTCCCATTCAAATGTCGGTGACATCAGAGGACGAGGACTTTTTATCGGAATAGAATTTGTCTCAGATAAGACAAGCAAAGAGCCGCTCGATCCAAATTTTCTCTTTCACTCCGTCCTGAAACGGAACGCAGAACGCAACGGACTTATGTGCTATACGGGAGGGGGAAGCATCGATGGCGTACGTGGTAATCACGTCATGTTGGCACCGGCCTTTATCATCAATGAAGCCATAGTTGATGAAATCGTCGAAAAAATGAGCCAGTCGATTGACGACAGTATGGCCGAAATTACTGCTGCTGCAGCTTAAGTTTCGATTTTTCTGAACGGCTGGATGATTAACCGATCCAGCCGATTTTCAATTTCATCGCGATAAATCGGCAAGCCAATCGTCATGCCCAGATGTCCCTCTTCAGGCTGGGCTCGATAGGTTCCGAAGATTCGGTCCCAGACCGACAGATTAAATCCAAAGTTACTGTCCGTCTCGTTTCGAATAATTGAATGATGAACCCGGTGCATGTCGGGGGTCACAATCACAGATCTTAGCACCCGATCCAAGGCGTGCGGCATCTTGACGTTGCCATGATTGAACATGGAAGTGGCATTCAGCAATATCTCGAATACGACAATGGCGAGTGCTGGCGCACCAATGACCGAAACTACAGCAAATTTAATAATCATTGAGATAACAATCTCTATTGGATGAAACCGCACACCCGTAGTGACATCACAATCTAAATCAGTATGATGCATCCTATGAAATCGCCAGAAGAAATCAATTTTGTGGAACCAATAGTGTTGGGTATAGATGGCAAGATCCAGCAGTAAAACTCCAGTCAGAACCGAAAGCCAAAATGGAAGACTCAGCCAATTCAGTAGTCCAATTCCTCGACTTTCAAGAATGAGCGCAAATGCTGCGACAGTGATCGGAATCAGAATTCGAACGACTAGCGTATTGATTACGGAAAGCGTCAAGTGATTAAGCCATCTCGCACCTCTCGATAGCTGCCACTGTCGTCGCGGACTGATCGTTTCCCAAAGTGCCATTATCAGCAGCAGGATAAAAAACATACCCAATCGCCAATAAATCTCGTTTTCCATCGCCAATTTTCCCGTTAAGAGGGTTCCTCTACCGTAACACCCGAATCTTCTTTTGCATGTTTGAAACCAAACTCGGCGTATGCTTCCGGTGTATCAAAATCAGTTAGAACACCAATATCACGCATTTCTACTTCGACCACACAATTATCGTACTCACCAATGATGTGCTTGGCACCGACATCCCCCTGAATTTCCATTATCTGCTGAAAATAATTTCTTCCCCATAGTACCGGGTTACCACGCTTGCCTCGAAAAGTAGGCACACAGATTGTTTGCTGATTGGCCGGATCGAATGCAGAAATCAGTGCATTGACATTGACACTTCCTACAAACGGCATGTCTCCCAGACAAATCAACGCAGCAGTCGTTTTCTTTGGCAATTGCGCCAGGGCGGTCCGAAGCGAAGTGCTAAGACCTTTTGCATATTCGCTGTTGTGTATGAACGTAACCGATGCACCCTGCAGTTCTTCTCGCACTCGCTCTCTCTCATGGCCGGTCACCACAAATACTCTGTCTACTGCTGAATCAGCCAGGTTGGCTACCACTTGCTGAATCATGCTGCGCTCTCCCATTTTGAGAAACAGTTTGTTCTGCTCTCCCATACGTGTCGACTGACCGGCTGCCAATACAATTGCGGCGACATTCATTTCGCCTGACAACTCAGAAGCTTCGACAACTGTACGTCGCACCGGCCGTTTGGGTGGTTCAGGAATAATCCCACCAATACCCATATGCATGATATCTTCCGGCAACACTTCGAGCCCGGCTGCCAGTCGTTCAAACACGAAATCGAATCCATTTCGTTTCGGTGAGCGTACACATCCAGGTAGTCCCAAAACATCAATTTTTCTGTACTTCGCCGTCAGAAGCAGGTTTCCAGGATCGACTGGCATCCCTAGATGATCAATTCGACCACCCGCATTAACAATGGCTTTCGGTATAACATCTTCCCGGTCCTGAATCGCCGAAGCACCTAGGACAAGTATGAGATCCAAATTTTTCTTGCCGTACTCAACAATCAGTTCAGAGACCGCATCTTCATGATGTTCACAAACATCATACTCCGTGATTTCAGATTCAACAAGCCCCGCCCTGCTCTCAAGCATTGATTTACCCTTATCCAGCAGCTTCCGTGCAAACCAGTCAGTCTGTGTCTGAATTAAACCGATGGACAGTGATTGAAACTTGAATACATTGATCGGAGGCACTCCGAAGCTTGCCTCAGTGATGCATTCATTGAGCAGCGTGCGGTCAACAGCATACGGAATGATTTTGACAGAAACGACCAGCCTGCCAGCATATACAGTACTGTAGTTCGGAAGAGTGGCAATGGTGAACGCCTCATTAACTGAATTGATCGCATGTATGCGGTCGGAACGCAGTTGCAGCAGGCCTCGATGTTTTGCGTAAAGATTACAACGTCCCGTGGCCGCTGATCGAACTTCGAGTCCATCGCCACAAATAACCCGTGCGATTGCCTCTGCAGCAGCATCTTCACTAACGTCGCTGTCTTCCATCCGTGCAACAACTATGCTGTCAAAATTCTGGCTCAGCAGCACTTCGATATCGAAACGAGTGAGTTCTCGACCTTTTTTCCATTTCTTACCCAGAACCGAAAGCGGAGCCCCAAGAATGGCACCCACGCCTTCAGCAGTCGGAATTCTCCCGAACTTCATTGATTCACCCTCATTCTAAGTGCTGATGTAATCTCACCCATTATGGAGACTGCGATTTCAGCGGGTGAAGTTGCGCCGATGTCCAAGCCAATCGGCGCATGAATCCGTTCAAGTTTTTCCTCAGAAACACCAGCTTCGCTTAAACGTTCGCAGCGCGCTTTGTGAGTTCTGCGACTGCCTAGAGCACCGATGTAAAACACATCGGAATTTAGTGCCTTGATCAACGCCGGTTCATCAAGTTTGGGATCATGCGTCAAGGTTACCACCGCTGTTCTGGAATTCAGTCCAAGAGCGGTCAAGGCCTTGTCAGGCCACTCGTTTCTGACTGCTACTCCAGGAAACCGGTCATTCGACGCAAACGCTTTTCTTGGATCGATCAGGGTAACCGCATAACCACAGGATTGAGCCATTGGAATCAGTGCCTGTGCAATGTGAACCGCACCTACAACTAACAACTTCAAGGGCTGATTGATGACCTGAATAAAATGTCGCTTTCCTTCAAATTCGACTACCCGACTGCGGTCCATTCGAAACCCTTCCTGAACTGCGACTCCCAATGGTCCATCAGTTTCTGCAGCCTCCGGGAAGAAAACCAGTTGAGAGTGATTTTCAAGCGAGGTTGCAAGCACAACAGCCTGTCCCTGCTCCTTTGCCTGAATCAGTGTCTTGAGTGTTGATGCCTTCACAACTACTCGGGGTCCGGTTTATCGTCCGACAAAGGCTCAACATAAACTTCAATCTGACCGCCACATGCCAAACCCACTTCCCAGGCTTGTTCATTGCTCACGCCATAGGACAAAAGTCGTGGTAACCCTGTGTCCATCACATCCATTGCCTCTTCAATCACAGCTGTTTCAACGCAGCCTCCAGATACTGAACCTTCAAACTGTCGCTCTTCGTTGACCACTAACTGGCTACCAGTTGGCCTTGGTGACGAACCCCATGTTGAAATAACTGTTGCGATGGCGACGTTCAACCCCTGTTCATGCCAACCGAGTGCGGTTTCCAATGTCAAGTGATTTTCGTCCTTGTTCAGCATGTCAGCTCACTGAAGTCTGAGGAACAAATGGGGTAGAATCGTGTAATTTCCGTCGCCAAAAGAACTTTTGTTTGTTGAGTTCTAAATTGTTCGCGCTAGACCTTCGGCTTAACATCTCAGCTAGAGACTGCAAGCTGTTTAAATTATGCACGGGCAGGAAGGCGTCAACATGCGGAAGCATTGCCCGAATACCACTGACTCTTGGTTCAAATTCAGTATAGCGAAGCAATGGATTCAGCCAAATTAATTCTTTGCAGGATCTATGCAGCATTTGAATTTGCGGCGTGAGAGCAACAGACTCTGAACGATCTAGCCCGTCTGTAACGAGCAGTATTGTTGCCTTGTGCAACGGCAATCGACGCACCCAGGTTTGGTTAAAGAGCTTCAGGCATTCCCCGATACGAGTGCCACCATACCAGTCCTCAACCGCTTCAGAAACATCCGCCAACGCACAGTCTACATCGCGAACTCTCAATTGCCGGGTAACATTGGTCAGCCGCGTACCAAATACAAAGCAGAAAACCTGTTTTCGATTAAACATCAGGGTATGTGCAAAATGCAAAATCATCCGCGAGTATTCACTCATGGAGCCTGATATGTCACAAATCAGTACTACCGGCGGTGACTCCATTCGACGCTTCTTCCTAATCAGCCTGATCACGTCTGCCGATCCTTTCAGACTCGCCCTGAGTGTTTTTCTCATATCAAGTTTTTCTCCAAGTTCAGTTGCTCGGAATCGGCGGGTTGGAATTTCACGAAACGCCACTCCGAGATTAGCAACCGCCTGTTTGGCCTGCTGCATCTCGGCAGTCGACATGGTATCAAAGTCAACACTCTGCAGTCGTTCCCGGTCGCTATATGTCATTGACGCTCGAAACTCATACTCGGGTTCCAATTCTTCAAATAGATCATCAGAAACCTGCTGTGGATAAAGTGATTCGGCCAGTCGACGAGCTATCTCCTTGGTGGAATTTTCAGACTCAGGTACTCTTATTTCAGGCAAGAGTGTTGAAATTGAACGTTCGAGAATTCTCGGATTCCGCCAGAATACCTGAAATGCCTGTTCGAATAGATATCGATGTCGCGGATGGCTCACAAAAACGGAGTGTAACGTCCAGTAAAAATCGTCCTTGTCAGCGACGCCTACGAGTTCAACCGCGCGAACCGCTTCCAGGATTCTACCGGTTCCTACCGGTAAACCCGCAGCTCTTAAAATCCGACCAAAATGGACGATGTTGTTAACGAACGTACCATGGTTTGCAGAATCCACTGGTCAACACCTCTCATGGTTCACGCGTTGATTCCAGCGGCAATAGGTATGGTTTCCAGCAGACGAACTGCTTCAGAACCGCGAATTTTTTCAAGATCATCCTGATATTTCAACAGCACACCGAGCGTGCTGTCAACCACTGCTGGTTTTAATTCAATCGCATCAATTTGCACCAGCGCATGTGCCCAATCGATCGTCTCAGCGACCCCGGGAGCTTTATAGAGATCTTCGTCGCGCAGTTTCTGCACAAAGCCAACGATTTGTCTGGCAAGTTGAAGTCTGGTTTCAGGTGCTTTCACCTTCAAAATCTCAAGTTCCCGATCAGCATTCGGGTAATCCACCCAGTGATAGAAACACCGTCGTTTCAGTGCATCATGAATTTCCCTCGTCCGATTCGACGTGATGATGACTATGGGTGGGCGTGCTGCCTTGACTGTGCCTATTTCAGGAATCGATATCTGATACTCGGAAAGCAGTTCCAGTAGATAAGCCTCAAAGGGTTCATCTGTCCGGTCAATTTCATCAATGAGCAGAACTGGTGGAACTCCACCCGCATCTGCTCTTAACGCCTTTAACAAAGGTCGCGAAATTAAAAACTTCTCAGAATAAATGTCTTTGGTAATGGCCGCCCGGTCCTGCACACCTTCTGCTTCCGCCAAACGGATTTCGATCATCTGCCTGGAATAGTCCCACTCATAGACTGCAGAGGCTACATCAAGTCCCTCATAACACTGAAGGCGGATAAACTCACAGTTCAGAGTCGCTGACAGAACTTTAGCGACTTCGGTCTTACCGACACCTGCCTCACCTTCCAACAACAGAGGTCTGCCGAGCGACAAAGAAAGGTAAACAGCAGTCGCCAGGCTTCGGTCTGCAATGTAGTTGCCAGATGCAAGTAACGATTCAGTTGTCGTAATGTCGGAAGGAAAATTCATTTAAGAAATTTCGATTGAAAGTGATGACTCACAATCACAGAATTGAAATGCTCTGGGGCGCTTGAACCCGCAAAAGGTTCAAGCGCCCAAACGGTTTGTTAATTACCAGGCCGATTAACAGGAAGCACAGGCCTTTTCAACGGCTCGTTTCGCCATGACAGTCACCAGGTGCGCCCGATACTCCGCACTCGCATGAATATCACTGTTAAGACCATCGGCTGAAATGCTGATGCCCGCGATGCTAGAAGCGGTACACGATTGCGCTAATGCAGATTCCATTTCGCTGACCCGGAAAACACTCGGTCCAGCCCCAGTTACCGCAACTCGCATTCCATGATTGCAATCGGCAAACATCACTCCGACAATTGCATACCGAGACGCCGGGTTTGCAAACTTGCAATATGCCGCACATTTCGGAATTTGAAACGATACCGAAGTGATGATTTCATTCTCTTCCAGTGCAGTTTCAAACATACCGGTGAAAAAATCGTCAGCAGAAATGGACCTCGAGTTTGTGTTTACTGTTGCACATAAACCCACTAAAGCAGCCGGGTAATCGGCTGACGGGTCACTGTTGGCAATGGAACCACCAATGGTTCCGGCATTTCGAACCTGTGGGTCACCAATGCCACCTGCAAGATCTGCCAGTGCCGATATGGCACCTCTGACATCAGACGACGCAGCAACTTCTGCATGCGTTGTCATAGCACCAACCGTTACGGTGTCGCCTGACACTGAGATACCTCTAAGTTCGCTGACCCCACCGAGATCGATCAAATCACTCGCCGAGGCAAGTCGCTGTTTCATAGTCGGCAGCAACGTGTGTCCTCCAGCGAGCAACAATCCGTCATCCGAGCTTTGCAGCATTGCAGCTGCTTCGCTCAGACTTGATGGACTTTTGTAGTCAAATGAATACATGATTACTCCTCCTTTCAGGAAGCCTGAGCGTTTCGAATAGCCTGCCAGACCCGATGCGGTGTCGCAGGCATGTCGATATTGGTGACGCCAACCTCAGCTAGCGCATTCAGAATTGCGTTAATCACCGCTGGTGGCGATCCGATTGCACCGGCTTCACCACAGCCTTTCACGCCTAGCGGATTATGTCCACATACCGTAACTGTCGTATCTACCGAGAATGAAGGCACATCAGAGGCCCGCGGCATGGTGTAGTCCATATACGAACCGGACAGCAACTGACCATTTTCATCATAGGCAGCTGATTCCAGCAAAGCCTGTCCGATACCCTGGACGAGTCCGCCATGTACCTGGCCTTCCACGATCATCGGATTGATTACCGTTCCAAAATCGTCTGTTGCATGAAAGCTCGCGATATCAACAACACCGGTTTCCGGGTCAACTTCAACCTCGCAGATATAAGTACCAGCGGGAAATGTGAAGTTTTTCGGATCGTAAAATGCGGTTTCTTCAAGTCCAGGTTCCAACTCCTCCAATGGATATTGATGAGGAACGTAAGCAGTGAGGGCAATCTCACCGAAAGCCTTTGCTTTGTCAGTTCCCGGCACCACAAAACTTCCGTTTTCAAACTCGATATCCGATTCGGACGCTTCAAGCAGGTGCGCAGCAATCTTTTTACCCTTGGCAATTATTTTGTCAAGCGCATTCACAATTGCCGTACCGCCCACTGCGATTGAACGTGAACCGTAAGTGCCCATTCCAAATGGAATTTTGTCGGTGTCACCGTGAACGATTTCGACGCTGTCAATATCAACTCCAAGCTTTTCAGAAACCACCTGTGCAAATGTTGTTTCATGACCCTGGCCGTGCGAATGCGAACCTGTCATCACACTAATCGAACCAGTTGGATTGACTCGAATCGTTGCCGCTTCATAAAGCCCAGCTCTTGCACCAAGTGAACCAACAACATTGGAAGGTGCAATTCCGCACGCTTCAATATAGGAGGAAACTCCGATTCCCCGCAATTTGCCTGCTGCTCTTGAAGCATCTTTTCGGGCTGCAAAACCAGCGTAATCCGAGGACTCAAGTGCTTTGTTCAGACTCGATTCATAGTCGCCAGTATCGTACACCAGTGCGACAGGTGTCTGATATGGAAACTGATCGGGCTGAATAAAATTGCGTCGTCGAATTTCCGTTGGATCCAATCCCAACTGATCGGCAGCAACCTGAACGATTCGCTCAAGCAAATAAGTTGCTTCAGGCCGTCCTGCGCCGCGATAAGCATCAACCGGAACAGTATTGGTAAACACCGCCTTTATTTCACAATAGACAAGCGGAGTCGAATATTGTCCCGCCAGCAATGTAGCATGCAGGTAGGTCGGAATACACGGTGCAAAAGTCGACAAATATGCACCCATATTGGCAAGGGTCGACTCGCGAAGTGCGAGAAATTTGCCATTTTCATCGAGTGCAAGTTCGACCGACGTTACATGATCTCGCCCATGAGCATCAGAAATAAAGGATTCGCTTCGGTCTGCAGTCCACTTAACTGGTCTGTTGAGTTGAGCAGCCGACCAGGTTACGATCGCTTCTTCCGCATAGTGATAAATTTTCGAGCCAAATCCACCACCAACATCCGGGGCATGCACGCGTAACTTGTGCTCTGGAATTCCCAGAACGAAAGCACCCATCAGCAGTCGAATGACGTGAGGATTCTGGCTGGTCGTGTGCAGCGTATATTGCCCGGAAGCCTGGTCAAAATCACCAATGGCACAACGCGGCTCTATAGCGTTCGGAATCAAGCGATTATTGATAAGGTCCAGTTTTGCAACATGTGCAGCGTTGGAGAAAGCTTCGTTGACTACATCCGGATCACCCAAGGCCCAGTCATAGCAAACATTAGTGCCTACATCATCGTGAACATTGGGTGAATCATCTGAAATGGCCTGATTCATATCCAAAACGGCTTCGAGTACATCGTAGTCAACTTCGATCATTTCCGCCGCATCTCTAGCTTGGTCCCGCGACTCAGCGATAACGACTGCTACAGGATCTCCCACATGCCTCACTTTGCCTTCAGCCAGAGCTGGATGCTTCGGTTCATGCATGGGGCTGCCATCTTTTCCGTGTACTTGCCAGCCGCAAGGAATGCCGCCAACCGCAGCCATATCTTCGGACGTATACACAGCGACGACTCCATCGCTGCTTGCAGCTGCTGATTTGTCAATCGATTTGATGGCTGCATGGGCATGCGGCGAGCGCAGAATGTACGCATAAGCCTGACCCAGCAAATTCATATCGTCAGTGTACTTACCTGCACCACGGACAAATCTCAGGTCTTCTTTTCGACGCACGGAGGCGCCAATTCCGGTACCACTCATTCTTATGCCTCCCGCATGGCTTTAGCGCCAGCCTGTATCGATTTGACAATATTGTGATAACCCGTGCATCGACACAAGTTACCTTCCAGCCACTCCCGAACTTCCTGCTCGGAAGGGTCAGCATTGACGTTGACTAGATCCAATGCGCTCATGATCATACCGGGTGTACAGAATCCACACTGCAAACCATGATTTTCGCGAAACGCCTCCTGCATCGGATGCAATTCACTGCCATTGGCAACGCCTTCAATGGTCGTGACATCCGCACCGTTTGCTTGAGCCGCGAGCATCGTACAACTCTTGACGGACTTCCCATTCACATGAATGACACATGCGCCACACTGACTCGTGTCACATCCGACATGTGTGCCTATCAATCGCTGGTTTACCCGCAAAAAATCGACCAACAGAGTCCGTGCATCAACATCGGCTGACACACTGCTTCCGTTAATCGTCATTGAAATTGATACAGTCATAAACTGACCTCCTCTATAGATTACCTAAATCGCCAACTCAAACCACCCACTCTCGAACGATTGAGCAACGAAACGATTACTTGATTCAAATGAATTTCTTCAAGCAATTTTAATGAATTATTCGGTGATTGGGGAAACTTAGCAACTTGTGGGTTGTGCTTGAACTCACCGACTTCATTCAGGATCCTTCTCTTCATCAGTTTCAGGAGAATTCTGGGACTCAATTTCTGACAAAAGAGCCTCGAAAAAATCTCCAACGATTTTTTTTGCAGCGCTGCTCATCAACCGCGAACCTATCTGAGCCAATTTACCACCCATTTTGACTTCAGCCTCATAGAAAAATTCACAACCTTCGTCTACATCGACCAGTTTAAAAATCGCTTCACCGTTAACATAGCCAAACGAACCACCTTTAGACGAACCTTGCATGGTGTAACTTTCGAATTGCACCACATCGCTGACCGATAAATTAAGTGGAAATGTGGCTTTTATGGGGCCAAATTTTTTCTTGATTTTTCCCTGAAGTTCGGTTTCTGATATCCACTCCAACTCTATACAACCGGAAATTGAGCGACGCATGGATTCCGCATCATAGAGCGATTGCCAAACGACATCCCGTGGATATGGCACAATCGTGCTTCCAGATAATTCCATTTAAGTTTCCCTAGGGCATATTACGAATTCAAGTCAGCAAACTGACCAAATGGAATTTTAAGAGATTACCACAGCGTTCGCACACTTGCTATCACTCACTTTCAACATCGTTCAGCAAGCTTAGTCGTAAAATTTATCGTGTAAGCGCTTGAAGTGAGTGTCCATATTTGAAGTTGGCAATTTAACTGTGTTCATTGGCTGGACTGACCACTTAGGCAATTGAGTGCAATCAACCAGATAGTGTAGGAATGATTTATTGCCACATACTTTGATTAAAATTGAGCAGGGACGTCTTTGAAGGTTCAAGACACAATGATTAAATCGCAGACAGCCAATTCCGAGCCAACTTCAACTCGAGCGACCTATCAGGACGTGCTGGACGCGCCACCGCACATGGTTGCAGAAATTGTTGACGGTACGCTATATACCCAGCCAAGACCGGGTCCTGTTTACTGCTTAGCTAGTACGGTGCTTCGTGTTTGCATTGGTTCACATTTTCACAAAGGTCGCAGTGGGCCTGGTGACTGGTGGAATTTCGGTGAGCCTGAAATACATCTGGGAGAGGATGTTCTGGTGCCCAATATTGCAGGATGGCGACGTGAGCGAATGCTCGAGTTTCCAACCACCGACTACTTTACGTTGGCTCCGGACTGGGTTTGCGAGGTGCTTTCGCCTTCAACCCGAGCGCTTGACCTTGGTGGTAAAAAAATAGCCTATGCCCGTGAACGTGTTGCCTATCTTTGGTTGGTGGATCCAGATGCCCGCTCGCTGGAAGCTTTTACGTTGCATGGTACCGAGTGGGTACTGATGAACAAGCTGTTCGATGATGCGCCAGTTTCGCTGCCGCCTTTTGAGGAGATCAGTTTCAATCTTGGTGATCTATGGCCACCCCATGCTGTACACAAAGAGACGCCGCCAATCAAACAGGCAGTTAAATCTGAAACGGAACTTGCTGAAACATCAAAGTGAAGTTCAGTAGTTCAGTGAGCCACACTCAAAGAGAGGAAACTATTCGCGCAAACACCAAGACGCACTAGTTCAGATTCGATTCTGGATTCTCTCAATTAATTTTGCACTTTAACTAAACCGGGTTTCTTTCTGGTCTCGAAATTTACGAGATTGGATTGAGCGATACCTATTTCAGTCGCAAGGCTACTTACAGTCATACCTCGATACTAGCACCATACGCCCATGATATGCTCAGCGGCGGAAATGTGTTCAGCGAGTTCAAAGGTACTAACTTCTCATCTGTATCTATAAGTTCGTGACGGCTAAAACGATGTCCGTGTCGCTCTCATCAACGATATAAACCAATAGACTATACATACCTGCAACCCTTTGAATACGATAATCTAACAAATTTGGATGTCTATTGAGTAATTTTACTCAATAGAGTAAAATATGACTATGGTCGTCTACGAAAGAACCCAAATTTCGACTCTGCACAGCCGCTTGAGAGAGCAACCCAAGCATCTCACTATTGTGACTGGTCCGCGTCAAACAGGTAAGACCACACTGGTTCAGCAGGTACTTAGAAAACTAGATCGGCCCTTCCACTACGTGTCTGTCGACGAACCTGATCCAGTCATCCTTCACCCTACCCCAGACTTCGACAGCTTGTCTTCTGAATTCTCGGATCTGCCGAGAGTTCCGGTTGACGGCTCAAGAGACAGTCGATGGTTGGTTCAAATTTGGGAAAAGGCGCGGATGTCCGACGAACAATCTGACCGAGGTTTCGTCTTGGCAATCGATGAAATTCAGAAAATCCCAAACTGGTCCGAGACGGTCAAAGGCTTATGGGATGCGGATCGTCTCCGTGGTCGAACCCTCCACGTAATCCTGCTAGGTTCGGCACCATTGTTAATGCAACAAGGACTAAGTGAAAGTCTCGCTGGCAGGTACGAGATCGTCCGTCTTATGCATTGGTCGTTCGCCGAAATGTCTTCTGCATTCGGTTTCGATCTCCAGCGGTACGTCTATTTCGGAGGCTATCCAGGGGGTGCCTCACTTGTACCAGAGCAGGCTCGCTGGCGTGCGTACATAGCTGAGGCATTGGTTGAACCCAATATTGAGCGCGACATTCTGGCTATGCAACGAGTGGATAAGCCCGCGCTTCTGAAGCGGTTGTTCCAGCTCGGTGCCGATTATTCCGGACAAATCCTTTCATACAACAAGATGCTCGGTCAACTCCAGGACGCCGGCAATACAACGACATTGGCGCGTTACTTGGACCTCCTGTCGAACGCGGGTCTGATTGCAGGTTTGCCCAAGTACGCTGCTGGTGCCTATCGACGAAGATCCTCCAGCCCCAAACTCAACGTCCTCAACACTGCGCTTATGGCTGTTACGTCAGGATATACATTCGACGAAGCAAGAGCCGACCGGAGCTATTGGGGGCGTCTTGTCGAAAGTGCGGTGGGTGCGCACCTATTTAATACAGGTATACCTGAACTCCGCCTGCATTACTGGCGCGAAAATGACTCCGAAGTGGATTTCGTTCTGACACGCGGTCGAAGAATCGTAGCCTTCGAAGTAAAAAGCGGTGTCCGAAGGCCAAGGACGAGTGGACTTGAACAATTTGCAGAGTGCTTCGATGTCCAGACAACTTTGGTCATCGGCGAAGGAGGAATTTCCCTGTCGGAGTTTCTGTCAGTGCCCGCCTGGGAATGGTTTGATAATCCATGAAGTGCATCGTTCAACGTACATGTCGAGAAATCAGCAAGCACGATTCTCGCATGATTCCAGAGAATCCGTCCAGTCTCGTAGAAAAATGGAAAGATAAAGCGGCTTATGTGCTGCTTGGTCCTCCGGGCTCGGGCAAAACAACAGTTTTCAAACAGGAAGCCGAACGTCAAGGCGGGTTTTGGGTTACGGCACGAGATTTCCTGACCTTCGATGACAGGCCTGAGTGGAAAGGTACGACTCTCTTTATCGACGGGCTTGATGAAACCCGAGCGGGAACAGCCGACGGTCGTACACCTTTGGACAGTATCCGTGCAAAGCTCGACCGAATAAAGCGTCCACGCTTTCGCCTTTCGTGCCGAGAGGCGGATTGGTTTGGCGCGAACGACAGAGACAATATCAAGAAGGTGACGCCCGACGGACAGGTCACGGTTTTGCGCCTTGAGCCGCTTTCCGATCAAAATGTTCGCCAAATTTTGAATACAAATTTTGGAATCGATGACCCGGAGAATTTTATTGCTTTGACTCAAGACAGAGGCCTCCAAGGGCTACTGACCAATCCCCAATGCCTCAAGATGCTCGCGCTCGCGGTTGGATCGAATGGAGGTTGGCCCGATTCCAGAATGCAGGCTTTCGATATGGCCTGCCGCAATATTCTGTTGGCGGAACACAATGATGAGCATCAGGTAGCGCAAGCGGATCACGGCAACATTTCCAATTTGATGCATACCTGCGGAAGGCTTTGCGCCATACAGTTGTTGACCGGTGCCGCTGGATATACGCGGTTTGGCAAGGACAACGACCCAAATTTTCTCCGACTTGATCAGATACCGGGACAAGATCGAACGATTCTTCACAACTGTCTGCAGAGCAAACTATTCGAAATTCAGACACAGCAGAGGTCGGTTCCCGTGCACCGCCAAGTCACTGAGTTTCTCGCCGCCAGATATCTAGCTGTTCTTGTCGATAACGGGTTGCCTGTCGGGCGAATTCTCGCATTGATCACTGGATACGACGGAATGATGGTTTCCGAACTGCGCGGCCTCGCTGCATGGCTCGCTGCACACAGCAAAACTAGTAGGGCAGAGATCATCAAACGGGACCCTCTTGGAACGGTTCTCTACGGTGACGCAAGTGACTTCTCACCAAGCGAAAAATGCGATGTGCTCGATAGCCTTCAGCGGGAATGCAACGCAAATCCACGATTTGTCTTCACTCTGCAGTTGGATTCGCGACTCGGTGATCTAGTTTCTTTGGACATGGAGAAGCACTACAGTGAGATCTTGAGTGCGCCGTCGCGAGAGGACTCGCAGCAATCTCTCATCGTCATCTTGATCGAAGCACTCCGATACGGAGAGTGCGTTCCAGGACTCGCCGACCCGCTAATGGCGTTGCTGCGCGATGATTCGTGGTGGCCGAGGATAAGGTTTCGCGCCATAGAACCGTTCCTATGGCACCGGGGGAATGACTCGGACACGTTAGATGAACTCAAGGCACTCACTAACGACATCTATGCGGGCAAAGTTCCGGATCCTGACGACTCTCTGCTTGGTTGTCTACTGTCCAATCTTTATCCTGCAGCCATACCGGAGACGGAGATCATGCAGTATCTCCGTCTCCAGAGTAGATCCAACAAATTCCTCGATTACGAACTCTTTTGGATCGAGCACCTTCCCAAGCAGTCGACCAGAGACCAACTCGCCGTGCTTCTTGACGAGCTTGCCGAACGCCACGGACCAAGGCTTTTGGAAGATCGGGTACACGGACTTCCCAATCATTTCTTCTGCTGGTTACCCTCGCTTCTTCTAGCCCAGTATTTTCGGTTATCCGGGGATAAGGTGGATTTAACCCGTTTGTTCCACTGGTTAGGGTTTGCAGCGCATACAAGCGATTGGACATCTCATTGGGATCTTAGCGGCGAGACATCTCAATATATTCGAAGTTGGTTCGCAAACCATCCAGATGCGTGGAAAACCCTGCTGGCTATGGGCCTAAAGGGGTGTATTGACCGTTCCGAATGTGACCAACCATATGGATTCGTCAACTGCATGCATAAGGAAGTGGATGGCAGGCTTCTCGGTATTGCACGACCGTCGGATTTTGGTCTCTGGTGCCTTAATCAGGCGATAGTCGCCGATAGCGCGAATGCCGTGAAGTGGCTATTGGGTGAGACTGCAGAAAGCCTACACTACGGTCGCTTCAACCAAGGCCTTTCCCGCAAAGTCGTATCGAATTGTCTGGCTGGAAACCCCGATCTCCAAGGTGTATTTGACAAGAAAATGAATGAACTCGAAGCGCCTAGTCCCGCCGCGAGGAGCGTTTTCGAACGCAGTAGCCCTACCCAGTCGAGGACCAAGCACCCAAACTGGCACAGCCATGTGAAGCCACACGAGGACGAACTGCGCGAGAGTGTGGCAAAACCCGCGCTTCTATACGAACTTGCCAACGTATATTTCGGCAGATATTTAAACGTTCAAGGCATATCACCAACAGAACGGCTGAGTACCCTCTTGGCTGGAGACGTGAACTTGGTCGAAGCCGTCTTGTGCGGGTTTCGCAAGACCATCGAACGGAATGACCTGCCGTCTGATAAGGAAATCATACGCCTCGGAATCTCGAACCGAACGCACCATCTTTCGCTTCCATTCATGGCGGGGTTGGAAGAGATAGTTAAGGCAGCGCCTTCTGGCGAGATAGGTATCGAAGACAAGCATTTGCGACTGGCCCTAGCAGTACATTACACCGTGCCTATGTGGGCTACCGTGCGAGTTCCTGCGGATCGCCCGCCTGATTGGTTCAGTTGTTTGCTATCCAATCGTCCTGAAGAGGTTGCCGACGTACTGGCACGATCAGTACTCTCCAAACTTCGCAACGGTGAGGAATCCCCTACCGGTATTTATGAACTAGCCCATTCTCCAGACCATAATGCTGTTGCCCGGATCGTCACGATGCCGCTTCTCAAGCGATTTCCGGTGCGTTGCACATCCGGTCAGTTGTCCAGCTTGAATCTTCTCCTGTCAGCTGCCAGGCGCCACTGCGAATTCGAGCCGCTTCTAGAGTTGATAAACAAAAAGCACACTCATCGCAGTATGAACGTGGCGCAACGCGCCCAATGGCTTGCCGCTGGCTTGTGCATTGCACCCGAAAAATATGTTAGACAGCTAGATTCCTATGCCGCTGGAAAGGAACGTCGCATTCGTTTTCTGGCAGAAGCTGTGACCAGACAACTCGACCGCTCCCCCGATCTTCAGTGCCAACAAAATGTGCCTGCCTTGCGACTCCTGATCCGCTTAATCGGCTCTTCCTATAGACCGTATTCCTATACCACCGACTCGGATGAGGGTGGGCTGGTTTCGCTGGAGATGAATGCTGCGGACCAGGTGCAAGCTTTCATTGAACAACTAGCGACTATTTCCACAAATGAAGCTTCGTGCGCTCTAGAAGCGTTGTCGATAGACGACACTTTACGCCCTTGGCACTCTCTTCTCATGGATGCCGCCTACCAACAAAAAGTACTTCGTCGCGAAGCTGAATTTGCTTATGGTGATGTCGATCAGATACTGACCATGCTGGACAACGACGCACCAGCGAATGTCGCTGACCTGGCAGCGTTAACTCTCGAACACTTACACCAAATTGCACGCGACATTCGCGACAACAACACATCCGACTGGCGTCAATACTGGAATTTGGATCCATACAATCGTCCACTAGAGCCTCGTCCGGAGGGCGCATGCCGAGATGCGCTATTGTCTGTTTTGAAAATCAGACTGCTCCAACTCGGGATCGACGTTCTACCCGAACCTCGCTACGCTGACGACAAGCGCGCAGACATCCGTGTTTCCTATGGGAACTTCAATGTACCCGTCGAAGTTAAGAGAAGTTGTCATCGTAGTCTCTGGAGTGCAATTCAATCACAGTTGAAGACTCGCTACATCAGAGATCCGGGAACAGGAGGATATGGCATCTATATTGTCTTTTGGTTCGGAGATACTGAGGGTTGTCGACCAACGCCACCAATGACGGGATCACCGCCAGCTATTTCACGGGATCTTGAAAATCAATTGACATCCACGCTATCAACTGAAGAGCAACGGAAAATTCGGGTTTGCGTTATCGATGTGGCAACTCCCTCTTCTAAAGTCACAGCAACCACAAGGCCGATTTAACCATCCTTTATTAATACAACGGCCAAACGATCGAACCAGAGCAAGCCAGATCCTTGTTGCCCTGACGTAAGCCTACAATCTGCACCTACAATTTGATTCGTGGGCATACTTGTATACAGTACAACATTCTGCATAAATGAATCAGATTTGAAAACTCACATTTCTTCTTCGCCCATCTTTTGGAACTATCCTCTTCTATCCTATCCTTGCGAAATTCAAGCCTAATTTCAACAATTCAAAATGATTGTGCAAATTGGTAGATGAATATACAGACATTGCTGTTTTGCTATCCAAATAAGTTCAATTTTGTAATCTACTTTCTGATCACTATAAATCTCTCGCAAGTTGGACAGTCCCGGATTCGAAGGTAGGAGCGCAAACATTCAGCTTCTTCTCGGTGTTGACTCTTTTGCAGATACAGCAGGTTTTTCCGAAATTACTGTTAATCACTTAAGATAGGACACCCCTATTCGTTCACATGTACCTGCACATGTGAGCAGTATGCGTGTGGTGATACGCTTTCAAACTGCGACTTTACTAGGCTCGTCGGCCTATCACATCCTTTAATTTTATCAACTCGGTATATTCGTAATATATAGTTACCCTTTCGCTCGGACAATGACTTGTCCCGAAATCACCAATCGCCGGAATAAACCGGTATTAACTTCAACTCGGAGAAAACTATGAAATCAAAATTTAAAGCAATGGTGTTGGCTGTAGCAGTCACCATGTGTACTGCCCCGGCATTTGCAGCTGAGGAAGTAAAAATAGGCGTACCGTCATGGACTGGTGCCCAAGCAATTGCCAATTTGCTGGCAGCTGTCGTTGAAATGCGTATTGGCGGAAAAGCCGAACTCGTACCTGGTAACAATGCGACGATCTTCCAAGCAATGGACCAGGGTAAAGGTGATATTGACGTGCACCCAGACGTTTGGCTTCCAAACCAAGAGAGTTTTACCAAGAAATACGTGGATGGTGCAGGCACGGTTACTTTGTCAAGCAATCCCTATGAAGGAAACCAAGGTTTTTGCGTTTCTAAGAATTTCGGAGAAGCAAACTCCATTACAGACATTGCGGATCTAGGACGTCCCGAAGTTGCAGCACTCATGGACAGTGATGGTAACGGGCGAGGCGAGATGTGGATCGGTGCTCCAGGCTGGGCCTCAGCCAACGTAAATGAAGTCAAGGTACGCGACTATGGTTTATTGGACTTCATCGAGCCGATTCGGGCCGAGGAAAGTGTAAAAACCGCACGCGTCAAGGACTCGATCGCCAAGGACGAGGGTTATGCTTTCTACTGCTACAAACCACACGCGATCTGGTTCATGTTTGATGTAAAAATGTTGAGTGAACCAGCTTACGATCCAGAAAAATACATCATGTTGCAACCTTCTGACTCCCCAGATTGGTATGAACAATCGATGGTTGCCAGCAAAGATGCACTGAAAAATGTTCAGATCGCCTGGTCCAACTCCCTAGCGGATCGATCACCCGCAATTGTCGAGTTTTTTGAGCGATTCGCACTCACCGCGGATGATGTTAGCGGCTTTGCCTTTGAAGTCTCAGGGAAAGGCCGCGAGGCGAGAGATGTGGCGGTAGAATGGGTTAACAACAATCCTGATCGCGTAGACGCCTGGCTCGGGCTTTAATTCGCAACATCTAGGAACAAGCAACTAATAACACCTGGAGTATGAGTGCTCCAGGTGTTATTTCAACAATAAATTTATCTCGTTGAAGTGGACCTAACCTAGTGTCAGTCGATTCGCCAGATACGACAGAAGACATTGTCATTAAGATTTCGAATGTCTGGAAAGTCTTTGGAACGAAAGCTGTTGAAGCGATGCGAGCCGTTCAGGAGGAAGGGCTGACGAAAGCGGAAACGCTTGCAAAATTCAATGCGGTGGTTGGCGTCGCCGATGTCAGCCTAAGCGTCAATCGGGGTGAGATATTTTGTGTTATGGGGCTGTCAGGCAGCGGTAAGTCAACCCTGGTGCGCCACTTCAATCGCTTGCTGGAACCAACTGCAGGGAAGATTGAGATCGAAGGAACCGATGTGATGGCTCTAAAACCCGCTGAGTTGCAGCAATTTCGAAATCGCAGAATCGGGATGGTATTCCAGAATTTTGCGCTGTTGCCACACAGATCGGTTCTCGACAATGTGGCAATGCCTTTGGAAATTCGGCAGATGAGCAAGAATGATCGGATGCGTCATGCTGCGGCGATCCTCGACATTGTCGAACTGGGTGCATGGGGCAGTAAGTTTGCCCATGAGTTGTCCGGAGGAATGCAGCAACGTGTTGGCCTTGCACGAGCATTGGCTGCCAATCCCGATGTTCTACTAATGGACGAACCCTTCAGCGCACTTGATCCCCTGATCCGACGACAGTTGCAGGATGAATTTCTCAGACTGTCAAAAATAATGAAAAAGACAACTGTGTTCATCACTCATGATCTGGATGAAGCCGTGCGAATCGGGAACCGTATCGCGATTATGCATGACGGTAGAGTGGTTCAGATCGGTACTGCCGAAGATATTGTGATGAACCCGGCGGACGACTATGTGGCCGATTTCGTGGCAGGCATTTCCCGGCTAAAGATTGTACGTGCACACGTCGTCATGCAACCGCTGGACGAATATGTAGCCAACAATGCCCCCATTCCCACCGATACACAACGCGTCAGTGAAGACGAAATGCTTAGTACACTCATTGAAATGGCAATCGACAGTGATTCAGCAATCGTGGTGCAAAGCGGGAATACCGATGTCGGTGTCATCACCAGGAAAGACATTTTACGTACCGTAATAGAAGGAGCCGATGTGTCATGACAGAAACAGTACAAACCCAACTTGATGATGCTATCGATTTCAAAGTTGCAGAAAAATTTGCTGAGGAACGTCTGGACAACATTCGTACCTTCGTGCAAACCAATCCAGACTACTACATCAAACAATTTGACAAGATCGGTGGTAGTTCTCGCTTTACACCAACATTCAACGCGTCTGCCGGAATACTTGGACCTATCTGGTTTGGTGCTCGCGGACTGTGGATGTGGGCTTTGCCTTTCTTAATTATCGAAACACTGGGTTATGTGCAGATTGCACGAGGACTGATTGGTGACCTGGCGGCTGATGCGCGAGCCCGAATCGAGTCGATTGAAGGTACCCTGGAATTGCGTCGTCAGCAGTTGGCTTCAGCAATTGAGTCCCAGTCCGACAAGGTCGATGTCTATAAACGTACAGTTAAATCTTTAGAAGATTCGATTGAAGGAATTAGATTGGAGGCACAGGAAATTGCGGATCAGGGAATTTGGATTGCGTTAACTGGCTTGATCATCTTAATCGCTGTTAAATTCGCACAATCTGTAATCGCTAATTCAGCTCTAGAAGCGAGATTTTCGGAATGGTTGTCCGACCGTAGTATCCGATCTGGTGTGTCACTCCGACAAATAGTATTGAGTACACTTTTTATGGCTGTGATTGTTGGTACAGCCATGTACCACTATAGTTTCCCTGGACAGTTGGACACCTTGGCTGAATTTCCCACTGATCCCGATATTCGTCTTACCGGTATCGTATGGGTGGAGGCATTCTTTACCTTCTGTGTAACTCAAGGTGAGGCATTGTTCGATTTTATCACTTACGGTATTCGCCTGATCCTCGACGCTCTGGAGCTTGTCTTCGTTAGCACTCCATGGATCGTAATCTTTAGTTTTATTGTCTTGTTGACGTGGCTTACGGCAGGCATTCGTACCGCAATATATTCCGGTGCGTTTTTAACCTATATGGGACTGTTGGGGTTTTGGGATAAAGCCATGACTACTTTGGCACTCCTCGGAACAGCTGCATGTCTTTCCATCGCGATTGGTATTCCATTGGGCATGTTCAGCGCACGTAGACCTCGTTTCTACGCCTTTATTCAACCAATCATGGACTTCATGCAAACCATGCCTGCATTCGTTTTCATGATTCCGGTGATTGCATTTTTCGGAACCGGTAAACCGGCCGCCGTGGTCACTACAATGATTTTTGGTGGTACCCCTGTGGTACGTCTTACGGTGTTGGGATTACGCGGAGTGCCTGAGAGCGTCCGCGAAGCAGCAATTTCGTTCGGTGCCGGTAAATTTTACCTATTTACGCGAGTCGATCTTCCGCTAGCAGCTCCGTCAATTCGAGCTGGGATCAATCAAACGATTATGCTGTCTCTGGCTATGGTGGTCGTCGCGTCGTTGATTGGTGCCAAGGGCTTAGGTGAAGATGTCTTGGAGGCACTGCAATACGCCAATGTAGGACAGGGAATTCTAGCAGGATTTTCCATCCTGTTCTGTGCCATGATTCTTGATCGTCTTGTTCAGGGTGCACGCAAGTAATTTCGTCAGTTCTTTGATCAGATCACTGCTGCACGGTTCATAAGGTTGTACATACTGCACCCCGATCATCTTCGATAGTCTCGGTGCTGAAATGCCGCATTTGTCGGCACCCATCAGATCAATTGCTATGAACCACTTGGTCAGTGGTACTTAGCTGTACTCGAATTTGATCCTGGGAGTTGGCGACATCTAGTGCTGTCAGTTGACTCACTATCATGAAAGTCTGCCATTCAGACGGTAAACACGTTTGTGACCGTACTTCGAGCATGAATCCGTTGTGCTGGTGCTGACGCGCCAGAGATTTCTTGCAAGCCTTCTCAGTGGGGTATTTTGTGCACCATTCGAGGAAACACGTGGCTTGTTGCTATATCAACAAGTTTTTTCGCAAATTCAATGAGATAGATGAAGTGTTTGTACTACATTACTTACTCATCTGCAAAGGCATGTAAAATAAAATGATTGAAGCACCACCTTAAACTCACCATGCCAAGCGACTCCGACTCATCATCCAATCCCGTAACGCTACTGCGTGGTAAACAGAATATTGAGCTGGCTGAACACGAAGAAATTCCACCGGGTCAGCTACGCATGATCATCACCTATCTGGAAATGTTTAAGTTGCCAAAATTTCCTCATCAGTCAAAGCGAGCCGAAAACATTTCCATAATTCGAAGCCAAAAGCCGACCGTTAGGTTTTATCGCTTTTTGTATCAAAGCGTCGGTGAGGAATGGCTGTGGTACGAAAGAAATCAAATGGCTGATGCGCAGCTCGAATCAATCATCCAGCACAAAAAGGTTCAAGTTTTTGTCCTGTATATCAATGGCACGCCTGCTGGATTTAGTGAACTGGACAGTCGCCAGAAGGATGAAATTGAACTGGCATATTTCGGTTTGATGCCGGAATTCATCGGCCGTGGGCTAGGATCGTACTTTCTTCAATGGACCATCGAAAAGGCTTGGGTGGAAGAGCCCAAACGTTTATGGGTGCATAGCTGTAATTTTGACTCTCCACACGCCATTGCGATCTATCAAAAGGCTGGCTTCACTCCATACAAGCGCGAAGCAATACTAATCGACGATCCGCGTCTTCACTGAAATTCTCTTTTCAGACCACGCTGATCGATTGGCATTTTTAATCCATTTCTTGAAGTAAACTAATCGGCTTGACAGATTCGCTGTCTTCTGCCCGTTATTAACAGTGTTAACCACCAGGAAAAAATGAACGATCTCCAACTGCTCAACACCAGAGAACTTCAGACAATCGACAACGAGTTCCACCTTCACCCATTTACAGATACCAAACATCTTCATAAAGTTGGCAGCAGAATCATTACGGATGCTGAAGGCGTTTATGTTTGGGACTCAGATGGCAACAAAATCATCGATGGAATGGCTGGGCTTTGGTGTGTCAATATTGGGTATGGACGTGAAGAGCTTATCGAAGCTGCAACTCGTCAACTTCGAAAATTACCTTACTACAACACTTTTTTCATGACATCTCACCCACCGGTGATCGAGTTGTCACAACGTCTGGCGCAGATTACACCGTCCCAATTCAATCACGTTTTTCTCACCAATTCTGGATCGGAAGCGAATGACACTGTCATTCGAATGGTTCGTCGCTATTGGGCCCTTCAAGGACAGGAATCCAAGACTGTCGTCATCAGTCGAACCAATGCATATCACGGCAGCACTTTCGGAGCGGCAAGTCTGGGTGGCATGTCAGTCATGCACGAATCTGGCATCCCGATTGCCGGCATCGAGCATATTCAGCAACCTTACTGGTATCGAGAAGGTGGTGATCTTGATCCCGACGAGTTCGGCAAAAAAGCCGCTCAGAGTCTTGAGGAAAAGATCCTTGAGTTGGGCGTTGAGAACGTTGCTGCTTTCATCGCCGAGCCGATTCAGGGAGCAGGAGGCGTCATCGTACCCACACAGTCCTACTGGAATGAAATTTCCAGAATTTGTGAAGCTTACGAGATTCTGTTTGTTGCCGATGAAGTGATCTGCGGTTTCGGTCGAACCGGCAATTGGTTTGCGACAGACTATTTCGGTCTAAAACCGGATCTGATGGTGCTGGCCAAGGGCTTGTCTTCGGGTTATCTGCCCATTGCGGGTGTTATGGTGTCGGACGAAGTAGCGTCAGTGATGATCGATGATGGTGGTGAATTCGCTCACGGATTCACCTATTCCGGACACCCGGTTTCCTGTGCGGTTGCTTCTGAGAATATTCGTCTCCTATCTGAAGAAGGTATAGTGAGTAAAGCCGGGGCTGAGGTAGGCCCTTATTTTCAGAGTCGACTCGCAGAACTCAGCCATCATCCCCTTGTCGGAGAAGTACGGGGTGTCGGGCTGATTGCCGCAATTGAACTGGTGGAAGACAAAGCAACGCACCAACGTTTTGAATCGGATTTGAAAGTCGGAATTCGCTGCAGGGATCATGCCGCGAATCGAGGCCTGATTATGCGAGCGGTTGAAGATTCGATGGTTCTCTCACCGCCGTTGATTATTTCCAAGTCTCAGATTGATGACTTGGTTGATATCGCTACCGATGCTCTGGATGCCACCTTACGAGAGTTACCATCATAAGCGTGCATCTTCGAATCTTTCGCTTGTCAGTTGTGGTTTATGCAACCCAGTTTGTCGTTGGGGCACTGCATACCGAAATAAATTGTCCTAGTCAGAACAAGTGTTCGTATTAACTGACAGGAACGGTTAAGCCATTCAGCTCTAATGACTTACGTTTGGCAGTACCAAACTCTCAATCCAGTTTCTAACTTCCAGCTGACGTACGTTCTTGTCAAGAATATCTGTATCTATTCCTAGTTCCCACGCTGTATCTTTGCGTTGAGGATCCTCTCGCAGGATATCCAGTTTTCTGGTGTACTCGTGCAGACTCTCTGAATCACCAAAAAATCCCATTCGAATCAGTCTTTCTTCGCGACATCGAATCAGCGATGCCAACTCTCCAGTGTCATATTCC
This sequence comes from Arenicellales bacterium, assembly GCA_965243305.1. Lineage (GTDB taxonomy): Bacteria > Pseudomonadota > Gammaproteobacteria > Arenicellales > JAJDZL01 > JAJDZL01. The sequence continues at coordinate 336,429 of CBDEUN010000002.1, forward strand.
GGATGATACTGAAGAGCCCACATGGTCCCCTTGCCACATGTAATCTCCATGGCCTGTACCCTTGAGACATGGTTGCCCGACAAAATTTCTGACTTTGGTGGTGTACTGATGACTTCATCTTCATGGCTGGCAAAACCGTCAAAAACCGGTGGTTTGCCTTTGTACAACGGATGATTCAATCCACTGTCAGTCAACTTAATTTTTCTGGCAAACCCCATCTCCCTGCCTTTTGGATTTATTCGGACCTCACCACCCGATGCAACCGTACCAACCTGCAATGCCCAACAACTACCGAAGCTTGGCACCCCCTGATCGAATACTTCTTTCTGAAAATCAACCTGCCTTCGAACGCTAGGGTTAGAGTCGTCAAGGACGGACAGATTGGAACCTGTAATCGCAACACCATCATAGGAACTGAGTGCAACGCCTTCAGGTAGCGAAGTGTCAACATCGGCCGGTGTCACAATATCAACGATGGCGTTCGGGACAATCGACAGCAGCATCGCTTTATAGAGATCGCTTGCCAAAGCCATGCCACTTTCGACAAGCGTATCCCGAGACTCGCGGGCGTATCCCTCTACAACGAGCAGTTTGATTGAATCATTTATCATCTTTAATGGAAATTCTATAAATCCGGTTGAATGTTTGAGATGGAGTGTATTATCAATTGAATCAATTAGTTCAATTGATTCAATATGGCTGGCAATTGGGCGTAACTCTTGCAAACTGCATCAGCGGTCGTATTTTCAGCATCCGCATCACGCGTTGCAGTGAACAGTATTGCTCGCATACCTAATGCGTGAGCGCCTCGAATATCGTTGTGTTCGCGATCTCCGATGTGTACTGCATCTTCAAAACGTGCACCCAAACCATCAAGTGCGCAGGCAAAAATATCACGGTGCGGTTTTGAGCGTCCAACTTCATCTGAAAAGGCAAAGACTCTGAAATACTGCTTAAGGTCATGTTTTTCGAGCCATGCTCTAAGACCCGTTCCAGGGGTATTGATGGTATCCGAGACTACAGCGAGTGGAAACTCTTTGGAAATTTCAGCCAACGCTTCGTGTGCTCCTTCGATGGGTCTCGGTGGAAGATCAACTTCGAGTGACTCCAATGCTTCAACCGTATCGTCAAAACTCTGATCAGGAAGTTGAATATTCAGTTTCAACAGCACCCGATTCAATCTTTGAGAAACTGTCCAGGTTACAAATTCATCGTGCCAAACCTGATTGAATTCGGTATTAATGTCTTCGTAAGCGGACTTCACCTTTTCCAACGGTAATGGTGAAATTTGGTTTACCGCTTGCCAAACCAGAAAATGCCGCTCTTCCCGTTTGGTTCGAAGCCCCATCTCCTTACGAATGGGTTCATCGGAATCATCGTTGATCACGGTGTCCCACAAATCAAAAGTAATCGCTTTAATTGATTTCAATGTAAATTCCTCATCCCTGTGAATTCTCAGACCTCCCTGTCCGAGCTGCTGACCCTAAGGTCTTGCTGTTCAAGTAATCGTGAAATTAAACTGTATTTTTTGGAGAAAATTCGAAATTTCGAATTTTTAGATCCTGAAGATACAGCGGGAGCAGATCCACGAAACACATAAACGATCAAAGTGACGTACAAAACAGTCACAAGCCTTCCTAAGATTTTGGGGTAGCAACAAGGAATTGATTTGCGGCATGTTAGACACTATGGCTGCAAGCCAGTTGCGCTTTACAGCAGGGTTGGAACATGTCAGCACCTACGTCCTGGATTCTCGACACAAATATTCTCTCCGAAATGATGCGCCCGATCCCGGAAGCTCGCGTTGCTAGTTTTCTCTACGTATTTACTCCAGATGGAACTAGTCTTGATGCAAGTACTGTCTGAGAGATCCTCATTGGCATCGGTTAATTGTTCCTAGCAAGCACCATGATGACATTATCGAGCGAACTTAGAGAATCGTCGATGAATTGTTTGAAGATCGGGACTGCGCAACTGATTCGGTTGGAATTGAGGTCGGCCAAACATTTCGTCTCAAATTGCGACTCAAGGGCATTGAGTGCCAGTTTCACTTTCTCCACAACCTTGCATCACCAATTGCTTGCGATTTTCCTGTTGTGTTTCACTGCTAACTGGCGCCAGCAAGGAGCAGAGTTCTTGTCACACATAACTGCCGTAACGAAACGAGTTTGTACCCATTTTTTACACTAGACTGATTTACGATGTGCCATTCAAACCTTGCAATTACCGAATTTCATTTCAATTATTTTTCAACGTTACTCACTACCAGCACACACATCCATAACAGCTTTTTCGACAGCTTCTACGGTCAAATTGAAGTGCCTGAAAACGTCTTCTGGCGGTGCTGATTCACCAAATCGGTCTACACCGAGGGTTATTCCTGACGGACCTGCATACTTACGCCACAACTGAGTAACCCCTGCTTCAACTACAACTCGACGATTCATATGAGGGGGAATCACCGAGTTCTGATACTCCTGAATTTGGGATTCAAACACATCCACTGAAGGCAAGGAGACGACTCGACAGTGAATGTTCTTTTCCGCGAGCGAATTCATCGCACTAATTGCCAGTTGCACTTCAGATCCGGTCGCGATGATAATTGCATCCATGCTTTCATCGCAGTCGGTAACTACGTACCCCCCTTTTCCAATCAATGGTAGACGGTCAATTTCCATTTCTTTCGCAGGCACGGTTTGACGAGTTAGCAACAGGCATGTCGGTCCATGTTTACGCTCAATCGCAGCTTTCCACGCAACAGCTGTTTCAGTCGCATCGCATGGACGCCAAACCGACATATTCGGAATCAAACGCAATGTCGCTGCTTGTTCTATAGCTTGATGTGTAGGACCATCCTCACCCAAACCAATTGAATCATGGGTGTATACAAAAATTGAACGTATCCCCATTATTGCTGCCATGCGAACTGCATTGCGTGCGTACTCAGAAAATACCAAAAAAGTAGCTCCGTAAGGAATAAACCCACCGTGCAATGACAAACCATTAACGATGCTAGTCATTCCAAATTCACGAACCCCAAAATAAATGTAGTTTCCATCTGGATTTTCACGGTCTAGTGGTTTTGATTCGCCCCAAAACACCAAATTTGAGTTTGTCAGGTCAGCTGACCCACCGATTAACTCGGGAAGTCTTGGGCCATAGGCTTCGAGTACCATCTGTGACGATTCCCTGGTTGCTGCAACAATATTGCTGCGGCTAATTGATCGGATGAACTGATCTGTAGTTTGTTGCCAATTGTCTGGTAAATTTCCTTCAATGCGACGTTTGAATTCGCTTGCTAGTTCTGGATATTTCTGACAGTAAAAATCAAACTTCCGGTTCCATTTTTCATGTGCTTTGGTGCCTTTAGATACACAACTGAATGAGTCGTAGACGGACTGGGGGATGAAAAATGGAGGATGGTTCCAATTAAGAAATTCTCGAACAGAAGAAACTTCCGCTTCCCCAAGCGGGGATCCATGTACTCCTGAGGTACCCTGTTTGTTCGGAGAACCAAAGCCAATAATCGTCTTGCAACAAATGAGAGAAGGTCGCATGACCTGCGTTTTCGCGGTTCGAATTGCCGACCTGATCTGTTCAGGGTCATGTCCATCAACATTTGCAACCACATGCCAACCGTAGGCTCGAAATCGAGCGGGAGTGTCATCCAAGAACCATCCGCTAATGTCACCATCAAGTGAAATCTTGTTTTCATCGTAGATCACGATTAATTTTCCGAGTCGGTGGTAAGCTGCGAAAGACGCCGCTTCATGCGAGAGCCCTTCCATCAAACATCCATCGCCAAGAAACACGTATGTATGATGATCCACAATAGTGCAATCATTGCGGTTGAATTGTGTTGCAAGTGTTTTTTCTGCCAACGCCATTCCCACAGCGCTGGAAAAGCCTTGTGCGAGCGGACCTGTGGTGACTTCTACACCTGGTGTGATTCCAAATTCCGGATGCCCAGGAGTTTTCGATCCGAGTCGTCTGAAAGATTTAATTTCATCCAGCGGCAGGTCGTAACCCCCTGATCCGCAAATAAAAAGTTGCAGAAAATGATAAAGCCCTGTAAAATCAGAGAGATATTGAAAAAAACGCCCAATTCGGCATTCACCCAATGGGTGAATTCGAAACGGCTCTCAGATTTCGCAAGGCTTATGAAGATTCTACCATACAACACTGCGGCAAGCTGCCACAATTTCACCTCCAGAGCCGGTCTGGTGGTGCCAGCCGAACTGCTCAAGCGCCTTGAGCTGTCACAGCTCATTGATTCGTCAATGCCCACACCCGGCAGCAATCGAGGCTACCGGCACAGCGCCATTTTCAATACCTTCATGCTGATGTTCCACGAAGGTGCGGGGTGCATCGACGATGTGCGCCACCTGCGCAGTGAACCGGCGCTGATGAAGCTGTTGGGTTTTGGGACGATTCCCTGTGCCACGACGCTGGGTGGATGGCTTCACAGAGTCGGCGACAGTCGACAGATGATCTCGGTTCTCGAGCAGGTCAACCGCGCGGTGATGAAAGCGACGCTGGGTGATCGAAAGTGCGTCACTTTGGACATTGACGCATCGGCGATTCGGTCGAAGAAAAAAGACGCGAAGTGGACGTATAAGAAGCATCGCGGGTACATGCCGATGTTCGGTCACATTGCCGAGACCGGTCAGGTGGCTGCGGCTGAGCTTCGCGAGGGCAATGTGCCGCCTGGGGCTGAGAATGTTGAGTTTTTCCGGCGCTGCCGCGCGGCGCTGCCCGAAGGGGTGGGTGTCACTCGCTTCCGGGCCGATGCCGCCTCCTATCAGGCGGGCATCATCAATGATTGCCGCGCACACGGCATCCGTTTTGCGATTCGGGCGAAGATGGACAGTGCGGTGAAGAAAACGGTACTGGACATTAAGGATGAGGATTGGAATGCGGTTGTGAATGCCGACGGTGCGGTATTGGAAGGCGAGTATCTGGCCCGTACGCTGCATGTGATGGAAGATGTGCCTGAGGCTTTCTGTCTGGTGGTGCAGAAAAAACGGGTGCGGGACAAGCTGCCGGCCGACGCTGGGATGCCTGACGGGACTGAGCAGCTGAAGATGGTTTTCAAAAATGAAGGCCTGCACCAGGTCGATGTGCAAAGTGCGGTCAGCGGCAGGTACATCTACCGGGCGATTGCGACCGATCTGGACCTGGACCGCTTCAGTGACGGCGAGATTGTATGGTGGTACAACCAGAGAGGGGACAGCTCGGAAAACCGGCTCAAGGAAATTCGCAGTGACTTCAGCGCGGCGCATCTGCCGTGCGGCGAGTTCAAAGCCAATGTCGCGTACCTGCTTCTGTCTTCGATTGCCTTCAATCTGCTTGCGCTGATGCGCATGAAACTGCCGCAGGAGTGGTATGGCGTGCGGGCGATCAGTTTCCGTCACCGACTGTATGCGATGGCCGGACAGGTGGTTCGCCATGCGCGGCAGTGGACCCTGAAAGTCAGTGCGGCCAAACTTCCTGTCCTGGAACAGTCGCTTTGGGCCATCCGCCGCTGCAGCCTGTCCTGACTTCTCATTCGTTCTGAAACGGCTTTACACTACAGATCATGGCAGTCAGTCTACTGTCAGGGACGGGCTTGCGCCGGATTTGCTGCTGAGCCGCCAGATTCGCTTCGCAGTGGGTTCAGCCGGCTAAAATGGTCACCGATTTCGGTGTGTGGCTTGATGGTTTGGAAAATCCTGGCGCTTCGAACCGCCAGAGTGCCGAAAATCTCGCCTTAGCCGCCGCTGGCAGTCTCTAACTGAGGATTAGGGTAACCGGTTAGATGCAACAAGGCATAGATCAACATGGACCCATGTCCGTTCGAAAGTACAAATCGATCACGGTCTGGCCAGTTTGGATCTTTTGGGTCGTGTTTTAGGAATTCTCGCCACAAGATCTCTGCAATGTCCGCCATTCCCATGGGCATACCAGGATGGCCAGAGTTAGCCAGTTGAACCGCGTCCATAGCTAGTGCGCGTATTGAATTAGCCCGTTCAAGACGCGCCATCTCGTCGACATTGACAGTGGTAATCATTGACTTGCGGTGATTCCTCCATCAACGTACAAAATTTGACCGGTCACAAATCCTGAGACATCTGAACAAAAGAACAGAACTGGACCAATCACATCGCTGGGAGAGGCGATTCTCCCCAGCGGTATTCTCGCGACCAGTTCGTCATGGATGTCAGGATTGTCCATCACCTTTTTTATCATCTCGGTGTAAACGAATGTGGGTGCCACTCCATTCACAGTGATTTGTTCTGATGCCAGTTCCAGCGAGTGTTGCTTGATCAGCATCATCAACCCTCCTTTGCTGCTGCAATACGCAGAATATCCACGGTTCCGTATTCCAAGTTGAGCGCGAACAGAAGCCAAATGAATTTGCCGTCCTCCTACACCAGCGGCGACTTGGTGACGTGCCGTAGCCTGAGCCAAAAACATTGCCGCTTTCAGGTTAGTCCGGTAGACTTCATCATAAACATCCTCGGTCACTTCCAGCAGAGTTTGCTCCTTGTGAATTCCAACGCAATTGATCAGAATATCGATTCGTCCAAATCGTCCAGCAACCTCATCAACAGCACAATTAATTGATTCTACGCTGTTCGCGTCCAGCACAACACAGTCCGCCTTCCACTTCCTGTTGACTAAACCCAGCGCAAGAGTTTCAGCCTTTTTCTTCTGACGTCCGGCAATGACTACAGTCGCTCCAGCTGCTGCAACTGCCGATGCGATGGCGCTTCCAAGACCACCGTATCCTCCCGGTACGAGTGCAATTTTGCCGTCCAAACCGAAGAATTCAGAAACCTTGGAAAGATGCTCAGAATTTTGCAGTTTCATCTTGTTTTTCGATACTATTAATCCATGTGCAGACCACCGTTGATGTCGACGATCTCTCCAGTGATAAATCCCGCTTGTGGAGAAGCCAAGAACGCTATCAGATGAGCAACTTCCTCAGGCTCGCAGAATCGACCGACAGGAATTTGATCAACAATGCTTTGACGTTGCGTTTCACTAAGCTGTTTGGTGATCATTGGAGTTCGAACATAGGCAGGAGCCACAGCATTGACTGTAATTCCTTCAGACGCCAGTTCGCGCGCGAGAGAAAATGTCAATGCCCCCAAAGCACCTTTGGAAGTTGAATATGCTGTCCCCGCTGTCAGTCCGCCGGTTTTCATCGCGAGCGAGCAAACATTAACGATTCTTCCCCATCCGCGCTTTCGCATTGCAGGAAGCAAAAAACGTGTCAGAAAATAGGCGCCGTCCAAATTGATTGCCATGATTTGCTTCCAGTCATCAAGTGAAATGCTATCGCTCTTCGCGTTGGATAAAATTCCAGCATTGTTTACCAGCGTGTCGGCTTCTCCGTATTGTTCAGCGATTTCGTTGCATGCGCGCTCTACAGCTGCAATATCACTTATATCGAGCACAAGCGGAACCGCACACTCACCTATCGCTGATGCATTTTTCCTCAATTGGTCACAATTGATGTCGATCATGATTACTCGATAGCCGTCAGCAACGAATCGACGCGCTACTGCAAACCCGATCACACCCGCAGCACCGGTTAAAACTGAAAGCCGCTTTGTGCTAATCATTTGCTTCGCTGCTGTTTGGAGCCAATTTGCCAAGATAGGCTTCAAATTCATGCATTTGAAGCATCGAGTCGAAACTTGGGAATTGATAGACTTTGCCGTTCAAGACAAACAGGAATTGTTCACAAATTTCTCGCATCAATTCAATGTGATAGGGCTCATTTGGGTGTAGGCAAACGAAAATTAACTTACCCTGAGTTCTCAACTTGCGGAAAAAATCAAGCATGAACCCGATATAGCCATCTTGAATATTGAATTGCGGCTCATCAAACAAATGAATAATTGGGTCTTTTCGTGAAACAGGCGATAGCAGAAAAGAAGGCTTGGTTCTGCGAAACCTTCGTACCTGGTATGATTGGTGATAATGCATTGCGAGTCGATACCGATCGGAGTATTTCACGTTGTGGATGTTCTTGCCCAATATCAACACCGAACCTGAACTCGGTTGATTCAGACCGGTAATTAATTCAAAAATCGTGGTTTTTCCAGATCCATTTGGGCCCATAACACCAATGACCGTTGATGTAGGAATTGTGAAGTTGGCTTCGAGTCGGAACGTCTCTTTTCGGTTGAACAATCCCTGCCGATAAAGCTTCACAATGTTTCGAACTTCCAGTATTGTCTCCGTCATGAACTCCATTCACCATAAGTCAGTGTACATTTGCTCGTCCCTCAGCAAATCCGAGGCCGAGGCTTGATGTACGATTTTGCCTCGGTTCAGTAGGTAGCCGCGATCGCAGACCTCAAGTGCTGTCGACGTGTTCTGCTCCACAATCAACGCTGAAATACCGACTTCTCTAAGGCGAGAAATTACCATCATTACATCCTGCACAATTTTGGGAGCTAGTCCTTGAGTCGGCTCGTCAAACAATACCAATCCAGGCGAGCCGAGCAACGCTCGACTAATGGCGACCATTTGCATTTCACCACCGGACAGGTTTTCGCATTCTCGTTCCATCAAATACTCAAGAGCAGAAAAGATTTCAAAAATTTCGCTATGAGTCCACGATCGAAACTTGGTTGATTTGCGTGCGATCGACAAGTTGCGAGCTACCGTCAATGTTGGAAAAATTCGGCGGTCATCTGGTACCCAGCCGATTCCCATCTGCGCAATCTCATGAGTCATTTTGGCAGTAATTTCGATTCCATCGAATTTGATTTTTCCTGTTCGAGGTGGCGTTAATCCCAAAATTGAGCGTACCAAAGTGGTTCTCCCTGATCCGTTTTGACCCAGCAAGGCAACAGCTTCACCCTCTGCTATATTCATTGAGACATCAAACAACACCTGAGTCTCGCCATAGAACGTATCAATATTTTCAATTTCGAGGATCACACCGCTTCTCCAAGCATTGATTGCTTAACCCACTTGTTAGCGCGAAGTGTGTCAGGTGTTCCATGTGCAATGACTTGACCCCAATGAACTACCGAAATGGAATCTGCAAGTTCGAATAGAAATTTCATATCGTGCTCAATCATTACAATGGTGTAATTCTGTTTCAGGCGATGCATGAGGTCAAGTAGCCGTACTGTTGCCTTTGCGCCTAAGCCTGAAGTCGGTTCATCAAGAAACAGCAAGCTTGGTTCAGCAGCTAAAGCGACGCCTATTTCCAGGCTGCGACGGTCGCCATAGGCCAATTCGGATGTCCGATGGTTTTCTTTTCCTGACAATCCTACCCGCGCGAGAATTTTCACTGCTTTATCCGCAACTTCACTTTCCCGTGCCAGCAGATGCATGAAATCAAATCCATGTACTCGCACTTCTTTCAACGCAATCAATATGTTCTCCAATACTGAAAACTCATTGAAAAGATTCATCGTCTGAAATGATCGAGAGATTCCTTTGCGTGCAATCTGGTGTGGTGAAATTCCGGTAATGTCCTCTCCTTGAAATTCAATCCGTCCCCGGTCGGGCTTATATTTGCCAGTCAGAACATTGAAGCAAGTTGTTTTGCCAGCGCCATTCGGACCCATGATGCCGCTCAAGCAGTCAGGCTCAAACTGGAGATTGATATTCTCAAGTACTACGTGATCTCCAAATCGTTTATGAACGTCGCTCGCTTTAAACAATGGCACCAAGTTCACCTCTTCCTCATCGATAGTAATTGCAGCAGAGATTTGTGTTTCGAAATTGCTAAAGTTTTGGTTTTACGCCATTCCTGCCAGGCCCCGGCTATACCTTCCGGCTTGAAGAGCACTGTGATAACGAAAATCAGCCCAAACCATAGTAGCCAAGCTTCTGTAATAATTCCAAGAACGTCGCGTGCCAGAAAATAGACTGTTACCCCGATCACAGGTCCCCAAAAACTCACAAATCCACCACCAATCAATGTCATCATGACAATAATTCCAGAAGCATGAAGCGCCATCACGTCAGGATAGGCACCTTGCTGTGCCATTGAAAACAAGACCCCTGCCAAACCTGCAATTGCAGCGGACAACGAAAACACCACCCATTTGAACAACCAAACGTTGTATCCAATAAAGCGAGCCCTTTCTTCGTTCTGTCGAATGGCTTGCAACACTTTTCCAAATCTCGAATTGACTAGTCTCCACAATAGCACGACGATGAAAAGAAAGACAATGAATACGAAATAGAACAACGCTGTGTTCGAGTTCAGATCAAAAGAGAAAATGCTGAAATCCGCTGCTGCACGGGGAATGTTCAGCAATCCGTCTTCACCGCCTGTGACCGAATGCCACTTTATGGCAATGAACCAGAATATCTGACCGAATGCGATCGTCATCAATGCAAAATATATTCCTCGGCGATGAGAAACAAAGCAAGCAACAATAGCACCCGCGATAAACGATGCAACAATCGCGAAAATGATTGCCAACCACAAACTTTCAAAAAACCACAACTGAAACAGCCCAAAGGCATAAGCGCCAGTTCCGAAAAACGCACCATGCCCAAAACTCGGCAAGCCAGAATAACCGAGCAATAAGTTGAAACCGAGTCCATAAATCATCCAAATGACAATTTCGACGCCCAGATATCGGTACAAACCAATTGGCTCAATCCAAAGCGGAAGCGTACCCAGAATAACGAAAAGCAGCACCATCTCTTTCGTAATCCAGTCATTCGCTGCAAATTTGCGCACAGACATTAGTCAGTTCTCTAATATGCTTTTCTTACCGAGCAATCCTCTCGTACGAACTGTTACTACTGCGATCAAAAGTAAGTACATTGAGAGCAAGGACCAATCCGACGCATACGCTCCTGTGATGCCAACGGAAAGACCCACCAGAATTCCTCCAAATACTGCACCCCAAAAACTGCCGATCCCACCAATCACAATTATTAGGAATGCTGGGATAACCGCGTCAATGCCAACATGTGGTCGCAGTCCCCAAATTGGAGTCAGTACAATTCCGGCGAACCCTGCCAATCCAGCGCCAAAGCCAAACACAAGCAATCGAAGCTTGGTTAAATTTATTCCCAACGCCCGGACCATCTCACTGTCGTGAGCACCGGCTTTGATTATCGCCCCATAGGGTGATTTTTTTAAGAACAGCCAAACCAGAAAAATGGTGATGATCGAGAACAGCACCGCATACAGTTTGTACTTTGAATAGATTAGACCTGCGAACAGTAGGGCACCGGACATGAATTCGGGTATTTGCAAATAGCGTTCGGTGGGACCCCAGGTCAGTCGAATCGTCTCTTCAATGACAAGTGCCGCGCCGAACGTAAGGAGCAGTCCGTATTCCGCTTTTTTGCCATAGGTTCTCCGCATACAAAACTCAAGTCCCATTCCAACAACCGCCACTAACAGGGGAGCTAGAATCAATGCCAAACCGTAGCGATATATCAACGGCAATGTGATGTAGGCATCTTGAGCAGATGTGACCCCCAAAAAATGCGGATCAATGATAGTCAATGCAAAATAGGCACCGAGAGCGAACAATGAGCCATGCGCTAAATTAATCAGTTCCATGACCCCGACTATCAGCATGAATCCCAGTGCTATCAGGGCAAAAAGCAGTCCGAGACTCAATCCGTTCAGAAGATGAGGAAAAATATGCGAAACTGTCATACGAACCTCAAGAAAATTCGATGCTCGGGACAAATATACTGCCGCCACGCAATAAAAACGCAGCGGCAGACTGATTGGCTGAAACTACATTTCGTAGGTAGGTGTGTCTGCAAGAGATTCCAAACTACATTCCATATCCGCTTTATTATCTCGAATGTCTTCGGGACTTGACTGGCTGAGAACAGTAAACATATCGTCTGGATCTTGAGCACCTTGGTTGGCAGTGGCCAGATAGATTGTCTGTTGCATCTGATGCGTGTTGGGATTCATATACGCGTCATGATGCTGCATTCTGTCTTCGGCGGACACTTTCAGGTTTTCCAGCTCCATGATGACCTTTATGTTATTGGTAGTGCCGGCCCGTTCAACCGCGCCAAGAAGCTCTCGAGTGGCCATATAGCCGTTATAGAAAACGTTTCCAGGTACGCGCATTCGAGTATCCGGATACATTGCCTGATAGCGTTCTACAAATTCTGCAACTCCAGGCAAATCCAATTTCCAGTACCAAGTCGTACCGAACACACCAAACAGGTTTTCTAGTGGCAAACCGTAAACATCGGGCCAATCCTGCTGGTTGTTGATCCATGCCATGTTTTGTCCAAGTCCCAATTGAGAAACTTGCTGACGCATCGCCTTTTGGTCGTCGCCGCCGACCGCAGCGGCAACAACTTGCGGAGAAGCCTGTTGCACCTTGAGTAACATGGATGAAAAATCTCGAGTTCCTTGCGGTACGAGAATCTCGTCTAAAATTTCTCCTCCAAATTTCTCGACTAAGCTTCGGGTTGCAGCAGAAGTGTTGTGACCCCAAACATAATCGTTGGTCATCAGCAACCATCTCGTGCCATAAGCATCAATCGCATTTTTAACTGCGGCTTGAGCAAAGTTGGTGCCATTTCCGTCCCACACAAACTTTACTCGATGACAGTTCTTGCCAGATTCCGTCGGCGAGCTTGAATTGGTATTGAGATACACAGTTCCATATTTCTGTGCAACTTGCGAAATGGCATTGGCAACACCTGAGCTGACTGCGCCCATCAAAAACGCACATTCATGGCGTGTGATAAGACGTTCAGCCACGCGGCTGCCAGTTGCCGGAGTGGTTTCCGTATCGATATGTATGGTTTCAACGCGCCTCCCAAGCACGCCGCCGTTTGCATTGAATTCGGCTATTGCCATCATCATGCCCCGACGGTCTGACGCACCCGAGTTAGCGTACTGACCGGAAGCATCAGAAGTCAGACCGATCAGTATTGGTTTATCCGAAGCGGCGGCGTAAACTCGGTTATAGGCCCAAGGGCCCATGAATCCGGACGCAATGCCTGCGGATACCACCCCTACTCCTTTCAATAGAGTTCGTCGTTTCGAATTTACAGCTGAGTTGGATTTACCAGATTTAGTAACCATTGAATTTCTCCTTTTAGTGTTGGGTTGTTCGCTAAAAATTTGTCCAATAAAACTAGAAAGGACTGCTATAGATCAAGCGTTTTGTCGGGTTGTTGATTCAAGATTTGCACTCCGTTGAGCTTTTCTTGCACGTGCAGCAAATCTCCAACCAATCCATCAGCGTAACCGAGGTTAAGACCTTGTATGAGTGCATGTTGCACTGATCTTCCCAAATTACCTGAAAGAGGAATGGTATCCATCATACGGTTGTAATAGCGAAGGTCTTTGGCCGCGTTGGCCATACTAAAATTAAGTCCGGAACAGTCTCCCGATTCAATTGCTTTCGGTGCGATCAGCTGAAATATTCCGCTGTTAGCTCCACCTGAAGCCACCACATCAGAAAATTTCTGCAAATCAACTCCAGTAGCAGCACATGCGCAAAAGGCCTCGGAAATAATTGCCGCATAACCCATGGTAATGAAGTTGTAGATTAGTTTGGTCTTGTGGCCTGAACCGACCGGTCCCATATGGAAAATGTTTTCACAAAATTGTTGCAATACGGGTTCAACGCGCTGAAAATCATCCTTTGATGCACCAACCATCGTGTTAAGACGACCTGCCTGTGCATCGTCCGGAGTGCGCGCGAGAGGAGCATCGACTAACGATGCCCCCAATTTTTTCAGCGAAATGGCGATTTGTTCACTTGAACTCGGTTCACTCGTTGAGCAGTCAATAACAATTTTGTCTTTGCGAATACCTTCCAATAGACCATCTTTTGAATAAAGAATGCTTTCAACCTCAGGACTTCCAATAACGCAAAGAATGATCAAGTCGCTGTGTTCCGCCAATTCACGGTAAGTTTGAAACTCTCTCGCCCCGCGCTGAACCAGATCGTCTATACGAGACCGTCTTTTGTGGCCAACGACGAATAATGAATAACCACCACCAAGAATATTCTTTGCTATACCACTGCCCATCAGCCCCATACCGGCAAGACCAACTGCTGTCATCTGCACTCCCTATCTAATAGAATTATTGTTTAATATAGATGTTATTAAATGAATATTTATTTTATACATAATAATAGAATATTTATTCATTTTTATCAATTTATCTGCATTACGTTCGAAACTCGAGGCAGCTGAGTGAATCTTGACGAATCGTTGCTGTGTCTTGACGATGATTTTCTTAGTGCGGTGAGCATTGAATTTTGAAAAGTTGACAACGCAAATTTGTGGAAAGTGAACCCATTTCACATGCACTACAATTAACAATTTGTAAACGCCAGTGAGCAATGAAAATTGATAGCGATTAGGGTTCAGTTGAGCCAACATCAAGCAGCAATTTCGATTTCTGACGAATTACTTTTTGATTTGATTTATCTCGAAGTCTTCTCTGGTCAGGACAATGGTCGAAACAGAACCTGAGCAAGATGGAATGAAAATGAGCACCTTGTAATGGACAATGCAGCGCCTTTAGACTTCGATCGATTGCGTGAGCTTATTCAACACCAGTTTGAGGAATTAAGCCCGCATTTAAAGAAAGTTGCGCAATACTCCCTTGAAGATCCAAATCGCTTTGCGTTGCATACTGTTGCTGAAATAGCACAACAAATTGGTGTGCAGCCTTCCACGTTAATTCGGCTGGCAAAGGTCTTTGGTTATTCAGGTTTCTCCGAAATGCAACGCGTCTTTCGATTGCGGTTAATTGAAGGGGTTCCCACGTTTCGTGATCAGATTTACGATCACCATCAGAAAATGGAAGAAATAGCCGAGACAGACCCCGCTGCTATCCTTAATGAATTCGCTGATGCATCAATACTGGCACTGCAGCACTTGAGAGATGATATTGATGGAGACAAGCTGCAGGAAGCGATTCGTATGATGGACAGCACAGACGAAATTTATGTCATTGGGCAACGACGCGCATTTCCAATCGCGGCATATCTTGCTTATGGACTAGCTAGACTTGAGTACCGTTGTCACTTGCTAGATTCTGTTGGCGGTATGCTCAATCAACAAGTTGCAACTTTGAATTCGCAAGACCTGTTAATTGCCGTTAGTTTTGCTGAATATGCACAACCTGTTGTCGACGCAGTCTCCGACGCATACATCCGCAACGTTCCTGTACTCGCTATTACTGACCTAATGACAAGTCCTCTTGCTCGAAATTCGAGTCTTTGTTTTATTGTTCGTGATGCGAACGTACATCGATTTCGTCCTTTATCTGGACCTATAGTTCTTGCACAGTCACTGATCATCGCATTGAGCTACTACCGGGATGCAAGATTTCAAAAAGCGCTGTCCGAAACTGAATGATCTGAATCAGCAGGTGAGTAATTGTAATCCCGCTGAGTGATACGATCTTGTTTCTATTCAGCCACCTGCAATTCAAAACGTACGCATATGCACAGCATCAACCAAGTACAAATTGTTCCGTTGATTTATTGAAGCGATTGCTCCATTACGGCTTCAAGTTGAGGAACTGCAATGAATGGGTCCGCAACTCACCCAATTCAATCTCTAAAAAACTGTGCAGGTTACAAATTCATCGTGCCAAACCTGATTGAATTCGGCATTAATATCTTCGCAAGTGGATTTCACCTTTTCCAAAGGCAATGGTGAACTTTGTTTACCGCTTGCCAAACCAGAAAATGTCGCTCTTCCCGTTTGGTTCGAAGCCCCATTTTCTTACGAATGGGCTCATCGGAATCATCGTTGATTACGGTGTCTTCTTCGCTTTAATTTCAAAAGATACGCATATTGCGGAGAAGGTAAATTTCAGGTTGCTGCTGGACTGATCGATAACGCTCTAAGCTAAATTTATGGATTAAATACTTCGTCGTATTTGTTTTCGATAGCTTTGACTTCTGTTTCCGTAAGTTCAGCAAATTCTTTGTTGCGTGCGCGTTTTGACAGTTTGCCATCATTCTGATTCAAAAAACGGATCAACAGGTTAACCAGCTTGTCCGGCATGTCGATATAGCTTTTTATAAAGTGATTCAGAAGATCATAATTCGCGAGAATTTGGACTTCTTCGGGTATCGTCTTGTTAACCGTTTCCTCGACACATTCAAAGAAAAATTCTGCTTGCCTGGTGGCATCAAAATAGCGATACAGATCAATCGTTTCGTTCAATACCTCAATATTGTTTTTATTCGTAGGACGCCATTCGATCAGATCGAGCCTGGGATTGGAATAGTGTTCCAACGTTTTTCGGTAGTCATCGATTCGATCCAGAGGGCATCGCGCAACAAGCCAACAATCAAATTTTGAGTGGTTAATTTGAGACTTAATGTCTTTCAAAAGTAGTGATGATCTACAAACTTTTTCGCGCAAGGGCATCGTGTACGACATTTACCGATACAGGTCGAAGCGGCAATCGCGGCTGATTGAATCCGAATATTCTGGGGTCCAAACCAAATTGGTTCGCTAGCAATCTTGATACAGCAACACCGCAAATTCGTCCTTGACACCGTCCCATTCCAAGTCGAGTCCAAAATTTGACGGCCTGCAAATTCTGTGCACCATCATCCCAAGACTTCAGAACATCACCCCAGGTTACATCTTCACACCTGCAAACCAGAGTATTGGCGTCAATTCTCGGCATCGAATTTGTGTTGAGTTCGAACAGCTCTGCCAAACCATCTGCAAACCTGGCAGTTCGAAGTTGACGTTTCATCAGGCGTGCCCTTTTACGCTCAATTCCGTTTCTGGTAAATCCAAGTTTTTCACTCACACCCAACCCCGCCAGTGCGCCTTCGATCAGAGCTGACTGAGCCCCGGTGACACCGGTTACTTCGCCTGCTGCATAAACATTGTCGATTGAAGTTGCACCCGTTTCGGGGTCGGTTTTGCAGTACCAACCGCCTTTTTTTGTATCAAACTGATGTTCGCATCGGAGTAAAGCAGTTATTTCAGTAATGGGTCTGAATCCGTGACTAACCAGCAAACAATCGGTCTCCATTTCCAGTTCTTGACTGGCATCGCGGTCGCTGTTCGAGACCTGCCGCAACTTTACAGCTTCGATACGTTCTTCGCCTTGAGCATAATCGATGCGATACCCATTTAGTCTTTGTACACCAGATCTCAGCACAGGAGATAACAGGCGTCTCGTTTCGGTCCATCTTGAGGGATGCCGTCCAATCAGACTAAACAACCTGAACTGATTTGAGCTCGACTCGACCATTGCTTCTAGTTTGCCTCCCGCTTTAACGATAGTCGCTGCTACCGCCCACAAAAATACACCAGACCCAGCCAAAACAATTTTGTCGCCTGGTGGCTTTCCATACATTTTTACATAGCGTTGCCCTGCACCTGCCGTCATGACCCCGGGAAGTGTCCAACCAGTAAATGGCATTACGAAGTCATGTGCTCCAGTACAAATTACTAGCGCTCTTGCAGTAATCTCAAAGGAATCTCTTGAGCCCTGTTGAATGAACACACGATACTTTGGCAGGATTCCCCAGACTTCCGCATCGGTTATGGTCTTGATTCCCAAATTTTCACTATTGGTAATAAAGTTCGCACCTGCCTGCATTTGCCTGTCATTACTCTCCAGGCCATATTTGGATTGCATCCAATATTGCCCACCTGCCCTGGCAAAGCTGTCCACAATGACCGTATTGGCGCCATTTCGATGTGCCTCAAGCGCGGCAGCCAGCCCCGATGGTCCGGAGCCAATAACCAATACATCGGTATTCAGTACGTTCACAGTGAGTGGGTTTTCACCTGCATACCCGGGTAGACTTTGGTCATGCAGGAGCGTTTATCCGAATCATCGTCGACTTTGACAACACATTCGAAACAGATGCCCATGCCGCAAAACAAGCCTCGATAAGAACTTCCAAATTTTGCAGATTTAACATCGTGCAACACGTGACCGAGGATTGCATCCTCACTCACTTCATATTCGCTACCGTCGATATAAATGGTGATCATTATTCTGAACGTGGCTGGTTTGTAAACCGGTACGGTTCATATAAGTCGTGGCGCAGGAAGGGTTCAGATTCTGAAACCATATCACACAGCAGTTGGCCGACTGCTGGCGCTCGAAGAAATCCCGTTCCGGCATCGCCCGCGGCGATAAATAATCCGTCAGGTTCCAATGGTCCCAAAAGAAATCGCTGATCAGGTGCAACTGCTTCATAACGTACCCATGAGCGCAGCAACTGAACGCCATTGAGACAAGGAAAGAGATGCAATAACTGGGCAATTGAATCAACAACAAAGTCCGGATCTACCTCCGATATTGAATCCTGAGCACCCGATTCTGACAATCCACCAGCCAGCACTGTATTGAATAAAACCTGCGATCTGAAGGACTGCTGAATTTGTGTGTATCCTGCTTCCACTCCGCTTGACGCTTCGCATGAACTGATCACCCGACGGATCGTTTTTGGAGGTACTGCTACAGTCGCAAGACATTGTGCCTTACGTGGCAATATGGGTAAATCAATATCAAATTCTCGAGTAAGTTCAGCTGTCCATGGACCACTTGCGAGTATGACGCAATCACACCTGATCATCTCGCCCTTGGAAACCACGCCGACGACGCGTCCGTTCTGAACCTTTACCTCATCCACTGGAGAGTGCTGTCGAATGTCCACCCCAAGCGACCTGGCCTGCAAAATGAATGCGCGAATCGCCAGAAACGGATTAACGGTTGCTGAATCCGGGTCAAATGTCGCAGCGACAATATCGCCGGTGAGATTCGGTTCGATTTGACTTAACTGGTCACTATCAACAATTGATGAGTCAAGTCCGCATTCACGCTCTGAATCGACATACTGAATGGCCGCAGACAACTCTTCTTCGCGTTCGACAAACCGAATCTGACCACAAAGATCGTATTCAAAATCAACTGGAGAATCTTGGGCAAAATCCTTCCACGTTTGACAACTCCAACGCAGCAGTTCAATCTCATCGAGATCGATCATATGTGCGGTAATACAGGCGAGACTAGCACCCGAAACTGCACCGCCTATTTCACCTTTCTCAACCAGCGTGACTCGATGACCTGATTTTGACAGAAAAACCGCTGCTACAACACCGGTTATTCCTGCGCCAACTACAACGACAGAACGCTTGGTTACCACGCGGATTGACGTAAGGATGGCTCGGCAGCTTGCCAGTACTGTTTATCAACAAGCCTGTTGACGTCGAATTCAAATTGCCTGCCTTCAACATCCGAAACGGCATTAGCCGCCTTCTTTAAATGGTCGGTGTGTGGAAAGCCTAATCCGTGCGACTTAGTTGCACCGCTTGCAATTAGTTTTTTGATTTCAAGGTATTGCATCCGGTGATGCTCCTCCTCAACGTCGGCTCGAATTAGCTTACACAGGTCTATGGCTTCACTTTGGTGATGAATTGCATACGTCCAACCCTCCAGCAGACTATCGATGACTGCCTGAGTTCTGACTGTGTCAGACTCGACCCAACTTTTAAGAGCAACAACACCGTCTTTGATCAGATCAGCATCGTAGTCGCGAGCATGCAGAGTCAGTACCGTAGATTCGTCACCGCCGAGATTCAGAAATTTCAAGTACTCATTGTATGTCGTCATTTGAGCACAGGATACCTGACCATCCATCAACATTTCGACAGTGTCTACAGTTGGCACGAATTCAATGTCGGACAGAGGTACACCGGCCTTGAACAGCATCCATTTCAGTTCCAAATCCTCGCTGCCCGGCCAAACGGCGATTCGTTTTCCGGCCAGGCAGCGAATACTGTCAATGTCGTGGTCCTTGCGAGCAAGGTAAACACATGAACCTGACTGTTGAAATGTCAGCAGAAAAATCAGAGACTCCGGCTCCGAACTTTCCAACATATGTGAAGGGCTAGCAATACAAAGATCAGCATTACCTGACAGTATTGCAGATACCGGACCCTCACTAAAATCTACCGGCTGACATTCAAGTTGGTATCCTCGACGACTGGCAAAGTCCCGATGCTCTGCTAGCAATGCACCAACGAACTGTGCCTGAGGATACCAAAGTAGCCGAAGTCTGATTTTTTCTATCACTTAACCGATAGCAAAAGAAATTTCACCTGAGGTTATGGCACTGGCCACTCAGCTTGAGCAGTTCACCGTTTTGTATTCTTCAGGGGCTGCATCCCAGAAACTGTTGGTAAAACCACTTTCCAAATCGATCGCGTTTTCGATTAGGTTTGCACCTAGCAAAACGTTCTGTGAAACTTCCCAGTCGCTAAGGACTGACATGCCGAATTTTCCTTCAAGAGTCGGTCCGGCACAAATCAGGCTTCCCATTGCTTTGATCTGTCCCACTTGTTGTGCTTCATCCAGCTCGCTGTTATACTTCAAAACAATCTTAGCCGCAGCCTCCGGGTCAGCCAAGGCATCCTGCCAGCCGCGCAAAGTTGCGTTAACCATGCCCTGCACCGCTTCTGGATTTTCTGCTATGACCTTTTCAGAAGTAAATACCCCTCCAGACACTAATGCAACGCCGTAGTCGGATGGGTCCAGGAAAACAAGGTCGTCCATCATATAGCCCTGATCGTAGACCTGCAGTAGTTCATTGAACAGGGTAACCTGCATCACGTCGTAGTCCCCATTCAGCCACGCGATGATATCGAAGCCTTGGCTGATAATTTGGACGTCTTCCTGCTTAACGCCGGCTGAGTCTAGCATCGCAAGAAATTCATGCTCATCTCCGCCAAACCACAAACCCACGCTATTGCCCGGCATATCCTGAACCGAATTTATCCCTGCTTCCTTGCGCACAACATAGGTTGTTGCGCTCTTTTGGCCGAACTGCATTACCATGACCAATGGCACGCCATTGCCCCGTGCCGATATGACCTGATTGGGATGACCAATTCCAAAGGTATCCGTACCTTGTGCGACTGTCACTGCAGGTTTGATGTCTGGGCCAGCGGGAATCAGCTGCATATCCACGCCTTCAGCTTCGTAGTACCCTTTGTCGAGGGCAACAATTGGACCTGCAAATTGACCTTGAATGACCCACTCCAATCGCATCGTTTCTGCAGAGGAAACTGCGACCCACATCGACAAGACCAGTACGGTGATCATCTGAAGCGAGTGCTTGAGTATTGAAATTTTAGATTTCATGATTTACTCTCCCAGTGGTTGAAAAATAGTTAATTTACTCTGCTTTTCGCATTGAACTGTGCCATGGAATAATCCAACGTTCGGCAAGTGCAACCAATGCAAAAAATAGAATTCCAGCCGCAGCAGAGACCAGCATTGCTGCCCAAAGGCGCGGCATGTTCAATGTTCGATAAGCGGTCATGATCACAAATCCAAGACCGCGATCAGCCTGAACAAATTCGGCGATGATGGCGCCGATGACAGAAAAAGTTACATTTAGCTTAAGTCCCACAAATACATAGGGTAAAGATGAAGGTAATCGCATCTTGATGAAACGCTGCCAGTTGCTGGCAGCTGAAACATGAAAGACGTCCATGATGATTGGATCATACGAACGTAAACCCTTCATCATGTTCAGTGCAAGTGGAAAGAATGAAAGAAAAGCTGTAACTGCAATTTTTGACGGAATGCCATGACCAAACCAGATCAGAATGATGGGTGCAATTGCGACAACCGGAATCGTATTGGCAGCAATGACATATGGCAGCAGGCTTTGAGCGAAGAGTCTTGAATACGCGAAGGCCGTTCCCAGAACCGCACCAAGAAATGATCCAATCAGGAAACCCGACACTGCCTCAAAAAGCGTAATGCCTGAGTGCCGCAGAATTGAACCCTGATCCTTAACCAGCGATTCAAATATTCTTATAGGAGATGGCAGTATGTATGGTGGAATCTGATAAAACGCAACCGCCCACTCCCAGACTGCGGCAACCAAAATGAACATGACAATTGGAGGTGCCACCAACCAAGTCCACTCGCGCAAAACATTCAAACTCGAATGCCTGATTCGTTTTTCGGTACTTCTTAACTGATGGGGTTGCATGTTATTCAAAACCTTGTTCTAGAAGGGCAACACCCTGCTTAACAAACTTAATGAATTCTTCAGTTTGTCGTATTTCCAGTGAACGGGGTCTAGGCAAATCGATAGTCATTTCACCACATATCTTTCCGGGACGCTCGGTCATGACAAAAACTCGGTCTGAAAGCAGAACAGCTTCATTGATTGAATGAGTAACAAATATGACGGTCATGCGCTTTCGCTCTGACAGACCCAGCAACTCAAGATTCAGTCGATCCCGGGTGATTTGATCCAGTGCGCCGAAGGGTTCATCCATCAGCATCACTTCCGGTTCAGTTGACATTGCACGGGCAATGGCAGCACGTTGACGCATGCCACCTGACAACTGTCGCGGATAGGAACGTTCAAATCCGGTCAGCCCAACCAATTCAATGAGTTCAAGTGCGATTTTTTCCCGCTCGGAACGCGATACACCTTTCAATTCCAGCGGTAGTGCGACATTCTGTAGTACTCTTCGCCACTCCAGTAGTGCGGCGTCCTGAAACACAAAGCCAACTTTTCGCTTCAGTCTGGTGCTCTTTGGTGATTCGCCACCAATTGAAACCTGGCCACTAGTTGGACTGACCAAATCTGCAACAACTCGAAGCATTGTGCTTTTCCCACATCCAGAAGGACCGATTACAGACACGAACTCACCAGAGTCTACACTGAAGTCGATATTCTCAAGTGCATGAACTGCATCGGCCCCCTGTGCAGCAGTGTAGGTTACGTTCAAGTTATGGAAACCGAGTGTGCCTCGTCGGGACGGCACCGCAGTTTCTTGTGTGGACGTGCTCATGATCAGTTTACTTGCTGATTGGCCATGTTTACTAGCGATGCGGCGAGCACCTGAGTTCCCATCAAGAGGTCACTTGACTCACAGGCTTCCTTATCGCTGTGACTGATGCCTTTGTAACAAGGCACAAAGATCATTCCACTCGGGCAGTGATAGTGCATTTGACGAGCGTCGTGCCCTGCCATTGAATAAATGGGCATTGAACTGATGTTCAGAATTTCTGCACATCTGGTAATTCGTTGACGAATACTGTTGGGAAATTCCAGTGATTTCGAAACTGCGATTTGATTCACTTCAATTTCACAATTGTTCTCATTGGAATCACAAATTTCACCGATGATGCGCCTAGATTCAGCGAGGGCAGAATCCTTCGGATGTCGAATATCGATTGAAAAATATGCACTGGAAGGCACCACTGAAGGGGCATTGGGAAAAATCTCAAACAAGCCCATGGTCAACTTCAATTCTGGATAGAGATTCATCAGTTGGCTGCGAATTTCCTGAATCACATCAACTGCTGTAAACAATGCATCCTTTCGATTCTCCATCGGTTCGGTTCCAGCGTGTGCTTGCTCCCCAATAACCCGAATTCGAAACCTTCTTGAACCCTGTATGCCGGTGACAACACCCACTGGAATCATTGCGGCATCGAGCAAGGGTCCCTGCTCAATATGTGCTTCGACATAGTGGCATACCGGTTCGCCGAACGACCGCCTGGGCAGTGACTGAAATTCACTCTGCGTCGTTTCTAGCGCTTCAGCAAATAAAACTCCCTTCGAATCTTTAATTCTCAGACAATCGTCCAAGCTCCGTCGACCGATAAATGCGTCTGATCCCATCATCCCAGGAGAAAATCTTGAGCCCTCTTCATTGAGCCACACCACCGCATCGATTGACCGGTCTGGCTGAGTGCCAGATTCTCGGATCGCCTGCAGAACTTCGAGCGCCGCAACAACTCCAAACGTCCCATCAAATTTTCCACCGTTGGGCTGCGAGTCAATATGTGAGCCGCTCATGACGGGAGCAGCCTGCTTATTTTTGCCATTCAGCCGGAAATAGAGATTACTGATATCATCCGTACTAATCTCCAACTCTAAGTCTGAAGCCCATTCGATCAGCAATCGACGGGCGAGTGATTCTTCCTCTGAGAGTGCGAATCGTGAAACCCCACCGGATTCTGTTGCTCCGATCTTTGCGAGCTGCATCAGCCGACCCCAAAGACGATGCTCACTCACGTGGCTCGCAACTCTAACTTCAACTGAATCACTTAACATCTTCAGGTGTTCTCTTTGAGAATTTCCAATGGCACACACCTTGGGTCTCGTGGTAACCATCTTTCCACCTCAACGGCGGTAAGGAACTCCGACACGATCTGGTTGAACAGGTCCGGTTCTTCAAGATTGCAGGTATGCCCTGTCTTGGGTATGATCATCAACCCGCTCGCTGGAATCGCGCTCTTCAAAAATAGTCCGGGTTGCAGGCAATTGTCATCTTCATCACCTGCAATGATTAAAGTCGGTAAATTCATGGACTTTAATCCGTCTTCGAATTCGTAAATTGACGGTCGCGCCGCCTGTACTCCCCGCATCGTGAGTGCCGCTCCAAGTGCAGAACGATCACCAAGTACGCGTCGAAACTCTTCCCACCCATGTGGATCTTTAACTAGAAAAGGAATGCGTGGTGCTGATTGCGCATAAATGTGTGAGAATTCTTCTGCACCATATTTCTCATACAGATCTGCAATTTCGTGAGATACTTGCTTGAAATAGGCATCGTATTTTTTCTCTGCTCCAAATCCAGTACTGGCTGCAACTAGTGAGACAGCTCGGTCGGGGTGCTGGAGGCCAAAGTGCAGTGCTGCAAACCCTCCCATAGACAAGCCGATGATGTGAGATCTTTCAATCCCAATGTGATTCATGACATCAACTATGTCATCGACTGCGCGTGCCTGACTATATTTTGCAGGGTCCTCAGGTACGCTTGAAGGCGGGTATCCTCTGGCGTTAAATGTAATGCATTGATAGCGTTCTGAAAAATAGCGAACTTGTGGCTCCCAGCTTCGCTGATCGCCACCAAACTCATGCACAAATAAGATTGGGGCTCCTTTGCCAGTAATCTCAGCGTGCAGATGGAGTCCATCACTCGTGGCAACCCATTCGATTGTGCTGTCCATCAAATGATTGAACTCCTCGATGAAATGCCACCATCGACAGTTATGATGGTACCAGAAATATAGCCTGCGCGAAACGAAGCCAAAAATATGATCAGGTCAGTCACCTCCCGAAGGTAAGCCGGTCTACCCAAGGGATACCTCTCCAACAACTCCTTGTACCTGTTTTTATCACCAAGTTCCGTCTGGGCACGATTTTTTAGGAGTGCATAGATTCTTTTGGTGTCAACCGGCCCTGGATTAATACCAATTACTCTAATGTTATCATCAAGACTGCGGCCACCCAAAGCCCGGGTGAATGCCATCAGACTGGCATTACCTGATGTACCTGCAATGTACTGTGCATCAAAAACCTCCCCTGCATTTCCAATGTTGTTGATGATAACCCCACCACCATTGGCTTTCATTTTCGGGTAGGTTGCTCGACATAAGTCGATGTAGCCCATAACTTTGAGCTCCCATCCGCGTCTCCAAGTGAATTCATCTACATGGGAAAGGTCACCTCCCGGGATCGCACCGGCGTTGTTGATGAGAATCTCGATTTCTCCGATTGAGTCTGTCAGTTTGACGATGGCATCCTGTTCGGTTAAATCAAGGGGATGAATTTCGACTCGAACGTCGGATTCAGACAGAATTTTCTGTCTTACCCTTTGCAAGTTCTTTTCATTTCGAGCTGTTAAATGCAGATTTACACCTTGACCAGCCAGAGCATACGCGACAGCCTCACCAATGCCTTGGGAAGCGCCAGTGATCAATGCACTTTTTCCGCCTAGTTCAAATTCCATAAGCATTTCACAGCGTCAATTGGTAGATTCGAAGACATGCAGCTGTTTTTCACCCGGTTGCAATCAGTCGATTAACCCAAGAATTCAGCTCCCTCCAGTTTCAACGATCTGGCTTGCTTCACAACTTCCGGCAGAAAGTGACAGAATTTATCAACCCATTCTTTTGGAACACTTAACGAGACCTTGATGAAACGGCTGCCAAATTGTTTTGAATGGTAACTACCCTGTCTCACCATAATGTTTCGCTCATCCATCAGCCGGCAGATTGACTCCGGCGTTTCTCCTGCACTTGAGCATTCCAAAATCACAAAATTTCCATCAGAAGGATAGACCGGTATCGTAATTCCTGCAATTTGATCGACTTGATTGAAAACCATCAACTGATTTTCCCGAGTCGTTGCAAGAACTTGAGGAAACCATTCAGATTTATGCTTCAATCCTTCAATCGCACCACGCTGTGCCACAACATTTGATCCCAGAATATTGGGGGGCGCGAAGCTCAATCTTTCAATTAAGTCAGCATTTGCAATAATTGCACCGACTCGAAGTCCAGCCACACCCAGCCACTTGGAAAAACTCCACATGGTTATGGTACCTTCAGGATAGTAGTGTGCTGCCAAATGATGATCATGGGAAAAATCCCGATAGGTACAGTCCTGAATCAGGTAGGATTTCTGGGATCGGGCAATGTCACAAATGTCACGAATCTCACGCTCTGTAAAACTCGTACCAAGAGGATTGTTCGGATCGATCAGATAGATGCATCTCGTGTTTGACTCAATTGCGGCATCAAGACGCACCGGATTCAACCGGTAATCGAATTCAGTCCCGTAAATATTCAGTTTCTTAACCGTTGCTCCTATTGAAGTCGCAAACTTAACGGTCCACTCCCATGTTGGATCGGTGGTTATCAGTCCGTCGCCTGGCTTAAGGAACGAATGGCAAGTGTGATAAAGTCCTGATACAGCGCCGTCTGTAATGATTGCCGACATGTCATTGAGGCCAAGTTCGTCGACTACCAACTGGCGCAGTTCCTGCAAACCATAGGGTGGCGCATAGATGTGGTACTCTTCACTGCGAATGCTGTCGATCATTGCCTCACGAACCGCCGGGTGAGTCGAGATGTGATTCGTGTTTCGACCCAACCACATCAGGTCCGGACGATTAGCCATCCTTTCGAAGTGACGATTCAATCTTTCGAAATCCTTCACCCTATCCACCCGTTTGAAGTGTTCTGCACTATGCAGGATTGTATACAACCATTTAACGATTGTATAATCTTTTAATACATTAAAATCTAAAGCGAACAATGGATATTTCGACAACCATGGAAATTCCTACGCACAAAAGATCCAGCGAATCCGGAGAGTTGGCCACTTCAAAGTTGATTCAGGAGGATATCGAGACAGCGATAATTCGCGGAGATTTCAGTCCTGGTGAACATTTGGATGAGAGCCGTCTGGCTAAGCGCTACGGTGTATCTCGAACACCCATTCGTGAAGCATTTGAAGGCTTGAGTGCAGCCCGACTGGTCGTTAAACGTCGAAATGCTGGTGTTTTTGTTGTCAAACCCTCGCTCGACGAAATTATGGAAATGTTTGAACTGGTTGCGACTCTTGAATCGTTTGCAGCCAAAAAAGCAGCAATTCGAGCGACGGTTGAAGACTTGGCACTGATTCGACTGGCACACGAAAAGTGTATTGAGGCAGCAAAAACTCTTGACCCATTGAACTACTACACTGCCAATCAGGTATTTCACGAGCAAATCTTTAATGCAGCAAAGAACTCAGCCTTGATTGAACAGATCGCCTCACTTGACAAGCGTCTTTCACCTTATCGACGACTGGTCACCTTTCGACCACATCGGATAGAAGAATCGAATGCTGAACATCAAGCGATTTTGGAGGCAATTGAAAAGCGTACACCCGAAATTGCGGAACTCAGCATGGAAAAACACCTGGATCTGCTGGCAGAAGATGCACTGACGCTTGCTAAGTCTGCCAAGGTGTTGGAAAGTCAGGATCAGCGAACTTTACGCGATGATTCCGCATGAAGAAGTCCGGCGATTAGCCAAAACGATCAAACCTCATTTTTCTTACAGAAACCTTCCGTTCCATTACCAACATTCTCTGGGATGTTTCAACAGCAAGTGGCGGACCGGCGATAAACGCCACTGTAATCTCGGATAAATCTCCAAGAACTTCATTCGCCACATTGCTCAGATATCCTTCAGAAAACTCCAAATTTAGATAATCTCTCGTTAGAGAACCACTTCTATCCGGCTCAACCAGTGCGACGATGACCCGTAGATTTTTATGTCTACCTGCGAGAGAATTGAGTTCATCCAAAAAAAAGACATCCTGCGGTCCATTGAGACCAAAAACGACATCTCCCTGGTACTTTTCGAAGTGACCGCAAACTGAGGCGTGCTGGAGAATGGACATGATTCCAGCAATTCCAGACCCACCTGCCAGAACGATGAAGTCGCCATCACTCTCCGGAGCGAAAACAGCCCGTCCAACAGGTCCGAATCCCATCAATTCATGACCATCCCGATTCTCTTGAAAAAACCAATCCGTAAACTTTCCTCCAGGAATATGTTTCACGACAAAATCAAGCGACTGAGTCGGTTCAGCCGAATAATTGGTCATTGAATAGGCGCGGTAGCCAGGAATTCCCTCCAGTTGCACTGTAGCAAACTGTCCCGCCAGAAACCGAACTGGCTGCGACAAGTGGTATTCAAACACCGCTACATTCGGATTCAGGCTTCGGTGGTTCTTGATTACCCCCTCTAGGGTCCCTGGCTGAGGCTTGGGGGCTGGAGACGGTACTGCTGGGCGAACTTTAATATGTAGGTCGGACTTAGCAACTGCCTGACACATTAGAAACTCGTTGCGTTCTTCTCTGACAATTTTGTTGCCCGGAGCTTCCGACCACAAGGACGAAACCTCACCAGAAACCAAAACCGCTTTACAGGTACCGCAAACTCCACTTGCACAGTCATGTGCCAAATTGAATCCATTGCGCAATCCACAATAGAGAAGCCGCTCCCCTTCGGATACAAGAATTTCCTGCATACCCTGTCGCTCTTCCAGTTTGACTTTGAACATCTTTCCTATACTTCAATTTGTGTACAGTGTCGATTCTTTGACCGCCAGTAATAAGGGAATGATACTGTAGCGATCAAGTTCTACTTTAATTTGCCGGGTTACACATTGTTAGACGTTTGCCTGTCCCCTTTAGCGATTGCAGGTCAAAAACTGTATAGTTTCGTTTCGCTGGCCTTCGGCCAAAGGTATAGATTTCTTTCATTGTCTATGGAACAGTTGCTGCGTTTGAATGTTCCGGCAAAACTTTCTGAACAAAGTAACTGGGGTCCTTTCGCTGTCTGTTGATCCCGCCAATGATTTCTTTGAAGACCCCAGTAAGGCCATCACACGGCTCTGGTAACTGATCCTTAATCGCGGCATGCAACCTTGGCAAATTGTAAAAAGGTACCATCGGAAACATGTGATGTTCGACGTGATAGTTCATATTGAAATAGAAATACCGAGTCAATGGGCTTGCTATAAAACTGCGCGTTGACAGTCGATGATCGCGAACATTCATTTGCAGGCAGGTATGCTGAGTCAGATGAAGCAGACCCGTCACAGGACCTCCAAGTATTCGAGGCGCAAACGTAAGTAATACGGGCAGCCAGGACTGGGCGATCAAAGCCCAAAGGGCGAACAATGCATAAAAACCAACCATGATTCGAGCATTTCTAATCGCAGGTTTCACATTCTTTGACGGGATGACATCGAGCATTTCACTTGTAATGTGTCCAAATGCCTGTGCAAGGAGTGCTTTCCAATAAAAATATGCACCGCCTAATCCAGAACCTATCTTAAAGAACAGTTTCCAGGTTACCGGGTTGGGCTCTGATAACTCTGTATCACCTTCATCAAAATGAGTATAACTATGGTGTCCTAAATGCCCCCATCTTACTGCGATAGGTTCCATTTGCGCCATCCATCCGAAGGCCCAAAGCACAATTTCGTTAAACCGAACTGTACGAAATGGAGTCTTGTGACAAGTTTCGTGAACGCCAGATGCAGCACAACCCCACAGTGCGCTGTATATCATCAGTGGCGCAATTGTCCACCAGGTTCCCCAGGTCAACACGACAAGTATTCCTGCAAGAGCCAAAAGCAGAAAGTAACTCCCGAACCAGATCAATGCTGGCTTATCGGATCGCTTTGAAAGCTCCTTCAAAGTATTCTTGTCGATTGTGCAAATATACCAGTCGTTCTTCAGTCTTGCCATAGTTCACATTCCTCTTCAAAAGCCACAAAGCAAAACATTGATTTTCTTGCATCGCATTAGATCGAATTACCTCGATAAATTCACTTCATTTGAACATTTGGGAAGATTTTGTTCAGGGTCAAATTTACAAATGACGGCTGTAAA
Source organism: Arenicellales bacterium (assembly GCA_965243305.1). GTDB lineage: Bacteria > Pseudomonadota > Gammaproteobacteria > Arenicellales > JAJDZL01 > JAJDZL01. The sequence goes on from CBDEUN010000002.1 coordinate 366,627, forward strand.
CTTCATTCAATAAATGGACCGAGGAAATTACACTAGTGCAAATTTTAGTGCTTTCCGGACAGCGCAAAGTACTGAAACAGCCCCCTCAATCGTACGATTATTTTTAAGCAGGTGAAATTAACTGAACGAACGGTTAGATTGCCCGTAAGCTGACTCAATATGCTTGCTTTCCGAATTTTGGAGTACCCAGGCTGAAGCTCCGTGCTAACTTTACAAATTTCAGAAAACTCAATCGTACAGAGGTGCTCACCGCACTTTTCTCACCATCCTGAACTGAGCTTCAGATTCGCCATCGAATTGAAAGGTATTAGCATCGCAGTGGGTGCTTGGAAGTGCGTCTGGCTGCACACATGCAAAGTATAAATTTCGACTCGTGCAGTAGCAGTTTTGTGCGTTAACAATCGAAATTGTCCAATAGAATTAAGCAAATGCCACGGCAGTGTGCAACAATTCAGTTGCTGCATATCAGGGCTAATTAACATAAAATTCGTAGCGTGGGAAACACCTGCCAGATTCCCATTCCGCGACAATATTAAAAAAAACGATTTAAGGTGAATAGACATGGACGCGTCAAAACCTAGTAAAACAGCAGATCTCGTCGCAGCAGTTCGGGCTCGCCACTTGAAAATCTACAATCCGCCTATTTTCGTAGACCCATTCGCAATTCAATTTTGCGGAAAGGGCTGGCGAAGGATCTTGGGTTCCAAGTTATTAACTTGGTTCGTGATCGATTTTATGCTTAGGGATATTCTCCCCCTGGCACCGTGGATTGCAACCAGAGCACGATATTGTGAGGACATTGTTGATTCAATGATTGAACAAGGCGTAGAGCAATATGTGATTATTGGCGCAGGTTACGATTCTTTTGCGATGCGAAGAAAGGATCTGGAAGATCGATTGACAGTGTTTGAACTCGATCAACCAGGAACACAAAACGAAAAGTTTAGGAGAATGGCCGAGTTTAGCATCCCGACACCCAAAAACGTACGTTATGTCGATTCAGATCTAAACGAAGTGCCACTTTTTACTGCCCTGAAAGAGAATGGCTTTGACACTTCGAAGCCAACCGCCTTCTCTTGGTTTGGAGTAACCTACTACCTTCCGCTCGAAACCATCGCGCAAACTTTGCAAAGTGTTGCAGATAACTCGGCAAAAGGTTCAGCACTATTTTTCGATTTTCGTGTTGTGCTTGATCAGGTGCCAAGCGAGTGGGTTGTGGCTCATCAAAAGTCAGCAAAATTCGTGGCAAGACGCGGAGAACCGATTCTCACGGAATTTTCTCCCGATGAATTATCTGAATTGGTACTTGACTGTGGGTTTAGCAGTACGGATATTCCAGATACGGACACAATCAATCTGCAATACTTCTCAAAGATGCCCGCTTCCCAAAAACTCACACCGACCTTTCGACTCTGCCACGCCATTTGCTAATTCAATTTTCAAGGTCTGTAACCAGGTCTACTGGCAAGGATTGAAGCTGTAAAACGTGCCATCTGGTGCAGTAGGCGGTAGCAACTCCTATCAGGAGAGTTAATAGCGAGGGGTAAACTGTGACCTGAGGTGGAAATGATGGTCAGAATTTTTCCGAAAGAGTAATTCTCCCTCTTTCGGAGCATTGAATGCCGCGCTCCACTCGGCAAGTCCTTCGGATTTCGAAAATCCAATGTGAACCAGAGTGCCGAGACGGGTTTTGTTCACATGTTGAATTCCATTGTACTGAGGCGACACCATTCCCAGAAATCGGTCCCGAAGCTCTGCAATACATAGACGGTAAAATCGTCACCCATGCAATGAATGGTTGCACCCAAGTGACCGATAACGCTCGAAATGACGTCACCCGATTCCAGCGAGTCGATGTCAGCTGGACAACCTTTCTTTAGAAACGTTCGACTTGAAACGCCAGACACTTGAACAGTCAATCTAGCAGACGACAGGTCCGTAACGGTTGCGTCAGTGTCAGCCAGCAATTCACGCAAGCGCACCAATGTAAATTCGCTATCTCTTTTTCGCGACTGAACCATCCACATTCCGGGACCATTGCTTAGTATTTCGAAATCATCGCCTGCTACAGACCTTCCATAGGCTGGCAATGAATGAATTCCAAATTCGTTCAGGCGATTACCACAGCCTTCAATTGTCAGCCCATGCACCTGATACAGCAGGCTGAATTCAATCTCAAGTACAAGAACACTTGGAATTGATTTTCGATTAGCCACGGACTCGTTCACCTTCGGGATCAATAAAAATATGATGAACGATCTCAACTGGTACTTCTCGTCCGGTCAGAGGTGAGGCGGCATACATTGTTTTTCCGTAAATCAGGCGCCCATCCTTAATCAGTGCGAGACCAATTTCTTGGTTAAGGTGAGGGCTAAAACACGCAGAAGTGACCTGTCCAAGAGTCTGCACAGGCTTTCCGCCACTGGGGTCAGCAATAATCTGGGCACCGCGCGGAATTGGACTGTTGTCGATGGACTTGATGCCTACCAGATGCTTTCGTCCATTAGCTGTCAAAGCACTTCTTTCAGCCAGCCGTTTGCCAACATAGTCGCCATCAGGTTTCATCATTCGCTCAAATCCCAAGTCGGCTGCTGTTGTACGACCGTCTAGTTCTGCAGCAACAACATGGCCTTTCTCAATGCGAAGAATGGACATTGCCTCTAAACCATAAGGAGCAATCTCCCATTCCTGTCCCGCGGCCAGAATCGTCTCCCAAACCAGTTCGGCCTGTCTGGAGGGTATGTGAATTTCGTACCCAAGTTCACCAGAAAAGCTCACGCGAAAAACCAGAACCGACGCATCAGCAATTCTTGCTTTAATGACACCCATGTATGGCAGGTTCTCATTACTCGCCGCCTGCTCTCCGATCACAGAGCTTAGAACATTTCGACTAAATGGACCGGCAAGCGCCATTCCGGCCCATTGGTCGGATATCGAGGTGAGGTGAACATGTAAATCCGGCCACACGGTCTGTGCATAGATTTCCATGTGCTCCAAGACAGGTCCGGCATTTGCAGTTGTAGTCGTCATGTAATACTCATTTTCCGACAGGCGGGTCGAAGTACCATCATCAAATACAAACCCGTCCTCTCGTAGCATCAGCCCATACCGGCAGCGGCCAATCTGTAGAGATTTCCATCGATTGATATAAATTCGCTCCAAAAATTCCGCTGCATCACGTCCCTGAACATCGATTTTTCCCAAAGAAGAAACATCTGTAATCCCGACTTTCTCCCGCACATGTCTGGTTTCTCTCAAGATCGCATCCTGTACGCTTTCACCTGTTCGAGGATAGTACGCCGGACGTTTCCATGCGCCGGAATTTTGCAGGTGAGCATGATTACGTTCATGCCATTGGTGAAGTGGCGTGCGTCTTACAGGGCTCAAATGCTCACCGAAATCAACTCCAGCAAGCGCACCTAGCGACACAGGTGTGTATGGTGGACGGAATGTCGTGTGTCCAACTTCGGGAACTTCTGCTTCTCGTAACCGTGCAAGGTTGGCCAATCCATTGATGTTGCTGGTTCGTCCCTGATCAGTACCCATGCCAAGTGTGGTATACCGTTTGAGATGTTCAACTGAAACAAATCCCTCCGAGTACGCAAGTTCAATGTCATCAATTGTGACATCATTTTGAATGTCGACAAATCGCTTGACTCTACTCCCCGTTCGCGGCACACTCCATAAAGGCTCCATGTCGCCTACGGACTCCTCAGGTGCGGTAGGCATCGAGACTGATGCAGTCGAATCATATCCCGCCTGTTTGGCGCTTTCAATTCCCGCATCACTACCATGCCGAAGACATGCTGCCAGTGAAAACTCGCCGTTTGCACTGCCAGCGACATGCAATGTCGGAATGTCAGCTCCCGGAACAAAGGCACCGATGGAATCATCGAAGCTTAGTTTTCCCTGGGCATGTGAGAATAAATGTACCGTCGGTGTCCAGCCACCCGATACGCACACCAAATCACATCGAATCGTGTGCGATTTTTTTGGTGAATCACCTTCACCGGCGATCTGTCCGATTTCGACCGCCTGAACCGAGCGAAAACCTTTGGTTTTCATCACAACTGAGCCCTGAATCAACTTTGCATCACCAAGTTGCTCAAGTGCTCGCTTGCCAGGAGATTGTGTACGAGAGTCAACCACCGCGACGACCTGAGCACCGACTGCGTGAAGTGCAGCGACGGTCGCATAGGCACTGTCATTGTTGGTAAACACCACAGCTCGCCTGCCACAAGCCACGGCATACTTCAGTGCATAACCTCGTACTGCTGATGCCAGCATGACGCCCGGCTTGTCGTTGTATCCAAAAGGAATCGAACGTTCGATCGCACCGCTGGCGAGAACCACCTGCTTCGCTCGAATTTGTAAAACGCGCTGACGGACCTGTCCCGGTTCCGGTTCTGCCAAGTGATCTGAAACCCGTTCAAGGGCAACGACCATATTCTGGTCATAGTAGCCAAAAGCAGTCGTTCGAAATCGAAATTCAAAGTTTGGCATTTTCGACAACTCACGCAGTGTCTCATTCAACCACTTGTCTGCAGGCGCATCATTGATCACTTCGTCATCAAATCGGAGCCTACCACCGCCATCCGACGTTTCGTCCACCAGCATTACTTTGGCACCACTAGAGGCTGCCGACAGTGCAGCAGACAATCCGGTAGGTCCAGCACCAACAATCAAAACGTCACAAAACTCATAGGACCTTGAATAGTTGTCCGGGTCAGGTTCAGTCGCTGAACTACCGAACCCCGCTGCCTTGCGAATAAAGTGTTCGTAAAACATCCACTTGGTCGCTGGCCACATAAAGGTCTTGTAGTAGAATCCAGCCGGTAACAAGGGAGACATGACATTAGCAACGGCGCCAAGATCAAAGTTTACGGAAGGCCAGCAATGCTGGGAATGCGCTTCCAAGCCATCGAAAAGTTCAACTTCGGTCACCCGGACATTAGGTTCTGCTCTCGCTCCAGTGCGTAAACGCACCATTGCGCTAGGCTCCTCGACACCCATTCCGAATACACCGCGGGGCCTGTGATACTTGAAGCTTCGTCCCACCACTCGCACCCCATTTGCCAACAGTGCTGAGGCGAGCGTATCCCCTTGAAACCCTGAGTATTGCTTGCCGTCAAACTGGAACCGAATCCGTTGAGTTCGATCCAATGTACCGCCAGAGGAATTTCGAAAAGCACCCATTTGTCTTGTCAGTTCCTGTTGCGTTAGTCTTGAACCGGAGGCTCGCTTGATATCACTTCGTGAGTCCAGGTATTGCGACGCACCTTGAACCATTTTCGACAGCCGCCGGTATGGTGCCACCACTCGGTGTGTTCACCACGGGGATTGTCCCGGGTGTAAACGTAGTCATACCATTGGGAATCGCTGTCTGTTAGATCAGGCCGCTCAACAGTTGCATCACCGCGATAAGTGAACTCGGTTTGAGCCCGCTTACCACACCAGGGACAAGGAATCAATAGCATACGTGGGCCGTTCTTGTATTCTGTCTATAGAATCAGTGGGAAAAAGCAAATGCGCCACTGCCTTTTTCATCCAATAGCGCACCAGTCTCAAATCGTTCAAGGCTAAGTGCTTCGTTCAGTTCATGCGGTTCATCATTCGCAATCGTATGGGCAAAACACCATCCAGACCCCGGAGTGGCTTTAAACCCGCCATAGCACCAACCACCGTTAAAGTACATCCCATCAATCGGCAACTTTCCAATGATCGGGCTTCCGTCCATTGACATGTCCATAACACCACCCCAGGTACGCATGAGACGCACTCGCCGCAAACAGGGGAACAGAGTCAGAACTGACTGTACGACATACTCGATTCTCGGCAGATTGCCGCGTTGGGCGTAAGAATTGTAAAGGTCGAGGTCACCGCCAAATAGTACCTCACCCTTGTCGGTCTGGTTGACATAAACATGCGAAGCACCAGATGTCACCACTGTGTGAATAATTGGCTTGAGTGGTTCAGTCACCATTGCCTGCAGCACGTGAGATTCGATTGGTAGTTTAAGTCCTGCCATAGCGGCCAGTCGACCAGAATTTCCCGCTACTGCCAAGCCCACTTTTGGAGCATCAATCGACCCACGGCTTGTATCAACACCAACCACACGGTTATCCTTAACGCGTATTCCGGAGACTTCACAGTTTTGAATAATATCGACTCCGAGCGCATCAGCACCTCGGGCATATCCCCAGGCAACCGCATCGTGTCGTGCAGTACCTCCCCGTTCCTGCAACAGTCCACCAAAAATTGGATAACGAGTTGTTTGAGAACAATCAAGATGCGGCACCATCTGTCGTATCTGATCAGGCAACAACAGTTCGGCATCGATTCCATTAAGCCGCATGGCATTTCCGCGTATCGCAAATGATTCCATTTCAGGGTCGCTATGTGCCAGATTCAGCACACCACGCTGACTGAACATGACGTTGTAGTTCAGTTCTTTGGATAGACCTTCCCACAGCTTGAGTGAATGCTCGTAAAAATTGGCGTTGCCATCCAACATGTAATTGGATCGTACTATTGTGGTATTGCGTCCGGTGTTACCACCGCCAAGCCAGCCCTTTTCCAATACTGCGATATTCTTGACGCCATGCAGTTTGGCCAGATAATAGGCAGTCGCTAATCCGTGACCACCGGCACCTACAATGATGACATCGTAAGACTTTCTAGGTTCCGGGTCGCGCCACGCCCGCGGCCATTTACGATGGTTCGACAGCGCATTTCTAAACAGGGAGAAACCGGAATAGCGTTTAAATGAAGATTTCACCATCCGTAACCTGCTTGTCTAAATTCTTCAATTGTTCAATGATTCTAACGTTTGGTGCAAGCATGTCAAACCTGCCTAAGTCGTTGATTTCAACCCAGCGTAAGTCCTGCTGCTCAAGACTGTTTGGTTCTCCAGAATAGAGTTCTACCAGCCGAAAATTAAGCCTCACTTTCCGGTCGGGATAATCATAGTTAAAACTGTCGAAGTGAGTAGAGGAAATTACCGAAATTCCAATCTCTTCATCGAGTTCTCGTTTCAAGGCATCCGATACTGATTCACCATTCTGAATTTTCCCACCAGGAAATTCCCACTTCCCAAAATACTGATCTGGTGCGGTCCGGCAACCAATGAGCACGCGGCGCTGGGAGTCAAGTACCAGACCAACTGCAACACGGATTCTATCAGGTTCGATATTCGGCATTGATGCGAATGTATTCATAACTGAAATCGGTCGTCCAAACCGTTGCCGACTCTCCTGACTGGTCAATTCCAAGATCAATACCGATGGATAATTCTGCATCTATCATTGCCGCGGCCGCATCCGCTTCCCGATAGTCGGGGTTCAACTTACCCGCTGACATCACTACGACATCGTTGATGTTGATGTTGACACGGTCCAAGTGCAAATCTTCAACCGGAGCGCGCCCGATGGCTGCATAAATTCGACCCCAATTGGGATCTGAAGCATGCAGCGCCGTTTTAACCAGAGGTGAATTAGCCACAGTCTTGGCAATCATTCTACAATCTGATTGGGACCTACCGCCAGTAACGCGAATTGTGATGAATTTCGACGCACCTTCACCGTCTCTGACGATCGCCTGGGCAAGCTGTGTTGCGACCTCGCGTACTGAATCAGTGAACAATTCCTTCACCCGTGAGTCAGAGTGTTCACTGATTTCAATACCAGATTCGGCAGTGGCAATAAGCATACACGCGTCATTGGTGGAAGTATCGCCATCAACTGTAATGCAATTGAAACTTTCATCAACGGCACTCTCAAGAACAGTCTGCAGATAAGCAGGATCAACCCTGGCGTCGGTGGCAAGAAATGCCAGCATGGTTGCCATGTTCGGCTCGATCATCCCTGACCCTTTTGCAATTCCGGAAATTACAACACGCTCTCCACCATTTAACTCAATTGTTCTCGATGCCGCTTTCGAAACAGTATCCGTCGTCAAAATGCTTCGAGAAGCTGCCGCCCAATTGTCTTGGCAGAGTGTGGCGATACATTCACCCAGGTGAGTGGAAAACCTCTCAAGTGGCAGACGCTCTCCAATAACACCGGTCGAAAACGGAAGAACAGCATCGCTGGTAATATTCAATTCTGCAGCAACCATGTCGCATATTGCCAAACAGTCTTCTATCCCTTGGGAGCCTAGTCCTGCATTGGCGTTGCCGCTATTGATTACAAGAGCACGATTCGCTCCAGAATGTCGCGCTCCTGCGGAATTGAGATGTTCAATCGCGACATCAACTGGTGCCGCTCGGGCCTTGTTTTGAGTAAATACACCCGCAATAGTCGCTGTCTCCGGTACGGCGAAGACAACCAGGTCTTCGCCAGATGATTTTCGGATTCCAGCATCTGCAGCGCCTATCCTGATACCTGGCACCGGCGGAATTGAAGACGGTGAAGTCAAATTAACTGCCATAGTTCAGGCAGCCATTCCGCAACATCGTTTGTATTTCTTTCCTGAACCACAGGGACAGAGTTCATTTCGTCCAACTTTCCGCTCTTCCCGGACGAAAGTGGTGACTTCTGGCTGTCGCTTTGGAACGGCGCCGCCTTCCAACGCTGACTCTGACTGGGAGTGCAAAAATTGTAATTTTTGCGTCGTCGGAGACTCGCGTTGTGTGATTCGTTCAACGTCTTCGCTTGGTTTTATTTCAAGTCGAAACAGCAATCGAATGACTTCGTGTGCAACGTTCTGCATCATGGTGCTGAACATCTCATAGGCTTCGCGTTTATATTCCTGCTTTGGATTTTTCTGCGCATAGCCGCGAAGATGAATGCCTTGACGAAGAAAGTCCATGTTCGCGAGATGTTCCTTCCAAGAGTTGTCCAAAACCATCAGCATCAGAGCTTTTTCAATGGTTCGAAGTTCCGCTTCCTGTTCAATATTTATTCGGGCTGCATAATGCTCAGCCAGAGCTTCGTCTACTCTTGCTGCCAAACTTTCCTGACTCAATTCCGGTTCAGCTTCGAGCCATTCAGCAACAGGTAGTCTCGCGTTGAATGATTGCTCTATTTCCTTAGTCAAAAGGTCAAGATCCCACATCTCGTCATTGTTGTCTGGAGAGAGACAGGAATTAACGACGTTCTCAACATACAAGACTCGCATTTCTTCAATTGCGTCGGTAACCTCCGCACTCTCCATCAGGAAATTGCGCTGCTCATACACAACCTTTCGCTGCTCGTTTGCTACATCATCGAACTCCAGCAACTGTTTACGAATATCAAAGTTGCGCCCTTCTACTTTTTTCTGCGCGTTTTCGATGGCCTTCGTCACCCAGTTGTGTTCGATCGCTTCGCCATCTTCAAGTCCAAACTTCTCCATCAAGCCGGACATCTTGTCGGAGGCAAAGATTCTTAACAAGTTGTCTTCCAATGACAGGTAGAATCGACTCGAACCCGGATCACCCTGACGACCTGAACGGCCTCTTAACTGATTGTCCACGCGTCTTGATTCATTCCTTTCGGTACTTAGTACATGCAAACCACCTGCATCAACAACCAAATCGTGTCGCATCTGCCAGTCTGACTTAATTGCATCTATACGAGAGACACCAGCATTTTCACCAGCGTCACGCAGTTCCATTTCCAGATTTCCACCCAACACGATATCGGTGCCTCGTCCCGCCATATTTGTTGCGATTGTTACAGAACCTGGACGACCAGCATGAGCAATAATGTTGGCTTCCCGTTCGTGCTGCTTGGCATTTAAGACTTCATGGGGAATTTTTTGCCGCTTTAATAGTCCGGCAAGATACTCTGAGGTATCAATTGAAGCTGTGCCGACCAGGATGGGTTGGTTTTTACCACGCCGCTCGGAAATTTCTTCGACGATCGCCGTGAATTTCTCATTCGCGGTACGGTATACAAGGTCTGCATGATCAACTCTAACCATATCCATGTGCGTTGGTATCACAACCACTTCCAACCCGTAGATCTGTTGAAATTCTTCCGCTTCGGTATCCGCTGTACCCGTCATACCTGCAAGACGGTCATACAGTCTGAAATAGTTCTGAAAGGTAATCGATGCCAGCGTCTGATTCTCTCGCTGTACTCGCACCCCCTCCTTTGCCTCAACTGCTTGATGCAATCCGTCAGACCAGCGACGTCCGGGTTGCATACGTCCGGTAAATTCATCAACAATAACAATCTGACCTTCATGCACAATGTAATCGACATCGCGATTGAACAGATTATTCGCACGCAGCGCGGCGGTTAGGTGATGAACCAGTCCAACATTGGAAAAGTCGTAAAGTCCGGATCCTTCGGGGAGCAAACCTGCTTCCGACAGATACTTTTCTGCGTTATCGTGCCCTTCATCAGTCAGATAAACTTGCCGGGTTTTTTCATCAACGCTGTAGTCGCCCGGACCATCCTCTTCTTCCTGCCGCTTCAGGTTTGGAACAACCTTGTTCATCTGCGCGTAAAGCGCGGTGCTGTCTTCCGCAGCCCCTGAAATGATCAATGGTGTTCTGGCTTCATCGATCAAGATCGAGTCAACTTCGTCGACGATGGCGTATGTCAGTTTTCCCTGAACCCGGTTCGCAGCAACGAATGCCATGTTGTCACGCAAATAATCAAACCCAAATTCATTATTCGTACCATAGACTACATCACATGCGTAGGCTGCCTGTTTGTCGACATGGCTCATGTCTGGAACAACCACGCCTACTGAAATGCCGAGAAAGTCGTAAATCTCTCCCATCCATGCGGCATCTCGGCGCGCCAGATAATCATTCACCGTAACGATGTGAACCGAATGTCCGGCGATTGCATTTAGATAAACCGGCAAGGTTGCAACCAGCGTCTTACCTTCACCTGTCCGCATCTCTGCAATTTTGCCTTCATGTAACACCATTCCACCGATTAACTGTACGTCAAAGTGGCGCAGTTTAAGAGTTCGACATGACGCCTCTCTAACGACTGCAAACGCCTCTGGCAAGAGTTCTTCAACCGTAGAGCCGTTGGCAAACTTTTTCTTGAACTCTGGTGTCTTAGCTGCCAGTTCGGCATCGGACAAAGCCTGCATCTGTGGTTCAAGACCATTGATGATGCCAACCGACTTGGACATCCCTTTGATCAGCCTCTCATTACGGCTACCAAATACTTTGGACAGGGTGTTAGCAAACATAAAAAATTCAGGTATTGTGGCGATGGAATAGCTGAAGTTACAGTCGATGACCGGTGAGTAGATGAATCAAATATTTACTTCTTGTGGTTCATTCAACAAGCAAGAGCAGTTCTTTGAACTTGATTAGGTGCAGTCTGTTGCCGGTTCCTGTACAGAAATCTCAGACAGTCCCGGTACAGCATAAAATAGGGACTAGTTACGGATAAACAACTTGTGCTGACTAATATTTTATTGAATCTTGGCCCGTTTTTTTGAATCCGGCAAATCCTATCCACGTTAACTTCCATGTCAGATTCCAACTACTCAAAACTGTCTGATTTCCTCACTAGAGTTGAATTGCCAAGTGCGCCAGAATCATTTACCGAGAGCACAATATTTAATCATTGGAAAAAAGCAGCCGGGCAAAACATCGCCGACAACACCACCAAGTTACAGATTGAGGGGAACTCACTCTCTGTAACCGTAAATTCTCCAACCTGGGCGCACGCACTCATCAATAGTCAATCAACCATACTTTCTCAGATGATTCAGTGTGGTTTCGAAGACCTCGATGAAATAGTGATACGAGTTGCTGTTGAAGGAAAACGAAAGACACCACGCAAGAAAAAAGCCGTTACGGAAGAACCTGAAGCGCAATTACAACCTGCAAGGCTGAGCCAAGTCTTTGTTGAAATTGCAAAGAATGCTTCCAATCCCGAAACCAAAGAAACTTTTCTACGCTTGAGCCGAATAAGTGCGGAGAAGAAGTGATCGAAGCATTGGCAGGCTGATATAGTTGAGCATATTCGCAAATTAATCTGTCAATCGACATCTGCAACTCTAGGCTACATCGGTAGTGAACAGCTCACTGACATTGTCGCATATAGGCCACTCCAGAAACCGATCGAAATCAGCCCTACTCAGACCGGAGCAATCTATAAACTTTTTAGCGAGTTGAGCTTCGCTGATCGGGTTTGAAGGGGCACCCAGCGGAAAAGCGCAAGTTGTTTCAATCACATCCTGTTTCATAACTATCCGCAATCGGTCAGGTTGTTCAGGGTCTACATTTAAGTTTGCGTTTTTTGCAGATTCTGTATTGACGTTTATCAGCTGAATCAGCTTTTGCACCGGTGGTCTTTCCCAAAATTTGGCGGCTAGATCTTCCAGATTCAAATCACCGTCCGACAAAACTTTGGCAATACAGGCTGGAACTGAGAACAGTGCTTCCTCAGTTTTCGTCGGTTGGTCAAATGGAAGTATTTGTTTATGAAAATCGGGCAAGGTTGCTTCAATTGAAACAATGCTGTGAAGGCGATCAATGACCTTGGGTCTTAGTTCGATCGCAGCCGTCATGAGTCGGTGTGCATAGGAACAGGTTGGCCAAGGTTTCAGTGCGATTCCGTGCTCAATTAAACCCCACGGATCACCCAGATTTGTCATGGGCCGTCCAGCAATACCGAAAAGACCAGCGAAACCCCTTTCATTTTCAATGATGTCAGTATTTGCAGTGATACCCGCTTTGGCAAGCAAGGTCGATTCGACACCGGTTCTCGCAGCAAATCCTGCCTGTAATGGTTTGACATTAGTACCAAATTGCAAGGTAAAACCCGATGCCTGAGTCGCTGCGATGGACAACGCGTTGGCGGTAGTCTGTACGTCAAGATCAAGCAATTTTGCAACTGCTGCTGCGCAGCCAATTGATCCAATGGTTGCGGTGGAATGAAATCCCCGGTTGTAGTGATCCAAAGTTACGGCCTCACCCAGGCGCGCGATCAACTCAAAACCGACCGCATATGCAATCAGCAATTGCTGTCCGGAAACCTGCCTGTTGTGTGACACCGCCAGTAGCGCAGGTAGCAGAACGACGGTTGGATGGGTATTTGCCGCAGCCTCCCAGTCATCCAGGTCATAGGCGTGTCCGGCAACCGCATTTATCAAAGCTGCCAGGCCAGGTGAAGTTTGTCGACTGGAGCCGTAAATTGGAACTATGCCTTGACCATCGACGACAAGTCCGTCAGCGACTCTCACAGCGACTTCACTACTGGCTCCTGCCAGGATGACAGCGAAACCGTCGACGACTGCCCATCGTGCGGCATCCACCATTTTCGACGTCAATCTTGCTGAAACAGCGAATTCAGCAAACTGTGCTGTCACCGATTTGAAACCTAACCCAGAAATTTATTGAAAATTAAGAAACCCAAAATTTTATAGAAATGTCTCTTGAGGAATGCCGCTAGCTATTTGCTTTTTTGCCATCCTAAACATGTAGCAACTTGAGTATTTGATGTAAGCGTCTGGCGTGTCCCGCAATCTCTACACACGAGGTACGGCTTAGGCACTGGGTTCGGTGACAAGATAAGATCATTGTGTGGAATTGCTGCTTCCTAACATTTGTACTAACTTCCACCAATTCGGGCAACTTATAACGAACTCCATATTGATTAGATCATTTGTTGAACATTGGAATAGCGAAATCCGCGCAAGCACGCCGAGTAGAGATACCAAGAATCAAGGAACGATGGTTTGTGGCAACACCTGCGAAGCATGCAAGTAAATTGAGCCGAAGCAATGAAACAAGGCCGACTGGCTGTTTAGTACAACCAATCAATTGTAGGCTTACTACGATGTCTCATCATAGTTCCATATAGCCCTAATCCTCAGTTAGAGACTGCCAGCGGCGGCTAAGGCGAGATTTTCGGCACTCTGGCGGTTCGAAGCGCCAGGATTTTCCAAACCATCAAGCCACACACCGAAATCGGTGACCATTTTACCCGGCTGAACCCACTGCGAAGCGAATCTGGCGGCTCAGCAGCAAATCCGGCGCAAGCCTGTCCCTGACAGTAGACTGACTGCCATGATCTGTAGTGTAAAGCCGTTTCAGAACGAATGAGAAGTCAGGACAGGCTGCAGCGGCGGATGGCCCAAAGCGACTGTTCCAGGACAGGAAGTTTGGCCGCACTGACTTTCAGGGTCCACTGCCGCGCATGGCGAACCACCTGTCCGGCCATCGCATACAGTCGGTGACGGAAACTGATCGCCCGCACGCCATACCACTCCTGCGGCAGTTTCATGCGCATCAGCGCAAGCAGATTGAAGGCAATCGAAGACAGAAGCAGGTACGCGACATTGGCTTTGAACTCGCCGCACGGCAGATGCGCCGCGCTGAAGTCACTGCGAATTTCCTTGAGCCGGTTTTCCGAGCTGTCCCCTCTCTGGTTGTACCACCATACAATCTCGCCGTCACTGAAGCGGTCCAGGTCCAGATCGGTCGCAATCGCCCGGTAGATGTACCTGCCGCTGACCGCACTTTGCACATCGACCTGGTGCAGGCCTTCATTTTTGAAAACCATCTTCAGCTGCTCAGTCCCGTCAGGCATCCCAGCGTCGGCCGGCAGCTTGTCCCGCACCCGTTTTTTCTGCACCACCAGACAGAAAGCCTCAGGCACATCTTCCATCACATGCAGCGTACGGGCCAGATACTCGCCTTCCAATACCGCACCGTCGGCATTCACAACCGCATTCCAATCCTCATCCTTAATGTCCAGTACCGTTTTCTTCACCGCACTGTCCATCTTCGCCCGAATCGCAAAACGGATGCCGTGTGCGCGGCAATCATTGATGATGCCCGCCTGATAGGAGGCGGCATCGGCCCGGAAGCGAGTGACACCCACCCCTTCGGGCAGCGCCGCGCGGCAGCGCCGGAAAAACTCAACATTCTCAGCCCCAGGCGGCACATTGCCCTCGCGAAGCTCAGCCGCAGCCACCTGACCGGTCTCGGCAATGTGACCGAACATCGGCATGTACCCGCGATGCTTCTTATACGTCCACTTTGCGTCTTTTTTCTTCGACCGAATCGCCGATGCGTCAATGTCCAAAGTGACGCACTTTCGATCACCCAGCGTCGCTTTCATCACCGCGCGGTTGACCTGCTCGAGAACCGAGATCATCTGTCGACTGTCGCCGACTCTGTGAAGCCATCCACCCAGCGTCGTGGCACAGGGAATCGTCCCAAAACCCAACAGCTTCATCAGCGCCGGTTCACTGCGCAGGTGGCGCACATCGTCGATGCACCCCGCACCTTCGTGGAACATCAGCATGAAGGTATTGAAAATGGCGCTGTGCCGGTAGCCTCGATTGCTGCCGGGTGTGGGCATTGACGAATCAATGAGCTGTGACAGCTCAAGGCGCTTGAGCAGTTCGGCTGGCACCACCAGACCGGCTCTGGAGGTGAAATTGTGGCAGCTTGCCGCAGTGTTGTATGGTAGAATCTTCATAAGCCTTCACTAGTGTCCCGTTAAATTATCGAATAAATTCAATTGTTTAAGAGACGGCCGCGGTTCTGGTTTGGGATTGTAATTTGCAAGTAGTTGAATTAGTGTCATTTTCTCAAATAAAGTCGTATCAAGAACCTGGCAGAAAGTGTAGAGATTTTCCTTGAAATTCACTCGTTTCCTGATGATCGCAAGTAACACATAAACCGAAACAGCAATCCAGATTTGTGTTTTGACGGCATTTTCGCTGGTACCGTAGAACGATTTGATTCGCAGGTGCTGTTTGATCCACTTAAAGAAAAGCTCCACCTGCCATCTGTTCCTGTATAGTTCAGCAATAGTCAGCGCCGGCAGATATGTATTGTTGGTCAGGAAAATCAGACTCTTGTCCCGCTCGCGGTCGACATACCTGATGCGTCTGAGTTTATCCGGATAACGCTTCGCACTTTTGGTCCCGGTCAGCACACCGCTCTGATCATAGATCAACCCTTCATTCCTGTCGTTTGCATGCGAGTACAGGCGGCGGAATTGGGTGTTGGATTTGGCACGCACCACAAAGTAGCTGCCGTAGCGGTGAAACGTGTGCAGGCGCTCGTAATCAAGGTATGCCCGATCCATCACATAGATGGCGCCGGGTTCTGGCAGCAGGGCATCAAGAACGTTGACATCATTGAGCTTCGCTTCGGTGATTTCGATGAATGAGGGGATGTTTCCCTGTAAATCCAATAATGTATGCAGCTTGATGCCGGATTTGGTTTTGCGAAACCGTGCCCACGGAAACACCGACAGGCACAGATCGATGGTTGAGGAGTCGAGGGCATAGATGGTTTCCTGAAGATTCAGCCCGCTGTCTTGCGGGCCATACAGTGGCCGAGCTTGTGCGATCAGGTGTTGCGCAAAGTCGGCATACAGGCGCCAGTCGCGATTTTCATTCGCTTTGGCCAGCGTGCTTCTCGACACCCCGCCGGGCAAACCCAAGTGGTACAGTTTGTCGTGATGGGTACGCAGGCAAACCACCAGATCGCGTAAACTGCTGCGGCGATTCAACTGCGCAATGGCCATGGCCCGGTATTGTTGTGAGCAATAAAAGGATTGAACTTTGTGATCGCCCCGGTAGCGATCCACACAGCGGTGAAACGATTTCCATGGCAGGTGGGCCATAAGCTGCGAAAAAATGAACTTTCCCTCGTACATGATGGGTATACTCCTGATTGATAATAACTCGGTTTGGAGGGTTATTCGAGACCACTGCTTTCGCTGAAGTCTCGGACACCCTCCAACAGGGGTTTATATTATTGAAATCAATCAGATACACCACTGTTTTCTCAAAACAACGGGACACTAGTGATGTAAACCATATAATTTTGGTAATATACGAGAGTAGAGCAATTGACAAATTTTAAACGGAATTTTCACAAGAGGCCATTAAGTCAGACACCTAAAGCTATCTTGAAACAGTCATTACCATTTTTTGTGGTAATGTTCAGCTGCATTGCGTTTTTCATATATGACACTATCCATGACATATTTTATGAAGGTTCATTCGGTACTGTACACTTCGCGGTCGAGCTAATTGCGTTTACCGGATTATCCATAGCCTTGGTTGTTGGAGTAGTATATGCACTCAAAATTCTAGTTCGTTTGAATGGGGAGGAACAGAGAAACTATGCTTTTGCCAAAAATCTCATACAAATACTGAACCAGCAGATGGACGAGAGGAAAATGACACCCACAGAACAAGAAATTGCTTGGTTGATAATCAAGGGCCATCAGTTCTCTGAAATTGCAAAATTACGCGGTGTTAAAGAAAGTACTACTCGACTACAAGCAACCTCGATTTATTCAAAAGCCGGGGTAAAAAGCCGATCGGAGTTTATGGGTGATATTTTTAATACCATCTTGATGTTTAACGGTTCTGACACAACGAAATTGAATAAACCCTGACAACGATGGTAGCCTCCAGTCTTTCCATTGTCCGCGCAGTCGAAAAATCTATCGACAAGAATTCTAGCAATCGAGATCATTTTGCCGCGCAGGTAAAATTTCGAGCTTTTGCAGCGAAGCAGTTTCTGATCTTTGGTCAAAACCAGGAACCCATAAACTGATTTCGAGGATCAGTTCTGATTGAATCTCCCAATCAGTTGAATTCGAAAACGCTTTCACATATCGCGGGTCAAATTGCAAAATGAGAATGTGACAGAACTAGGAGATAGTTGTAGCACGAACTAGAAAGCGTGTGTTTCAAGTGCGGCTGAAATTCAACGAACGGTGGGGAGCGGAAATAACAGTCTGGTTTGAACTAGCTAGCAATTACTTGCGAAACAATGGTATTCGAACATCGTGATGGCAATGTCAGATTACCCGGTCGCATAACCGGCAGTACGGATGTCCGTCAGACAACGACCTGCAATACCTAAGGCTTAACCCTATCAGCGCGCAATTTTCAGAAAACCTACACCTGTTTCAGGTGCCCGACAAAGTCATCTAAGAGTCGTCATTATTGGGATAGAATTCGGGAACAAAGGTTTGATCAGACATTGGCGGTCGAACATAACCTAAACCTTCCACCCGCTCGGGTAGACTGATCGGCTCTGGGGTCAAATCTTTATACGGAACCATGGTCAGGAAATGACGAATACAATTGAGTCTCGCGTGTCGTTTATCATCTGCATTAACAACATACCAAGGAGCTTGTTTGATATCGGTGTGAGCGAACATCTGATCTTTCGCCTTCGAATATTCCAGCCAACGAGTTCGCGATTCCAAGTCCATCGGTGATAGTTTCCATCGTTTGTGCGGCTCAAGCAGTCGACTTTGAAAGCGCTTTTCCTGCTCTTCGTCGGATACCGAGAACCAATACTTGATTAGATTTATCCCAGACCTAACAAGCATTCGTTCAAATTCTGGGCAGCTTCGCATGAATTCGCGATATTCCTCATCGGTACAAAAACCCATGACACGTTCGACACCAGCCCGGTTGTACCAGCTTCGATCAAGCAGAACAATTTCACCTGCAGCGGGCAGATGGGCGCAATACCGCTGGAAATACCATTGTGTTTTCTCGCGTTCTGTCGGTGCAGGTAGTGCCGCGACGCGACAAATTCTGGGACTTAGATGCTGAGTAATTCGCTTGATTACGCCGCCCTTTCCGGCAGCATCGCGTCCTTCAAATATGACTACGACTTTTAAACCACTCTCTTTCACCCATTCCTGCATCTTTACAAGTTCCAACTGCATTCGAAACAGTTCACTTTCATAAACTGATTTTTTTACACGCTTACGTGATTTTTCCGGAGTTGATTTGTTATTTTCTTCAGCACTCATATCAAATTCCTGAACTAGACGGATAGATTACTTTGAATATAGCAGTTTTACTTCAAGTGTCGTAGGCAATGCAACATGATTCTCCCACATCATTCTGTGCTGCATTAATACGAGCACCACAGTAACAAAAAAAACCGCTTCAAAGAAGCGGTTTTTTTGTTTGTTTGAATCTGCTTTGGCTTTAGGCGATTGCCGGATCCAGCCGAAGAATTGATGACGGCATATCTTCGTATCGTTCGTAATCAATCAGTTCCCAAGCAGTTTCGTCCTGCTTCAGGGCAACCAACAACTGATTATTAAGATAGTGACCTGACTTGTGAGCAGAAAAGGAACCAATCAAGGGGTGACCTAAAAGATAAATATCTCCAATTGCGTCAAGCACTTTGTGACGAGCGCACTCATCTTCGTAGCGCAACTGATCTTCATTCATCACATGGTAATCATTCATCACAACCGCATTTCTGATGCTGGCGCCTCGGGCCAAACCCTTTGAGTGTAAATTCTCTAACTCGGACACAAACCCAAACGTTCGGGCTCGCGAAATGTAGTTTTTGTAGGACGCGGTTGCAAAATCAACTTCGACTCTCTGATTGGAGTTTTTGATCACTGGGTGATCAAAGTCGATGGTGAATGAAATTTTAAATCCGTGGTAGGGCTCTAACTTCGCCCACATATCGCCTTCCTGCACGGTCACGGCTTTCTTGATGCGAATGAACTTCTTGGGGGCGGATTGCAGTTCCAGACCACCGGCTTCCATTAAAAACACGAAAGGATGCGAACTGCCGTCCATAATTGGAACCTCGCCCGCTGTCACATCAACATAAGCATTGTCAACGCCCAAACCAGCAAACGCTGACATCAAATGTTCGACTGTAGAAACCTCAGCTCCATTGATGCCAATCGTGGTAGATAACCGGGTACAGGAGACATTTTCGACACACGCTGGAATCTCTATGACTGGATTGAGATCAGTTCTCCGAAATACTATTCCTGTATTAACGGGTGCAGGTTTCAGTTTCATCTGAATCTTCACGCCTTTATGAAGTCCTACACCTGCGCCTGTTATTTCATTTTTTAGGGTTCTCTGCCTGATCATATTCTATATACCAGATATGTTCCTAGTGCGGGATACATATATTGTATACAAATCCCACCACATTGTAGATTTTTCTTTTTAAAATTATGCGGTTTTTTAATCCCTAATCCTCAGTTAGAGACTGCCAGCGGCGGCTAAGGCGAGATTTTCGGCACTCTGGCGGTTCGAAGCGCCAGGATTTTCCAAACCATCAAGCCACACACCGAAATCGGTGACCATTTTACCCGGCTGAACCCACTGCGAAGCGAATCTGGCGGCTCAGCAGCAAATCCGGCGCAAGCCTGTCCCTGACAGTAGACTGACTGCCATGATCTGTAGTGTAAAGCCGTTTCAGAACGAATGAGAAGTCAGGACAGGCTGCAGCGGCGGATGGCCCAAAGCGACTGTTCCAGGACAGGAAGTTTGGCCGCACTGACTTTCAGGGTCCACTGCCGCGCATGGCGAACCACCTGTCCGGCCATCGCATACAGTCGGTGACGGAAACTGATCGCCCGCACGCCATACCACTCCTGCGGCAGTTTCATGCGCATCAGCGCAAGCAGATTGAAGGCAATCGAAGACAGAAGCAGGTACGCGACATTGGCTTTGAACTCGCCGCACGGCAGATGCGCCGCGCTGAAGTCACTGCGAATTTCCTTGAGCCGGTTTTCCGAGCTGTCCCCTCTCTGGTTGTACCACCATACAATCTCGCCGTCACTGAAGCGGTCCAGGTCCAGATCGGTCGCAATCGCCCGGTAGATGTACCTGCCGCTGACCGCACTTTGCACATCGACCTGGTGCAGGCCTTCATTTTTGAAAACCATCTTCAGCTGCTCAGTCCCGTCAGGCATCCCAGCGTCGGCCGGCAGCTTGTCCCGCACCCGTTTTTTCTGCACCACCAGACAGAAAGCCTCAGGCACATCTTCCATCACATGCAGCGTACGGGCCAGATACTCGCCTTCCAATACCGCACCGTCGGCATTCACAACCGCATTCCAATCCTCATCCTTAATGTCCAGTACCGTTTTCTTCACCGCACTGTCCATCTTCGCCCGAATCGCAAAACGGATGCCGTGTGCGCGGCAATCATTGATGATGCCCGCCTGATAGGAGGCGGCATCGGCCCGGAAGCGAGTGACACCCACCCCTTCGGGCAGCGCCGCGCGGCAGCGCCGGAAAAACTCAACATTCTCAGCCCCAGGCGGCACATTGCCCTCGCGAAGCTCAGCCGCAGCCACCTGACCGGTCTCGGCAATGTGACCGAACATCGGCATGTACCCGCGATGCTTCTTATACGTCCACTTCGCGTCTTTTTTCTTCGACCGAATCGCCGATGCGTCAATGTCCAAAGTGACGCACTTTCGATCACCCAGCGTCGCTTTCATCACCGCGCGGTTGACCTGCTCGAGAACCGAGATCATCTGTCGACTGTCGCCGACTCTGTGAAGCCATCCACCCAGCGTCGTGGCACAGGGAATCGTCCCAAAACCCAACAGCTTCATCAGCGCCGGTTCACTGCGCAGGTGGCGCACATCGTCGATGCACCCCGCACCTTCGTGGAACATCAGCATGAAGGTATTGAAAATGGCGCTGTGCCGGTAGCCTCGATTGCTGCCGGGTGTGGGCATTGACGAATCAATGAGCTGTGACAGCTCAAGGCGCTTGAGCAGTTCGGCTGGCACCACCAGACCGGCTCTGGAGGTGAAATTGTGGCAGCTTGCCGCAGTGTTGTATGGTAGAATCTTCATAAGCCTTGCGAAATCTGAGAGCCGTTTCGAATTCACCCATTGGGTGAATGCCGAATTGGGCGTTTTTTTCAATATCTCTCTGATTTTACAGGGCTTTATCATTTTCTGCAACTTTTTATTTGCGGATCAGGGTTAATTTTCGGCAACCACTGCTGTAGAGTCATCGTAAAGAACAAATTTACGCGACATACTGTATCGACTTCAATATTTTCGAATCCCCAACATTTATCATCCCCCAACAAGTAACTGAACCTGCGATATTGTATCGATAAAACAATCGAAAGTTCAGATAAACCGCTCATTGATTAAGCTAATAATCGCTCAAGTTGGTTTTTGCTGAGTTATTCGTACCGAATCATAATTTCGCTGAAATTCAACGACGATTATGTTCCTGCCGATCCGTTCAATTGCCTTTCGGGTCTTAAATTTCCACGATTTTTCAAAATGCTTGGCACTTGGCTCATTTCCAGGAGATTTTCTTCCTGATCAGTACCATCTTCAGCTTCGTCAATAAACGGGCTTGTCACAGTTTCTTCTTCCGCTACTTCACTTTCCATGTGAAAGTGTTCAAACTCATCATGCAGTTCTTCCACAAACAATTCTTCGTCCTGCTCTGAGCTCTCAACTGCACCAAGACTTCCATCTTCGGGTAGCGTCAGTCCGCTGGCTACGATCGTCACTCGAACTTCATCACCAACGTCATCATCAAAGACCAAACCTGAAACAATGGACTCGGCATTGGACGCGGCGTTCTGAATCATTTCTCCAATTTGCTTGTACTCATTGGCCGAAATATTCGAACTCGCAGTGACATTGACCAAGAGTCCCTTCGCATTAGACAGTTGGATACCTTCCAGCAACGGGTGGCTCAAAACGCCTTGCGCCACTCTTTGTGCCCGGTCTTCACCGCTGGCACTGCCATGCGCCATCATCGCCAAACCCTCTTCTGACATGATTGTTTTCACATCTGCGAAATCAACATTGATAAAGCCGGTACGAACAATTAAATCTGATATGCCCCGTACTGCGTTCAACAGTACATTGTTTGCAGATCCGTAAGCATCAGATAAAGGAATGTCGCCTAACAGAATTTTGTCATTGGCAATGGTAATGATTGAGTCCACTGAATCTCTCAATTCGCTCGCACCAGCTTGCGCATACTCCATGCGACGCGCACCTTCGAAAGAGAATGGGATCGTTACGACAGCAACGACGAGTATATCCGGGTTGTGCTCTTTGATTGCCCGAGCAAAAACCGGTGCAGCGCCGGTGCCGGTGCCACCGCCCAAACCCGCGGTAATGAACACCATTTCAGCTTCACCAATAAAGTCAATAAAATTTTGGCAATCTTCTATTGCCGCCTCGCGGCCTCGTTGCGGGTTGAATCCCGCACCTCGTCCCTTGGTTGTGTTGGTGCCAAATTGCAGTTTATTGGCAGTCTTCGACTTCGCCAACGCCTGAGCATCAGTGTTTGCAACATAACACTCAACATCTTCAATCAGCTCTGGAATCATGTAGTCAACAGCATTACCGCCGCCACCACCGATTCCGACAACCTTGATCCTGGCGTCATGATGAAACTCACTTTGCGTTTGCAGTACAAATCTCTTCTTTGTAAATTCCATTGTTAATTTCTCCTCATTTAAAAAATTGTTTATTCACTAATCGTCTCAATGACTTCACACAGTCGACTCCGTCAAACTGTCACATAGCTACATGTAAATCGGTTAGTTAGGTGGCTGCAACAGGTCATCGTCCTCTCGCATGAACAGCTTGCGTATATAACTTGCCGCCCTGTTTGCCGTGTTTCCAGGTAGATTTCTGATATTTCTTTGGCCGATCAAGTCAGTTTCCATCTCCTGAATCAAGGAGCCATACTCACATAGGCCCAGTCCAGTCGCGAACGAGGGGTCACCGACTAATTCACACATCTCTCCTGTGTAATTTGTTGTACCCAGCCGTACTGGAATACCCAAAATCGTAGTGGCCAGTTTTTCAATGTCAATAAGCTTGGAGGTGCCACCGGTCAGTACCAGTCCCGAACGAATCAGATCAATTTTTCCAGACTGTTTCAGTTCTTCTTTCACCAAACGAAAAATTTCAGTCAATCGTGCTTCAATTACCTCGGCTAGGTATTTACGGCTCGCTTTCCTCGCGCGGTGTTCACCGATAATCGTCAATTCAAATGATTCGCTGTAGTCGACCGAACTCGAATATGCACCACCGTAGGTTTGCTTGATGCGATTGGCTTCCTGTTGCGAGGTGTGCAAATGAACCGCGATGTCCTGCGTAATCATTGATCCCGCAGTCGTAAAGGTTGCGGAGTGCACAATCGACCCTTCGCTATAGACGGCAAAGTCCGTTGTACCGTGACCAATGTCCAGCAAAGCAACTCCGAGAGCCTTTTCGTCCTCAGACAATACTGCCTGACCAGAAGCAATATGATTAATGATGACGTTGCTCACCTGAAGGTTGCACGACCGAACACACTTGAAAAGGTTTTCTATGGAACTCACACTGCCAGTGACCACATGAACTTTGGCTTCCAGCCGGACACCACACATTCCAAGTGGGTGTCGGATGCCCGTCTGACCGTCGACAATGTACTGCTGCGACAGGATATGGAGTAGTTTTTCACCGCTTGAGATCGGTACGGCTTGCGCGGCTTCCGTAACTCGATCAATGTCATCGATTGTTACTTCATTTCCCCGAATTGCGACAACGCCGTGTGAGTTGTTTCCCCGAATGTGAGAACCTGTCACACCGACTATCACCCTGTCAATTTCGCGCATACACATGCTCGATGCCTTCGCCTTAGCGCTCTCGATTGACTCAACCAACGCTTCTATGTTGGAAACCATGCCACGCTGCATTCCAGCTGTCGGGCTGTCGCCAATTCCGATGACTTCGATTCCTTCATCATGCTGCGTGCACACGACAAAAGTTACGATTGCAGTTCCGATGTCCAGTCCTACAATGGTGCGGTCTTCAAAGTTTTGTCTATTCGCTCTCATGATTTAATGTTTTCGGTATTCAAGATGGTCTGAGTTCCATGAATTTGCGGGGGTGTTCCCTTCCATGTAACTGACACTCCGTCCCGATAGCGTAAGTCAACGGTTGCGACCATTTCCGATACCGGTCGAAAAATGTCAGCGTACAACTTGAGAAAACGGTTTGATCTGTCCTTGACTTCTGTGCTTCCCATGATTACCTTGATTGGCGCTGGCTCGCTGGCGACTTGTTCAAGGGTGCCGGTGCTACCAAGCGGACTGACATGTACTTCCCAACTGCCTCGACCAGACAGTTTGATCGACTTGATTTCAAGTCCGACTTTTTTGGCAGGTTCTTTCCAGCTGTCATACGCTTCCAGAATTTCTGGTGCAGCACTTCTGGGACCACTTAGCATGGGCAATTTCTGAGTGACTTCAATTGGCATCGTAAACGGTGTACCGAACTGATCAAGATATTCATCCTCTCCCCAACGCGCCTGAACTTTGCGGGTGTTGATCTGGACTTCCAGAGTGTCCGGCCACTTGCGACGTATAGTGGCTTTTTCCACCCAGGAGAAAGACTGTGCCGCTTCTGCCGCTTTCGCAATATCGACGAGCAGGATGTTTCCGGTGGAAACCTCTGCAACTGCTTTAACTATTTGATCTGTTGTCGATTTAGCGTGGTCTCCGACTACATCGATATACTTCGTAGGGAAACGTTGCCCCTGTAAAACAAAATCAACACAAAACGCAAAGACCATCGCTACGCTCAACACGGTGGCAAACAGATAAGTGCCCTTGCGGCTGAATCTTGTTGATGTCACAGAGTTGGGGTTTCGAGCTGACCTTCCTTCGAGTCTGGAATGTCTATAGGGACTGTACGCAGATTTCATAGCGATGCTCCTTCTCCAATAATTCTCACTTCAAGTTCAAGTTGAATACCGTGCACTTCATAGACACGTTCCTTTATGTGAGCAATCAGTGATTCGATGTCAGTTGCACTGGCATGCCCGGTGTTCTCAATGAAATTCGCATGGACCGGAGATACACGGGCCGCACCATTTGTGTAACCTTTCAATCCGGTTGTCTCAATCAGCCGTGCAGCGAAATCTTCCTTCGGATTTCTGAATACGCTGCCTGCGTTTGCTGTCTGGACAGGTTGGGTTGCCGCTCTCTTTTTCAGGAACTGACGAATTTTTTTACGTCCCTCATCTGTTTGGCAGGGTGACAGTTCAAATTCAGCGCCAATAAACCACTCGGAATCGTCAATCTCAACTGACCGATATCCCCACGAAACCTGATCAGCACCTCTTCGAACAGTCTCACCCTGACGGCTGATCGAGTCTGCATGGTGCACCACCTGCCAGGTCTCGGATCCGAAACATCCAGCATTCATTGCCAAGGCTCCTCCGATGGTTCCCGGAATGCCGACCATGAATTCAGCGCCGCACAATGCATTTTTTGCAGCAAATTTTGCCAGTTTTGCACCCGGTACTCCGGCTTCGGCATAGATACTTCGACTTCCGGTTTGTCGCAGTTTCTTGAGGCCCTTGTGTGTGGAGATCATCACACCATCAAAACCCCCATCCCGAACAAGCATGTTGCTTCCGAGACCGCACCAGACAATCTCTGTGTCTTGTGGCACTCTTCTTAGAAACTCGCCAAGATCGGATACGCCAGCAGGCGTGTAGTGCCATCTGGCGACGCCGCCTGTTCGCCAACTTGTATGACGACTCATTGGCTCATCCTTTCGCAATTCACCAGTCAGTCCAACCATCGAAATTCCGTCCATCGGTACCTGTCGTAAAATTCACGTTTCCAGTGCTTCCATGCAGTACTCAACAACTGCATTTGTTGCATCGCGTCGCCCGTTAGCTCGAATGCGCTCAGCAAGTTCTTGCACGCGCTCACGATTTGAAATCAGGTTCATCAACTCGGTGCGCAACTTCGATTCAAAATCATCGTTCTGTAAACACACAATTGCCGCACCCAGGCGCATAAGCACTTCGGCATTGGCGCGCTGATGATCCCGTGCTGCATGTGGTAAGGGAACCAGAATGACAGCTAAACCCATCGCTGACAGTTCGGCAATCGTCATCGCACCAGCTCTTGCCACAACGATGTCAGCCCAGACATAGGCTTGCGCCATATCGTTGATGTAGTCGACAACCTCGGCATCGATACCACTAATTTGATAGGCCGATCTGACCTTGTCTGTGCGTCCGGAACCGGTTTGATGCTTAATTTTGGGAAGCAAATCTTCAGGCTGTCCAGCGAGAGCCTTTGGCAAAACCTGATTCAAAGCGTCTGCACCCTGGCTACCACCAATAATCAACAGATTGAGCGGCTGATCATGATTGATTTCGAAAGCAGGTTTTTGTCTGGCTGCTGCCAAGATTTCAGCACGCACTGGTGTACCAGTAAACACGGCCTTGCGTCCAAGATCTGACTTTTCGACTCCACTCAACACTCGCATCGCCATGACCGCCAAAATTCGATTGGTTAGTCCGGCAATTGCATTTGACTCATGAATAATCAATGGCCTACGCAGCATTACCGCAGCCATGCCACCTGGACCACACACATATCCGCCCATTCCCAGCATCAGATCCGGACGACGATTCAGGATGATGCCTACACTTTGCCAGAGTGAAATTGAAATCCACAGCGGCAATGTCATCCATCGCATCAAACCCTTCCCCCACAGACTTTTGACTCGAATTGCGTCAAATTCAAACCCTGCTGTGCGCGCCAGTTGATCTTCAAGTCCGCTCCGCACACCCATCCAGCAGACATTAACACCGCGTGCACGTAGTTCAGTACCCACCGCGAGCGCAGGATAGATGTGGCCACCGGTACCACCGGCCATGATTACCACAGTACTCATTGCTTCAACTTCCGTTGGGATTCACGATGAATCGAAATTACGATTCCAATCGCAATGGAATACGCAATCAGGCTCGATCCGCCTTCACTCATAAAAGGTAAAGTAAGACCCTTTGTGGGCAGGATGCCCATGTTCACACCCATATTCACCACAGCGGAAATGGCAATCAATATGCCAATGGACTTGGCAAGAAGGTTCGAGAATGTATCATTCACTGCTGCGGCCAGCCAGGAGATATGAAATATTTTCCAAATCAACACGACAAAAAGGCCCATTACAGTCAGCAATCCCATCAGGCCGAGTTCTTCTCCTATGACCGCGAACAGAAAATCTGAACCGGCATAGGGTAGGTAATGCAGTTTTTGAACACTGGTACCAAGTCCAACGCCAAACCACTCACCTCGACCGAGTGCTATCAGCGATTGCACCAATTGAAATCCAGAGTTGTACGGGTCTTCCCAAGGGTTTAGAAAGGACATGACACGCATCACGCGATATGGCTCAATCACAATCAGAATGGCAACCGCGATGGCGGACAAAAATGTGAAAAGAAAAATATGGGATATTTTGAGGCCGCCTAAATACAGTACAGTTAAAAGAACCGCACCGAGCACCATCGTACTGCCAAAATCTGGCTCAAGCATCAACAAGGTTGCAAACACTAGGTATATGGCGATGATTGGCAGTACATCACGAGACAGGCTGTTCATTTGCTGCTCGCGAACTGCCAAGTACCTGGCAAGATAGATCAGGAACAGTATTTCAGCAAATTCGGATGGCTGAAAGATTCGGCCACCTACTCGAACCCAGCGGTTACTGCCATTCAATTCGACTCCGATTGAGGGAACCAGCACGATTGCCAGCAATCCGATTCCAACGATCAGGAACAATGGAGCAAGTCGTTTCAGAAAGTTCGGCGGAATGAACGAGACAACAAACATTCCGGTTAGTGCGATTGCAATGTTGATGGCGTTTTTGCGAAGGTAGACAAAGTGGTCTCCAGTGTCAAACGCCTGCGCAATCGTCGCAGAATAGACGGCGATCATCCCAAAGATCACAAGCCCCAGATATACGGTGATTAAAACCGAATCAACTCTTGGCGACGTTTTGACGTCGCCCTCCTGGGGTTGAGTGCCTTGTACTAAAGTATTGCTCATAACACCTGCAATTGAAGTGCCTGACTGAAAGACTTTCCTCGATGTTCAAAATCGGTGAACTGATCATTGCTTGCACATCCAGGAGAAAAGACCACGCAGTCCCCCTCCTCTGTCATGCTGTTTGCAACGCTGATCGCATCGTAGATGTCTTCAACGTGATGTTTGGCGACGTTGTCAGTTACATCAAATGTCTTGCTAATCTCGCGTCGGTCACGTCCAAAGAAAATGCAGCCGCGTAGTCTACCGTTGACATTCTGGGGGATCATTGAGAAATCAGCGCCTTTGCTTAATCCGCCTGCGATCAGTATCACTGGTCTTTCGTTGGATTGAATAGCCGCCAGTGCAGCTCCCACATTGGCTGAGCGCGCATCATTCACCCAACGCACACCGTTCCACTCGCCTTCAGTGCTGCATCGATACGGGAGACCTTCGAAATTGGTTACTGCCGTTCTAACCGCTTTAACCGGATAATCCGCAGCATCAGCAACCGCACAGCTTGCCAGAATGTTCAGGGTGTTGTGATCACCCGAAAGCTGACATCGATCCAGATTCAGCAATTTGGTGTCACCGCGTACCACCCAGTTGACTCCGGAAAATTCAACCACGCCATAGTCTTCTTCACTTTCCGGCGCATTCAACCCGAAAGTGATGCGCTGACCTGTTGTTGAAATATCCGAAACAATCGGATCATCCCGGTTGATCACAGCTATATTTGCATCGCTGATGAGTTTTGCCATAGCGCCGACACATGCGTCGGTTGACTTATAGCGCTCTAGGTGATCCGGTGAAACATTGAGAACCGCAGCAACATCTGACTGAATCCGTTCAACCTGTTCAAGGTGCGGCGCTGAAAGTTCCAGCAGATAGGCATCCACCTGTCTTTTCTTCAGCAATTCCATGAACGGATGGCCTCGGCAGCCACCGAGCTGAACAACTTCGCGGTACCTTGAAATAATATTGCCAACCAGAGTCGTTACCGAACTCTTTCCGTTTGTCCCGGTTATCGAAATGACTGGTTTGTCAGCACAGTGGAAAAACAACTCCAGACTGTTCATCACCTCTGCACCATATTCTTTTGCCATCCGTGCAATTCTCAAATTGGATGGCGCCGATGTGCAGCTTAATACCGCCAGGTCCTTACCCACGAACAAATCGGATTCAAAGGGGGCATTGATTGCCACACCTGGCAGCAGTGAGCTTACGTTTCGCTCTAGTCCGGGCTGAGATTTGACTTCTGCCATTTCCACATCCCAGCCGTTATCGATCAGGTGAGTAGCACAGGCGATAGCACTCCGGCCAAGGCCAACTACAACAGCATTGCCCGTATAACCATTTGAATTTGCGCTTTTCTTTAATAATTTCATGATATTCACCTCGTGCTTATCTAACTTTAAGTGTCGCCAGTCCAGCCAGCACCATGACCAGTGAAAAAATCCAAAAACGAACCGTAATGCGCGGTTCTGGCCACCCTTTCTGTTCGAAATGATGATGTAGCGGGCTCATCAGCCAAATGCGACGACCAAGCAGTTTGAATGATGCAACTTGCGTCATAACTGAAATCGCCTCAATGACGAATAACCCACCCATGATGAACAGTACGATTTCCTGTCGAATCAATACCGCAACAATGGCAACTGCGGCTCCAAGTCCCATTGAGCCTGTGTCACCCATAAAAACCTGTGCCGGGTAACAGTTGAAGACCAGAAAAGCCAGTCCTGCGCCAACCAACGAACCGCAGAATATGACCAACTCACCGACTCCTTGAATAAATGGCAGTCCAAGATATTCTGAAAACACTGCGTGACCCGTCGCGTAGGCAAATATTCCAAGTCCCCCGGCCACCAGTACGATGGGCATGATGGCCAGTCCATCCAGTCCATCGGTCAAATTGACTGCGTTTGAAGTTCCAACCAGAACCAGCATCGCAAATGGAATAAACAGGACACCAAGCTCAAACAACAGGTCTTTGAAGACGGGTACCAAAAGCGTCGTTTGAGCAGTGGATTCCGCACTGATGAAAATGATGATTCCGATGACCGCGGCAGCGATTGACTGATAGAGCAATTTTTTCCGTACCGAAAGTCCCGCTCCGCTTTTCTGATGTTTAAGTTTTTGCCAGTCGTCCCAAAAACCGATTAGTCCAAATATGGTGGTTGTTGCCAGCGCCACCCAAATGAACAGATTCGTTGGATCAACCCAAAGCAAAGTTGACACAAACACTGAGAACAGAATGACGATACCTCCCATGGTTGGTGTTCCACCTTTGCCGATGTGCAGTGGAACATCATCATCACGAATCACTTCCCTAATTGACAATTCCTGCAATTTGGGAATGGCGTAGGTAAACGCGACAACGCCAATCAACAGTGAAGTCAGCACCGCCAAAACAGCTCGAAATGTCAAGTACCGAAACACATTGAACCCAGACACCACATCGGAATAGTACAGAAGCAGTTCGGCTAACATTCCGCAACCTCCTTGGCGTAATGGTTTGCAGGCATGCTGATCGAATCGGCAATTTCATCCATTTTCATGCCCCGCGAGCCCTTAATCAGCACAGTTGTTGTCTCATCAAGCTGTGAACCAAGATCACTGATTAGCATTTCGCGATCTGAATAGTGCGTTGCACCGCGTCCGAATTCTTCAGCAGCTGCAGCGCTTAATGTACCTAGTGCATAGAGCCTTCCGATTCCACATTCGCGGGCCAATCGACCCACATCTCGATGTAGTTCTTCCCCGCTCGCCCCGAGTTCAAACATGTCACCAATCACCAGACGTCGGTCTCCGTTCAATTTGGAAATAAAAGCGAGTGCCGCGGCGACTGAATTCGGGTTGGCGTTGTACGTGTCATCAATCAGACAACCGCCCTTCAGATGCTTTCTTGGCTGTAGTCGTCCCGCTACTGCACTCATGTTTTCAAGACCGGTTTTGATGCTAGACGGAGTAAGGCCTAGCGCTACAGCTGCTGCGGCAGCAGCAAGCGCGTTAATGACATTGTGTTCCCCAGCCAGTTGCAAATGGACTTGGAACTCACCCAATGGGGTTTTCATACTAATCTGTGAACCAAAAGTCAGTGTTGTGCAAGTTCCCGATACATCCGCATCAGAGGAAAACCCAAACGAAATGACCCTGTGAGAACCTGCGGTTCTGCGCCATGCTGAATAGTGACTGGAGTCGGCATTCAAAACTGCCACGCCGGAATCGCGGAGCGAAGAGATGATCTTGCCCTTTTCAGTTGCGACTTGATCGACGTTTACTAGAAATTCCAGATGCGCTGCTCCAGCATTCGTGATCACTGCAACACTAGGCTGAGCAATGCTGGCAAGCCGCTCAATTTCCCCGACCTGGTTCATTCCTATCTCAACTGCGGCATAACGGTGCGACTCACGAAGCTTCAGCAGTGATAGCGGCAACCCAACCAAATTGTTAAAGTTCCCCTTCGAAATCAAAGCATTATCACTGGCTCTCAGGATTTTCCCGATCATCTCCTTGACAGTGGTTTTTCCATTCGAACCAGTGATGGCTACTAAAGGAATATCAAATCGTCTACGCCAACCAGCGGCGAGTTGCCCAAGCGCGTATTCAGTGTCATCGACGATGATTTGTGGAGTTGGCAGATTTGACTCGGTATCTACCATCGCACCAACCGCTCCCTTGTTTACAGCTTCTTCAACATACTTGTGCCCGTCGAAGCGTTCACCGCGAAGTGCTACAAATAGCGCGCCGCTTTCGATCGTACGGGAATCCGAACTCACTGAGTCGATCGCCGGATTTTCACCAATGTGGCGGCCGTCAACGGCTTCGGCAGCTTCAAGCACCGTCAGCATATGTGACCCCTCAGAAGTTCTTCACTAACCAGACGATCACTGAACGCGGTGGACTTCCCAGCACCGATTTGCATTGTCTCGTGCCCTTTTCCGGCGATCAGCACCGAATCCTCAGCTTCAGCCTGAGTGATTGCGTGTTCAATGGCTTGACGGCGGTCGTGAATGATCAATGGACGATCTTTCAGTTGACTTGCAATGTCGTCTGCAATTGTTTCGGGGTTTTCGTTTCGGGGATTGTCATCAGTAACGATGATCCGGTCTGCGAGTCGCTCCGCTATCGTGCCCATGAGTGGCCGTTTTTCCTTGTCGCGTTCTCCGCCGCAGCCGAAAACACACCACATTCTGCCGCAGGTAATTTCTCGAACGCTGTTCAGCGCCTGCTGCAAGCCATCCGGTGTGTGGGCATAATCGACATAAACTGAAGGCAAGTGAGATGCTCCAGATATTCTTTCGAGTCTGCCGGGTATGGGTTCGATTGCATGCAGAGACTCTTCAATGTCTTGGTTTGAAATCCCAAATGAATGCAGGACTGCGGCGACAGCTGTCAGATTGATTCCACTGATTCTACCCAACAACTTGCTTCGCACTTCAATCAATTGACCATGAATCCTGATGGAAACACTCAATCCCCGGTCGTCGGGCCTGCAGTTCACCAGTTGGATGTCGGAGCTGTGTTCTCCGTAGGTCACCTCTCGCTCCGCAGATGTTCGGCCCAACAGCGATCGACCGAAGTCATCATCAATGTTAAGCACGGCATGAGATGCATCTGTCCGAGTAAACAATTTCGATTTGGCGGCTCGGTATTCTTCCATGTTTCGATGGTAGTCCAGGTGGTCCTGCGACAGATTGGTGAACACGACTGTGCCAAATCGAACGCCATCAGTTCGAGACTGATCAAGCGCATGAGATGAAACTTCGAGGCAGATGGATTGAGCGCCCGCACTAACCAGTTGTGCGAGGTAGCGCTGGAGCGATATCGCATCTGGTGTTGTAAGTGGTATAGGCGCTAGGTTCTCAGGAAATCCATACCCAAGAGTTCCAACAATCCCGCAACGATGTCCGAGCGATTCAAGAGCCTGTGCAGTCATAACAGCGCAGCTCGACTTGCCATTGGTACCGGTTATACCGACGACGTGTACTTTTTTAGACGGTTGCCTGAAATACACATTCGCTATCGCACTGATTTTGCGACTTAAACCAGGTACACCAATCTGTGGTGTGGAATCAGTCCGCTCAGTTTGCCAGCCTTCAGACTCATAGACGATCGCACTCGCTCCAGCGGCGATTGCACTCTTGATGTGCGAACGGCCGTCGTCATTCAGTCCGGGTACTGCAAAAAACAGACTACCCGGTCGAATGTCGCGGCTGTCGAGGCTTACTTCTTCAATAAGAGGGTTTCTAGCGGCATCAACCTTTGCGATGCCGTCAAGCAAGACACTCAAATACTGGCCAGATCTTGAATTGTTTGAGGTTGGATTCATGCTTCAACCTCAGAATCGGGGCGATTGATGGTGGTTCGTACATTTTCAAGATCATCTGGCTGAACCTTCAGGATTCGTAGCGCTTCTGCCATGATTTCACGAAATGCTGGTGCTGCGACTCGACCGCCAAAGTAATGCTCTGCTCCTGGTTCGTCTACCATGACGACAGCAGCGAGTTTCGGATTCGACACAGGAGCAAAACCAACAAACATGGAACGATGAAGATCTTCCTGGTATACGCCGTCGATCAACTTCTGGGTAGTTGAGGTTTTACCAGCGACGCGGTATGATGGGACTTTCGCTCGACGGGCTGTACCTGTTCGGCTAACAACCGTCTCCAGCATACTGGTGACTTCCCTGGCAACGAAGTTTGGCATGACCAGAGTCGATTCGTCCGACCGATCACCCGCCAGGATGGTTAAAGGCGTCAACTTGCCACCATTGCCCAACATCGCATATGCCCTCACAAGTTGCAGCATTGTGATGGAAAAACCATAGCCATAGGTTAATGTTGCATGTTCGCTTGAACGCCATATTGATCTTTGCGGAAATGAACCGCTTGTTTCACCGATGATCCCACTACCGGAAAGGTCCCGAAAGCCGAGACTGCCAAGAAAACTGGCCAGCTCTGTAGGAGGTATTCGTCTGCCAATTTTGATTGCGCCAATGTTGCTCGATTTTTTGATCACACCACCAACTGTCAACTCGCCATAGTTTCGAAAATCGCGAATTTGAAACCCTTCAATTTGGATGACACCTGGCGAAGTATCAATGATCGTGTTTGAAAGCACTTTACCGTCCAATAGCGCTTTGGCAATGATGAAAGGTTTTATGACCGATCCTGGTTCATACTCGTGGCGAGCAGAATAGTTGTGGGTCGTGTGACGAGAGCTGCTTTCATTTGGGTTAAAGCTTGGTACTGTACTGATTGCCAGAATTTCTCCCGTGTGAACATCAATAATCACGGCACTGGCTGATGTAACCTTGTGTTCAATCGCCGTATTGATCAGTGTTTGATGTACGATCTGCTGAATTCGAGAGTCAATGCTGAGCGTAATGTCTTCGCCGTCTCGTACCCGTTGGAGATCCCCGATTGTTTCAACCACACGTCCTTTACGGTCCTGAATGACCTGTCGAATCCCGTGCTGACCCGTCAGACTATCGTTGTATGTGAATTCGATTCCTTCCAATCCATGGTCGTCAATGTCGGTAAATCCAATGAGGTTGGCAACGGAGGAGCCAAATGGATAGAATCGCCGATACTCCCGCTGTAAAGCAACACCGGGTACAGCCAGGTCCATGACTTCTTTAGCATGATCGACAATCAAAGCGCGCTTTAGATAGATGAACTGGCGATCTGATTCTATATTCTCCAGACGTGCGGCGATTGCGTTCGGCTCAAGTCCGATCACATGTTCGAGGTTCGACCATCGATTGGGATGAAGCTTAAGAATGTTTGGTTCAGCCCAAACACTATCTACTGGTGTGCTGACTGCGAGCACGACACCGTTTCTGTCTCTGATGATTCCCCGATTGGCTGTTACCTGTTCATTTCGCAAAAAACGGGCGTTGCCCTCCTTTTGCAGCAGGTCTGTATCTGCGACCTGTAACTGAACTGCACGCGTAGCTAATAGGACAAAGGCGATAGCAATAGAACTGAGAATCACAATGTCCCGAGCTGGGGCATAGTATGGGCCGGCGTTCATTGCTGCCCCTCTACCGACAGCCAGTCGGGTTTCTGCTTTTTCAGCAGCAGAACGATTTCCTTTTCTGGGGCATGCATATTTCCTTCACTTTCCGTCCAGGTCTTCAGGCTTTCGCGTCGAGACACGACGGAATGCTGTGCCAGCAACTCTCTCCACTCTATGTTGAGTTCGTCCCGCATGGAATAGCGATCATGCAGCTGTGGCGTCAGGATTCGGTTCTCCTGACGGATCCAGATCAAGCTCAGAGCTGACACCAGGCAAAATGCGAGCAAAAAAATAGTAGTGACACTACGCATGGCTAACTCCGATGCGTTCCGCCACTCGCATGACCGCACTTCGAGCGCGGCGGTTGCGATCAATTTCGCTCTCATCGGGTCGCTGTGGTTTACCGACGATTTTCAGCGTTGGACGGAAATCTGAACGTCGAAATGGGATCTCCTGTGGTCCCGGTGTACCAATAGACGCATCTCGCATAAATGTTTTAACCAAACGATCCTCGACCGAATGGAACGTGATAACGACCAGTCTTCCACCACTCTTCAGCAGGCTGACGCATTGAGGCAAAAATGCGGCCAACTCTTCAAGTTCGCGATTGACATGCATCCGTATGGCAAGAAAGGTACGAGTTGCCGGATGTTTGTCCTTCTCCTTCTTCGGTACGCAATCGGCTATCAGCCGCGCCAACTCTCCCGTCGATTGAATAGGAGAGACTGCTCGTTGTTCGACAATTCGGTGGGCGATTCGCCGAGCGAATCGTTCACCGCCCAGTTTGCTGAGTGTTTCACTCAGTTGCCGTTCGCTAACCGTTTCCAGCCAACTGGACGCGGAGACAGATTCGCTTGTATTCATTCGCATGTCCAGCGGACCGTCTCTCATGAAGCTAAAACCGCGATCAGGCTGATCGAGTTGCGGAGATGACACGCCAAGGTCAGCAATCACGCCAGACAGTTGAATTTCAGGCTGACGAGAACGAAGTTCTTCACCAATTCTTGAAAATCGTGCGTGGATGGCCTCAAACCTTGGATCGTTGCTGTGCTTTTGACGCGCTGCTGCAATGGCAGCCGTATCACAGTCAAATGCGTACAGCTTGCCAGCTGAGCTTAAACGGTCCAATATTCCAATGGAGTGTCCACCGCGGCCGTATGTGCTGTCTACATAGGTACCCGACGGATCAATTGAGAGTGCGTCGATTGCGGTGTTTCGCATAACAGCGTCATGCGTGTTAGAACTGTCCGGTGAGAGATTCAAGACACAAACTCCGATTCAAGCTAAAAATCAAACTTCTTAAGGACTTTGTCGTAGGCATCTGTATCAGAATCATTCACAGCCTTGTGGTGCTCTTGCCACCGCTCCAGATCCCAAAGCTCAATGCGATTACCCATTCCGATGAGAACAGCATCACCGTGAACGGAATTGAAAGTTCTAAGCTGTCTCGGAATCAGAATGCGACCAGACTTCGGCATTACACAATCCTGCGCAGTACCAACTACCGTTCGCATAATGTCCTGATAGTGAACACTCGAGTTTCGATTACGGTAAAGCTTATCTCGAATGCGCTTAAATTCGTGATTCGAATATATTGACACGCAGTTGGCGCGAAAGGTCTGACCCATCACGAGGTTGCCTTCGCAGTCCGCATTGATTTCTTCGCGTAACTTGACAGGGATCATGATGCGACCCTTGTCATCTACTGTTACGTCGTAGGAACCAAAGTATGAAAATTTTTTGTTATTTTCCACGTATCGTCACTTTTTTCCATAATTTGTCCCTATTTTTATCAAAAACTAAATGATTGTCAACCCCTAAATCAATAAAAAATTGCAAAAATTCGGCTAATTTCGAGGAATTTCAAGAATTTTTCGCCAAAAATCTTTGAAACTGACAGATTGAACAACTCCCAAAGACGGGCGAAGAGTAGTCAATTCCACCCGATCCAAGCTGTTCCATCGCTTCCTTGACATTTGGATTTTTCGCCTCCATATCCGTTTCCTGGATAGAAAATTTCCAGCCGCAATCAGCTGGGAAAGGAAAATTTCGGTAGATTGCAGTCTGAATGATTTTGCGATACACTTAACAAAGTCAGGTTCGTGAATTTATTTCGGAGCAAGGGCATTCACTCGAAACGAGTAGGACGATGAAGATTTGTCGATTTAATCAAAACCGCCTGGGTGTCGTCGAAGGACGCAATGTTCAGGATGTCACCGATGCTGTTGCAAGCGTCCCGGTTCCCGCGTGGCCACAGCCACCAGGTGACCTGATGATTGGCAACCTGGAAACCCTGCTACCTGCCATTCACCGAGTGAGAAGGCAATCGGCAACGCACTCTTTACGAGACCTGCATCTGAATAGCCCGATTGCACGGCCTTCGAAAATAATTGGTGCGCCATTGAATTACAAAGCGCACCAGGACGAAGTCAACAGCGACCCGTATCTGAGTGAAGCCGATCAAGTGGCAAATGTTGAAACCTACGGTCTGTTTCTCAAAGCTCCAATTCCAGTCGGCCCGGATGATGGAGTGAAGCTGAAGTTTCAGAACCGCCGAACTGACCACGAGGTTGAACTAGCCATCGTCATTGGACGAAATTGCCGCAACGTCGACGAATCAGAAGCAATGGACTATGTCGCCGGATATACCATTGGCCTCGATATGACCATTCGAGGTAAGGAAGACCGCAGCCTGAGAAAGGCTCTCGATAGCCATTCAGTTCTGGGACCGTGGCTGGTTACCAAGAACGAAATCGAAGATCCGGATCACCTTGATATCTCCCTGGCGGTGAATGGGAGTACCAAGCAACATGCCAATACTAACCAAATGATCTTCTCAACGAGCAAACTCATTTCTTACGCGTCGAACTATTACACACTCTACCCAGGCGACGTCATCATGTGTGGCACACCAGCTGGTGTTGGTCCGGTCAGTGTTGGCGACATGCTGGAATGCAGCATTGAAAGAATCGGTAGCATGCAGGTAGCAATTAAGGCTGCATAAACACTACCGCTGTACTGGCAGCACTATTGGCTGCCAGTCAGCATTCAACCACTAAAGCGGTTCAGCGATTTTTCCAGTTTGCCTTTCGTTTTTCCACAAAAGCAGCCATGCCCTCTTTTTGATCTTCAGTCGCAAATAGGGCATGAAAGGCCCGACGTTCGAACAATACGCCTTCCGTCAGAGTTGATTCATACGCTCGATCAACAACTTCGGTGACCATGGATGCGGCGATCTGTGACTTCTCGGCGATTTCCTGAGCGATCTCGACTGCTTTGTCAACCAGTTCAGCAGCCGGGTAAATTCGACTGACCAGACCGGAGCGTTCCGCTTCCTCAGCACCCATCATGCGTCCGGTCAAACACATATCCATTGATTTGGACTTACCAACTGCCCGCGTCAGTCGCTGAGAGCCGCCAGCACCTGGTATGATTCCGAGATTGATTTCAGGTTGACCAAATTTTGCATTGTCACCGGCAACAATAAAATCACACATCATTGCGAGTTCACAGCCTCCGCCAAGCGCAAATCCCGCAACTGCTGCAATGACAGGTTTACGACAAACAGTTACCCGTTCCCAGTTGCTGGTGATGAAGTTGCCCATAAATGCGTCGGCAAACGTGTTGTCCTTCATCTGACTGATGTCGGCGCCAGCTGCGAACGACTTCTCGTTTCCAGTGATAACGATGGCTCCAATGGAACTGTCAGACTCAAATGAATCAATTGCCGCACCGAGTTCATCCATCACACCAGAAGATAATGCATTCAACACCTTTGGGCGATTTATCTGAATTAATCCAACATTCTGTCTAGTATCCGCAATAATGTATTCGTAAGTCATACAGGTTACTCCTAAAGTCGTGAGGTTTCGAGAAGGGACTTATATACTTAATTACGCAACGCTTAAACTAAGCGTCGTGTCAAGTTCTTTTTGACGTTTCACAGAAAGACTTCGTCCTTCTCCGCGTCCGTTTATTCTCTCCCCAGTCCCCAAGGCGAGTATGTTCTTTGCAGCATTGACATCTGCATTGTCCGAATAACCGCAGCCAACGCACCTGAATTGAGACTGCGTTCTGCGGTTCTTTCTGTCTGTCATTCCACAGCGATTGCATCGCTGACTGGTGTAATGCGGCGCCACTTTGTGAACCGTCGTCTTGTACGCCAGTGTCTGTTCCAGTTTGTACCAGCCGGTTTTCAGGATTGAACGGTTCAGTCCGCTTTTCTGTCTGACATTCGTACCCGGCTCTTCAACCGTTCCTCTGGCCGATCGGGTCATGTTCCTGGTCTTCAGGTCCTCCAGATAAACCACCGAATACCGCTCAGCAATCCTGTGCGACACCTGATGCACCCAGTTGTCATTTACCTGCCTGATTTTCTGCGATGTCCGCCCCGCCAGTCGACGCGCTTTCAGATAACGTCCAGAAGCCTCGATGCCTTTTTTGTGCACCGGTCTCTGTCGTCTGGCCATCATTCTCTGGTAGCGCTTCCTGCGCCGTTCTTTCTTCGCGACATCCGGGGCATGGTAGATCGTTCCGTCGGATAACGCAATCTGTCCTGCGTTTCGATCGATCCCAACCGCTTCAGTTGAATCCAGACTCGCACCGGCTTCCACCGCATAAACAACATAGGCATACCATTTACCGTTTTCTTCCCTGACTGTGCCGGATTTTGCGATCCCTTCCGGGTAAGGATTGTTTCCAGTCAGCCTGACGTAACCGATCTTCTGAATGTGCAACCACTGACCATCGAGCCGGGCGGTCTGTCCGATCACGATCGGAAAAGAGGGTGTATCGCGCCATTTGGCCTTGAACTTCGGCAGCCCCCCGTTCGGATGATTGAAAAACTTACGATACTGCACTTCAATCGGCCTGAGCGAAAAACGCACGATGTTGCAGGAATACTCCTGTAGCCATCTGTCACAGTGGCGGCGCAGCAGGGTGAATTGCCTTGACAGGTCGACGAAACCGAACCGGCAGTGACCGTACAGTGCATATTCGTCCCGCAGTTTTCCGACAAAGTGATTCCAAGCGTAGCGGCAGGCACCTGCAAGTACGTACATCTTCTGGTATTTTGTCCGGCAGTTCGCATGTATCCGGTAACGAACGGTGCGATAATCTGTCCTAGCGGGTGCTGTCATCCGCTTAGCTGTGGTGTTGAGTCCTATGGTTCAACTTGGAGATACCATTATCCGGATGAGGTGGCTCGCAGCGTTAGCCTGGCATGAAAATATTCTTCAATTCGCCTGTTCTGATCTCATGCGATATATTGAATGGAGACATGGGGAAATTTGCAAAAGAGGTTTTCGCGAAAATCCACCGGCCGGACGACGCACCTTCAGTTCTCGATTGGACGGTCGATTTTGCATTGTGTAATTAATTATTATGCCTCTGCATTTAACTCAGAATTCCGAGATTGGATGAAGTATAATTTCATGTCATAAACCATTGATATTATGTAATAAAGATTAACATGAAACAAGACGAAATCAGTTATTTTGAATGGACCCGAAAATTCGCCACTGAGCAGGCCTGCAGAAGGCTGCTGGAACAGGTTCGCTGGGGCAGGGACGGCTTCCGCTGCCCGAGATGTGATCATGACCAGGCTTACCATGTCAAAAGTCGCGCATTGCACGAGTGCAAGCGCTGCCGGCGTCAAACCTCGGTCACGGCCGGCACCATGTTCGACCGCAGCCGGGTGCCGCTGACCAAGTGGTTTGCCGCCATTTACCTGGTTGGCACCGACAAAGGCGGCATCTCCGCACTTCGGCTGTCGAAGATGATCGGCGTCGAATGGAGAACCGCACGGCTGATGCTGCAAAAGCTCAGAGCCGCCATGGCTGACCGTGATCGCCGCTATCTGCTGGACGGACTGATCGAACTGGATGATGCCTATGTGGGAGGTAAGCGCCCGGGAAAGCGCGGACGCGGCGCACAAGGGCGCAAACCGGTGTTGTTTGCGGTGCAGAATAACGGCCAGGGCGCCGGCTTCATGCACGCCCGCGTGGTGGATTCGGTCAATTCCCAGACGGTGGAACAGTTCTGTTCCAGACTCTGTGCCGGCGCCAGCGTTCGATCCGATGCGTTCAGCGGCTTGCGGGTGATTTCCAAAAGCCATGAAC
Source organism: Arenicellales bacterium (assembly GCA_965243305.1). Lineage (GTDB taxonomy): Bacteria > Pseudomonadota > Gammaproteobacteria > Arenicellales > JAJDZL01 > JAJDZL01. Next base: position 408,315 of record CBDEUN010000002.1, read on the forward strand.
ACTACCCTAAAGTCACGCCACCCGACCAGGTCGCCGACTGGCTGCCGCTGGTGCATATCGTCATCAGCAACTTGAAAACATTTCTGCTGGGCACCTTTCATGGCGTGTCGCATCAGTACATGCAGGAATATGTGGACGAGTTTGTTTATCGATTCAATCGGCGGCGGTGGGAAAAGCAAATCCCATTGCGACTTCTGCAGGCCGCAGTCGACACGTCGCCGATGCGGCTTATCCTGACTTAAGTGCAGAGGCATATTAATTATATAAGTCCCTTAAATTAACTGAAATCGATATTCCCGTCAATCCACTGAAACTGAAATAAAAAATGAGTAAATATCAAGCAGAATTTAACCGATCCATAGAGGAGCGAGAATCCTATTGGGGTGAAATTGCAAAGTTGGTCCACTGGGACAAACCCTGGGACAAAGTGCTAGATGACTCCAATAAACCCCACTTTCGTTGGTTTCCGGGTGCGGAAGTCAACACCTGCTATAACGCCTTGGATCTGCATGTAGCACAAGGCCGAGGTGATCAGAATGCATTGATCTACGATTCTGCCATGACTGGTGAAATTCGCCACTACACGTACCGGCAACTAACTGAAGAAACCGCCCGATTCGCTGGCGCTCTCTCTGAAATTGGCGTGGAAAAAGGTTCACGCGTTATCATCTATATGCCGATGATTCCCGAAGCAGTCATTGCCATACTGGCCTGCGCTCGCCTAGGGGCCATCCATTCAGTCGTGTTTGGTGGTTTCGCATCAAATGAACTGGCAGTCCGAATTGACGACGCAAAACCGGTTGCCATAATCAGCGCATCATGTGGCTTGGAACCTGGCCGTACGGTCGCCTATAAACCACTGCTGGACCAAGCGATCGATCTTGCCGAACACACACCTCAAGCCTGTGTGATCTATCAGCGCCCGCAGCTTGAAGCGGAGATGCTAACGGGACGCGATCACGACTGGCATGAACTGATCAGCCGCGCATCACCAGTGCCTTGTGTTTCAGTCAAGGCAACTGACCCACTCTATATTCTTTATACATCTGGAACAACAGGCCAACCCAAAGGCGTTGTTCGAGACAATGGCGGGCACATTGTAGCTCTGAAGTGGAGCATGAAAAATATCTACGGTGTTGAGCCTGGCGAAGTGTTTTGGGCGGCCTCCGATGTAGGCTGGGTTGTGGGTCATTCCTATATTGTTTACGCACCGCTGTTTGCAGGAAACACAACCATCCTGTATGAAGGAAAACCAGTCGGGACACCAGACCCTGGCGCCTTTTGGCGCGTCATTTCACAACACAAGGTGTCGGCGCTTTTTACTGCACCGACTGCGTTTAGGGCCATTAAGAAAGAGGACCCGGAAGGTGAGCACCTCAAAAGGTACGATATTGCTACATTGCATACCCTGTTTCTGGCCGGAGAGCGTACAGATCCAGATACTCTGCATTGGGCTGAAGAAAAGCTTGAAATACCCGTCATTGATCACTGGTGGCAGACTGAAACTGGTTGGGCGATTTGTTCTAACCTGATGGGAATTGAGCATCTGCCAGTCAAGGAGGGTTCTCCCTCTAAACCGGTGCCAGGCTGGAATCTGAAAGTTTTGAACGAGGCAGCGAATGAAGTCGCTCCGGGTGAAATTGGATCGCTTGTGGTTGAATTACCACTGCCTCCAGGCGCTTTTCCAACGCTATGGAATGCCAAAGAGCGGTATGTTGAAGCGTATCTCGCTGAATTTCCCGGCTACTATAAAACTGCAGATGCCGGATTCGTCGACGAAGATGGTTATGTCTATGTCATGTCTAGAACTGACGACATCATCAACGTGGCTGGACATCGGCTGTCAACCGGCGCCATGGAAGAAGTCCTGAGCTCACACCCCGATGTCGCCGAATGTGCAGTAACCGGCGTAAATGATTCGCTGAAGGGTCAGTTGCCACTAGGGCTTCTGGTACTCAATTCTGGCTGCGAAACACCTCACGATCAGATTGTGAAGGAGTGTGTCGGCTTGATGCGGGAGAAAATAGGCCCAGTTGCAGCGTTCAAGCAGGCAGTTGTCGTCAAGCGTCTGCCAAAAACACGCTCAGGTAAAATTTTACGTGGCACTGTCAGCAAAATTGCTGATGCAGAACCTTGGAAGATGCCAGCCACAATCGATGACCCCGAGATTCTGAATGAGATCACCGAAGCACTCGAATCCATCGGCTATCCAAAATCCTGAGTTTCCAGGAAGCATTTGAAAGAGCTTCTGTCTATGGCATTTGAAGAACCTTCATTAAACGAGTGGCAGCAGCAGGCTGTCAAGGAACTCAGGGGACGCTCGCTAGACGAACTCACATGGCAAACGCCAGAAGGCATTGACATCAAACCAGTCTATAGCGCGGATGATCTCGCCGAGCTTGAACATATGAACACATTGCCAGGATTTCCGCCCTATCTGCGTGGACCACGGGCAACGATGTATGCCGGGCGGCCCTGGACTCTCAGACAATACGCAGGATTTTCTACTGCTGAGGAATCCAATCGGTTTTACCGTGACAATCTGAAATCCGGGCAGACGGGTCTTTCGGTAGCATTCGACCTACCCACTCACCGTGGCTATGATTCTGATCATCCCCGCGTCATTGGTGATGTGGGTAAAGCGGGGGTGGCAATCGACAGTGTCGAGGATATGAAGATTCTGTTCGACAGCATTCCGCTAGACCGGATTTCCGTATCAATGACCATGAATGGCGCAGTACTGCCAGTGCTCGCCATGTTCATTGTTGCTGGTGAAGAGCAGGGTGTTTCGCAGGAAGCACTGTCCGGTACACTGCAAAATGACATTCTGAAAGAATTCATGGTGCGGAATACCTATATCTACCCGCCGGAACCATCCATGCGCATCGTGGCGGATATCATTCAGCACACATCCAATCATATGCCCCGATTCAACCCGATCTCCATATCGGGCTACCACATGCAGGAAGCAGGGGCTACTTGTGTCCAGGAACTTGCTTACACGATTGCGGATGGAATTGAGTACGTTCGTGCGGCACTGTCGACCGGCATGGATGTTGATCAGTTTGCCCCTCGCCTTTCCTTCTTTTTCTGCATCGGCATGAACCTGTTCATGGAAATTGCAAAACTGCGCGCTGCGAGATTCCTGTGGGCAGATCTGATGAATACGCACTTCAGTCCTAAAAAACCAACTTCACTGATGTTGCGTACACACTGCCAAACCTCTGGTGTGAGCCTCACCAGCCAGTCGCCCTACAATAACATCATTCGCACGACTATCGAGGCACTCGCTGCAGTGCTTGGTGGCACCCAATCTCTGCATACGAACTCATTTGATGAAGCGCTCGCACTACCGAGTGAATTTTCCGCACAAATTGCTAGAAATACGCAACTCATTCTGAGAGAAGAATCCGGCCTGTCCAAAGTCGTCGATCCTCTAGCTGGTAGTTACTATATTGAGAGTCTGACCGGTTCAATGATCCGCGAAGCGAAAACTCTCATAGATGAAGTTGAAGCAATGGGCGGCATGACCCGAGCGGTCGATGCAGGCGTACCAAAGCAGCGAATCGAAGCCTCAGCAGCAAAGCGCCAGGCCCGACTCGACAGCGGAGATGATGTCATCGTTGGCGTCAATCAGTTCATCAGCGATTCAGATGATGATGTCGAACTGCTCGAAGTTGACAATCAGGCTGTTCGTGAAAGCCAGATATCGAGGCTCACTAATGTGCGAGAGTCTCGAAATGAAGAAGCTTGTCAGAATGCCCTTGATCAGCTCAAATGCTGTGCTGAATCGGGCGAGTGGGGATTGCTACAGCAATCGATATTGGCAGCCCGGGCACGCGCCACGGTGGGTGAAATTACCGATGCTGTGAGATCGGTTTTTGGCCAACACCGCGCAGTTCCGCAGGCCATTAGTGGGGTCTACAGTAATGCCATTTCAAGTGATGAGGACGTTTCAGCGATACGGCATCGGGTTGAGAGGTTTATCGAGTCCCATCACCGGCGTCCACGTGCACTGATCGCAAAAGTTGGGCAGGATGGGCATGATCGCGGAGCCAAGGTGATTGCAACAGCTTATGCTGACTTTGGCTTTGAAGTGGATATTGGTGCTCTGTTTCAGACACCAGAAGAAGTTGTCCGCCAAGCCGTTGACAACGATGTGCATCTGGTTGGAATCTCAACGCAGGCGGGTGGGCATAAAACTCTGGTACCGCAAATTGTTGAAGGTCTTAAGAGTGAAGGTGCTGAAAATGTGGTGGTTATCTGTGGCGGTGTTGTACCACCTGATGATGTCAGGACTCTTGAGTCAAACGGCGTATCCGCTGTCTACGGTCCTGGTACTCGAATTCTGGATACAATTCCACAAGTTTTGGACTTCATTGAAACCAAAATGGGTTCCGCATAGACATTGCCATTCAGGTACTTTGGATCAGAATTTTGCAGGACATCATTGATCAACTGAATACGAAGCGTGAAGCCGCACGGTTAGGCGGCGGCCAGAAACGCATTGACGCGCAACACGCCAAAGGCAAATTGACTGCGCGTGAGCGAATTGAATTACTGCTTGACAAAGACAGTTTCCAGGAATGGGATATGTTTGTTGAGCATCGCAGCACTGACTTTGGCATGGCCGACAACAAGATTCCCGGTGATGGCGTTGTCACCGGTTATGGCACCATTCACGGTCGTCTGGTATTTGTTTTCAGTCAGGACTTTACAGTTTATGGCGGTTCACTGTCTGAAGCCCATGCTGAAAAGATCGGCAAAATTATGGATCAGGCCATGAAAGTCCGTGCACCAGTCATCGGAATCAATGACTCCGGCGGTGCTCGCATTCAGGAAGGGGTTGCGTCATTGGCCGGCTATGCTGATATCTTTCAACGCAACGTCATGGCATCCGGCGTAATTCCTCAAATTTCTCTCATCATGGGACCGTGTGCCGGTGGTGCAGTCTATTCCCCTGCTATTACCGACTTCATTTTCATGGTACGCGACAGTTCCTATATGTTTGTAACCGGCCCTGATGTTGCAAGAACGGTAACCCACGAAGAGGTTTCCGCTGAACAATTGGGTGGCGCCTCTGCACACACAGAAACTTCCGGTGTCGCTGACGGCGCATTCGAAAATGACATCGAAGGATGTCTGATGCTGAGAGCATTTTTTGATTTCCTGCCTGCCAACAACCAAAGCCCCCTGCCTGTACGCCAAACCGACGATCCCCGCGATCGAATCGAGGTGTCCTTGGATACCCTGGTACCCGAAGACCCCAATCAACCATATGACATCAAGGAACTGATTCTGAAAGTTGTCGATGAGGCACACTTTTTTGAACTCAAACCAGATCACGCCAAGAATATCGTGACTGGATTCGCACGGATGGAAGGTCGAACTGTCGGAATTGTCGCAAATCAGCCCATGGTGTTGGCTGGCTGTCTTGACATTCACTCATCAATTAAGGCGGCACGGTTCGTCCGTTTTTGCGATGCGTTTGGGATTCCGATCATCACATTTGTTGATGTGCCTGGTTTTATGCCCGGTACTGCGCAGGAACATGGCGGCATCATCAAACATGGCGCAAAATTGCTATATGCCTATGCTGAAGCGACCATTCCCAAAGTTACGGTGATTACGCGCAAAGCGTATGGCGGTGCCTACGACGTCATGAGTTCCAAACACTTGCGGGGCGATGTTAATCTCGCGTGGCCCAGCGCCGAAATCGCTGTTATGGGTGCCAAAGGCGCAGTTGAGATCATCTTCCGCGCGCAGATGAACGATGCCGAAAAAATCGCCCAGCGAACCGAGGAATACAGCGATAAGTTCGCAAATCCGTTCATTGCCGCCAGCCGCGGATTTATTGATGACGTCATCATGCCGCACGACACTCGACTCAGAATCTGCCATTCTTTGGAGATGCTGTCCAAAAAGAAACTGGAAAATCCCTGGCGTAAGCACGGCAACATACCACTTTAGTTCCTGCCACCCATGTTTAGCAAAATACTGATTGCAAATCGTGGCGAAATTGCGTGTCGCATCATGCGAACCGCAAAACAGATGGGCATCAAGACCGTCGCCGTGTATTCGGATGCAGATCGAAACGCATTACATGTCAGAACTGCAGATGAGGCTGTCAATATCGGGCCTGCGGCTGCAGCGCAGAGTTATTTGCAAACTCAGAATATTTTGGAGGCCTGTCATTCGACAGGCGCTGAGGCCGTTCACCCCGGATACGGATTCCTGTCGGAAGATGCACAGTTTGGTGAGGAGTTGACTGAATCCGGCATTCAGTTTATTGGCCCAGGACCAGAAGCGATTCGATTAATGGGGGACAAGATCACCTCGAAGAAAATCGCACGGGACGCTGATGTCAATGTCATTCCTGGATTTGATGATGTGATCGAAAGCCCAGACCATGCAGTTGAACTGGCTCAGCAGATTGGTTACCCAGTGATGCTTAAACCCACATCAGCCGGTGGTGGAAAAGGCATGCGCCTGGCGTATAGCGATGAAGAATGCCGGGATGGGTTTCTACGCTCAGCAAGTGAAGCAAAGGCCCATTTTGGAGATGACCGGGTATTTGTTGAAAAGTACATCGAGAATCCACGGCATATCGAAGTTCAGGTGTTAGCCGATAAATTTGGTAACGTCATCCATCTTGGAGAGCGAGAGTGTTCACTTCAGCGTCGTCATCAGAAGGTTATTGAAGAAGCACCATCACCTTTCCTAAATGAGACAACCAGAAGTGATATCACGGGGCAAGCGATAGCTCTGGCGCGCGCGGTGAATTATGTTTCAGCAGGAACAGTGGAGTTTGTCGTTGATGCCGACCAGAATTTTTACTTTCTGGAAATGAATACTCGCTTGCAGGTCGAGCATCCAGTAACAGAATATGTATCTGGTGTGAATCTTGTAGAGTGCATGATTCGTATCGCTGCAGGTGAACCGCTTGACATCAATCAGTCAGACATCGTTGCCTCAGGATGGGCAGCGGAAGCGAGAATTTACGCTGAAGACCCTGCACGGAACTTTCTACCATCAATCGGCCGGCTGATTAGATACCGTCAACCAACGCGCTCGGAGAAAGTGCGTGTCGATTCCGGTGTCTATGAAGGCGGTGAAATTTCAATGCACTATGATCCAATGATCTCCAAACTGATTGTGCACGACGACACCAGGGAGAAGGCGCTTGATTTGCTTGCAAAATCCCTTGACGAATATCAGATTTCAGGGGTTACAACCAACATTCCATTTTTACAGGCCTTGGTTCGAGATCCTTTGGTTTGTACTGGCGACATGCACACCCGCTACATTGAAGAACGTTTTCCCGATGGTTATGACTGCAATACTGAGACCAGTAGTGAAGTAGTCACCGCGGCTATGATCGCAACAATAGCCCACTATGTCGATGAAGAACGGTCCGACAAATCAGGTGCTGATCAGTCGAACGGTCAAAGGACTGCGTGTAATTCTTGGGTTGCAATCAGCGGTCAAGAGCAGTATGAGTTTACGGTCGAAGAGATTGAGTACGGCCACCGGTTGACCACATCCAATGGGGATGGCACTGATGTTATTCACAAATGGACACCTGGGCAAAGTTTGTTCTACTACAAACTTGCAGATGGCGAGACTAGATGCGTCAAAATTCTGCGTGTCGGGATAAGCTATCAACTAGACTTTTTTGGTTTGCGACGCTTGTTCAATGTACTTAGCCCATTGGGAGCAAAATTGAACGAGTTCATGCTGGAGAAGAAAACTTCGGGCGTTTCGCGTTTTCTTAAGTCACCCATGCCGGGCCGGCTGCAGGAACTTCGGGTCACCGAAGGCCAGACAGTCAAGATCGGTGAAACCATCGCAATCGTAGAAGCGATGAAAATGGAAAATGCCTTACACTCCGAACAGGATGGAACAATTGCCAAGATTCTGGCGAACGTTGGCGACAGCCTGGCTGCTGACCAACCAATACTGGAATTTGGAACGGAGGCTGAATGATTGGCAAACTGAATCATGTCGCCATTGCAGTCCCCGACCTCAGTGCGGCATCAGAGCAATACCGATCGGTACTAGGTGCAGACGTATCTGCTCCGCTTGATCTACCTGAGCATGGAGTGACAACGGTATTCGTCAATCTTCCCAATACAAAAATTGAACTTCTGCATCCGCTAGGCGACCATTCACCGATCGCAGGCTTTCTTGAGAGAAACCCTGCCGGGGGTGTCCATCACTTGTGTTATGAAGTGACGGACATTGACGCGGCACAAAACCAATTGGTTGCGGCAGGCATGCGAGTTCTGGGTGATGGTTCACCAAAAATCGGTGCTCACGGCAAACCCGTTCTGTTTCTGCATCCGAAAGACTTCAACGGAACGCTGATCGAAATTGAGCAAGTGTAAACCGGTTAACTGGATTCAGCCTTTCCGGGGTTGATCACTGTCGAGATACCCCTTTCCAAGCAAACCGAAAATCAGGCTGCTGTGTATGCCTTGCAAGTTGCCTCAAGAGTTTCTACATTAATCACTGCGTGATATACGGGTCTTGGATTCGCACGTCTGAATGTGCGAACGATCATTCCCTGCAAATTCGGTCGCTTGTCGGATGGTGTATCACCCTTGCCCAGACCGCCACCAAATTCAATAATTCTTTCAACACCCGCATTCGCTATCGCTTTCAGGTTGTCACTCCAGCGAACTGGTTTGAACAATTGAAGATAGAGGTTTTCCCGAATACTCTCAATATCCGGTGAATGAAATCCACCGGTTGTATTGGACGCAACCTGGAGTTTCGGTGCTCTCATGTGAGTTTCTTCCAAGAATGGTCGAAACTTCTGCGCCGCCGGGTACATGTGAGACGTATGAAATGCGCCTTCTGTTTTCAACCGAACACCTCCCTTACCAGGGATTTTCTCATCGATGTTCGCGGTCAGTTCATCCAGTTCATCCGGCCAGCCGCCCACGACAGTCTGCTCCGGCAGGTTCAGAGCCGCAATTTCGCAGTTGCTGGCTTCAATGAATGGTTTAAGGTCGTCTTCGGTCAGAGAAAGAGCAAGCATCTCTCCCCCGCCATGTTCACCCATGCATTCACCGCGCTTTGAAACCAGTCGCAGTGCGTCTTCAAAACTTAAGGCGCCGGCAGCGACAAGTGCTGTGTACTCACCTAGGCTGTGTCCACCCGCTGCGAAAGCGTCAATGCTTAGGCCGAGATACTGCTCAAATACCCGCAGACAGATGTATGAGTGAACAAGCAGTACAGGCTGGGTGAACTTTGTGAGGTTGATCGCTCCACTCTCGGAATCATTACAAAGAGCAACTAGATCGTAACCAAGAATATCGCTCGCATCACTATACATTTCTCGTGCGATTGGAAATTCTCGGGTTAGATCGCTGCCAATTCCTGGGTACTGGGCACCCTGTCCCGGAAATAGGAGTAAGGTCTTAGCACTCAACATTTAACCCTCAAAGTTGGAGTCTTCATCTTGGAAAGCCAAAGAACTTGGAACTTTGGGAAACTCAATACCCAACTATCGCAAAGAAAAAGCGTAAATCCGATATAGGATCTACGCTTTTCCTTATTTTCAGGACCAAGCTACGTTGGCGTAGCTTGGTCTTTTAAATTTTGCTTACTGTAATTGTTTTGCGTAAGCCTGTCCAAGGTTTGCATTGGTGGTTTGTGCACCAGCCCAGAACGGAACTGCGATCTGTGCAAACTGTTCCATCGATTCCCAGACTTCTTTGAAGAATTCATTTTCTGCTTTGTTCTTATCCATGCTAGTCAAAACAGCATTCATGTATTCTGTGAAGTAGTCGAGAGGCGTATCATGCAGGATAACTCCATGATTCTCGGTCAGATCTTTTAGCGCTTTACCATTTTCATAGATTCGGTAAGCTAAAGACTGAATCAGGGAGGCGTCTGCCGAAATTTCCATGGCCAGCTGCTGATGTGGCGTGAGGCTGTTCCAGACATCCTTGTTGATGTAGACGTCAGCGTTAACCACAACCTGATGCAGGCCTTGCAAATAGTAATGTTTCAACACTTTTTGAAATCCAAAAACTGAATCGGGCTTCGGGCAGCACCACTCTGCTGCGTCAATCGTGCCTTTTTCAAGTGCTGGAAGAATGTCTCCTCCACCCATGGCAACGGCTGCAACACCAATATCCTTGTAGGTTTGACCTGGAATGCCAGGTGGTGTTCTGAATCGATACTTTCGGAAATCGTCCATGCTGTTGATCGGCTCCTTGAACCATCCCAACGCTTCGGGTCCGACCGGCTGCAACATGAGACCTTTCACATTCATGCCCATTTCGTCCCAGAGTCGGTCATACAGCGCACGACCACCACCTTCCATGTACCATGAAATCCAGGCTATGTTGTCGATTCCCAGTCCTGCACCTGCGGTCGGTGAACCAAACAGCATTGCTGCCGGATGATAACCTGACCAATAGTGTGTCCAAGCAAATCCTCCTTCGATCAATCCTGCGTTGACAGCTTCCAAGGTTTCTTTAACCCCAACGACAGCTCCAGCTGCGAGGACTTCGATTTCGACTTCGCCGTTTGTCAAAGCAGAAACATTGTCGCCAAATCGCTTCAGCATTACAGTTTCGTCGGCGGAAGTCGGAATGACCGACTGTATACGAATGACTGTCTTCGCGCTTGCCAGACCTGGCAACAGAAGCGCACAGGAAAGTACGGCGCAGGCAATCAATTTTCGAGTAGTAAACATCTGATAGTTTCCTCCAAACTTGCTAACTAAAAAATATCCCTCTAATTTATTACAAATGGAAAAAAATTTTGTGAGGAATGACGCGTTCAATCCAATCTCAGAATCTCATTAATATCTAGTACTAACGTTATACGTCGGCGCACATTATAGAAACAATTAAGAATTGAACAACTGTACTTTCGCATGGATGCTGAAGAGTTGATTATTCTCAATAATGAGTTTTCCGAATGAATCATTTAGCTCAGAACCGATAGCAATCCAATTCCTACATGATGACCATGTTGTCCCTGTGAATTAGTTCGTGGTCTCTCACGTATCCCAACACTGATTCAATACGATCTGTTCGATGCCCTTTTATTTGACTGGCTTCATCTGAATCGTAGTTGATGAGACCGCGCGCTATTTCCCTGGAGTCAGCATTCAGGCACACGACGAGGTCGCCGCGTCTGAATTTTCCCTCAACCTGCTTGACGCCAACCGACAGTAGACTGCGACCCTGGTCCAGTAGTGCTGTGGCGGCACCTTGATCAAGATGAAGTTTTCCTGCCACGCGGGTTCGTCCTGCTAACCATTGTTTGTGCGCGGTGATTCTTCCAGTCCTTGATAGCAGCAAGGTTCCTTCTGCCTGATTGGTGATAATTTTCTGTAGCTGGTTCTCAACCAGTCCTGATGCGATGAACGTTGCAGCACCTGAACGAGCAGCCTTGCGGGCAGCTTCCAGCTTGGCAAGCATTCCCCCGCGTCCAAACTGACTACTCGGTCCAACGACTCGGTCAAGGGATTCATCGTGGGGATAAGCCCGTGATATCAGCTTGGCATTTGGGTTGGTTCGAGGATCAGCATCGTACAGACCAATTTGATCGGTCAATATTACCAGTAGGTCTGCATCAACAATATTCGTAACCAGACCGGCCAAATTGTCGTTATCCCCAAATTTGATGTCTTCGGTGGTAACGGTGTCATTCTCATTAACGATCGGAATGATTCCTTTTTCAAGCAAGGTTCTGATGGTGTTTCGGGTATTCAAGTAACGCGCGCGATCCGAAAGATCCGCGTTGGTCAGTAAAATCTGAGCTGTCAGGTAGCCGTGTTTTTCAAATGCAATCTCATATGTTCGAACCAGTCCCATTTGCCCGACAGCAGCCGCAACCTGCAACAGGTGTACTTCATGCGGACGCTCACTCCAGCCTAACCGTTTCATGCCCTCCATTACGGATCCAGAGGAAACCAACACAACTTCGACGCCAGCACGCTTTAATTCAGCGATTTGTCCGGCCCAGCCATGGATGCGGTCAACGTTGATTCCGGTTTCAATATTCGTAATCAGGGAACTGCCAACTTTAACGACCCATCGACGCGTTGCGCTGTAATCATATGGATCTGTCATAACAAGAGTTCCTCGATCGATTGATGCTCGTTTGGCTCAGGTGAGTTGTCCTCAAGCCAGTTCATTGCTTCGCCAACAAGCTTTTTGCAACCAGAACCATTCACGGCTGAAACAGCAAACCACTTATCGCTCCAACGACTCTTGGCAATTATTTCCTGCAAGTAGTTCTCTAGTTCAGCTTCTGGGATGAGATCAATCTTATTCAAAACCAGCCAGCGTTCGCGTTTTGCAAGATCTTCATCAAACTGCGCTAGTTCATTCGCGATTACATCAATTGACTTGACCACCGACTCGATCTCTGCGGTGGAAGAAATATCCACTACATGAAAAAGCAGGCGGGTATGACGTAGGTGCTTTAGAAATTGGATACCAAGTCCACTGCCGGTAGAAGCACCTTCGATCAGTCCGGGAATATCAGCAATTGTATAACTGCGTCCGTAACCAAGTCCAACCACCCCTCGGGATGGCTTGAGAGTGGTAAAGGGATAATCTGCGATTTTCGGTTGCGCATTGGTGACCTTCCGGATCAGGGAAGACTTTCCTGCATTTGGCAATCCAACTAGTCCAACATCTGCCAAAATGCGTAGTTCCAGTTTGAGCATGCGAACTTCGCCAGCACCGCCAGGTATGGTTTTTCGTGGCGAACGGTTGGTACTGGATTTGAATCGCGCGTTACCCACACCATTAGAGCCACCTTTTGCGACCAATACTCGCTGATTCGACTCCGTTATTTCATCAATCAATTCACGAGTATCAGCATCCTGGATCATTGTGCCGAGCGGTACGCAAATTTCGAGATCCTCGCCATCCCTTCCGGAGGCATCGCGACCAGCACCCGGGCGCCCATTTTGAGCACGATAGCTTCGTTGATGCTGAAAATCTACGAGGGTATTCAGGTGCGCATCTCCAATGATGTAGATGCTACCACCTCGACCGCCATCTCCGCCATCGGGGCCGCCGCGAGGTGTGTGCTTTTCGCGTCTGAATGAAAGACAACCAGCACCACCCTTTCCGGCCTCTACCCTAATTTGTGCTTCATCAATAAACATTTAAACGCACTCAGATTGATCGGTGTGCGTCATGGCGGTCCCATGGGGAGGAAAACCGGGCAGGAGTGCCACGGTCGAGTGAGTTTGATTAGGCGGGAATAACCGAAACGGTCTTTTTACGAAGGGGCCCTTTAACCTCAAACTTTACATGACCGTCTGCGGTCGCAAAAAGAGTATAGTCATTACCCATTCCGACATTCGTCCCGGGATGAAACTTGCTACCGCGCTGACGAACAATGATGTTACCTGCACGAATCAATTCACCGCCATAGCGTTTTACGCCCAAGCGCTTGGAAATCGAGTCGCGTCCGTTTCTTGAACTTCCACCCGCTTTTTTATGTGCCATGAGTATCTACCCTATAGATTTCAGTTAGCTTCAAACCTGAAAGGCTGTCAGTCCTCAGCTGATTCGTCTTTGTTGCTGTCGGCTTCACTAGCTTTCGACGCAACTTTCTTTTCGTTTGATTCACTGGCAGCACCAATGCTCAGAACTTCAAGTTCGGTGTAATTTTGCCTGTGCCCGTAAGTTCGTTGATAATTTTTCCTGCGCTTCATTTTGATCACGCGGATCTTTTTCCCTCGACCATGATCTAGAATTTTGGCGATGACTAGTGAATCTTCAACATGCGGTGTACCAATCACAGTTTGAGTACCATCAGAAACCAGCAGCACATTGTCAAACTGGACGTTATCGCCGACTTCACCGCTCAGCCGCTCAACCTTTATTCTGTTGCCTGGTTCAACTCGAACTTGCTTGCCGCCTGTTTCGATAATCGCGTACATTTTGAAATCAGAAATAGAAAAGAAAAAGAAACAAAGATGGGGAAAATAGTGAAGCGCAAAGTATATCGTTTTTTCAGAAATTAGTCAAAAATTTTGATTACCCGACCAGATATTCGACGAACAAAAAAACAAAGTTTAATCTGATTCAGATGACTTCCCTTGACGTGTCTGACAGTCGTTCTCTCCACTGCAAAATAAACGAGAAACCCTACCTCAAGCAAATTTATAACCTAGTATTTTAGTATTTGATATACTAATTTACTATGTTAATCAAACGGAGACTCTATAACTCAGTTCTTCAAGCGTTGAACACAATGCCTGCGGTTGCGCTATTAGGGGCGCGGCAGGTCGGCAAAACTACCCTGGCACTTCAGATTGCATCAGCCTTTCCGAAGCCATCCGTTTATTTGGACCTCGAACTAGAATCGGACCTTGCCAAACTGATCGAACCGGAAATTTTTTTTAGTCAGTGCAAGGGTAAACTACTCATCATCGATGAAGTTCAACGAAGGCCTGAATTGTTTGCACTGCTTCGCAGCATAATAGATGGTCGGATTCGAAATGGCGAGCGCACGGCTCAGTTTCTTGTACTCGGCTCAGCATCCCCGGAACTATTGCGTCAATCGTCGGAATCTCTTGCGGGCAGAATACGATATCTTGAGCTATACCCATTTTCAATTCTGGAAACCGTTGACGATCAATCAGAAAGTACTGACCTTAATCGTCTCTGGCTACGCGGCGGATTTCCGCAAAGTTACTTAGCTAATAGTGACGATGATAGCTGGTCCTGGCGAAGTGACTTCACTTTGACTTTTCTGGAACGAGATATTCCCTTGATGGGCTCTCATATCCCACCGGTCGTTCTACGAAACCTTTGGTCAATGCTGGCTTGGGAAAACGCACAGTTAATCAACTATTCCAAATTGGCAGCCAATCTTGCTGTCAATTACAAGACAGTTCAAAACTACATGAGCCTATTGCAGTCGCATTTCATGGTTCGTGAACTGCACCCATGGTCGGGCAATACCAGAAAGCGTCTAGTCAAATCCCCGAAAGTCTTCTTACGAGACTCCGGAATTGCTCATCGGTTACTACGGATTACCAATTTCGATGATTTACTTGGTCATCCAGCTGTTGGTGCCAGCTGGGAAGCGTTCGTTGTCGAAAACCTGTTGCGAACCGTATCAGATATGTGGGAGGTGAGCTTTTATCGAACTCAAGCAGGCGCGGAAATTGATCTGGTGCTGGAAGGACCGAGTCAGAATGTAAGGGCAATAGAAATCAAGCGATCAATGTCTCCAAAATTGTCACGAGGGTTTCACGAAGGTTGCAAAGATGTAAGAGCGACAGAGAAATACGTTGCCTATCCAGGTCCCGACCGATTTCCGCTCGCGAATGATATCGAGGCAATCGGAGTTGTTGAACTACTCAGGCAGCTACAAGACGGATAGTACCGAACTTGCTAATTGAGAATTCATTCCGAAGTTTGTAGAGAGATACGTTCTTGGAGTGCAATCGACTTGCTGCGACAGTGATTCCTAGTATGGCGATAAGAGCAGTTGATTTGTAATCAACTGCCCCGACAGCCACGAAAGACAATCAAGGTAGGCGTTAATATTCTACAAAAATTCTCACATACAATTTCAAATATTTACACCACCTTGGTAACTGAATACGACTCTGATGATTCGTCAAGAATCAGGTGTGAATCGTTGGTGTATCAGCGACGATTCATGATTTCGATACAGTCAACCCTATCAAGCGGAAAAATCCCCACTGACTGGCTTGACAACCGGCTTTTTGCTGGGAGCTAACCCCGTATGCGAGGCCCACACTCGACCGCAATTCGCTAAATCTTGACGTATATCCGCCGGGCTGCGACGCTTCACTAAGCACTGTCGTACATAGTGAAGCAAAGGGAACTGGAATACTAAATAAGTGATTTAATACAAGCCATATAATCGAAAGTAAAGGTAATTTGATGCGAGCTGGCAAGACAATCAGAACGATTATCGGTGCATTGGCGTTTAGTTCATCTTTAGCAGTAAACAGCGGTGATGAAACGGCTGAGGTCATCGGGAACGCAGAAACGAATTCCACTGCTCGCGCTTTCTGTGGAGCATGGAATTCGGATGATAGTAAGGTACGGAAAACGTTCTACAAAGATATTACACTAGCAGAATTATTGAAATGTCTTGAAGCCGGTGCCAACCCTCGTGCGCGGAACAACAGTGGTGTGACACCCTTGTACTATATTGCTGCGTTTACTGAGAACCCTGCGATCATCACTGCGCTCATTGAAGCCGGTGCCGACCCTGATGCGCTCACCCCAAATTCTGGTTGGACGCCCATACACGCTGCTGCCGGCCACAACCAGAACCCTGCGATCATCGCAGTGCTCGTTGAAATCGGTGCCGACCCTAGTGTGCCGAACAACAGTGGTGTGACACCCTTGCACTCTGCTGCCTCCAGAGATAAGCCTGCGATCATCACTGCGCTCATTGAAGCCGGTGCGGACCCCGGTGCGCGGGACAACAGGGGTGTGACACCCTTGCACCTTGCTGCACGCTACCACGATAAACCTGCGATCATCACTGCGCTCATTGAAGCCGGTGCGGACCCCGGTGCGCGAGCAAAACGAGGTGTGACTCCCCTACACTCTGCTGCTCGCTACAGCGAGAACCCTGCGATCATCGCTGCGCTCATTGAAGCCGGTGCTGATCCAGCTGCGCGGGGCATGAATGGCCAGACACCCTTGCACTTTGCTGCTTTTTACAACGAGAACCCTGCGATCATCGCTGCGCTCATTGAAGCCGGTGCTGATCCAGCTGCGCGAACAAAGCGTGGCGGGACACCCCTGCACTCTGCTGCTTTTTCCAACGATAACCCTGCGATCATCGCTGCGCTCATTGAAGCCGGTGCTGATCCCGGTCTGCAGAACGATTATGGCGAGACTCCCTTGTACACTGCTATTCGCTACAGCGAGAACCCTGCGATCATAGTTGCGGCGCTGATTGAAGCCGGTGCGGATCCTAATGCACTGGGCCCACCAGATGGCTTGACGATCATTCAATGGGCAGAAAAAAACTCCTACGTCGTAGGCCCTGCGGTTATTGCAGAACTTCGAGGCCGCTGACTACCCTGATTTTGCAGAGCAATCCTGCACTTGGTGAAACTTTTTGAAAGTTCCTCCATGGCAAATTTAATCAGGGTCGGATTTCAAGTAATTTTTGCCTTGTTCTGACTAATAGCCTCACATTCTGTTTTGGCGCTTCTACACGCAATTCAATTTGCAAATCACTCAGATCTCTGAAAAAAAAGACTACAAAATTTCGAGCGAAAGCCGTTGCACGCACGTGTGGCCAATCGGCCATCGGCTTACAGCTACAGGCTTAGGTCTGCAACGAGCAAACAGGATTGACCCTGGCCAAAAGCCAGGCGGAAGACCGTTTGCAATATTCACTCCACCCTGGTAACTGCATACGACTCTGTTGAGTCGTCAAAATTCTGGCGTGAATCGATGCTGGCCAACAGCAACGATTCACGCTTTTGCACTAATGTGCGAAGCGCGATTTTCACATCATGAATATGCAGTGAAAATCGCGCGGGTGCGAACAGCTAGATGCCAGAAGGCATCATCTGTTCGCACTGGCAAACATGCAGTTCGCCGAAGTCAACGAACCCGGTTGATATGCGTGTTCATTGATTTCAAAACCGCTCGCACTCTGCCATTGCAACGGGCAGATGCAGAATGCGGGCGGTTTTCATTTGGGGCTTCATCAGGAATGCCCCAGCGAATCAGCGGTGCCATCGAGGCAGGCTGATTCAGCGGCAAACATCATGTTTGCTGCGCGGGGGGCGGGCACATAAGGTGCTGATATTGCGCAATAATACGCGGAATCTGATGACAGAGCATCAATAGTTGACGAGACAGCGTACAAAACGCTTGACAGGCGTTGACAGGCGCGTGTACAATTTCGTCCAACTTCAAAGTGTGCACCCCCTGATACGCACGAGTGACCACTGAGTCACTGGGGGATACGGCGGAAACGCCGGGTGATTGATGACCAATCATTAACCAGGAACCAGCGTTCCTTCTCATCAAGCAGCCCGCTGAAAGTCTTCAGTACTGCGGCTGACTCCATCCAGACAACACTTAGGATGCAGGCTTTCATACAAGCCTCCGAGTGATTGATCTCCAGGCGATGTACGCCAGTAAATACTCCGCTTCCGAACGGATTGTGATCGGAAAAGGTGGGCCTAGTTCCGACCTTGGTCATCCCAATGATGGCTCAATTGGAGCAAGTCGGGTATTTTCCCGCGGGAGTGATCCCTTTATCTAACAACAGAATGGTCATCAATGAAATGAGTACTGTCTCAAGCGGTATCGCGCGGCGAAGAAAATGGAGAGAGTCAAAGATCTCTCCGTTCGAAGACATGGTTGTAGACGAATATCTCAATGGCGGCAGTCTGAGTCAGATCCGCCAGAAGCTGGAATCTTGCGGAGTGAGCGTTGCGCGTCATACGATTCTTCGCTACATCAACTCGCTTCCCCAGGCGCGCATCAATGGCACGACGAACCAGCCGTAGATCTCCAGACAAGCAGGCCACATTTTTTGTCCGGAAAGGGCTGGCTCTCGGCAAGCCACGCCACCAGGCTCGCGACGATGGGATGATCCATTCGATCGGAACCGCCCGGTCGTACCAGCAGGCACTCAAACTATTCTGTCAATGGATCCAAAGCCGGCGGCGGGGTGACCTGCGGAGCGCTGATGTCGGACTGGTGCAGGAATATCTCAATGAACGTCGATTTCAAGTGGGTCAGAAAACTCTTGACCGTGATCGACAGGCCGCACAATTCCTATTGCGCCAGGGCGGAACAGATGTCAAACTGCAACGCTTGTTTTCAACTTTTCGCGGAGGGCGTAAGCTCGCAAATCAATCACGCGGGTATACACCTGAGCAGGTTGAAGCCATTGCTTCGAGCCAATCAGCTCGCACTGGCCTGGCAACTCGAATTGCGTACGCGGCAGGGCTGCGTGCACATGAATTGCTGACGATACGTCGCAAGTCAGAACAGCCGGCCAGCACTCACCGCAAATGGTCAGACAAACGATTTGCAGGAAGAAGTGGTGAAGCCTACACCGTAGTTGGCAAGGGTGGTTTGATCCGGGAGATTAGACTGCCTGGTCATCTGGCTCGAGCTCTCGAAGACATTCTTCTCGCTGAACCAAAACCTGTTGTAGACAGGAACATCAGATATCAGCAGCACTACGACCTAACCGGTGGCGTGTATTTCTCCTTCATATTTGGCAAGACCAGTAAAGCTGTGCTTGGTTGGTCGACAGGTGCGCACGGGTTGAGACACGGGTATGCGCAGGATCGCATGTCGGAACTGCTCGATCTCGGTTTCACACGAGCAGAGAGAATGGGTGTGATCAGCCAGGAACTCGGTCATTTCCGACCCGATATCGTATCCGAATATCTGCGCTGAGGATACTCTATACCCCAACCTCACCCTCTCGACTGTCTAATATTCTTTGTAAGACAGTCCCAACCTATCAACGGCACTATTCTTTACCGTTTATTGCTTTATCTGCCTCTTCAAAGGATCTGAATGAATCGTTTTCAAGATTCCTAATTTTTAGGGGAATAGGAACGTT
Organism: Arenicellales bacterium; assembly: GCA_965243305.1. Classification (GTDB taxonomy): domain Bacteria; phylum Pseudomonadota; class Gammaproteobacteria; order Arenicellales; family JAJDZL01; genus JAJDZL01. Next base: position 427,908 of record CBDEUN010000002.1, read on the forward strand.
GGTGGTCGAAGAAAACAAAAATTTCCAGTAGGCTTTATCCAGGCCGATTAATAAACCGATCATTTCATCTTTCGAAACGCCGATCATGTCGTCTTCCGCAACGCTGATCATTTCGTCTTCCGCAAAAATCTCATAGACGGTAACTTTGCTTTCTCGTGTTAAGTGTAATTCATGAAATTTATACATTTTGGATACCTCTAGTTTGTACACCAGTCAAGGTGTTCCATTAATTATTCATCAATTAAACTTATCACTAAAAATACAGAACATATTTTCTGAATCATTGTACCGATTGTTGACTTTTTGATCACAATCATTTCTAGAATTCGAGAAGAAACTTAACATTGTAGACGTCATCCTAGGTGCAGTAGTGCTGAAACAGAATCCCCCATTTGGTTTCACCTGGCTGTAAAGAATACGCTCGATTTATTAACGACGGTGTGACGTCAGAAAACTAGCCGTGTATTAGTGGGGAATATGGTTCGACTGCAGTCGCTTGATGGGGGCAGAACCATCTTGCTCAAATTCCGGACGGGCTAAAGATTTAAAGAGTACCCTTTACGTCTTCCAGGGCGACAATACCAACTTATTCCAATCCGGGAACTCGCCATTTTCTAGCAATGCTTGAAGCGTTTCAGACGCGAGCTTGAAACCCAAATCAGCCGACTTCTGGAAATTCGTTGTTTTCTTTTTGCCCTTCCGCTTTCGATCAACGCCGTGAGCGATGTTCGATCGTGCAGCATAAATCTTGTAGATGTCGTCGAAAATATCGGCTCGCTCGGTTTCCGTTTTCGCAAGCAAGTGCGCCGCCCGAGTCGCCAGTTTGTAGGTGATTTCAGGTGGCTCCAACTGGTACATGATTTCAAGACTTATGGCTGCATCCAGTACGCGATCCTGAAGCCAGAACCGACCTCGGTTGCGATGAATCGAGGACGACAGGCGATTGATCGCCAATTCCAGAGTCTCGCGCTTGTCAGATTTGAACTGCAACCACAACTGCAGCAGATTCTGAAGCTGCTCGACATGCTCCTCAGCAAATTCTTTCTCCGTCCAGTACTCGCTATGTATGTATCTCATACCAGTCCCTGAAACGAAGTTAGGAATCAAATCCACGAATTCGGGAGCGTTGCAAGTTGTAAACAGAATCTGAATTTCCTGAGATGTACATACCGAAAGCAAGTCGAACACAATGCCCGTACCGCACCCAGGCGCCCATTGGAAATTGAGTGTGGCTTTTAAGTATTTGTGATTGAAAGTCGGCGGGCGAACCAGACAGGGTCCCCAAGTCATCTTACGGACTAAAACCAGCGCGCCCATGTCAGCATAGTCCTGCGACGGGTCCTCCAGAAACTCACGCTCAACCTCTACCAGGCCACGCTTGACAGCGTGCTGATAGTCGATGATTTCCAAGCCCGGAGCAATCTCGACTTCGACAGAAAGAGATAGTCCACGAAATACACAGATTTCATAGCCAGGCACCTGGTAAGCTGCGTTGAGACTCAGAAACGTCTCCAGACGTTCCACAGCTACCGAACTACCGCACTCTAGCGCGCTCTTGGTCAAGCGCCTTACCAGCTCTCTGAGTTGGAGACTGTAGTTGGAGTCTGGCGCGACGACGTACGTCGCTAAATTGTAAACAGTACCACCTGTATTGCCTTGCATTCCAGGATGCTGACACAGCAGATCAATCAGCGCGGTGGGGTGTGTATGGAGTTCAGGAACAACGCGGTCGAAATATAACTTTGCCTGTTCGTCGGTTTTCGCATTTTCAGCCAGCTCACGGTAGCGCTCGCTCGTTAACCGTTCTATGCCATAGGGCTCTACTGTAAGGGACTGCATGAGCGAGTCCAGGGCGCGAACCATATCTTCTTTCCATTGCTCTTGATTCCATTCGCACTTCGTCATCATGTAAAATCACCCAAAGTTTATGTGCCACCAGTATAGATACCAGAAGAAATGGTGCTCTAAATGTAGAAAAACTGCATTATGTATTGTCATCAAACCCGAAAGGATATTGAATACAGGCAGATTGCTCTTTAGGTCGATGAAACAGAATTTGCAATTGTGTTTCACCCCACTGGCTCGGCGGCACTGATTTAACCCTAATTTCAGTGCGATCCGGTTGGCTTTCGATTCCGGGAACATGCCGGCAGGAAACACTTCTCTAAGTCTAGTGTTTAATGCAAATCAGTCAGTTTCTGAGAGTTCCCTCTGTAACGCAGCCGAAAACATGCGTTGATGCCAGACATTGGCATCTACAAAATTGTATTTTGTGCAACTGGGAACGCGGTTTGCTGCTTATAGAGCAAACCGCGTCAGCAGACAATACCCATCATTCCGAATGGCTGAACGTATTCAGCAACATTCGATTGAGTAAGGGTGCGAGTTAAATTCCCATCTATTTTTTTGGTGGATTGTTGTAACGATTTCCCCGGGATGGATTGCCAGTTTTAGAAGGTCTTCCTCCCGCTGCCACTTTTTGAGCTGCCGCCCTTTGATCCTTTCGACATAGATCAAAACTCCAAAGAGTTTCGTTAGCAATTTCCGGTATAGTTTTTCCAGAATTGGGTCAACCGGATCAAGTACAGATTGTTCTAATCTCTTGTGGAGTCTCTGGCCACAATTGTTTCGATATCGGTGAGCCAAAAGCAAAAAAGGAGGTCGCGGTCTATAATCAACTTCTCTATCAATCCGTACTCTCTGCCTGATCGTCATCATATGTACCGAACCAGCACAGGAAATTGAAGTTGATCGCCCAGACGCGGTATAAATAGCACTGAACTCGACATCACATTAAAGTAGATCGCCACACAGGTTTGGCTCTCTTAGTACTCAAACTGGATTTATCAGGAATACTCAAATGAAAACGATTATGGAAGGCGTCATTCCGCCAGTCATTACCCCCTATCATGAAAACCTCTCAATCGACTTTGATGCGTTTGCCATTCTGCTTGAACACCTTGTAGCATCCGGCGCGCACGCGGTTATAGTCGGCGGAACAACCGGTGAATATTACCTTCAGACTACCGAAGAGCGCGTGCAGTTAATCAAAAAGGCAAATGATGTGCTAAATGGTCGAGTGCCTTTGATTGCGGGTGTAGGTGGCATACGGACAGAGGACTGCATTCAAATGGGCCTCACTGCCAAATCAATCGGTTGTGACGGGATTTTGATTTCCTCTCCCTTCTATGCAGTACCAACTCAGGCAGAATTGGCTGAACACGCCATTGCGATAGATGAAGCAGTCGACCTGCCAATCATGCTCTATAACTATCCCGGTCGAACCGGTACCTGTATGGAGTCGGAATTCTTCAATCGAATCGCAGATCGACCCAATTTTCAAGCGATCAAAGAATCGAGCGGTGATATAGGTGCAGTACATCAGTTGGTGCTGGATTACCCGCAGTTGCGTCTATTCTGTGGTACAGATGATCAGGCGCTTGAGTATTTCGCCTGGGGTGCTTCCGGCTGGGTTTGTGGTGCAGGAACCGCACTACCCGATGAGCATCTCGCGCTTTACAACACCTGTATCGCTGACAATGATTTTGTCACAGGAAGAGCAATTATGAAGTCATTGCTGCCATACCTTGACTTTCTGGAAAATGGTGGCAAATTTACTCAAAGCGTCAAATATTCTTGCGAACTCGCAGGCTTGCCAACAGGTTCCGTGCGCGCACCGCTGCAACCTCTATCTGACATTGAGAAAGAACAACTCGCCGGAATCGTACAGCGCCTTAAATCCGAAATTTCCGAGTTGACGAACCAAAAAATCCGAGTTGCGAAACAAGCCTGAATTCGCTTCGCATCACTCACGAATACCCGGTTCAAATTTCATCCTCAGTGGCTGGTTTGCTAATTGACTGACGATGTTTTGGTTTATAGTATTCGTAAACTTTGAGTGAATTAAAACTGCGATTTGGCGGGGCCGGTTCGCTTCTACAGTGACGATAGGTTGTGAACCCGGTCAGGTCCGGAAGGAAGCAGCCGTAGCAGCTGATGCGGGCATTGAATTTCAGCGAGTCGGAACCGCCGCCCTTATATCTGGAATAGTTCAGATTCTAAGACTTCTATAAGTGAGTTATCTAGTACTCGCCCGAAAGTGGCGACCCAAGAATTTTGAGGATGTTGTTGGGCAGGACCACGTTGTCCGAACACTGTCCCACTCCTTGAATAACGAACGCTTGCATCACGCGTATCTGTTCACCGGCACTCGCGGTGTCGGCAAGACCACGATTGCCCGTATACTGGCGAAAGCGCTAAATTGTGAGCAAGGTGTGAGTTCAAAACCTTGCGGTCAGTGCAATGCCTGTGTTGAAGTCGACCAAGGTAGCTACATTGATCTCATCGAAGTGGATGCTGCATCAAAAACCAAAGTGGAAGATACACGCGCCCTACTCGACAATGTGCCGTACCTACCGACTTCCGGTCGCTACAAAATTTATCTTTTCGACGAGATTCATATGCTGTCGGGCCATAGTTTCAATGCGTTTTTGAAAACACTGGAAGAACCGCCCGAACATGTCAAGTTTCTCATGGCAACAACGGACCCGCAGAAACTTCCAGTGACCGTGCTTTCCAGATGCATCCAGTTCAACCTTAGAGCAATGGATAACGAGGAAATCGTGGACCAACTTGAAAAAATTCTACCGGATGAAAATGTGACGTTTGAACCGGCTGCGATAAATGCAATCGCCAGACTGTCTCAGGGTAGCATGCGGGACGCTTTGAGTATTGTTGATCAGGCCATTTCATACACTCAGAGCAACTTGAATGAGGCAGCAGTCCGTGACATGCTTGGCATGCTGTCCCATGATTTTATCTATTCCATCCTATATGCGGTTACCAATAGAAATACTGAAGAACTATTCAGAGTTGTTGAGCAGATGTTTGAGCGTTCAATCAATATTGAGAGTGCACTCGACGACCTGCTCTTGAAGCTGCACGATCTTGGCTTACACAAAGTGGCACCAAAATTGGTTGAATCCCGGACAGACAACGTTGAGCAATTGAGAGAACTTGCTGCCGTAATGACTGAAGAAGAAATTCAGCTGTACTACCAGATAGGGCTTCTCGGTAAACGTGATTTGAAACTCGCGCCAACTGCGCGTATTGGACTGGAAATGACTTTGCTTCGAATGATTGCGTTTCATCCAGACTCTCAGTCCGAAGGAAAAACTGCCGACGAGTCCTCTGCAGTAGGTGGCAAAGCTAATTTGAATACGACACAGGGTGCGCAACCTCAACCGACACAGACAGCACCAGCGGCAGCACCCAATCAAACCGGTGAAATTCAATCAACAGAGGATTGGTGTCATTTCGCAAGCACCGCACCGAATCTGAATGGTACGGCAAAACAATTTGCAAACCAGGTGTCGTTCGCATCCAGGGAAGGAAATAAAATAATCTTAATTGCTCCGCCCAAAGCGTCATCCGCAATTATGCGATCTTCAAATTTGGAGACTGTCGAAAAAGTTATTTCGGAATATATTGGGCAGAAAGTCGTACTGAAAGTTCGGCAAGAGGTGACTGAAATAGCAACGCCGGATGAAGTTGCTGCCAAACAGCGTAAAGAAATTGAAAATTCAGCGATCGAACGGATTAAACAAGAGGAAATTCCAAAAATGCTACAGCAGGAATTTGGTGCCATACCTGACCCCAAATCGATTCAGCTTCCAATAGACAACCCCAAATAACCTTATCAGAGAGAAATTGCAATGCATGATGATCTGGAAAAATTCCTGAAGCAGGCTACCAGAATTCAGGACCAAATGAAAAAAACGAACAGTAAACTGGTACAACAGGAAGTGACCGGAGTTGCAGGTGGAGGCATGATCAAGATCACCATGAATGGACGCCATGATGTTCTAAGAGTTGACATCAGTGATGAATTGATGGACGATCGCGAGATACTTGAAGACATGGTGGCCGGAGCCATTAACGATGCCGTTCGAAAAGTCGATAAGGTTAACGAAGCCGCTATCGAGGATCTTGCTGTAGGGATGCCATCCTTCGATTTTCTCAAGTAACTGCACTCATCTGAAGATGTCATTGCTGAATGGCTGTTTCCAGGGCAGTTGAGGACCTGACGAAAGCATTTCGTCGACTATCTGGCGTCGGACCAAAAACCGCACAGCGCTATACATTTCAACTGCTTGCCAGGGACCGGGAAGCGGCCACTGAAATCGCTAGCGCGCTGAAGTTTGCCGTTGACAACGTTACACACTGTGTTCGCTGCAATAATTTCAGTGAGTCGCCCACCTGTGATCTGTGCGCGTCACCCTCGCGAGACGATACTCAGCTCTGTATTGTTGAGACGCCGGCGGACCTGAACTCTTTTGAAGACACTGGTGTCTACAAAGGTCTTTATTTTGTCTTGATGGGACGAATCTCCCCGCTGGAAGGAATTGGACCAGAAGACCTGAGCATCAATGAGTTACTACAGACTCTCAGCGATAATCCGATACAGGAAATCATCATTGCAACCAACATTACAATCGAGGGTGATGCAACAGCAGAATTTTTGTCCTCTCTACTCTTGAAACATGGTTACAGTGCAACCCGACTGGCACGGGGGCTACCCATGGGTGGTGAACTTGAGTACATGGATAAAGGCACGCTGATCGAAGCATTTCAACGCAGAATACCCGTTTAATTTGATCCAAATTGTTGTGAAAGCCGCTGCTAAAGACCCTGATTTCAATATGAATGTTCCTCACTCGACAGGATCAGCTAACCCGGGTGATCTGCTGGCTGAGATTCGTTCAGTCATCCAAACCGATCTAAATGACGCGGAAGAATTCAGCATTAAAGCGCTGGATTCAGATATTCCGCTGATTCAGGAAATTGGACGACATTTCCATCAGTATGGTGGGAAGAAACTTCGACCAATCACGGTGATTTTGAGCGCACGTGCACTGGGATTTGAAGAAGGTCAGAGTCACATCATCCTGGCAACAATTCTCGAAACCATTCACGTTGCCACGCTTTTGCATGACGATGTCGTCGATGACTCGAAAATGCGTCGAGGTAAAGCCAGCGCCAATTCAATTTGGGGAAATCCTGCAAGTGTTCTGGTCGGTGATTTTCTCTATTCCAGAACTTTTGAATTGTTAGTGGAAATTCAGCGAATGGAAGTGTTTGACGTCATGGCCCGAACGGTGCGCCGGATATCAGAAGGAGAGATACTGCAACTGGTACAACTTGAAGAAGCAGGGATTACGGAAGAGCAATACTTCGAAACCATTGAAAGAAAGACTGCAGCACTGTTTAGTGCTGGTGCTCAGGTTGGTGCGATCATCACGAATCAACCGGAGAAAATTCAACGACGAATGGCTGATTTTGGAACTAATCTAGGCATCGCTTTTCAACTGATTGATGATTATCTGGACTATGCGGGCGATGCGAAAAAAATTGGCAAGTCAGTCGGTGATGATCTTGCTGAGGGAAAATTTACATTACCGTTGATTTATGCAAGACAGCACTCCGATGCGGTGCTACGTAATATGATCGATGTAGCGATTCGTGATCCGGAAGCTATCGATATCGAGCAGTTTTGTGAAATCGTTGCCAAATCAGGTGCACTTGAATATACTGTCGGGCTTGCTCGCCAATATGGCAGTCGCGCAATTCAGAGCATCGATTTCCTGCCCGACACGCCCTTTCGGGAAGCACTGTACAAGCTGGTGGATTTCGTTTGTAGTCGCGATTACTGATCAGGGCAATTTTCGGGGTGTAGCTCAGTCTGGCAGAGCACTGCCTTCGGGAGGCAGGGGCCGGTGGTTCGAATCCACTCACCCCGACCAACTGGAAATTCACCTGTCTGATTAGTCTTTTCGAGGGATTTTTGACAATGAGTCAGGGACGGCAAACTACGATCAGCACTATGCAAGCTGCCCACTCATTCTCTGAGAGTTCTCGAACTATGCTTCCTCAAGATCAGGTACGATCAGCACACATGATTGTTCTGACCTGCGAGCTGCAAACAGCAAACGTTACGGCTATTTCAAACTGTAATCAAAAAACTTGTTGTATAAACATTTCCGAATGAATTAAAGGCAGAATTGATGAGTCCCTCTGAACCAACTTCATTGTTTTCAAACTACTCGGTGGGGAATGTCTATTTCGATGAGATGTTTCGCCCGGACGGAACACCGAGAAACGCATGCAAGATGCTCTACGAAGCATTGAATAAATTTGACATCGAACAGATGCAAACCATGCAGGATCATGCTGAACGATTTTTTCTACACGAAGGAATCACATTTGCCGTATACGGTGATGATGGTGCTCAAGAACGAATTATTCCCATCGACCTGCTGCCACGAATTGTGACTCCAAAAGACTGGCGAATTCTTGACCAAGGACTACGCCAGCGTCTCAACGCTCTAAATCTGTTTCTTGGTGATATCTATGGCGCGAAGAAAATTCTGTCGGATGGCATCATTCCGACAGACCTTGTGCTGGGTTGCCCTCAGTATCGACCTGAAATGCGCAACATCCAACACCCGCACGGCTCATTCGTCTCAATTTGTGGAACAGATATTGTCAGAACTTTCGACGGGTTCATGGTGCTGGAAGACAATTTGCGGGTTCCATCGGGTGTTTCCTACATGCTGGCCAATCGACAAGCAGTCAAGTCAAGTATCAGAAATTTATTTCGGAGACATAGAGTCCGTAAGATAGAGCACTACGGCCAAGCACTGCGGCAAACACTCGTTGAAATGTCACCCAATAACAGCGCTGATCCCTGTGTTGCACTGCTAACTCCTGGTACTTACAACTCAGCTTTCTACGAACACCTGTTTCTCGCTCGAGAAATGGGCATCGAACTCGTCCAGGGTGAAGATCTTTCAGTTCGGAGAGGAAAAGTGTATATGCGAACCACTCTCGGACAGCGCCAAGTTGACGTCATTTACCGACGAGTCGATGACGATTTTATTGACCCACTCGTATTTCGAAAGGACTCCCTTCTGGGTGTACCCGGTCTTTTTTCGGCTTACGCATTGGGTAATGTAACACTCGTTAATGCGCCGGGAACAGGTGTCGCTGACGACAAGAGTGTTTATGCGTATGTACCTGAGATGATTCGATACTATCTCGCCGAAGAACCCATTTTGGCGAATGTCGAAACTTACTTGTGCCGAAATCCTGAACAACTTGAGTTTGTGCTTGACAACCTTGATAAGCTGGTTGTAAAAACGGTGGGTGGATCGGGTGGCTATGGCATGCTGGTAGGGCCACATGCAACCGTATCTGAGCGCGCTGCTTACGCTGACGTTATGCGGGAAGATCCAGCCAATTACATTGCACAGCCGACTTTGGACCTGTCTTGCTCACCTTGCATTACAGCATCTGGAGTTGCACCGCGTCATGTGGATTTACGCACTTTTGTACTAAATGCTGAAGACATCCGAATTGTTCCCGGCGCATTCAGTCGAGTTGCACTCAGAGAAGGCTCGCTTGTCGTTAACTCCAGTCAGGGTGGCGGCGGCAAAGATTTGTGGGTTCTTTCAAAATAATCAGCCATGCTTGCGCGAAGTGCGAACGGACTTTTCTGGATGAGTCGGTACCTTGAACGGGCTGAGCATACTGCTCGTCTTCTCATCACACAATTCGAAGCGATGGAAGATCGCTCTGTTGAAGAGATTGACTTGAGTTGGCGGCGCATTTACCTGGCAATGGGTCGTTCACCCGCAGGTGGTGACCTTACCAGTAATCTGGAAAATGAAGACTTCATGCTGATGGATGCATATACCCTTGCCGATGATTTGACTTTTGAATTGGTGAATAGTGACTCGATCCGATCAAGTATGTATTTCGCACGCGAAAATGCGCGACAGATTCGAAACGTGGTTGGGCGACAGTTTTGGACTAATCTGAATTCTGCCTATCTAGAACTGAGAAGTTCTCGAATCGAATTTATCTGGACAAACAAGCCTCAGAATTTTTATGCCAATCAGGAAAACAATGCGCGCACCCTGTCTGGTTATCTTGACAGCAGTATGTATCGAGACGACGGGTGGCACTTTCTTCAAATGGGGCGCTTTATTGAGCGTACACAACTGATTGCTGCTTTGCTTATCTCCCAAATCAAGATATTTTCTACCGAATTCAATCATCAGGATTCAACTTGGATATCACTGATGGTGTTATGCAACGCCCGACTAGCATATCGACGGCAATGCTCTCTTTTCTCAATAAACCCAAGACATGTATTGGAGTTTTTGATTTCAGATGCAGCTCATCCTCATTCAATTCACTATTCGATTGAGCGTACAATCGAACACTTTGCAGCAATATCTACCGGTGAGGAAAGGGTAGAGTTAACCGATATCAGCAAGGACTTGAAATCTCAGCTGCGCTCAATAAAGAAAAATTGGCGCAGCAGGTCCCTGACTGACATTCAGATCTGTGAAATTCTGCAAAATTTGCTGTCATCAAATCGAGAAACTTATAACGAAATCGCATCTGCCTACTTCTTCAATTGATTAAAAGGACCTTCTGCAGAATGAATGGACTCGACTGCAACTATTTTCAAATCCAGCATGAAACTAATTTCAGCTATGAATTCCCAATCAGTAGAGCAACCATGCTGCTTCATCTTGAGCCTCTCAGCGATGTACATCAGCAGGTGCTCAATTTTGACATTGAAATTGAGCCGGTTGCAAATCCCGTTTTAGTCGTCGATTCATTTGGCAACAGATGTCATCTGCTGGACATTCAATCTATCAATCGATCGTCCCTGTGCATAACATCCAAAGCTGAAGTGATGATTCAAAATTCTATTGCTACACTGAATGCTTTTGATCAATCGTCCTGGGAAAAACTAAATCAATTCGTTGATCGCATTCAATACTGGGACTTTCTTTCACCGAGCAAGCGGGTCTACGACTGCCCACAATTGAAAAAATTCATGGCGGAATCTGATATTCAAGCCTTGGACAACCCTTACGTGTCTCTGAAAGCGGCCGCGAAAATCATCAATCAGAGCTTGCGCTATGAACCCGGGAGCACTGAGGTCAATTCCAGAATGGAAGATTGCCTTGAGCAGAGGAGTGGGGTCTGTCAGGATTACACGCATATTCTTCTTGCGATCGGGCGCAAATGGGGCATCCCCAGCCGCTACGTATCCGGTTACTTGCATCTGTATCCAGAAGATGGGCAAATTATCACTGATGGTGTCAGTCATGCCTGGTGCGAATTTTTCCTTCCTGATCTGGGCTGGATCGGAATTGATGCTACGCACAATTTAGTCGCTGATAACAGATACATAAGAGTATCTGTAGGTAGAGATTATGATGACATTGCACCAACCAAAGGTGTCGTGTACGGTGGCGGCAAGTCTTCCTTGTGTGTGAACATTTCTCTTGCCCACAGCTCAAATGAAAATTCAGACTGGCTGCTACAAGGTGCACAACAATAAAACGAGTGTGGTCGAAGCAGCCTCGAAATCGGTCTCAGTGATGGGTTCACGACCACTTTTCAGCATCCGCGGTGCGAATATAATCTAGCCCGCTTTCAATCTGACCGGCGCTAGCGACAAAACGCCTGTCTACCCCGATTGCTTTTACCAGGCATCAAATTTGGAGAGGTGACCGAGTGGCTTAAGGTGCACGCCTGGAAAGCGTGTGTGCGTGAATAGCGTACCGAGGGTTCAAATCCCTCCCTCTCCGCCATAACCGATGCTAGTTTAGTGGCGTTTACCGTCGGACAATAAACTGCCCTGAATACAACGACTTACAGTGTTCTACCGTCGAATTATCTGTAGGCCCGGCTCGATATGGAAATGGCATTGCCCGCTGGGTCCTTGGCATTGGCGAATACGTAGCCGTCGGCCTTGTGCACGCTACCGAAATGGAGTCCGTGTTCAGCAGCTTGGGTACAGAATGCTTCGACATCCTGCACATCAAATATCAGCTTGGCAACTGACTGGCCGCCTCTGCGCCCACGCCCTAGGGGATGAAGCATGATGTTAGTCCCGGCATCGACGCAACTTTCTAACTCGACGACGCGATCACATTCTTTTCTGTGAATTCGGAAACCAAAATGGCGCACGTAGAATTCGGCGACGGTATCAATGTCGCGGACGTAAAGCAGAATTCGGCCAAGGGCGGGCACTGGAAGAAGAGGTTATCGTTGCTTGGTCACCGCAAATTTCACGCTGCTTAATAGGCACGGTTTGATTGAGCAGCACTTCACCAACAACTAATACTTAGTTAAGCTCTAAGTCGCTGATTTTGCGGATCATAAGGCGGCTGAGCAAGTACTGTTGCAGTTCTTCTCACACCCATAATTGGAATTTCAAACCTCGCACCTGGATTGCTGAACTGCGGCTCGACATAAACGAATGCCAGACTGGCTCCGGTACGGTGACCGTAGCCGCCGCTACAAACGATACCCATCGGACGGTCTCCGTCAAGCGCGGGTTCATTGCCAAGGCAATCAGCATCGTCCACATCGACTGACACTAGAACGAGTTTGGTTGAAATGTCTTTTTTCTTACGTTCAACCACGCTGTTCTTACCAATGAATTCGCTTTCGAAGTCGACAAATCGTTCAATATCCGCCTCAACTGGAGTTATCTCAGTTGTCAATTCACTGCCCCAACCCTTGTATCCCTTCTCAAGCCGCATGCAATTAACTGCGTAGGAACCAAACCAGCCGACACCAAACTCCTCACCCGCTGATTCAAGTGCCGAAGCCAACTCGCTCATCGAATTGATCGGATGATAGAGCTCCCAGCCCAGTTCACCAACATACGAAACCCGAAGCGCAATCACTGACACGCCGGCAACTACGATCTCCTTTCCACTCAGCCACCGAAATTCTTCATTACCAAGATTCACATCGGTCAGTTTGGTCAGTAAATCGCGCGATTTTGGACCAGCTACCGTCAGCATCCCCGTTTGATCAGTGACGTCGTTGACCTGAACATCCTCTCCCTCTGCAATATGTTGAGTCAACCAGTCATAATCGTGCTGCTGTGCCACGATCGCAGAAGTTAGAAAAAACCGGTCGTCTGCCAGTCGGGTAATTGCCATTTCACCCTCAATCCCACCGAGGTCGGTAAGCACGTGTGTAAGCGTGATGCCTCCCGTCTTCCGAGCAACCCGATTCGCACCAACCCTGTTGAGAAATGCCTCAGCATCAGTTCCTGTAACCATGTACTTGGCGAATGCAGTCAGGTCCGCCAAACCCACTCGCTCTGCAACACACTCACATTCTTTTGCCACATGCTCGAAAGCATTCGTTCGACGAAATCCATAAATTTCTTCAACGCCTTGAGGTGCAAACCACTTCGGTCGTTCCCAGCCAAAAATTTCAGCATAAATGGCACCTTTGGCTTTCAAATTCTCGTAAATCGGTGTCTTCTTGATAGGGCGTCCAACTTCTCGAAACTCACCGGGGTAGTGCGTCTGATACATTTCCTGATATTCATCTATCGACTTATCAACCACAAACTTGTTGGGTAAATTCGCGTACTCTCCGTATCGGCGCGGGTCCATTTCACGCACATTAATGTCGGTCTGACCATGAACCATCCATTGCGCCAGATACTTTCCGGCACCCGGCCCCTGAGTAATGCCAATCGAAGCACCGCAACACAGCCAGTAGTTCTGCAATCCTCCAGCAGGACCCATCAAGTAGCCTCCATCCGGCGTATGCGTAATCGGACCGTTCACCACACGCTTCAGGCCAGCATTTGCAAATACAGGAATCCGTTCGGATGCAAGCAATAGACTCGTCTCCAAACGCTCCAGCGATTCCGGTAGAAGCTCCATGTCGAAATCCCAGTTGATTCCATCGACTCCCCAGGCAACGGCATTTGCAGTCTCGTATGGACCCACCAATATCCCCTGCTGTTCCTGTCGTATATAACAGGACGCGATGGGGTCGCGTAAAACGGGTGGTTCTTTTTCAAGTGCTTGTATTTCAGGCAAATTTTCAGTTACCAGGTACTGGTGCTCCATGTTGACAATGGGCAACCGAATTCCTGTCATTTGAGCAACCTGATCGGCGAAGCTGCCAGCGGCATTGACAACATGCTCACAAGTGATTGAGCCCTGTTCGGTATCGACGCGCCATTCCCCACCAGAGGTTCGCTCAATACCTGTAACACGATTCCGTCTGACAATTTCGACTCCCTGGTTGCGGGCACCTACTGCCATAGAGTTGGTGCTACTAGCTGGGTCTGTATGCCCGTCATTGGGCGTATAAAAACCCATTTTCACGTTATCTACATTGATCAGTGGATGGATTTCTCGCATTTCGGCGTGTCCTACCAAGTAACATTCGACGCTGAGATAGTCTAGGATTCCCTTCACATACCTGAACCAATCCACATCTCCATCCGTAATCGCAAGGCGTAGCGCGCCGCAACCATGCCAGCCCGTCGCGTACCCGGTCTCCTCCTCAAGTCTGGCGTAAAGTTCTACACCGTATGCATGAACCTTAGCCATATTTAAACTGCCAATAAAGTTGGGTATTAGACCTGCAGCGTGCCAGGTTGAACCGGAAGTCAGCTCACCTTTATCGATCAAAACGACGTCATTCCAACCTTCTTTGGGGAGGTGGTAGGCAAGACCAACGCCCATTGCGCCACCACCGACGATAACAACCTGAGTATGCGATTTCAATTGTTTGTCTCCGTTTAAACTATCCTTTCCAGATTAACCAATGAAGTTGGCACATCATCGAGAGTTGCCAGTCCTGAAGGTGCAACAATAGATTTACGATATTGATTAATTGCAGCCTCAGAAAAATCGGACTCAGGAGGGTTCTCAAGTTCAAAGTGCCCGTAATGATCAACGCCTCGAACCAGCATCGCTGTATCACGCCCAGCGTTTCTTTGCTGTACGACTTCGGTAGAAATGTAATTGATCGATAACCCGATTCGCGGCCGGTCTGATAGGTTTGGACCAGAACCATGCAACGCCATACCATGATGCATTGAAAATTGACCGGGACGCAGTTCGCAGGTTATTCTTTTTTGCAGGTCCTCTTCGGTCGGTTCACAGTTTTGCGAACTCATCAACATATTGTTTGCGTCAAAATTATTGTCGTGATTTCGAATCCCATCGATGTGACTTCCCCGAATAACCTGCATCGCTCCATTATCGGAACTCGCATCGGTAAGACCAAGCCACACTGTTAAAACTCCATCCGCTGGCTGAAGTCCCCAATAGAGCAAATCCTGGTGCCAGCCGACATGAAAGGTATGATTCGGTTTCTTGGCAAAGAATGTTGCGCCCCAAAGCAGAATATTGGGTCCGAGAACACCTTCTACGGCATCGAGCACTCTCTTGCTACTGGCTAGATCGTACACCCACCTTGATACAAGATGAACTTTAAGCAACTGCTTACAGTTCACCCAGCCATCCATTCGATCTCGCAATTCTGTGAAACGAGGAATCAGATCGGTTGCTTCCCGCTCACTTATTGCGGTTAAGGGGTAAACGACCCCATCGTTCCAGTAACCTTGAACCTGTTCTACTGAGAGGAAAGAATCGGTTGACTGATTTAATGAAACCAATTTCAAGCTCCCAAATTAACGCAGAATTCAGGTTCGATAACTTGTATCGATTTCGTCGAGCATCCTCAATAATGCCGGCCACTCGTGTGTGCCTGATGGCGACATGCGTTCGTATTGTTCGGCTGCCTTCTCCAGCACTTCTTCGGAAGGCAGATGAATTGGGCGGCCCATCGATAAGATATCCAGCTGTGCTTGGCAAGACAATTCCAGATAGTACATTCTGGTGTAGGCTTCAGCGACTGTTACACCGGTTGTCAATAGTCCATGATTTCGCATGATCATGACGGGATTGTCACCGAGACTGGCTGCCAGACGTTCCCGTTCATCCAGATCCAGAGACAGACCTTCGTATTCATGATACGAAATCCGGTTATAGAACTGAAATGCGTCCTGAATCAAAGGTACGAATCCTTCTTCAAGAGCAGAAACCGCTACCCCTGCCCGAGGGTGTGAATGCATGATGCAGTTGACATCCTCTCTGGCGTTGTAAATCGCACTGTGTATGACAAAGCCAGTGAAATTCATTCCACTGGTGTCAAGGATTTCCCCATCGGAAGATCGTGGCGGAACAACGACTTCACAGTTCTCATCCAAAGTCACGAGATTAGAGGCCGTAACTTCGTCAAATCGCAATCCAAACATGTTGATCAGAAAGCGGTTAGGTTCACCGGGTACCCGCGCACTGATATGGTTCCAGACGATATCGCTAAATCCGTTCAAATCTGCTAAATGATGACAGGCAGCCAAGTCAATTCGAGTCTGATATTCCTCCTCGCTGAAGGCTGGCCAATCACCTCGCAAGACGTTTCCTGAGTGTTGATCGCTTGACATAACAATAATCCCTTAGAAATTCAAAATGTTGTTCAATATTAAACGATTTTTTACAAGATTATGTTGGATTCTTAGTGCCACTGACATCCAAATTGAAACATTCAAAGCAGTGATTTCCGTGAGCTGATTTGTTCGTGCTTAGAGTGGTGCAGACAACTCGTCGCTTGCCGTTTCACTCTTTCCAAAATGTACGAGTATGAATCCTTACCCAGCAAATACAGTTTCGGCGCCATTGAGCAAACAATAACAAAATCACCAATATTACAATGACGCCCATTTGCTAAAATAATTTGACTCAATTCCAATAACGATTTTGCAAGAGCGTCTGTATATGCCACTAATGGATGCAGACAGAGGAGAAAGAAAAACCGATGTATAAGTCTCTACTTATCGACCCGGCAAAATGCACGAGTTGCTTACAGTGTGAACTCGCCTGTTCTTTTGAAAATGAGGGTCTGTTTAATCCGGCCAAATCCAGAATTAAAGTGTTTGAATTTGAACACGGATTAACGACTATTCCATATACATGCACTCAATGTGAAGAAGCCTGGTGTCTGCATGCCTGTCCGGTTGAAGCCATCACGATAAATCCGAACACTGGTGCCAAGGAAGTCAGCGACTCCATCTGTGTTGGCTGCAAGGTTTGCACAATCGCCTGCCCGTTTGGTACAGTCAACTACAACTCCAGTACTGGCAAAGTGATGAAATGCGATTTGTGTGGCGGCGACCCTCAGTGTGCTGAGGCTTGCCCAACTGGTGCAATCGTTTATGTCGATTCTGATTGGACGGGTTACTCAAAAATGCGAGATTCTGCTCTTGAAGCGCATGCCTGAGCAACCTCGTTAACCACAGCAGTACGGTAGAAAAAGTGCATCACGTCATTATCGGAGCCGGTCCCGCGGGTGTCATCGCAGCGGAAACGCTCAGAAGAAAATCACAAGTCGACTCGATCACCATCATCGGTAATGAACCTTATCCGGCATATTCGCGAATGGCCATTCCCTACTTCTTGGCGGGCGATGTCACAGAAGAGGGAACGTATCTTCGCCATGCGGAAAACCACTTTTCCGACCTGGAAATTGACATTCGCAACGAGTCTGTCACTGCAGTCGCACCGGCAGAGAAATCCGTTTCGCTCAGCAATGGAGAAAGTGTCGGCTACGATCGACTGCTGCTTGCAACCGGCGCAAGTGCCATCCGCCCTCCAATAAGCGGCATGGATTCGCCACGCGTACATAATTGTTGGACCTTGTCCGACGCACACAAACTGCTTCATGACGTCAACGCCGGTGATCGCGTGGTCTTGCTAGGGGCTGGATTCATTGGCTGTATCGTATTGCAGGCACTGGTAGAAATGAAACTTGACCTGACCGTCATTGAGTTGGCCGACCGCATGCTGGCGCGCATGATGGATGATCCTGGCGGACGCATGATCAAGACCTGGTGTGAGTCCAAAGGAGTTAAAGTTAGAACAGGTGCCGAAGCGATAGCGGTCGAGGAAAAAGACGGGGCACTTGAGATTACACTTGGTGATGGTACCAGCATCGCAGCGGACCATATTGTGTGTGCCGCAGGTGTACGCTCAAATACCGACTTTCTCGCTGGTAGCGGAATCAATACCGATCACGGCATTCTGGTTGACAATCACTTGCAAACCAACATTGAAGGCATCTATGCAGCGGGTGATGTTGCTCAGGGCCCAGACCTGAGTACCGGCGAACAACAAGTTCACGCAATTCAACCAACCGCCAGTGAACATGGTCGAATTGCAGGCAGTCAAATGGCTGGAGAGGCTGTGCCATATGGCGGCAGTCTATCCATGAATGTGCTGAACACCCTTGGCCTGATTACCAGTTCCTTCGGACTTTGGGACGGTGTCGATGGTGGCGAACGTGTGGCTTCAGAAGACCAGGCATACAATCGATATCTGCGGCTTGAATTTAAAGATGATGTACTGATTGGCGCATTGGCCATTGGGCTGACTCAGCATGTCGGCATACTGAGGGGGTTGGTGCAAACCGGCGTGAGACTGGGGGCATGGAAGCAGCGATTGATGACTGATCCATCGCAAATCATGCATGCTTATCTGGCTTGCGTACAGGGAAGCCGCGCCTAATCAATCATTGCGTCAAAAGACTCACAACGAAAATCAATCTGAACTATAGACTGGCTAATTAAATCAGCCAGTCTGAAAGCAATGTTCGGTCACTGACCAGTTTTGCCGTTCAGCCTCCAGAATCAAGCACGATGGGCCACCGCGTGTCCTGTTGCGTCCTGAGGCTCCCGGATTCAACACCCAAGGGGTCTCACTCTGGTCAACCACTCTCACATGTGTATGCCCGTAAACCACCGCGCGACTGTCAGGATACCGCTTTCTCAATACTTCGTGATATCGACGTGTATCGCGCACGGTATGTCCGTGTTCAACTGAAATTATTCCACCAGACAGTACGATGGTCTGTCTGTCCGAGAGGGAGTTTAGAACTTCCAATTCAGATGGCCGCCACTTGAACTCATCATCATTGTTACCGGTGACCGCAAACACCAGGTCAGACTGAAGTTTCAGTGATTCGAGCACGTCGCTTGAGCCAATATCACCGGCATGAATCGCTGCATGGCAAGTTGAAACCAGATCCAGAATTCTGGGGTCAATATAGCTGTGAGTGTCGGAAACTATCGCAATTCGCAGCGACTGGGATTCCAAATGTGTTAAATCTGTCAGTTGAGTTTTGATGATGTCTGCTCCTCGCTGGTCTGCATTCGCTCTCGCATCCTCTGAATTCGTTTCTCCCTTGCATCAGGTTTGATCGGTATGGTCATCTCGCCGTACAGTACCTGTTTGAGAAACTGCATGGAAAATTTCAGCAGTTCATCTCCATCCCTTGCCTAGGTCGACATCTGATCAGAAGAGATATCGAAAATTTCCAAGAATCCTTCCGTCTGAATGAACTCCCGGAAACTATCTGGATCATAACTGCACATATCAAACAACTGCTTGCTTCGATCACTTGGACGACCAACGGTCGGGCCGCTTGAGCGCTTTTTCAGCACAACGTCACGCCATTCTCGATTCTTTTCATCATACAGTCAACACCTTGCTCTTCACGATATTCTGCAACGGAAATTGTGCGTGGTTCTTCGTGGCCGCGGCAATGATCTTCTTTGACAAGAAAGTAGATATCTTCAACCTGTGATGCGTCCTTCTTGCGGACACCCATGCTGCCGAGTGCGTAATAGTGACAAGCAGCTGGTCGATCCTCGTAAACCGTGCAGCCTTCCTCAGAGAGAAAACGCACTCGGTTGTACCGGATTTGGTGTTCAGTATAAATCCTGGCACGTCGTGATGATCCATCGGATATGGGGTGGTGCAAGTTCCGACAAATTCGTGTGACAGCAAGCCAAAGCGTTGTTTTAACCGAACAATGTCATAGGGAGTCATTACAATACCGATATTGCGACAGCATGCATTGAAGCAACTGACGTTCTTGTGACTGTCGAACTGAATAACAGAATTCAGATTTAATTCAATGGATTTGATAGGACTGCTATTAAAAGGCATTTGTTCTGATTGTTTATCCATGAAACCCAATAGGATTGAAAGGGTATGATTGACGCGCGCCGCAACTGGCAACGGTTTCCGAAAATTATATGCAAACTGCTCATATTACCTCACCGTACAAACTCTTGAGTTCAGACTGAATGTGAGCCCCCTCCCCCTATTTTCCCACCCTAATCATCATGTCCGCAATCCTCAAGATTCAAAATGTAACCAAGAGTTTTGACGGATTTACTGTCGTCAGGGATTGCAATATAGAACTCGAAACCGGTGTAATTTCAGGACTCATTGGGCCGAACGGTGCCGGAAAATCAACTCTGTTCAACATTGTTGCAGGCGTTTATCCTCCCGACAGCGGCAGTGTTCGACTGAATAATGTTGATGTTACAGGACTGCCCGCCTATCAGGTATGCAGACTGGGTCTGCTTAGAACATTTCAAATTCCGCGCGAGTTCTCAAACATGTCAACCATTGAGAATTTGTTGATGGTTCCCCCATTACAAACAGGGGAAAGGCTGCTCAATGCTCTATTCCGCCTGGGGGCTTTCCGAGCTGACGAAAACAAAAACAGGATAAAAGCCTTGGAGATACTGGACTTCCTGGGGATGTCTCACCTCAGGAATGAACTGGCTGGAAATCTGTCTGGAGGCCAAAAGAAATTGCTGGAACTGGGTCGAACTCTCATGGTGGATGCGAAAATCGTACTACTAGACGAGTTGGGAGCTGGAGTCAATCACACACTGCTCAATCGATTAGCGGACAACATCATTCGACTCAATGAAGAGATGGGTAAAACTTTCTTCATTATTGAACACAACATGCAGTTTATTTCCAAGCTTTGTCACAAAGTCACCGTATTGGTCGAAGGCCAGGTTGCAGTTGAAGGGACAGCTGAAGAGGTCTTGAATAATCCAGAGGTTGTTGATGCCTATTTTGGCAGACGGTCTAACTCTGATTGACGGGTACACATTTCGTTGCTGATCAATGCAAAGAATCTGGTAGCCGGATACGGTGGCGAACCCGTTCTTCGGGGAGTCAATTTCGCGATCGATAGCGGCGATATCGGTGTGATTGTCGGCCCCAACGGTGCTGGAAAAACCACTGCACTAAAAAGTATTTTTGGTTTGATCAAACTCAGCAAGGGCAGTGTGCAGCTGGAAGGGAAAGACATCACCAAAGTACCACCCGACCGACGCGTGAGACTCGGCATCGGGTACGTTCCGCAGGAGAGAAACGTTTTTCCATCACTAACAGTTCGAGAGAATCTGGAAATGGGCGCTTTCATCAGGAAAGACAGATTTTCATCAGTGATCGATAACATGTTTGAGCTTTTTCCACCTCTCGCCCAAAAAGCTGATGATGTCGCCGGCCAGTTGTCTGGCGGTCAACGTCAAATGGTGGCAATTGCACGCGCCTTAATGGTCAGTCCTCGCCTTTTGCTACTGGACGAACCGACAGTCGGTCTATCCCCCGCTTTTGTAAGCGAAATAGTTGACCGGATTTTGGCGATTGCCGGATCAGGCGTCGGTGTTCTGATTGTTGAACAAAACGCCAAACGCGCACTGGAAATTGCAGACATTGGTTTTGTTCTGGCTTCTGGAAATAACCTGTTCACCGACAGCGGACAAAATTTATTGAACAACCCAGAGGTCGCAAAAAGCTTTCTTGGTGGTTAGAAGTCCGTGAACGAATTTATTTTTTTCATCAATAAAGTTCTGATTTCTGGCTCAATCATTGGGTCAATTTACGCACTTGGGGCAATCGGTGTGACGCTGGTATTTGGCATACTTCGATTCGCCAATTTTTCCCACGCAGACCTGATGACTACAGGCGCATACCTGTCATTTATATTTGCTGCACTCATACCGAGCCTCGGACCGACAATTGGACTTCCAACAGGCTTTGTCGTTTTGCCCTTGTCGATACTGTTTCTCGCAGCCTTTGCCGTAACTATCGATTTCATGTTCTACCGCCCCTTAAGAAGGCGCAATGTCAAACCGGTCATGCTACTGGTAGCATCAATTGGGGTTACGTTAATGCTTCATGGCGTGATTCGCCTTTTCGCTGGAACCTCACCGCGTACCTTCTTTACCGAACAGAACAAGGACATATTCCGCATCGATGTGCCGTTTGAGACAGCAACCCGCGACCTGATCATCTCTGAACCTCAGGTTCTACTCTTAATTACCACTGTCATTTGCATTGTCAGTCTGCATCAATTTTTAACCCGCACACGCTTGGGTAAAGCGATGCGAGCCATGTCCGATAACTCGGAACTGGCGCTGGTCTCCGGAATCAATACAGATAAAGTGGTGCAGGCAACTTGGGTCATTGCTGGCGCTTTGGCTGCGATCGCCGGAACATTACTGGCACTCGACGTCGTGTTAAAGCCGGACCTAAGTTTCAATCTACTGCTACCTATATTTGCAGCCGCGATCGTTGGTGGAATTGGACGGCCTTATGGTGCGATTGCTGGCGGTCTCCTGGTCGGATTTTCCGAAACTCTTGCAGTGTTCAACTGGTCAGTGCTATTGCGACCATTTGCGGAGTACTTTCCTGAATGGATTGAAATTCCAAGCCGTCTCAATTTTGTACCCACTGAGTACAAGATTATCGTGCCTTTCGTAATTTTGATTGCAGTACTGATTTGGCGACCAACTGGAATCTTTCGAGGCCAGGTCATATGAACTTTCGTCGCTATCGAAGGGAATATCTGCTCTTTGCTTCGGTTGGTGTGGCGATATTGCTGATCGTTATTAGATTTGGTGACGCGTATGCACTGAGAATGCTGGCAGAAGCTGCCTGCTATGCGATTCTGGCACTTGGACTCACGATCCAGTGGGGATATGCCGGGCTATTCAATGCAGGTGGAATGGGATTTGTAGCGATTGGTGGCTACATTACCATGCTGATTGCGTTTCCAGTCAACCACGATTTTTGGGGCTCAGAAGGCGCAGCGGCACTCGGTGAATTTTTACTTGAAATGTTGGTGGTTGTCGCAGTTGTCATCGGTATCACGCAGATACATCGCATTGGCATACGAGGCAAACTAAAAGTCATTCTCATCCTAGTTTCCTTGGTCATTGCGTTTTTTGTTTTTAATAACCAACTCGTTCCAGTTGCCAGGCTGATTGAACGCGAATCCGGATTCATTGGTGGGCTAGGACTGCCAGTTATGCTAGGTTGGGTCGCAGGCGGATTGGCTGCGGCTTTCGTGGCCTACTGGATTGGTAAAGCTTGTCTGGGTTTGCGTGCGGATTACCTGGCAATTGCGACACTTGGCATTGCAGAAATCATCAAAGCGATTCTGAAAAATGCCGACTGGCTGACGCGTGGCACATTAACGGTTTCTCCTCTGCCGTGGCCAGTGCCAACACCGAATGATATTGGTTTTGTTGCTGCAAGAGCGGCTTACCTGGCACTAACTGCAATTTTGGTGGCAGTCCTATTCGTCCTGCTTCAACGAGCATACCGTGCGCCGTGGGGACGCATGATGCGCGCTATTCGGGATGATGAAGTTGCCGCTGCCGCGATGGGCAAGGACATTAACTTACGTCGCCTCCAAATGTTTGTGCTGGGGTCAGGGTTAATTGGATTTGGCGGTGCAGTTCTAGTCAGTTTTTCAAGAATTTTTGACCCGTCTGGATTTACGCCGCTCAAACATACCTTCCTAGTCTGGGTGATGGTGTTAGTAGGCGGTGCTGCCAATAATCTGGGGGCAATATTTGGTGCGGTTGCAGTCTACATCATATGGCTGATGGGAGAGCCCATCATGCTGTTTTTATTTGAAAATGTCCGCTTGTATGGCAGATTGTGGTTTGACTGGCAAGCGCCTGATGATTTAATGGCCCGCGCACTTCAGGCACGTGTTTTCTTCATCGGTTTGACCATTACCTTGGCACTTCGCTTTGTGCCAAACGGGCTGATTCCGGAACGAATTGGAAGAATCAACTGACCCATCGCCATATCCAAGTTTCTCCGATGGTAGATTCACAACTCAATCAATGGAACTTTCAATTCAGTTGCGACAGCACACATTTTCTGGTCGTAACTGGTGAGTGATAATCGCCTTCCGTGGTCTCGCAAGTAAGTGCATGATGCGAGGTGCAGTGCATCAAGCGTTCATACCGGCTTTGGATATTCTTCTAGCGCACGACCAAGCACTGCGGTAGAAATTTCAAGCAATGCAAACCGTCCAAGTAGTGCATGCGTTGATTCACTGAGGGCTTCGTACAGCCGCTGCCTTGTGCAAGCTTGCCCAGATTTCGTATTCAATCAGTCGACTTGAAACTAATGAATTTTCCCAAATCGTTTCAGGGGGTCTGCGGTCTTCAGACAATAAGAAAGCCAGAGCAACAGAAGTATCTAGATATATCACCGGTCACTTCTATCTTCGTCTAACTGCTCCAATATCTCTTTTAAAGGATAGAGTGGAGGTGGAGCCGGTGGCGGACTTTTGTCACCTATTGTCGGTGGTGACAGCAGGCCGTTTCGAACAGCATCAGCCAGAAAAGCATCTTCCAATATAGGACTCCGTCTTTCTCTAAGGGGACCAAGTTCCGCGACAACCCTGTCTCGATCGGTAATAAGTATCGTTTCGCCTGTTGCAGCTAGCCGTACGTACTCACTGAGTCGCTGATTTAATAATTTGATTCCAACAAATTTCATAGCAATATTTATAGCACCTTTGCAATTTCTTTCTGCTTTCTGCCTACAACCTCTTTTTCTTCCTCCAATGTTCTACTGTCTTGATTAAATCCAATGCTTGTTGCGTGCCGATAGGAACTTGATGATCAACGAAGGAATGTTAGTTTTAGGGGAAATCCTGTGCTTATTCCGTAAAAAAGACGCCTGAAACTAGTTTTCCAGGCGTCTTTCGGATTATTCAAAATGTCAGTTGCTTGCAGCACTCGTGTCGGGAAAACCTGCACTTGTGAGTAAGCCACAACCAACGATTGTGAAGTTGGAGTTACATGATCTCTCCAACCAACATAATTTTTCCGCCTTGAATCACATTTTCATTAATGATGCCTGATACGTCACCATTCTCATTGAAATCATGGCTGCCTGTCGCACCTTCGAAGTTAACCTCGCCTCCACCGGACAAAACTTCTACCGCTTTCGCCCAATCACCAGGATAAATGACTTCCCCGGGGGGACTGGCAACTGCCCGTAATGCAGCTGACATCCCTTCGCGGTCATTTGAACCTTTCTGCTGCATTGCAAGTGCCAGCAAAAAGGCAGCGTCGTAGGATTGAGCCATAAACACACTATCTTCTACACCAGCACCTTCTCGAATGGCGGTAAATCGATCAAGGCCTGTACCTGCTGGTGCGCCAGCACTCGTGATGATCGTACCTTCTAGTGCTTCCGCGCCAACTCCATCGATAAAGGACTGAGCAACCATGCCGTCACCTCCGATGAAATTTGAAAAATCTCCGCCTTCAATGGCCTGTCGAACAATGGTCTGACCCGATCCATCGGCATACGCAAGAACAACCAAGTGCTCCGCTCCACTGGATGCCAGTGAGCCAATCTCGGCGCGATAGTCTGCCTTGCCATCTTCATGCGCTTCATTGGCCGCTACTGTACCACCCATCGCGGTATAAGCACTTTCCAAGGCTTCAGCAAAGCCCTTTCCATAGTCGTTATTGATGTAAGTGACAGCAATGGTATTGATACCCTTAGCCAGCAACAGTTTTGCCATTGATTCTCCCTGATACGAATCAGAGGGGACTGTTCGAAAAACGAGGTCATTGTCGTCCATGCCTGAAACTGTGGGACTTGTCGACGCAGGTGATACCATTACGACCCCTGCCGGAATGGCTGCATTATTCGCAGCTGAAATTGTCGCTCCCGAGCACAAAGCGCCTACGATTGCAGCTACACCATCAGAATTTACCAGTCGGTCCGCTGCGTTGGCGGCTTCTGTTGCATCCACACAGGTCGTGTCGCCAGCAACTAGCTCGATGGACGAGCCATTAACTCCACCAGCTGTATTTACTTCTGAAATCGCCAAGTCAGCTCCTTTCTGAATCGGAGGTGTAAGTGATTCAATCGGACCAGTAAAACCGCCTAAAAAACCAATTTTTACCGAATCTGCTTTTGCGATGGATACCGACAGCAATGCTGTCATCGTGGCTGCAAGAATTGCAACCGCAGGTTTATTGAATTTCATCTTGAATCTCCTGTTTCAATTGACTGCCTGTAAATTGTGTACCAACCTTTATCATCTTGGTACGTCACTTGATAATATAGTAGTTGACTGTCCCCTTTTCAATTGGTTCACCAATCATTTAACTCTCGCCAATAAAAGGCTTTACATAATCAGTTCTGCGTACCATGCAACTTTCCGAAATCAACTTGGCAAAACTCGCAAGTTCCATCAAGCTCTGGGGTAGAGAGCTTGGATTTCAACAGGTGGGTATCGCCGATACCGATCTCACACAAGCCGAAAACTATCTAAATCGATGGCTTGGAAAAGGACTGCATGGTGAACTTGACTACATGAGTAAACATGGGAAGAAGCGAACTCGTGCAGAATTACTGATTCCAGGTACGGTTCGCATCATTTCTGCCCGTATGGACTATTGGCCTGCTGATGCGAAAGACATCAACGAGACGTTGGATGATTCAACGCTGGGATTTATTTCTCGATATGCGACCGGCACCGACTACCACAAACTGATTCGAAAAAGGCTACAGAAACTTGCTTATCGAATTCAAGATGAAGTAGGAGAATTCGGCTACCGTGCATTTGCTGACAGCGCACCTGTGATGGAGAAACCGATCGCTCAGAAAGCTGGATTAGGCTGGATCGGCAAGCACTCCAACCTATTGAATCGGAAAGCAGGCTCCTGGTTTTTCTTGGGTGAGCTATACACCGATTTACCGTTACCTGTGGACCAACCGGAAAAAGATCACTGCGGGGTTTGCTCTGCCTGCATCAATATCTGCCCCACTCAAGCTATCGTAGAACCCTATGTCGTCGATGCGCGAAAATGCATTTCTTATCTAACGATTGAATTGAAAGGTTCCATTCCAATCCAGTATCGACGTGCAATCGGGAATCGAATATTTGGATGTGACGACTGTCAAGTAGTCTGTCCGTGGAATCGATTTGCTTCAGTTTCTGATGAACCAGGTTTTCGAGTCAGGCATGGTTTGGATTCAAGCCAACTGAGCGAATTGTTCTTGTGGTCAAAAGAGGAGTTCCTCGAAAAAACTCAAAACTCAGCTATTCGCCGCCTCGGTTACGATCGATGGCTACGAAATATTGCAATTGCACTGGGAAATTCAAAACCTTCCGAAGCATCAATTCGAGCGCTCAAGACACGTCAAAACCATGAGTCAGATCTAGTACGAGAGCATGTTCAATGGGCCCTCGAACAACTAATAAATTGATTCTAAAGATCAACATAGATTGACAGTGATCACTGCGGCAGATGTACGTTTCAATTCTGAGTGGACTGGTTCCACCGACGAGTTTTTCTCGAATGACGTGTAAATAGTCTCTACACAAGATTCACTTTCGAAAACGTCCTGATGACTGCGTTTAGGTGAATGGAAAGGCTTGAGTTCGCCCAAATCTGATCTTGCATGAATTTGGCTTTGAATTTGCAAGGTTTCCATAACCCTAAAGTTGGGATACGATTGAGTACAATAACTTACTGCACCCTAGCGGGATAAAGCAATCTGGAATTTAATTTAAAACTACCAAATTTATTGGAATCTGAAAAATGAAATCGAAAATCACCCTAGTCATTGCAATGTGTTTGATGCTGGTTGCACCGAATGCCTTTTCTGCTACAGTTAAGCTCGGGTTTGTAACGACACTAACCACTCCAGCAGCAGTCATCGGTAATGACATGAGAGATGCCGTAGAGCTGGCACTGGAACACATTGGCCACAAAATGGGACCAGTGGATGTTGAAGTCGTTTATGG
The DNA here is from genome assembly GCA_965243305.1 of Arenicellales bacterium. Lineage (GTDB taxonomy): Bacteria > Pseudomonadota > Gammaproteobacteria > Arenicellales > JAJDZL01 > JAJDZL01. The sequence continues at coordinate 455,772 of CBDEUN010000002.1, forward strand.
CGACGATGAGTTTAACCCTCAAAAAGGCAAGCAGGCAACAGAACGTCTGGTCGCTCAAGATAAAGTTGACATCGTCTTTGGCTATATCTGGTCACACGTGCTACTAGCATCCGCAACCACAGTGCTCGATGCTGGAAAAATTCTGATCAGCGCAAATGCAGGACCTTCACAGCTAGCGGGTAAAGGCTGTCACGAAAACTTCTTCAGTATCTCCTGGCAGAACGATCAAACCCCCATGGCAATGGGCGAAGTCCTTAACCAGCGCGGTGTCGATTCAGTTTATGTCATCGCCCCGCTGTACGCAGCTGGCAAGAATATGGTAGCTGGCGTAAAACGAACATTTACAGGCGAGATTGTCGGTGAAGACATGACAAAGTGGCCGGATCAAATTGACTGGGCAGCCGAACTATCAAAGGTGAAGGCTGCAAATCCGGATGGTGTGTTTGTGTTCTATCCTGGTAAGCACGGCCCTGCATTCATCAAACAATATCAGCAATCTGGCCTGTCTGGTCAAGTTGACCTGTATACCGTGTTTACCGTCGACTCTATCAGTCTGCCGCGATTCCAGCAAGCAGAAATGTCAGGTGTTCTCGGGACAACCATGACCCAATTCTGGGCGCCTGATCTGGATAATGCTGCAAACAAGAAGTTTGTGGATGCCTTCAAAGCAAAGTATGGCAAGTACCCAAGTTTTTATGCTGCACAAAGCTATGACGCTGTAATGTACATCAAGAGCGCGGTTGAAGCTGTTGGCGGTGATATGAGCAATACCGACGGATTGCGAGCGGCACTGGAAAAAGCTGAATTTGACTCAGTGCGCGGAGAGTTCTCAATGGGACCAAATCACTTCCCAATTCAGAATTTCTACAGCCGCGAAGTGGTTGAGGACAGCGACGGTGTGTGGACAACATCGGTACGCGAAACAGTTCTTGAAATGCACCAGGACGTATACGCTAGCGAATGCTCGATGTAGTCGACTAACAAGCTTGACGTTTATTCTGTGAAATTGCCAGTTAATCCTTTCACAGAATAGCAAATCGTATGACATAGTGTGTGAGACTCCATTCAGGGGTCTCACACAATTCGTTTAGTCAGATATTCACTCTCATGGTGTGAATTTCAGTTCCCTTGAAGTTCTACCCAAATTCAATCGTTGTGATTCACGGGTCGCAATTTCACATACTTGAGAGTAAAAAAATCACCAATAATCGGTCCGAGCATCGTTAGCAGATCCAACGCAAACATAACCTGAGGACACTGAATTGGAGTGGGCACTACTCATTGAACAGACACTGAATGGCATTCAGTTCGGCATGCTGCTGTTTCTGCTTGCTGCAGGGCTCACCCTGACATTTGGCATTATGGATTTGGTGAATCTGGCCCATGGTTCCATGTACATGCTTGGTGCGTTTGTCGGGGCCACAATATTTTTATGGACTGGATCGTTTATTCTCGCGATTTTATTGGCGGTTCCAATTGTCGCGGGGATTGGAATCATTGTCGAAATATCGACTCTTAGGACTCTTTACCAACGCCACCACTTAGATCAGGTGTTGGCAACCTTTGGACTCATTCTATTTTTCAATGAACTGGTTCAGGTTGTCTGGCCACTCGACGGGTTGTCCGTTCCGTTCCCTGACTACCTAAACTTCACTGTGCCCCTTCTCTTCGGTATTGAATACTCTGTTTATCGACTTATGATTATTGGTGCAGGAATAGTCGTTGCTATCGGCATGTACATTCTGGTTGCCAAAACTCGTTTAGGTATGCTTATTCGTGCCGGTGCTGCAGACCGCACGATGATCTATGCGCTTGGCACCAACATTCGTCTGCTTTTTACTCTTGTGTTCGGCCTCGGAACCGCACTCGGTGCGTTGGCCGGCATACTGATGGTTCCAATTTTGGGTGCAAATTCCGGCATGGGTGAGCAGATCATCATTATTGCTTTCGTTGTCATTGTCATCGGCGGAATCGGCTCTGTCCGGGGCAGTCTGATCGCAGCATTGATCACTGGTCTGATTGATACACTTGGCCGTTCATTTTTGGACGTGCTACTGGCAATCTTTATTCCTGTAAACGCTGCAGAGGCTGCGGCACCAGCCATCTCTTCAATGTTGATCTATATCTTCATGACCTGTGTTCTGTTTTTCAAACCGCAGGGTCTTTTCGGCTCTCAAACTCGATAGTCAATCGTCCGAAACATTATGCGCTTACTGAACTCTCTGCAAAAACGCCGTACCCTACTCGCCATCCTGGTGATTGGTACCTGTGCGCTTGCACCAATTGCGGCGGGAATTTTAGATCAGCCCTATTACATCAACCTGTTCTCCAGGTTGATGATATGGGCTATCGCGGCCATCAGTCTCAATCTGATTCTTGGATATGGGGGTATGATCAGTTTCGGGCATTCTCTGTATCTCGGAATTGGTGCTTACACAGTCGGCATTTTCGCTTACTACGATATCTACAACTTCTACCTTCAACTGGTTACAGCAATCGCCGTTGCAGCGTTCATTGCACTTATTTTCGGTGGAATCAGTCTGAGAACGCGTGGAGTGTACTTCATCATGATCACGATGGCTCTCACGCAGATGGTTTACTTTCTTTCGATCAGTATCGAAGAATATGGCAGCGATGATGGACTAATCATATACGACCGTAGCGATTTCGGAACAGACCTGATTAGTATGGATAACCCGGTTCAGCGCTATTATCTGATTTTCTTGGTCATGATTGCCTGTCTGTACTTTTCTCACCGTCTGATTCGATCGCGATTTGGCTACGTCATTCGCGGAACAAAATCCAATGAGACCCGTATGGAAGTGCTTGGCTATTCAACTTTCAGATACCGACTTATCTGCTTCGTTCTTGCGGGTGTGATGTGTGCATTGGGCGGCGTTCTCAGCGCGAATGTAGAAAAATTTGTTAGTCCCGATATCATGCATTGGACTCGTTCGGGTGAGTTAATTTTCATGGTGGTTTTAGGCGGAATGGCAAGCATTCTAGGGCCTGTAACTGGTGCCTTGGTATTTTGGCTGCTCTCAGAGTTTTTCTCCCGAATTACTGAACACTGGCATTTGATTTTTGGGCCGTTTTTGATTTTAGTCGTGCTACTTTCGCCGCGAGGAATTGATGGGCTGCTTAGTATCAAGAGATCTGGTAATGAATAACACTCTGCTCAAAATTACCGATCTCAACAAGTCTTTCGGTGGGGTATGTGCAACAGACCACGTCAGTCTTGAAGTTGAGCGCGGTGAAATTCATGCTTTGATCGGTCCAAACGGGGCTGGGAAAACCACCGTAATCTCACAGATTTCTGGAATTCTACAGAGTGATTCTGGAGAAATTGAATTTGATGGAACACCTATATCCCATATGAAAGCACCTGCCCGTTCTCTTATGGGAATTGCGCGATCATTTCAGATTACCTCAATTCTTCGAGAGTTTACCTGTCAGGAGAATGTTGCGCTCGCGATTCAGGCACATTTTGGACACAGCTACAATATGTGGAGACCCGTGTCATCCGAAGAAAAGATTCAAGAGCGGGCCGTCGAAGTTCTGGAATCCATCGGCATGGGAGAGTTGCGCGATACCACATCCGGAGACTTGGCGCACGGAGAACAACGGCAACTGGAATTGGCCATTGCTCTGGCAATGGATCCAAAGTTATTGATTCTGGATGAACCACTTGCCGGGATGGGACGAATGGATTCAGCCAAAATTGTCGATTTCCTAAAGGGACTCAAGCGAAAGTTTACGATTCTGGTTATCGAACACGATATGGATGCGGTCTTTACACTGGCCGACCGAATATCGGTCATGGTTTACGGCCGATTAATCGCCAGTGGGACGCCTGATGAAATTCGGGCAGATGCTTTGGTACGCAGTGCCTATCTGGGAGTTGACTAGGATGCCGATGTTATCAGTCAACAACATTGAAGCGTTCTATGGTCAAACTCAGGCGTTGTTTGGTATCAGTATTGAAATTAATCAGGGAGAGGTGGTCACCCTACTTGGCCGAAATGGGATGGGTAAAACGACCACGATTCGCTCAATTATGGGGCTCGTCAAACCAGCCACCGGTACGATTCATTTTGAAGGAAAAGAAATCACTAGATGGCCCGCATACCGGGTTGCGAACGTGGGTGTTGGATTGGCGCCAGAGGGAAGACACGTATTCCCCAATCTCAGTGTAATGGAAAATCTTATCGCAACGGCACACAACAAGAATGAACTAGATAACCCATGGACTGTTGATAAGGTCATGGCTTTATTTCCTGCGTTGGAACCGCGAGCAAAAATTAAAGGTGGCAGAATCTCCGGAGGCGAACAACAAATGCTCTCAATTGGCAGAGCACTGATGACAAATCCAAAACTACTGCTGCTAGATGAAGCGACTGAAGGGCTGTCCCCTCTCTTACGCGCTCAGATTTGGGAGAGTATTTCCCAATTAAAAGACAACCACCAATCAATTTTACTGATTGACAAACACCTTGATTCCCTGCTGCGAATCGGCGACCGACATTACATTGTCGAAAAGGGTTACGTTGTGTGGAATGGAAATTCTGAAGAATTGCGATCAGATCAGAAACTGCAGCAACGCTATATCGGGATCTAGCGGAATACTCGCAGCCAAGTTCTGGCTGCAGCTTCAATGGTCAGACTGAATTGTTGGATTTTACCGGCCTGACCTACAGGTACCAATAGGACTTGACTCTAACGGCAGACTAAGGTCTGTAACAATCCCCTAACCGCAATGATTGAAAACTGAAAATGTGATGGAAAACGGCTAGAGCTTGCCATCTCGCTTCAGCTTATTAAGTCTCCGATTGGCGTTAAACGCGGAACGACTGGCTGGGTAGCGCTCCATCACTTCCAACAGATAGTTTTCGGCCTGTTCGTAGTTTTCTTGATCTGCATAGATAATCGCGATCTTAAGCATCGCTTCAGCCGCACGCCGATTGTCTGGATAATCTCTGATAATCTGCTCGAATCCCTGCAGTGCTACATCATGTTTCTTGGTGACGTAGTTGGCCTCAGCGATCCAGTAAAGAGCATCATCAACCAGTTCGCTTTGTGGATAATTCTCGACCAAAGCGGTAAATTCAGAGATTGCATCTTCATACTTGCCCTGCTTTAGCGCTCGAAATCCGGTGTCGTACACCTCGCGTACGACTTCAGGGTCGACATCTGGGACCGATTCCGGTAGAGTTGCCACAGCGGTACCTTCACCTTCTGTAGAGACCGCATCCGACTCACCAGAAGGTGCTGTTTCATCAGAAGTAGGTTCTATACCATCGATTTGCTCTGTACCCAGGTTACTGCCTGACCCTGTTCGCTCAAATTTACGCAATCGGGCGTCGAGGTCATCGTAAAGATCTTTCTGGCGCTGTTTGGTATTATCCAGTTCAATTTCCAATACTTCCACCTGATCTCGCAAAGTCCGCACCTCTTCAGAAAGTGCTTGAACCTGCGCGAGCATTGTCTGTGGGGCCAATTCTTCAGTGCCGACAGCCGATGAACTTTGAGCAGTACTTGTGCCCGCGGATGACGAGTCGACAGTCGATGTAGCGGGTGCCGCACACCCGGTTACTAGTGCTGCTACGGCGAGCGCACATGGCGCAAGACCGGATTGAATTGAATGGAAGATGGCCACGTCAGATGAGTTTCAATCTCACTAATCTGCTACTATTGAACTAAATCGTGGGCAATTTCTACCCGCCGATTTAACCCCCAGCTTTCTTCATCGGAACCCTCTACTGCCGGTAGCTCCTCACCGAATGAAACCGTCGTTATTCTAGAAGCACCAACACCAAGCTCCTGGAAAAGTGCGCTAATCGCATTGGCCCTCTGTTCACCCAAAGCCAAGTTATATTCATGTGTTCCCCGCTCGTCCGCATGGCCTGCGAGATTCAGCATCACAGTTGGATTTGCCACTAAAGCTTCAGCATGTGCCTCAACAATCTGCCGAGCCCTTTCGGTGACGATTGATTCATCGAATCCGAAATAAACAGCCGTGTGAGCCAGAAAATTCTCAACCTCTTCTCCGGATTGATTAGTGAGTTCCATTTCAATCAAATCTGATGCATCTTGTGAGCCTGATGTATCCGAAGCTTCCGAGGACTCTGGAGCATCATCGACAGCCGACATTGATGAGTCAGGGTCTTTTGCACAAGCTGAAAGAAATGCCAGTGAAACGAAAATGACTGCTATGAATCGCACCAAAGCGTACATGTGGTTTTCCTCTGAGTGACAGAATTGAAGTTAAACTAAAAGCTGGCCCAATCTACCTGCTTGACTTGTCCTTCGACGACAGGAACACGAGTTGCGACTCGTCCATCGGGTGATAGTATTTTAATATATCTTTCGGAGCCCTCGACCACATGTATCACCATATCTCCGTGTGGTGAAAATTTGGCTGAATCATCCAGAGTTGTTGAGGAAATGACACGGGTGGTGTCAGCCGAGAAGTCATAAATTCCAACTTGTTTGCCAACTCCCTGATCAGTAATTACGACCAACTGTTCACCTGTTGGTGAATAACTTGCACCGGAATTTGACCGACCGTCAATGTCAACCCGTTTCGCCCGCGCCTTTCGACGCGGAGATGCTTCATAAATTTGGGGCGTTATGCCTCGGTTTGATGTAAACACCAATCTTTTGCCATCTGGTCGCCATGATGGTTCAGTGTCGATTTGATGGTGATCCGTTACTTGCGTCAGCCTCTGGTCGTCAATGGAATAGATGTAAATTTCAAAATTTCCCTCGTCGGAATGTGAAAACGCGAGTCTTTCACCGTCTGGAGACCAACTTGGGGCACTGTTGTATCCGTTTGGGGCAGCAATCGAAGTTCGCTCGCCCGTCGCGACTTCCTGAATGTAAATTAGGGAATATCCCACGAATAATTCTGCATACGCTATTTTTGTACCATCAGGAGACCATACCGGTGACAGGATAGGACGCTCGGTGCGCAAAATAGTCTGTGGATTGTATCCGTCATAGTCCGCAATGTATAGCACGTGCTCCGCGCTACCACCACTTGAAATTGGCAGAGACGTTGTATACAAAATTTTCGTGTCAAACGAACTTTCTTGATCTGTCACTTTCTCGAAAACGCTGTTTGCGATTCGATGTGCAGTCTGTCGAAACTTGTCCGCAGAAATGATGAACTGTACACCAAAGACCTGTTTCTGTTCAAAGGAGTCATAGAGACGGGTGATGATCCGGTAATGATCGGGCTTTTCTTCATCCGGTTCAACTCTGCCAATCAACACCAGATCGGCACCGATTAGCTGCCAGTCAGAAAAGACTACCGAATCAGAAGATGTCGGGTGACTCGGGAACTGATCTAAATCAATCGGATCAAACTTTCCGGTTCTGTAAAGATCATTCTGAATTACCTCTTCCAGCGAAAATTGCAGGTCTTCTTTAACTTCACCACCAAATGGCACTATGGCAATAGGGACCCCACGCTCGACGCCTTCTTCAATTTCAATTGTGATCACCGACAAGGCGGTATTCGAGTTCAGCGATAAACCAAACAGTGCTAATAGACAATACAGCGTTTTTCTCATGTTCAACCAGATTTACCGCCAAAACTAAAATTGAATTCCTTGATGAAGGCATAAATTTCAGGATCTCTGGGAATAGGCAGAGGCGACGCTTTCAGCACCGCAGTTGTGACTGAACGATCATAGGCGATTGAACCGCTTGAGTCTAAAACCTCGACAAACACAACTTCACCCTTGGGATTTACTCTGATTGTGACGGTTGCTTTGAGACCGCCCCAATTCGTCTGCTCAATCCAGTTCTGAGTAACTTTATTCTTGATTTGGGGAATGTACTTGGCAAATTCACTGTTGGCACGCATTGCCAACCGCTCTACACGCTCCTGCTCCTGCTGGCGCTTCAGGAGCTCTGCTTCTTGTTGCTTTCGTAATTTCTCTGCCAACTCGGCCTGTTTTTGCTGTTCCTGCTGTTTTGCAAGTCTTGCTTTTTCTTCACGTTCCTTTTGCTTCTTTTCTGCAGCTAGCCGCTGACGTTCCTGCTCCTGCTTCTCTTCCAACTCTTTCTGTTTTTTGAGTTCCTCGCGCTGCTGATCCTGCTGCTGTAATGCGAGTTGCTGTGCGGCAATTTCACTTTCAAGCTTTTGCTTTTCTTCTTCTTGCTGGCGTCGTAAAGCTTCTGCTTCTTCTAAACGACGCTGTTCTTCCAGACGTTTTCTCTCGACCTCTTCCGCCTGCGCCTGTGCCAACTGTCTACGCTCTTCGGCCTGTTTCAGTTCTTCTTCCTGTTGAAGCCGCTTGGTTTCTGCTTCTGCCATGAGCCTCTGCTCTTCTAATTTCTTCTGCTCAGCAGCCTCAATCTCGGATTGTGCTAGGCGACTCTCTTCCTCTTTCTGCTTTAGTTCTTCTTCCTGTTGACGTCGTAAAGCTTCTGCTTCATCTAGTCGACGCCGCTCCTCCAGCAGCTTTTGTTCGGCTGTTTCAATTTCGGCTTGTGCCAAGCGCTTTTGCTCCTCTGCCATTTTGAGGTCTTCTTCCTGCTGGCGTCGCAGGGCTTCAGCTTCTTCTAAACGACGCTGTTCTTCCAGGCGCTTTCTCTCGGCCTCTTCAGTTTCAGCCTGTGCCAGGCGCTTCTGTTCCTCAACCTGACGAAGTTCCTCTTCCTGAGCTAATCGCTCAACTTCCATTTGCTCTAGCCGACGCTGTTCTTCCAGTAGTTTTTGTTCTGTCGCTTCGATCTCGGCTTGAGCCAATCGCTTCAGTTCCTCTGCCTGCCTCAGTTCCTCTTCCTGTCGACGCCGTAAAGCATCGGCTTCTTCTATTCGGCTCTGTTCTTCCAAGCGTCTCTGTTCAGCAGCCTCAATCTCCGCTTGAGCCAGACGTTTCTGTTCCTCGACTACACGAAGTTCCTCTTCCTGAGCTAATCGCTCGGTCTCCATTTGTTCCAGTTTTTCCTGCTCTTCCTGGGTACGACGCTCGGCTTCATGCTGCTTTTCCAGCGCCAATTCCATTTGCCTCTGTTGTTCCTGCTGCTCTAGACGCTCTTTCTCTTCCTCCAACTGCATGCGTTCTAATTCTTCGATTACATCGGCTTCGTTCACCGCACGGGCATTCACAGGAGTTTCTAACTCAACTAACGCTCCTGAATCAAATTCTGGCCGCAAAATAATACTCACACCGATTGCCAAGACTACTGCAGTATGAACCAATAGCGCCAGCAATACTGACTGTACAACAAATTTATTGGATTTTCTTCTTCGCACTACCGTGTCAATTTTCAGCAGGATTTCTAGTCACGAGACCGATGTCATCGACGCCAGCAGCCTGCAAGGCAACCATTGCCTGAACAACTGAATCAAAATCAACATTGACATCACCGCGCACCAGAAAGGGTGTGGCAGGCTTTGAGCGCAATATCGCTGCAGCCCTGAGTTTGATGGAATTGAGTGCTACCGGCTGCTCTTTGTCCTGATTGACATAGTACTCACCGTCCGCGGTTACATGAACCACAAAAGGAATGCTTTCGGATGACTGAATTGGCTTTGCCTTTGCCTGAGGCAGGTCTACCTTTACGCCTTCAGTCAGCAAAGGTGCCGTCACCATAAAAATGACCAGCAATACAAGCATCACGTCAATGTAAGGAACTACATTGATCTCATTCATCTGCCGGTGTTTTTGGCGTTTGCTGATTTTTTTCATGATAATGTCTGTCTGATTGCGTACTGCCTGTTCACGACACTTAAGAATTCTTCAGCGAATGTTTCGTACTGACCGAGCAGTCGGTTCGCCTGATAGGAAAACCTGTTATAGGCAATTACTGCCGGAATCGCTGCCGCCAAACCCATCGCCGTTGCAATCAGTGCTTCTGCGATTCCGGGAGCAACTGCTGCAATGGTCGTAGTTTGAAGTGTTCCGAGCGCACGGAAAGAATTCATGATGCCCCATACAGTGCCAAAGAGACCAATGTACGGACTGGTTGAGCCAACGGTCGCCAGAAATGAGAGGTTGGAATTGACACTCTCTTCCGCCCTATTGAGTGCCACCCCCATAGAACGGTGTACTCCGTCAACGATATCAGCACGATCGATGTTTCTGCGAGTCAGAAGCCGACTTAGTTCACGATAACCTTCAAGGAATATTTCTGCGATCGATCCGACATCGCGGTTTCGTTGTTCCCAGTCGTAGTAAAGCGAGCTTAAATCACCAACACTCCAAAATTCACCTTCGAACTCCCTGGCAATGTTGCTCCAATGCTTGAGTGTAAACCACTTGTAAAAAATCATGCTCCAGGAAACAATTGATGCAATCACTAAAATTGCCATGACAATTTGCACCAGCAAACTTGCATTAGTGATCAATTCAATGAATGACAGTGTTTCTTGTGTGGGAACAAGTTCGATTGATGTTTCCATTAACTTAACATTCTCCTTAACTCTTCCGGCATCCTTTGGACTCTAAATTCAGAATAATCTATGCAAGCAATCAGGAATTTTGCCTGCACCAGAATGACGTCTTCCTCATTGGTGATCGTTTGAGACACAGCAATGCTGGCTCCCCGTACTGAATCCGGTTCAACGGAAACTCGCAACAGGTCTCCGAGGCGTGCAGGTTTGAAAAATTCCAGATTAACCGAGCGCACAGCAAAAATGACTCCCCACCGGTCTTTGGGCTGTTGTGGTAGACATCCAACACTCGCCAGCCAGTCTGATCTTGCTCGCTCCATAAATCTCAGGTAATTTGCGTGATAAACCACCCCGCCAGCATCTGTATCCTCAAAATAAACTCGATACTTGGAAATAAACGCTTTTTGGGACAATTTAATCACCCAAGTTGTTCAAAATTTTACTAAATCCATTAATATCCATCTAGATAAGTGCCGACTGTTCATGTGCCTTATCTGGTTCGATTCGCAGATGTCGCCAAGCTTTCTGTGTTGCCTTACGTCCTCTTGGTGTGCGCTGAATGAATCCTTGTTGCAGTAGATAGGGTTCGATGACATCTTCAATTGTCCCACGATCCTCGCTGAGCGCAGCGGACAGAGTTTCCAGCCCTGCTGGACCGCCCTGATAATTCTCAATCAGAATCTGTAAGTACTTGCGATCCAGAACGTCCAGGCCACAAGTGTCAACCTCTAACATTTCCAAAGCAAACTGGGCAATTTCGCGATCAATAGTACCCGAACCCTTAACCTCGGCATAGTCGCGCACCCGACGCAGCAGTCGATTGGCGATTCTGGGTGTTCCGCGCGAACATTCGGCAATTGCTTCTATTCCTGATTTGTCCGCTTTCACTGACAAAATATCTGCAGACCGTCGAACAATTTTTGCCAACTCACTGACATCGTAATAGTCAAGCCGGTGTACGATTCCAAAGCGATCTCGCAGTGGTGATGTCAATAATCCCGTTCGAGTCGTGGCACCAACCAGAGTAAACGGTTTTACTGGCAACTGGATGGTTTTTGCTGCGGGACCCTGTCCGATCACAATATCTATCTTGTTGTCTTCCATCGCGGGATAAAGTACTTCCTCAACGACAGGATTGAGCCGATGGATCTCATCAATGAAGAGGACCGAACCAAAATTGAGGCGGGTTAACATTGCAGCAACATCTCCCTGCCGCTCAAGCACGGGACCTGAAGTCTGTGCCAACTCAACATCCATTTCGTTTGAAATGATGTGTGCCAGTGTAGTTTTACCTAGACCCGGCGGACCAAACAGCAAAACATGATCCAGTGGTTCCTGCCGTCTTTTTGCGGCTTCAAAAAAAATCTGCAACTGCTCACGTGTTTTTTCCTGTCCGACAAATTCATCCAGAGTCTTAGGACGCAAGCTGTTGTCAAACACCTGTTCTTCCGAACTCACCTGATCGGGCGAAATGAAGCGAGTTTCGTTGTTCATGTGCCAGTGGAACCCAGAATTCCCAAGGCCAGCCGAATGGCATGTTCAGCCGTTTCAGCCTGGTCCCGAACTGCTGCTACAGCGTTGCGGGCTTCTCTATTGGAATATCCCATGACGACCAGGGCTTCTCTCGCATCGTCAAGATAACTACCTGTTGTCGTGTCTCCTGGGATGTTGGTCTGGGCAACTTCAGCAACGTGATGAATTTTGCTTGACAGTTCAATCAACAATTTAGCTGCTGTCGCTTTCCCAAGCCGCGGCACCTGCTGAAGCGGTTTGGTGTCTTCCAACTTTACGCAGGTCACCAAATCAGAGATTTGCAGTTCTGATAGTATGTTCAACGCGATGCTCGGACCGATACTGCTAATGTTGATCAAAATTCGAAACATATCACGTTCGGCAACTGTCAGAAACCCGTAAAGATTTTGGAACTCCGGTCGTACATGTAGATGCGTATGCAGTACCACTGAATCCTCATCATCAGAGAGTTGATGCTGCAAGTTCTTTGGTACCAAAATTTCGTAGCCAACGCCGTTGCACTCAAGAACCAGAGAGGACTCCCTTCTTTGCTGCACTGTCCCTCGCAAGTATCCAATCACGATTTCAGACCGCTTTAACTGGTAACTGGTGGAACGAATTCTGAAGGCGAAATTCGGTGATGAGAATCTTTAATTGAATCCAACATTGGCATGCGCTGGTAGTGGGTAATCGCCACAGCCAAGGCATCTGACTCATCCCTTGTCCGAATGTCTTCAAGCTGAAGCAGCATCTGAACCATGTACTTGACCTGATCTTTATCGGCTGAACCGATTCCAGTCACGGACTGTTTAATCTCACGGGCGGCGTATTCTGATATTGTCAGTTTTTTTGCAGCACAGGCACAGATTGCACTGCCGCGGGCATGTCCGATTTTCAGTGCCGATCGTGGGTTGATCGAAACAAAAACTTTTTCGATTGCAGCGATGGTTGGCCGATGCTGTTCAATAACCGCTGATATACCCTCATAAATTTGAAGCAGCCTTTCTGGCAAATCGCCTTGGTCAAGTCGAATGACACCACTATCAAGGTAACGGATCCGATTTGCGTCGCATTCGATCAGACCAAATCCGGTAACTCTCGAACCAGGATCAATACCCAAAATCTTCAGCACAATTCATTCCGAATTGAATGATGCGTTGGTATAAACATCGCGCACATCGTCCAGATCCTCAATAGCGCCTACCAGATTGAGGATTTTCTCTGACATCTGCTCATCAATCTCAGTTGATACCGAAGGGCGTTGCTCAATACCAGCCTCCTCGTAATCAAGATCATGCTCTTTGACTGCCTTCACAACGTCAATGAATGTTTCAGCTGGTGTTGTTACCATAACCCGACCGTCATCTAAGATATCTATGTCCTCAGCACCTGCAGATATGACAACCTCGACAATCTCATCTTCATCTCCACTATCCGCAAACTGTATCAAGCCAACTCGGTTAAACATGTAAGAAACGGAACCCTCAGTACCGAGGTTTCCACCATGCTTCGATAAAGTGTGCCGTACTTCACTCACAGTACGGTTTCGATTGTCTGTAGAGCACTCAATGAGAAAGGCAACACCACCTGGTCCATAACCTTCGTAGACGACATCCTGAAACCCCTCTCCACCGGTCTCGCCAGAGCCTCGCTGAACCGCCCGGTTAATCACATCGCGGCTCATATTCGCAGCTAGTGCCTTGTCTATTGCGGCGCGCAGACTCGGATTACCATCCGGGTCAGGGGTACCGGTTCTAGCGGCAACCGTAATTTCTCTGATGAGTTTGGAGAACAGTTTACCGCGACGGTTATCCTGTGCGGCCTTTCGAAACCGGATATTCGCCCATTTACTGTGGCCGGCCATAGATTCTGAAGAGAATAGAAAGAATATGCGACTGTATTTCAGTTTATATTATAACCCTAATCCTCAGTTAGCCCTAATCCTCGGGTGCGATTGAAAGTGAAGCGGAAAAGATAAAATATAGGGACAAGATTCACTTTCTATGGGTTTTGTTCGATGAAACATATGGTATCAGAAAGGCGTGCGAGGTTGAACAGATTTTGTGATGATCATCCTGAGATGGAGAGTCGTTTTGAGGAGATCATGGACTTGATGGAAAGTTCAGGTGATGAGATTGGCAGTATGGATGAGGCGGAAGATCGGATAGATGTCCAGGGGTCTGAATGCACAGATGCTCAGCGGCTGGTGTCAGCGTCAGGAGCGGTTGGTATCGCAGTCACAGAGTTCGGACCCGGAACTTCGCAGTGCGGGTAAAAAAAACTTCGGTGGGACACCACGTTCGGGAAGATCATAATTGAAGAGACGCTGTATCGGCGAGGTACTAAGACGGTGCGGGAATTTTCCAAGCGTTTCGGGGTGTCGTGTCGAGGGGCGTCGTTGCGGTTGCAGCGTGTGGTGACGGATTTCGGTGCGGATGTGTCATTTTCTCGGGTCAATGACAAGCTGTGCGAGCATTACGGATTTGAGATATCTGTCAGCCGCATCCGGGAAGTGGTGTTAAGCCACGGCCAAAGGATTCTCGATCAACAGACTCTGCGGGACGATTGGCCACTGGATAAAGGTGTGGAACAGGTGATTGCGCAGACCGATGGGAGCATGGTTCCGGTGGTGGAAACGGACCCTGAGGCGGCCGACAGACGCAAGGGCAAGGTATTGAAATGGCAGGAGATTCGGTTGTGTTTGGCACATCGTTCGGACAGTTTGCAGATTCACTATGGCGGGAATTTCTCCGGTGGCGTAGAACAGACAGGGCAGTGGCTGTATGACTGTGTGCGGCGTGCCGGATTCGGCCGTTCAACGTCGGTTCATGTGGTTGGTGACGGTGCGGGGTGGATTCATCGGCAGGTTGAGCAGCGTTTCGGTGCCAATGGCACTTTCCTAGTCGACTTCATGCATCTGAGTGAGTATCTGTCGGAGGCTGGGAAAAGTTTCTGCGCTGATGCGAAAAGGTGGCTGAAATGTCAGCAGGCCCGACTCAAGGACAATCAGGCGAAGCAGGTGCTTTTAGAGTTAAAGCCGCATCTGGAGTCCTCTGAGGTCGATGAGGACAACGCACCGGTACGCAAGGCATATCGGTATTTACACAACCGTCAGGATCAGGTGGACTACCGAGGTGCCCGCGCACACAAATTGCCGATTGGATCGGGCGAGATTGAATCAGGACACCGCTATGTGATCCAGGCGCGTCTGAAGCTTGCAGGCAGCTGGTGGAGTCCCGATAGTATTGATCGAATGCTGGCGCTTCGGCTGTGCCGGGCAAATCAGGAATGGCACGATTATTGGGACTGTGTCACCCGGCGGGCGGTGTGAGAGATGCCAGGAATCTCGCGCTTCACTTTCAATCGCACCCCTAATCCTCAGTTAGAGCCCTGATCCGCAAATAAAAAGTTGCAGAAAATGATAAAGCCCTGTAAAATCAGAGAGATATTGAAAAAAACGCCCAATTCGGCATTCACCCAATGGGTGAATTCGAAACGGCTCTCAGATTTCGCAAGGCTTATGAAGATTCTACCATACAACACTGCGGCAAGCTGCCACAATTTCACCTCCAGAGCCGGTCTGGTGGTGCCAGCCGAACTGCTCAAGCGCCTTGAGCTGTCACAGCTCATTGATTCGTCAATGCCCACACCCGGCAGCAATCGAGGCTACCGGCACAGCGCCATTTTCAATACCTTCATGCTGATGTTCCACGAAGGTGCGGGGTGCATCGACGATGTGCGCCACCTGCGCAGTGAACCGGCGCTGATGAAGCTGTTGGGTTTTGGGACGATTCCCTGTGCCACGACGCTGGGTGGATGGCTTCACAGAGTCGGCGACAGTCGACAGATGATCTCGGTTCTCGAGCAGGTCAACCGCGCGGTGATGAAAGCGACGCTGGGTGATCGAAAGTGCGTCACTTTGGACATTGACGCATCGGCGATTCGGTCGAAGAAAAAAGACGCGAAGTGGACGTATAAGAAGCATCGCGGGTACATGCCGATGTTCGGTCACATTGCCGAGACCGGTCAGGTGGCTGCGGCTGAGCTTCGCGAGGGCAATGTGCCGCCTGGGGCTGAGAATGTTGAGTTTTTCCGGCGCTGCCGCGCGGCGCTGCCCGAAGGGGTGGGTGTCACTCGCTTCCGGGCCGATGCCGCCTCCTATCAGGCGGGCATCATCAATGATTGCCGCGCACACGGCATCCGTTTTGCGATTCGGGCGAAGATGGACAGTGCGGTGAAGAAAACGGTACTGGACATTAAGGATGAGGATTGGAATGCGGTTGTGAATGCCGACGGTGCGGTATTGGAAGGCGAGTATCTGGCCCGTACGCTGCATGTGATGGAAGATGTGCCTGAGGCTTTCTGTCTGGTGGTGCAGAAAAAATGGGTGCGGGACAAGCTGCCGGCCGACGCTGGGATGCCTGACGGGACTGAGCAGCTGAAGATGGTTTTCAAAAATGAAGGCCTGCACCAGGTCGATGTGCAAAGTGCGGTCAGCGGCAGGTACATCTACCGGGCGATTGCGACCGATCTGGACCTGGACCGCTTCAGTGACGGCGAGATTGTATGGTGGTACAACCAGAGAGGGGACAGCTCGGAAAACCGGCTCAAGGAAATTCGCAGTGACTTCAGCGCGGCGCATCTGCCGTGCGGCGAGTTCAAAGCCAATGTCGCGTACCTGCTTCTGTCTTCGATTGCCTTCAATCTGCTTGCGCTGATGCGCATGAAACTGCCGCAGGAGTGGTATGGCGTGCGGGCGATCAGTTTCCGTCACCGACTGTATGCGATGGCCGGACAGGTGGTTCGCCATGCGCGGCAGTGGACCCTGAAAGTCAGTGCGGCCAAACTTCCTGTCCTGGAACAGTCGCTTTGGGCCATCCGCCGCTGCAGCCTGTCCTGACTTCTCATTCGTTCTGAAACGGCTTTACACTACAGATCATGGCAGTCAGTCTACTGTCAGGGACAGGCTTGCGCCGGATTTGCTGCTGAGCCGCCAGATTCGCTTCGCAGTGGGTTCAGCCGGGTAAAATGGTCACCGATTTCGGTGTGTGGCTTGATGGTTTGGAAAATCCTGGCGCTTCGAACCGCCAGAGTGCCGAAAATCTCGCCTTAGCCGCCGCTGGCAGTCTCTAACTGAGGATTAGGGAGGTTGAAAGTGAAGCGGAAAAGATAAAATATAGGGACAAGATTCACTTTCTATGGGTTTTGTTCGATGAAACATATGGTATCAGAAAGGCGTGCGAGGTTGAACAGATTTTGTGATGATCATCCTGAGATGGAGAGTCGTTTTGAGGAGATCATGGACTTGATGGAAAGTTCAGGTGATGAGATTGGCAGTATGGATGAGGCGGAAGATCGGATTATTGAGATGTCCAGGGGTCTGAATGCACAGATGCTCAGCGGCTGGTGTCAGCGTCAGGAGCGGTTGGTGTCGCAGTCACAGAGTTCGGACCCGGAACTTCGCAGTGCGGGTAAAAAAAACTTCGGTGGGACACCACGTTCGGGAAGATCATAATTGAAGAGACGCTGTATCGGCGAGGTACTAAGACGGTGCGGGAATTTTCCAAGCGTTTCGGGGTGTCGTGTCGAGGGGCGTCGTTGCGGTTGCAGCGTGTGGTGACGGATTTCGGTGCGGATGTGTCATTTTCTCGGGTCAATGACAAGCTGTGCGAGCATTACGGATTTGAGATATCTGTCAGCCGCATCCGGGAAGTGGTGTTAAGCCACGGCCAAAGGATTCTCGATCAACAGACTCTGCGGGACGATTGGCCACTGGATAAAGGTGTGGAACAGGTGATTGCGCAGACCGATGGGAGCATGGTTCCGGTGGTGGAAACGGACCCTGAGGCGGCCGACAGACGCAAGGGCAAGGTATTGAAATGGCAGGAGATTCGGTTGTGTTTGGCACATCGTTCGGACAGTTTGCAGATTCACTATGGCGGGAATTTCTCCGGTGGCGTAGAACAGACAGGGCAGTGGCTGTATGACTGTGTGCGGCGTGCCGGATTCGGCCGTTCAACGTCGGTTCATGTGGTTGGTGACGGTGCGGGGTGGATTCATCGGCAGGTTGAACAGCGTTTCGGTGCCAATGGCACTTTCCTAGTCGACTTCATGCATCTGAGTGAGTATCTGTCGGAGGCTGGGAAAAGTTTCTGCGCTGATGCGAAAAGGTGGCTGAAATGTCAGCAGGCCCGACTCAAGGACAATCAGGCGAAGCAGGTGCTTTTAGAGTTAAAGCCGCATCTGGAGTCCTCTGAGGTCGATGAGGACAACGCACCGGTACGCAAGGCATATCGGTATTTACACAACCGTCAGGATCAGGTGGACTACCGAGGTGCCCGCGCACACAAATTGCCGATTGGATCGGGCGAGATTGAATCAGGACACCGCTATGTGATCCAGGCGCGTCTGAAGCTTGCAGGCAGCTGGTGGAGTCCCGATAGTATTGATCGAATGCTGGCGCTTCGGCTGTGCCGGGCAAATCAGGAATGGCACGATTATTGGGACTGTGTCACCCGGCGGGCGGTGTGAGAGATGCCAGGAATCTCGCGCTTCACTTTCAATCGCACCCCGTACATGATGGGTATACTCCTGATTGATAATAACTCGGTTTGGAGGGTTATTCGAGACCACTGCTTTCGCTGAAGTCTCGGACACCCTCCAACAGGGGTTTATATTATTGAAATCAATCAGATACACCACTGTTTTCTCAAAACAGCGGGACACTAGTGATAAGCCTTGCGAAATCTGAGAGCCGTTTCGAATTCACCCATTGGGTGAATGCCGAATTGGGCGTTTTTTTCAATATCTCTCTGATTTTACAGGGCTTTATCATTTTCTGCAACTTTTTATTTGCGGATCAGGGGGGTTACGCTGTTGAAGATAAGGATGGAATTGAAAATTCCTGTGGCCTGATATCTGAACTTATTTGCCATGAAAATAGTCGAGGAGTGAGCACAGACCGTATCGTACTAGCCGGATTTTCTCAGGGTGGTGCCATTGCGCTTTATATGGGTCTTCGATATCCTGAGCGATTTGCGGGCATCATGGCACTTTCGACTTATTTGCCGCGAATGGATAGCGCTAGTGAAGAAGACTGCGCCGTCAATCGAGACACATCATTTCTTTACTTGCACGGTTCAATGGACACCATGGTATCAATATCGGTTGTCGAGCGATCACGACAGATATTGACCGAACTTGGCTATCACGTTCAGGCCAAAGACTATCCCATAGCACATTCTGTTTCGCAAGAAGAAATTGCTGATATTGGAAATTGGCTGATTGAACGTTATGATGAGAATGGAGGTTAGTCTGAACTAACCGCGATTGACAGATGTTCTTTCAGGCTGGGTCGTTCAGCAATAGATTTTGGATGCGTTCTATCTGATATTTGGGACCGGTCAGGTGTGGATTGATATCCAAAGCCCGTTCAAACGCTTCAAGGGCGTTTTCGTAATACTCAACCTCAAGAAATATTAGCCCCAGTCCCGCAGTGGCTCCAAAATGGCGTGGCTCAAGTTGCAGCGTCTGTCTCACATCTGCAGCTGACTTTTCGAATTCCTGCAGAAAATAGTAGACTGTCGCGCGCTTGTTCCAGCCCTCTGCGAATTCAGGTGCCAATTCGATGATACGATCGAAGATCCGCACGGCTCGATGCAAACGACCAGTTTGCATGGAGATTACACCCTCTCGCATCAGACGGTTGATTTCATCGTTACCAGAGTCCCGCCAAATTTCCCAAATTTCGTCAGTTATTCTATCGCCCGACTGCTGGTCCTCAACAACATGCAACTGCTCAAACAATGCATCAAGCCTGGGGTCGTTCTGGTCAGATAGGGCAGGGGCAGATACTGCCAGGAATAGCAGGCCTAATGCGAAAGTATGTAAACTGAATTTTGTCTTGATCGAAAATAAGGGGGGCACTGAATTGATCGAATATAGGATTAGAAGCGGAATCTATCTAGGATTGAATTCTATTCCAAATGACGCAAATAGTCTACTGCAAAGGCTGGCCTAATGGATGCAGTTGCATTGACTTGGATGGTCTTCGCGGTGTCTGTTTGAAAATCGCTGAAGCACAACTTTCACAATTGCATTCAATTGATTGATTCAGTTAAGAATCAACGCTGTCAAGTTAATGGGTAGACGTTTTTGTCAAAGGTCGAGGACTAATTCTGGAGACTTTGAGCGGGCGCAGCAGATGAGTACGTATTCCTCGTGATCTTCATCGTCAAGCACCTCGTCTCGATGGTCTGGTTGACCTTCCAGGTACCGAGTGAGGCAGGTGCCGCAAAACCCGTCTTCGCATGAAGTTTCAATGAAAATTCCGTTTTCCCTTAGAACATCGACAATGGTTTTGTGCGCTGGTACCGTGAACACTTGACCGTCACTGGCCAGCCTGATTTGAAATTCAGAATCCTCTGTAGTTTCATCAGATTCTTTCGCTGGAAGCGCGTCCTGTGTGAAATATTCAAAGTGTACGGTGCCGACCGGCCAGTGACTGGAAAAATCTCTGACGGCATTCATCAAGCCTTCCGGTCCACAACAGTATAGATGCGTACCTTTGACATAATCGCGTAATTCAGCCTTGATGTCCAATCCGTTCTCTGGATTTCCGCCATCAAAGTGAAAACACAATTGACCATGTTGGACAATATCAATCAGTTCTTCTCGAAATGCAGTTTTTTCTGGTGATCTGCTGCAGTAGTGAAGTGTGTATTCAGCCTTTTGCTGTTCAAGCACGTAACTCATGGACAGTATCGGCGTAATTCCAATACCGCCACCAATGAGCAAGTGTCGTTCGGCACGTGAATTTAACTTAAACAAGTTTTTGGGTTCCGAAATATCAAGCAGGTCGCCTGCATGAATATTTTCGTGAATAAATTTTGAGCCACCCGTCCCGGGGTCTTCTTTCAAAATTCCAAAAAGATAGCTGTGTTTATCTGTTGGAGGTCCGCAAAGCGAAAATTGGCGAATCAAGCCATTTGGCAGATGAACGTCAATATGGGCGCCGGCCGCGTAATCGGGTAATTTGTCGCCGCTTGGATCAACAAGCAGTAGACTGACTATGTCAACTGCTTCGTATCGAATTTGCTGAACGCGGACTTGAAGCTTGTTCAACGGCAAAATCTTGCCTCCAAACTGAAGTTTGGTGAGTCAAATCGGCAACTCACCTTGAAAGTCGTCAGTATTGGTCAGCTGACACCATCAAATGACTGGCTTCGTCTTCAGTCTCAATCTGAAGTGCGTCGTTGAAACGATTAAAGAATCCACACAGCGCGATGCGTAGTGTCAGTTCCACAACCTGGCTCTCAGAGAAATGCTTCCGCAGTGATTCGAACATTTTATTTGGTATGCGTCCGGCATTTTCTGTAACTTGAACCGAATAATCTCTCACGAGCCGATCAATTTCGCTCAGTCCGGGACAGTCAATCTGCAAAATCTTTTCGGCTGTTTCAGACGAGATTCCTGTACCAACCAGTCGAGGCGTGTGATGTATCACGCAGTATTGGCATTCATTTAGTTTTGAGACGACTACCAGTGCGATTTCCAGATATCGTATCGGTAAGACGCTCTCTTCCTTGAGTTCGAGCAGCATACCCATGATATGACGCAACGCTGGCGGTCTATGTGCAAATACCTTAACCTGGTTGAGGAATGGCCCATATTCGTCGCCAAATCTCGCATAAATTCCCTTTAGGTCGTCTGCAACTTCTTCAATTTCAATGTCTCTTACTCTGGCCATAATTCTGCTAAGGGTTGGTACACAATTAACTGAAATTTCACTCGAAATTCCTTGGTTAAATCCATGATTGTTCTCGCTCAAACATTTCTTTGGGAAAGTGTTTGGGCGACAACATGCGGATTATGTAAAAAAATATATTGTATAAATATATTTACAAGTTGCGATTAACGCATTTCTTGCGTTTCAAACCCGAACGGGAGCATTTACTATGATTCCTTATCATTACATCTCGAATTCCTGGTATGTTGCTGGTTTCTCTGATGAGTTCGAAACGAATCAGCTGAAGGGGCATAAAATTTGCGAAAAACCAATCGTTACCTGGCGAACCAGTGAAGGAGATGTCGTTGCATTTGACAATCGATGTATGCACAAACGCATGCCTTTGTCAGAAGGCCGAATAATGCCCGATGGTACGCTCGAGTGTGCTTATCACGGGCTCTGCTACAACTCCACCGGTCAATGCGTAGCGGTTCCTTCTCACCCTGATGGAAACATTCCATCTAAATTGCAACTTAAGCCTTACCCAATAATCGAAAAGCAGGGTTTGGTCTGGATCTGGCCTGGTGACCCGGAAAAAGCCGAAGGAGTCAGCCCCCCTGAGACGCCTGAAATTTCATCTGATATATGGGAGTCCATCCATTCAGAACCGATGGAAGTCAGGGCTAACTATTTACTGTTGATCGAAAATTTGATGGATATTACACACTTTTATCCATTGCACGACGGTAATATTGGAGATATTGACAATAGCAAGATCCCGATAAAGCTTGTTGAGGGTGAAGAGAACGGCAATAAATTCGTGAAAACCATTCGGCTAGCAGAGAGCTACACCCAGCCTCCATTCTTACAGGATTGGTTCGTGTATGACGTCGTGGACCGAGATCACTCCCACTGCATGGTTAGTCCTGGTCTGACACGGGTCGAAATGCGTGTGGCCCCTCCCGGTCAATTGGACCAAGATGACATCATTCGCGGGTATACGCTGTTTCATACACACACACCAATCGACGACAAACACCATATATGGCGCTGGTGCGTAAATTGCAAAGCTGATCACATGTCGAAAGGAGATCAGAATACATCAGCTGCAAGTCGGGTCGCGGAAATGTTTCCTGAGGTGGTCGCTCAGGATTTGTGGGCACTGGAAAAGCAACAGGAAATGTTTGAATTTGATGATGATGAATATATGGAAGTTTTCCTGAAGCCTGACAAAGCCTTGCGCAGGATTCGGCAGTTGTTTTCACGCTCACAGCAAGCGGAGTTGCAAGCCATTGAGCAGCGCCACGAGACAAAAGTGCCGCTTAAGGCGGTCAATTAATTGAAGTCAATTAATTGTTGATTGGTCGATTGTTTTTCCGCCGACCAGTTTTAACTCCAAGCTAGTATCGATGTCTTCCGCAATACCTTTTTTTGTTCGTATCGCTGAATTCATCGATACCATCAACAAAAAAGTCGGACATGCGGTCGCCTGGCTGGCATTGTCAATGGCAATTATTACTTTTACGGTTGCCACTTTACGATATGGATTCAGTTTAGGCTGGGTTTG
The DNA here is from genome assembly GCA_965243305.1 of Arenicellales bacterium. Lineage (GTDB taxonomy): Bacteria > Pseudomonadota > Gammaproteobacteria > Arenicellales > JAJDZL01 > JAJDZL01. The sequence goes on from CBDEUN010000002.1 coordinate 478,986, forward strand.
GTTCCAGGAGACATACGTGTGGATGCATGGTGCCATTATCATGCTGGCCATGGCATACACACTGATGGCGGGCGGGCATGTTCGAGTTGACATTTTTTACCGCAGCGCCAGCGTTCGATATAGGGCTCTGGTTGATTTGTTCGGAACAATATTTTTGTTGATGCCCTCCCTGTATGTCGTCGCCAAGTATACGATTCCGTACGTATTGCTGTCTTGGTCACGACTGGAAGTTTCTCAGGAGGCAGGCGGATTGCCAGGACTGTACCTGTTTAAAACAACCATGCTCGCATTTTTCATTCTGTTGTTTCTCCAGGCTATAGCGATCATTATTCGAAGTTGTGTAGCATTATTGACTGGCAAATACGAAGAGGAATCTGGGGAAGATTTCGAAGGAGCACAGGGTGGATAGCGGTCAACTACTTGCCATGGCAATGCTCGTAACGATCTGCGGAGCAATGCTAGTCGGATATCAAGTTGCCTTTACTCTTGCGGGTGTTGGTGTGGTGTTTGCCTTGATCGGGCAGTCTATGGGCGTATTTGACATGCTGTTTTTCAACGCCCTTCCTTCGCGATTTTTCGGAGTGATGACCAACGAGTTATTGGTTGCAGTCCCGTTGTTTGTATTCATGGGGGTGATGCTCGAGAAATCTAAAATCGCAGAAGATCTTCTAACGACAATGGGGCAGTGTTTTGGTCAGTTGCGCGGTGGGCTAGGTATATCAGTCACTTTTGTCGGAATGCTGCTAGCCGCTACAACTGGCATCGTAGGCGCAACAGTGGTAACCATGGGATTACTTAGCCTGCCAACGATGCTGCGTGCAAAATATGACCCCAAACTCGCGTGCGGAACGATTTGTGCGGCTGGAACGCTTGGACAGATTATTCCGCCATCCGTGGTGTTGGTGTTGCTTGGTGACGTGCTGGCGGGAATGTACAGCGAAGCGCAGCTTTCTATCGGTAATTTCCTGTTTGAACCATTCTCCGTAATAGATTTGTTTGCCGGTGCCGTCTTACCGGGTCTGCTTCTTGTGGTGTTGTATTTTTGTTGGCAAGTTACCGTTGCATTTATTCGTCCAGCGGCGTCCCCCGCTTACTATGACTCAAGCATGGACCGAAGTCACCTTGCCGCTCAGATCATTAAAGTCCTTATTCCGCCACTGTTTCTCATTCTTGCCGTTCTCGGTTCGATTCTCGGTGGACTGGCGACACCAACTGAAGCCGCTTCATTCGGTGCGGTCGGTGCAATGCTGCTGGCGGCAATTCGAAGGATGCTAAACTGGAAAATTTTAGGTGAGGTGGTTCGCTCAACAACCCGGATTTCGTGCATGGTATTTGGCATTTTGATTGGTGCATCATTGTTTTCTCTGACATTTCGTGGGCTGGGTGGTGACGAAGTTGTTGAGAATTTTCTTCTTTCGTTACCGGGTGGTACGGTAACGGCTTTGATTTTCGTGATGATTCTGATTTTTCTTTTGGGCTTCATACTTGAGTTTATCGAAATTGTTTTCATCGTAGTACCGATCATTGCACCAGCACTGCTCAAAACCGACATTAATCCCATTTGGCTGGGCGTCATGATCGGTTTGAATCTTCAGACCAGCTTTATGACACCACCATTTGGATGGGCGCTGTTTTATATTCGGGGCGTGGCTCCTAAAAAGATCAAAACTGGTGACATTTATCGCGGTGTCATTCCTTTCGTAGTACTGCAACTGATCGCGCTTTGTATTCTTGCTTATTTTCCACAACTGGCGACGTGGCTGCCAAAACAGCTTTTTGGTTAATTTAAGCGGACTCTCGCTTGCAGACAAAATTCTGGAATTTCGATAGAAGGCAACGTCAGATCATTCAATTGATCAAAGCTAATTCCTGCTTTCAAATACTATAGATATCCAGCCACCATTCGGCTTTTGCCAAGGTTTTTTTCTTAATTTCTACATCATCTTCAGCCAGGAGATGAAAACTGAAATTATTGTTGATCAAACCAAATGCCAAAAAACGGGCAACTTGGAGTGTTTGCCCAAGTATTTGCGATCAGGGTGCTTTGGTGCAGTTCGTTAGCAAATCCTAATGTACTGTCGGTTTATAGAATTAAACCTCTAACGTTATAAATTGTTTTCAGACTCAGTTCTCATGGGAACATTTATCCTTGCATAATTGAAATATTTAAGGTACGATTGCAAGTCTAATAAGAACCACCTAAGGTAATTCATAAAATGAATATGTAACGTTGTGGTCCTAATTGGTACGACAAATGAATTTTTAAATCAAAAAAGGAGTATGTAATGAAGAGAAGAGATTTCATCAAGACATCAGGAGCAGCAGCAGCGGGTGTAGCATCTGCTGCAATTGCCGCTCCAGCAATTTCCCAAGATCGCATACAGTGGCGATTGATTACTACTTGGCCGAAGAATCTGCCAGGGCTCGGGACGACAGCCCAGTATTTTGCAGACCAGGTAACTGCATGTTCAGACGGCCGTCTCGAAATAAAGCTGTTTGCATCTGGTGAAGTCGTTCCGGCATTTGAATCAATTGATGCCGTCAGTGCAGGAACGGTTGAAATGGGGCACGGTGCCCCGTACTACTGGAAAGGAAAAGCGATCGCCTCGCAATTGGTGAGCAACTTTCCATTTGGACTGACTGCGCAGGAATACAATGCTTGGATTCAGTTCGGCGGTGGTGCACAACTCTGCGACGAGTTCTATCAAGACGCGCTTGGCTGTCGGTTCCTAATCTGTGGCAATACCGGTGTGCAGCATCCCGGCTATTCGAGAAAGGAAGTCAATTCACTCGAAGATTTCAAAGGGCTGAAAATGCGTATGCCCGGAATCGGTGGTGCGTCCATGGCAGCAATTGGCGCAACAGTGATCAATCTGCCTGGATCAGAAGTTGCGCAGGCATTTGCCTCTGGAACTGTGGACTGGGTGGAATGGAACAGCCCCTATGGTGAGGCTACCATGGGATTCTGGCGTCACGGAAAGTATTACTACACTCCGGGATTCCACGAAGCGGCAACTTCGCTCGACCTGTTCATCAATCCGGCGGCGTGGGATACGTTGCCTAACGACCTGAAGGCGATTGTTACTCAGTGCGCGAATTCTGCGAATCATTTCGCGCTTTCGGAACCAGTTGCTTACTCTGGCGCAATCCTTCAAAAGCTGGTCAATGAGGAAGGCGTCATTATTAAGGTCATACCAGATGATGCGCTTATCGCGATTGGTAATGCGGCCGGTGAAATCATCGCTGACCAGGTTGCCAACGATCCTTGGAGCGCGAAAATCTTTGCCAGCATGTCAAAGTTCCGTTCTGAGCAAATTCCGTATACAGATACTACGGAAGGGGAATTTATCCGCGCACGCAAGTTGCCTTATTCATTCCCTTCATAGTCGAATGACTGAAAATCCCAGCACGGTTTTATGAGCCGTGCTGGGTTTTATTATTGTCTTCAAATGAGTCTATGAAATCCCCAAATTCCAATAGGCTCGGTCACCGTGCTTTTTCCACCCAGGGAGTCGAACTTTCACTTTCCGGGGTGCGAGTCATTGAAATCTGCCAAATTGCAGCAGGTCCGTTTTGCGCCATGTTGCTGGGCGACCTTGGCGCCGATGTCATAAAAATTGAACCTCCTGTTGGAGATGCCATGCGGCAATGGCCACCCATAGTTAACGGCTTCAGTGGCAACTTTGCATCCGTAAACAAAAACAAGCGCTCAATTGCACTGGATTTGAAATCCCCCGATGACCTCAATACAGCTCGTCAGCTAGTCAAAAGCGCCGATGTTTTACTAGAGAATAATCGTCCCGGGGTCATGCGGCGATTGGGACTTGACTACGATACCGTTTCCGAGATCAATCCGTCGTTAATTTACTGTTCAATATCCGCATTTGGGCAAACTGGCCCGCGAGCCCAGCAAGGCGCTTTTGATGTTACCATGCAAGCCATGTCCGGCATCATGAGCGTTACTGGTGAAGAAGGTGAACCGCCGATCAAATGCGGCGTGCCTTTGAGTGATTTCGCGACCGGATTGTATGCTGCATTCCATATTTCAGCCGCATTGCTTGAACGTAAGACCACAGGCAAAGGAGTTCATATTGACGCGTCCATGCTGGGTTGCAGTCTTGGAATCGCTGCCTTGCAAGTCAGCGAATACTTCGGTACCGGTAAGAATCCTATACGTCTGGGATCGCGGCACCCCAGAAATGCTCCATATCAGGCATTTAAGGCTTCGGATGATTATTTCGTACTGGCAGCAGGCAATCAGAACCTTTTCGAAATCGTCTGTGATGTTGTTAACCGGCCTGATCTGGTTGGCGACTCGAGATTTGCCAGCACCGAATTGCGTACAAAAAACCAAAGCGAATTGACAGAAATTCTGGAACTTGAATTTGCCAGTGATACAGCTGATTATTGGTATCGCCGGTTTCTAGAAGCTGGTGTGCCGACTGCACCGATCAATCGATATGGTGAAGTACTTGATGATCCACAGGTTAGCAGCCACGGTTGGGTACAACCGCTTGACCTGCCTGGAAATACCATAACAAAAACATTTTCACATCCGGTGCGGCTGTCCGATCGCGATTTACCGATTCGATTGTCACCGCCTGCTCTCAATGAGCACGAGCAGGAAATTATGCAGGAGATTTCAGACCGCATTGAAAAGATCAAAACTTGAAATTCGGTGCGCGGGTCGATCGGCGCGATCAGCCAAAAATATAAGACGAACTCAAGTTCACGTAGCGTTGCTCCTGATTTCGTACAGGCTTTCGTCCATTGATTACAAATATTCCGGATACATCTCAAATAGCCTAAGGTTGCCAGCAAAACGCCCGCAGTTGCAGCGCCAGCGATCTGTGCATTGAATCTCATCCCACAGTGCTAATAATTTTGGCTATCATTCGACATTTGATCAACTGAATGCATTCTTTGAATCATTGATCCCGGAGCAGATGAATTGATTTTCTCGCGTGAAGTTTGGAGGAGTATTGATGTACAGGGAAAAATCCGGTGACTTAAAGCAATCGACAGCATTTGCCCACGATTATTGGGGCATTGACAACGAATACACAACATTGACGGATGTCTTGCTTGGACAGCCGCTTTACTATCGCTGGATGGATGCTGGTCCCCTGATTCGGCGTACCATGGATAATGCCGCAAGGACAGGTATCAGCTTTGATTACGACCTGGCCCAGTCGCAACATAAGACCATGGTGCAAATGTATCAGGAATATGGCGTCAAGTGCCATTTTCTAGATGCCGATGAAGCCCTGCATCGGAACTTTTTTGCACGCGACAATTCCGCAATGACACCTTGGGGAGCACTCATCTGTCACATGCAACTCAAATGTCGTCGCGCCGACTATGCGACGGTGATCAAGTTCTATCAGAACAATCAAATACCCATCTGGAAATTTGCCACCGCTGGTCACTTTGAAGGTGGAGATTTCGTTATTCTGAGGCCGGGTTTGGTGTTGATTGGCTATTGCGGCGAGCGATCTGAAAAAGAGGGTTCAGAGCAGGTCGCAGAATACGTCAGAGCAGAGGGTTGGGAAGCCATGACAGCGCCCATATCAAGAGAGTTTGTTCATATGGACGGGCTGGTTGTACCAATTGCAGAAAATCTTTTGATCGCGTGTTGCGATGCCATGGAACCTTGGCTGCTGGCATGGTTGAAAGATCAGGGGTTTGAAATTATCGATGTCAAATTTTCCGAAGCCCGGAATCTAGGCGTCAATCTAATGTGTCTCGGAGACGACAGAATTCTGGCGATGACCGGTTCACCTGATGCCTGCAAACAACTGCGTGCACACGGATTTACTGTGGAAGAATTGGATCTGTCAATGTTCACACTTGGCGGTGGTGGAATTCATTGTTTAAGTCAGGCATTACGTCGCACTCGACTGACTTAGTGAGTGGTAAATAATTATTCACTGATTTCGAGATTAAATCTAAATATAAATGACGACTAAAGGTCTAATATTCCGTAGTTAATTCGAATTTCAGCGTAGTCAAAATTGTAAAATTTTACAGTTTGTAATTCGCTCTATCTGTTCTGTAGAAACACTCAAAAAAAAATTTATTTCAAAGCGAACAGCAGAAGTTAAAATACGCAAGATTTTCTGACTTGATCACCCTGAGTTCCTAGATGAACCAAGACTCTTGGATTGTGCCTAATGGATAACGACGTAGAAGATATTGACCTATCAGCTTTATCTGATGAAGAACTGGTCGAGCAAATGCACGATGACCTGTACGATGGACTGAAGGAGGAAATCGAAGAAGGTACACATATTCTGCTGGATAGAGGTTGGGAACCTTACGATGTTCTGCAAGATGCACTCGTTGAGGGTATGCGCATAGTCGGCATCGATTTTCGAGACGGCATTTTGTTTGTGCCAGAAGTGCTGATGTCAGCCAATGCAATGAAAGGTGGTATGGCGATCCTGCGACCACTTTTGGCTGAAACAGGAGCACCGACAATCGGAAAAATGGTCATCGGAACTGTCAAGGGGGATATTCATGACATTGGAAAGAACCTGGTGGCGATGATGCTGGAAGGCGCTGGATTTGAAGTGATCAATCTTGGCATCAATAACCCGGTTGAGAATTACATGGCGGCACTGGAAGAGCATAATCCTGAGTTGCTGGGCATGTCAGCACTGTTGACTACAACGATGCCCTACATGAAGGTCGTAATTGACACGCTGGTCGAGCAAGGAATTCGAGAAGACTACATTGTGGTTGTAGGCGGAGCACCGCTAAATGAAGAGTTTGGATCGGCAATTGGAGCGAATGCCTACTGTCGCGATGCTGCGGTGGCTGTCGAAACCTGTAAGACACTGATATCAGAACTTAGAGCTAGAGCATAATTTCTAGGTTCAGTACTCCCAAAACATTGAACCTGCGCTGTTCGCTGGAGTGGTACCTTAAATGACCGAAACAGTCGTATCATCACAAACAAAGACGGTTGTTATCGGTTATGAGAGACCGTTCTGTATCATTGGAGAACGGATCAATCCCACTGGTCGGAAGCTACTCGCTGCAGAGATGGCGATAGGAAACTACAGTCGCGTGGAATCTGATGCCTTGGCCCAGGTTGAAGCTGGTGCTCATATGCTTGATGTCAACGCTGGCATTCCTCTCGCTGATGAACCGCGGATTCTTGCCGAATGCATTCAATTGGTGCAATCCCTAACCGATGTGCCCCTGTCAATTGATTCCTCCATTGTTGAAGCGCTGGAAGCGGGCCTGGAAGTTTACCAGGGTCGACCGCTGGTTAACTCCGTAACAGGTGAGGAAGAGCGTCTGGAAAGTGTTTTGCCGCTGGTAAAGAAGTATGACGCAGCAGTAGTCGCCATATCGAATGATGAGACTGGAATTTCCGAAGACCCCGATGTGCGGTATGAGGTTGCCAAAAAAATCGTCGAGCGAGCGGAAGACTACGGAATCTCACGAAACGATGTTGTTGTTGACCCTCTAGTGATGCCGATTGGTGCAATTGGCCTGGCTGGGCGGCAGGTCTTTCGAATTGTGCAACGCCTGCGTGAAGAACTCAAGGTTAATACAACATGCGGAGCATCAAACATCAGTTTCGGGCTCCCAAATCGAAATGGTTTAAATTCGGCTTTTCTGACGATGGCAATTGGCGCTGGTATGACATCCGCAATCACCAGTCCGCTGCATCCAGAAATCATGAATTCAATCATGGCAGCTGATGTAATGATGGGGACGGACCGGGAGTGTCGGCGCTGGATTTCAAAATTCCGACAACCTACCAGTGAAAGCGCTAACGGCGAGCGGGCAGGGCGCCGAAACCGGAGTCGCAGACGACAATCTGCCAGAGCGTAAACCTTGTATTCTACGGCGACAACTATTTTGCTGCTTGGTAGCATCAATTCTGTTCTGATTATTCACTCAACCTGAGACATTGCCTTGACTGAAGCCGCTGACGCAATGGTGGTCTTTACGCCTTCAGGGCGACGCGGGCGGTTTGCAATAGGCACGCCTGTTTTGCAGGCCGCGAGGGCACTTGGGGTTGATCTTGATTCGGTCTGTGGCGGTAGGGCCATGTGCGGTCGGTGTCAAATTGAATTGAGCACCGGATCATTTGCCAAGCACGGTGTTGAATCGAGAGCCGAACATTTATCGTCATTCAGTCCTCTCGAAATCAACTACTCAAAAGCGCACGATCTGATTGAGGGGCGGCGTCTGGGCTGTTCGGTCAAGATTCTTGGCGATGTGATCATCGACGTACCCCCTGAAAGCCAGGTGCATCGACAGGTTGTCAGGAAGCGCGCTGAAGTACACGACATCAATCTTGATCCTGTCATTCGCATGTACTATGTTGAAGTACAGGAACCCAACATGTACGATCCTTCTGGTGATCTGCAGCGCATAAAGGACGCACTGGAATTCGAGTGGCGTCTCGAAAATTTAACGTGTGACTTAAGACAAATTCAAAGAGTACAGACGACTCTTCGCGAAGGTGAGTGGAGAGTAACGGTCGCAGTACATGACGCTACTCAAATTGTTGCAGTCTGGCCGGGGTTCAAAGGCAACGCTTATGGTTTGGCCATTGATGTCGGTTCAACCACGATTGCAGCACATCTTTGTGATCTTTCCAGTGGGGAAGTTGTTGAATCTGCTGGCATCATGAATCCACAAATTCGGTTTGGTGAAGATCTGATGAGCCGGGTATCTTATCTGATGATGAATCCGGGAAAAGAGGAAACCCTTACCAGCGAGGTACGCAAATCGATTCAGAAACTCAGCGAAGATGTCGCAGCAGCAGCTGGCATCGAAGTCACCGACATTCTGGATGTTGTCTTTGTTGGAAATCCTGTCATGCACCATCTGTTGCTTGGAATCAGTCCAGTAGAACTAGGCGGGGCACCGTTTGCTTTGGCGACTGATCAAGCGGTTAGTATTTGGACGAATGAATTGGATCTTTCATATCACTACAATGCCCGAGCTTTTGTGCTGCCGTGCATTGCCGGGCACGTCGGTGCTGATGCTGCCGGTATGGTATTGTCTGAACAACCCTATATGAGGGATGAAATGACCCTCTTGGTGGATATTGGTACCAACGCTGAAATAATTCTTGGTAACCGCCATCGTATGCTTGCTGCGTCCAGTCCAACCGGTCCGGCGTTTGAAGGTGCTCAAATTTCAAGTGGACAACGAGCTGCACCAGGTGCCATAGAGCGGGTTCGAATTGATAAGGAAACGCTATCTCCAAAATTCAAAGTGATCGGATGCGATCTTTGGTCTACAGAAGAAGGGTTTGACGAGGCGGTTTGCAGTACGGGTGTTACCGGAATTTGCGGGTCTGGAATTATCGAAGTTGTGGCAGAGATGTATCTCGCTGGAGTGATTGATTCAAATGGAGTGATATTGGGAAGCAATGCAGAAAAAAGCGAGCGGATTGTTGCTGATGGCAGAACATTTGCTTATGTTCTGAACGATTCGGACCCAAAGATCATGATTACACAAAATGATGTTCGGGCAATTCAGTTAGCCAAAGCGGCACTTTATGCAGGAGTCAAACTTCTGATGGAGCGAATGGATGTGACTGAGGTAGAAGCGATTCGGTTGGCCGGTGCATTCGGCAGTCACGTTGATGTCAAGTATGCGATGATTCTAGGTCTGATTCCCGATTGTGAACTCAGTCAAGTGACCTCCGCAGGCAATGCCGCAGGTACCGGTGCAAGAATTGCTTTGCTGGATAGACAGTCCAGAGCTGATATACGGCACATCGTCCGTAATATAGAGAAAGTTGAAACTGCGGTTGAACCCAGTTTTCAAAATCATTTTGTTGATGCAATGGCCATCCCTCACAAAACGGCGAAATACAGACACTTAAGCACAGTTGTCGATTTACCAACGCAGACTTCACAACCGTCAAATGATTCAGAACGACGTAGACGGCGTCGAAGAAGGTAGCGGATTGTCTAAATTGAACGCTGATTTAATCATTCGTGGCGGCCAGGTTATTGACGGCACCGGCGGAGATTCATACTTCGCAGACGTTGCAGTCAGGCAGGGGACAATTGCTGCAGTTGGCGCACTTGAAGAATGGAGTTCTGATACTTCAGTTAATGCTGATGGAAAATGTGTTGCGCCTGGTTTCATTGATGCGCACACGCATGATGATCGAATCCTTCTGTCCAACCCTGATATGCTACCTAAGATCAGCCAGGGAGTTACGACGGTTGTCGCGGGCAATTGTGGTATCAGTCTCGCTCCACTAGTTCATCGCGACCCACCTCCACCACTGAATCTGCTGGGTGGAAAGGATTGGTATCGATTTTCATCAGCTCGTGCTTATGTTGAAGAGCTTGAACAATCCCCTCCTGCGGTGAACAGCATTATGTTGGTTGGGCATTCAACTCTCAGAGTAGCCACGATGGACCGTCTCGACCGCCCTGCGACCGAAACGGAAATTCTTGACATGGAGCGTTTGGTTGATTCGGCTATGGAAGCCGGATATGCTGGGTTGAGCACTGGACTTGAATATCCGCCTGCAATTGCCTCATCGGAAAACGAAGTGATTCGACTCGCAACACGCGCAGCAAAAGGTAAAGGTGTCTATACCACACACATGCGGAACGAAAGTGACCACATCGACATGTCAATTGACGAGACAATACGTGTCGCAAAGGATGCCGGCATTCGAACCGTTATTTCCCACCACAAAACCTGTGGCAAGAAAAATTGGGGCAGAACACAGGCTACGCTGACGCAGATTCAGGATGCCCAACAAACCGTCAATTTGAATTTTGATGTTTATCCCTACATCGCAAGTTCAACTTCTCTGTTGCCACAATATTTACCGCATGCTGATCGAATTCTGGTGACATGGTCAGATGCTTACCCGGAAATGACAGGAACGGAACTTAGCACAATCTGTGAAGACTGGGGTGTTTCCGCAGAGCAGGCAATTGAAATGCTTTCACCTGCTGGTGCAATCTATTTCCAGATGGATGAAGCCGATTTGCAGCGGGTACTAAAGTTTCCCGGTGCAATGATCGGTTCCGATGGTCTGCCTAGCGATCGTTTTCCGCATCCGCGTTTATGGGGAACGTTTCCCAGGGTGCTCGGTCACTATGCAAGGGATTTGGGGCTTTTCCCATTGGAAGAGGCTGTCGCTCGAATGACCGGAAATACTGCCACTACATTTGGAATTTCCGATCGCGGGTTCATTCGCAAAGGCATGAGTGCAGATTTGGTCATATTTGACCCAGACACCATTCTGGATCGAGCGACATTCGAAAATCCAACCCAGCCTGCGGACGGTATTGAATCAGTTTATGTCAATGGTGAACTAATTTATAACGACAGTGGTTGGACTGGCAACAGACCAGGACAGGTACTCAAGACAGTCGCGTGACTTGCGGTGCTACTGGTAAGTGATGACAATTTTGCCTTAGATTCTGCCAACGCTCCAAATCTCTGCTATCCGGGCTGTACTCTCACATCAACATCCCCTTGCACCGTTACGGTGATTCTCGATTCAATGAATATCGAGTAGCCACCAAGCCCTTGGACAATAACGTCTGAGCGCTGAGCTGAGGTGTCTACATTTGCAGCTTTTGATACCGCTGCGCGCTGATTTGCCAAATCTTCCAACTCCTTAGTTGCCGCATCTGCAGCATCATCAAGGTTGTCGTAGTCCTGAATGCCGCTTGGTGTGTGTGCTCTATAAATCCCCTCAGCTGGAGATGTGATCAAACTCGACACGCGTTGCATTACAGTACCAATTGCAGCTCCGACTGCATTGCCAATTTCATGGTACTCAGCGATATTTACTTTGGTATTCAAGCGTTTGGCGACCTGTGGGTATATTGATCGCGCGGGTGCACCAACGACTGATAGTACACCTGCAATGTGCAATTGAACATCAAGCAACCTGGATTGTTCAGAACCAACCGCGCGATTCAACAGATATTCATTCAGGCCAGAATTTGGAACCTTGAATACTTCGGAAACAGCAATCGCTTCGACAAGACTCGAAGTTGACTTTTGAACCACTAATTCAACCACCGCTTTTGCGAACTCAGTGGTATTGGCAAATGAGTCACCTGTCCGACCAGACAGGTGTCTTTGCCAAATATCTGCACCAAGATTTGCCGAATCAACTGACCAACGGTCCATTTTTCCTAGAAGATGGAGCGCATCGGTCGGTGTAAACGCCGCCATGTGAACAAGGTCGAGTGTTCGCATTCGTCGAAAAGCCCTTAACATGGCTGGTTCTTTGAAAAGTTCATCGCAACTTATAGGACCGTTCTCTAGAAGCTTCCACAATCTGAGATCGCTTCTGGTTAAGCCGTTTAAGTCTTCTGATTCTTTACGGCGAAGTAAAAAACAACCCTGGTATTCCTGCCACTTCTCTGACAGTTGTTTCTCCAAAACATTCAAAATATGCGGATACTGCTGCCCAAGACATGACAGAGGTAGTGCACGGTTCGGGCCAACAAGCAATGGAGAATTCGGAGAGACAATACTGTCTCCGCCCAAACCGACGGTATAGACATCTACCGCTTCAACAAAAGTTCGAAACCCTCCGATCATGGCACCATCTCGTGCGATTCTAGGATTACCATTTTTCAAAACGGCAATGTCGGTTGTCGTACCACCGATGTCAGAAACAACAGCAACTGGAGATTTTGCCAAGTGGACCGCACCAATAATGCTGGCAGCAGGTCCGGAGAGTATGGTTTCGACAGGTCTCACCATCGCCAATTCAGCACCCATCATGGAGCCATCACCCTTGACAACCATTAATGGAGTCTTGATATTCTTGGCAGCGAGTTCCGATCGAACGGTTTTAATCAACTGTGAAATCGGTGCGATCAGTCTGGCATTCAGCACTGCAGTCATCGCACGTCGTGGCGCATTTAGACTGGCAGTCAGTTCAAATGTGCAGGTGACTGGTTTGTCTGTCAGTTCAAGGACCAAATTTCGAACTGCAACTTCGTGTTCAGTGTTTCGGACTGAAAACAGGGCTGCAACGGTGAATGCGGTAACAGAGGGAGCATGACGAAGAATTGCCGCTTTCGCAGATTCCAGGTCGAGTGTCTGATACTCATCGCCGGTTGCTGTGTGCCCACCTTCGATGAACTCCACCGGGTCTGTTCGGATCGCTTTTCTCAGATCTGCACGATCTAATGCGTCAGGTCGATAGCCGATTAACAGTAGACAGACCGTACCCCCTCTTCCCTCAACGATGGCATTCGTTGCTAGTGTTGTTGAAATCGAGGTAACTTGAACCAAGTCGGATAGTGGCGTTTCAGGATCAGAATCGATCAGTTCGATTACATTTCGAATGCCAACTGCGAGATCGTAGTGTGTGGTCAGTGCCTTGGCGGTTCGAAGCAGACCTCTTTCACTGTCATAAAGAACAGCATCGGTAAACGTACCTCCTGTATCAATTCCAAGTCGCATAGGGTCAATCCGAAAAAACAAGATAATATAACTGAACAACTTCAATCAATTTGACGATTGTTGAAGCCAAGAATTCGATTACTCCTAATTGGAACAGTTAATTATGTCAACATCCGCATGGGATATGAGCGATTCAGAAACGTTGTCGCTTGCAATGCAAAATGATGAAATAACGGGCATTGCCGATACCGTAAACTTGGAAGGTGTCTGGGCACCATGCTTAACCCCGATACACGCTGATTTATCGATTGACGATGCCCGCCTGTTCGATCATGTCGACTGGCTTTTATCCAATGGATGTAATGGCATCGTTTTGTTCGGTACGACTGGTGAGGCTGCCTCTTTTTCTGCGACAGAACGGATGCAAGCTTTGGAAACATTGATCGCTCGCGGAATTTCTCCGTCGAGAATTGTGGTTGGCAATGGATTTACAGCGATAAGTGATACTGTTCAGGTAACGAAGCATGCGGTCGCTCAAGGTTGTAGGGCGGTGCTAATGATTCCGCCGTTTTACTTCAAAGATCCAACGGAATTTGGTCTGATTTCAACCTATAGACATGTAATTGATGAAACCAATTGTGCGGATCTGAAAGTTTTACTCTATCACTTTCCTCGAATGAGTACTGTTCCGATTTCATATCGGTTGATTGATGCATTAATTGAATCTCATGGTGATGTGATTGCAGGACTTAAGGATTCGACTGGTGACTGGGAGAGCGTCGAGAGCTACATCAAAAAATATCCTGATTTGGCGATTTTCCCGGGTACTGACGCGTTGCTGCTAAAGAGCCTTCGTGCTGGCGGTGCGGGCACGATTACTGCTACTGCAGACATCAACCCGCACGGCATTGGCCAAGTTTTTGATTTGTGGCACCAAGGAGAGCAGGCCGAGGATGCGCAGACTCGAGTGGAAGCCATTCGTTCGATTGTCTTTGAATATCCACTTGCTGCTGCACTGAAAGCAGTTCATGCCCATTATCGGTCTGATTCAAGCTGGAATAGACTGCGACCACCCCTCGTTGCGCTCAGCGATGCTGATCAAGCCGTCCTGATGAACTCACTTGAGCAGGTTGGATTTCAATTGGCTTGAGAGGGACAGTCAACTAGCTAATTTTGACGACAACGCGACCGACAATTGAACCGCTCATGAACTGATCAAATGCATTGGGCAATTGGTCAAACTCAATGACTTGACGGACAATCAGATCGAGGTTATCGGGTTTTAAGTCGCTGCACATTCTCTCCCACGCCTTGTCGCGAACTTCAACAGGCATCTCAAGCGAATTGATTCCAAGCAGCGATACGCCGCGCAGAATAAACGGCATGACGGTTGTATCCAGCTTGATCCCTCCTGCGAGTCCGATTGAACCAATGTTGCCCCAGGGTACGACGGTACGGGTCAGCCACGCCAATGTATCTCCACCTACATTGTCAACTGCACCACCCCAGACGGCTTTTTCCAATGGTCTGTTTCCCATTTCCAGGGAATTGCGATCAATCAGGTCGGACGCACCTAATTTCTTCAAATATTCTTCATGCTCTTTCTTTCCGGTAAATGCAATTACTTCATAGCCAAGTTTGGCAAACATACTGATTGCAATACTTCCAACCCCACCGGTTGCCCCTGTTACGACTATCGGTCCACGCGATGGTATTTGACCATTGTCTTCCATACGAATCACCGCTATTGCAGCAGTAAATCCGGCTGTACCAAAAGCCATTGCTTCATACTCACTTAGCCCCGAAGGCATGGAAACGACGCAATTCTCAGGAATCCGAGCATACTCTGAGTATCCACCATCCAAAACTTCGGATAGACCACAGCCTACGACCAGTACTGAATCGCCTTCCTTGTGTCGAGAGTCAGTAGACTGAACAACTGTACCTGCAAGATCAATCCCACCATTAAGTGGGTACTTCCTCAGGATTCTGCCTTTACCGGTGGCGGCCAAAGCATCCTTGTAATTGATCGATGAATGTGAGACTTTAATCACGACGTCGCCTTCAGTCAGGTTGTCGACACTGAGTTCGGTAAACCCGGCCGAAATGCTCTTGTCATCATTCATATGAATGCGGAAACTGCGAAAATCTTGCATGAAACTCTCCAGTTGATTTTGCTGAAAGATAGGAATTTCTGGCCAGCAGTCTAGGTGACAGTACTGACTGTCAAGTTGGTTTTTATTAGTATATCAAGGCGCGAGGCGCATGGTTGATACCATAACTATATCGCATAACTAACGGGTGTTTTGTTCAGCGTACCGCGAGAAATGGTTCATATTAAATTTAAAGAAATTGGAACAATCTATGTCGCAATGTTCAAATTTGTTGGGGAATTAGCTGTTCACTTTATTCTTTTTTTTGAGTACTGAAAACGTAAGTGAAATTAATTAATATGCCTCTGCACTTAAGTCAGGATAAGCCGCATCGGCGACGTGTCGACTGCGGCCTGCAGAAGTCGCAATGGGATTTGCTTTTCCCACCGCCGCCGATTGAATCGATAAACAAACTCGTCCACATATTCCTGCATGTACTGATGCGACACGCCATGAAAGGTGCCCAGCAGAAATGTTTTCAAGTTGCTGATGACGATATGCACCAGCGGCAGCCAGTCGGCGACCTGGTCGGGTGGCGTGACTTTAGGGTAGTGTTCATGGCTTTTGGAAATCACCCGCAAGCCGCTGAACGCATCGGATCGAACGCTGGCGCCGGCACAGAGTCTGGAACAGAACTGTTCCACCGTCTGGGAATTGACCGAATCCACCACGCGGGCGTGCATGAAGCCGGCGCCCTGGCCGTTATTCTGCACCGCAAACAACACCGGTTTGCGCCCTTGTGCGCCGCGTCCGCGCTTTCCCGGGCGCTTACCTCCCACATAGGCATCATCCAGTTCGATCAGTCCGTCCAGCAGATAGCGGCGATCACGGTCAGCCATGGCGGCTCTGAGCTTTTGCAGCATCAGCCGTGCGGTTCTCCATTCGACGCCGATCATCTTCGACAGCCGAAGTGCGGAGATGCCGCCTTTGTCGGTGCCAACCAGGTAAATGGCGGCAAACCACTTGGTCAGCGGCACCCGGCTGCGGTCGAACATGGTGCCGGCCGTGACCGAGGTTTGACGCCGGCAGCGCTTGCACTCGTGCAATGCGCGACTTTTGACATGGTAAGCCTGGTCATGATCACATCTCGGGCAGCGGAAGCCGTCCCTGCCCCAGCGAACCTGTTCCAGCAGCCTTCTGCAGGCCTGCTCAGTGGCGAATTTTCGGGTCCATTCAAAATAACTGATTTCGTCTTGTTTCATGTTAATCTTTATTACATAATATCAATGGTTTATGACATGAAATTATACTTCATCCAATCTCGGAATTCTGAGTTAAATGCAGAGGCATATTAATTAATTTCCGTTGTTAGTTGCACCGGTTTTTTTGATTGTTGGTGGTGTTCTAACCATTGAGAACTTTGACTATATGGTACTACTGATTGACTGAAGAGACAGTATTTGTGCGATCGAATGTTAGGTATTGAATTGGCTGACTAAAGAGTAGTTCAGCAGATATTCGATTTTCATAACAACTTTACTACATAATCATATCACTATAAAACAATCAAATGATAGTGTAATGTTTGAAAGAGTAAATATAATTTCATGAAACCATTGAAATAAGAATCATATGATGTTATATTGCTCATGAACGAATTGGACCCCGCAACAAGACACCAGTTGGCTGTCTTGTCAAGAAGGAGTAAATCTCGAATTGTCGAATTCAGTCGTGAGCGACCTATCGATTGGTATCCAGGCGGTGTAATTAATCCAAATGGAGTACTTGATCGGTATTTTACTGATTCGGCAGCATGGGATTTTATAGCTGACAAACTTGAGCAAATGCATCCGGTCGAAGTGTTGGATCTGAAAATACCGGCCGGGGCAAAGGGCTATGTGATGAAAATTGATATGGGCGAGAACACTCCCCAACTTTATGTGAAACTGCAATTAGGGCCCGGAAAAATAATTGGACGCAGCTTTCACTACTCTAAACATTAGAAATTAGGAGTTAACGCAATGAATTCTACCCGGCATGAACGAAATGTTTCATTAGTGAAGGATAGCTTAACTTGTCCGCTGTGTGAGAACGTAGGGATTGCCACCACAATTCAGCCTCATACTTTTGATTATGGGACTGGAGAGTTGAAGGTGCAACTAACTGTCGATGCGCATGTACGACGATGTTCCTCTTGTGATTTTGAGTATTTTGATCACGTAACCGAGAATCTGAAACAGGAGGCAATATGTCAGTATCTTGGTGTATTGTCACCTAATGAAATACGTCGAATCAGACAAAAATGCAGAATGTCTCGCCCGAAATTTGCTCAAGTAACTGGGCTTGGCGAAGCATCACTGAATCGCTGGGAGAATGGCCTGAACATTCAATCACTTGCATATGATAGGTACCTAAGGTTGCTTGCAATCCCGGAAACCATGCGAACACTTGAGCAAGTCGTGAATGAAATTCACGGATCAGTGGCGCGAGTGAATCTGGAGAATCGTTTTCGTTTTGTCGATGAAAAAGACGATCGTTTGTTGGAGGAGAAAAATAATTTCCAGTTGCGTTTGGTAGCATAGACCCGTGTACGTTGTTACGTTTTACTCCTTCAAAGGCGGTGTTGGACGCTCAATGGCTTTGGTCAATACGGCTGCCGCCCTTGCTCTACGTGGACGTCGTGTACTTGTTGTTGACTTTGATCTTGAAGCTCCAGGTCTTGATTCCTTCAATGTACTCAAATCGAATAAACAAACTCCTGGAATTATTGATTTTGTCAACCAGTATCTAAAGACTGGGCAAGTCCCTAATGTTGAAGATTATGTGGGGGAATTTCACGACATTGGCGAACATGGAGGCAGAGTTATGCTAATGCCTTCGGGCAGTAGCAAAGCATATACAAAAAAATTCAATCAGATCGACTGGGATTCGCTTTATAGACGACATGATGGATATCTTCTCTTTGAAGATCTCAAGTTGCAGTGGGAAAGGGTAATTGAACCGGATTACGTATTAATTGATTCGCGAACTGGCTATACCGATGTGAGTGGAATCTGTACTCGACAATTGCCGAATGCGGTCGTCGCACTTTTTTTTCCAAACGAACAGAATTTACGTGGCTTAATCAATGTGGTTAAGGATATTCGCAATGAAAAAAATCTGTCACACGGCAAGAACATAGAGCTACATTTCGTTATGTCTAACGTACCAGATTTGGACGACGAAGATCAGATTATTGCAGACAAAATCAAAAAGTTTCGAAATCGCCTCGAACTTCCACAAAAACCGATGATCATTCATCACTACAGCAGCCTCTCCCTGTTAAACCAAGCTGTGTTTGTTATAGATCGGCCGAACAGTCGATTGGCGAAAGAATACAGCGACCTTGTCCAAGAAATTTTGATCCGTAACTATGAAGACAGCGAGGGAGCGTTGGAGTACATTCGTCGTCAAACTGAGCGTCCATGGAAATGGGATGACGAATTACTGATGACACAGGACGAGATAATCAATAGCATTGAAGATAAACATTCAACTGATGGCGTGATCCTCTATCGCCTAGCCAAGTTAAGGGAATCTCTCGGTGATTCGGATGCAGCAGCATCACTTGTCAATAGGGCAATTGAGGTTGGTAATGAATCAGCTGAAGCTTATTTGACACGTTCAAAATATCGCGAGAAGATTAACGATGTCGATGGCGTAATTCAAGATGTTTGGCGAGTGCTGATGTCAAACAATGTTTCACCCAGGATTTTGAAGGAAGCCATCTCACGATTGATACGCCAGGATTCATTCGAGCCTGAAAAAGTAGCCGATTCTTTCTCAATTTCATCACTGACTCCAAGAGGCACACTATGGTTAAGGCAGTTTTTCGGCAGAAATGATGAAGAATTAATATTTGTAACCTTAATTCTCAATCAGCATCTTGAAGCTGAGAAACTTTCTCAGGATCAAACTAATGAATTTAGACATTATCTTGGGATGGCCTATATGGGGCTAGGAAAATTCCATGATGCGGCGAATTTGTTTCGTTGGGAGGGGGATGCTATACGTAGCTTGAGTATTGTTGATGCATTTAATTACGGGATGGCGCTATGGGGAACAAACGGTGTTAAGAAGGAAATTTTCAAGCATGTTGTTGACCTCGATGATCCAAAAAGCCATGCGAAAAAGAAGCCGAATTATTTTCAATGTTTAGCAGTTGCACACGGACTAGTTGGCGACCGACGCAGGGCAATTGAGTATGTGCAACTGGCAAAACAACGAACGCACGAATCCAATTTGCGCGAAGAGTTTAGTTGCTGGCGCTATCGTCAAGTCAGTATGCGGAAATTCGTTGATGATCTTGACGAATTAAGTATTCAACTAAAAGGTCAGAATGCTCTGATGCCTGATTTTGTTAAGCGTGCGAGACTTGAACAATCTGGATCAGAAAATCCGAAAGGTTAACCACGACTATGATTGCAATGTCCCAAGTAACAATTTATTGAACTTATTCTTGAATACACTTTATTCGTTTTTGATGGATGGCGGGTCAAGATAAACTGGTTCAATGCACTTATAGCGCACTGATTTCGTTCAGCACTTCATTCAATGGCATTGCCTCCACTCCATGACGCATAGGAAAGCGGTCATTTCCTTTGTAAACTAAAATTCGCCGCTCCGCATTGATATCGTCAGCCGCAGTATAAAACCCCTTGTCAATCGTAGGCGCACTTGACAGCTTGATCTCAATTGCCCAGCATTTACCTGGCGCAAACTCCAAAACAAGATCAATTTCAGCGCCCGCACTAGTGCGATAAAAGTATGGTTTTGCTCGGTTGATTGCAACACTCATGATGTTTTCTATGACAAATCCTTCCCAACTCTTTCCGACTACGGGGTGGGACAGAATATCGTCAGTTGTGTGCAGATTCAAAAGCGCATGAAGAATACCAGTATCTCGAACAAAAGGACGGGGTGATTTTATGAGACGTTTGCCAGTATTCGAATGCCAAGGTGGTAAATGCCGAATCAACAGTAATCGCTGGAGAATATCAAGGTAGCGTACAACGGTATGTCCACTTATCCCTAACGACCGTGCATATCGTTGGGCATTGAACAACTCGCCTTGATCGTGGGCGATCATTCGCCAAAATCGTTCCATGATTTCCGTGTCAACCTGAAAACCAAATTGTGGAAGATCTCTCTCCATGTACGTAAGAATGAAGTCTTTTCGCCACTGCATACTCACATCCTTGTCGGTGTATAGATAACTAAGAGGGAAACCACCTTGCAACCAGAGACGTTCGAGTTTGATTGATTGTTGCTTCTCAGAATTTGTTCCTTGGAACATTACTTCTCCTAACATCAGTGGTACCAATTCCACGTAACTAATACGACCTGCGAGACTTTCTGACGATTGACGAAGCAGATTCATCGATGCTGATCCCAGAATTAAAAATTTTCCTTTTGTTCGTCTCAATCGACGACGTTCATCGATTTGTCCTCTGAGAACTTCAAAGATTTCAGGAATGCGATGTATTTCGTCTAGGATAACAAGATGATCAGAGTATCTAGAGAGATAGGCATCCGGGTCATGTAGGAGGCGACGGTCCGCCGGTTTCTCAAGATCAAGATATTTCGTTCCACTACCCCACTCCACCTCAATTTGATGTGCTAGCGTCGTCTTACCGACTTGCCTTGGGCCAATCAACGCGACACTGTCAAAATGTGTCAAACGGTTTTGTACAAGCCTAAGGGCTTCTCGGGTAATCATCCTTGTATTATTGAATAGTTACTTCAATATTACAAGGTTATATTAAAAAATTGTATTGAAATGAATGCGATTGTCTTTTTCTTGTATTTTCAATCGAAATAGAGAAGTTGGAGAATAGTCCAATTTTAAAACGTTTATGTATCTGCCCACGCAGCAGAATCTGTAACCACAAGAAGAGAAACAAGACTGTATCGCATGTTATCGTGGACACTAGTGGAAAAGCAGCATTAGATGAGTTACAGAACGGCCAAAAAACAACTGGAGACCGAAGACGGTACAATCTACCGTCAAGTATCATTCGTAATGTATTGTTCTAACATTTTGTTATTAAATGGGATTTGCCTAAGTGATAATCAATTTCTCCAATCTGATAAGATAACCCAAGAACATTCGTTTATCGATTTATTCGCATGTAGTGGGAGATTTATAATTCTTGCCTTATTTGATCCTTT
This sequence comes from Arenicellales bacterium, assembly GCA_965243305.1. Taxonomy (GTDB): domain Bacteria; phylum Pseudomonadota; class Gammaproteobacteria; order Arenicellales; family JAJDZL01; genus JAJDZL01. Next base: position 500,672 of record CBDEUN010000002.1, read on the forward strand.
CATCAAAAATTCGGAGGCATCGTGGTAGAAGAGACAATTTTTAGTAAGATCATTCGCAAGGAAATCCCTGCTGATATCGTTTATGAAGATGAGACCGTGTTGGCGTTCAGAGATATTTCACCGCAGGCACCAGTACATGTGTTGATCATTCCGAAAAAGCTGATTCCGACAGTCAATGACGTCGATGCTGAAGATGAAATGACTTTGGGACATATGTTCGTCGTTGCAGCCCAGCTAGCAAAGGAGCACGATGTCGACAAAAACGGTTATCGCTTAACTGTCAATTGCAACAGCGATGGCGGTCAGGAAGTGTTCCACCTGCATATGCACCTGATGGGTGGACGACGAATGCAAAGAATGGGGTGAGAAAGGACAGCGAGTAATCGCAGAGGGTGATCGCCACTCCTGAATAAAAGAACTTAGTTGGAATCTTCGCTGGCTTCGTCTTCTTTCTTTTCTCGTTTGAAAAAATTCCCAACGGAAGAAAAACCAGATTTAATTCGGTTCATGAAGCCTTTTGATTTCTTCTCTGGTGTTATATGTACCGGTTCGGATTCTGGAGCCAGTTCTGTGTCTGTTTCAATACTAGCGACTGTACCATCAGCAAAAAATATGCTCACTCTTGAGCGGTTTGTTTGAACGCGATCTCGATCGTAAGCGAAGTAAATGTAATCCCATCTTTGGTTGTTAAAGACATCATTTACCAACGGCGTACCGAGAATCTCGCGCACGTCACTCTCACTCATGCCGATGGACACTTGATCAATATCTTCAGAATCTAATGATTGACCTTGTTTTAAATCAGGGCGATAAACTGAACAGCCGGTTAGCAGGACGATGCCTAAACATACACAAATGATTTGAGTTCGAATTGATTGTGTTGACATTAGAGTTACCGAAATTAACTTCAACTTCAAAATTATTCTAAATCGGCTGCAACAGCAATTTCATCGCAGTCGTTGAATTTGTAGCACTTGACGCAGACACTCCAAACCTTTTCGGGAAATATCTCTTTTCGAACTGTTTCAAACCCAAGTTTGTGGAAAAATTCGGGGACATATGTCAGTGCCATGATGCGTTTCAATCCAAGAGAGCGCGCCTTTTCCATCAAACTTTCAACCAGAATTCGACCCAGTCCGCTGTTCTTCATATGACTTGCCACCACGAGACTTCGAACCTCACAAAGTTCGCTGGTGAAAATTTCCAGTGCACCGCAGGCAATTGTCTCATTGTTGTAGTCAATAACAGTGAATTTCAGAAGGTTGTCGCATATGTCGGTTCTGGACCGCGGAAGTAAAATTCCTCGCTCCGAATACGACTTCATCATCGAATAGATGCTGTCGATATCTTCCATGACTGCATCCCGAACCACAAGTTCAGGTTGCAGTTGAGTTAAGGGGAAATTCATATTGTGTTCTGTGCCAGTAACTCTTTGGCGTGTTCAGTTGTACGCTGCGTTATTTTAGCACCGGAAAGCATTCTAGCGATCTCCATCACTCGTTGCTGCCCGTTGAGTTGCTGAACTTGAATGCTGGACTGTGCACCTTCAGATTTTGTGACATTCAGCTGTTGATCACCTTTGGCGGCAACCTGCGGTAGATGCGTGATACAGAAAATTTGTACCGATTCTCCGAGCACACGAAGCAGGTGTCCTACACGTTCTGCCACTTTCCCACCAATTCCGACATCAATCTCATCGAATACTATGGTAGGTACCTGTGTCAGATTGGCGGCAACGACCTGAATTGACAGACTCAGTCTTGAAAGTTCGCCACCTGAGGCTACTGTCGATAGTGGTCCTGCTTCCTGACCAGGGGTTGTGGAAACGATAAATCGGATATTTTCGTTCCCGAATCCAGCAAATGTATCTGGACTCTGTTGAACAAACTCCACACTGAATTGACCTTCGACCATGCCTAAATTCTGCATGTTTCGGGTAACTGCCTCACCCAGCTGAACCGAGGCCTTCTTTCGGATCTCGGTTACATTTAGGGCAATTGATCTGTATTCGGACTTAAGATCTTCCAACTGTCTGTCAGAATCGACAAGTTCACTTAGCTTTACCTGAACGACATTGATTTGCTCTTCCAGCCTTGTGCAAGCATCCAGAAGCTCATCAGCATTGACGCCATGAATCCTTGCTTGACGCTGGAGAGCAGCCATGCGTTCTTCAAGTCCGGCTATTCGACCCGGGTCATACTCTGTTCGTTCAGCAATCGCGAATATTTCTCTGGCAGCGTCATCAATTCTCACCTGTGCCTCTGCTAGCAATTCTGAATATTGAGCGAGGGAGTTATCTACATCTGCCAGTTTGTCAATGCGACGAGTGCAATCGGCCAAAGCAGCGCTCAAAGTGGCTTCATCGCCATAGAATAACTCATGTGAAACCTGACCTAGGGTAGCCGCCAGTTCACTTGCGTGCGTCATTCTGATCAGTTCCTGCTTGAGGTCTGTAAATTCACCTTCTTGCGGTTGCAATTGGGTGAGTTCGCTGTGCTGATGCTCCAGCAATTTCAATTCTTCGTTGTACCTTTGCAGTCTTTCACTTCGGTTTACACGTTCGGATTCAGCGACCCGTATTTGAGCAGCCAGATCAGCAAGACGCTGAGTACTCGGCAAAATGCCGGCATACCCGTCAAGAAGGTAGCGTTGTGTTGCAGTCTTTTGCAAGGACTGATGTTCGCTCTGTCCGTGCACTACGATGACCCGCGATGCGAGGTCTTTCATCATATTCAAAGATACGGGCCTTCCATTGATGTAGGCTCGAGACGGCCGTTCTTTGAAAATTGTGCGCTGTAGAATGACTTCCGAACCGTCGTCCAGTTCGTGTTCTTGCAGCCAGTCCCTGATTTGTTGGAACTCAGCATCAAATGTAACAAATAGTTCCGCCTTTTCGCTGCCACCGCGCACAAGACCTGGTTCTGCGCGAGCTCCAAGCGCCAGTTCCAATGAGTCGATGATAAGTGACTTTCCAGCACCAGTTTCACCCGTGATGACCGTTAGACCTGATTCAAAGTCGAGCTCAACTTCTTCTATCAGCAGGTAATTTTTGATGTGAAGAGTCTTGATCATGCAAGCAAAATCGGTCCAGCTAAACGCCCCAACTCAGCTTATGCCGAAGTGCATTGAAGAAGGTGTGCCCTTGTATCCGTACAAAATCTATGGTCAGTTCTGACCGTCGCACTGTAATCTTCTCACCACCAGCCAGCGTTTTTCGAATATGCCCGTCAACAATCAGACTGGCATTACCGGTCTCATCACTTGTCAGTTCAATGTCGATCACACTTGAATCGCTGATCACGACAGGACGCTGGGTTAATGTGTGAGGAGCAATCGGCACCAGTTCAATCGCCGGCAAGCTGGGGTGAAGCACAGGGCCGCCAGTTGACAGGGCGTATGCGGTTGCACCAGTTGGTGTTGCAACTATGACGCCATCGGCACGAAGGGCCGTGACAAACTCATTGTCAATAGTGATGTTGAAATCCAACAGTCGTCCAAAATTTGTTTTGTGTACAACGATGTCGTTTAACGCTGTAGAGATGACAGGTTTTGACCCGGGTTCAATTGAGTTCATGACTGACTCGATCAGAATACGGGTTTCAGTTCGAAAATTACCTTCAAGCAACAGTTCCATGGATTCACGGATTTCACGCACTGCAACATCAGTCAGAAATCCTCGTCTGCCCAAGTTGACGCCGAGCAGTGGTGCATCATACCTGGCGCGAAGTCGCGCGATGTTCATGAAGGTTCCATCGCCTCCAATGACAATGACCAGCTCAATGTCCGGGTCATCAATTCCGGCCGGTTTCACATCATCAGCGATTGGTGCCTGATATTGCTGATAGGTAACACCGCGCTCAGAAAAAATCGAGGTAATTTTGTCGGTTACCGACACAACCGGTTCAGAATCAAAATTTCCGAATAGGCCGATGTTTTTGAATTTACTCACGATGTAGAGTCATTAAAAATGTGTTGCAGATGCCAACTTTGGTGTCAAACGATGTTGTTGAATCTGTCTGCTTTGTTCGCATACTCAAAAAGCAAATGCTTTCCGAACCGCAATCCTGAACCACTTGATTCAAAATCAAGCGACATAAAAATTTTATATGTTTGTCCAATGTTCATTTTGAAATTGAGGCTGATTCCACGTCAAAACTAAAATATTTTTGACCGAAATCGTAATTTTTAATCTAAACCTGTAAAATTCGAACAAATGAGCCATCCCAGTTTTGGTATGGAGTCTCGATTCAATTATTTTGTTTATACTTAAATTGCGTTTGAAATAAATGTATCCAACTTAATGCGATGATGTCTCCTGTAAACATTCGGCCATTCTGCGATGACAAGCGAGAGCAGTAAGTTGTCAAGTTTCAAGTTAGACGATCGATCTGAAACTCTGTTGCGTCTGTTGATTGCGCGATTCATTGAACAGGGACAGCCGGTTGGATCGCGAACGCTCTCGCATGAGCCTAGTCTCACTTTGAGTGCAGCAACCATCAGAAATGTGATGGCGGACCTCGAAGATATGGGTTTAATTCAAGCACCTCACACTTCGGCTGGGCGAGTCCCCACAGCATTGGGATATCGCCTGTTTATTGACTACCTTCTCACAGTTCAGCCGCTCAGATCGTCGAAAGAACAGGAAATTCAGTATCGATTGAACGAAGAAACTGATGCCAAGGAGTTAATGACAGCCACATCTAATCTACTTTCGGAGGTAACACAGTTTGCAGGCATCGTATTCCTGCCAGATTCATCAGCGTCTAAATTTCGACAGATTGAGTTTGTCAGCCTTTCCAGCAATCGAATTCTGGTGATTCTTGTTACGGAAGATGGGACTGTTCAAAACAGGGTCATTCATAACAATCAGGATTACTCCTCATCCGAGCTGACCGAAGCAGCAAATTACTTTAATGAAGTATTTCGCGGTAGACCATTGGCCACTGTCAAGGAAACGCTAGTTCGAGATATGAAACGTGACCGCGAGGAAATTGATGCGCTAATGCAGACCGCCATTAATCTCGCAGGACAGGTTTTTGATCGAAATGATCGCTCTGACGAAGATCTGGTGTTGAGTGGCGAAGCCAACCTGCTGAATGTTCCGGATTTCGCTGCAGTCGACAAGATCAAGAAAATTTTCGATACATTTAGGAAACGGCAATCGCTTTTGAATCTACTTGATTTGAGCGTTCGAGCGCAAGGTGTATCCATTTTCATCGGCAGTGAATCAGGATATGACGGTTTAGATGACTGCAGTGTTGTAACAGCACCGTACGAAGTTGAAGGGCGCAGTCTTGGTGCCATCGGCGTTATCGGGCCGAAGCGGATGCCATACGACCGCGTAATCCCGGTTGTCGATGTAACTGCAAAAATGCTGGGCAATGCATTGACGCAGTTGAGTCAAAATTAAAAACTCACCTTGTCCTTCTTGAATTCCTGAATCTGAGACTTATCTTGTCTCGCAAAATGTCGCGCGATTCAAACATCAAACTCTACAGGAATTCTGATGGCAAAAAAGAAAACCGAAACAGACGCAATTGATCCTGAATCAGTTGAGGTTATCGTCGACCCCGACGAAGGCACGTCTACCGATTCTGACGGAGAAGTGGATCCGGCAGCTGAACAGGAAAGTAGCCTGGCAGACGTACTACGTGCAGAGATCGAACACCTCAATAAAGAACTGACTGAGGCAAATGAATCACACTTGAGGGCGGCTGCCGAAATACAGAACGTTCGCAAACGACATCAAGTAGAACTCGATAAAGCTCGCAAGTTCGCCATTGACAATTTTGCGAAATCACTATTGGAAGTCATGGAGAGCCTCGATCAGGCATGCGAAATTGATGATGACAGTGACATTGGAGCGATGCGCGAGGGGGTTGAGCTAACCCGCAAACAATTATTGAGCGTCTTTGAGAGAGCATCAATCCGCAAGATTGTTCCCAATCGTGGGGATGCCTTTGATGTTAATGAACAACAGGCGATGACGCTGGTACCAACAGACGAATTTCCGCCCAACCATGTGGTGGAGGTGTTTCGCCCCGGTTATATGATTCATGATCGCCTGCTGCGTCCGGCGATGGTAATTGTTTCGGCTGAGTTGCCTGAACCAGATGAGGCACAAGAATCTGAGTCAACTGACAGCGAAGCATCAGAAAATGCTTGACTTTCAGTTGTCAAACCTTATTTATCCTTACAGAACTACTTTTTTAAAACTAATTGTTTTTGCATTTAAATTGGGGTGCGAAATATGAGCAAGATTATTGGTATTGACTTGGGAACCACCAACTCGTGTGTGGCGGTTTTCGAGGGAGGTGATGTCGCGAAAATCATCGAAAACCAGGAAGGTGATCGCACGACACCGTCCATTGTGGCTTATACCAGTGATGAAGTGTTGGTCGGACAGTCTGCCAAACGTCAGGCTGTAACCAATCCGCATAACACCCTTTTTGCTGTAAAGCGTCTGATTGGTCGTAAATTCAGTGAAAAAGTCGTGCAGCAGGATTTGGACCTGATGCCCTACAAAATCATCAAGGCGGCCAATGGCGATGCCTGGGTGAAAGTTAGTGACAAGGAGATGGCTCCGCCTGAAGTTGCTGCTCGAATTCTGATGAAACTTAAACAGGCCGCTGAAGACTATCTCGGTGGAACGGTTACGGGTGCAGTCATTACTGTGCCGGCTTATTTCAATGATTCGCAGCGGCAGGCAACCAAAGATGCAGGGAAAATTGCCGGTCTCGATGTCAAACGCATCATTAACGAACCGACAGCAGCCGCGCTTGCATACGGACTCGATAAACAGCAGGGCGACCGAAAGATTGCCGTCTATGACCTTGGTGGTGGAACCTTTGACATTTCCATCATTGAAATTGCCGAGGTGGATGGTGAGCACCAGTTCGAAGTGCTGTCGACAAACGGAGATACATTTTTGGGTGGAGAGGACTTTGACAGGCGGTTGATTGACTATTTGGCAGATGAGTTCAAAAAGGACCAGGGTATGGACCTTCGTGGTGATCCACTCGCCATGCAGCGACTTAAGGAAGCCGCAGAGAAAGCAAAAATCGAACTGTCTTCAAGCTCTCAGACTGAAGTGAATCTGCCTTACATCACGGCCGACAGCAGTGGTCCCAAGCATTTGAACTACAAGGTGACACGTGCCAAATTGGAATCGCTTGTCGACGAGTTGATCGCGCGAACGGAAAATCCGTGTAAGATCGCACTTAAGGATGCTGGATTTTCGGCAGCCGAAATTGATGATGTCATATTGGTTGGCGGACAGACCCGAATGCCCAAGGTTCAGCAGACAGTTGCCAGAATCTTCGGTCAGGAAGCCCGCAAAGATGTGAATCCGGACGAGGCGGTTGCCGCAGGTGCGGCGATCCAGGGCGGAGTGCTCGGTGGTGATGTCAAAGATGTGCTGTTGCTTGACGTTACGCCTCTGTCGCTCGGAATTGAAACCCTTGGTGGTGTGATGACCAAGTTGATCAAGAAAAACACGACGATTCCAACCAAGGAGTCACAGACGTTTTCGACAGCAGAAGACAATCAAAATGCAGTTACGGTGCATGTCCTGCAAGGCGAGCGTGATATGGCACAGTTCAATAAGTCTCTTGGCAAATTTGACCTGACCGATATTCCAGCTGCTCCGCGCGGTGTGCCACAGATCGAAGTGACGTTCGATATTGATGCCAACGGCATTATGCATGTCTCTGCAAAAGACAAGGCGACTGGCAAGGAAAATCGAATTGAGATCAAGTCGAGTTCAGGATTGGATGAGGCAGAGATTGAGCGCATGGTTCGAGAAGCTGAAGAGCATGCGGATGAAGACCGTGAAATGCGGGAAAAAGTTGATGCCAGAAATGCTGCGGAAAGCCTCATTCATTCGGTTCGCACGACTCTGAAAGATTTGGGTGATCAGGCGGAAGAGTCAGATAAAACTGCGATTGAGTCTGCAATAAAAGAACTTGAGTCGGCTCTTGAATCTGATGCTGGGGCTGACGAGATCAAAGCGAAAACTGAGGCATTGGCAGAAGCCAGCCACGGTCTCGCGATGAAAGCATACAATCAGTCTCAGTCTGGTCCACAAGAGCCGGCTTCAGAGTCAGATTCCGGTGTAGAGGATGCTGATGTTGTCGATGCCGATTTTGAGGAAGTAAAGGACGATCACGACAATCGATAAACAAGTCGGTAGTTTATCGACTCGGCGCTAAGGATATCCATGGCCAAACGCGACTACTACCAGGTTTTAGGTGTTCAGAAGGACGCTTCTGAAGCGGACATTAAACGCGCCTATCGTCGTTTGGCCATGAAATTTCATCCGGACCGCAACCAGGAAAATCTTGAAGAAGCCGAAACAAAATTCAAAGAAGCAAAAGAAGCCTATGAAGTTTTGATGGACTCGGATACCCGATCCCGTTACGATCGTTTTGGGCATGATGGTCTTGAAGGCTTTGCAAGCAGCGGGTTCTCCGGAGGGGCTGGCTTTGGTGATATCTTCGGTGACATATTCAGTGACATATTTGGAGCTGGTCGCCAAAGCAGTCGCCAAGCGCAGGGGGCAAACCTCAAATACACGCTGGATATCGATCTGGAAGAAGCAGCGCATGGTACAGAGACTGAGATTGATGTTCCAAGGCTGGTGCCCTGTGATTCTTGTGATGGTTCCGGGGCTCGTAGAGGCACAGAACCGAGCACTTGCGGTACGTGTGGCGGTCATGGACAGGTCCGAATTCAGCAGATGGGGTTTTCGCTGCAGCAAACCTGTCCAAAATGCCATGGGCAGGGTACCATCATCACCGATCCTTGTCACAGCTGTGATGGGCAAGGTCGGGTTCACAAGAGGACGCGGCTTGCAGTCCAAATACCCGCTGGCATAGATTCTGGAAACCAGATACGCATTCCAGGCAAGGGGGAGGCAGGTCGGGCTGGTACTGTACCAGGTGATCTGTTTGTTCAGATTCGCATTCGCCCGCATGCCATTTTTGAGCGCGACGGCAACGATATTTACTGTGAAGTTCCAATCAGTATTTGCACCGCCGCAATTGGTGGAAGCGTTGAAGTTCCAACACTGGAAGGTCGAGCCAACCTGAAAATTCGTCCGGAAACGCAATCTGGCAAGATTATGCGCTTGCGTGGAAAGGGCATTCAAAATGTCCGATCGTCCAGCGATGTCGGAGATTTGTATTGCAAACTCATTGTCGAGACTCCTGTAAACTTAACAGGCAAACAAAAAGCGCTGTTGAAAGAGTTCGATGATCTTGTCCAGCAGGGAGCCGCCCGGCATTCTCCCAATCAAAACAACTGGGCTCAGCGAATCAGGTCTTTCTGGGATCGACTTGCCGCATAAGACTGCGCAAACCGACTTGACTGCGATTAGCCAGTCCACTTAGCGTCTATCGGCGCAGCCATGTCGGAAAGTCTGAAAGTGTTGGGGTCGCAAGGCCCATTCGCCAGACACCTTGACTGGTTTACAGTTCGCGACTGTCAGACTCAAATGGCCGAAGCGGTCGAATCTGCGATACTTACGAATCAAGTGGCTCTGGTGGAATCAGGAACCGGAACTGGTAAAACCTTCGCCTATCTGGTTCCGCCTCTGTTGAACGGAAAAAAGACACTCATTTCTACACGTACCAAACACCTACAGGAACAGCTGTTCCAGAAAGACATTCCGGTGGTATGTGAGGTTCTAAACCTGAATCCCACCGTAAGAATCCTAAAGGGCCGATCAAACTACCTGTGTCTGCTCAAATACGAATATGCACAAAAAAATCCTGATTTACTGGGGTTCAGCCAAAAATTCAGATCAGTCTACAACTGGGTGGTGGAACACGATGATGGTGACATATCAGAATATGAGTTGCATGCTGATGAACGTCGGCAGATGACAACAACCGGTCGAATGTGTGTTGGTCCGAATTGCAAGCATTGGAATCCCTGCTATGCCAATCGCGCCCGAAATGCAGCACGACAGGCTGATGTACTGGTGGTGAATCACAATCTTTTGAGTTTGGAGATGACACACGGTGATGCTGAGGGCGACCATTCCGATGCCTATGGCGTTGAAGTGGTCATAGTTGACGAGGCCCACCGGTTTCCGGATATTGCCTGCGAATCACTTGGCTTGACTGTTTCAAGGCAACGTCTTGATGAATTTTGTGAAAATTTGGAATATGCGGAAAAGACTGTTGATCTGGATTTCGAAGTCGCACATTCCATCACAAAGTCGGTGTCCGACGCAACTGATCAGTTAGATCAGAAGATGGGTGTCGATTTGTCGCAGTGGTCACTGGAACAGTTTCAGAATAGACAGGATCTTGTCGCTCGGTATTGGAACATTGTCAGTGCTTTGGATAAGGCGGTTCAAAATCTTGAACCCTACATTGACTCATCACCGGAAATCGAAAAATGTCGCGATCTCGCTCTGGGAATCTCTGAGGATGCGAAGACTATTTTGGAGAGGGACAATGTTGAAGTCGCCAGCTGGGTGGAAAAGACCAAGCAAGGGTTTTCATTCCACCGGTTGCCCTTGGAACCTCGAAGTGCATTTGGACCGGCGATCTCAAATTTCGATGGCAGTTGGATATTTACTTCAGCATCAATGGCAGTCGGGGACGATTTTTCACATTTTGAGCACAGCATGGGACTCAGTGAATCCATCCATCAGCGATGGGACAGTCCATTTGATTTTGAAAATCAGGCACTCGTCTATTTTCCACCTAACATGCCTCTACCGAATTATCAAAGTCGTGAGGAATTCGATAAGCGGGTTGTCGAGGTTGTTGAACAATTGGTGCCTATTTCAAAGGGTAGGATGCTTGTACTGTTTACCACAATTGCATCTATGAAAGCTGCGAAGGAGTATCTTGCAGAACGCATTGGCTACAGACTACTTTGTCAATACGACCGACCCAATACCCGCCTGTTGGAGGAGTTCAAGCGGGATGGCAACGCGGTTTTGTTGGGTACCATGGGATTTTGGGAGGGGATTGACATTAAAGGGGACGAATTGTCCTGCGTGGTGATTGACAAGCTGCCGTTCGCCCCATTTGATAATCCTAAGGCGAACGCCAGACGTAATCTGATGGAGGAAAGCGGCAGGAATTTTTTCAATGACTGGCAGGTGCCGAGTGCGGTGTTGACACTGAAGCAAGGCTCGGGTCGATTGATTCGGGATATCTCAGATCGTGGAGTACTTGTGCTGTGCGATCCACGCATATATCAGAAATCGTACGGTAAGGCTTTTTTAGACAGCCTGCCTCCGATGCCTCGATCTGAATCGCTGGCGAAAGTTGATCAATTTTTTTCGACATGAACATTCTTGCCATCAACACATCTGATGATGTGCTTTCTGTTGCTCTGAAGCTGGATGATGAGATCCTGAGTAAACAATTGCAGGCTCAGCGAAATCACAATCAATCGGTTTTGATCATGATCGACCAGATGTTCGCTAGTGCTGGGATGAAATCTGGAGACATTGATGCGGTAGCGTTTGGCGTTGGTCCAGGTTCGTTCACCGGACTTAGAATTGCTGCTGGGGTCGCGCAAGGTATGGCATTTGGCATCGACGTGCCAGTCGTGCCAGTTTCCTGTATGGCTGCAATTGCCCAAAAACAAACATGTGACAAAGTGATTGTTGCGATTGATGCCAAGCGTTCAAACCTCTATTCGGGCAGATATGTTCGTAATACCAGTGGTTTGATGGAATTGTCAGGGGAGGAGAGATTGTCTTCGATAATGGATCTTGATCTTTCGGGTGAGGGCTGGTGTGGTGCCGGTAGTGGTTGGGATATGCATGCGGAAAAATTAATCCAGATGAGTCAGCAGCAGTTGGAGTGGACTAAAAACCAAACGCCTCATGCCTCAGAGATAGCTTTGCTGGGTGAAGGAAGGTTAAATCAAGGGGACGGACGGGATGCCTGCCTTGCAGTCCCGAAATATCATTCTCCCTACTTCATGTAGAAGGATTGTTAATTTGAATTAACGGCTATAAGCACCAATGTAAATTTCCCTAAAAGCATCGACGACAAATCCCCACTTTCGGGCTGTACGGTGATCAGCAGTGTGGTTCGGGTGAAATAGCTGATTCCAACAGAGCTATCAGCTCTGGTAGTTCTTCTTGAGCGGTTTTCCAAACTATGTCGAGGTTGATGTCAGAATAGTCGAGTACAAGTCGATGACGCATTCCGACAATCTGTTCCCACGGCAACTCCGGTAACCTTCGGCGCGTAAATTCGGTAATCTTGGTGGCGGCTTCCCCGACAATTTCGATATTCTTTACCAGTGCGAGGGCCAATTTACGATCTATATTTAAGTCACTACGTGTGCTATCTCGTACAAAAAAAGTCGCCTCGCGTGCAGCGTCTAACATGTGCCGTAAACGAATTTCATCATCCTTGTGCATACTGGACTTCCGCCGAATCGAGAACGTCTTGGCGAAAATATCGGCTCAGATCCTCCGGGGTGCGCAGATCCACTTTTCGGCCACCGAATATCTTCGAGAGTTTGATTTCCATACTAGCGATACCCATCAGCCCCGGTGAGCAATTCGGCGCAAACTCAACTAGGACGTCAATATCGCTTTCTGGATTAAAATCTGCTCGTAAAGCTGAACCATAAATTGAGAGACGCTGAATGCCTTGTGCTCGGCAAAAACTCGCGAGTTCGCTCTTCGGAATAGAGAACTGTGTGTTCATGTTTGCATCTGATACGACAGTTTCCGATTGTGCTATATGTTCTCCGATTTCTGGAATTTTAGTAGTTCGCTGACTACTTTCATGCAAGGTTACAATTTCGTACTTCAATTCTGCGTTCATAGCCAGTAGAAGGTCACTGATAGTGTCTAGCGTCCAATTATTAGGACCAGAAAACCATCTGGTAATTTGGGCAGGATCTTTGTCCAGTAAATTCGCTATGTTTTTTTTTGTCAAATTCTTTTCTTTTGCCAAATCAACAAAGTAGGCCAGTGCTGACTGAAATATCTTGTTTTTAAATCTTTGTCTGAAATAAAAGATATCTTTTGCTGGAATCTTTTTCTTGTCTAAAGTATTTTTCATCCAATGCTCCTGTAGTCAATTGATGAGAATCGTTGGTTTTTTTTATGAGTATGGGCAGGAAAAAGATCGCACCAAATTCTCTTGCCCAATTGACATTAAAGTCAATTCCTTGAAAAATTACAAGTAAATTTTGGGAATTATATAGATGAGTGCCGAAGGCACTAAAAACGAAGCCAGCCGGGTGGCTGGCTCTTTTGGTGGTGTGACTTATTTGTCGAGTGATTCTTTTGTCTTACCGTGTATGGCAAGCAATTGATCTCTCAATTCTACTCCGAGAACATCTCTTACGCCTTCAAGATCAATACCCTCTTGAAATGCTGAGTCTCGCATATTTTGCAAGAGTGTTTCATTTGGCTCAAAATTTTTGGCCTTATTGAATGATTCTTCTTGGATTTTTAGCGAATCCATACCTTCAGTTTCTTCAATCATTTCTTGGGCTGTATTTTCCGCCCAAGATTTAGCATCTATTTTCTTTGATATACGTTCTCCCAATTCTGTAAGTCGAATTGGACTGGAACTTGATATAGGCTTTGCAGGCAACCGTGACAATATTTCCTTGATGTCAGATCGAACCTCATTCATAAATTCCTTGAAATTTTTACGATCATTATCTACTTCCCCTTGCCATTTGCCGAATTTATATGCGAATGTAAAACCCGCAATTATTAATGTCACCGATAACCCAAGTGCCCAGTATGTCGGGTTCATTGGTTTTCCTCTCTGAGTTTATATGTTCATCCATACTGAATATTTATTCTCTCACTATATAGAGAATGATGAAACGGATTGCGAAGTATACACTATAGATTAACGAATATCACGCTTTACTTCAACTGGCGTAACAAGCGATTTGACAGCATTATCAAACGATGATTTGACTCTCAAATCTTCTTCAAGCTCAGCCTTGCTGGGTTGGTAGGTGTTGGGCTTCAAATGCACCTCTGGACGTTTCTGTTTTTCTGCTTTCATAGTTTTCTCCTTCTGCTGGTTAATTGATTCATAGATTAGATAATACATAGTTTGTGTCTTTACAGTTCTCAAGTAATTTCCAATTATTTTTTGCTCTTGGTATTTTGTTTACCGACAATGAACCTTGTCCTAAATGCTCAATATAGCACGATGGAATGAACCAAAAGTCTATGTCAGTATCACCATTTTTCTTGGTTGATTTGACTCCGACTACAGCATCTGATGTGTCAGTATTCTGAATATATTCCTTCACGTCTGATTTATAGAAACGGTCAGCGCCACCTCTGACTCCACCTTTAAACGATACGGATCCAGATTTGGAAACAGTCTTTACCTGAAGTCGAATGATATTGTTTTGTTCTAACTCAACAACAATATCATATGTTGAATGGGGCAAGTCAACTCGCGATGCGTTGTATCCCCGTTCAAGCAAAGCTGCAAGCAGTCGGCTTTCATTAGCGAAACCTTTTGCCGATGCCAGTTTCCCTTTGTCAGTTATCCGCACTTGTTCAGCACTAAAACGTGATCGTCATTGATCCGTTCCGCTCTGGGAACTTTAATGAAATGGTTGATTATGCCAGAAACAAAGTGCTGTTCAACTTCAAATCCCAATCGAGGTGCAATTTCTTGAAGATACTTCCAAGATTCAAATTGAATGCCTCTTACAAGGTTATTTCCAACAACTATTACATACTTCCGCCCGGGTTTCAGTACTCGATTTACTTCCTTCATATTTTGCGTCATGTCATTTACGTACTTTGAAGCAATGCATGCTCTTCTTGGATCAACCTCAAAAATCTTTCTGATTTCTTCGTCAGCCAACCCTGATTGCGTTTTATTGAGAATCTTATATTCTGTGGCTTTCACAACTTCTGTGCCAACATGTTTGCTTTTCAACGGCTGTAGCGAACCATTGGCAAATCCGAGCCAGTAGAGTTCCAACTGATGTGTTCTTGGGTAATCAACAGCGTTCATGTATGGAGGTGAAGTTATGGCAAGATCAATCGAATTTGACTTAATTCCCCTTAAGTTACGGGCATCTGCGTTCTTTGGGATTTTCACTTCACCAGTTGGTTTGGCATCGATTAGCCCCGTCATTCCACTAACATTTGTCTTCATGCGTTTGACGAAGAGCGATATGGCATCACCTTCGTTAACTTTCTTATTCAGTTTTTTTCGGATTACTGTCCTGGTGCAATTGTTATCAGCCTCAGAAACGGACCGGATAATTGAGGAAAAGCACACCAGGAAAAAATCCTTAATGCGTCTCGTGTGATTTAGTGATTCAATTGAAGTACTGATATACGCAAGTTCCTTGAGGATGTAAGGCTTGAACCAGTTGTCTCTGTATGGGAAAGAGGGGATACCGTTAACCAGTTTGGTTGAACAGTATTCGCTAATTCTTGATTCTAAAGTCTCATGAGCTTTTGCCAGTTGTTCCTTGTTCAACAGTGTTGTCTTGACAGATGAGATAAACCTGGAAAACGGATCAACATCTACACCAATGCTGTTCCTGCCAAGCAAAGACGCTTCAAGATTCGTCGTCCCACTTCCCATGAACGGATCAAGAATCAATTCACCTTCGGTAGAATATTTCTCAATAATCCACCTTGGCAACTCTGGGAAGAACTTGGCTGGATATTTGTGAATGGCATGTGTAAATAACCGTTGATCTTTGCTAATGAACATAAATTTCTGATTATCAGAAATCTGAAGGTTTGTAGGAATGTGACCTACAATGCGAGTTTCTTGAGGTTCGGTCACTATCTCGCCCCCGAATCCAATCCGTTGTCTGCAATAAGGTTCTTGTAGGTGAGCCGTTTGCCTCCCATGGACTGGCTGATTGCAACCATCTGGTTGATGGTATCCTGACTGCGAATGTTGTGCCTGCCTGAAAACTCATCTACATAGCGTTGCAGGTGCTTCGGGCTAAACTTGTGGAATGTGCCTTTATGTGCCCGCTTCAAAGTAGCCCAAAACGATTCGATTCCGTTGGTATGCGCCTGCTCATTGACATACTCACCTGCAGAGTGATTGACTGTTTCATGGTGATAGTCTTTACCCAAGCTAGCATAGGCAGTCGCATCATCCGTATAGACGGTTGAGCCAGACTGTGCGTTATCATGAACGAATTCCTGCAGGGTTTCCTTGTCGGTGCTTTCTACGACTTTCGCATTCACTTCGTTTGATTCACGATCCTTTGCGCCAACAACAGCAGTTTTACCAACTGTCCCGCGTCCGGCGTTCAGTTTCTTATCCCAGTGTTTGTTGCGCTCTTTGCCACCAAAGTATGATTCGTCAACTTCCACTGGACCCATGAACTGATTTTCTGTTGCTTCAAGAGCCTTGCGAAGCCGGTGAGCCAGGAACCAGGCAGACTTTTGAGTAATGCCGAGTTCCCTGTGAAGTTTCATTGAGGATACGCTTTTCAAGCTGGTGGTAAGCATGTAGGTTGCAATCAGCCAGTCCTGATAGCCGATTTTAGCACATTCCATGACTGTGCCCGTCTTCACCGAGAACCGCTTGCCACAGTTTCTGTAGTCTCTGCACCGGTAAGGCATGGACTTGTGACTGTCCGATATCAGAACCTTGTCCGACCCGCAGTGCGGGCACCTGATCTGGTCGCCCCATCGCTGCTCGACAAACCATGCTTCTGCGGTTGCATCGTCTGGGAATAACCTGAAAAGTTCCTTGATTGTGATTCCCTTGCGGAAATTCTTGCCTGGACCTTTTGACATCTGTAAATACCTCAATAACTCATTATTATAAGTGTATTTTACAGCAAAGTGCCGAGATTGTCAATTGTCTTTTAAAGGTTTTCGGCACTCATCTATATAATTCCCTAAATTTTTGTATTCCGTAGTCTAAACGGACATTCAATTTTGGATTTGTGATCAAAGTAACGCCAAGGAAAATTTACTTGGCGTTAGTTTTCTCAAGTTCAGATGCAAACTCAAGTATGACTTGTAGATATTGAGTCTTCCGATTCAAAATCTTCGTTGTCGACCGGGAAAACCCGTGCCACATCGACTGCAGTACCCCGGACGCGGACGGTCTCAACTTTGTGCCCGTTCATATCGAACAACATTCCAGGTTGCGGAATGTCTTCATACTGTTCGATAATCAAACCGTTCAAGGTATGTGGGCCTTCGGTTGGCAGATTCCACTTCATCAGCCGATTGAGATCTCTAACGCTCATATTGGCACTTACCAGGTAACTGCCTTGTTCTTCCGGTACGATGCCAGGTATCTTGTCTTGAATTGGGCCGCCAATAACAACCGCAAATTGAGCAAGCAACTCGTGTAGGGTAAAAATCCCCATTACTTCACCGTATTCGTCAATAACAATACCCATATTGCGATTTGCGTTTTGCATTCGATGAATCTGTTCGACTAGTCTCGCATCTTCAGGCAGGTAAATTGGCTCCTTCAGGGACTCCAGAATCTGATTTTTCGTGATGGTTTCAACAGCGTTCTTTTGCAGCAATTCGCGAATATCGAGTTCGCCTTTGATGAATTCGAATGACTTGTCGTACACTGGCACTCGGGAATACGGTTCATTGCTGATCTGTTCAATGATGTCACTGATTTCATCATCCAAATCAATGGCATGAATTTCGGAGCGCGGCACCATGGCACTCTGAACCGTCTGCGAGCCGAGCTCTAGGATGTTGAGCAGCAATTCGAGGTGGTCCTGTTCAAAATGCTGTTCAGACGCTTTGACTGCGTGTTTCAGCTCATCAGTATCCAGCGATTGCGAGCTTACATCCTTATTGAATGCCGGGACTTTTCTGATCAGAGTCACGACTGAACTCATCAACCAGACAACGGGGTACAAGACTCTTTGCAGCAGATTCAGAAAAAAGGCCGCAAAAAATGCCATGCGTTCGGGATAGATCGCCGCCAGTGTTTTGGGCGGTATCTCGGCTAAGACAAGGATGACAATCGTGATAAGAGCTGTGGCGACTGCAACTCCTGATTCACCATAGAACTTCCATGCCAGCATGGTAGTGATTGCAACTGCAGCATTATTTACCAGATTATTGCCGAGTAAAATGGTTCCAAGTAACCGGTCTGGTTCCTGAATCATCTTCTGGAGCATGATGGCTCTGCGATTTTTCTTGCTCGCCTGGTCGGCAAGACGATATCGGTTCAGAGCCATGGTGGCTGTCTCGGATGCAGAGAAAAATGCTGACAGGCAGATCAGCACTGCAAGCGAGGCAAATAATATGCCAACTGGAATGTCGTCCAATTGAGTATTCGGTTGGTCTGTTTTGTTCTGTTAAGTGTATTGGAATTTGTTCAATATTTCCAATATGATTTACTGCAAATTTTAAGCGTGAAGGAAAAAATCTTATGCTGGATACTCTTCGAGACCGAATAACCAATGCACTTGGTTCACTACGAGGAAACAAAAAACTCACTGAATCTGTCGTAAACGACTCGCTGCGACAGGTTCGACGGGCTCTCTTGGAAGCTGATGTTGCGCTGCTGGTTGCACGCGAATTTATCGAGCAGGTCAAGGTGCGTGCCGTCAACGCCGAGACACTGGCGAGTCTGACGCCAGCACAGTCAATCATCAGCATTGTGCATGAAGAACTGACTGTACTTCTCGGCGACTCCAATGTTCCAATCAATCAGAGTGACAGCGGTCCAACGGTGATTCTGATCGCCGGCCTGCAGGGTTCTGGTAAAACTACAACCGCTGCAAAACTGGCGCGTGTACTCAAGGAAAAAGACAAAAATAGCGTTTTATTGACTAGCGTCGACATTTACCGCCCCGCGGCAATTGACCAGTTAAAGACGCTGTCGGAAACAGTCGGTGCCGAGTTTTGGAACACTGATCCCAGTAAGCCACCTCAAGATATCGCAACTGCAGCGGTATCACACGCCCGCAGATCATCCATAGACTACGTGATTGTCGACTCAGCTGGTCGGTTGCACATCGATCAGGAGATGATGGATGAAATTGAACGCATCCATCGTGCAATTTCACCACATGAAACGCTTTTTGTTCTCGATGCAATGATTGGACAGGATGCTGTCAACAGTGCTTCTGCGTTTAACGAAAAACTGGATTTGACTGGCGTGGTAGTGACCAAGTTGGACAGTGACGCACGCGGCGGTGCACTGATGTCGGTAAGACAGATTACTGGAAAGCCAGTCAAGTTTATTGGTGTTGGTGAGGGCATTGATGCGTTGGAGCACTTTCATCCGGATCGAATGGCGTCGAGAATCATCGGTATGGGTGATGTGCTGACACTCATTGAATCGGTGCAGGAAAAAGCCGATCAGGACAAAGCCAAACAACTGGAACAGAAAGTACGAAAAGGTCGCCGACTGGACCTTGCAGATTACCGTGATCAGATGCTAATGACGTTGGAAATGGGTGGCATCGGCAGTCTTGCAAAAATGATTCCTGGTTTGTCTTCAAGTAAACTTCCGGAATTGAGTGGTGCTGATGAAGTTGTGCGCCGGGAAATTGCCATCATCAATTCGATGACACCGCATGAACGAGAACGACCGGCGATTATTCGGGCCAGCCGAAGAGCGAGAATAGCTGGCGGTTCGGGCGTTGAAGTTCGCCATGTCAGTCAGCTTCTTCGAAAGTACGAAAAAATGCAAAAGACGATGAGGAAAATGGCACGCCAGCAAGGCAGAGGCAAGATGCAGATTCCAGGCATGGAGCAGCTCAAAGATCAATTTCCCATGTAGATGCAATCTTGTCTGATCCTGTTTCCCAGCGTCAAATCGCCGTCGAGATTGAATCGGCGACCAAAATATTTGAGAGTGAAACGAGCTCTGTTACCGCGCTCGACAATGTCAGTCTGAAAATTCGTGAGAATGAGTTTTTCACACTGCTTGGTCCGTCTGGATGTGGCAAAACAACACTGTTGCGTCTGATTGCCGGATTTGAGCATCCTACCGACGGTCGCATTCGACTCTATCAGGAAGACATTACGTTTTTACCGCCGTACACTCGGCCGGTAAACACAGTTTTTCAAAACTACGCACTATTCCCACACATGACGGTTCGGCAAAACGTGAGTTTTGGACTGGAGATGCTGAAACGTCCCAAGGTAGAAATTGCGAATACTGTGGACGAAGTGCTCAACCTGGTTCGCATGGAAGAATTGGGTGACCGTCAAACCAGCGATATTTCAGGTGGTCAGCAGCAGCGAGTTGCATTAGCCCGTGCGCTGGCACCGAAACCCAAAGTGTTACTTCTAGATGAATCACTTTCTGCGCTGGATTACAAGTTGCGCCAGGACATGCAGATCGAATTAAAGCGACTGCAGCACGAAACGGGAATTACGTTTGTATTTGTCACACACGACCAGGAAGAAGCACTTACGATGTCGGACCGAATGGCGGTTATCAATGAAGGCCGTGTCTTACAGGTCGGCACACCAAGTGAGATTTACAATTTTCCGACTGAACGTTTTGTTGCGGAGTTTATCGGCGATTCCAATTTTTTGGAAGGTCAAGTTACAGAACAGAATGAGACGCATGTACGAGTTCAGTTTACTTCGGCCAGTGTAGTTGACCTGCCATCAAATCAGGCATTTTTATCGGCTAAAAATGTTACCGTAGCAGTCCGGCCTGAACAGGCTACCTTGACTTCCGCGACTGAGCAGGCAACTTTGCAGGGTATCGTCAAAAGCATGGTTTATTTTGGTACTCACACACACTACGTGGTTGAGCTGGATAGCGGAGATGAATTCACGGTTCACTTGCAAAATTTACGCGGTCATGAGCTTCACTACGAAAATGGCAGCCGTATTGGGGTCAAGCTGAACCCTACAGCGATGCAGATTCTAAAGGACTGAAGTGCCGAATTCAGCTGCTGACGTCAGGAGCTCAAACAGAGGGCTTCATGAGCACTCTGAGGCTGCAAGGCGCAAGAAGGAGGTCCGCAACAATCTGTTGCTCTGCACTCCGGCGCTGATCGTTCTCATACTTGCTGCAGCCGGGCCTCTACTGATCGTTCTGATCTATACCTTTCTCAAAGCCGGACCTTATGGTGGCGTGATATGGGAATGGTCATGGGATGGCTGGTTTCAAGTCTTCCTGAAAAAGGACATTTTTGACGGTACCGTTTCTATCGCGGACGCGCATATCTCAATCTTTTGGCGCTCAGTTAAGCTTTCTGTCCAGTCCACACTAGCGGCCTTGATTCTAGGGTTTCCAACTGCATACTTCATAGCCACACGTTCTCCCAATACACGAAATCTGTGGCTGTTTTTGATCACCATTCCATTTTGGACGAACTTGTTGATTCGTACTTTTGCGATTATGCAGGTGATTCGCGACCAGGGCATCATCAATACCTTACTGATCAATTTCGGAATAATCGACACGCCGATTGAGATGCTGTACACCGAGTTCTCCATCATGCTGGGTATGGCCTATGTGTATTTGCCACTCATGGTTTTGCCACTTTACGCGAGCATTGAGAAACTTGATTTCCGATTAATCGAAGCTGCTTACGATCTATACGCGACGCGAATCTTTGTTCTGTGGCGAATTATTATTCCACTGGTAAAACCCGGAATAATTGCGGGTTCCATCCTGGTGTTTATTCCATCGCTCGGTGCGTACGTTACCCCGCGGGTGTTGGGTGGCGGTAAGAACTTGATGCTCGGTAACCTTATCGAACTGCAATTCGGGCAGGGTAGAAACTGGCCGCTGGGCGCAGCACTATCGATCACCTTATTGGTGATAGTGATGGCATCGCTACTGGTGTATGTACGAAACCTGCAACGAAAATCTGATTGAATATGCTTGTAGCAAAAAATCGAAACCGAGAGTTTTCTGTACGCTACCTGCCTGGATTTTCTTCTGTGGCGGTTTTGTGCTTTGTCCTGCTTTATGCACCGATCGTTGCGCTAGTAATCTATTCGTTCAACTCCGGGACCAATATTGCCCTTTGGGAGGGTTTTTCTTTGCAATGGTATGTTATCGCCTGGGAGAATGAACTGGTACAGGAAGTAACATTTCGATCACTGATTGTGGCGAGTATCGCATCAGTTACAGCAACCATCTTGGCTACCATGGCTGCGCTGGGAACGACACGAACCCGAAACTATCGAGGACAAATGGTGATTTATGCAGTCATTAATCAGCCATTGATGGTACCTGAAATCGTTACCGGTGTCGCACTTTTGATCTTCTTTGCAATTATCAAGGCAGCGACTGGTTATCACGGATTAACCTACCTTGTCGCTGCTCATACTGCATTTTGTATTCCATTTGCCTATATGCCGATTAGAGCACGACTCGAAGGCATGGACGGCATACTCGAAACGGCTGCACAGGATCTGTATGCGACACCGATTCAGACCCTTCGAAGAATAACATTGCCACTTTTGTGGCCGGGAATACTGGCAGGGCTGATGCTTGCGTTTGTTATTTCTCTTGACGATGTGGTGATTACTGAACTTGTCAAGTCTGCCGGCCAGGACACACTACCAACCTACATGCTCGGACAGCTTCGGCGTGGCATCACACCAGAAGTCAACGCAATCTCCAGCGCTTTGTTGGGTGCTTCAGTTTTGTTGGTGTCAATTTTTTTCATACTTCGAACTCGTTAATGGTATAGTCTTGCGGTCGGGTGACTGGGTGCCACCTGAAAACGAGGGCCGGGGTTTGATTGTTAACCAGGCATCGGCTTCAATCAACATGATTGTGAGTCAAACTCGGACAAGTGAGTAGAATTCTTTTTTCTATCCAATTTTTTTGATTTTCGTAAGGAGAGAGTAAGATGAGAAATTATTTTGTTAAATGTCTGATTGCAATTGTCGCTCTGATGTTTTCAGCATCTGTATTCGCGGCCGGTGAACTGCACATTTACAACTGGGGTGACTACACCTCACCAGAGCTAGTCGAGAAGTTCGAACAGGAATTTGACGTTAAAGTTACGCTCACTGACTACGATTCCAATGAAACCGCGTTGGCAAAAGTACGTCCTGGTGGTCACGGTTTTGACATCGTGGTGCCAACTTCGACACACGTTCCCATTTGGATTGAGGAAGGTCTCTTGCTGGAGACACGGCCCGACCAGATGGAAAACTTCCAACACGTGATGGAAGCCTCCAGAAATCCTGATTTTGATCCTGGACGACACTACACCGTTCCCTGGCTTTGGGGAAGCACTGGAATTTCTGTCAACACGGCCGAATACGATGGCGACATCAACACTTCGAAGATACTGTTTGACCCACCGGAATCACTGAAGGGCAAAATTAATGTTGTCCCTGAAATGGGTGATGTTGTTCACATGGCAATTTTTTATGAAGGCGGTGATGTATGTACCGAAGATAAGGAAGTTCTGAAGCGTGTTCGAGACTTGCTGGTAGCTGCCAAGGCGAGTTGGAAATCTCTGGATTATGGGACTAAGGAAAAACTTGTAAGTGGTGATGTTGCAGTTTCAATGAACTGGAATGGATACAGCATGCGTGCCCGAAGTGAAAGACCCGAAGTACATTATGGGTATCCGATTGAAGGCTACCCACTTTGGATGGACAATGTTGCAGTCCTTAAGGATGCCAACAATGTTGAAAATGCAAAGTTGTTCCAAAACTTTCTGATGGCTCCGGAAAACGCCGCACTGGTTTCGAATTTCGCCAACTATGCAAATGCCATTATGGGGTCTGATGCATACATGAATGCAGAACTGCGTGAAGCGCCAGAAGTCATGATTCCTGAACAGTTTCAGGCTAGCGGTCGATTTATTCCACCGTGTTCGCCCGAAGTTCAGAGCTTGTATACTGCGATCTGGACGGAACTGCAGAAATAGAAGTATTTTGGGAAAGTCGTATTGAGCTGTGGATTTGCAGTTCGATACGGCTTTTTCTCATGTTGAACTCCGCATATCATTCATGTAATCACAAGGAAATGATGAGATGAAAACAGTATCCAGTGAACAGCACCGGTTGCATTTTCCGAAGGGCGAGCTTTATGGTGGTGAACTCGTTCGACCTTTTGAGTGTCCAGAACGATGGGATTACATCGTTGAGCAGTTGCGCATCCGAGGGTACAACGAGTTTCTGGAGCCTGAGGAGTTTGACCTCGAACTGGTTCAGCGCGTACATACGCCAGATTTTCTTGAGTTTCTTGGAACCGCTTGGGACGAGTGGAAAAGAGAGGGTATGAACGGAGATGCCATTCCAACCTGTTTTCCAGCACGGCGCATGCACAATGATCGGGTGCCAAATCACATCGACGGAAAGCTAGGTTACTACTCCATGGCTATTGAAACTGCGATTATGTCAGGCACATGGACTGCGGCACAGTCGGCTGCTGCTTGTGCGACAACTGCACAGAAACTGGTGTCGAACGACAGGGTGGCGTTTGCTCTATGCCGACCACCTGGCCATCATGCCGGAATCAACATGTACGGTGGATATTGTTTCATGAATAACGCTGCAATTGCCGCACAGGGGTTCTTGAATGATGGCGCTCGCCGCGTTGCACTTCTGGATGTCGATTTTCATCATGGAAATGGGTCTCAGGATATTTTCTATCAGCGAGACGATGTACTTTACCTGTCTTTGCATGGACAGCCCGAAGACGCGTTCCCACATTTTTTGGGGTACACAGATGAAATAGGTGAAGGCACAGGAGAAGGATTTAATGTGAACTATCCAATGCCGCCTGGAACGGAGTTTGATGTCTGGTTTGCTGCATTGAATGATGCCTGCAGGCGAATTCAGGAGTATTCACCAGACGCACTGGTCGTCTCACTGGGTGTTGATACATTCAAGGACGACCCGATCAGTTTCTTTAAACTCGCAAGTGAAGACTTCTCCCATTATGGGGAAACATTGGGTCGCATGAATATTCCGACCTTGTTCGTTATGGAGGGAGGATATGCGGTATCCGAAATTGGCGTGAACACCGTGAACGTACTGGACGGATTTTTCTCATCATTCAATTGATGCTCTTTTTGACGCAACGAAGTCTCTGAATATGAATGTATCTCGAAGCATTGATCTTGACAAGTATCCGATACATCAACTAGACAGCACCACAGGTTTCGAGTTAGTTGATCGTTATCGGTCTGAACTCAAGACGACGGGTGTTCTCACTTTAGCAGGCTTTCTCAGACGGTCAGTCGTGAAGGAGTGTGTGGCGCATCTCTCCCCAATTATTGAGAAAGAATCCTTTGTTCACAATCGAGAACACAACATCTATTTTGACGATCATTTGGATAAAGTTGCAGAAGATGCATCTGTAATGGCCCGAATGCATACCACCAGTTTGACAGTTTGTGGTGATCAGATAACGTCATCAGTGCTTTGGGATCTTTACCAGTGGCAGCATATGATTGATTTCATTGCAGCAATTGTCGGAAAAGATCGACTTTATCCGATGGATGACCCCCTGGCAGGGCTCAATATCAAATCAATGCGCAACGGAGATGTGACGAACTGGCACTTCGACCGGTCTGAATTCACGATTACTCTGCTTTTACAGCAACCAATTAATGGCGGAGTGTTTCAAGTCCGGCAAAATTTGAGGAGTGATGGAGACCCAAACTATTCAGGCGTAGAGAAGCTTCTTGAGGGTGAAGACCGAGAGGTGCGTTCCTTTCATCTAGAGCCTGGAACTCTAACAGTTTTCCTAGGCAAACATTCAGCCCATAGAGTCTCACCAGTTTCGGGCAGCAGGAAGCGAATAGTAGCGGTGTTCTCTTACTTCGATTCACCGGGCGTTCGATTTTCTGACGAAGATCGCATTCAGTTCTATGGGCGAAGTCAGGTCATAAACTGATGAGTCAGCAACCTGAAGAATGTATGCTGTGAAAATGCGGCTGTCGTTGATGCAAAATTTTCGAATCTGATCATCAGACAATCGTTGTCTAATATAATGCCCGCTTTTTACCAACAATCTACGGAGTCATTTGGCCAATGGTCATAATTCGTTTAGCGCGTGGTGGGGCAAAGAAAAGACCCTTCTACTCCATAGTGGTAGCTGACAATCGGCGTGCACCAACCGGAAAGTTCATAGAACGGATCGGTTTCTTTAATCCCATTGCCCGAGAGCATGAAGAAAGTTTGAAGATTGATCTTGACCGGGTGGATTATTGGGTATCTCATGGCGCCAAAGTGTCTGACAGAGTCGGAACACTGATTAAATCTGCAAGAGCCGAAGCCAGTCTGAATCCAGCCTAGAAATTATTCAGCGAGTGAACCACTCGTTCGCTGAATTAACACCAGAACCTGTTTGAACGTTTTATTCTTCCGTAGTTTGCTGGAAGTCGGCATTCCAAGAATAGATTGGCACACAAAGATCTCAACAACAGTGTAATTGTTGGCCGTGTTGCAGATGCGTTTGGTGTCAGGGGACATGTTAAAGTTCGGTCCTTTACCGATCAGCCCGAGAATCTTCTTGAATTTCAACGTTGGGAGTTGAGCAAAGAGCCAGGAGAATGCAAACTATATTCGGTATTCTCAAGCCAGATTCACGGGAAATTCGTCACTGCCAAACTCGACGGGGTTGACACACGCGATCAGGCCCTTGAACTCAAGGGTTCAGACATACAGATTCCAATTGGCGACTTTCCGAAGCTACCAGAAGGTGAATACTATCACTTTCAACTGTTGGGTCTGAAGGTGATTGACATTGATGGAACTGTGTATGGTCAGGTCGACAGGGTGATGCAGACGGGAGCAAATGATGTCCTGGTTGTTGAAGGCGAAAACAGTTGCCTTATCCCTTACATTCCAGATGTGATCAATACAGTCGATTTAGAGACAGGTGTCATTCGAGTTGAATGGCAAATTGAAAATTAGCTCAGTAAACATGCAAGTTCGCGCAATCACGATTTTTCCATCCATGTTTGATGCTTTAACCGAATTCGGCATCACGCGGCGTGCTATAGAAAATGACTTGTTGGAGTTTGAGGCGGTTGATCTTAGGGAGTACGGGCAGGGTGCGCATCGACAGTTAGATGACCGTCCTTTTGGAGGGGGACCTGGAATGGTCATGCTTGCAGAACCGGTAATTGACTGTGTTGCTGAGATGCGTCAGAAAATGCGGCAGGACACACCGGTGATTTACATGAGCCCTCAAGGGCGACGAATGACCCAGGATGATGTCTGTCGATTCGCTGAACAGCCGGACATGATTATTTTGTGTGGACGTTACGAAGGCATTGATCAGCGCGCATTGGATATAATTTGCGCCGAGGAATGGTCAATAGGCGACTATGTGCTGACTGGTGGAGAGTTGGCTGCAATGGTGCTGATTGATACAATTGTGCGTCAGTTTCCAGGTGCACTGGGAAACGAGCAGTCTAGTGAATGCGATTCCTTTTCGAATGGATTGCTTGACTGTGTTCACTACACCCGACCGCGGACTGTTCAGGGACTATCAGTTCCTTCAGTTTTGATTTCAGGTGATCATGAAGCAATCAACTTTTGGCGCATGAAGCAATCTATCGGCCGAACCTGGTTGAGACGGCCAGATTTGCTGGATAGACTGGATCTTAGCGACGAGCAACGCCGGGCTTTATCAGAATTTCAAACCGATCATCAACATCAGAGGAAAACATGAGCGGGAAACTAATACAGGAAATCGAATCCGAACAGATGAGAGATGATCTCCCGGATTTTTCACCGGGTGATACCGTTCGTGTTGTGATACTGGTTCGCGAAGGGGAGCGAGTACGGCAACAGGCTTTTGAAGGTGTGGTGATTGCAAAGCGCAATCGCGGTCTGAACTCGTCGTTCACGGTGCGCAAAATATCGTACGGTGAAGGAGTGGAAAGAGTCTTTCAAACTCACAGTCCGCTCATTCGAAGCGTAGAAGTCAAACGGCGGGGTGCTGTTCGACGTGCAAAACTGTACTACTTGCGCGACCGAACCGGTAAGTCTGCAAGAATTAAAGAAAAAATAAAATAGATTCATACAATTACGTTTTCAATCTACAGCACTTGTTGACTAGGTGCTGTGTGGACGCCCTTACTAGTGTGAGGCAGGTGTCTAAACGGAATCTATCGGCACTCAATGCTACCGACTATGCGTAGCTTAAACCAAATTTCCTGCTTCAAACATGCCCATCGACGGTTGTGGGTCGCAACAATTTTTCTCTTCCTGTTTTCTATAGGAAGTTCGGTCACGCCTCATTTACTTCATGCCCAAACCACTGACGATTCCATCGAAGCTGTAAATGAAGAGCATGTTGAAACTGCTGAGTCAACGGAGGTAGACAGCCAGTCAGAGTCTCCCGCGACGCCAGGTTACGAAATCGGAGTTTCACTTGATCGTGTTCGCGAATTAGTTGCTTTAGGCACAGTGGAACTCGCCTACCGTCTGATAGCAGAAGCAAGACCGGAGTATGATCAGACTTCTGACTGGATGGAGTGGGAAACACTTTATCTTGAACTCGCCTGGCAACTCGAAGCCTGGAATGATTTGATTAGCCGTGCAGGACAACTTGAGGAAACTGAAATATCACACCTGGCGCAAACGTATGCCATTCGAGCTCAGATTCATCTGAAGCAGTACTCCAATGCATTACGGAACATTCGAGCACTGATATTGGATCAGTCGGGAGATCAGAGTACGCTCATACAACTTCGCAGACTGATTGCACAGCTCTATGTTGAAGAAGAAAATCTCGAAGATGCAGAAATTGCGCTCGCGCTTTATGATCGCGATTACCGCCCTAGCGCCCCGGAATGGGAGCATCGCTACACCCGTGTTTTGTTCCGAAACAACAAGTTGGACGAAGCCCAAATTCGATTGTCACCGCTTCAAACACTTGAGGCACAGCTTCTAAATCTATATGCCAAATTTCAAACGCGAGCATCAAGCCCAGCCGAAACGGTGCTAAAAGGACTCGAGATCGAACCACAGTTTGAGAGTGACCCTGAATTACATGCGGAACTTTGGGCACTCATTGAAGTTGCAGCGCGGGCGTACAATGATTTTGAAATGCAAACCGAGGCAATTGAATCGGGACTATCCATTGATTATCCACAACTTCCGAAGTGGGAACACTTACCAGTTATACCGCTGAACACTGAGATTCAATTACTTGAGACTTATGACAATTTTGCTTTTTTTGTTGGAAACGACATCGGTTTGGTCATCGGAGATGATGAAAGCTGGTTTCAGTTGGCGCAGGAATTTGAAATAACCTCACCAATCACCGCACGAGCGGTTCATGCCTATCTGGCGAGAAACGCTTATGACAGCGAATACCAGGAACGAAGCACAAGGGCGTTGGCCGATTTGTTAAATGAAGCAGGTTTACAGAATCTGCTTGACAGGCTGTTTGTTCGTAACAATCTGTTGGATGTTTCAATGGTGTCGCATGAACTGCAGACTCGGCTTGCCAATACCCTGTTGAAGCAAAAGGATTATGAGAAAGCGCTGAGTATCATTAATGTGATGGCGAAGCCAGAGGAGCCGGCTCAGTTGGAATCGTGGTTTTTGACGCAAGCGCGCATTGCCATATCAATTGGAGAGTATGACAGAAGTGGACGTCTGCTTGACGAAGCGATTAGTAATTTACCGTTACAGGCAGAACAGTCAGCGATTGACCGTATCAAGCAGGTTGTATATGATTTACAAGACCGTAACCAACACGAACTCGCAATTCAGTTTTTTGTAAAACTCTACGACAAAGCGATAGAAACCCAAGACAGAAGAGAATTGCTGCGTTGGATTAGCGAATCGTATTCAGCGATGGAAGATTATGTCAACGCTTCCGAACAATTGTTAAGGTCTGCGCAGTTAGGGAATGACTGGAACGATGAATGGGGAATAGCGGCACGGCTCAAAGCTGGCGATGAGATGGTCAATGCGGGGTTCGTTAATGATGCCAGAGTCATCTATACGCAGCTGCACAATGACGCCCTTGATCCCCGGACTCGAGCTTTGATTTCCGCCCGATTGCATGGCCTGCCAGTGTCTGATTTGCTCAATACACAATGAATAAGCAGCCAGCACCTGAAGTTTCAAACGAAGATCTCCATCTGATTGATCAGTTTACGGATTCAATCTGGTCTGAGTCGGGATTGGCACAAAATACCTTGGATTCTTATCGGCTGGATCTCATCTCCCTGTCGTTATGGCTTAAACAACAGAAAAAGAATCTGCTGGAAGCTGAACGCGCAGACATCATGCGTTACCTGGCTAGCAAGTCCGCATACGGTGCTCGAACGATTGCTCGTCAATTGAGTACATTTCGCCGCTTCTATCGGTATTGCGTTGCTGAATCGTTGTTGTTATCCTGTCCGACTGATGAAATTACTTCCCCCTTTATCGGTAGAAGTCTTCCAAAGTCACTTTCAGAGTCCGAAATTGAATCACTGTTGCACGCGCCCGATGTTAGCAAGGACATTGGTTTACGCGACCGGTCGATGCTGGAAACGCTTTATGGTGCAGGCTTGAGAGTATCAGAACTGGTCAGTCTGCCTCTCGGTTCGGTTAACCGCGCTGAAGGTTGGGTGAGACTGACAGGTAAAGGAGCCCGTGAAAGATTGGTTCCATTGGGCGAGCATGCAGTTCATTGGTTAAATGAATACATGGAACGAGCGCGCCCAAATCTGTCAAAAAAAGGACTTAGCAACGACCTTTATATTACGGCCCGCGGCAGACAAATGACGCGGCAGACATTTTGGGTTAATATCCGAAAGTATGCAACTACGGCCGGAATTTCTGGAGAGAAGATTACTCCGCACGCGTTGCGACATTCATTTGCAACACATCTTTTGGATCATGGTTCAGATTTGCGAACCATTCAGCAGCTTTTGGGGCACAGCGATTTGTCAACAACCCAGATATACACCCATGTCTCCAGGCAACGGCTGTCGAAACTACTGAAAGATCATCACCCGCGAGGCTAATGCAGAGTGCGAGCCAGCGAACTGCGA
Organism: Arenicellales bacterium; assembly: GCA_965243305.1. GTDB lineage: Bacteria > Pseudomonadota > Gammaproteobacteria > Arenicellales > JAJDZL01 > JAJDZL01. The sequence continues at coordinate 531,581 of CBDEUN010000002.1, forward strand.
TACTGTGACACCAGAGGGTGGTCACCACCAACCATGTCAAAAGCCTTTATTAAACCTTTTCGTCCCGCATCTTCGTTAAAACTGCGGTCGTTTCTGACAATTTGCAGCAGGAGTTCCATCGCCTCAGCAATGTCACCCATAACCATACAGACTGCAGCGAGTTCGTAGTGTGCTTGCCAGTTTGTCTTGTCTTGCGCGATGATTTCTCGCAGTTCAGTTTCTGATTTGCCCGAGTAGGAGATTTCTGCAAAGTGCATTGCAGCTTCAATAAATCGATATTCCTGGCTTGTAGATTTGCCTTTCAGTTTGCCCAGTGTGTCTCGAACTTCATCAAATTTATTGAGGTTCAGATACAAGCGAGCAAGACGAAACATACTTTCTTCGGATCCATCTTTTTTCAGTGCTTCAATCGCCTCAGATTCTCGGCCGAGGTTGATCATGTCCTGAATCGGGTCCGAAATTTTGGGTTTTTCAGGCGTCTTATCAGTTAGAGTAATATGTTTGGAAAGGAACTCCTTAACGACGTTTTCTGGTTGAGCACCCATAAATCCATCAACGACTGCACCGTCATTGACAAGATAAACGGTCGGTACGCTACGCACCTGAAATTGCATCGCAAGCTCCTGCTGTTCGTCAATGTTCACTTTGACAAGTCGAAACGCGTTGGCGTGTTTTTTGGCAAGATTTTCAAGAATTGGAGTCAGGTTCTTGCAAGGCCCGCACCATGGGGCCCAAAAATCGACCAGAACTGGTACAGCTTTGGATTTTTCTATAACTTCTTCAAGAAAGTTATCAACACCGACATCTTTAATTTCTGTATCTTCTTCATTGGCGTCGGGTGTAGGATTAATCAATTGAACCACAAAGCAACCTCATCAAACAAACAAAAATATTGGTACTCCCAAGAGGAATTGATTCGCACCTTAGGGAGTATGCCTCTTTCAATTAGTATTATCCATCCTCAAAGGATACCAATGTATCAGAAAATAACCACCAAAGTTGTGTATCTGAAAAATCTCGGATACAGTCGGAATAGAATAGCTCGAAAAATGGGTGTTAGTCCTCAAGTTGTTTCCCAAGCCATCAAATATCAATTAGCAAAGACGAACAGTTATGAGTAAGAATGAGTGGACTCTAACCCAGATTTCGAATCTGCTGGACCAGCCGCAGTACAGGTTAATTTACCTATGCGAGAAAGGTGTAATCATTCCTGACGGGAGTGATGCAAAGGGTCGAGGGAGCAGTCGTCGATTCTCAGCACGAAACTTGTTTGAATTTATCGTGGCTCTAAAATTGGGTGAGTTTCATGTGCCAACGAATTTAACAACAAACGTACTTAAAGCACTTCGATCATTTGACCAGCATCTTGGTAAAAGCTATCCGATGCTGAAACTTCCATATTCACTCAGAATTCCAAACTCGCCTGATGTGAAATTAATATTGATCAATGGATCACGTCTGTACTTTTCGATTGGAACTAGGGGAGGAAAAACCACCTATATTGGAGATCTAGATCTGCTGAACTTCGACAAATATACAGATTCAACAAATACTATGGATGATCCTTCTAAATCTGAAGTTTCGATTAAACGTACAAAAGCTCTTCCGATGGAATCAGAAATCGCATCATTCCAATTAAACCTGTCTCAGATTGCAAAGAATGTCCCACTAGATTGATCATTGATAGTCGCTTTTGTAGATAGCAAAAATCGACCGTGTCACTTAAAAGATTAGAATAAGCCCCGCATTCGTGCAAGCGATATCAACACTTGAATGCGATAAATCACCCTCGCACTCTGATGACTCAAGTATTACCAATCAATAAGGCAGAATTTCGCCATGACTAAATTACAGCAGCAACAGCTGAAAAAACAACTTTGGAATATCGCGAATGATCTTCGAGGAACCGTGACCGCGGATGAATTTCGCGATTACATCTTGGGTTTCGTATTTTTCAAATATCTCTCCGAAAAACAGCATATTTTTGCAAATAAACTGCTTGAAACTGAGGATGTCAAGGAATTTACAGAGGTCACGGATGGTGATCATATCGAAGCTATTCGTCAAGAATCTTTAGAACAACTTGGATATTTTCTTCGTCCTCAAGAGTTGTTTTCTTTCATTGCACTGAAAGGAAACTCGAACCTGGAGGAAGAAAGCAATTTCATTCTTGATGGGTTAGCGACCATTTTGAACAATATCGAACAGAGCACAATGGGGACTGAAAGTGAAGATGACTTCAACAAGTTGTTTGAAGATATTGATTTGAGTAATACCAAACTGGGTAAAACCCCAAGTGAAAGAAATGAGTTGATTTCCAAGGTTCTCTTTCATCTAGACAAGATCGACTTTGGAATTGATGATACGGAATCTGACATTCTTGGGGATGCCTATGAATACCTGATTGCGCAATTTGCTGCTGGTGCAGGCAAGAAGGCCGGGGAGTTTTATACCCCGCAGCAGGTATCGAAGGTGATCACGAAGATTGTGACCCTGGACAAACAGCGTCTCAAGAGTGTTTATGATCCGACTTGTGGCGCCGGTGCTTTGCTATTGCGAGTTGCGAGGGAGGTAGGAACGGAAAACGTTGGCATGATTTACGGACAAGAGTCGGTTCGTACAACATACAACCTGGCTCGAATGAACATGATTCTGCACGGTGTTCATTTCAGACAGTTCGATATTCAGCAGGACGATACTTTGAAGAATCCACACCATCTTGACATGCAGTTTGAGGCGGTCGTTGCCAATCCACCATTTTCTGCAAAATGGGCCGGAGAGAAAAATCCGTTGAATGAAACTGACGATCGATTCAGTCAGTATGGAAGATTGGCTCCAAAGTCGAAAGCTGATTTTGCGTTTGTGCAGCACATGATCTATCACATGGCGGAAAACGCAACGATGGCGGTTGTATTGCCGCACGGTGTGCTGTTTCGAGGTGCGGCAGAAGAAACAATTAGGAGGTATATCATTCGGGATCAGAACTATCTCGATACTGTGATTGGCTTGCCGCCGGCTTTGTTTTACGGAACAGGAATTCCAGCCTGTATTCTGGTGTTCAAGAAGTGCAGAGTCAATGACAAAGAGATTCTATTCATTGATGCGTCACGGGAATTTGAGAAAGAAGGAAAACAAAACAAACTGCTTGATGAACATGTAGAGCGTATTGTCGAAACATACCGCAGGTGGGAAACAGTTGAAAAATATTCTTATGTGGCCACCCTGGATGAGATTGCTGAGAATGAGTACAACCTGAACATTCCGCGTTATGTCGATACGTTTGAAGAGGAAGAACCGGTTGATCTGGATTTTGTGGCCAGTGAGATTTATTCTTTGGAATCAGAGATTAAACAAAATGATGCGGTTATCTTTAAATTCTGCCGAGAACTGGGTATTGCGGCTCCTTTTTCTGGAGGGTAATTATGAATTTGGATTCAAACAAAAAAGTGCCGGAGCTTCGGTTCAGGGATGATGAGGGTAAGGAGTATCCAGATTGGAAAATTAGATTGTTAGAGGATATTGTCAAATTCAGTAAAGGAAGGGGAATATCAAGGGCAGATATAACAGATGATGGCTCCTGCAAGTGCATTCGATATGGCGAACTCTACACTCTCTATAAGGAAACAATTTCGGACGTGTATTCGAAAACAAATGTTCCAGTTTCGCAATTATTCCTAAGTCAGAAATACGATGTTGTAATTCCAGCTTCAGGAGAAACTGCTCTAGACATTGTGTCTGCGTCCTGTGTACTAATCAGTGGAGTAGCGCTGGGCGGTGATGTCAACGTACTCCGCAGCCAGCAAAATGGAATCTTCCTTGCTTATTATTTGAATTCGAAACGACGAGGAATTTCTCGGTTTGCACAGGGAATTTCCGTAATTCATTTGTATGCTGCGCATCTGAAGAGAATCCCCATAGCCTTGCCCTGCATACAAGAACAGCAAAAAATCGCTTCATTCCTTTCATCAATTGACACTCGAATTGACCAGTTGGAAAAGAAAAAATCCCTGTTTGAGCAATACAAGAAAGGTCTGATGCTAAAGATCTTCAGACAGGAAATACGGTTCAAGGATGACGAGGAGAAAGAGTATCCGGAGTGGGAGGATATAAGTTTAGAAAAAATCTTGAAATATGAACAGCCGACAGCTTACATCGTTTCAAACACAGATTACTCGAACGAATATGAAACGCCAGTATTGACAGCGGGAAAAACTTTCGTTCTCGGGTATACGGACGATACTGAAGGGTTGTTTATGAATAATCTCCCAGTCATATTATTTGATGACTTCACTACAGCCATAAAGTTCGTCGATTTTCCATTCAAGGTTAAGTCATCTGCAATCAAAATTCTTCTACCAAGACTTGAGGATGTAAGTATGACATTCGTGTACGAGGCGATGAAACGAATCCGTTTTCCTTTAGGTGAACACAAACGTTATTGGATTTCAGAATTTCAGAAAGAAAATATTTCTTACCCCAACCGAGAAGAACGACAAAAAATCGCCGATTTCCTCTCCGCAGTCGACAAGAAGATTGAACTTGTGTCAGAGCAACTCAATAACAGCCGAAAATTCAAAAAAGGACTGCTTCAGAAGATGTTTGTGTAGACGTTGTCCCACTGAGGACAAAACCGACTTCAAAGACTCTCTCTAGATTCGAGAAGAAATTTTGCATCATAGACATCATCCTAGGTGCAGTAGTGCTGAAACAGAATCCACCATTGTGTTTAAGACCACCGGTTCGGCGGGCTTGAACTGTCCCGATTATCAGTGCGGTTTGCTTGGATATCTACGTTGGCCCTAATCTCAGTCCTAGATTGAACCATGGCGAATCTCAGCCGGGTACTTTCTTCTGTTGCTATTTGTGCTGCATGCTGCCTTCAATGACTTCCATATGTTCGAATCCCATTGCTCTTGGAAGCGTTTCCCCCGCCACCCGTTGCCGTCCGGAAAGATCAATTGGTGTCACTTGCGATCTGCCATATTTTTCTGGATTCGGTACGCCTGCTGTTGGAAAGAATGGAATAGTCAGATTTTTGTGGTAGATCATGGAATCCCGCTGTGGACACGGAATGAACACTTGATACACATCGTTTCCAAATCCCAACACTAGAAAAGTATAAGGCAAGTTCACAATCGAATCTCGACGTCGCATCAACCTGACAACGAGCAAATCATGTCTCCTAGGTCCAGGATGAAAGGTATGAAAAACAGGGTATTTAGAAACCCAAGATTTAGTATGGTCCTGTTCACAAATCCAAGACAACGATTCTTTAAAATTGGGCAATTCTTCCGGTGGAAGTAGAGTAAGACCAATTTTTACAAATGCTTTCAGAACTGCAACTGGAGTATAGACGTCTCTGGTCAGGTCAAACCTCACCTGTCGCTTTTCTATATCGACTTCGAAGTGAGGATCGCTCTCATATTCCTTGAAATGAAGACCGTCATCGTCATAGTCGATTCGCCATGGTTGACCTGGGCCAAGTTTCTTTATACTGGGTACACCCCTCTTACCATGAATTTGCGACAATGTACGACTGGGCTTGGTCCAGTTTCCCAGATCATTTTCAATTCCAATCCCAAAGAACTGATTGCAATCATCGCACTCGTAGTTCGAAAAAATGCTCTTGTTTCCTAAAAGTTCAGGAATAGCATGTGCTTCAGTATCAAATGTAGTTTTAGTTTCGTCCTTTTCACAGAAGCGACAGATCCGGTTGCAATTGGGTCCTAAAATTATTCGGCGGGTGGGCACTACAAAATAGTTGGTCAGTAGTTCATAATTTTTAGTGTAAAACACACGAGCTTGATCCATTGCTTGACTCAGTTTCTGGTTAGTCATACCACAATTCTTATACTATTTTGTAAGCGTTGATCAAAACCGACATTCTGGTTCAAGATGCAATTTCAGGAAGAGACCGATAACACTCACAGCCGTACAAGTGTATTGCTTAACTGATAAATTACGCGTTCTATTACTTTTGAAGTATCGGTGTAGAGCAGACTTACAGCGCAGACGATTCGCAATTTGCAGATCGGAGGATCAAGTCCTCTTACCGACATCAATCCATTCTTATCACTAAAAGTAGTTTGCGAAACGAAAAGTCTGCAAGCAGAAGTAAAAATGATGAATTTCCATAGTTTCTTTAAATTCCATTGGCACACAAAGTACTGCCTTCGATCCATTCCAGGAACTGATGAAGAAAATGATTCACGATCTTCTAGAATCCATGATTCTACTAGCCGCTTTGTCGAATTTACTACTGCCAGAAATATGCAAGTGGTTGTGTCCCTTGTAGCGATACTCGGGTTCACTTTTTTTCTGGCTAACGAAGTAATGGCAGAAGAATGTTATGGTCCAGTTACGGGTGGAATGGATACCGAAGAGTTCGACTTTACGTATGAATCTTGGATGAAGGAGCATTTCGAAGAGGGAGTCAAAGTATACAGGTTTGAACGCTGCGTGATGAACAATCACAATCGCCCGCTGTGGGTAGAATGGGAGTCTACCGGACTTAAGGGTGTGTCCAAAGCCATGGATGCCATCTATGTTTACTTCCATGAGCCGGACAACCAAAACGAGCCTACGCATCGTAACTTCTGGTTTGGCCCTAGACCAGAAAAACTGGAACCGTCAACCGTGCTGCGACCGAATGAATCTAGCGCAGCGTGGGGCAATGGTGTGAGTCTGAAATTTGCACAGTTTGACAATTCTGTTTCGCTGGAGTCAGCTTTTGCCGATCAGAGTACTATGGTAGACATCCTGCAGCGACGCATTGATTCGGGACGAGAACAAGGCTTGACTCTCGTTTCGGGTGGCCGGATTGCCGTACCCACTAAGCAGAATGCCTTATATAAATTGCAAAGTGGTGAGACTATCGACTTGGGCGAGTTTGTAGCTGTGGATATTACTCTGGTAGAGCGCTTCCGCCTCTCTATGAACACACCCATAGGTACGCTGAGCATATACATTCATGTAGCACAGGACGAATTGAATGACATGAATCAAATCAATGGGGAGTTCCCAATTCTCTTGATAAATGACGAAAGTAGTTTGCTTAGTGAACGGTTGCTAATGGAACCTATAGATCTCAACAAAGAAGAATATCGCCGTTCCGAAGGTATATGGGTTGAAATTCAGGATCAATCTCCAGAAGCACTCAATTTTCCTGTGCAGAGAATTCCTTTTCGTATGCGGTTCCAGTTTGGTGAGGATGATTATGCCTCCCAGCTTAACATTCCGTTCGGAGTTGCCAGCGGGATCTGAAACTCTCATGCCGATTCCGTTTACTAGAATCGTCAAGGAATGGAATGTTTGGGGTATTCCAGTCCTAGTTGAACTGCTGGCTCCGTGGCAAGACAAGATTACTGGCCTTGCTATTATTTCAGACTATTGGCAACCGCAACTCAATGTCTTCTGCTCCGCATTTGGCGCACTTGCCGCAATGTTTGTCTTTGCATTCCTGCACGACCAACCACAGATAAATCGACGAAGTTGGGCTTATTGGTTGATGATTTTGTTCTTAGCCAGTTTCCTGACTACGCTTGGATTTCACCAGTTAGTGGGTGTCTATTTATTTCCGCAAGATATTTGGCTGCCTGTTGTTCGAACTATTTGGGTGGTAAGTTATATTCTCGTGTTCGCTAGTTCGGGTGGTTTGATAATTGCTCTGTTACTTCTCGGAATGAATCAGGAATTAAAAAGCCACAAAGCGCATCACAAAGCGCAGCTTAAAAAGTCTGTGATCTTGTTTCAGAGTGAGCTTGAGGCAGCTAAGGCCTTTATTAACCTGCATCAACAATTACTTCCGCGTAACAGGTCTCCAGATATGGATTGGGACGTGGCTTGCGAGGATTTTGCCCTTAATTTTGAACAAGTCGAGAACATGCTAGTCTCCTACATCCAAAAAAACGGAGCAGTATTAAAAGATGAGACTTTGGAGCGTTTAAAAAACGCAAAATATTGGGCTTCGGAGGGCAAATTGACTTTTGCAAATAGCGGGGTGTCTGAGGAAGGCGTACCAGTTGTTTCCAAGGAGGGCAGACGGTATGCAGAAATGGTAATGAACGACCTCGAGGAAATCGAGAAAGAGCTTCGTCAGGAAATTAAGTCACAGTCCGAAACATAACCCGACTCGTTCTACGATAACGCCATATAGCGGTGCATTTGCAAATTTTAGCGGTGGGATTAGACGGATTGGTTGCCGGAGCAGCGCTGAAACAGAATTTGCAAGTGTGGGTAGCTGATAGGTTCAGGTTCATGTTCAATCAGGTTCGCTAGGCGATTAATCCGCACATCCGTATTGCGGAGATCTTTGAGGACTGGCCATCCATCTCGGCCGGTAGTCTGGCTGAACCGATTCGCAAACGCCGTCCGAAAATGGAACACTACTGGTACAATCATTAGCCAAACAAATACCATCAAACTGACTGATTAAAACAAGTTAACGCTTATGGGGGAAGACTCCACCGCCATTGACCTCGCGGGGCACAGTTCACCCCAAAAGTTTCAGTCATAGCATTTTATAGTGCTATTTCTTTTCGCTTGATTCGTGTGGTCGAGAAACAGCGGTCCCCATATTGGATGGTGGGGGTGGAGGAGGTTTAGAGCTTGAAGCCTGCTTCGGTTGATAACCGCGATATTCCATCTTCTTAGTGCGACCTTGTTTTTCAGTTTTCATGGCTTCATACCTCATCTGTGCTTTCATCTGGCCAATATTCTACCGTTTTCACCTGCCCTGCGGCAATAAGAATTCCTTCGGCACCCGTTTCTACCCACTCTCCTGTTTGCGGATCAAGTTTGGCCGCTTTCTGGATATAGATGTCTCTTTCTGATGGATCAGATGAAATAAATGACTCTGACCCCAAGTACCCTGCGACCTGAGAGTTATCGGTTAATGTAACCAACACCCACTGATTATAACAATTGCTAAATTTCCAATCCCAAGCGGTTGGGGTTGGGTGAACTGGATTCAAGCCGATCTTGCCAAACACAATCCGTGCGCGGTCCAAAGAATATGGCAGTAGCAACCCGACAGTAGCGGGGATAACGAACAGCCACATTATCCATTTCCACGAACTTATATTGGACAGACCTAAATTTGGTTGATATTCAACGAATGGTAGGCTTAGAGCAAGATATATCGTTGACACAATCAGATATGAAAGAAATCTTTCTGAAGGAGGTGGCAAACGTCCAGTGGTTAGTCGTGACCGGACAAATAGGATAATAGCTCCTGGTACAAAGAATACCAAGGAATAAAATGGGGCTGTGCCTACAATTTCAGTCATTCCAGACATGCTCTAATTAAGCATCTCCAGTGCCTAATTTTTGTTGATTACGCGCCTTGTTCCGGTCTTTACTTAGTTGGATAAGTATGTGTAGCAACTTTTGAAAATACAAAAGAAACAACGACGGAACGGATATGTGAAAGTATGAAAAGTGGTGCCCCTGCAAAAGGCGAAATGCAAGCCAATGCTTCACGAAACATTGATAAATCCTCCTCATCCAATGGTGTTTGTGATACCAGATCAATATATCACAGCCCTCAGTGTAGCCTCAACTCGTCTTCACCTTAACAATCACTGAATTGATGTTCATGCAGCCATGCTTGCAATCTTTTTTTGATTGGCTGGAGCGATGTTTAAACAAATATCATAGCGGTTTATGACTACCCAATCGGAACAGGCACTCGAAAACCATTTAATCCAACAGTTGGAAAAGTTGGGTTTTAAACGTGTTCGAATCGAAAATGAACACCAACTAATTGCAAACCTCAAGAAACAGCTTGAGAAGCACAACAAGATCAAGTTGTCCGATCAAGAATTCAAACAAGTCTTGAATAAACTCAATCGCGGAAACATATTCGAAAAAGCCAAGATTCTAAGAGACAGAGTCGATTACATCAAAGATGACGGCAAGGTCAATCACATCGATTTGATCGATCAGATTCACTACTGCAAGAATCAGTACCAGGTGACCAACCAAGTCGCGATGCGAGGCAAGTACAAGAATCGCTACGATGTGACTCTTCTGATCAATGGTATGCCGCTGGTCCAAATTGAACTGAAGCGCCGAGGACTTGAAATTAAGGCGGCATTTAACCAGACGCTCCGTTATTGGAGAGAGTCCTACCAGGCTGGCAGCGGTCTTTTCGGTTACATTCAGGTATTCGTCATCAGCAACGGTGTCAACTCAAAATATTACGCAAACAATCCCAACCACAAACAGGACTTCAAGCAAACGTTTTTCTGGACTGATACAGAAAACCAAAAAATTACCCAACTTAGCGATTTTGCAGAAGCATTCTTGGAAAAATGCCAGCTTTCTAAACTGATTACAAAATACATCGTGCTGAACGAAAGTACGCAAATGCTGATGGTGCTCCGCCCCTACCAGTACTATGCAGTGGAAAAAATCGTAGAAAGGGTGAAGAACACTGCAAAGCATGGTTATATATGGCACACTACGGGTTCAGGAAAAACCCTGACCTCATTCAAGGCGGCTCAAATACTGACGCAATCAGCAGATGTTCATAAAGTGTTGTTTGTTGTTGACCGAAAAGATCTCGACTTTCAGACAATTAGGGAGTTCAACAGCTTCAGTGCCGGTAGCGTCGATGCAACTGGCAATACGAATGTACTTGTCAGACAGCTCAAAGACGACACTTCGTTAATTGTTACCACGCTCCAGAAACTCAGCATTGCCATTGGCAAGTCAAGATTTACTGATCAGCTGCCCAATGAATTGATTGAAATAAGAGTGATACTGATTTTTGACGAATGCCATCGAAGTCAGTTCGGGGAAACACATAACCGGATTCGTAATTTCTTTCCGAATGCGCAAATGTTTGGATTTACCGGCACTCCTATATTCGCCGAAAATTCCAGTACTGTGGTGCACGGAAAGAGAACAACCAAGGATCTGTTTGATGATTGTCTGCACAAGTATGTCATCACTGATGCCATTCGGGATGGCAATGTGCTTAAGTTCGCGGTTGACTACATTCAGACGGTCAAACAAAAAGATGGAGTCACCGACATACAGGTCGAAGCGATTGATACGGTAGAAGCCATGGAGGCGGATAAAAGAATTGATGCAATTGTTGATTACGTCATCGACAACCACAAACGTAAAACCCATGGTAAGGAGTTTACTTCGATCTTTTGTACTTCAGGGATTCCGGTGTTGATCAAGTATTACGAAGTGTTCAAGGAAAAGATTGCCGACTCCAATCAGACGTTGCAGGTTGCGACGATTTTCTCGTATCAGGTTAATGAAGATGATAAGGACGAGGCGGGGTTTCTTGAAACGGATTTGACCGATACCGGTGTTGGGACAGGAAACAGACACAGCAGAGAAAAACTTGATGAATACATAGCGGACTACAACGACGCTTTTGGGACGAATTATTCAACCGAGAGTTTCTACAGTTATTACCAGGATATTGGTAAAAAGGTCCGGGACAGACGTGTCGATATTTTGTTGGTAGTGAACATGTTCTTGACAGGATTTGACAGCAAGTATCTGAACACGATCTATGTTGACAAGAATCTGAAATACCACGGACTGATTCAGGCCTTTTCCCGTACTAATCGGATCCTGGGAACAAAGAAATCACAAGGCAATGTGGTTTGTTTTCGAAATCTGAAGGCGGCCACTGATCAGGCTATTGAACTCTTTGCAAATAGGGAGGCAATTGAGGAAGTTGTCTTGAAACCGTACGAATACTATGTCGAGCAATTCAATAATGCGGTTGCAGCACTAAAGAAACTTACACCCACCATCGATGCGGTTAATGATTTGGTGACGGAAGATGATAAGGCTGAGTTTATCAAATTGTTCCGTGACCTGATTCGGCAAAAGAATGTGTTGGTATGCTTTAGCCAATTTAAACATGGAGAACTAGAGCTTGATGAGCAGGAATTTGCCGATTATCAGAGCAAATATCTTGATCTTTATGAGGAGACGAAAAGCGACAGAGCAAAAGAAAAAGTTTCGATACTTGACGATCTTGATTTTGAACTGGAATTGATTCGTCGCGATGACATCAATGTGGGCTACATCCTGATGTTGCTTGAAGAAATGCACGATGCTAAGGAGAAGGAAAGGGATAAAACCTTGGCTTATATTTCAAAAATACTGGATACTGAGGTTCAGCTCCGAAGCAAGAAGGAGTTGATTGAGCGTTTCATTGCCGAGCACATGCCTGATTTATTCCGAAGTGAGAGTAGCAATTTACGTGAATCATTTAAGGATTATTGGGATGAAGAGATGCAAATTGCAATGGAAAGGTTGGCTGAATCGGAAAGATTAAATAATGAGGGTTTGAAAAATCTTATTGACGATTATCTCTTTACGGATAGGATTCCGTTAACGCAAGAGATTGTCAATATTCTGCGCTTTAAGCCAAGGCTGATTGAACGAAGACGTATTGCTAATCGTATTGTCGAAAAAATTCAAGAGTTTGTAGATATCTATTTAGATGGGGTGGATTGAACTACCAGCTACAAATGAAGGCAAATCGCTACTAATACGCTTCCGAAACATACTATGCGAATTCCGGGAACTCGAGCCTACGGAAGCATCGATGAAGGAGAACTAATGAAATAGCTCAAAATAGCACGAATGCTAAATCACATTTCAGAATCAATCTGCTATTTTCAACACCCGCAATTTAAACCGGATGAATAGTTGAGGGAACGAAATTATGAATTATGTCAATCAACAGTCTTGCAAGTTTCTTGATTCGTTTTTTGAACGGATACTTCAGGATTTTCCAATCAATAATTTTTTGTACTTGCAGTACTCTACGTATTTTCAAAAAAATGCTCTTTTCTCAAAAATTAATCACGACCTTTGTAATTCAATCACAGAAGCGAAATCATTAGGCAGTCAGGAATGGCGCCTAGTTTTCGGGGATTTTCCCTTCAGCAAAAAAACAAACTCCAATTGGCGCAATTACGCTTTCGATGAAATTTCAAGTTCCTTACGATTAATCTCAAAAAATGGAATCGGTGTTTTTCTTCTTCCGAGTTATGGATGGGCGTTTCGAACCAATGATCTTAATGCGCTACTAGAAGAGAGAAATTCTTATGTGAACTCTATTGTTAGTCTACCGTGCACATTTATGCATCCAGTAATGGGAGTTCGACCGATATTGGTGGTGGTTGGTAGATACAAACTTGATGATAAGTATTTTGTCGAATTCGAAGAACTAGAACCACCAACTATTCAGCTGAATTCAGTAGTACGAAAAATTGTTTCTCATTGGAAAAATTCTCTCGCTTCGAATGTTGGTGTTCAAAAATATGAGTCACCCGTATACCCTGAGCTAGTCCATTTTTCACTAGCCTCTCGGGATATTCAGAGAAACCAAGTCTTTCACAGAGCCGCACCTTTGCCTGAGGAATACGGAGGGGAGCTTGCACGAGGTTTTTTTGGAACATTAAAAAACTTCAAAGGTTTTAGTTATTGGAAAATCAGCAAATCAATTTCCAAATTGAGCACAGACTATGCCAAGTACACAATGGAAAGCCTGGACCAATTATCCAAAGAAATTAACTTCACAAAAAGCAAGCTAAAGCACTTCGAAGACTCTGTATATATTCCTCTCGTAGGGAAGGGTAAATGTGTCGTAAATACTGACGATATAACGATGAAACACAAGAATTTCTGTCAAGTAATCGTAGACAGCGGAAAAATCTTACATCTTTATTTACTGCACTTTCTAAACTCTGAAATTGGCCGCAACATTCGGGAATTGAAACAGTTAGAAGGAAACAGTTTTTTTACTCCCAAGCTTAGTAGGAGTCAAGTGTTTGAAATTGAAATTGCCTTACCTCCTATTCCGATTCAGCAACACATAGTTGATACAGCAAATAAGTTGAGTTCTGTTTCAAAAACTATTCAAACTCTACATTCAAATTTGTCAATTAATCCGATTTCATCAAAAAAAGACTTGAGTAAGCTTGATCAACTGGTTAGTGCAACAGGTGATCTGAGCAACGCAGATGAAATCAAATCACTTGTTCGTCTTGATGAGTCTAGAAAGTTGGAATTTAAAGAGTCATTCAGTTGGAATTTAAATAACACGCAACTCATCCATAAAAAAGATAAGCAAATAGAAAAGGCGGTCATCAAAACGGTCGCAGCCTTTATGAATTCGGATGGTGGAATTTTGTTGGTCGGTGTTGATGATTCTGGAAAGATCAAAGGTTTAAATCATGAGATCGACAAATTCCATCGCAAAAATCGAGATAAATTTTTGCTCTACCTTAAAGACCGACTAAAAGTTAACCTTGGGGCTCAAAATTTCCTTTTTCTTGAAAGTGAGTTGGTTGAAGTTGACACATTGTATGTATTGAGGATCTTGTGTAGCCCTGCAACTAAAGAGGTTTTTGTAGATAAAAATGAGTTTTACATTAGAACGACTCCAGCGACCGAACAGTTGGAAGGTCATTCTCAAATTGAGTACATTAGAGGAAGATTTCCACAGTACTCTGAGAAAAGTTGACAAATTGAAATGTGAACTTTCGATCGCTTCTTGTTGGACTTTTCCTCCGATTTAAAAGGGTAGGCACTAAACGTTAAATTCTGCTATGTGAAATATTTAGTATTGACAGAATCAGTGTAAATATCAAATATCGGATAGCCCAGAACCTTAGGTTAATCACTGACCTAAGTATCTTGTACATCGCGGAAAGACACACAGAATTGCGGGTTCATTTCAATTGGTCGGTCCTGAATAATCCATTTTTCAGCAATATATTATTGTTACCATTGATTATTGTTTGCCGGAATTTAAAGTTGCAGATTGCAAGAAAAGGTATAATCAAGCATCATTATCTTGCAATTTCAAGGACGAAAAATGAAGCCACACCCACCGCAAAACCCGGACCAGAGCGAACTGTTCCGCAGTCGCCTTGACAGCCAGATCGACATGAGCCATGAGCTGGTGAAGCTGTCGGCTCTGATCGACTAGTGCGTGTTCGATGATCGTTTCGGCGCGCTGTATCATGCCGACCAAGGCTGCCCAGGAAAACCCACCCGGCTGATGGTGGGTTTGCTGTATTTTGAAGCACATTCACAAGCTGTCCGATGAGCAGCTGGTGATCGGCTGACTGGAGAATCCGTACTGGCAGTACTTTTGCGGCGAGAGTCATTTGCAGACCGAATAGCCGATTGATCCGAGCTCTTTGACACGTTACCGCCAACGGATTGGAGAAAGTGGCTGTGAATGGCTGCTACAGCAGACGATTCAAGCCGGACTGTCCAGCGGCGCCATTCGAAACGACCATCTGAAGCGGGTGACGGTAGACACCACGGTGCAAGAGAAAGCGGTGAGTTTTCCGACTGACAGCAAGCTGCTGAATCGTTCGAGGGAACGGCTGGTGCGGCTGTGTCGCAAACACGGTGTGCGCTTGTGCCAGAGTTATGCGCGTGTGGGTCCGCGATGTTTGCATCGGGCCAATTGTCAATGACGGTTTTATGTTACATGCAACATAAAACCGTAACTGACATTTCATCAGTTGAGCAACACACTCGCACCGCTGTGAGCGTTATCAGTCTCTTCCTGAAATTGCAACTTGAAACAGAATTACCATTCTGTCTCATCTGACTGCAAGCCTGAGTCGATTTCCATTGTTGACCGGTCCAATACAAGAGTCTGCAGCACGCGGGTGCGATACAGTACACAAACAGTACTGTGTCTAGCGACGGAAACATCACACTGGTCGATCAGCGCGGCGCAAGTACCTGACTGCCATCGAGCGGCAGCGGTTTGTTGAGGTGGCAGAAACCGATCCGATTCCTGCGGTTCAGACTTTTACACTGTCTCTGGCCTACACCGGCTGCCGGATATCTGAGGCACTGGCGCTACGCCATTGCGACATTGACCTGGATAGCCTGGCACTTTGGTTCAAAACGCTTAAGCGTCGCCAGGACGTGTGGCGGGAAGTGGCGGTGCCCCAGGATATGATTCGAGCCATCGACTTGGTGCACTCGGTGCGGGCTGCACAAAGCCGACCGCGAAGAGCGGTGCGAAGACTTTGGGATTTCAGTCGGTCAACCGCTTCGAGACACGTCAAGCGGTTAATGACCTCGGCCGATATCGAGGGACCACAGGCGTCGGCTAAAGGATTGCGTCACGGTTTTGGTGTGGCTGCCATCGAAGCTGGCGTGCCACTACCGACCGTCGCTGCAGTGCTTGGACACGCCAATATCGAAACCACCGCGATCTACACCACGGCCATCGGCATGGAAGCGCGCGAACAGCTGGCCAGAATGTGGTAGTAATCACCACTCTGCCCGGCTTTTAACGAAACTGACAGGCAAAAAAGATAATTACCTGCAGTTTACACCTTTGGAAAAATCGTAGAACAATGTTACAGCTATTCAATACAAACAGACAAGTTTTGACTAAGACAATCGTGTCCGTGACTGCGCTACTAGCAGCATCGTTCACAGCAGGTGCGCAAGAACACGAACTTGATGTAAATTTGGCAGAGCGTAAAGAAGAGATAGCCTCCTGTTTTTACAATTGGGACTGTTTTGGGCCTTTGGACATGTATGAAGAGAATCTACTAGTTCAGCTAATTGGATTCAAGTGCCCTGAAGCCGAAGCTGGATGGGGTTCGGTATCCCCAGGTGGACGTAAAGGTACGGAACAATAGGCCGTTTTCAGTATCCACGGACTCAACTATATCTGGGCGTTTGGGGAATTCGAAACAAATAAATATGCGTTTATATTGAGGTTGATGGTACTGGTTTGTATTTTGACTTTTCGAGCGGCAAAGAGGATGAATCCACTAGTCCTTCCCAAAGATTTGCGTGTGTCGAGCAAAGCGATGAAACCAACGATCGCATAGTTGACATTTTTGAAGATCTATATGCGAAGAGATTAGAGTAAAAAAAACTTCCTTAAAAATGACAGCTTCTAGTCCTCCCTTATTGCTGACGACCTGGGTACAATCGCATTAAACACCGCCTCAAGGGATCCTCAAGGGATATGTTTCACGGTGACGTTATTCAAACCTCCGTAAATCGCTAGAATTTGCAGACGGTTTAAAGCAAAAGGCAATATTGTTCCAACAGATTAACGATGCTATCAGGGCTTGGGAACGGCTCGAACTTGGTTTTACTCGCGCGGAAAGAATGGGTGTGATCAGCCAGGAACTCGGACACTTCCGACCTGATATCGTCAACGAGTATCTCCGTTAAAGGACTGATAGATACGTGTTGATATGTTCGATTTTCGAGGGGCCTTTTATTTGTCATCTATGATTCAATCCACCCGCCTAAAGCATCAGTATTTTCCAAAGATATTGATTGGTATGAAATGGAACCTTGTTTAGTACTTTTCGTTAAAATCCCCACGTAATCTGGCAACTTAAGCCAAGGCGGTGGTGTTGAAGTGCCAGATGAATTTGCACTTCTTGTATGATAGAGAAAAGAACCTTCCACAAATGCCACTAGAGCAATATTCTTGCTCGTTGCATACTCAATTGCTCCAGTTTGAAATCCACTAGTAGAGAAAACCATTGCTTTATTTGCGTTTACATCCTGCATTTTCGCATACAAATCGGTTATGACCTTTCTTTCAATTGGTCGATTATGTCGTTTGCATTCTACTAGGATTGTGAACTGAGCACCACATAGTACAGTGAATTCAGCAACCGCGTCAAACTCGTAATTACCGCCAGATCCGCTTATGTTTTTTCTGTGCTCAATCGCGAATTTATCCAGTATATGACCAGAGGTTCCTAACCAATTAACCACTTGCTTTTCATATTCCTCCGGTGTAATTTCAACGGGTTCTCTTGGCATCATCGGAGTTTCACGGTTTCTGTTTATCATTCAGAATTCCTTATTGATATTCCAAGCTTCTCGTCTGGTTGCTTTGAAACTACCGCTCCCAGAAATGCTTGAAGCTTCGATGTACATTTCACCACCGACTAAGCGTACCCGCGCTGCCGGTTTTCGAGTTTAGCTAGCAAGTATTCTTGGCCGCGGGCGCCTTTTGTCCCGTTACAGTTTCCACACAACAACTGTAAATTCCCAATGCGATCGGTTCCGCCTGCAGATGTTGCAATTATGTGATCGACCTCAAAATAGTTGTATTTCAAAGTGTGTTGAACACCCGTTGTAGTTTCCGTCTTGCTGACCGTAAATTTCGGCGTCGACTCATATTTAATACAAATATTTGGAAATTATATTTCTTGGGTTGACAGACTGCTAATGATGATTTGCCCCGTTGAACGGAGAAATATAATTTCGATAGAAATCGAAACTGAGTCCAAGGCGTCCGAGTGAAAATAAATGGTTCGTATATACCAGGAAAGGGACGAATTAATGCATGGGAAACTCATGATTGAGGCGCATGAGTCAAGCAGACAAGTAGAGGTGTATTTTGTCCCACCTCCAATACTGTTGGCTGAGCGTGGCATTAATCCTGATGATGCTGAAAGCTACAAGAAGAAATTAATAGAAGTCGATTCCAGTTCGGGAAGGGTTTCTATTTACCCAATAAATACAACAAGTCAGGGCGACGATTTTCTAAAGCCCAAATACAAAAACATAAAAAAAATTACACTCTCTGACGGAACACCGGTATTGTCTGAAAGTGGAGACGAAATCAATTTGAAAGGAGGTTATGTTCGTTCAGTGACTTTCGGGAAAACGCAACCAATCGATCACGAAATAGACGAACAGGCAATTTCGAGCAGTCCAGATTCTGAAGAGCAGATCATGAAAATTCTTGAGAGTTTGCCATCTGCTTTCACGAAAGACTATGACTACGGGTTAGGCCTCGCGAAACCTTACAGATTTATTGTGGAAGCGATTGAGGACCTTACGAATTGCACAGAAATAGAGATATCGGAAGACTGTAAAACTGAAGCAGACGAAGAGAAAGGAATATTTCATATCAATAGTTCCGACTTTGAAACAATTCGGAAAATGTTGAATGCTACCACGCGCCTGGGACAAGTCGCTGGACGCACTGTAAAGAGTACAGAGTCATATAACTTCTTTGCTGAAAAGCTTTGTCAGAAGACAATTACTCTTAATATGGGGCGTCATCGATTTCGCAAGCTCTTCACATCAGCAATCCACAATGACAAATCAAATCTGTCGGACGCGGAACAGGAAGAATTAGTAGATACCGTAATTCGAAATGTGAAGTCCATTTCCGATAGAAAGCCGGAAAGACTGATACGGCTGCAAAATGACCTGGAACTTGTGAATCTTGACAGTTTCATTGACCAATTTCGTTCAATGCTTGATTCAAATCTAGTTGAACCGAAATGGCAGAAGTTCTTCGATATGAACCCACTTGTCTTGAGTTTGGCGTTTGGCTATCCAATTATCAAGATTGGGCAGCAGGCCTCTGTCGGAGGACGAAAATTATTTGGCGGTGGTGAGAAAATCACCGACTTTCTAGTTAAAAACAAATCGACAAACAATATAGCATTAGTAGAGATTAAGACACCTCACTCGAAACTCGTAGATAAGGAATTTCGTACTGGCGTTTATTCACCTTCCCGTGTTCTTTCGGAAGGCATTGTTCAGGCACTTGATCAGAGATTTCAGCTTCAAAGAGAAATATTTGGGATAAAGGACAAAAGTAATATTTATGACATTGAAACCTATTTTGTGCAATGTTGCTTGGTGATCGGGACTATACCTGAAG
This sequence comes from Arenicellales bacterium, assembly GCA_965243305.1. Classification (GTDB taxonomy): domain Bacteria; phylum Pseudomonadota; class Gammaproteobacteria; order Arenicellales; family JAJDZL01; genus JAJDZL01. The sequence continues at coordinate 551,268 of CBDEUN010000002.1, forward strand.
AAGATGATGCAAAGAAGTCGTTTGAACTGATTAGGGCAAACTCTAAAGATATCCAGATCGTTACATTCGACGAACTGTTGGAAAAACTAGTTCAGTTAAGGGAATTGTTAGCACCGTCGAATAGCGGTGGCAAGGTGTTGAATGAGAGTGATGTGCCTTTCTGACTCAATGATCGGGTCCCAAGGTGTCCAGATTAATGTCGCAATAGCGCAACCAGTGCCTCGGAAACCCGGAAACTTGTGTAGGTCAGGGCTTGCGTAAAAGTCTGGATCTCAGAGTTCGGATCAGTTTGCGCTACCTCGACAAACCGCTGTCGTCCAAGTGCAGTCAGATACTTGCGGCCACGTCGATTAACCAGTGAGGTTTTGCCATCAGCTGCCACAATGCGCTTAGTGAACTGCATTACACCAGCGCACTGCAGACACTTGAATTAGACTGGTCAAAATCTGTAGACTAGTGAGACAGAATGGCAATTCTGTTTCAAGTAGCAATTTTAGGAAGCGATCGAATTTGTTCACAGTTGTGCGAGTGTGTTGCTCAACTGATAAAATTTTCCCGATACTAAGTAACTTAATTTTCACTTCGTGCAATTCCACGACATTCGCAAGCCCTTCTCCAACTCAATTGTCAAAGCAAATCATGGATGACCTTAGTTGAGCAGCTGTGATTCATCAATCCATAATTTCCAGTAAAAGAGACTTAATTATCACACATCAATTTCTTCAAAAACACCTCTCACCATATAACGAACACATTAAACCCAAGAAGCTCGAACAACAGATTCTCGGCGGTCCCGGCCGCAACTTATCCGATCCTCGGCGCATATAGAATTCCGAACTGGAGTTCGATAATCATTGAATAAGACAAAATGAATCAATTAACTGCCACCACGCAATTCAATTGCTGAAGCTTTCAATTTTTGCAGAGTAAGGCCTAATTCCTCGGAAGTAATAGTCGTCGACACATCGGACAGAATTTCAATTTCCATTGCCGAAAGGGCTAGGAATTTTAATATATTGCCTCCCATCGAACGATGAAACGGCTCATGATTCCCACAACTATCATATTATTTTCTTTCATATTTGTCACATCTCATATTGTGTGAGTTATCTTCGTATGAAGAGACATAAATCAACCCAGACATTTCTTGCTCAGAAAAGGGAAATACGTCGACTAAATCAGCTTTCAGAAGAGCGGAAACATCGTCGTAGAGCCATCAAATATGGTACCGGCTCCTATACTAGTGTTCCAAAGACACTAAAAATACTACAGGAAAAAATTCCCCATACCTTCAAAATAAAAAGAAATTATAGGGAGTCGGAAAAGATTTCTATACCTCCCACTTTCTCCATAATAGAAAACACGGAATCTGCGTTAAAAATAATATTTGAACTCGTTTCATACACAATTCGTAAAAGGCCTCCCAATGAGATCGATTTCGACCATTCTGACCTACAAAATTTTGATATTGCTGCTGAACAAATTCTTGATGTCGTCACAATTGAATATAGCAATGCGAGAAAACTGGCTAGGCGGGGATTAACTTTACGAGGGACATTGCCTACCAATGATGAAGCTAACCGATTTATAAGAGCCATTGGAATAACTAAAATCTTGGATGTAAAGTCGCAACATCTTAATAGGGAAGAAAAGAAATATTTAAAAACTTTACGATTGTTTAATGAAAATAGAAGAAAGTTACGCTTGGCTGAAGAGAGCGTTACAGAACACGCAGCACGACGCTTAGTTGAATATGTCAATCAGTGCCTAGAAATTGACGGTCTAAAACTATCGAAAATTGGAACTAGGGATCTATCAACATACACTGGTGAATTATTGGACAATGCATCTGAACACAGTGGTACAGAAGATTGGATACTCGCAGGCTTTTTAGACCCCACCATAGAAGAACAACGCTGTGAAATTGCAATCATTAACTTTGGAAAGAGCTTTTCTGATACCTTTCTTGAGCTTCCTGACGGTCATTACACTAGACAGTTTGTTGACCCTTTTGTTAAACTCCACGAAAATAAGGGCTTGTTTCAATCGCATTGGACAAAAGAAAATTTGCTAACCGTTGTAGCACTGCAAGGCCAAGTCAGTTCAAAAAACACTAACTCGGAAGATACCAGAGGTAACGGTACAATTGATCTAATTCAATTTTTTCATGAGATGTACAAAGGAATAGGGAATAACAAATTTCCAGCAAAGATGGCGATTGTATCCGGAAGTACTAAAATACTATTCGATGGAACGCATAAATTATTGGAAGATTCTTCAGGGCGACCAGTAATTGCATTCAACACTGCTAACAACCTTAACCAACCACCTGACCGTAAATATGTAAGAACTCTGAATGGGTTAACATTTCCTGGTACTATTGTGTCGATTAGCTTTCCTCTCGCAGGAAACGTCACGCAGAAAGAAAATTAAAATGAAGGGTAAACAGCAACTGGTGATAGACTTTTCGAATTTCGGCGGTCCTGTTTATTCAGGTCGCGAAAAGGGTGAACTCGCGAGAAAAGAATTAAATTTGGATGCCCACGATGAAAAAGATTGTCAAGCCCGAGTCATAATTCCCGAAGGTACATATTCAGTTACGAGTTCATTTTTCTTGGGGTTATTTGGAAAAAGTGTGCGTCATGCGGGAAGCCGCAACGAATTTTTGAATAGATATAAATTCGATGCTCCTGATATCTTTGAACAAACAATTGAATTATTTATTATGCCTCTGCACTTAAGTCAGGATAAGCCGCATCGGCGACGTGTCGACTGCGGCCTGCAGAAGTCGCAATGGGATTTGCTTTTCCCACCGCCGCCGATTGAATCGATAAACAAACTCGTCCACATATTCCTGCATGTACTGATGCGACACGCCATGAAAGGTGCCCAGCAGAAATGTTTTCAAGTTGCTGATGACGATATGCACCAGCGGCAGCCAGTCGGCGACCTGGTCGGGTGGCGTGACTTTAGGGTAGTGTTCATGGCTTTTGGAAATCACCCGCAAGCCGCTGAACGCATCGGATCGAACGCTGGCGCCGGCACAGAGTCTGGAACAGAACTGTTCCACCGTCTGGGAATTGACCGAATCCACCACGCGGGCGTGCATGAAGCCGGCGCCCTGGCCGTTATTCTGCACCGCAAACAACACCGGTTTGCGCCCTTGTGCGCCGCGTCCGCGCTTTCCCGGGCGCTTACCTCCCACATAGGCATCATCCAGTTCGATCAGTCCGTCCAGCAGATAGCGGCGATCACGGTCAGCCATGGCGGCTCTGAGCTTTTGCAGCATCAGCCGTGCGGTTCTCCATTCGACGCCGATCATCTTCGACAGCCGAAGTGCGGAGATGCCGCCTTTGTCGGTGCCAACCAGGTAAATGGCGGCAAACCACTTGGTCAGCGGCACCCGGCTGCGGTCGAACATGGTGCCGGCCGTGACCGAGGTTTGACGCCGGCAGCGCTTGCACTCGTGCAATGCGCGACTTTTGACATGGTAAGCCTGGTCATGATCACATCTCGGGCAGCGGAAGCCGTCCCTGCCCCAGCGAACCTGTTCCAGCAGCCTTCTGCAGGCCTGCTCAGTGGCGAATTTTCGGGTCCATTCAAAATAACTGATTTCGTCTTGTTTCATGTTAATCTTTATTACATAATATCAATGGTTTATGACATGAAATTATACTTCATCCAATCTCGGAATTCTGAGTTAAATGCAGAGGCATATTATTTATTTTGAGAGCATTACGGGAGCAAACTGATTTGATAAGTGGATCAAAAATTTAGCGACGACAATATTATGAACTTGCCAACTCTCTCTTCTCCACCAAGCATTCTTCTGTGGGTGGCCGTAATTGCAGCAGGTCTTTCGGTGTTAAAGCTAATTATGGATCAAATACAAAGACGATCTGACAAAAACAAATCGGTCTATGACACTCTATGGTATAGAACTCTGATCATACCCGAATGTTGGAATCCCATAGTCACGTTGACTTCTGAATACGTGAAAAAGCTTCAATTAATAAAGATTGGGAAAGACACTCAACGAACAGCAAAATCCTTACAAACGCTTTGTATTAATTTTCAAAAAGATAAGGAAAACTTAGCTGGTCGTCTTATATTGTTGCGCCCATTCAATGAACTTATGCCTAGTAGAATTGAAAAAATTCTAGAGAATTTGGAGGATGAGCTAGTGGAATTCTGTGGATCTCTTCCATTTGATCAGCAAATTGACATCCGAAAATTTGACTATTTACAATCCGTTTTTTGGACTAAACTCGAAGAAGTCTGTTCTACGATGATGACTTTACATCCAAAGCGTCCGACAAGCTTTTAATGGAGTTTTCCATGTTATGACTCCAAGCGAATTAGAGAAGAGCTTACCCAAGTTCTTGGGCTTCTTTGTGTGAACACGACTAAATGTAAACGGTCACATCAAGTTAACAACAATAAATCTGAAATATTCGGTTTTCTGTCGATTTTTGAATAGATGAACTTCAGGTCTTCGAAAACTGAAACGGTCTTGCGCCGCGCTAAGTACCTCAAAACCTTCATTTGCCCCCCCCCCTGTACCATAAACTGGTATCTGATCACCTACCATTGTTATACATTTAAGTGTAACCGAAATCACTTTGAGCGAAGTGAAGTGAACGAAGCGAAAAGTGATTTCGTTGGGAAAGATTTAATGGTTCTGTTAACGGCCAGTCTCATTGAGTAGTCGGATCAGGTCAAGTCAGGCGAACAATCGGGAGCAACCAACACCCCCTGTGCCTTAATTGAGTACCTAGGGGGGACCTGTGCCCCGGTTGTTGGCCGCGATGAAACCCCAGTGGGTAGTTTGTGCTTCGAGCACCAGTACAGGGATCGGATGAGCATCGTGGCAGCCAGGCGACATTGAGACGAGCTCAGTGGGGTCATGAAAAGGAGAGGTACAGTGAATGAGATTGAATATTTTGTTGGAATCGACTGGGGGCGAGGCAATCATCAGGCGTGTCTGGTCAACACACAGGGTGAAGTGATTGACTCGCGCAGTTTCAGGCATGGCGGCCGCGGCTTGAATCAACTGGCGGACTGGGTTGATTCCATGACCGACACTGTCAAGGTGGCGGTTGCAATTGAGACACCTCACGGACCGGTGGTTGAAGCCATGATGGAGCGGGGTTTTGCAGTCTATTCGATCAATCCCAAACAGCTGGACAGATTCCGCGACCGAGTGTCGCCGGCGGGTGCCAAGGATGATCGGTTGGATGCTTACGTGTTGGCCATCAGTCTGCGGACCGATGCACACTGTTTCCGTTTGCTGCAGCCTCTGGCCGCAGAGATTGTTGAACTGCGGGAACTCACTCGCATCGCCGACAATTTGACCAAGGACCGAGTTCGCCTGCTGAATCGAATTCGCCAGTTGCTGTGGCGGTATTACCCGCAGTTCCTTGATTTGGAAAGTGATTTGTCAAAGCCCTGGGTCAGGGAGCTGTGGCATCGAATACCAACGCCGGCCAAGGCCACTGCAGTGCGCAGATCAACCATCGAAAAGCTGCTTAAAAAACACCGGGTCCGCCGGATCAGCGCCGAAGAAGTGCTCCAGATTCTGAAAACCCCAGCGATCTCTGTTGCTGCCGGCACCGAACAGGCCGTCTGCACTGGGTTGAAAATAGCTTTCGAACAGCTGCAGTTCAACCAGCGCCAAAGCAGTGAAATCAACGCTCGCATCGATCAGCTGATCGAACTGATTACCGCATCGGATGATGCAAAAGCGGGAATAAACTGGCAGCGTGACGTGGCCATCCTGTCCTCGATTCCAGGCGTCGGACGAATCATCCTCGCCACGCTGCTTGCCGAAGCTTCCGGTCCATTGCACAAACGAGACTACCAGGCCTTGCGATGCCTGTGCGGAATCGCTCCAATTACGAAACGCTCCGGAAAATCCAACATCGTGATACGACGGCTTGCCTGCAACGCACGCCTGCGAAATGCGGTGCACTACTGGGCACAGGTCGCAGTCCAGCACGATGAGATTAGCAAGGCAAAATATAGCACATTGCGAGCCAGGGGGCACTCACACGCCCGTGCATTGCGCAGTATTGGTGACCGACTGCTGAACGTTGCCTGTGCAATGTTGAAAAGTCAATCTGAATTTAATCCCGAATGCAGATCCTTTCAGGAAGCAGCATGATTCAGCTGACTGTATAAAGTGTTAAATCGGCGTTTCAACGAGTCCGTCAATCAGCACTTGTCATGCCGCTGATTTTAGACTTGACAAATGGTGGGTAGTCCCCCCCGACAGCGCACATTTGAGGGGATTAATCCACTCATATACTGAGCGACAAAAAAATCTGGCACAAGAGCCTCACAATCGCTTCAGGATCAGCCACAGATTGTGTCTGGTACAACTCAGCAGCAAATTCACGCGCTCGCTTTCAGTGCTCTTCAGATGATTGCGTTCCAGACAACCATCATGCTTCAGATGACCCATGATCGGCTCAATCACCTGACGCCGCTTCAGTCATCGCCTGACGCGAGCCGTAACTCCGAACCTTTGTCCCGGATTTACGCTGCACTGTCTGTTTCGTAAAAGACTGTAGAGTAGATAAGTACACAACGGTGGATCCTAATCTTTGGTCAAGTCAGAAACTTCAAAAATGTAAATTATTGATATTTATCGTGGACAAATATTAAAATTAGCGGGACAGAAAAAATTTAGCTTTCTAATCAGCAGATTGGAGGTCTAATCCTCCCATCGCACCACCTATGTCGGTTGGTTGGTCTACTGACTTTTAATTAGATACCTGAACCGCAATTGAGAGCCGTTGCTTGGCGGGTAAGTTAGATAGCTGTTCGACATCCGCGAATGTTATGAGCTCCTGATTAGCCAATTGACGGAGTGCGTCATCTGCGAATTTATCCCACGACGGACATCCCATCAGCCTAGATACACCAGCTCCTATAAAAATAACCAATTTTCCTTCTCTGGCAGCGTCTTTCATTTCAGACGGAACCCGCGGTATTCTTGGCGGAGGCCAGACTACTTCAATCAAAGTTGACTGCCTTAATATATGCTTTGAAAATACTTTTCATTGTGCGGGGAGATTGAGGCCTCAATTATGAATGTTTAGATGTCTCAAGAGAAAAGAGGTTAATACCATCTTCTATTGGAAAGGAAGTCGAATTGAACCTTCATTTCACTTCCAATTTACAATCGTAGCTGTACGTTTCACGATTTACTCACCTTTTAAGACAACAGCACAGTTTTCTGGTGGATAAAATTCCGCTTCATAATCGGGCCCAACTTCATTATTCAGTTCTTGTTGAATTTTCTCAAATGTAATTCGATCTATTTGAATGCCGCTATTAGTCGATAGAGTACCCTTTTCACTCCTCCCACAAGTATCGGCTGTAAATAACTCAGTACTCTTGGTTGCGTCCATCCGTAGTCGCGAAATCCGTGATGCACGATTAAATTAGCCCAGTGATAAATTCGTGCGATGTTTTCAATTGGCACTGACATGTGGACGTCTGCACAATGATCTTTTAACGTCTTTAAAAAACTTGAGAACATGATTGGGTGTGGGGAGTTGTCAGATTTACATTTTTTGGTATAAATGCCAAATGCACGCCGTAGACGATTCTCAAGTCCTTGTCGAATAATAGCCCCCGTTAACTCAGCATGACTATCTGCTAAGCTTAGTCCAGGCGTTCCATGTCCGTAGATAATCTGCGTGGCACCATGATAGAACGCTGGCATATGAATAGCTCCACTCCGTCCAACGCCAAATTCTACTACGAACTCTGGAACGTTCCGACCCCAATCAGAAAACAAGCATAGGCTATCTAGTAGCAGAGTTTTAACAAATCGCTGAGTCTGTGAATAATAAAATGACTCATCCACCGTACTGTTCATATTACCAATTGAAACAATGTGATCCATTTCTAGAATGAACAAATCCGCCATAGCTTTATAGTAGGCCTTAGATTTGACTTTTCGTTCGAAGTCGCCAATGCTTTTTGGTAATGCAGCAGCAATTCTCGAATCTGAATCGGTAGATGTGTTTGGATTGATTTTTGTGTTTTCCTTAAATGCGCGAATGAAGAGATCGCGACCACTAGAACAGTTATACCAATTTTGTAGTTCAACCCACTTTTGATAACCGGTTACGTCATTATTTATGAACTTTTTTATTTGGCACTTGTACTCTACAAATAAAGAATTATTTTGACCCGGTTGATCTCTTGAGTCGGCTACAGAATTGTTTCTATTTTTTGAACCGTCCATTTTTCTGAGAATATGGTTAGTATTGGTAGTAATACCCAATTAATTCCTAATACAGAGAAATTTTAAAATTGTTTGAATAAGTATGTTTGTAGCGGTTCAAACGAATTCCATCCGAATCCAACAAAAATCCAGACCAGAGCGCATTGTTCCGCAGCGAACCATACAAAACTGCTTGGCACCTTCCGGACACTATAACGATAGACGAAAATCACAATAAATTTCCTGCCTCGTAGCAACTGAGTTCAATGTCGGATTACGGTCCAATAAAAATGACGCTAACGACGTTCAGGAAGTTTCTTATGTACCATTCGACGATACCGTTCGTTTTGGTATCCCAAATCATAATCGTTTTTTTGCACGACAAGCAATTCACTATACATATTTAACAAGTATGTCATTATTTGACGTATTCGATGGATATTGAGCATAAATTTATAAGAAACTACATGGAATTGAAATAAAATAATTGATACAGCATATATATTATTTTGAATTATGAATCCACAACATTTATTCAATAACGAGCACTTATTCAATTCCAATTCGAACGATGTTTTCGATGAGCTAATCGATCACATCGGAAGTTTACTTGCCGACGAGTATTTCCAAATTATGGAAGGCGAAAGACAAGTCCAAAGTGATGACGAAAAAAAGATCATCGGAGAATTATCATGAAGGCCGCTATCTACGCCCGCTACAGCTCGGAACATCAACGCCCACAGAGCATCGACGATCAAGTATCAACCTGTCGAAAATTTGCAATTGCTAATGAATTTTCTATCGATGAAAATCATATTTATTCGGATGAAGCAAAGTCAGGTGCGAGTAATGATCGCGATGGTCTTAATTCGTTAAGTACAGCTGCACGTAACCATCAGTTTCAAATTGTCCTGGTAGATGATCTATCGCGCCTGGCACGAAATAATTTCCTAATGCTTACAGTGTTGGCTGATTTGAACTTCGAAGGAATAAGAGTGATCTCAGTGGCCGATGGTTTGGACAGTGACGATCAAGAGTCAACTCTTGGAATCCAAATTAGAGGAATTTTTAATGAGCTTCAATTGCAGGACCTCAAGAAGAAGACGATGAGAGGTCTGATCGGACAAAAAGAACGTGGGTTTTCGGCGGGTGAACGTACGTTTGGCTATAAATCTGTTCCGGTAGGAGAATATCGTTTAGATTCAAAAGGGAATGAAAGACCTGACGGATACAAGAAGGAAATTGACCCTCGCGCATCTGCGATCGTATTGAGAATCTTTGAACTCTATCGCAGCGGATCTTCAATTAACGGGATAGTAAAAATATTGAATCAAGAAAATGTGCCAACTCCAAATCGCAATACTAAAGCGTGGTCAGCAGGAACGGTTAGCCGTATTGTCACAAATGAAAAATATATAGGGAAGTGGATTTGGAACAAAACCGGAACTCGTCGTGATCCTCGAACTGGACGACAAAAAAAATTCACCAAACCAGAATCGGAATGGATCATCAAATTCGACGAAAGCTTGCGTTTTGTTCCACAAGATGTTTGGGATGAAGTTCAGACCAAAAGAGCTGAACGCAAAAAGTCTTGGCCTGGAGGAAAAGGCAAGCGTGGATTTCAAAGCAAAAATGGAAGTGTAGAAAAGCACTTTCCCAAGGATCTGTTCTCAGGCGCTATGACCTGCAAAAAATGCGGATCTGCAATAGGAAAAGTTAGCGGAAAAAGTGGAGGATATTACGGCTGTCTTGGAACAAAGACGGGCAAATGCAATAACAAAGTCAACGTGAGACGAACAGTTTTGGAGAATTTAATTCTTGACGAAGTCAAACAATTACTTTCTGATCCTGTAAATATTCAACGTGTTCTCACAAGCGTTGCGAAGAAAATGCAAAAACTGTACTCGGATTTTCCGAACCAAATTTCCCGGAAAGAAAAAGAGCTAGCATCTGAAGAGAGAAAGCTCAACAACTTCATAGAATTTATCGGTGAAGGAAAAGGCACTCGGTCAATCAATCACGCGTTGATTGAATGTGAGAACAAAATAGACGAATTAAAAAATAAAATTTATGTTCTCCAAACATCCTATGCAAAAACGATTCAGGTACCACCAATTGTGTGGATTGAAGATCGACTCATTCATATTCAAAAGTTACTCGAACAGAACGTTTCTCAATCTGCAATGGTGTTAAGAAAATTGCTTGGACCTATTGAACTCGAACCCGTAATTCCAGATACCGGTAGGTCATACTACGTAGCACATACGAATTTCGAGTCAATTTCCATAGTGGATAGAAGATTCGCACCTAAACCAATGGATAAAGGTGCGAATCAATATTGCTGGCGCTCCCTAGGGGAATCGAACCCCTGTTTCCGGCTTGAGAGGCCGATGTCCTGACCGCTAGACGAAGGGAGCGGGTAATCTAATTCTTTACACCGATTAAATAGTATCACACATTCACCTATTCAATAGCCTGGTCAATGAAGCGCGCACACTCAACCCCAAGAATCATCTTGAGATCAGAACACGGAATTGATCGCAGCCTGATCAGTCCGAAAGCCATTGAGGTGGTCGACATTCTTAAGTCCGCCGGGTATTCGAGCGAGCTCGTTGGTGGTTGTGTCAGAGACTTGCTACTAGGTAGAAAGCCCAAAGATTTCGATGTCACCACTAATGCGCGACCTGAAGAGGTTCGTCCCTTGTTTCGTCGTTGTGAAGTTTTTGGAAGGAGATTTCAGATTGCGCAGGTGCGCATCAAGAATGAAGTGATTCAGGTTGCGACATATCGACGGTCTCCAAGAAAAGAATCCCGGCACAGGGGCTCCAGATTTGTTTCACTCAATGGAAAGATCATCAAGGACAATCTCTTCGGAAATATCCAGGAAGACGCGTTTCGTAGAGATCTGACCATCAACTCACTCTACTTACACCCTTCTGACATGCAGATCGTAGATTACACAGGAGGGTATGAGGATGCCAAGAACGGTGTCGTGCGAATCATCGGCAGTCCTGCAGAACGCTATCGGGAAGATCCCGTAAGGATGCTACGTGCAATTCGTTTCGCATCACTTCCGGGATTCTCTTTTGATGGAGCGACAGAGAAACAGCTCTCAGTTCATGCGCACTTGCTGTCTGGCATATCAAATTATCGAGTAAGCGATGAACTGAAGAAGCTGCTGTTCAACGGCCGAGCCCGTGCGACACTTGAGTTGTTGCATCAACACGATTTTCTGCGAATTCTGTTTCCACCCTACAAGTGGCTGAAAGCGGGAATGAACGACAATCATGGTGTGATTGATTGGATGGGCCTACTATTGGACGAAACGGATGAGCGAATTCAAAGTGACGAGCACACCAGCCTAGCATTTACAATGGCAGCAATACTCTGGCCAAAGTTCAACGATTCACTGAAAAAACGATCACGACGAAAGCGTAATTATCCCTATCATGTCGCAAGGGATATACTCCATCATCAGAACGCACGTACCTACATTGCTGGAAACGTTGTACAACGTATTGAAGCAATCTGGCTGTTTCAAAAGATCCTCGAAACTGAAGCCGCAACAAAAGATACCAGGCTTGTTCAAAATGAGAATTTTCGACCAGCAGTGAGATTATTCGAGTTACGAAGCAAAGTTGGAGAGGTCGAACATCGAAAGTGTCAAGCGTGGGTTAAACTTCGAGACCAGCAGGTAAGTGAACCGCTACCCCGAATGAAAAAGTACAGAAATCGGCCAAGGTGGCGCTGATGATGGCGAACTGGAAATATGCTTATGTAGGCATAGGCAGCAATCTTGGAAATTCTGAGCAGCAGGTTCTGAATGCAATTGATGCTTTAAATCAGCAGGATAAGTGTCGAGTCAGTGATTGTTCCTCTCTTTACTCCACCGCTCCAATTGGAATTGAAGATCAGCCGGACTTTGTCAATGCAGTCTGTAAGCTTAGAACAGAAATGGATCACTTCGAACTTTTGCAACTTTTGCTGAAAATCGAAACGGAATTTGGCAGAGTCAGAACTGGTCAAATCAATGGACCGCGTTCGATCGATCTCGACTTGCTGCTTTATGAAGGACAGATCTGCAACACCGAGAGACTCGAATTGCCCCATCCACGAATGCACGAGCGCCGGTTTGTTCTGGAACCATTACTCGAAATTGATTCAGATATTTTCATTCCAGGTCGGGGCAAGGGAGTCGACCTTCTCGCCTCCTGTGCGCATCAGCAAGTTGCGAAACGGAATGAAGTAAACGAAAATTTGTAACAAAATCTCAACTGAAGGAGAATCTATCTCATGAACACACCTGGACAGCCTAGCCGCGTACTATCAGGAATGCGGCCGACTGGACCTTTACATTTGGGACACTATCACGGTGTGATAAAGCCGTGGGTGGAAATGCAGCATGTGTATGATTGCTATTACTTTGTTGCGGATTGGCACGCCCTGACTACAAACTTTGATGATGTGTCGGAGCATGCCATGAGAGACAATGTTTTGGACATGGTTGTTGACTGGCTGGCCAGCGGAGTCGATCCGGAACTTGCGACGATCTTTATCCAGTCGAAAGTTCCGGAACACGCTGAACTTTATCTGTTGCTTTCAATGATCAGCCCACTCGGCTGGCTTGAACGGGTACCCAGTTTTAAGGATCAACAGGAAAAACTGAAAAACAAAGACCTGTCAACTCATGGTTTTTTGGGTTATCCGGTACTACAAAGTGCCGATATTCTGATGTATCGCGCATCACTCGTTCCGGTGGGTCAGGATCAGATTCCTCACGTTGAACTGACTCGTGAATTAGCCCGACGATTTAATTCGATATTTGGGAAAGAGGAAGGTTTTGAAGACAAGGCCGAAAAGGCTATTGCAAAGCTTGGTAAACGAAATGCGGCCAAGTACCGTCGATTGAGAATTGCCTACACCGAGCGCGGAGACCCAGAAGCGCTTCAAAGCGCCAAAGAGTTTCTTACTTCAATGCCAAATCTTTCCCGGGGCGACAGAGAACGGCTTACGGGATACCTTGAAGGCAGTGGACGCCAGATTTTGGTTGAACCTGATCACTATGTAACGGAAGCATCAAAGGTACCGGGTACTGACGGACAGAAAATGTCGAAGTCTTATGGCAATGCGATCTTTCTGCGTGATGATCCAGACCGAATCACTAAATTGATCAGATCAATGCCGACTGATCCAGCGCGTATTCGTCGAAACGACCCAGGGAACCCGGAAAAATGCCCGGTTTGGGATTTGCACAAAATTTATTCTGATGAAGCACAGAAAAAGTGGGTTTGCCATGGCTGCACAACAGCAGAAATTGGCTGTCTGGACTGCAAGGAGCCACTGATTGGACATGTTCTGGATGAACAGGCACAGCATATTGAACGTGCTCGCCCATACATCGAGGACAAGACCTACCTGACCAAAGTCATTGCAGACGGATGCGAACGAGCAGGTGCCGTGGCAGAGGAGACCATGAAAGATGTTCGTCACTATGTGGGAACCGGGAGTTATCGTTAAACTTGGGCAGTGACATTCCTAAAATTCGGAAGATTCAAGAAGGGAACATTGAATTCATCCCAATTCCCGGCGAGGTTTACATTCCGGCCAACGCCCTGGAAGTTATTACGCAGGCATTTGAAGGTCCGCTTGATCTTCTTTTGTATCTGATTCGAAAAAACAAGTTCAATGTTCTTGATATTCCAGTTGCGGAAGTTGCCGAACAATATGCAAAATACATCGATCTCATGCAGATCATCCACCTGGAACTTGCGGGTGAATATCTGGCGATGGCAGCAACACTCGCACACATTAAATCGAGGTTATTATTGCCACCGAGACAGGATGATAGTGATGAAGAGGAGGAAGAAGACCCGCGTGCTGAACTGGCGAGGCGATTGGAAGAATATGATCGAATCCGACAAGTTGCCATGCTGCTTGAAGCCCGTCCTAGAGTTGGCAGGGATGTATTCGTGGCGAATGCGATTGGTCCGCCCAAACCGAAGCAAGTGGTATTTGAATCAATTGCGGTAGTCGATTTAATCGAGGCCTTCAAGAATGTACTTCGTATTGTTGAATTTAGTGCGCCAGTCCAGGTCAATAAAGCAACTTATTCAATAAAAGACCGTGTAGATGACATTCGAAAGAGATTGGAAGACACCGGGCCGCTTCGTTTCGATCAATTGTTTGACCGAACTGAGGGAAGGGCAGGTCTTGTAGTTACGTTTTTGGCTTTACTGGAACTCATAAACTCCAACATCGTCTATGCAGTACAAGCTACTTCAAAGTCTCCCATTCATATCCAGTTGAATCAATGATGTCTATCAGTTTTCAAGAACTTAAAAATGTAGTTGAAGCTGCGATCCTCACCTCTGAAGTGCCAGTATCAATCAAGCAGATTCAGAGCATATTTCCAGTTGACGATTGCCCGGATAAACTGACTGTTGAGCGCGTGCTGCTGGAGTTGCAAAGAGACTGTGATGAACGAGGAATTGAGCTCAAGAAGTTAGGCGATGGTTATCGCTTTCAGTCCCGTCCGGAATACGCTCAATGGCTTTGCAAGCTGTCTGAAATCCGGCCGCGCCGATACTCCAGAGCACTAATGGAAACCTTGTCGATCATTGCCTTTCGGCAACCGGTTACCCGCGGTGATATAGAAAACATTCGAGGCGTCTCAGTTTCTACAGAAATTATGAGAACGTTGTTAAGCAATGAATGGATTGAGCAGGCTGGACACAAGGAAGTTCCGGGGAGACCAGCGCTATTTCGAACAACCCGCCAATTCCTGGAATATTTCAATCTGGAGTCGCTGGACGAACTTCCGTCGCTTGATCTGTTGGAGCGACAGGCCTCACAGGAATCAGAGACGGTAGAGGAGTTAGACGCAGAGGACTGATTTGAGTTTCTGAAATGATTTCTGTGCAATTCTTCTGTGACTGAACGCGTCCAAAAGTATTTAGCAAGAGCTGGATACGGTTCCAGACGAGAAATTGAAAGATGGCTTGCAGCAGGCCAAATTACTACCAGTCAGGGAGTCCTAACGCCTGGAGATCGAGTTCAAGCGGGTCAGGTGCTGTATGTCCACGGAAAGCGGATTGTCATCAGCGAACTCAATCACAGCACTCGGATGTTGGCCTATCACAAGGCTGAGGGAGAGATTTCTACTCACAAGGATCCAGAAAATCGTCGTCGGGTACTTGACTCCCTGCCAAGCATTGAAAACGGCCGCTGGCTGTCAGTTGGTAGGCTTGACGTGAATACAACCGGACTGATGCTGTTTTCAAATGACGGTGAATTGGTCAATGCCCTTATGCATCCTTCAAGTGAAGTAGAAAGAGAATATCTTTGCCGCGTTTACGGCCCGGTATCTGACGACAGTCTGAAACGTTTATGCGAGGGCGTACAAGTAGGAAACGATTTGCTGCAATTCAGGTCAATTGAACCAGAAGAGCGTACTGGTAGCAATCAATGGTTTCGGATAGTTCTTACTGGCGGTAAAAATCGAGAAATCAGGCGTGCCTGGCAAGCTTTCGGCTGTGAGGTCAGTCGGTTGAAGAGAGTTCGATATGGACACTTTAACTTACCGAGAAATCTGAAAGTAAGCCAATGGATCGAATTGGATGAACTACAGATTGAAAAATTCAGGAGCCTAGCGGTAAAGAATCTGAGTCATAGTGGTTGAAATTAGCTGCCAAGACTAATACAACGTAGGCAACCGGTTGTCGCCCGCGATGTCAATCAATTTTCGGCTTTTGATGATTGTATAGGCAGCCTCGAGGTCTGGTGAAAAATACCTGTCTTCTCCCAGTGCGGGAATATCGTCTCGGACCAACTGAATCACATTTTCCAGTGTTTCACTGGATTTGAGTGGACGTCTAAATTCAATTGCTTGGGTTGCGGCCAGCAATTCAATGGCAAGTATCCAGGTCAGATTTTCATTCATATCAAGCAGACGTCGCGCAGCATGACAAGACATGGAGACATGGTCTTCCTGATTGGCGCTGGTCGGAAAGGAATCCACTGAACACGGCATGGCGTTGTGCTTGTTCTCAGCCTTCAGCGCAGCTGCAGTCACCTCGGCAGCCATAAATCCGGAATTGCGACCGGGATCGGGAGAAAGGAATGCAGGGAGCCCATAGTTCAGAGCTGGATCTACCAGCGTTGCGAGACGCCGCTCCGCGATGGATCCTGCTTCAGTGATTGCCAAAGCACACTGATCAGCAGCAAATGCAACTGGTTCTGCATGAAAATTTCCTCCAGACACCAGCTCGTTTCCGTTAACCACCAGAGGGTTGTCGGTGACCGCATTGGCCTCAATTTCCAAAGTTTTCGCAGCCTGACGCAACTGGTCCAGACAGGCACCCATAACCTGTGGCTGACATCTTAGACAATATGGATCCTGTACTCGTTCATCATCTTCAAGGTGTGATTCACGAATTGCTGACCCTGCCAACAAGGAGTGTAGCGCGCGGGCAGCTTCGATTTGCCCTTGTTGTCCCCGCAAATCATGAATCTCCTTTCGAAAAGGACTGGTTGACGCCATCAATCCATCACAGGACAAGGCTCCTGTAATAATGGCAGTTTGGCACAATTCCCAACTATCAAATAATGCTGTCAGACAGATTGCCGCTGATACCTGGGTGCCATTGATCATTGCCAAACCTTCCTTTGGTCCGAGTTGGATCGGACTTAGGCCTTCATCTTTCAGAGCTTGCACAGTTGGTGTTCTTTTCCCACGACGCATAACCTCATCCTCACCAATCATGGCAAGAGTCATATGTGCAAGCGGTGCCAGGTCCCCAGAAGCTCCGACTGAGCCTTTAGATGGAATGATTGGCAAAATGTCAGCATTGAGCATGGCTTGCAGCAGCTCCAGTATCTGCCACCGTACACCTGAAGCACCTCTCCCCAGAGATGAGAGTTTCAGTAGCATGATCAATCGAACTATGGGTTCTGGAAGTTCAGGTCCCACACCACAACAGTGGGACAAAATCAGGTTTTTTTGTAATACCGATCTCTGTTCCAGTTGAATCCGGGTGTTAGCCAGCTTACCAAATCCGGTATTAATTCCGTAAATCGCATCTTCGCCAGCTGCAGCGGACTGAATCATTTCGGCAGCCTGTTCTACATCTCTGCGGCAATTCTGATCTATTTCTAATTGACAGGCGCCTGACTGAAACGACTGCATCTGGTCAAGCGTCAAGTGTCCTGGAACTAACCGAATCATATTGTCAGTTTTCATAATCAGTTCAACTCAAAATTTTTACAGGTGCGGCAATCTCAAACGAAATCTTCATCAGTAACAATTTTGTTTCAAATATTCATTCAAATTACATTAATTGAAAAATGCTTGAATTTTCAACCATTCACTTCGGCCACAATATTTTCGAAACATCAGTGATTGAGTCAATGATTAAATCAGCATTCCATTCATTGGGATCATCTTCAGGCGGAATATAGCCATAAGATGCACCGACAGTTGTCAGTCCCGCTTCGCGTCCTGCTTCAACATCCCGCCAGGAATCACCGACAAAAACAGCATTTCGTGGTTCGATACCAGCTAGATCACAGGCATAAGTGACAGGCTCAGGACGCGGTTTTCTGTATTTCAAAGTGTCGCCACCAACGATACAGGCAACACTGTCGGTAACTCCGAGTTGCTCAACGATAATGCGTGTCAGATGTTCTGGTTTGTTGGTGACAATGCCCCAGGAGATACCGGTCTTTTGACACATTTCGAGAATGGATTGCGTTCCTGGGTAAAGCACTGTCTGAACACATAGGTTTTCTTCGTAAATTCGCAAAAACTCCTTTCTCAGCACATCAAAATTTTCATCTTCCGGTGAACAGCCAAAACCATGCTTCAACAGAGCCGGTGTGCCATTGGAAACATATGCGCGCAGATCTTCATATTCGACCGTCTGCATGGAATATTTCTGTAGCAACATATTCAACGCATTGATCATGTCGCGCGCGGTGTCGGCGATCGTCCCATCAAAATCGAAAAGAACGAGTTGGAATTGGTTCAGGTTTTCTGGCATCGAACGAAATAGTTGATGTCAACACCTGGTCCAAGGTGAAATAATTTTGAAAGAGGATTGTAATGAAGTCCAGTGATATCCTGCATGCTGAGACCTGATTGCTCGCACCAGTCAAATAGCTCAGAGGGGCGAACGAAGTTACGATATTGATGTGTTCCTCGGGGCAGGACGTTCAATATGTGCTCGGCTGCGACTATTCCAAGCAGCCAGCTTTTGGGGGTGCGATTGAGGGTGGACAGATACAGGTGGCCGTCCTGCTTCAGCATCTGCGAACACGCTTGAATCAACGAGAATGGATTCGGAACATGTTCGATCAACTCCATACAGGTAATGATGTCAAACTGATTCGATTTTTTCTCGGCAAACTGCTCCGCTGCTGTACACAAATAGGTTATTGTCAACTCACTGATTTGCATATGACTTTTTGCCGCGCCAATCGCCTGCTCGCTCATATCAATGCCGGTTACCAGAGCCCCTTCACGACAAAGTGCTTCAGATAGAATGCCTCCCCCGCAACCGACATCCAGCACATTCATATTGGCCAGCGGCTTAGTTTTCTGAATATATTCGAGCCGAAGCGGATTGAGCCGGTGTAGAGTTCGAAAATCTCCATTCGTATCCCACCATTCATTAGTAGTCTTGGAGAATTTATTGATCTCTGCTTGATCGACGTTGACAGCGTTCATGACTTCAATTGGTTAAGTTGAAATTCGTTTTCTTCATCAGTCGATAATCCTTTCGCCCCAGCGCTTCGCAATATCCAAACATTCGAATTCATCGATGCTGGTGAGTTTTCGGTTTTCCAAAACTTGCTGTCCATCGATCCAAACGTCAGTTACCTGATTACGAGTTGCTGCATAAACAATTTGTGCGACCGGGTCATAAACTGGAGAACTGTTTAAGTCATCCAAGTCAATGGCGGTTATATCCGCAAGCTTGCCTTCCTCCAGTGATCCGATTTCAGATTCCAACCCCAAGCTTTTTGCGCCATTTATTGTAGCCATCCTGAGCGCTTCATTTACTGACACTTTAGACGCATCACCCGATGAAACTTTTGCGATGAGACCTGCAAAGCGCATTTCTTCAATCATATTGAGACTGTTGTTGCTTGCGGCTCCGTCAGTACCGATAGCAACGTTAACCTTTTTTTCCAACAGTTGAGCAATCGGACAGATGCCACTTGCGAGTTTAAGGTTGGATTTGGGGCAGTGAATTACTGATACTTGAGATTCAGCGAATAATGAGGTTTCATCGGGAGTTAGTTGAGTGACGTGCACTGCCTGTAGTTTCGAATTGACTAGACCTAGCTGTCTCAGTCGTTCGATTGGGCGCACTCCGTGCTGCTTCAATGAATTTTCGACTTCGTCTGTAGTTTCATGAACATGCATGTGGACTGGTAAATCATATTTATCAGAAAGATCGGCAATGGTCTCGAAAGTTTCATCAGCAACCGTATATGGTGAATGAGGTGCGAAGATCGTGCTGATTAAAGGGTCATCTAAAAATTCTTCGTAAAGCTTCATTCCCTTGTCCAGATATTCAGTCGCATTTTGTGCCCAGGCAGTCGGAAATTCAAGCACAATCATTCCAAGACTCGACCTCATGCCAACGGACTTGGCGACCTCACCCACAACTTCTGGAAACATGTACATATCGTTCATACAGGTCGTACCGCTCCGAATCATTTCAGCGAAAGCGAGTCGCGTGCCATCACGGACGAATTCCTCAGTTACCCACTTGCCTTCAAGCGGCCAGATTTTTTGCTGCAGCCAGTCTTGCAACGGTAGATCTTCCGCAGCACCACGAAAAAGAGACATCGCGGCATGTGTATGAGCATTGACCAAGCCGGGGATTACTGCATGATTCATTAGGTTAACCTGTTCAGCAGTCGCAAACTTCTGCTCGACAAGTCCGGTTGGCAAGATCTCGTGTATTCGGTTTTTTGAAAGAGCGATGCTATGGTGATCAAGCACCTGGTTGGTAGCGTCAACTGTTACCACCCAGCGCGCATGAATTACTTTGTCGACATTACCCATTACGCAAACGTGACATTGTTCAGAGGTGTTGACGGAAGCTCAAATTGGTGAAAGATACTTACTGAAAGTTCTAAATGAATGTTTTGATTAACTAAAGATTAAGTTTAAAAATCATTTTGATTCACTAAATAGGAACTTCACCTGCATTTCAGCAGGGCATTTGATCCAAACTTAAGTGCTCTGAACCTATGAAACGATATTTAGTTCAGTGCTTTGTTGTTGATCGGCTCTTCGGTCATTAATGACGGTTACTCGATGTACAACGCGCCGATGGGGTGCGTAATCGTAAAGTGCGTTGTGCATTGTGCACCGGTTGTCCCAAATTGCAATCATGTTTTCTGTCCAGCGCAGACGTACCTGAAACTCTGGTTGTGTGATATGACTGAAAAGGTAGGTCAGCAGTCTCGCTGAGTCGGTTGCATTCATTCCCTCAACATGGACTGTAAATGCGGGGTTGCAAAATAGAAATTTTCTTCCGGTAACTGGGTGGCGTTTTACAAGAGGATGAATGGCGCTACCCATCTTGAGGTAGCCTTGATTTAGCTTATCCGCATTGCCATCCGGTTCGCCGACGATGAAATTGTTTCGAAAATCTCCCAAATCGTTGACCGCACGTAGATTTGCAATTTCAGTTTTGATACCTTCGGGTAACGCATCGTAAGCCGCACACAATGAAGCCCATAATGTATCTCCGCCGACGGGAGGAATGATTCGACTGTAGAGAACGCTTGCAAATGGGCCATTTCCTTTGAAAGTCACATCGGTATGCCAAACATTGGTGTCCTGCGGATTCTTACCATCGAAATCCAAGACCATGACTCTTGGATGTTCAGGGACATGAGGGTAAAGAGGATGAGGTTGTTCAGGTTCGCCCAAACTTTCGGAAAGTTCCAGTTGGGCTGCTGGCGTGATGTGCACGTCCCGAATAAAAATGACCTGATGTTCCATCAACAACTGATAAACCATTTCTGTAGTTTCTTCAGGAATGGGTGGCGATAAATCGATACCAGAAATTTCGGCACCAATTGCAGGAGTTAACTTGGTGATGCTAGGCAGACTCATGAGATTGACTGGACTATCTGGTGGTTGAACGGAGTGTGAGAAAACTGGAATATTGAATGAAAATCATTATATACAAGCATGCAAATTTGACCAGATTGCTGCTTAATCTAAAGAGCTTTATCGATCAAACATCTGGCAGTGGGGAGTAATCCATGAATATTGAACCTAACTAAATGATATTGTTATGTTTTACGACGTAAATTAATACAATTAATCACCCCTCTTTGTTTACAAAAATCGCCAAAGATTAACCCGCTATGTTGTAAAATATTAAGTGTAAAAATATTCTCCCAAAGCGCCAGGGGTTGATCGATTATCTCAGCGCTTTTTCTATATTACAACCACTCTAAATTTCAAACTTGCCTGTGTCTCTAATCGCTAAAAGAACGCTCGTAGCAGACTTGGAAAAGGAAATGCGTCAATCCTACTTGGATTACGCGATGAGTGTCATTCTCGGAAGGGCTTTGCCCGATGTTCGAGATGGTTTAAAACCTGTCCATCGGCGTATTTTGTACGCCATGCTGAAGCTCGGAAACTCGTACGACAAGCCATATAAAAAGTCTGCCAGGGTGACCGGTGACGTAATTGGTAAGTATCACCCGCACGGCGACTCTGCCATTTATGATGCGATCGTTCGAATGGCACAGGAATTTTCGATGCGTTATCCGCTGGTTGATGGACAAGGGAATTTTGGGTCAGTAGACGGTGATAAGGCAGCAGCGATGCGCTACACCGAAGTGCGACTGTCGAAAATCGCACACGAACTACTTGCGGACATAGATAAGGAAACAATTGACTTTGTTCCAAACTACGATGAGACCGAATTGCAGCCGGTGGTGCTGCCCACCCGACTCCCCAATTTGCTCTTAAATGGGTCAGAAGGCATTGCGGTAGGCATGTCGACCAAAGTTCCACCGCATAATCTGTCCGAAACGTTAAGCGCTTGCCTGGCACTGATAGAAAATGAAGATTTGACGGATAAGGAACTGCTTGAGTATATCCCGGGTCCAGATTTTCCAACCTACGGAATCATCAATGGCCAGGCCGGCATTTTGCGAGCCTATAGAGAAGGTACTGGATCAATTCGTCTGCGCGGTAGAGTTTCAATTGAATCGTTGCAAAAAGCAAACCGTGAGGCGATTGTAGTCACAGAACTACCTTATCAGGTTAACAAGGCGGACTGGATTGAGAAAATTGCGCACTTGGTAAAAGATGGCGCCATTGAAGGTATCTCAACCGTCCGGGATGAAACTGATAAATCGGGCATGCGTGTTGTCATTGAACTGAAAGGCAACGCCAACGCAGAACTGATCGAAAACACTCTCTATAGTAGAACGAACCTCGAGATCAGTTACGGCATCAATTTTGTTGTCATCGAAAACAACAAACCTCGCCTGTTTACGCTCAGGGAAATTCTTCTTTCCTTCCTTCAGCATCGGCGGGAAGTGGTAACACGTAAACTCGAGTTTGAACTCAAAAAAGCACTGGCCAGAGCCGAGATTCTTGAAGGCCTCGCAGTAGCGCTTTCAAACATTGACCGGATAATTGCGTTGATTCGTTCCGCGCGCGACAGAAAAAGTGCCAAAGAAGGGTTGCTGGAAACAGGTTGGGATTCAGAAACAGTATTGCAGTTGCTGAATGAAAGTGGTGCTGAGAGTGTTACGCAGCAAGAGTTGTCAGACGAAGTGAACATGCCCACCAATGGCTACTGGCTTTCTGAAAGGCAAGCCGACGAAATCTTGAAGATGCCACTGCAGAATCTGGCGGGACTGGAGCAGGAAAAGGTATTTAGTGAATTCAGGGAGATTTTGGGTGAGATATCCCGTACAAAAACCATCTTGGCATCTCCTGAGCTGTTGATGAAAGAGATTTCGGATGAGTTGAAAGAACTTCGCGAACAGTACGGTAAGAAAGACGAACGACGCACTCAGATTCTTGAAAGTGAGTTGAACATCACCGATGAAGATCTGATCGAACGTGAGGATGTCGTCGTTACCATTTCCCGTGAAGGGTATGCAAAACAGCAGGTTGTCAATGAATATCGCGCTCAAAATCGAGGCGGCAAAGGAAAAACTGCGACGACTCACAAGACTGACGACTTTGTCAGCCAGATGTTTTCAGCAAATACACACGATACGCTTCTATGCTTCACAAATTTAGGCAAGGTCTACTGGACAAAAGTCTATTGCCTTGAGCGAGCAGGACGAACGGCCCGCGGTAAGCCGCTCGTCAATGTAATTCCTTCTCTGAGTAGCGACGAAAAGGTTACGGCAGTTTTGCCAATGCAGAAAGAAGCAGGAAAATATCTGTTTATGGCGACTCGCAAAGGGTTGGTCAAAAAATGCGACGTAGAAAATTTCTCCCGTCCACGTTCCAATGGGCTTAAGGCGATTGTTCTTCGCGATGGGGATGAGTTGGTTAATGTCGGATTTACCAGTGGACAGAGTGATATCGTTTTGGTCAGTAATTTTGGTCGGCTGGTTCGATTTGATGAAAGCAAGGTGCGTGCAACCGGTCGAGCATCCATGGGTGTCCGCGGGATTCGGCTTGGTGAAGACCAATGTGTCATTTCGATGATACGACTAGAACCTGAAAATAATGAAAGTACTGCGCTCTTGGTGAGCGCTGATGGTTTTGGAAAACGAACCGATGTGTCGCAGTTTCCGCGAAAAGGACGAGGAGTGCAAGGTGTTATGGTATTGCCAGCCAACAAGCGGGGACAGACAGAAATGATTGGTGCGCTGTTGGTTGAAGACGGTGATGAGGTTATGCTGATAACCGATGCCGGTACGTTAATCAGAACGGAAGTGAGCGGAATTTCAAAATTCTCTAGAATAGCCGCCGGAGTCACACTGATAAAAATGCATGAAGATCAAACACTAGTAGGTGTCGCTACAGTTAGGGATGGCGATGCATCTTCCTCAGATGATGAGGATGCCAATGAAGCAGTTGATGCGGCCGATTCCGAAGGAACTAGATAGTATGAGTCTTCAGAACCTAAGAAATCGAATTGATGCGATCGACATTCAATTACAGGAGTTGATTGAACAGCGCACTGAAATTGGTAGAGAAGTTGGAGACTTTAAACGCAGAAAGCCTGAGCCGAAGTTTGTTCATTTAGACCGGGAAGCTCAGATACTGAAAAATGTTCGTCAGCGCAACCAGGGCCCTATTCCCGACAGAGCCATTGAACGAGTTTTTCGGGAAATTATTTCGATAGCCCGTTCCCTTGAGGTAGATCTTACCATTTCAATACTTGGTCCTGAAGGGACCTTTACCCATGCTGCTGCAATTCAGCAGTTCGGTGGTGAGTTTGAAGCTGACTTTCGGCCCACAATCGCTGAAGTCTTTTCGGCCGTCGAAAAGGATAGGGCCCAATATGGTGTCGTGCCCGTCGAGAATTCCAATCAGGGTGTGGTAGACAGCACATTGGATTGTCTGATGGATTCAGACCTTCGATTATGTGGTGAGATCGAACTGATTGTTCATCACGCTTTAATCAGTAACGCGAGCGATTTATCGCAAATTGAATCCGTACTGGCACACGAGCAGGCACTCGCGCAATGTCGTAAGTGGTTGAACCGAAATCTTTCAAACGTGCATCTCGAGCCTGCGTACAGCAATGCCGATGCGATCGTCAAGGTCAAGGATGATCCTACCAAGGCTGCAATCGCGAGTGAAAACGCCGCAAAGCTTTACGGCGTCAATGTACTACGGACTAACATTGAAGATTTTGTTGCGAATGCAACTCGCTTTCTTGTTATTGGAAAGGATGTCGTTGGTCCCAGTGGGCAGGATAAGACCAGTATTTTGATGTCCAAGCAAAGTGTTCCCGGTTCTTTGTTGAAACTGCTCGAACCGTTTGCGCGTCATGGCATCAACATGACCAAAATCGAGTCACATCCCAGTCAGAAAGGCAACTGGGAGTATGTATTCTTTGTCGATTTTGATGGGCACTGTGATGACGAAAATGTGATTGCCTTGTTTAAAGAGCTCCAGGAAGAAGCCCCTCTGTTCAAGTTGCTTGGATCTTATCCAAAGAACGCCGTTTAATGTCAGACAAATTTGACGCCTACAAGATTGCTGCTCCCGGCATCAGGCAATTAGCCCCCTACGACCCCGGATTGCCGATTGAGGAAATTGAGCGGCGATTCAATATCCGGGATGCTGTTAAGGTTGCTTCGAACGAAAATCCGCTTGGTCCACCAGAAGGTGTCATTCGACTGATTCAGTCTCGTGCTTCTAATCTGCATCGCTACCCTGACGGTTCAGGATACGAACTCAAGGCTGCTATCGCAGCGCATCACGGCGTTGAGATGAATCAGATTTGCCTAGGCAACGGTTCAAATGACGTGTTGGATATGTTGGCTCGTGTCTTTGTGAGACCGGGTCAGAAGGGCGTTATTTCAAAACATGCGTTTATTGTTTACTATCTTTCACTGGTTTACGTTCACGCCAAGATTGATGTGATTGACGCTCCGGGTTATCGGCATGATCTGGCTGCCATGTCGGATGCGGTTGATGAAGAGACTCGAATCGTGTATATCGCCAATCCGAACAATCCGACAGGCACTTGGTCAACAGATGTAGAATTGCGGGCGCTGCTGAATCGAGTGCCTCATTCGTGCATCGTTGTTGTCGATGAAGCTTATGCTGAGTATGTTACCCGCCCTGAGTATCCAGATTGCTCAACATGGCTTGACGAATACCCGAATCTCGTCGTGACGCGGACATTTTCGAAAATATTCGGCTTAGCGGGTTTGCGTGTCGGGTATTCCCTGTCGAGCCCAGAAATCTGTGATTTGATGAATCGTGCCCGGCAACCCTTTAACTGTAGCAGTCTGGCGCTGGCGGCAGCTGTCGAGGCTTTGCACGATGAGGAGCATTGTGAGCGTTCCCGTAAGTTAAATGACGAGCAGAAGATTGTGCTGTGCAATGGATTTGAAGCACTGGGGCTCGACACAATCGAATCGGTTGGTAATTTTGTTGCAGTAGACATGGGTACAGTAGCGATGCCAATTCATGAAAAACTGTTGCGATCAGGCGTCATTGCACGTCCAATTGGTGGATATGGAATGCCGAATCACCTTCGGGTTTCAGTCGGAACTGAGTCAGAAAACCAAAAGGTTCTGACTGAATTTCAAAAGCTTAAAGAACAGGGAGTTTTTTAGTAGTGTCGGGAGTCTATATTGATCGCCTGTTGGTTATTGGAGTTGGACTGATAGGTGGGTCGTTTGCCATGGCCTTGCGTAATGCTGGTGTAGTGGGTGAGATTGTTGGTGCGGGAAGGTCCCAGGAGAACCTGGAAAGAGGTGTGGAATTAGGTGTCATTGATCGCTATACGCTTGATTTCTCCAATGAGGTCGGAAAAAGTGATGTAATTCTCGTATCCACTCCAGTGCTGGCAACAGATTTTATTTTCCAGAAAATTTCACTAGCAGACTATCACAATTCTGTCATCACCGATGCTGGAAGCGTAAAAGGCAGTATTATCCAGTCCGCAGAGCGACATTTCGATTGGGGTTTTCAGGGTTTTGTGGCGGCACATCCGATAGCTGGACGCGAAAATTCAGGTGTAAACGCTGCCACAGGTGATTTGTACGATGGGAAACGTACCATCATCACACCGAGTCGGCAAAGCGGTGAAGAAGCAACCGATCTGATTCGGAATTTGTGGCTTGCAGCCGGTTCGGTTGTAACTGAAATGAATGCTGACACGCATGATCAATTGGTATCTGCAAGTAGTCACCTGCCACACCTGGTTGCCTTCGGACTAGTCAACTACATCGCTAATCATTCTAGAAGTGCAGAGTGTTTCGATCTTGCTGCCGCCGGATTTTATGACTTTACTCGAATCGCTTCTAGTGACCCCATCATGTGGCGAGATATCAGTCTTCTGAACTCGGAATCAATTGTTCGAGAGTTAATGGGATACATCGATAGACTTGAAATTCTTACATCCCAGATTGCACAGGGAGAGGGTGCTGCAATCGAGGATTTCATGAAAGTCGCCAAAACATCACGGGACCACCACTTGCATAAGCGGTCGAAGTCGCCGTAATTCATACCAATTCAATTCATTTGACCCGATTTAGAATCCGCCAAAGCGGTCCGTTATCCGGACGGTTGACACTGCCGGGCGACAAGTCCATATCGCACCGGTCTGTAATCATTGGTTCGATAGCCAGTGGTACGACACGTATTCGGGGAATATTGCAGGGCGAAGATGTTAAACGTACCATGCAGGCATTTCGAGATTGTGGTGTTCGAATTGAATCTCAAGGTGAATGGCTGGTCGTCGAAGGAGTCGGATTGGATGGGCTCAAAGCACCGAGGTCTGAAATTTACCTTGGGAATTCTGGTACCAGCATGCGTTTGCTAACCGGGCTTTTCTCTGCACAAAATTTCGAAACTGTATTCACCGGAGATGAGTCCCTTTCCAGACGTCCTATGGAAAGGGTGGTTAAGCCGCTCAGATCGATGGGTGCAAACATATCGCTTGCTGAGGGTGGAACACCACCCGTTCGAATTCACCCGATTGATGAAATAAAGGCGATTGAGTGGAATCTAACTGTCGCCAGTGCCCAAGTACGGTCTGCAATTTTGCTAGCCGGTTTGTATGCCAAGGGACAGACGCGCGTGATAGAGCCAAAACCCATTCGTAATCATACTTCTATCATGCTTGCCCAGTTTGGCTGTAAAGTTCATCGAACTGGCCTCGAAGTTACGATTGAAGGCAGACCCAACCTTCAAGGACAGCAACTGGAAATTCCTGCGGACTTTTCTTCGGCTGCCTTTTTTATTGTTGCAGGGCTGCTGGTTCCACGGTCAGAGTTGGTATTGAAAAAAATTGGGGTCAACGAGACCCGTACAGGTCTTTTATCCGCGCTTGAATTGATGGGGGCTTCAATTCAGCTCGATAATTTTGAACTCGTCGGCAATGAGCCGATTGCAGACATCCGAGTACGATCAGATTCGCAATTGAATGGAATTGATTTGCCTCCCGCACTAGTGCCATTGATGATTGACGAGATTCCTATTCTCGCAATCGCCGCAGCTCGGTCGAAAGGACGTACTGTCATATCCGGCTGCGAAGAATTGCGCGTCAAGGAAAGTGATCGAATACGAACCGTGGTAATTGGTCTAAACGCGTTGGGCATCGAGGTTGAGGAACGTCCAGATGGCATGATCATTGAAGGCGGTACATTTCAAGGTGGACAAGTTGATAGTTTCGGCGATCATCGAATTGCAATGGCATTTTCAATTGCTGGCACAGTTGCAGAAGATGAAATTGAGATACTGAACTGCGATTGCGTCAATACATCGTTTCCTGAATTTACTGATGTAGCTCGTCAGTGCGGAATGGAATTGGTAGTCGAAGGAGATCAGGTTGATGAGTGAGAGGGTGGTAACGATTGACGGTCCTGTCGGCTCCGGCAAAGGCACTATTGGACAGCGGTTAGCGATCCGTTTGGGTTGGCATTTTTTGGATAGCGGAGCGCTTTACCGGGCTTGTGCGTATGTAGCTGTGCAGAATGGCATCACTGCAGAAAGAACTGACGCACTGCTCGATCATCTTGAACGGGTGAAATTCGAGACAATTCCCGTTTCACAGGGAGGGGAGGCCCGCGTACTCTTGAACGGTGAGGACATCAGTACAGCGGTTCGAACAGCTGAGTGTGGGCAGATGGCTTCAAAGATTGCGGTTAACCAAAATCTGCGTCGCGCGTTGCTAAATGTGCAGAGAAAATACTGCCGACCACCTGGTCTTGTAGCCGATGGACGGGATATGGGCAGTGTTGTTTTTCCGCATGCGATGCTGAAAGTTTACTTGACCGCCAGTTTGAAAGTTCGTTCACAAAGAAAATTCAAACAATTGAAAGAAAAAGAAATATCTTTGAAATATGATAAGATATACAAGGAAATTGAGAACCGTGACCTGCGGGATTCGACTCGCAGCCACGCCCCTTTGACAACTCCAGAAGGTGCGCTCGTTGTTGATACAACGTCCCTTAGCGCGGATGAGGTTTTACAACAGGTACTTGATGGAGTTTATGTAAAGATGAATACTCTTGAATCGGAGGCTCAATAATTATGGTATTTTCACATTAACTGGAACTTGGGAACAAGTATTAACTAATATGACTGAAACATTCACGAAACTGTTTGAGGAGAGCATCAAAAACACGGAAATGCGTGTTGGCGAGGTCGTTCTTGGCAGAGTCATGCACGTTGACAGCGAAATCGTCATCGTGAGTGCCGGCCTGAAATCTGAAGCTGAAATTCCAATTTGGCAATTCAAAGATATGAGAGGAAACTTCGACGTCAATGTTGGTGACGAAGTTGAAGTTGAGATTGAAACTGTCGAAGATGGATATGGCAGAACCAGGCTGTCCAGAGAGAAAGCATGCCGGGCTCGGGCCTGGGAAAAAATTGAAACAGCATTTGAAGAGCAGACTGCCATTGAAGGCGTGATTACCAGCCGGGTTAAAGGCGGGTTTTCCGTATCAATAGAAAATGTTCGAGCGTTTTTACCGGGTTCGCTGTACGGTGCTCGCGTGACGCAGTCTGATGAGAATTTTGAGTTTGAAAAAGATCCACTGGAATTTAAGATTATCAAACTTGATCGCGCAAGAAATAACGTCGTAATTTCTCGCAAAGCGGTTCTC
This sequence comes from Arenicellales bacterium, assembly GCA_965243305.1. Taxonomy (GTDB): domain Bacteria; phylum Pseudomonadota; class Gammaproteobacteria; order Arenicellales; family JAJDZL01; genus JAJDZL01. The sequence goes on from CBDEUN010000002.1 coordinate 581,311, forward strand.
GAAAAAGAATTGTCTGAAGAACGCGAACAGTTAATCGCCAGCTTGGAAGTTGGTCAGGTTATTGAAGGAGTGGTTAAGAACCTTACTGATTATGGTGCGTTCATCAACTTGGGTGGAATTGATGGCCTGCTTCACATCACTGATTTGGCATGGCGACGAATCAAACACCCATCAGAAATTTTGCAGATTGGTGAAAAAGTTAAAGTCAAAGTTCTGAAGTGCGACAAAGAGCGCTCCAGAATTTCACTAGGTCTGAAACAGTTGACTGAAGATCCCTGGCAGAACGTCGAACGTCGACACAAGCGGGGCAATCGACTGTTCGGCAAGGTTGCAAGTATTACTGAATACGGTGCATTTGTCGAAATCGAAGAAGGTATTAAGGGACTGGTTCACGTTTCGGAGATGGATTGGGTATCCAGAAACATTCATCCTTCACAGATCTGCAACGTTGGAGACGAAGTGGAAGTGATGATTCTATCAGTCGACCTTGAACGTCATCGAATTTCACTAGGTATAAAACAGTGTAAGCCTAACCCTTGGATTGAATTTGCATTGAACCACAAGAAAGGTGAGCGTATTAAGGGACAGATCAAGTCGCTCACTGACTTCGGGATCTTTGTATCGTTGGAGAACGGTATCGATGGATTGGTGCATCTGAATGACATTACCTGGCAAGGCAATGGTGAGGAAGAGATTAAAAACTACACCAAGGGTGATGAAATTGAAGTTGAAATTCTGACGATTGATGCTGAAAGGGAACGAATCTCTTTGGGAATCAAACAGATCCATGGAGATCCGTTTTTTGCCTTTATCTCCAGTTCAGGAAAGGGATCAGTCGTTGACGGAACCGTTGAAGAAATGGATGACAAAGGGGTGCACGTAAAGCTTGCTGACGGTGTCATTGGCGTGATTCGCAATGCTGAAGTTGCCAAAAACAAGCCGAAAGAAGCCAAATCTGCACTATCGATTGGTGACGAACTAAAATCCAAGATTATCAGCATTGACAGGAAAAATAGAAAAATTTCACTGTCAATCAAGGCATTGGAAGTGGATGAAGAAGGGCAGGCAATTGAAGAGTTCGGTAGCGATAATTCGACTCCTGCATTAACGCTTGGGCAAAAACTCAAGGAGAAAATCTTTTCTTCGACACAGTAATCATTCAAATCAAATAATGTGAGTGGCTATGACTAAGCAAGAACTGATCACAACACTGGTAGCCAAGAATCCCGAACTTTCTAAAGATGACGTACACATGGCTGTCGATGTCATTTTAGAGACAATATCGAAGGGATTGGCTGATGGAAAACGTATTGAGTTTCGAGGATTCGGAAGCTTGAGATTACGGTATCGGAAACCTCGTCAGGGACGAAACCCCCGTACAGGCTCCTCGGTACCAGTAAAAGGCAAGTATTTTCCGCACTTCAAGCCAGGTAGACAACTCAGACAACGCGTTGATGAGGCGTAGATTGTCTCAGACTAGTCCGTTTTTATGACAGCTTCGTTTAACGCGCTAGGAAGTAGAAGAGCAGTTTGATAAAGAAAATCCTACTTGTAATTGTCTGTATCGCGGCACTATTGTTCGGGGTTACTTTCACAATCAAAAATGCGCAGGTTGTTGAACTCACATATTATTTTGGAATTAATTGGCAGGGACCTTTATCCTGGCTGATAATCATTGTTCTAATCTTAGGAATACTCGCTGGTATTTTTCTATGCTTTATGTCCTCTTTATTGAGAAAGCTCAAATCAAACAGCGAGCGAGGCAAAGGCCAGGTTGAATCAACATGATGGATCCACTCTGGCTCTTGATTTTGCTGCCTGTCGCGGCTCTATCCGGATGGGTCGCAGCAACTGTTTCTCGTTTTCAATGGCGCTCGCGGAATCGAGTTCCCAAGGCCTATATGCAGGGTATTAACTATTTGCTAAACGAGCAACGGGAAAATGCGCTGGATAATTTTTATGAAAGTTTCGATGCCGATAACGAAAATTACGACCTGCTATTTCCTATTGGTAACCTCTATCGTCAGAAAGGTGAAATAGGAAAAGCAACGAGAATACATCAACTCTTGGTTGAGCGAACCGATCTTACTGGCGAGCAGCGAAGTGAAGCTTTCTATGAGTTGGGATTTGATTACTATAGCGCTGGCATTTTGGATAAAGCGGAACAGGTTTTCAAAGAACTGCTGCAAAATCCGCGATTCCGAGAAAAGTCTCACAATCTGTTGCGAGAGATTTATGAACAGGAAAGGGAGTGGGACCAGTGCATTAGCATTACCAAAAAACTCAATCGCTTTTCCTCGGAAGATTACATGCCAGTTTTAGCACAGTATTACTGTGAATTGGCAGAAGAGGCTATTCGAACTGGAAACTATAACAAAGCGGAAAACTATGTGCAGACCGCTCTTGATACGGAAGTCGATTGTGTTCGCGCCATTTTGCAATCGGGTCGAATTAGGGCGATTCGTGGCGAACATCAATCGGCGATTGAAATTTGGAAAACCATCGAAACGATCAACCCCAAATATATTTCAGAAACTGCCGGTCTGGTACTGGAGAGCTATAAAGCGTTAAACCAGTCTCACAAAGCTGCTGATTTTTTGAAGAAAGTTGCCGAAACTGAGCAGAACAGTCAGTTTGCAATAATCCATGTAGACATCCTTCAATCGTTGAATAAAGAAAAGGAAGCAGAAAAGTTCCTGTTGAATTGGATTCGTAAACACAAATCATTTGATTGTCTCAATAGACTTGTATTGCTAAAGCTGAAATCTTCAACCAGCATAAAACGAAGCGATATTGAACTGATTGAAGAGATGATCATCAACCAGACGAACCCGACTCGCCACTACAAATGCCAGCGTTGTGGATACGATGTCAAAGTCCTACACTGGCAGTGTCCCAGTTGCCGAGTCTGGGATCAGTTTGAAATTCAGCAATCTTCCCAGCACTCCTTAGTCGATTAAACTGACTGGACTACCTATAGCAGCCGTTTGTGCAACGGTAGCGTCCCTTTCTCTATCAGGGTTTCGCGCACCTGTGTAGCGAGGTGTCGAAATACCTTGGATATCGAAGCTCAAGGAACCGAATACTTGCTCTAGTCGCCGCGAACCAAATATTACGTACATTGACTGCGTTTTTTCGCTTCGTGCTGCGCACCTCGTTCAAAGCAAAATCGTTCGAATTCATCAAGAACGATATTACAATCGATAGTTGGCTAGAAAGTGTCGTGGCAGATGGTGCAGGAAGTTCTATCGTTACTGAAAAGTGCAGCAACTATAGCCTCGGACTGAAAGTTCTTCACGCAAAAGACTCAACGATTGCATTGTAAAAGACGGCAAAGCTTCGCGACTTATTGCGCTTCGGGTCGATATGTTGTCCGACTCTAGTAGCAGCTTCCACCTTAGCCAATCCCTGTTTAAAGTAACCATGCCTTTTCAGCACTCGTTCAAATGCCTCCCAAGTACCACCCTTGATTGCATCGGGGTTCCGGTAGTTAGCTTGCCGTGGAGTACTTGGTGAAGCACTGGGATAGGCCGAGCATACTGCTTGCCAGTCGCCGAAATACCACGCCTCCAACTCTTCTATAGCTATTCTAGTCACGACTTGCCAATCAGGACCGCCGACGGACCGTCTTGATCGAAGACCTGCATTTTTGCAAATTTGCTCCAGTTCAGACTTGAGTTTCTGGCAATCGACCTTGTCGCGATCCACGATTACCACGATACGGTACCCAGGTAGCAACCATTTTGCATAAACCTTGAGCCGATTTTCGAGGTTTCGCAACAGTGCGACCTTTCCCTGATGAGCGTGAATTTCGAAAGTGCAATCTTCCGGCAGGATTCTTGGCAAACAGGCTCTGAGAAATGCTTCCATGGAAAACTCTTCCACGAGAAACTCAAAATGGGAAACAGGCAAACTAGGTTGTTCCTCTTCTTCGAGTTAGCATTCCGTCTTCGGTTAATGGGTCTCCAACCTCAAAATATCCTTCCATCCAGAGATCACCAAGTAAGGCACCGGCATCCATGAACGCTTTGACCTTGGTGTTCTGATTCAACGCGTTACACATTGTGTAGCCTGACTCATTGCGCCACAATACTCGAACTTCATTGGGTTGCAGTGCGTCAAGGAAGAATGGTGAATGTGTGGTTACAAGTAGTTGTGTTTCCGCTACTGCTCCCCGACACTCTTCTGCCAGTCCCCAAAGTAAACGGGGATGCAGGAAGTTTTCCGGTTCCTCGATGCCGATAAATGGGGGCGGTACTGGATCGTGCAACAAGACAAGATAAGCGAGCATCTTGAGCGTGCCATCAGATGCGAAACGGGCCGTGACTGGCTTGGAAAATGGGGCATCCTTGATTCGCAGTAACAGCCTTCCGTCTGGCATCGGATCCGCCGTGACATCCTGTATTTTGGGGATTCGTTCTCGCAGCCTGCTAAAAATCATGTTCATAAGATTAGGATGTTCTTCCGACAGATACTGAATCACGTTGGCGAGATTGTCTCCAGTCTTGTTTAGGCGCTCTTGTGGCCCTGACTCTGGCTGTCCCCTAGCATCCTCGGACGATAGATAGGACACGTGCCACCCCATGATGAAATTGCGCAATTCGACAACAGGGGGAAATTCCGCCAATTGGCCGAGCGCATTGACCGCAAGGGTGTCGGGAGAACTCAGGGGAACTTTGATTCGATCGTCTTCTGCATGTGGCAGTTCACGCAAGATGACGCTTCCGACACCATTAGCGTATTTGAGAAACTCGAATGGCCGACCATTCCTTCCTCGCCTCCAACGTAGCCATTCGTTGGTCACTACAGGCTTTCCGTCTATCTCATCCACTTCAAGATGGTAGGTGATCAGGGGCGTGCGCGGTTGTTCGCGATAACCAATTTCGATTAGTACTGGTCCCTCTCCACCACGCGATTTCAGCTCCCGTGCCTTGCCACGCTTGTCCCAGGCTCGGCGCAAACCGCTTTCGAAGCATTCGGCAAGAAAGGCGAAAACATCGAACACTGTAGACTTTCCACTACCGTTGGGACCGAGTAGCACTGTTAGAGGTGTGAGTTTCTTTAACTCGATGTTTCGCAACGCACGATAATTTCTCACCTTTAGTCGTTCGATTCGCGGCGGTGCGCCACCTTTAATCTTCATCATACTTAACTCACTAAATCTTTTTGTCATTAGATCAGTTACTTACAGTTCGCTTTAAACTAAATTCAGCAACAATGTGTTCCATAGTGCCGCAAGATGTTGGCTACTGTGTATGTTGATGAATAATGAGAGTATCGATTGGATTTGCTTATTTTCGAGAAATAGGTGTTCAACCAAGATTATAGAATAGACGTTTGAGTAGACGTGGGCGATACCGCGTCTCATAGACCCCCTTACTACGAAAAATATTGAGTCGGAAACTTAGAATTATGACGGTTTAGGGAGATTTGAGGCTAAAGTTTTCAGTGCACTCAGACCTCGCTGTTAAAGCAGATTTCGCTAGCGCTAGTAACTGGCCCTAAGATACAAATATGGAAATTTTTTAAAACAACCTTATAACTACACCAAAATACACAATATTCATTTTTTTTGGTAATTTTTTTGTCTTTCTTTGTAGTACTACCACCGTAAATCGGCGCTTGGTAGTTATACAGACCCAGCAAATCATTTGCCGATATGAGAATCTGGAGTAATTTTGTCTACGAAAGTTTGTTCATGTGCAACGCGAATGTGACGGCAATTCATGAAATTATTTGATAATTTGGGTCACTGATGCGGTGATCTCAATTGATTAAACTATCGCCTGTCAGAGAATCTCTACGTTTTAAGAAAATAGCATGGGAAACACCTAAATATGTCTGAAGATTCACAACCAATTGCTTTAATTTGCGGGTCTGGTGCTTCGATACTGTTGCCAGATATGGAGCATGAGGAAAGTGTTGATATTACTACCCCGTACGGTAAGACATCAGCACCGATTTCTATATGTAAACTTCATGGACGTACCGTCTGTGTATTAAATCGGCATGGCGAGGGTCATACTATCCCCCCACATCGAATTAACTACCGTTCCAATATATGGGCACTGGCTGAATTAGGATGTAAATCTGCCATTGGGCTGGCTACGGTTGGTGGAATTCGAGATGATCTGAAATCCGGAAACCTAATGTTGCCAACGCAGATCATTGATTACACTTGGGGGCGAGAATCAACTTTCTTCGACGGGGGTTCCGAAAGTATAGTGGGGCATTTGGAAAATTCGAACCCCTACTGTAATGCGCTTCGAGACTTGATATTGCTTGCTGCGAATGGTTCCAACATTCCTTTGCATGATGGTGGAACATACGCTGCAACCCAAGGGCCACGATTTGAAACAGCTGCGGAAATCGATAGGATTGAAAGAGATGGTGGTGATGTAGTCGGGATGACAGGCATGCCTGAAACTGTACTTGCAGCTGAAAAGCAAATCTGCTATGCAAGCATCAACTTGATTGTCAATCCGGCTGCAGGTCGAGGGGAAAAGGAAATTACGACAAATGAGATGCGCGAAGCCTGGGAAAGTGGTTGTGAAAACCTCAAAATGTTGATTAACAAATCAATTCTTGAGTTGGCCAATTGTGGAACCCGTTCTTTGTCCCTCAATTCTCACATCATGAAAATGTAGTTCCGTTACTGGACAAAAAATTCTGCTTGTTTGGGACGGATTATTGTAAAGACGACGCCAAATTTTGGATGGTCGAAGTAGTGAATATCATTGATTTGAATCTGTCGTTTTTCGGCCAAAAAGTAAGATGTTTCGGGGGTATAGAGTTTAACTGGGTCGGGTAGGTAGACAACTGCCTCTTCGGTGTCGGTCAGAGGTTTATAGGTTATCTGGATGTCGAACTGCAATAGCTGTGCTATTTCATAGACCGAAGTTTCGCCAGTTAGCATCAACTCTTCGGACAGAAATGAATCGACGAATGGTGTGTCCAAAGAGACGGATTTGGTTCTTGATTTTGGAACGGGTTCCTGAATCCAACTGACATAGTTCAGTAGTTCGAAATCTGGGTTTTCATCAATTGCGTTTGCAAAATCAGTAAGCACATACGCTTCGACGGGTCTTGGGCCTGTCGCTTCCAGATCCATTGACTGGTTGTTTTCCAGTTCACTTGCATCTTCTTCTTCGATCAAGGGTGTGATTCCTTCATCAAATATTTCTTCTACCCTGATAATTTCATCAGGAATTGGAAACCATTCGGACTCGGCTCCAACTGTGTTATTCGCAAAAATTATTACCTCCACATGGACGGGGGCACTGAACGCTGAAACAGGAATCAATAGGAAAGTAAAGAAAACAAGAACTAATTTCAGGTGTCTCATGATATTAATGCGAAGAGTAGATGTCCGGGAACAGGGTTAGCGACGCCGAAGCCACCATTAATTTTTATGCGAATTTAGTTCAGTAGTACCAAGAGCGAGTAGCGCGATATCAAGAACACTCGAAATTAAAGTGGCAAATACTATTATAAAAGCAGCAGTTTGAGACTTCGTTAGCCATCAGAATGGCAATTGAGGTACGCGATACCTTTCAGTGTTGCCATTATTTACAGCGAAACTGTTTCAATCTGACACTTTGAACGTAGGAATAGTGCTGCTAAATCAATGAAGAACAACAAGATCAATTCGCCTGTCGGGAGTAATTATGAATATGCCATCAAATGAACAAATATTTGGAAGCTTTCAGTTTCTGTCGACACTGTTTATTTTTGTCATTGGGTCTGTGTTCTTGCTTGGGGTCATTATTTACATTATTGACATTCGCCAGACGCATGATGCAGTCAGAAGAAATTATCCAGTTATTGGTCGGTTTCGTTATCTGTTCACAATGCTGGGAGAATTCTTTCGACAGTACTTCTTTGCAATGGATCGCGAAGAGATGCCATTCAATCGGGCCGAGAGACACTGGATTGAGCGATCCTCCAATAAAGTCGACAATACAGTGGCATTTGGCTCGACGAGAAGCCTGACACCTACAGGAACTCCAATATTTGTCAACTATCCCTTTCCAACTCTGACTGAAGATGCAGTCGAAATGCTTCCAATGTTGATTGGTCCATACAGTCGAAATCCTTACAACGCACCTTCATTTTTCAATATTTCCGGAATGAGTTATGGAGCGCTTTCCACTCCTGCTGTGCGAGCTTTATCGAATGGAGCTAGGATGGCAGGCATCTGGTACAACACGGGTGAGGGCGGATTATCCAGTTATCATCTCGAAGGTGGATGTGATCTTGTTTTTCAGATCGGAACAGCAAAATATGGCGTGCGCGATGAAAGTGGCAAATTGAATCATGACAAGCTTCGGGAGGTCGCCAGTCACGAGCAGATCAAAATGTTTGAACTGAAGTTGAGTCAAGGAGCAAAGCCTGGAAAGGGGGGCATCTTACCAGCAAACAAGGTCACAGCTGAAATCGCTGCAATTCGCGGAATTCCTGAAGGGGAGGCATCAATTTCACCCAATCGTCATCCAGAAATCAATAGCGTTCCGGAATTACTTGACATGATCGAGGAGATTCGAGAAGTATCTGGTAAACCTGTTGGTTTTAAATCTGTTTTTGGCAGTTTTGAATGGCTTGAAGAGCTGTGTGAAGAAGTGCATAAACGTGGAATTGAATCAGCGCCGGATTTTATTGTTGTGGATAGTGGTGATGGTGGTACGGGTGCCGCCCCGATGCCATTGATGGATAACGTCGGCTTGACCGTAAAGGAATCACTGCCGCTAGCCTCAGACGTTTTGCACAAATATGGACTTCGCCATCGGATCCGATTGATTGCATCCGGTAAATTAGTCAATCCCTCGGAAGTAGGTTGGGCGATCGCTACTGGCGCAGATTTTGTAACCTCAGCGCGAGGTTTTATGTTCGCACTCGGATGCATCCAGTCGTTGAAGTGTAACAAGAACACCTGTCCGACAGGCATTACCACTCACAACTTGAGGTTGCAAAAGGGTCTTGACCCAGAAGACAAAGCTGTCAGGGTGTGTAACTACGCGAGACAGGTGATTTATGAAGTGCAGGTGATCTCGCATTCGTGTGGTGTTGTCAGACCTCGTTTAATGTCTAGAGACCATGTACGAGTTGTGCAGGCAAACGGGAAGTCAATGCCAATGAGTCAACTCTATCCGCATCCAATGATTTTTCCCGAATATGAGCAATATGCTACGCACGAGTACGTTGTTTAGTGGTTAAATTACTTCCAATTGACTCCATTTTGGGAAAAATTTTCAAAGAATGAAGAATAAGTTCACTTAGATTGATCAGGGGAAAAGAGTTCAATGGCTGTTAGAGAAATTCTAAAGATGGGAAACCCTCAACTACTACAGGTTTCAGAACCTGTTGCTGATTCAGAGTTTTCAGAACTTGAGGATTTGGTCACAGACCTGATAGACACAATGACTGCTGCTGAAGGCGCAGGTCTGGCAGCACCCCAAATCGGTGTCATGAAACGGGTTGTAATATTTGGGTTTGAACACAACGAACGTTATCCAGATGCAGAAAGTGTGCCGTTCACAGTGTTGATCAATCCAGATCTAGAAGTGTTGGACAATCAAGTTCAATACGGATGGGAAGGGTGCTTGAGTGTCCCTGGTATGAGAGGCATAGTACCACGGGCGGAAAATTTACGCTATCGCGGTATCACACTTGATGGCACTCCAATTGATCGCACTGTCGATGGATTTCATGCTCGAGTTGTCCAGCATGAATGTGACCATTTGGACGGAATTTTGTATCCAATGCGCATGGAAGACATGCGTTACTTCGGCTTTGAGGATCAACTGCGAGACATGGCATCGAGTTGTCCCGCTCAAAGTACAACAGCTTAAGCTACTTCAAGCTCTTGCGGGGTCAATTGATTCAGAATCCGGTAAGCTGCGCGAATTCTGTCATCTTTGGAATTGAGTGAATGCGATAGCTGCAAAGATGAATCCGTTGGGTTTAGCTTTGCTCTGCCTTCATATTCATTGACCAGCAAATTTAATCCTGCAAGAGAAACTGCCGTATCTTCACGGAAGAGTAATTTCCCGTATTTCGGACCGATTGTCAGTTTAGAAATTCCAATTCTTTCACACAAATGTTTAAGTGTGTGAACGTGGAAGAGATGATCAACCTGTTCAGGTAATTTCCCGAATCGATCAAGCATTTCGGATTTGATTCGGTTGAGTTCACCGTCCTTTTCTGCAGATGCAATTTGCCGATACAGCTTGAGTCGTAAATTGACATTAGGGATCCAGGACTCTGGTAGTAGTGCAGATAAGTTCAAATTAATTTCCGCGCTGAAGCGTCGCTTGAATGTGGTTGAACCATTAGTGGTCTTGCTTTGAGTTTTTTTAATAGTGTCTACGGCATCCTTAAGTATTTCAGAATACATGGAATAGCCAATTTCATTTATTACTCCACTCTGTTCATCTCCAAGCAGTGCACCAGCGCCACGAATTTCCAGATCATGTGTAGCAATCACATACCCCATACCCAGTTGGTCGAAAGTTGCGATTGCCTCCAGTCGGCGCCTGGCATCGCTGTTCAGATACTCTGTACTCGGAACTAAAAGATAAGCATAGGCTTGATGATGAGAGCGTCCTACACGACCTCTAAGTTGATGTAATTGGGCCAGTCCAAATTTTGATGCCTTATCGATAATGATGGTATTCGCGGTTGGAATATCGATGCCGCTCTCGATGATCGTCGTGCACACCAACAAATCGTATTTGTGTAGGTAGAAACTCTGCATAACGCTTTGAAGTTTTAATTTTGACATTTGTCCATGTGCGACAACGATTCTAGCTTCTGGAACAATTCTTTCAATTTCCTTTGCTACGCTGATTATTGACCTTACCTCATTGTGAACGTAGAAGATTTGGCCGCCACGCTTCAACTCTCTAAGACAAGCTTCGCGCACGATATCTGCCTGCCAGTTTCGAACGAAAGTTCTGATACTGAGTCGGTTATTGGGAGGCGTCGCAATGATTGAAATGTCGCGCATTTCATTCAGAACCATGCTCAAAGTGCGCGGTATTGGCGTTGCTGTCATTGTCAAGATGTCTACTTCAGCGCGCTGTTTCTTGAGAAATTCTTTTTGTCGAACACCAAATCGATGTTCCTCATCGATAATCACAAGACCCAGATTTGAAAACTCAATTTCGGATTGCAGCAGTCGGTGAGTGCCAATTACGATGTCAACGATTCCGGATTTTAACTCGGCCACATTCTGTTTCGCCTGTTTGGTGTTGGCCATTCTTGTGTGGAGTCTTACAGCGATACCAAATCCAATCAAGCGTTCCTGAAAGACATTGAAGTGTTGACTGGCCAGTACAGTCGTTGGAACAACAATTGCGACCTGATATCTGTTTGCAACGGCAACAAGTGCAGCACGAATTGCCACTTCAGTTTTGCCGAATCCTACATCGCCACAGACAAGTCGATCCATGGGTCGACTTGAGTTTAAATCACCAAGTACGGCCTGTATAGCCTGTCTTTGATCTGGAGTTTCCTGATATGGAAACTGTGATACAAGCTGCTGGTAGTCTGAATCGGGTACAGGCATTGCATTACCCTGTCGGGTTTCGCGCATGACTTGTACATTGAGCAGTTCAGCCGCAAGATCGTAAGCCTGTTCTTTTGCTTTGGCTTTCGACTTATTCCATCTTGCGGAACCCAAGTCGTTGAGTGCGACTTCGCTCGGTTGGTTGCCAATATAGCGACTCAGAGTATCAATAGCATAAACAGGCACATACAGAGTCTGTTCGTCTCGATACCTGATAGACAGAAACTCCTCATTTGTACCTGAAACGTCCAATGTGACCAAACCCTTATACAAGCCAACACCATAGCTTTCGTGCACGACCAGATCGTCGATCTGAAGATCCTCCATTGAGGAAATCAGAGCTTCGGGATTTTGGGTTTTGAGTACTTTTCTTTCAGGCGCTGATCGACTGCCAAATATTTCTGGGCTAGCAAGTACTCTGAGACCTTGGTCGGGCAGGTGTAGTCCAACTGGAAGGTTAGAAACACAAAGTGCAACTTTTTCTGAACTGTGTATGAATTGATGCCATGATGCTACTTCAGAAACGGTGATTTCGATCTCGTTTAGTAGACTTTGAACAATCTGTTCTTTGCCCTCACTATCTGCGCAAATCAGGGTTCGTTTTGATGATGAAGTTACAATGTCTTTCAGTTGTGACAAACTTCTCTCTGAACGATCTTGAATGCTAAGTTCTATTGGTTCCGTAGTATTGAACTGTATTGAGTTAGCTTGTTTGGTAGTCTCAATTCGAACAGTGGAATGAGTATTAAGAATGCCTTGCAAATTCTCAGGCGCGTAGTAGAGTAAATCGGGTGAGAGCGGGGGTCTTTCAGTCAGTTCACTCGCAAATTTGTATCGCTCGTTTACCTGTTGCCAGAACTGTTCGATGCCTTGGTTGATGTATTCCGATAAGAATAGAACGCCAGGGTTTCTCAGATAATCGAGCAAATTGCTGGTTTGTGAAAAAAATAACGGCAGATAGAATTCAGCACCATTTGGAATTTCTTCAGAGTCAATGTCTCTGTAAATTAAATTTCGTCGAGGGTCTCCGTCAATATGCTGACGTATTCCTTTTCGAAACAATCGTATCGAGTCATCGGTCAGGCATATTTCACTTCCCGGCAAAATCTCAAACTGATTAATTTTTCTTGTAGTCAGTTGTGTATCCGGATCAAAGTAACGCAATGTTTCAATCTCGTTTCCGAATAACTCGATTCGAATGGGAGCGTCAGAACCCATGGCAAATAAATCGATAACGCCGCCACGTACGACAAATTCACCTGGACTTTCGACCTGTTGCACATTTCTATAGGAAATTTGTGCCATCCTTTCTCGAAATTTGCCAATATGCAATTCCGCCCCTGTTTCAAACGAAAAACTGTTGGACTCTATGAAATCAGTCGGTGGCAGGCGTTGCATCAATGTATCGACTGCTACAACTAACAGGCCGCGTGTTAGATTCGGCAGTATGCTTAGCAGGCGAATTCTCTGAGACAGTATTTCCTGGTACGGGCTGAAGGTATCGTAGGGCAAGCACTCCCAACCTGAAAACAGCATAACAGGAAAATTGTTGACTCCATCTGTATAGAACTTGAGCGACTCCGCCATCATTTCAGCTTCCCAGGCGTTTGCAGTTAATACAGTTGTGATACTATCCTGTTCAAGTGATATTGTGGAAATTGCGAGGGCAGCTGCGCTTCCTGTGAGCCCACTCCAGTTCAATTTGTGACAAGCATTGAGATCCGCGACGGGATCTAAAGGAGAGCGAATAGTCACAGATTTGCGCTTGATTTCAGATGTAAAAGGTAGGAAGCAGCCGAACCTAAGCGTTCGACAAGTGAAAGATAGTTTCGCTGAAATTATATTTATCTCAGTTTTTTCAATACTTGATTCGACATTCTTCTAGTGTTCGATATTCAGATGAGTTTTGTATAGTTTCAATAAAATGAGTGGTGTCCATTTAAGATGACACATTCATAAACAGTATTGCTGATTTGAAATTTCACACATTCAACTTAGTTTTGTAGAATTTGCTGCATAACAGAATAATCGTCAAACGAGTTAATCAGTGAATATTGAGGTTGCTTAGGGTTGTCATGCGAAAATATTGGGGAATTATTCCAGCGGCGGGAGTAGGCCGTCGTATGGGTGGTCCAGTTCCTAAACAGTTTCTCAAGATTAAGAACAAGACAATCATTGAATGGACGATACTTGCACTCGCGAAGCATGAGCGAATCGACGGTCTGTATGTCGGTCTTGAAAAAACTGATCAATATGGAGACTGGATCAGGTCAATTCATCCCAAAGTTTTGGGTGTGTTTGAAGGCGGAGATACACGCTCGGAAACTGTATTGAATGGAATCGGCTATCTGGTAGGAAACGACTGTTCGGAGGACGATTGGCTACTCGTGCATGATGCAAATAGACCACTACTGACGCTGGAAGAAATTACTCGCTTAATCGAAACGGTTGGGGATGACGAAAATGGAGGAATTGTCAGTCTGCCGGTGATTGACACACTAAAGTCTGGTACTGACGGGAAAATAAACTCCACAGTGAATCGGGAGCACTGCTTTAGAGCATTAACACCTCAAATGTTCAAATTGGGTCTCTTGCATAAAGCTCTTCTTCAATGCATAAATCAGGGATTCATGGCAACTGATGAATCGCAGGCGATGGAGCGTCTCGGACATCATCCCAAACTGATACTTGGATCCGTGACGAATATCAAAATAACAGCGCCGTCAGACTTAAGATTTGCCGAGGCAGTAATTAGTCTGGAACAATCTGATGTCGATCAGATCAACTAAGCTGAATTGGAGGTGACGTGTTAACTCGGGTTGGATTTGGATTTGACGTCCATGAGTTCGAAGTTGGTCGTCGACTCATATTGGGGGGTGTTGATGTTCCTCACTCTGCGGGTTTGAAGGGACACTCGGATGCTGATGTTGTCATTCATGCGGTTGTTGACGCTTTACTTGGAGCTGCGGGATTGGGTGATATCGGTCAACACTTTCCAGACTCTGATCCTCAGTTCAAAGACATTAACAGCAGGAAACTTCTAAGACACATCGCGGGACTTCTGGAAGAGCAAGGCTGGAACATTTCAAACATCGACATAACAGTCGTTGCCCAGGTGCCAAAAATTCAGCCACACTCTGCAATGATGAAAAAGAACATTGCAGAAGACTTGAAGATTTCGGAGGGAATGGTCAATGTCAAAGCCACAACAACGGAGTCGTTGGGTTTTATCGGAAGGGAAGAAGGAATCGCTGCCTGGGCGATTACAGCTCTAGTTTCTAAAACCTAGAATTTCCACTTCTTCAATAGTACGTATTTGGCACCTGTACCACCGTCGTTGGGCAGCGCCCGACAATATCCCAATACATATCTGTTCAATGCCAAGTGGTGTTGGCATTCGAGTTTGATGTGAGAAATCCCATCCGGCGAGTTCATGCCTTTGCCATGAATGATCTTGACACAGCGGTGTCCCGACCTGGTCGACTCATGAATAAAGAGCTTCAACTTCTTTACTGCATTTTCAACTGTATAGCCCCTGAGATACAGTTCATCTTCCCGGTAAATTTTTCCTTGCTTTAGGCGGGTAAAGTCCCGAGTCGCAAGTCCTGACTTTTTGAGCTCTTCTCCTGATTCAGCCGCGTGCTTCGAGAGAGCCGGGTTGGTCGATATTGATTCAACTAGAACCTGACGGTCGGCTTCAACGGAATTTTTATTGTTGGGAATGGGGCGCTCTTTCTCAGGTGCCGCTTTAGGGGATTGACCAAGCGGAGTTACCCCCAACGATTCCATCTCTTTTCTGAATTGATTGTCGGCCGACATTGCATTGATGGTGTGAATCAAGATTCTAGAAATTTCTGTGCATCCAAGGCAGCCATACAACCAGTGCCTGCTGATGTAACAGCTTGCCTGTAGACATGGTCAGAAACATCGCCAGCCGCAAATACACCAGGAATACTGGTGGCTGTAGCCCCACCATTTAAACCGCTTATGGTAACGATGTATCCGTCCTTCATGTTTAACTGATCCTCAAACAGTTCTGTATTCGGGATATGGCCAATGGCGATGAATACGCCATGTACATCAATTTGTTTTTCTTCTCCAGTTTGTACATTGGTCAACTGGAGCCCCGTAAGCCCCATGTTATCTCCCAGCATCTCTTTGACTACGTGGTCCCACAATACTGTTATATTGCCGCCATTTTCAGTACTTCGACTAAGCAGCCTATCTGCAAGAATTGCTTCTGCTCTGAGTTGGTCCCTGCGATGTATCAGCGTTACTGAAGATGCAATATTTGACAGATATAGGGCTTCTTCAACTGCAGTATTACCACCCCCGATTACGGCAACACTCTGATTCCTATAGAAAAAACCATCGCAGGTAGCACACGCTGAAACACCTCTTCCCTTATACCGATCTTCAGATTCAAGTTCCAGGTATTTTGCTGAGGCACCAGTTGAGATTATGAGAGCGTCGCAGGTGTATTCGTCCTGATCGCCAAGCAGTCTGAACGGTTGGGTATCCAATTTCGCAGTATGAATATGATCATTGATAATTTCTGTGTTGAATCGTGCAGCGTGATGCCACATGCGATCCATTAAATCTGGACCTTGAACACCTTCTGTGTCACCTGGCCAATTGTCTACGTCGGTAGTTTTGGATAATTGTCCACCCATTTCGACACCCGTAATCAGCACGGGTGAGAGGTTTGAACGAGCTGCGTAAACAGCAGCTGTATAGCCGGCAGGTCCGGAGCCTAGAATAAGTAATTTACAGTGTTTTGGCATATTTGGAAGTTTCAGCCACCTTAATTCGTAGTCTTTTGAAGTTGCGTGCAATAGTCGCTATCAAGTCTTAAGTTCAATAGTGACGGAACTATCCTGAAAATCGAAATAGACTATTAACGATGGGGTTTCTCAGGAATTTTTCAAATTATAAATTGGAGTACCGATAAAGCATCTCTAATTGAAGCATTGGGGTAGAAAAGGAGAGGCTTAATGAAACCAATGAGTGCTCATTTTGTAAGAGGTTCGGAATAATCGTAACTGTGCTGAATTTCAGCGTGGTGAATTTTTCTAACTCATGTTTCGGGGTTCAAATTTGAAGGAGTCACGATGAGTGCGTGATCTTGACTAATTTGCAGGAGGTCAGGCTGTACAGCCTGACCTAGGAACCCTTCCATTTTCTGATCGACTGCATGCATCACAGCAGTCGTCTAAACACTGGTGTTGCTGACGCAAATGTGAAACTTGCGGTTTTTCAAAACTGCCTGGGGCGCTGGCATCGCCACGCTTTCGGACGCCCGCGTATCAATCCGATAGGATGGCGTGGAAATCCATAGCGGTATAATCCGATTCATGCGATTCTTCAACACAGCCGGTCCCATCATACCGGAGGACCACTACCACATCAGTTCACTTGAGCGGATTGACCGGGATGAGATATTTAGTCTAATCCGGCGGAAGCGATACTTTGTACTGCATGCGCCGCGCCAGACCGGCAAGACCTCTGCACTGGTCGCATTGCGAGACGAGCTGAATGCGACTGGAGAGTATCGAGCGGTGTATGTGAATGTTGAACCAGCTCAGACCGCCCGCGAAGACGTGTACAGTGCAATGCAGACGATTCTAAGTCGACTTGCCAGCGCAGCGAAATTCGGACTCAAAGATTCTTTCGTCGATGAGGTCTGGCCGCAGATTCTCAATAAGTCTGGCGGACATGGTGCGTTTCAAGATGTGCTGCAGCAGTGGTCGGCTACAAGCCCAGTGCCGCTTGTGGTGATGATTGATGAGATTGACGCACTGGTTGGCGACTCGCTGATTTCAGTGCTGCGTCAGCTGCGTTCTGGTTACATCGACCGTCCAGAGCGCTTTCCCCAAACGGTCATCCTGTGCGGGATTCGGGATGTGCGCGACTACCGGATACACTCAAGCGCTGAGAAGGCAGTCATTGCTGGCGGCAGCGCGTTCAACATCAAGGCCAAATCCCTACGGCTTGGTGATTTCGATGAGGGGGAGACTCGTGCGCTGCTGGAGCAACATACCGAAGACACCGGGCAGGCGTGGAGCGGCGATGCCCTGGCAGAGGTCTGGCGCGCAACCCGTGGACAGCCGTGGCTGGTCAATGCGCTGGCTGCTGAAGTAACCGATGAAATCACGAACCGCAGCCAGACGATTGAGGCTGATGACATATTTATTGCCCGGGAGGTGCTGATTCGGCGGCGCGACACGCACCTTGACCAACTGGCAGACAAGCTGCGGGAGGATCGGGTCAAGCGGGTGATTGAGCCTCTGCTGAGCGGTGAGCCCACTGCAAAAGAGCTGAACACGGATGATGTGCGTTATATTCGGGATTTGGGTCTGGTCAGGCAGCAGCCACCGATTGAGATTGCCAATCCCATTTACCGAGAAATCATACCGCGTGAACTGCTGAATGCCCATGACGAGTTCCTACCATTCGAAACGGTCTGGTTCGTTGAGAATGGAGCACTGGTGATGAATCGTCTGATGGAAGCGTTTCAGGAGTTTTTCCGGGAGAATTCCGAACACTGGCTAAAGCGGTTCGACTATCAGGAGGCTGGGCCACAATTGCTACTGCAGGCGTTTCTGCAGCGGGTGGTCAATGCGGGCGGTCGCATTGAGCGGGAGTATGGCATTGGCCGTGGTCGCACCGATCTGCTGGTGGTGTGGGGACAGGGAAGCGGGATGCAGAAGTCGGTGATCGAGTGCAAGCTGCGGCGCGGTGGCTTGGAGCGCACGGTGCGCGAGGGATTGGAACAGATTTCGAAATACATGGATGGCTGCGGCACTGATGAAGGTCATCTGGTCATATTCGACCGTTCGGAGAAGCGAACTTGGAAGGAGAAGATATTCAGCCGCGAGGAGATGGTTGGTGAGCGGCGAGTGACGGTCTGGGGGATGTGATCCGACAGATTTTGAAAAAGCGCACAGCGGTCAGACAGAATGCGAGCCTATCCTGATGGATTGATTTGGAATCATGTTTCGATTTGCGAATGGTGAAGTTGTGGATGTTGACTTGGTTGATTATCATTAAACCAATGGAGGGGCATCAATGAGTAATGACGTGAATATTCGTGTTGGACCGATGCTGAATCCGCCACATCTTGGTGAGTTGATTCGCGAAAACATGAACGAATTGGGGTGGAGTGTAACCGAAACTGCCTCACGCTTGAAATGCGAGCGAGGGACACTGTCTCGTCTGTTAAATGGAAAGGCTGGGGTTTCAGCAAAAATGGCGATTGCTCTGGAAAATATCGGTTGGGGTACAGCTGACCATTGGATGCGACTTCAGGCAAGTTATGAACTTGCACAAGCTCGTCGGCAAATCATTGCGGCTTAGATATTCTAATGAATCCCGTAACTACTCGCACGGTTTGATCATCTACTGTAGCAGTCAGCGAATTTCATTCGCAACTATTGACTACACTGAGTCAGACTCAAAGTTTCGACTTGCGAATACCAATAGGTAATTATTTCGAAAAATTAAAGGGTAATTTGACTGACAAACATTCAATACGTGTAAACGTGCAATGGCGACTGGTGTTCACTTGGTCAAGCGATCTCGGAGAAGTTATGAACATTTATCTGGTCAATCACAAATTTCGGTGACAGAGAACAATGATTATTACTAAACGACGCCCGGTCAGTGTTGGTGAAATTTTGACTGAGGAGTTTCTTTCGCCAATGAGGCTAACTCAAGGACAGTTAGCAGAAGCAATGGGGGTGAGTCGTAAAACGATAAATGAACTTTGCACCAATCGACGTACCATAACAGCTGATACTGCGTTGATGCTGGCAAAGGCGTTTGGAAATTCAGCAGAATTTTGGTTGAACTTGCAGCAACGCAACGATCTTTGGAAAGCCCTGAATACTGAAAATCGGAGAATTCGGATAGAAAATACAAAACCTGTAGCTGTCTGTGCGGAGATGATGCCTACAGAATAATCAGTTTGAAGAATTCTAATGAAGGGGTAAGGACAACAGGTTTACGGAAGATTAGATTAGGGCGTGGTTGGAGCAAGTACTTACACACGTTAACCAGAGACTTCTGTTCAAATGATTTCAAAATATCCTTGTTGTTACTGATCTTGAAACCAAGCAGAAGTTCTCTCAAGGTTAAAGTGTGTGTTCGTATTCGTAGCCTACAGCAATTTTCCGCAGCCCCTTGTACAAGTGCTCTTGATCAGATATATGATATTCATGCAATTGTCTATTTCAACGTAAGGTTAGAGTCAACGCTACGCGTCGACACTGTCTTTCAGACTGGTTAATTCCTGTTTTATTCCCAATATTGAATTGATAGTTTTACACGTATTCTCAGCCGCTTCACGTGATGTGGCATAGTAATTTGCATGGGCGATTGCGTTACGTAACTTACGAATTGCCTCAAATTCTTTTGCCAAATATTCCTTGTTTCTACCAATAAATCTACCCTCGACTACTATATTCATCTTGTCTGAAAGTTGACTGAAAGCGATATAACTTACGAACCCATCTTTCCTTTTAGCTTCCTCGACTGCGTCTTGAATTTTTTTCTGACGATTCTTACTCAACAAGTTGAGCCAACCCGGAGGATTATCGCCCTTGTATTTTTCATCGATCTTTTGAGCCATTACCATTTCGAGTCGAGTAATCAGAGTAAAAAAAGCTGCACGCACAGGTAGCTTTTGTAGGTCAGATATACTTACTAGACCAGCGACACGATCGCCAGAAATGACAAATCGGATTGGATGTTCCTCATCAGCGACTTTCACAAAGTCTATGATGCTTGCATCTGCACCAATTACAAGATTCTCTGTGAATCCCTCAAAGCTATCTCGAATCTGCTCTTGTGGCGCTTCGGTATGGAACCATTGTTCCGCTTTGTAGAGACCTAAAATTTGATTTTTATCATCCATCACTGGTAGAAAACTGAAATTTTCCTTGTTGCGTGACTTAATTTCAAACGCTGTCTCCTCGCACCGACAAGTCATTAGCTTCTTACGAGGCGTCATGATTAAGTCCACTGTAAGACTACGCTGGATCCGTTCAAGTGAGTCGGACGAGATGTCGCTCGAATTTGTCCACGGTAACTCCATAAAATTATTCTCCTTTTGTCGTTTCTGGTTGATTTGCAAATTTCACCAGATTGTACGCTTCTAGAACTAGTGCCTATTCCTGAGATATGTGAACATTGAATCCAAGCATATGAGGTTACTTAGTAATTCTTATTCTGAAGAATCTTTCATAGGCAGTCGCATTATCCATATAGACTATTGATACTTCTGAAAAACTATCACAGACATTCTGGTGTAGTGTAGGGGTTTTGGTGTCCGCCACCTTGAACGACTTCATTTGCCTGCTACCGTATTGTTTGAAGCTAGCCACCGCATCTTTGCCAGCAAGAATGCTCAGTTCTCATTGTTGCTCAACTACTATGGGACTAACCGCCAGAAACTGTTAGATAATGCTGGTAATTTTTGGTTGCCAGAAGGAACTGATGTTCTCAGACGCAACTGAAAATCAGCCTAAGCGGCGTGGCAGTGTCTGATATTGGTTTTAAACCTGGAGAAAATGGTTTTCTCATTACTGAGTTCAGTTTATGAACGGTTAGACTTAACCGAACTGCCGAGAAAATTGATTGATAGAGTTGTTCAAGAAACTTTGTGGAAGAGAGGTTGAAGGTGCATTTTGAGATTCAACAGTCCAATGAACAATTGCTCAATGTGCATGACGAGCAAGTGGTGGTCTAGCGGCGACTTGTTCGTTCAATTTAAGCATCTAGTTTCTGTCTTTAGATTTCACCCAGTCAATCTCCTTGTACAGCTGCCTGAATTTGCACCATCGACACCGTCTTCTTCTTGGTACACAGCCTTAGCCTGAACATCATTAATAACATGCATTGCGGTTCAAACATCACTTGGAGCGGCGGGCTGGTACTAAATTACGGTAAAGGTCTTGATTCTAATCGGACTGATTCGATTAATTCAACAGGTGCATTTTTACACTATGGTATGATGTACTTACGTGGTAATGAAGATTCACCGCAACCGACAAAGGAGAAGATTCATGTCTAGAAATATCATCACAGTAAGGAGTTATGTGTGGGGCAGTGATGACGATTGGGAAGGTATTTGTACAACATTTGACATTGCAACTCAAGGAACGTCACTTAAAGAGGTTACTACGCTGTTGCGAGATGCAGTCGAGGATTATTTGGAAGAACTAAACAATTTTTCTCCGCAAGAACAAAAGAAACTGCTAAATCGCAAATCCCCTTTGCGTTTGAGAGTTCAACTCCATTTGCAATATTTATTGAGCAGAACGGGACGGATTGAAACGGTTGCTACACAAGTCGACAATCACCTTTACAATCCGGTATGAATTTCTTAGAGATTGAACGTGTTCTATTGAGTAACGGATTTGAGGAAAAGAAAGGAAAAGGAAGTCATCGAAAGTATGTTGCTGTTGTCAATGGCGAACGCAGAGTGGTTTCAGTCCCTTTTCATGGTAAAGGAAAGGATATAAAACCAGGTGTTTTGTCGTCGATCATCCGTCAATCCGGTTTGAATAAAGATCTCTTCAAGTAATTGGTCAGGACAATCCCACGTCCATTTCTACTAAACTCTGGGATGCACTTCTGCATATCCTGACCGAACCTCAGAATCCGGTAGTTTCACAATCAGCTAATGCAAAGCGTTTTCGGGTGTATGTAGACATTACAAACCAATATATGGATAAATAATTTCTGTTGGCTCCTAAGCCGACAGAACCAACGAAACAAAATTTCATTGGTAGGGAGCTAAGGTCAATCGAAGGTAATTCTTGCGCTAATTCGTTCAATAGACTGCAATGCCATGGAGGTATTGTCAAAAGTAATGGAATGGACACTTACCCCGGACGGAGTCGAAAGATAATCCGTAGGCGGTCGAATAGCCGGCAGATTATCCAAGCAGCGGGGAAAACGCCCATGACATTACTTTTGGGCATAACTCATTTGATTGCAACCGTCTGCCAATCTGACTTCAAATTTAGTGAAAACTCTCACACTGAGCAGGGCATTCCCAACGCTGCTTGAATCAGTAGAGCACCACGCATCATATTTCCAGACAATAGATGATTAGGCTTCCGCTCACTCCCGCAGTTAGAGTGGGTTGTACTTCAATCAACAAATAAGAGGTGAGAATTTCCACATCATCTGCTTTTACAATAGCTCGAAAATCATTTAGGCAATTCAAAGAACTATTCATATGAACATAGAATTCCATTATTACATGACATATCTCATAGCTACGAAAGCGGGATTGGACACTCAAAGTGCCCGCGTACTAGCACACTCATCACAATTTATCGACGATAACGATATTATTTTTGAAGTGGACAAAGGTAGAGGTTCTGCCTACCGAAATTACATTAGTCAAACCATGAACATCTTGAAGCCGAAAGAGAAATTATTGCGAATCTATCCTATATTCCACTTCATACCCGGTGATCCTCAGGCCAAAACAGCGTGGCGTAAGGACGGCAAGATGCATTGGCTCTGCACCACACCGAATAGCGCCAACGCCAATGATTCTATTGATGCCGCGATCCGTTCGGGGAGCTTACATCGCATCGGAATTGCCACCCACGGCTATGTCGATACCTGGGCACACCAGAACTTCATCGGCTACTACGACGACTTCAATTCTATGGATATTGGACTCAGGAGTGTGGCGCCAAATATCGGACATGCGGAAGCCGGGCACAACCCGGACTGGCCAGCCCTCGTTTGGCGAGACCCGCGTCTAATCAACGAGGCTGTAGACAATAAGGAGCGCTTTCTCGACGCTGCGAAGTATCTACTTGAAAAGTTGGCGCGATTTGCAGATGCTTCGGTCTCGAACAAGGAGATAGCACTCAGGCAGGAGCAACTGAAAAGTGATCTGAATATGGCAATCGGAGAACGAGATCAGGCTAACGAACGATCTAATGAACGCACAGAACGCTACATGAGTCTTGCCCTTCGCACCGAGTACGGTTCGACAAATTTGCCAATTTACGATGAAGACTTGTGGTTCGATGATGCGGTCAATGAACACGCTCGAGGACTTCGCGACCGAGGCGACAACAAACTGCTGCGGTTCGATCCGTTCACCGACAAATACACCTGGAAAGATCCTAGCAACTATAAGCAAACGGATTGGTATCAATTTCAAGAAGCCGTGAAGAATCACCAGAACGAGACATGGGAAATATTGGCAGCATCGAATCTGAAGGGCCTCGATTTGGAGGCACTCTAATGTACACCATTGGATAGTTCAGGCATCAATCTTAGCACATCTGAAATTTCTAAAGTTTTCAATTATTCGTCTACAGCACGGCTACAACTCGTTGGGCTTATGTTAGCCCCAATCAATATGAGGTCAAGTTTCGTCAAGTTGCTTTGACCAGAGGGTTCCTTTCAATCAAAACAGTATTCAGTACCTGAACAAAAAAATGTGTGAATATAGTCAATGATGCTTGACTTGAATTTTTGAAATTTGAACACTATGTAACTCTGTCAACTACAAGTTTCTTCAGTTCCTTTTGTGAAACAATTGTGATTGGGTGCTGGCGATTTGAGACGGAAGTTCAAATTAGTTTAGGAGATTTAAGCCAATGATTAAACCCGAACCAAAGAAACATCCTGTTTCCTCTACAAGCAGTGCATCTCCGTTGGAAAGTGCAGAAGGCCAGGCCGATCGCTCAGCTGTTGATTCGGAACCGAAACAAGCAAACCTTAGTAAATCAATTTCGAAAAATGCCGAGTCAGAAGAAACGAGATTAGGTGAAAATGCCAAGGGTGGCAGTGTTGGACAAAACAATGGCGATTCCGAATCAAAATCCGAAAGCGAGGAGACAAACGATAACGACTACGATTTCGAATGGAACCCAGATGAGATGGAGATTCTTCTCAGAGAAGCTAAAGCACTTAACGAGTATTTGGCACGGCACGGAGCTGAACCAACGGAGCAGATTAGTGGTAAAAAGCTAGATTTACAGTTAGTTCAAGGTCATTCGCACTTGATTGATGCTATTGCGGCCGCTACAAAGCGTGCTTCAGCAGAAAACTGGAAAAAGCTGTCGAAAGCATATTCACACGTATCTGGAGCAACATATCAAAAGTACAAAGTATCTGGGAAAACTATTGTCGATACCCTGAATGGACGGCGAGGAATAATCTCGAAGAAAAACGTACCTGTATTGATTGGCATTGGTCTATTTGTCCTAGCTTTGGTTGTTGAATACATGATTGCATGGACTGGTAGAATCCCAGATACGGTGCAGGAACCAAGTGGAAATTACAGTTTCATTTACCACGCAACACTGAACTTGGCCCCATTTGTTGTACCAGCGATTTGGGGTGCCATAGGGGCATGTGTGTTCCTGTCGAAAAGAATTTCAGACCTCCTCTATGCAATGTCCTACGAGGTAAACAAAATGCAGGGAATTATTCCTCGTATATTCCTTGGGGCAATCTTGGGTTTTATCACTGTTTTCTTATTATTTGACACAAGTGAAGTCTTAAAGCCGGTTGCAATTGGCGACGTGAAGATAGGACCCATTGTCGCCGCTTTTGTTGCTGGTCTCTCAGTAAAACCGATTTATCGAGGATTCGAATCTCTCAGTGAAGGCATTGCAAAACGTTTCAGTCCAGATAAATAGGGTTAATCGAGCAACTAGATTAAAAAACTTAATCACGAAGGAGGGTTAAATTGATATTCATATTGATAAAGTGGAAGATCAAAAACACAGAGGAGATGATCAATTCATTTCTGGATCATTGGAAAAAGGAAGCGGTCATTCAGGATCGTAAAGGATTAGTGGGAGAGTTCCTTAGTGAGATTGAATCGAATGAAAAATACGATTACATCACATGGGATATTGAAGAGCCTAAAAGTGACACTTGTAAGACTTTTATCAATGTAGGTATTTGGGAAAATGGCGAAGTATTCAGGGAACAGATTGGCCAATACTTCGATAACGAAAGGCCACTTGAAAAATTTGAAGCAGAACGTCGCGTCAGGACGGTTCTCAAGCCGAAGTGTTGGCGTGTGGGCGATGCGTCTTTTTCGAAATACGATAGTGGGGGAGTCCTTTAGTCAACTCTCAATTATTGCAACCTTTAGCCCTCTAAAAATCCAAGTGTTCTTACGTCGGGGTACACTCATTTCAATACCGTAATGTGATTTAGGTGGGAGTAGTGATTTACGATACCAATTTACAAATTCCCACACGGGAATGCCTGCATCGCTGGGGATTTCTAATTCCCGTGCGTTGTATAGTTTAAATTCTGGATTTATGTAGGCGTAACCGCGGACGCATTGAACTATTTTTGATTCGCTTAAACCAAACACATCGGATGTATTCATGCGTTCAATTGGAAGCATCCAAGTATCTTGTAGAAGATTCGGGACATCATGTTGCAACTTGTGGTGCGTTGCGTAAAACGGCAGGACATAAAATACGGAATTTCTGTTGATTATTGCTAATCTTCTGAGATTCGAATGTTGCTTTCTTTGAATTTTGAATTTATATGGGCAGCGATCCTGGATTTCGCGAAATGGAGCTTTAAATTGAAATGCTGCAATTCGTACGTGTGGGGACAGTTGAGCAAAGAAATCAACACCAGCCTGCGATTCTTGTCGCTGAGTGAGACCTTGCAAGTACATCCTTGACCATCCACGCTCAATTCGGTACAAGTTCAAGAGTTCCGCTCCAACATTTAGTTCTAATGTCTTTTCTGAAACTTTCATTTTGGTGAAACTCCGGTACTGATTGTGTTCGACGAGCTAGTTGCTGCAATATTCTAAAGAATAAATTACGGGTAATATTCTCAGTTAGCAGGCTTAGCCGTGGCAGACGGCGTTGAGATGTTGTCAAATTTCGTTATGAATTTCATCACATCTTCAAAAGACGGTCTAGGTGGCCGACCGACCAGCATTGATGATAAAAATAGGAATTTTGATTTAAACAGTAATGATAGCGTTCTGATTCCCGATAACTTGCCGGCGAATGGCGAAAAATTGAGGATCTGTGAGCTAGCAAAAAAGCATTATCCCATGCTGTCAACGGGATGGGATAGTCTGATAATCTTAAGTCACCAGACCGTTAGGAATGTGGTGCTACATTCACGAAGCAAGTTGCCGCCACGCAATTGTCATCTCTGATGCAGAAAGCACTAACTTTTGGTAAAAATATCAATTAAGATGCTTGGTAGAGTGTGGGCATTCCACAGGATCATTAATTCTATCGACTAATCCTGAAACTACTCTTTCTCCAAAGTGGGTAAGCGTTCGGAAGTTTCTGGAATTCAAAAGGCAAATTTGTTTGCGTATCTCATCAACACGTTGTTCAGCAAAAGGGGACAACCATTCCAAACGAATCGATTTTACCTTTGACCACAGTTTTTCCAAGTTAGTGAAGACAAACAAGCCATGCACAATACCACTTTCTGGTCGAAGAGTGTTGCGCCATGGTGAAAACATAACTTCTGTTGCCATCTCACCTTGAATAATGGGACGACACCTTTCCACTAAAGAGAGTTGTAAGTGAAGTACTTCGTGCACTATTGATTCGATCAATCGCGCTACCGCGTTTTCATCATCGAATCTGGGAAGCGAAATGAAAATTGTATTGGGGAGATTAGGCAGCGAAAAACTAACATCAGTTTCCGAACAGGGACTGCTAATGATATGTACACTCCGTAGCAGATAACGTATAGATTGCCACAGTGCTGGCGCAATATTGGCAATCGCTTCACAGGTACTGCGCAGCAATGTAACTACCTCGGATTGTTTCTGGTCTGCAATATCTATAAGCCTGGCCCCTTGATCAGTAGCAATGTAGTGTAGATTGGCGGGCAAATCCTCAACGCCAAAATTCGTTCCCGCAAAGAGTGGTGGTTTGAGTGCCCATACTCGGTGCGCTTTAGCATCGCCAGTAATTACTCGAACAGTGCCATAAGATTGAAGAGTCAGTCCAGATTTTTCTAGAATTTCCTTTTCCTCCCACCGCACTAGAGTTTCCAAACAAGCTTCGTTCCATCCGAAAGGGGTGGCGAGCAGGTCAGCACACTCCTGGTTCATGGTCAAGAACGAAAGGAATACACGATTGTGAACCTCCTTCCCTCCTTAACTCTAATCACTGCGTGATAAGAGAAACTTGAAATTTCAAAAGCAAACGCGGTCCCGTGTACAGGCTGAATCAATCGACAAACAGAGTCAGCTCGATGGTTGCGAAGTATTGCTAGTTCACCGCCAACAACATGTTCATTCAATTGTAGGAGTAAGCGGAGTGTTTCTCCATTTTCTTGGTTATCGTTGTGTATACCTATGCCGTGTCCGCTTTCAAGAAGGTGCGCTACAACATCAGTTAACTCTACACTGTGAATTGCGAACTCCGTCTGAATCCAACTTTTCAATCTCTGCAAAGTTTTGTCTGAGGTTAGGAAATGCAATTCGGGCGGCGGAGGTAGCGCATTCAGACTAAACTCGTACTGCTTATAGAAGTCGGTGCAAGTGAACGTCCACTGATTGGAATTATTGAGCCAGTTGAGTGCTTGATCATTCAAATTCGCGGGAAAAATGCGAGGCAACCACGCGTGGGGAAATGGTTGTCGGAAGCTGCGGGAAAAATTTAAATTGATGGTGTCATTCATGCGAGCACCTGCCGAAAAGAACGCTTAATCTTGGTGTATACAAGCTGCTGATCCTTGCAGTACACAGAAGGGTTGTCGTACTCTGTGTCTTTTGACCATCTGTGTAAAACCATACCCCCGCCACACACTGAAAAATAGTGACAATTCAAGCACTTTTCGTTAGAAGCCCTCTGGTCAGCACGATACTGCTTAAACTCGTCTGAATTCGCCACATCCATAATCGAGTTGTGGTGAACCGACCAGTTTTCGTTAAATCTGTCGGCTCCGTCGAACGAGAATTTCAGAGTGTCATTTTTAGTTATGCTCCCATCTGTGTCAATAACCAGAATACCGAAATCGTTCAGACCGGAACCTTCTCTGGCACTTTCTTTGCCAAACATCAATCGAACGAGGTTGTCCAATATTTCGATTGGAATCGGATCAGGATCATCAATATACAGGTCCCAAATACTTGAAAGCCAATTCCCGTACTCTGTGGAGTTGAAAGAATGTTTCCCGTAAGGCAAAGTTTCGTAGTTCCCGTCTCGGAACAGGAAATCGACACTTGGCACGTTCAAATTCTTGAAGAACCGGTAGACTGATTCGGGACTTGATTTTGGGTCAATTACTGCAAGTACACCACGAAACAATTCGGAGCTATGCGGGTGGTCGCGAAGTGTTTCTATGCCTTTCAGTGTTCGTGAGAATGTAGAGCGGCCGCGGTGATCAACACGAAACTTATCGTTGACTAGTTCGGGCCCGTCTATGCTAACACCAACAGTTGTACGAGATTCAGCCAGCAACTCTACAATTTCGCTGTCCAGCAAGATGCCGTTTGTTTGAAGTGCTATGGTAGACTCGTCACCTAGACCTAACCGCAGACCTAGCAATAGTTTTCGCAGTCTCGATTTCCCCAGAAGCAACGGTTCACCGCCGTGCAACAGCACGGAAAGCGGTTTGCGCTGATGTGATGTCGTTTCGTTGACGCGCGAAATTACAGCGTCTATAGTCTGTTCAGACATTCGGCGCGGCTGCTTGCGCCAACCTTGGTCAACGGCGTGATAGACGTAGCAGTATTGGCAATCGATATTGCAGCGACTGGCAACCTTCAGCAAGATGGTGTCTATTCTCACACGAACTCAAATCGAGTTTATCGTCCTCGATTATGGCGATTATGCATGCGATTGTATGCACTTGGTGCCGGTGTTTCTTCCTGAATGTCCTGAATCAACCTTCTCAGGGTTGGACTGTGCACCTCGTCGGGATCAATTTCCAGAATTGCCTCCTTAGCAAGGTCTTCGAATGTCTCGGTCTCGCTGGCATTTCGTTCCGACATTGTTGTCCACTCCTTTATCTCTGCTGAGGTGAATTTAGCAAAATTCGCATTCATCAATGACTTTGCATCCGTTTCAGAAATTACCAAATATTTAGCAAATATAATCGAATTTACACCAAGATTTTTACCAAATAAATCATAAGGTTATGGTACGCTCGAAACCGATAAATTTTTCTTTTTCCAACATATTGTTTTTATTTCACTATTTTCGATGTTATATGCATATTATCGGAGTTCAGAACGCGGCGCGGCGTGCAGCTCTTGCCGTTCGCTCCAACCATTGCTGGGCATAAGCTGGAGATTCTCCCTCACCGATTACCATTCCTGCCCAGGCATACGCAAATTCATCGGCGAGACAGGTTGAGAACGAAACTGGATCGTCAGCGCTCAGTGTCAACGCTAGCCCTCGGCTTTCATCTCTGTCATACTGGTCCAGGCGAAACAGAGGTTGTTGCAGCGGATGGGACAGATTTCCGATTAGAAGGTTGGAACTTGGATTCAATTCGATCGGAGTTCCCCACCTAGCGAGCAAACTGGCCAACTCATCCCTCAGAACTTCAAGGAGTTCACCATCCTCTCTCGTTGAAACGTTGATCACATCATTTTGCCGGTCATATAACTTCAGAATCTTCCTTAATGCGCTCCAGTACTCTCCTTTGAATGCGAAATGTGTATAAAGTGGTCCGTCAATAAATTCCCACAACCTTTTGTTGCCTAGGTTTCGAACAACGGATACGAAAACATGTAAGTCGCATTCGAACTTACAAGTCTGGAGGTAGTCTCTCAACTCATTCTCCGCGTGTGCGATTGCTGCATTAGGGATATTCTTTAGCTTTCTAGTCTTGACAAATTCCAGCATCCAAGCGAGATCGAACATGCGTTCAATTCGCGGTTGCAGAACAAATGGATGCGAGTCACACCACTGTTGAGGATTCCAAGCCAATGCTGCTGCATGCCCGATCCGGTCACCGCGTCTCATCAGTCTCCACCAAAATGGCTCGTGGATGGTACGCAAGCCTGAGAGCAGATGACGAAAATCTTCGCCGACGTGAACTGATATTCTTAATGGTTGAATTCCTCTATGTTTTGAACAGGAGATGACTGATTCCTGACGGACCATTTGCAATGGTGCAGCGACACACCAGAGAGGACCGGACAACTCCCTCCCTGCCACGTCAAGACCCCGAATTGAAGTTAACAGTTCAGGCTTACATCGGAATGCAGCAATCAGATTTGTCGCAGTTACGTGGTGATCTCGCACTTGGTCAGCAAGCCTCTTGTGTCTTGATCGAATGAAGTGAACTGTCCAAGTCAGTCTCGATTCGCTACCGACAGTTGCAAATTGACGCTTAGACTCTGTTTGACGGGTGTGCTTGCGAATGTTCTTGCGGTGCTGATCGCTCGATAGCCTGTGCATCTCGCGAAGTTTGGAAAAGGAAATTGGACTTTGAGAGCTCGGAGAGGTTCGCAGTTCAAGCGTTTCGATTTGGATATCCGAGTCGAGGTGTATTGCGGCTACAACCTGATTTTGCAGAGCGGCATCCGGGTCAGCGTATTCATCCAGTAATTTGAACCTCTCGTCAAAGTGATCAAGCCCAGAATTCGCCGGATCAGATACAAGGTGACGATACAGCATCACGCGGATTCGCAACAGCTGAGTCCAGAGCTTTCGAAATGCATCCTTTTGGCTTGAATCGCTCATTTTACGGATGCAGTTAATACAACGGCAATCAAAATCTATTTCCAAGCCGGAGTAGTCAACAGGCTGCTGGCGGGTAAATATACTCTTGCTTCCGTAATTTATACATCCTAGCATATAGTCTGGAAAACGCAGAAAGCCTCTGAGTGCGATCTCAAACCGAGCATCGGTTTTCGACAGTTTTCCGCACCTCAGATCACTCAGAGCAGTTTTAATTTGCGGCCACTTTCTGATGATCTTATTGACATGATCAATACCCTGATTAATCCAGCAATTCAACATGCGACGAGCGACCAGTGCTCTTATCAGCCACGCTCGCCATTCTTGATTATTGCTGAATCCATCCGGTGACGTTTTAATTTGGTCTATGTCAGCTGAATTGCAGAATTGATTCCAGATTTGCCCGAATGTAATAGCCGCTGTTGCATGAAAGTGAAGGTGAGAGGTGCTCTCAAGAATTGTCAATGTGGGGTCCAAAAGGCGCACGCGTCTCGCAGGTCTCGGCGCGAGTGCTGCCAAAAGCAATTCGGGAGGTAGTGCCAGACTGATCCAACGCCACCTTAGAATCTCTGCTCCAGGCTCTTCATGGTCCGCCTTCAAAGCTGCTGTTTCACCTTCATAACGGAGCAGACAATTAGCGATTCGGCGCAAGTAATCTTCAATTGGTTCTGCTCGATTTAGAGTCTTTTTGAGACTCAGATTCGCAGAGTCTTTAACTCCCAGCTTTGCATAACGCTGGTCGAGATGCTGTTCAAGATCGCAATCAGCTGGAATTATGCAAGCGTTACGAAAAGCATGAATGCTTGCAAATGGAGCTGCAAAGGCTTCAGCTTCTCCAAGTCCGAGACGGCTTCTAAGTGATGATGTTCGTTCGGTGAAGTATCTTTTGGAAGTCTCACTCACTGCTTGAACCTGTTGAGATCACTCATGCTGAGACTCGTTTGTGTTTGGAGACCGGAGACGAAAAACTAGATCGCGGTAGTCCACTTTGTTTTCCGATTCAAGTTCAAACACCTGAGGCGTTGTAATTCGTCGCCATGGTTCAGTGTTGGCATTTATTTTGGCATGTAATTCAAACAATTCCAGCAGAAACATTCGCGAATCCTGCCCATCTCCATAGGTCAAAAGGTCCAAAACAGATTTAAAATCATCAATTGGATTTTTGTCCTTGATGTTGTTGAACTCGC
The DNA here is from genome assembly GCA_965243305.1 of Arenicellales bacterium. Lineage (GTDB taxonomy): Bacteria > Pseudomonadota > Gammaproteobacteria > Arenicellales > JAJDZL01 > JAJDZL01. The sequence goes on from CBDEUN010000002.1 coordinate 613,755, forward strand.
ACCATGTGTTTTTCAAAAATTCGTAGGAAATGTCTCCTTCATGCTCTAGACCCCTTATTAGCATGGTTACCCAATCCCGGTATCTTGTGAAAATTTCTGATGGACTGTCGGGTATGCGAACCATAGGCCAAGGCATGAAATATGTTTTTTCTTTGCGGTGGTACTCGGTCCATATAAAACTAAGAGGGCAGCCGATGAACTCTATATTTCGATCAATTTCAATCAGCTTCGAATATTCACATGCTAGATCATAGGCCAATAGATAATTTGGTGATGTTGAATCAATTGAGTAGAGCTCAATGTCGTCAGAATCATCAGTCGCTTGTCCCCGGTCGGATTTTTGATAAAAATCCAAATGAGTGAACCATTTGATTCTGGAGTCTTCTTCGTCAATCTCTTCTATATTCTCTGACACGGCAGCTGACTGACTGAACTCCCCAGTCAATTTGATTATTCGGTCAAATAGCGAACCCGCCCGTTGCTCTACATCAACAAATAGAGGTTTTTCAAGTGGATCTTCCAGAGCCAACTTCAGAAAATCCGCGACACCATCTATGGAGAAATCAGTTTGGCCGCTCCATTTGTCGCTGAATCCTTGGAGTTTGCGGAAGATCAGTTTGGGACTGAGTCGTTCTTCAGGAGGCCTTGATGCCAAAAAGTCACCGAGTTTACTTTGCTCTTCATTGCAGATACGCAGATTGTTTAGAGTCGTTTTTAAATTCTCAGTGTTTTTTTGCCCCTGATGTATTTTGTGGACAGGTGGGATCCAATCCAAAGCATCCTTGATATTTATCCGCTTAATTTCAAAAATTTGTGATGAGGGTATTGTCTTATCACGAAGCGGTCGACCGAGTTTTGTGGAATTTTCCCAGATTTCATCCAGATTACCCGCATTCCAATCCGAGGTTTGATCAATGAAATCTCGATAAAACGATGCGGTCAGCGCTAGGTCAGTATTGTCTGCATAGCCCGTAAGCAAGTAGACTAGTCGATTATGTCGCAGAACACGCAGCGCGAGCAGAAGTTCTCGAGTCCGAGTTACTTGGAGGTCCAAATCATCAATTGGTAAAACGATCAAACAATTTTGCGGGAGCGGGCAACGATCGCAATGATCTGAGTTTTCCAAATTATGTAAAAGCCTATCTATGAATTTGTGCCATAAATTCTGGAGGCGTTGCCAATCCGTCTGCTGCTCTTGCTGCCACATTAGGAATTCTGCAGCATCCTTTCCGAGCTGATTTTTCAATAGTCCCGTTGTCCAACCAACTGTCGCAGCTCGATGCAGGTTTTGATAAAGTACAGCAATTGAATCGTTATTCTCCCCTAAAGAGTCATCTTCAAAAAAACTGACAGGCTTGTCCGGAATTGAATCGTTAACCAAGGGGTAAAAGGCTTGAACTATCCAGCTGTATATTGGCAGGTCAGGTGGTAACGGATCAAAATCAATCTGCCGCATTACACGAACAGCTTTATCTATACCGCCCGGAAGATTGTAATTGTCGTGGCTTTCTTCCTTATTCCAATCGTGAGGATTGGACAGCGCGTTTATCAGAGTAAGCATCAGCGAGGTTTTGCCAACACCGCGCTCACCGTCAAGCAGAATGACATTGTTAAGTTTGGGCGTCGCAGTTCCCCAAACACTGCTAGTTGAATTGTCTCGGTCACGCGCCTCTAGGGAACGATGTTCTGCTGATTGTTTTATATCCATCAGCAAATCGCAAATCTCAACAATGGTTTGCTGTTCATCCTTTAAGAGAGACTCATACGGGATGGGTCCGGTATCGTAGTAAGGGCGTCGTTTGTTGATTTTCTCATTAGGCATAGGATTGAGGTTCCAGATAATATTTTGTCATTGGATTATGACGATAGCAATACTTCAGATGTCAGTAAGAATTTATTAGAGTAGGCAGCCTTTCTTTATCAAGTTGAATCGGTGCTTTAAACCGAAATTTTCTCAAAAAATGAGTACTTCGTAGAGGACGCGATTCCTCCTAATTGTCTCTTGTCGTACATTCTATTTGGCTAGCATAGAGTGAATAAACTGTTGGCTTGGATAGCAATGTTTCACTTTTTCTCACCACACGCGCTTTGCTCAGTCAGGCAGGTTATTTGAACGCAAATTATTGACTCCTCGCATCACAACTGCAACTCAAATCTGGTTGTTGAATGCGAAACGCTTCAATGTCCAAATGATGTGGCAGAACGCTTGGTTGCAAGCCCGTGCTTACCCCAAAATATATATATTTTTGCAATGCGTTTGTGAAATACCAATAATTTATTGATTGGATAACTAATTTGTTATGCGTACAGACTCAAAGGACGGATGTGCGAATACCGTCACTGCTGCGTTAGCCTTGCTCCAGCTAGGAGATTGACTAGCGCGGCATTGCTACCAGCCAACTTAGAGCGCATCGCCTCAGGTGTAAGTTTGATTGCTTTCATTTGCGGTTGAATTTTACCACTGAGAAAATGTAATAGTTTGCCCGGTAGTTAGATATACGCAGATACTCCCATTGGACATGAAGTGGACTACAAAGAGGGATTTTCTGATGATCCAAGATTTGAAGAAGTGAGGGACATCGACGAATGAGATTGCGCGTAGAACTTGCATACGGGAAAATGTTCCTTTGGTTTTATGCATGACGGAATTGTTATCGAACCAATATTAATTTGGTCATTTATAAACGCATTGCGAATCTGTATATTTTGGGATAGTGGAATTTGTAACAATCAACCGCTGACGGCATGACAGGAAACGGCAAAACTGAATCGACATCGGAGTTTACTGTTGTGGTTGGAAAGAGGTAAGCAGATGGAATGAGACAATTTCGCAAATTAGCAGCTAGCGTGGGGAACGGCAGATAGAATCTACGATGATCTGCTTACTAATTATGGGGTGGCTTTGGTTGTTCCTGGCGATATCGGTGCGTGGAATCCTGATCGTTCGGACGAGAAATATGGTAATAACAACCGTGTGCGAACCCTCGCGCAAGAAGTTAGTATTGGAGATGTGTTAGTTCTTCGCACGGCTCGGGAATCGATTAGTGCAGTTGGGGTAGTTGTATCCAACTATGAATATTTGGTTCAGTTTGATGATGTAGATGGCTGGGACCTTCAATATGCCAGGAGGGTTTTATGGAGTCGTAAAGAACATACTTTTAACCAGACCGCGATAAATTGTTGCTGACCACGCATCGGAGTACGTATAGAGGAGGTAAGTGGTGCAAATTTGGAGAATCAATCTGAAATCAGACGGTGTAGACCCCGATCAATTTTGTATTAACAATAATTTTCTTGGAGTTGGGTGGGCTGTTGACGGCGGCTATGCCGAGATGGGTCAGGATGAATATTACGAATTAGGTATGAATCTGTATTACAACCAAAATGACAGGGGATGGTGGCCCGCACTAAATGCAATAATCTATAAAATGGAAGTTAATGATCTCTGCTGGACAAGGGACCGAAATGGAAATTACTACCTCGGGAGAATTTCGGGAGAATGGGAGTACCGGGACGGGAACGAGTATCGACAAGCTGATATTCATAACTTAAGGCTATGCAATTGGAATTCAGTTGGAGGAGTGGATGCAGTTCCAGGAAAAGTTCTGAACAGTTTTCGTGCTGGACGCACAGTTCAGGCGGTTGATGATCATACAGTAGCCATCTACTCTCAATACTTGCATGCTGAACTAACTAACGCAAATGAATTTAAACTTCCAGACGATGGAAACGTTGATCTAAATTTGTTTTCCTTGGTATCGGCTGATGATTGTGAAGATTTCATCGGAATCTATTTGCAGGTAAAATTCGGCTATGTGCTTATCCCAAGCACATGTAAGAAAGATATGATGAAGACTGAATTCGTACTAAAGAATCTTGAAGGAGAAAAAGCATATGTCCAAGTAAAGCAGGGAGAGGGAATAAATAAAGATGATTTTCACCAACACCTAGGAGATCCGGCTAAATGGTTTCTGTTCTCAACAATTGGAGAATACTATGGAGGAAATTACAATCACATTGTTTGTTTGGATCCAGAAGCTATCAGAGAGTTTGTATTGGGAAATGAAGTGCTAATGTCCGGACGAGTTCAGAATTGGCTAGGTCTATTGGCTAATTTCGGTTAGCGAAACTAGGTTCAGCATATCGTGGTAACATACAAAATGCACATAGCAAAACCCACTTCAGTTGCACCGCTGCATATGATTATCTATGTTGTGTTCATGAAAATGAATTGCCACTCTAAATAAACTGCTCTGAACTTCAAGGCGTGCATTGGAAAGTTAGTCTCAGGCATCCAACCAAAATTTCAACGTACCTATTTTGTGTTATCTTCTTTGCGATTTAGAAAGAAAAATCAATGAAGTCTGTGGCGATCATCCCAGCACGAGGAGGTAGCAAGCGTATTCCAAGAAAGAACATTCGTTTGTTTTGTGGCAAGCCGATCATTTCATATTCCATAGAGACTGCTTTGGAATCGTCACTATTCGATCAGGTGCTTGTATCGACAGACGACGAAGAAATTGCAACAGTATCCAGACAATACGGTGCAACAGTTAATGAACTTCGCCCACCAGAAATTTCAGACGATGTCACTGGTGTACTTGATGTGGTGTCTCACGAGATAAAACAGTTAGCCAATTGAAACTATTAGCCTTCAGACATCTGTTTATTTACGCTACAGCACCCATGCTTCGTACAGTTGATCTGAAACAAAGTTACGAATTATTCAAGTCCAACGATGTAGATTTTGTCTTCTCTGCAGCAGAATTTGGTTCTCCCATTTTTCGCGCCTTCACAATTCTTGATGATGGTCGGGTAAAAATGTTTCAACCACAACACTATCATGCAAATTCGCAGGATTTACCCCGCGCTTTTCACGATGCTGCCCATATTTGTTGGGGACGTCCAGAAGCAATTATGAATCCTGATGCAGTTGTATTTTTTGAAAGCTCAAAGCCATTCGTGATTCCAACCAATCTTGTTGCCGACATTGACACTCCTGATGATTGGACCTGGGCTGAATGGCTCTTTAAGGCACACAGATCTATTTCCACAAACAATTGAAGTGAATATTGCGATACGTACTGACGCATCGAGTGTGATCGGTAGCGGTTACTTGATGCGTTGTCTGGTTGGCGGGTAGTGCTTCAAAGTGTGGTGAAATGCAATGAAATGAATTCATCTGAACATTGCGAAATAGCGAGTGAGTGCCTGTTGAAAACCTAAATATCGTGTTGCTATTGTGCTCATGTCTGAGTCGGTGAATTGACGCTACGCAAGCAATGCGTCAGAAGGTCGCGTGGCAGACAGCAGTGGATCACACGAAGGCCGAAATGAACTGACATAGTCTGCATCCATTGAAACTCCACTATCCGACCTTTGACATCTGACTTTGCGCTCGGCATCAATTTTTCTCGTGCCCAGTTCTGAAAAGTTTTTTCAACGCAATCTGCTCGAATGTCGGCACTGCTCAATATGCGATCAAAACTAACTGCACACTGATTTGTCAAAAATTGACCGCTGATAGAAACTGCGATGTCAACACTCCGCGCTTGCCTGTCAGGCACAATCCTATTCAATTTCATTCCATTCTGGCAGGTCATCACACTCGAATGAAAAGACCCGTCGTGAATTTCACAGATAGGGGAAATTCTTACGAAATATGAGTTTATATAATTGCGGTTGAACGAAATTTCATACCGGTAAGATTACAGGCTGTTACGCTGAAGAAATTGTCAACGCTGGAGGCGTTTCCGACAGTATTTCGCTGGTGCGGAACTCAGTTTGCAGAAAGCCGATAAAAAGAGGGACGGAATGCCGAATTTAAAAGGCAATCCAATGCAGATTCCGTCGGGGCGAGAAGGCCTTGCGGACTATATCCTGACAAAAGACCGCAATGCGCCACCTTATTTTGCGGGGCGAAAACGCCTGCTGTCGGACATTGAGGATGCCTGCATGGCGGTATGGCGCCGTCATGAAATCAAGCGCACGCAGATTAAAGGTTCAACTTGGATGATTTACGGAGCCCCCGGGGCGGGCAAGTCATCGATTTTGGAGTATCTGCAGTACGCCTGGCAGCAAGGCGCATACATGACTTTGGATGCGTCCGGACGCGAGCGGTCCGGACCGACTCCCGCACTGCTGAACTGCGACAGCGGCGAGTTGCATTCACTGGAGGGTTTCTGCGAAAAGTTGGCTGATTTCGTGTCAAAGGGACAGTCAGACAAACTGTTTGCACAGATCAGCAAGACCATGCGTGTCCGCGGCGGTGGGAGTGTAGGATTTATCGAAGGGTCTATCGAACATGAGAGGACAAAGCAGTATGATGCTGCTAAAGCCAGTCTGTCGGCAATAGTTAATGTGCTGTCACACAGCAAGTTGAAGCGTCCTTTGGTGATCGGCATTGACGAGGCACAGAATCTGCCTCGCGATCCACTTTCGCCTGAGGGTCTTTTTCTTCGAGCGATGCATGCAAATCAGGTCAATCTGCCGGTGATTGTGCTGCTGGCGGGACTGTCGGACACGAAGATGCGGATCAGGGAGCTGGGACTGTCGCGGCTCTCAAGAGACAATGCCTATTCACTGAATGGCCTGAATGCGGCTGAGGTGGCGGAGCTGAAGGTGGGGTTCTGCACTCATTTCGAGATTGATCTGGACAGACATTCCGATGAGTTCGATGCGCTGCTGCAGCGGACGGACGGGTGGGCGGCACACCTGCAGAACTGTCTGCAGGCGTTCAGCGAGGTGTATCTGGAGGCGCAGTGTAAGATTGAGGCAGTGGACTTTGCCAGAGTCGAGCAATTGAGCCTGGCATCGCGCATGAGCTACTATCACGCCCGCTTAAGTTATGCGATGAAAGACTCTGAGGGATTGCTGGGAATGCTGATGGCGCAGCTGAAGGGAAGTGAGAAGCGGGGGCAAATTCTGGATATGATTCAACGGATTGCAGATGACAATGCAGGCAGCCGGAGCCGTATTAAGAAATTGCCACCCGGCATGAGCGCGGATGATTACTATAACGATCTGATTCACAGCGGTGCGCTGCAGGAGTGCGATGATGAAAAGGTGATCTGTCCGATTCCGAGCTTCCGCCAGTTTCTGATTGAGCTGTCCAAACAGACCGCTGGCGACGGTTCAGCGGATGGGGCTGGACATTCAATGCGCGAGGCGCCACCGCAGCTTCATTACGGATTCACTTGGGATGCGCTGCAGCGTATTGAGGCGGCGCATGAGATTCAGGCGGCGTCTTGAATCTAAACTGACACTGCAGCCGCAGTCGGATGCGAGCCTAGCTGCAGAATTGTCCTCTGAACAGAGAGTTATGTAGTTGGTGTCGTTCAGTGATTCAATTCAGGGTGCGTGGCGGCCAGTGTATCGAGTTCGGAAGCTTTTTTCGATCAATCGCCTGACTGTTGGGAAGTTCGGTGCCATGAAAAGAAAAAACCATCTCATCCATATTGTCGGCAAGATACCGATAACATTCGGTAGTTTCTGAACCCCGAAACTTAAAAATTGAATGCGATCGCAATAATACCTGCACGAGGTGGCAGCAAACGAATTCCACAAAAGAATATTCGTTTGTTTTGTGGCAAGCCGATCATTTCATATTCCATAGAGACAGCTTTGGAATCGACACTGTTCGATAAGGTGATTGTATCGACAGATGACGAAGAAATTGCGACAGTATCCAGACAATACGGTGCAACAGTTGATAAACTTCGCCCACCAGAAATTTCGGACGATGTCACTGGTGTACTTGATGTGGTGTCTCACGAGATAAGACAGTTAGCCAATCAAAATTATTACCCTTCAGATGTCTGTTTGATATACGCTACAGCACCCATGCTTCGTACTGTAGATTTGAAACAGAGTTACGAAGTTTTCAAGACCAGCGATGTAGATTTTGTCTTCTCAGCAGCAGAATTTGGTTCTCCGATTTTTCGCGCTTTCACAATTCTTGATGATGGCCGGGCAAAAATGTTTCAACCACAACACTATTACGCAAATTCGCAGGATTTACCCCGCGCCTTCCACGATGCTGCCCATTTCTGTTGGGGACGTCCAGAAGCAATAATGAATCCTGATGCAGTGGTATTTTCTGAAAGATCAAAGCCATTTGTGATCCCAACCAATCTTGTAGCCGACATTGACACTCCCGATGATTGGGTCCTGGCTGAATGGCTGTTTAAGGCACACAGAGCTATTTCCACGAATAAATGAAGTGAATATCGCGATACGTACTGACGCATCAAGTGTGATTGGTAGTGGTCACTTGATGCGTTGTCTAGCAATTGCCGATGAATTGAAGAATAGAGGGGCTAGTGTGCTCTTCATTACTGCTAGTGAGGAGCAGAAGTGGATTGATTTGATTCGAGGCAGAGAATTTACATGTGAATCTATAGAGTCAGCACCCGCTGTGGCGTTTCCCTGACTGACTCTAATTTCAACGAAACTCGCACAAGATCGCGGTATTACGTTGTTGATTGGTCCACTAAATTCTTGTTGGTGTTGTACCACAATGTCCTGCTTGCGCCAAATTAGGTTCCCACATACGACGCAACATAGGTATTCTGTCAGTGGTCAGCTAGGTTTTTCAAATACCCACCACGTCAAGTTGTCTAATCCGGTGACCCGCTTCCATTCGAATCCGTAGCCTTTGGTATCCAAATCAGGAAAGTGGTCTATCCAAAAACTTCCAAAATCTCGTTTGAAAAGCATTTCATCATGACCTCTATAAGTAATTTCTTCAGGCTTGTCAGAGAAGTACTCAATGCAAACAATGTAGCGGCGTGCGACTCTGTAAATCTCTGAACAGGATGCCAGCAGATTGTCCGGGTGAATATGAATTAATACTCCATTCGTGAACACCAGGTCAATTGATCCGTCTGGAAAGTTCAAGTCATGGGCAAGGCAGTTGTTTATGTTGTCAGCTGGCACTACTTGGTTCTCCAAGAGTTTTGCTCGTGCCAGTGCATTAGGTTCAACTGCGAATAACTCTGCTGAGGTCAGGTGCCCAATTGCTTGCAGATTGATGCCCAAATTCGCACCCACTTCAAGAATGCTGTTAGGTGGTGCGTCCGCAAAAGTCTCGAATATTTTCCTGAACAATGAGGTACGGACACTCAGGACTTCAGGTGAGATTTCATGGCGTTCGGTGTAAGCATCGCCGAATTGGCTTCGCCAAAAGACACTTTGAGGCGTCTCAGAATTCTGGTCATTCATGTCTGTTAACCTCGTGTCTTATACTGGGCGAACTGGTATGCTGTTTGCGTGCAAAAATCGCTTAGCTTCCAAGGGTGTTTTTTCAGTGAAATGAAAGATACTAGCTGCGGCGACAGCGGACGCACCACCAATTGTCAACGCTTCCAACATGTGCTCGTAGTTTCCAGCTCCACCTGATGCGATGACTGGAATTGAAACAGCATCCGAAACTTGCCTTGTCAGCTCGATATCGTATCCTGTCATGGTTCCATCACGATCAATTGAGGTTAAAAGAATTTCTCCAGCACCTCGGGCTTCGACATTCCTAGCATGGTCTACTGGATTAAGATTAGTAGGAATCTTTCCACAACACGTGACCACTTCGTATCCACCATCCGAGTCAATGTGTGCATCAATCGAGATGGTAATGCACTGGGAGCCAAATTGCTGGGCAACTTCCTCAATGAATTCCGACTGCTCAACTGCTGCTGTATTGATACAAACTTTATCAGCACCGACAGAAAGAAGACGACGAATATGGTCTGCAGTTCGAACCCCACCGCCCACGGTTAGTGGCATGAAACATTCATCAGCAAGATTGTCAATGAGATCGTAGTCTGGATCGCGCCTGCCCGGTGTCGCAGAGATGTCAAGAAAAGCCAATTCATCCACCTCGCGCATGTTGTAAACCTTAATCGCCTGCATGGCCGAACCGACTTGACGCCATGAGTCAAACTTTTTTCCTTTAACGAGACCGACTTCCTTGTGCAGCAAGGTTGGCATGATGCGTGTTTTCAGCATAGGGGCTTAGAGTGTGAGGAAGTTGCGCAGTACATGAAAGCCAGCTTTCTGACTTTTCTCCGGGTGAAATTGTACGCCAAAGATGTTTCCAAGTCGGACTGCCGAAGCAAATTCGCCGCAATACGGTGTCGTTGCTACGACCTCTTGCATGTCTTCGCACACAAGGTGATAACTGTGCATAAAGTAGAAGTCAGTCATGTCACCGATTCCATCGAACAGTTCTGATGCCTGAGAGTAATGGACTTCGTTCCAGCCGATATGGAGAGTACGCTCAGTAGGCACCTGTTTCTCTAGCTTGACAACTGCTCCCTTTATCCAGCCTAAGCCATTGTGATTGCCTTGCTCGGTGCCCCTGACGGCGAGTAACTGCATTCCAAGGCAGATCCCAAGGAATGGGATTTTTTTTGAGATCACCTGTTCATTAAGTGCTTGATCTAATCCACGCTCGCTGAGATTGCGCATAGCATCGCCGAAAGTACCAACGCCAGGCAAAATTATGCTGTTGACTCCGTTCAGTTGTGAATACTCCGTGGTCACCTTCGCTCGCCCTCCACACTGCTCCACTGCACGGACGATCGAATCGAGATTGCACAATCCGAAATCGACGATAGCAACGTCGTTCATTTGTTGTCGTAATTGATTTTGGACAAGTTGCCGTCAGGGCTTTTTTTCAGCTCGCCGCGGTTATCTACGCGAAATATCTTCCGATTAGTGAAACGGTCACAGACCTCAATAAATTCACTTACCGTCATATCAATTTCCTTCAAAATGTCTGTAAGCTGACGGCCGAGATATTCCCAGGGAAACTTGCCATCATGTAGACGAGTTAAAGCCATTCCTTCTTCACGGGTCAGACGCCCTCTACGAATATGCATACAGGCGATGTCAGTCGCTCGACCAAATCCGTATTTCAGAAACTTGAAATAGTCATGGATTCCCGTTTGGTAATTATCAAGATTCTCGTAATTGGCCAGCGAGCCTTCAACGTATTTGTTATAGGTCTCAAATCCATAGCCTTGGGCACGCAGAGCATTTCTATAGCCATCCCAAGGCACGAAGTATCCAAGGAATAAGCCAGTCACACCGACGCGCTGGAGGTCCTCTTCGTCAGGATAGCGATATTGAATAAGGTCCTTGGCATCAATATCCTCTTGTCCGACAAGATCAGAGACTCTAAGGCCTAGTAAGCCTCCGAATTCCTCAAGCCAGCTTCTGTTCAATACGCGGCCATTTCCTGCAGCAGCAGGTCCTCCATATTCATTCTGTGGGTTTTCGCCCCAGATAATGAGAGGAACATTCAGCTGCACTGCGATCCGCACGGGGATAGTGAAGATCGTGACATGCTCTGGCCAAGAAATATCGCCAATCTGAATCAGCGCAAACCTGTTGATTCGTCTACGGACTAGCGGATTGGCTGTAACTTCGATATAGTCGACCCCGCGGGATTTGAGGTTTTCGATGTTTCGGCGGCCAATATCACTGAGACTATCCGTTGTTGCTGTCACGCAAAGTGGGTTGAAGCCAAACTCAAGCAGCTTGATCACCTGAAAATGGCTATCTTTACCGCCACTTACAGGGACGATGCAGTCATAGTTACTACCATTTTTGGAGCGGTATCGTTCAAATATATTAATCAGTGCGTGTTGACGTTCTTCCCAGTCAATCTCAGTGCGATTCTCAAAGTTCCGGCAAGCTGAACAGACACCTGTCTCATCAAAATGAAGATCAGGTTTTGTCGAGGGCATAATGCACTTAACGCAATAAGTCAACATGCGATAAATCTTCCAATCATCATGGGTAATTCCTGAGTAACGCGGTTGACGAAATTTGGTAGGTTCTGAATGTTAATTTCAACAGACAAGCTATCAAACAAGCGAGAGGTACTTGTATCTATACCAAACTCACTATGCCGTCAATCTGTTTGGCATCATCAGAATTAAGTTGTAGCATAAGGAATGTCAATTGAAGTTAATGAATCAGAATTTCCGTTTGATAAATACTGCGGCCTTTCAAATCTTAGCCAAGAAATATCCAGCGAACTTTCTACCCACACCGAATGCAGTATCGAATCATCAAATTTGTCAGAGACAATATAGCCGAAGTGTACCGGGTGGTTGCATAATCTACTGTTATTTGACAACACTTTTGACATAGATTGGAGTTAGCAGTTTGATTCAATCAAATTCGCTAAACTTCAGAATCAATAACACCAAACAAATACTCTACTACCGCTTGGTGTTCCCCTCAAAATTGATTTTCCTAACTAATGTTCAATCTGCCGTTCGTACAAGTTAATTTGCAATTTTCTTTATCTGCAAAGATTTTGACAATATTGGTTGAGGCGAATTATTGGCGGGGTTTAACTGGCAATGTTCGAAGATGCACTCAAATTTACAGCTAAGGAGTTGACTTCAAAAAAGGTAGTATATTGGAATTGACTGTTTTAAAAATTCAGCAATGATTTTAATATTTAATTGTCATTTTGGAAATAGTTCAGAGCAGTCTGAAATTTACGAAAGCTTTTTGAACTAGAAAAAAATTACATGCTTTTGCGCTTAAATGATCCAAAAAATCCACTCCTCTCGATGTTGAATTTGGCGACCGATACCCTTAAAATTTGGGAATAATCGTTAATAGTTGACAAAACCAACTTTTTGAAATATACTTTCCAACGTAGAAAAATCAGGTGGGAAGTATATTTCATGCACAAGAGCAGAAAAGACCGAAAGCGTGTCAGCCTTTACGAGTTTCTGGAACAGTTTGCGACGGAGTCCGATGCGATGGAATACATCGAATCGCTGCGCTGGAAAGACGGGCGCATCTGTCCGCGGTGCGAATCGACAAAGACCCGTCAGGCCAGTCATAAGACCATGCCCTACTGGTGCAGACCGTGCCGCAAATATTTCAGCGTCAAGACCGGAACACTCATGGAAGGCAGCAACATCACGTATCGGAAATGGCTGATGGGCATTTATCTGCTGTCGACGTCACTGAAAGGGGTTTCGAGTTACAAGCTGGCCAACGACATCGGCATGCATCAGTCGAATGCCTGGTTCATGGCCCACCGGATCAGAACGGCCTGGGCGAACAATGCATCACAGCTGTTTGGCTGTCAGGTGGAAGTGGACGAGACTTATCTGGGTGGCCGGGAGAAGAACAAACATAAGGATAAGAAGCTCAACGCTGGGCGAGGGGTGGTCGGCAAAACTGCGGTGGTTGGCATCAAGGAACGCACCAGCAGGCAGATCAAGTCATTCAGGGTGGCCGATACCAAGGCCATCACGCTGCACCAGATTGTCTGTGACAGCGTTTCAGAAGGCTCAACGGTCTATACGGATGATGCGAGCGCCTATGAAGGACTTCAGCAGCATGGCTACAGGCATGAGACAGTCAGACATTCGGTTGGTGAATATGTCAGGGGTCAGGCGCATACCAATGGCGCCGAATCGTTCTGGTCATGTCTGAAGCGCGGCTACTACGGCGTGTATCACAAAATGAGTCCCAAGCACCTGCAGAAGTATGTGGACGAGTTCAGCGCCCGGCAGAATGTTCGTGAACTGGATACCATGGTCCAGATCGACACCACCATCTGCGGACTGTTCGGCAAACGGTTGAAGTACGTCGAGCTGATCGACGGAATGGATGGCCGCATTCACTGACCGGCATTCAATCGTGTCAAAGCAGTCTCGAAAACCGGCTCCGCCAGGCGATGTTCCGCCCATGACCGACTTCGAAATTGACGATGTCGTATCCATTCTGATGGGTGTGAAGCCGAAATCCATGCAGAACCCGGACCGACAGAAATCTTCCAAAAAATCGAAAAAATCGGATTGATTTTACACTTGTCAACTATAAACGATTATTCCCTAAAATTTCTAATTCTGTAGCTGGATTACCTAGGTCAAAAATAAATTCCCGCGTGAGAGGAATCAAAGACATCAAATAGTTGATTTACGTTGACTCGACATAGTTCACTCATATTTAATCTACACATTCTTGTCATTGATAACAAACAAAATCCAGTTGAAAGGGCTCAACCCTCTATTTTCTTTCATTGTACTTTGCCCAAGGTCGAATTGAATAACCTAGACAGTAAACGACTTACCAAGAGTGACTCTTCTGAGGCGTATTTACACTCTATCGATATTCACGATAAGTTGCTATGAAATCACTAATTCCGCAAATCGCAAAGCACGATCCTAAATCGCCAGCAATTTCCATTTCAGGTAAGCAAACCAGTTATGGAGAATTTTTGTCGATTTCTGGTGCAATTGCTAGAACCATAAAGGGCGCAAGCGGGGGTCCCCTTGCGGTTGTTGCAATCTTTAGCGAAAAGAGTCTGTTTACCTATGCTGGAATTTTTGGAATCCACTGTGCCGGAAGAGGTTATGTACCTTTGCTTCCTAGTTATCCTGAATCTCGACTTGTGTCGATGCTGAATCAGGTTCAGACGGATGTTTTGATATTAGCCAAAGGTTTAACAAAAGCCGTATCGTCTGTTTTGCAACAAAGCACTCGAAGTTTACTTGTTGTGTGTGAGGACAAATCGGATTCTGTCTACCTTGCGAGTAAGCACCGAAGACACAGATTTACAACTATTGGTGAACCCAGTCCAGAGAAACCGATGGAATTACCGTCGGATTCAATTGCCTACATTGTTTTTACCTCCGGAAGTACCGGCAATCCTAAAGGAGTGCCTGTTCGCTTTTCCAATCTTAAGGCATACCTTCACAATATTCTATCAATTGTGGGAATTGGACCAGGAGACCGATGTTCACTAACTTCCAATTTCGCATTTGACCTCAGTGTTCACGAAATATTTGTAACGCTGTACTCGGGAGCTTGCTTATATCCTCTTGATAAATTGGATTTGTTAACACCAGCAAAATTTATCAGAAAAAACAAGCTGACTTGTTGGGTTTCTGTCCCCACTTTAGCAGTTTTGATGGAACGTACTCGAACACTTAAGCCAAACGTATTTCCTAGTTTGAAAATTAGTCTGTTTTGTGGTGAAGCTTTGCCAGTGAAAACTGCAGAAGCTTGGAACCGGGCAGCACCACAAGCAAAGTTATTCAATCTTTATGGACCAACCGAAGCGACAGTTGAGATTTCGGCGTATCTGTGGAGAGACAATACGCCGATCCACTCAAGAAATGGAGTAGTCCCAATCGGTACAATTTTCCCAAATCAGCGATATAAACTAGTTGACGAGAACCTTTGTGTTGTGGAGGGTGCTGAGCGCGGTGAATTGGCAGTTGCTGGAGAACAGGTGACTAACGGTTACCTCAATCTTCCTGAGGAAACTTCTCAACGTTACATCTGTCTTGAAGGAGGAGGTTCCAATATTTGGTATCGAACAGGCGACTTGGTGGAAGAAGACAAAAGCGGTAACCTGCATTTCCTTCGAAGAATCGATAAACAAGTTCAGGTTCGAGGATTTCGCGTTGAACTTCAAGAGGTTGAACATCATTTACGATTCGTATGCGAGAGTGACTTGGCGATTGCACTGGCCATTGATGAAGGTTCGACAACTAGAGAAATTATTTCAGTAGTTGCTGATTCACCATTTTCATCTGAAGAGATTATGAAAAGATGCGCGAAAATAATGCCAGCATATATGGTGCCTTCAAGAGTTGAGGTGATTTCCAAATTTCCAATAAATTCCAACGGAAAGATTGACAGAAAAGCTGTACTTCAAAAAATTCTGGATCATGAACTCTTATAGTTATTCTGAACTAGTTAATGCATTGCGAGCAATTGGGCTTGATGAAGGACAGAGTGTTATGGTACACAGTTCCCTTTTGCATTTGGGACGAATGAATGACGTAAAGTCATCACATATCGCAGCAAGACACTATTCTGCACTCAAGGAAGTTGTGGGTTCCAAAGGAACTGTAATCGTACCAACATTCAATCTAGGATTTTGTGACGGGAATGCGTTTGATCCTTTGACAACTCCTTCTGTGGCAATGGGAGTGCTTTCGGAATTTGTTCGAAACCTTCCGGGTGCAGTTCGAACAACGCATCCTATTCATTCCATAGCTGCCATTGGCCCGCAAGCAGAGTATATTTGCGAAGGAGATTCTCTCATAGCATTCGGTCCAACCGGTCCATTTTCGAAGTTGCTTGACCTTAAGGCGAGAGGATTGCTTCTTGGCACAACAATTGTGAATTTCAGTATGCTCCATTTCATTGAAGAGCAGGCCAAAGTCCCTTATCGTTTTACAAAATTGTATACCGCACCGTATGGACCTAATAGAGAGTTGAAGAGTTATGCTAGGTATATTCGCGATCCAGATATTGCCCCTCAGATAAACTATTTCAAGGTTGATGACGTAATGCGCAAAAAAAAATTAATTAAAGAAACTCTGGTTGGGATGGGTAAAATTCAAAGTTTTAATGTAGATCACATCTATTCCATTACGCTTGAAAAGTTGAAAAACGATCCATATTGGTTGGTTAGAAACGAAGTCTAGAATCTTCAATTCCATGGACCGAATTACCGTCATAAATATTCTAACTCAAGTTGTTCCTAATTTTGTTGAATCACATGTTTCGGATGATTCAAATTTAATTGAATTGGGCATTGTCGATAGCAATCAGTTCATTGAATTAATTACACAACTTGAAGACTACAGCGGTAAAGAAATTGATTTCTTGACTGTTAACCCTGAGACTATCTCAAGTGTTAATGGATTGACAAAAACATTTAACGAATTGTGATTTACAGTGTAGATTTGCGCAGCAGAACTATTGGAAGCGCAATTATCAAATTTATGCGGTACTCTTTACGTGACAGAATGTTCGACGATTGATAGACTAATCAAGTTTCGAACCGAGGAACTCATCAAGAAATCGTTGGACACCACGTCCATCAACTTGATTGAACGCACTTAAATTTGGCTTGCTCATTTCGGAAAAACCTTCGACTGTTCCAAGTGCTTTAACCATATACTCAAAGTCATTGCGCTCGATTTGATCTTGAATAAAGAAAATTTTACCTAGTCCAGCGTTGTGAAAGTTGCGTAAATAGTGCTCAAAATTGTTGTGACTCTGGACTAAGAAGCTGGGTTTGCCAAGGCAAGCTGATTCGTATCGAATTAAACCCACTAAACCAATCAGCACTCCGCAACGATAAATTAAATCAGCGATATTGTTCCGATTGAAAACCAGTGAAATGCAATCTTTATTCTGATCTGCGATCTTCTTTATTGACTTAACGCGGTTTTCCTCAAACATATTTCCTACCACCAGTTTCAACTTAGTCTCTGGGACTTTGTTTTGCAGGAAAATAGTCAGAATGTATTCACTGATTTTGTTTCGATCGCTACCACCACAACATACCAGAACATAGTCACCAGCAGTCAATGAACCTCCATTGAGTGTTTGACGAATGGTTAGATAGTTAGAATCCAAAATCGCAAATTGAACACCAACAAGCCAATTTTTACAGAGTGGAGTCTCGCGTAGTCTATTGGCATCAAGGTATGGAGTCACTACGATCGACGGTATCGTATTTTTGTCACCTTGAAAATGATCGGGGGGCATCGAATCAATTACGGCAACATTTAACTGTTTCGATTGAAGAATTTCATTGATTGTTGTGCATAAACTGAGATTTTCGTGGTGACAAAAGTCAGTGATTACATGAGTTAACTCCGGGATTTGCCGAATCCAATCGTTTTCTCCAAATTTGGAATCAAACCCTACAAGTTGACATTGTGGAACTCCAAGTGCAAGTGCAATTGCGTACGATTCATGTGGGGTCACAAATCGGTGGGGAATATTACGTTCAGTAAGTTCATTACCCAAAGCAATTGCTCTTCTTAAATGACCTGATCCGACACTAGTTGAGACATCAAATCTGATAGCAACAGTTCTATGCATGTCAGAACTTTATTAACCAGTAGTGCATCAGCAGGACTTTTTCAGCAACCCTGCTATTTTGAATACTTAGCAGAATAATGCGTCTACTACTAATTTTTAAGCTTCGACAATTAGCCGAGGTTCTTTGCGTACAAAATAAGTTATTTCGAAAGGATATCCATCTTGGGACGTAATGTAATCATGGTGCATTACGATGTGCCCTTTGAGCTCGCATTTCAAAAATGTAAACATTTCTTCTGGATTGACATAGACGAGTCCACGATCAAAGTACTCAACATACGTTGAAAGGATATTGAATGCCATTCCCTTTTCGCAGACTTTCCAGAGATTTTTCAATGTTATGTACATAAATTCTTCTGCATGTTTCCGCTCATTATTGAACACGCCAGAGACAAAGCCGTAATCGAAACCTGTGGGCAGTTCACCGGATCCGACATCGAAGTGGCGCACTTCGGCGTTGTCGTCATCTGCCATAAGAAGATTCGCTGATTCGACAAACTGCTTAACAAATTCCAGTCCCAAATACTTGCCTTCGAAACCTTGCTCTCGTAAGTAGGTGTAGAAATGTGCCAACCCAGCACCGACGTCCAACACAGATCCTAAATCATCAGATATCTCTGTCAGTAGTTGAAATCTTGCCAAATGTGAACTCTTGTCGCGATATTGAACAGCACTGGAACTGTAACCATGTCGAGCATACAGACTTTCGAAGTGTGTGATGATTTGATCGGTCATTGTTATTCAAATGTAGTTGAGTTGTGGGTTTAACTAAAATTAGCGCTGTTCTGGTCAAGTTCTCAGATGCAAGTTCAAGGAAGCAATGGCAAGGACTGCATTGCTGTATTCATGTACGAATTGTACTTTGGTGCTATTCGTACTCAAAATGGAATTGGAAATTTTTATATTGTCTAGATTCAGAATTTTCGCCAAAGCAATAGCGAAACTTGGAAAGAAGTGAACACAATTGCAATAATACCTGGACGAGGTGCCAGCAAACGAGTTCCCAATGAGAACATTTGTTTGTTTTGCGGTCAGCCAATTTTCGGTTGTCAATTAAGGCGGCTCAAGAGACAGGTATTTTTGATAAAGTTTTTGTTTCGACTGGTAATAATCAAATTGTAAGTGTTTCCCGCGAATATGATGCATCAGTACATGGGTTGCGCCTGCTCGAATTTTTCGACAATAAGACTGGTGTTCTTACAGTATTGGCATATGAACTATCCGGTTTGGTTTGGCAAAGAGGGGAAAACACCGGATGATATCTGTTTGTTTTTACCACTACACCGTTAATTCGAAATTAGGATGTTGTTGCAAGGTATGAATGATTTTAAATTCTCAGAAAGACTTTGTGTTTGCAGCAGCAGAATTTACAGTTCCGAATTTTTGTGCATTTACAAAACTGACGGACGGAACTGCCAAGATGTTTCAACGTGAACACTATCATACGTATTCTCTGGATTTGTTGACCGCCTTCTATGATGTCGGTCAATTCTGTTGGGGTCGTTCCCAAGCAATAACGGAACCGGGGTCGGCGAATATCCGATCGCACAATTCCCTTTGTGTTACCCACTAATTGAGTTGTCGAAATCGATACTATTGATGATTGGAATCGTGCGGAGTGGTTGTATCATGCGCATCAAGTTCTCCACCTGATGGCAAAGGACTTTACGAAATGCCATTCAAATGGAATCCTAGACAAATAGTTCACCACAACCGTCATTCCATTTCGCAAGAATTATGTTTATTCAATTGTTCTATGGCCGCATGTACGGTCAGTAATGACAGAAGATGCGGCGTGTCAAGTAGGTAATACTTTGGCATAGGACACATTTTTACGCGAGCAGAATTTATTTATGAGTGCGACAACGGTTGTAGTCGGTGCTGGAATGGCAGGAATAACTGCTGCCTACTTTGAAAGCCGTAAAGGAAAAAAGGTCATTTTGCTTGATTCGGATCAGAGAGCTGGTGGGCTATTGAATAGTGATTTTAATTTTGGGCACTACTTTGACTACGGCACTCACATATATGCAGATACAGGAATTTCAGAATTAGATAATTTTCTCCATGCTGACTTGACCCCTGACAACTGCACGATTCACAAAATTATTCCTAACGGAAATTATTTCAAGGGTGTTATGAATTCAAAAAATGGCTATGTTGACGCCTCCGTTTTGCCGCGTAGCGATTACACCCAGGGTTGTTTTGAACTTTTGTCGATGCCTCAAGATTTTCACGCAGAAAACTTAGAAGATCATCTAATTGGAAAATTCGGAAATACTTTTTACAAATTGATATTCAAAGATGTCGTTAAAAAATATTCAGGGGTGAGTGCGAAGGCTTTAGCAGTAAATGCCGTTGATCCATTTGAAATAACTCGAATTCTGGCGTTTGACGATGAAACCACCAAGCGATTGGCAAAGATCGATTTATACAACGCCAAACTAGGATTTCATATCAAAGGTGAAGCCACGCATAACAATTACTATCCGAAGCGTGGTGGGGTTGGTTTCCAGATATTCAAGTTGATGGATAGGGTTATTCAATGCAATGTTGAGTTTCGACCATCGGCAATAGTTACCAAAATAAGAGAAAAGAAGGGCAACGTTTGCGAAGTCGTAACAAAGAGCGGATCAATTGCAACTGACAATTTGATTTGGACATTACCAAACAGCTTGCTTGTTCGATTAATTGGAATCGAGGAAGTACCAACGTCACCACCAGTATTCCGCAATACCGGGTTATTTGATTTTGTATTTGATAAGCCGCTAAATACAAATTCTCTGTATATCAATGTCTTTGACATCGAACTTCTTTCAGGTAGAGTGACGCTATATCAGAATATGACGCAATCGGATATGTACAGTTGTACAGTCGAAGTTTTAACTGACTACGGTGTGGATTTGAAATCACAAACATCTCTGATTCTCGAGGAATTGGTCAGAATGAATTTGATTGATAGTGCAAGAACATGCAACTTTCGACAGTTCAGACCTGTCAGAGCAGGATTTCCTGTTTTAACCACCGACTCCGTCGAGAAGTACAATCATCTGAGCAAGTATTGCAACGATTATTTCAACAATGTAGTATTTTTGGGGCGGACACCAAGCACGTTCTTCTTGTCAGATGTCCTTGTTGATGCTTATCACAAAATTGTCGGTAACTATTGACCCATACGAAACAGGCATTTTGTGAGTTATTCCTTGAGAAATGTTTATGCTTACCTCTTTTAACCACAGATCTATAAATTCACTGCGTGAGAAGAATTACCGCGCGCATCTGGCAGTCTTAGTAAACGAGTAAGCGTGAAGGTCGCGATTCGTACCGACGCGTCAAGCGTTATCGGTAGTGGACATTTAATGCGTTGCCTGACATTGGCAGCCGAATTGAAAAAATTAGGCGCCAAAGTGAAATTCATTTGCTTCGGTCAGGAAAGAAAATGGATTGAATATGTGCGCAACAGAGAATTTGATTGTGAGGTGTTATACCTTTCGAATAGATTTGGAACTACACACTACCAAAGAGACTTCAGTGCGCCATCTTCTTACGAAAGAGGTTTCCAATTTAATTGGCAACAAGACCTAGTGGCTACTAGAAATATTCTGAAAACTAGTAAATTCGATTGGTTGATTGTTGATCACTATGGAATTGATTGGCGCTGGGAAAAAGCGCTCCGTCCCTATACAAGACATATCATGGTTATTGATGATCTTGCGGATCGTAAACATGAATGCGACATTGTCTTGGACTGCGTGTTTGGGAGACAGGCGGAAGATTACCTGTCTTTGGTACCTGATGGGTGTCGATTACTGTTAGGAACAAAATATGCTTTATTGCGGTCTGAGTTTGCCGACTGGAGAAGCATTGCTCTGAACCGAAGAATGACCAGTCAAACGGTTCGAAATATTCTGGTTTCTTTAGGCGGTGTAGATCAAACAAATCTCACAGGAAAAGTTCTGGATCAATTGAAACGCGTTGATTGGAATTCTGATTGTAGGATTGACGTTATTGCAGGTAAGGGATTCATGCACAAGTCAAGTATTGAAAATCAACTAGCATCATTTCCAATTAATACTACTTTTGATACAGATGTGAACGACATGGCAAAACGAATTTCAAATTCGGATCTAGGAATAGGTGCATTTGGAGTGAGTACTTGGGAGCGATTTTGCTTGGGATTGCCTTCAATTAATATCGTGACTGAGGAAAATCAGCACCAGGCGATCTCAGCACTAAAGCAACAAACATGTTCAGGAATCATGTTTGTGCATTCGATTGGTAGTGAACTTGTTCAGTTCGTGAATCAGCTAGTAAGTAACCCAAAAATTTATCTTGAATTCGCTTTGTGGTGTAGCCAGTCAGTTGACGGTAAAGGATTAACCAGAGTTGTCAAGCAAATTGAAGAGATTTATTGATGAGTCGTAGCACGAAGACAGTAGTCAGAGCTGGTAATAGCCTTCACCCTTAAGTGAATGCAGTTATTCTATTGCCAAAATATTAGAACCAATTTTTGGAATTGACTCGATAATCATAAGTCTTTCGCAATGAGAAAATCTATGGTCGCAATCAGCGTCGGGAAAGATAGTATTTGAATTTGGTACCAAAGATCTTTTGCCTCACAGTCAACATCAATTGATATTTGTTCAGCGACTAAGTGACGTCAAGTGTCTGCTTTCTCGGGTCCACGCATTCATATAGAAACCACCTTGCCTTTGCTATCGTAAAGAAGCGGAACAAAACAATTGATACTGCCAAAATAGACTGTCTTCTGAAACGAATTTGAATCCAACTTGCTCAAAAAGAATTTTGGAAACTTCATTAATTTTTTTGATGTCGGCGTTGACTATTTTGCATTTTGGTTTTTCTTTAGTCATGTAGGAAATCGATTTCATCAAGCACTCTTTAGCGTATCCCTTACCACGCATATTTGGTGATAGGTTTATTGAAATCAATGACTTTCTTGTCTCGTCAATAAAATCAAATCGAACGATTCCCAACTTACAATGATTAACGTTACTTTTGCCTTCACAAATTAAAAGCAACTGATTCTCGTTAGCAAGAGAACTTTTATACCATCGCAAGTGGTCCTCCCAAAGAACAACCTCTGAAGAACGGGCCATCTGTCTCGTAGTGGCGTCATTTCTCCACTCGAAAACTTCATTGCAGTCCCTCAATTCTGCTCTTCGGATAGTCACAATCATCTTGTTCTTTCCAGTTTGTTGTCAATTGGACAAATCTTTGTATGCAATCGGCTATATCGTATCACACAAGTGTATAAATGATTGAATTTAAAGGATATGAATGTCAAATTCAGTTTATTTTGATTCCGAGTAATGAGACAATCGTTGATTACATTAATGTGGAGGCATTTGATAGGAAGTAGAGAGAAGTTTATCCTGCATAATCCCACTGAGTTCGCTTTATAGTTGTTTGTTCGTAATTCATCTGAAATTTAAGTGCGTATCCCTCTGAGTCTATGGCGCAGACAGTATTCAATGCTATAAATCGTGCGCCCAAGGTACAGCAACGGACAGAATGGTATGGTCGATTATGAGAGAATCCGTGCAACTGTGAAATAAATCTGCGGATTGGAGTAAACTTTTTGTAGCATAAATTGCCTGACTTCGTTGTGTAGTTCTAATATAGTAATGCATATTTTCCTTTCCGGAATATTTATAACTAGACAGAAACATGTACGTTAGTTTTGATAATCAAATTGGTTTTTAATTTCGAATAGACATGCTGGAAAAATCATCAATTCTCTTGACCGGCGGAACGGGTTCTTTTGGCTCTCAGTTTGTTCCTATGGTGTTAGAAAAATTTGATCCAAATAGACTCGTAATCTATTCGCGCGATGAAATGAAACAATGGGAAATGGCCAAATCCTACGCAAATGATTCCCGCGTTCGATTTTTTCTGGGTGATGTACGAGATAAAGAACGCCTGTACAGAGCCATGGATGGTATTGATTACGTCGTCCACGCCGCAGCGCTGAAAATAATCCCTATTGCAGAATACAACCCTTTTGAATACGTAAAAACAAATATCAACGGTGCAATGAACGTTATTGATGCTTGTCTCGATGTCGGTGTAAAGAGATGCATTGCTCTTTCTACTGACAAAGCTTCCAGTCCGGTTAACCTTTACGGTGCAACTAAACTTGCTGCAGAGAAGCTGTTTGTTGCGGCAAATTCCTACTCTGGTAAATCAAAATGCCATTTTTCCATTGTTCGATATGGCAATGTGATGGGATCAAGAGGATCGGTAATTCCATATTTTCTGTCATTGAAAAATGGTACTGAACTTCCTATCACTGATACTAGAATGACTCGATTTATGATCAGGCTCGAACAAGCGGTAGATCTGGTTTTCCATGCGTTTTCAGATATGTCAGGTGGCGAAATTTATATAAGAAAAGTCCCTTCGATGAATATTTTGGACATTGCTAAAGCTTGTGTTCCAAATTCCAAATACAAGATTATCGGAGTCCGTCCAGGAGAAAAATTAAATGAGCAACTCGTCGGTGAAGATGAATCCTCATTTACATACGAACACCACAACTATTTCAAAATTCTTCCTTCGATTAAAGCGTTACATTCATCTAACGACGAAAACGGTAAGATTGTTGAGAATGGCTTCAAGTACACGTCGGATTTGAATGATTCCTGGATGGGAATTGATGAACTGTCCGAATGGATTGAAAACAATCGTGAAATAATCGGTTACTTCTAATTGATCCAGTATGCCCGTCAAGATATCGCACAAAGCGATATCGATGCAGTAATTGAAGCGTTAAATTCCGACTTCTTGACCCAAGGGCCCGTTGTTCCACGATTTGAGCAAGCATTCGCAAAGCGAGTCTCTGTATTACACGCAATTGCTGCCAATTCCGGTACTTCTGCATTACACATTGCTTGCATGGCGATAGGACTAGGTTCTGGCGACTCGTTGTGGACGACACCGAATTCTTTCGTTGCCTCCGCCAACTGTGCTCTACTTTGTGGAGCTGATGTCGATTTCGTCGATATTGAACCAAAAAGTTACTGCATGGATGTAGATGCACTGACAAATAAGCTTTCGTCAGCAGCGAGAGGGAATAGATTGCCCAAAGCGATAATTCCAGTTCACTATGCAGGTCGCAGCGCGAATATGAAAGAAATACGCGCATTGGCGAATGAATTCGGGGTATTCGTAATTGAAGATGCATCCCATTCGACTGGAGGCCGCTACTTGGGAGTCCCGATTGGAAGTTGTAAATTCAGCGACATTACCGTGTTTAGCTTTCATCCGGTAAAGGTTATGACAACGACTGAAGGTGGTATAGCACTTACAAACGATTCTGATCTGGCTACCCGGATGGCAAGAATTCGCACTCACGGAATAACCCGAAATCCTACCGAAATGGAAAATAGCAAACCACAGCCTTGGGAGTATGAGCAAATTGAACTCGGGTTGAATTATCGGATGTCCGAAATTCAAGCAGCTCTAGGTTTATCTCAGTTGAATCGCTTGGATGAATTTGTCGCTCGTCGTCGACAACTAGCGAAGCAATACGATGAACAACTCAGGGACTTACCGTTGATTCTTCCCAATATTCATCCTGAAGGCGAGTCTGCTTGGCACCTTTATCCTGTATTGATCAATTCCGAGCGAACATCTTTGAATCGGGAACAGATTTATTTTTCTTTATTGGAAAAGGGTATCAAGCCTAACGTACATTTCATTCCAATTCACACACAACCCTATTTCAGAAAAATGGGATTCAATTGGGGTGATTTTCCCGTCTCCGAGTGGTTTTATTCAAATGAACTTAGCTTACCAATGTACTTTGGATTGAGTGATGATCAGCAGCTCTCAGTAGTCCATGCTTTGAACAATGCTTTTCGAAATTAGACGAAAGACTAGACGTACTGAATAAATCCGTTTTTGTCAGGCGGTTGATGTGAATCTGATGTGAGTTGAGTAGCGCGTTCAAGTCTTCAAAAACGTAGTATCAATTCTACTTTCGATTAGGTTGACAATCATTTGTGCAACAGAATTCGAATCATCGGGATTTGCAAAATGTGATCGGGAATACAGTGTGCCACTCTGCTGTTCTAGTTCAGAATGTTCATTCTCATAGTCAAGAATCATCCCATATGTGATGCCTTGGTGAAACTGAATTGCGCCTGGCAAATTTCGATACCAAGGCATTCCAAAAACCAGCACTTTTTTTCCTTTTCGAATTGCTTCCCAACCAACTGTTCCGGTTACAGTTGCAACAAAGTCCGAATTGTCGATCAAATCATGGGTATTTGCATACGAAGGAAGGAATTCTAAATTGGGAATTCGGTCTAGTCTATCAAAAAATTTTGGACCTCGCATTGCGCCTGTTTGTTTCGGGTTTTCTTTAACATAGATCCAAGAATCGTCAGGCAGGATACTCGAAAGATGTTCAATTGCGAGCAATTGATCTGAATAATTACCCCCTAGTGTTGATGTCGACATTTCCGGCTGTAGATGCAGCGGGAAGTACACAAATTTGCGGTTAAAGTCAATTTTCAATTTTTCATATGACAAGATTCTTTCGTAGTAATCAAGATGATTAGTATGAAAATGCCTGCGAAATGGATCGCGCCACTTTGGAAATGAACCCGCAACTTTTCGCATTCGCCTGAAGATATTGGATACCACTTTAGGATTTAAAAGTAGTTTTTTTTCGGCTGCCATGATAGTCAAAAGCAGGCGCAATGCTCCTCGCCAGTGTAATTTCCCTGATTCTTCCCAGAATTGACTAATCCCTTTCATGTACTCCCATTCGGGATTTTCATTCGGGTCGATAGGATAAGAGTCGTATGCACAACGGGTCAATGGAATAACACCTACGTCTTCGATTTGAGCTAGTGAAAAAAATCGATTTGAAAACTTCGAACTAAAAAATATAAAAGTTCTAATGTCTTTTGCTTTTGCAATTTGATATATGAGTGTGTCATAAAACAAATGTGGGAAATCGAAAAATAGAACTAAGTTTATTTGCTCCTTGGTAAGGTAGTCTTGCAACAAATCAAATACGATATGGTAGTAATTCTTGGAGTCATAGGAGCTTACAAGTGTGTGATATCTCCACGTAAATTGTTCAGTACGTCGTTGTAAATGATCTATTGCAATAAATGCTGATTCGTTGGTAGTCAACCCAACACTTGGTATGTATGGTTTACCCGAAAATCGATCCTTCATTATCAGGTTTTTGATATGACCTCGTTTTCTTTTTACGCGAATGAGTCCAGACATGACAATATCAGCATAAATATTGCCAGCTGAAATTAATTTGGTCCCTTTGGGGAGTTGATTCTTAATTTCATTGAAAAGTGGTTTTGTATTTTTACGACTAGGATGAATCGCTAATATTCGCAACGACTCTCCAGACTGAATTTCATTGATATTCATTCTTTCGCATCCCATAATCCATCGTCAAGGCGAGAACCGAAAAAACATAAGACTCAGGTACTATTTTTGTACTTTCAATATCCACAATTATCGATTTTTTATTTGAAAACTAATAGTAAGTCTCCAAAGGTACGAAGGTGGTTTCAGTCTGATGTTCGATCAGTTTAACTATCGACTTTGCCACCAATTTTGCGTTTGACTCAAGGTCGTAGCCGCCACTTGAATGTCGTCGCTTGAGAGGCATGATGTTACCGCGATGAGTTCTGGACATCAATCGTCCGACTTGATGTTCCAATACTTCATGACTAATTTTGTAGTTGGTAATTTCTTCTAAAGTCAGCCCCTCGCGAAAAGAAATTACCCCAGTCAGGTCTCGATACCAAGGTATTCCAAACACTAGGACATTCTTACCTTTACAAATGGCTTCCCAGCCAACTGTACCAGTTATAGTAGCGACAAATTGACATTTGTCGATTAGTTCATAGGTGTTGACATATGATGGCAAGAAGCGAATATTACCAATACGATTTAACCTTTGAAAGAACTGCGAACCGCGCATCTGGCCACCTTGTTTTGGGTTCTCCTTGACAAATATTGAATAATCTTCAGTTAATAGTCTGCTGAGCTTCTCAATTGCGAGCAATTGATCGGAATTTTCTTTCCCTATTGCCGACGTCGTTAATTCCGGCTGTAAATGTAATGGGAAATAAACGAATTTGCTATCCAAGTCAATGTCCGCATTTTCATAATTAAGCAGATATTCAAAGTAATCAAGATGTCGAATGGTAAAGTACTCCTTGAATGGGTATCGCCATTTGGGTAATGCAGATGAAATTTTGCGCATACGACTGACGGTTTTAAACAGGAAGTCGAATTGCAATAGTTTAAGAGAGTCAACTGCCATTAGATGAGCAACCAACATCAGTATTCCATACCAATTCAAGCTCCCAAGTTCTCCTCGATATTGCTTAATTCCCATCATATAAATCCATTCTGGCACTATGTCAGGGTCAATTTCATATGGGGTAATCGTATGACTATCGATACTTATGCCGATTTTTCCGAATTCTTCAATCGTGCGCAGAGAAAAGAAGCGGTCTGGAAAATTTGAGGGACTAAAGATTAACGTCTCAATGCCGTAGGACTTTGCAATCTGATAGCAGAGTGTATCGGAGAATAGATGCGGAATTTCAAAAAACAGCAATAAGTTGATTTGCTGTTCAACAAGGTAGTTAGCAAGCAAATCGACGACAATATGGTAGTAATGTTTGCTGTCGGAAATGCTATTTAGCTTGTGGTGTCTCCAAACAAAATTCTTGGACTTGCGTTCAAGATGCTCTATTCCAGTCATTATCGAATTCTTGTGTTTACGACTGGATGTAAGTTCAATAGCGCTACCCGAATATTTGTCTGATTTCAAAACATTTTTTATGTTGCCGCTTCTTCGTTCCATCCGTACCAGATTTGTTAACCCAATATCATATTTGTTGCCGACTACCAATAGCTTCGATGATTCAGGCAACTGGTTTTCGACCTGTTTTAGAATTGGGCGCATCAAGATATCTGCTGCACCAAAAACCAAGATATTCAATGGTTCACTACGAGCAGGTGTCGAATCGGTCATTCTCAGCGATCAGTAAATTGCGGGGTTGAGGAGTCAATATTATTTGAATGAAGAACTTCCAGATAAAGTTCCAATTTTTCGTAGATTGCCTGTAAAGGGAATCAAGTCGAAGGTGACTGAAATGTGACATTGGTTCGGTTGAATACGAGGTCCAAGATCGTATTCGCGATACTTAATGCGTTCTCATTTGTTGTAGTTAGTTGACCGGTGTGAGATTGGTCAATTAAGCAATTCACTTGATGCTGGAACTCAGAACTATTGAACTCTGGCTCAGTAATCTCAGTATAAACGAAACTGTCATGATACTGGTACGCACCGGGTAGATTTCGATACCACGGATGACCAAACACAAGCACTTTCTTTTCTCTGGTAATCGCTTCCCATCCATCATTGCTGTTCACAGTGGCAACAAACTCGGAATGATCAATTAACTGTTCTACTTCGAAACAACTTGGCAATCGAACAACATTCTGAATGCGCTTGATTCGATGAAAAAACATTGCGGTAAGGTAATCCAAGTTTCGAAATTGGTTGCTTTTTACAACAATTTTGTAATCTCCTGGGAGGATGCTGGCAAGCCGTTCAAGAGCTAGCAATTGATCTCCGAACCGATTGATCGCAATCTCAGAGTGCAGTTCCGTAGACGACTGTAGTGGGAAATACACAAACTTTTCATTCAGATCAAATTCGCTTGAGTGATCACTTGTAAGAAACTCAAAATATGCAACTGGGCTGCAGTAGAAAAACTTTGCAAATTGATCTTTCCACAGATCAATATCAGATGGTGCGTCGTGAAGATGCTTTGCGCGTCTGAGAATGTAGGCGGGATTGAATAACTTCGGAGACCGAACCTTAAACAAGAACCAGAATATTTTGAGAATATCGCTTGAATTGTAGCCTTGGCAATTTACTCCCGAATGTTGATGGGTTCGTCTTGGAGAATTACCTTTACCCGAGTACCAATCGTCCGATTTGGTTTCAGCTTTTTTATCATAGTTTCCACAGTCTTGTATAGACCTGAACGAAAAAAACTGATCTGAAACAGGCGATTGACACAGGATCAATACATCGACATTTTGTGCTTTTGCTGCCTGATACAAGATCAATTCATTTAATCCCTCTGGCGAGGTCAAAAAAACGACTGAATTTATTTCATTTTGAAATAGAAATTTCTGGAATGAATACCAGAGAATTTGATTACGGTTTATGCTTTCGTGAAACTGTAATTTCTCTTTTAATTCATTATCAGAATCAGTATCTTGAATAAGAATTGTTGCAAATAGCTTGTCACGATCAAAACTAAGCAATTTACTTTGATTCCTTTCAGGTCTGTGTGTTGTTTCTGAACTAGTCGAGGCGGTCTGAATTCCAGTGTTGAGAAATTGTTCGACGTTACTTTCAGCACTATCGAAAAGTTCAATATGCGCAGAATTCTGTGGTGCTAATTTCTCCAAATTTCGCAATAACGATTCGTTTGAATGTGATGGTCCGATTATCAAGATTCGCTTTAGATTGCTTTTCATTTAATTTCGCAGATGTGATTTTGAATCAGATTTTTCTCTGCACAGATTTCTGAGCGATTTATAGATTATCTGATGAAGGAATTTCGGAGTTTACTTCGTGAAATTTTGTACCACAAGGATATTCAGTACAGCCACTTATTTTCATCTTCATTCGAACAATCGGAATTGAAACGTTAATTATTGGAGTTACTTTCCAGATCACATTCTGTTTTTACTACTACTACTACCAATTACCGATCAAAATATGTTGAATCTTCACACAAAGAGATAACGCTGAGTTAGTGGTAGATACCAATTAAGCCTGTTGTTGGAACGAGTTGATACGACTTTCTTCAAGTCAATTTCGCTCAGCCAATTGATTAAGCTGTTCTCATGTTAGAAATTCTATTCTTCGGAAATTTAGGGATCGATTTCGGGAGATGTTTATCAGGACAAATCAAATACTAAAGTTAATTACGTACTCTCTTATCCATTCCGATGATTTGAAAATACCCGCACAATGGGGCTTTTGAATTGGTGGCAACTTTCTCTAGAATCTTTGAAATTGACCTCCAACAGAACGCAGCGAAGCAAAATAGATATGTTAAGCCTCTAAGACATAAATTTGTTGTCTGATTCTCTTGTGCCTTATAACTTTGATCCTGTGAAAATCACAGGTTTCTTATGGTGGTGGTTGCGGAGCGCATTTTAGTTTTCGTTTCATTTTTTGAAGTCAATCAACAAAATATAGGGGGGGGACTTTGATATTGATTAATATGCCTCTGCACTTAAGTCAGGATAAGCCGCATCGGCGACGTGTCGACTGCGGCCTGCAGAAGTCGCAATGGGATTTGCTTTTCCCACCGCCGCCGATTGAATCGATAAACAAACTCGTCCACATATTCCTGCATGTACTGATGCGACACGCCATGAAAGGTGCCCAGCAGAAATGTTTTCAAGTTGCTGATGACGATATGCACCAGCGGCAGCCAGTCGGCGACCTGGTCGGGTGGCGTGACTTTAGGGTAGTGTTCATGGCTTTTGGAAATCACCCGCAAGCCGCTGAACGCATCGGATCGAACGCTGGCGCCGGCACAGAGTCTGGAACAGAACTGTTCCACCGTCTGGGAATTGACCGAATCCACCACGCGGGCGTGCATGAAGCCGGCGCCCTGGCCGTTATTCTGCACCGCAAACAACACCGGTTTGCGCCCTTGTGCGCCGCGTCCGCGCTTTCCCGGGCGCTTACCTCCCACATAGGCATCATCCAGTTCGATCAGTCCGTCCAGCAGATAGCGGCGATCACGGTCAGCCATGGCGGCTCTGAGCTTTTGCAGCATCAGCCGTGCGGTTCTCCATTCGACGCCGATCATCTTCGACAGCCGAAGTGCGGAGATGCCGCCTTTGTCGGTGCCAACCAGGTAAATGGCGGCAAACCACTTGGTCAGCGGCACCCGGCTGCGGTCGAACATGGTGCCGGCCGTGACCGAGGTTTGACGCCGGCAGCGCTTGCACTCGTGCAATGCGCGACTTTTGACATGGTAAGCCTGGTCATGATCACATCTCGGGCAGCGGAAGCCGTCCCTGCCCCAGCGAACCTGTTCCAGCAGCCTTCTGCAGGCCTGCTCAGTGGCGAATTTTCGGGTCCATTCAAAATAACTGATTTCGTCTTGTTTCATGTTAATCTTTATTACATAATATCAATGGTTTATGACATGAAATTATACTTCATCCAATCTCGGAATTCTGAGTTAAATGCAGAGGCATATTGATTAATTGCCAACAAAGGTGCAATACTACCTACTGATTTATAATTATTAGTATCTAATTCAAACTAAATCTGCATTGACCTACCTAGCCCCAAAGTAGAAATATTTGGGGAAATCGGATGCCAAAATTTTTGAAATCACCCAGACTCAATCAGTCTAGCAAATTGGCAATGACTATCGGAATGTTTGGGATATTGCTGCTTTGGTTTGTGTCTGCCTGGCTCATGCTCGCGTTGGTCACTTATTCTCCTTCTGACCCAGGTATGAGCTGGAGTTCTACTTCCACAGAGACTGTTATTACAAATTCTGGTGGACGTATTGGGGCATTGGTGGCAGATGTTGGCCGAACTGTTTTTGGATTTTCGATATTTTTATTGCCTGTCGCGATGGCTATTGCTGGCTGGTTTTGGTTAAGATCATTACTGAGGAACGTATCGACTCGAAACTATGCAATTATTCTATTTGCACTCGGAATTGTTTTTACCTTACTCAGCGGAAGTGGGCTTGAGAATCTGCACGCTACGTACCAATCCCAAAATCACATTGGAGGCATTGCTGGGTATGAAGTAACGCGGCTTCTTGAGAGCTACCTAGACACTCAATCCGCCACTGCTCTGTTGATTGTCATATTTGTAGTTGGTTCTACATTCTGTAATCTTATTCCTTGGCTGAGAATCTTCAGTACTACGGGAAAATCAATATTCGCATTTTTCGGTTTATTTGCAGGGGGAGTGAGTCGACGCTCAAAATTGCCTAGAGAAAAATCCCCAGAAAAGCGGGCAGAAAAGAGCAAATCCCGATCTATTTCAAAATCTACTGCAAGCTCATTTTTTGGGAAGAACCCAGATAATGCAGGTGCACACAAGACAAAACAGGCACCAAAAACGAAAACTCCAACCAGACGGACTGGTTCGAGTCTCGGTCAGCGAAAAGAGCCGGTGATCGTACCAATTAATACTTCTGATAGTAGACCGCAACCGGCACAAAAACCTCGCAGCAAGCCCAATCAAAAGGCATCACAGCGAGTCGAACCGCAGGTGGAAGCATCATTGGTCCCACCAGATGCTGATTTTCCTGATACCTCCATATTGGACCCAACAGAGACTTCTGCCTATGCTTATTCTCAAGAAGAGATCGTTGAAATGGGTGAAAGAATTGAATCAATGTTGAGTGAGTTCAATGTTGAAGTTTCAGTGCGCAATGCACAACCAGGTCCGGTTATTACTCAATTTGAGATTGAACCTGCTGCTGGTGTGAAAGCTATTCAAATCGTTAATCTCGCGAACGATCTTGCTCGGACCTTGGCGGTACAGAGTGTACGAGTTGTCGATAAAGTGCCAGGAACTTCGTTTGTCGGATTGGAAGTGCCAAATAAGTTGCGTGAGACTGTTAGACTGGTCGATGGGTTGGAATCAGAGGCGTATAAAGAATCTGATCACCCACTAACCATTGTCTTGGGGAAGGACATACGTGGGCAAACTGTGGTTGCAAACCTTGCTGCAATGCCACACTTATTGATTGCGGGTACGACCGGTGCCGGTAAGTCTGTTTGTCTGAATGCCATATTGTTGAGTTTTCTATTTAAGTCAAGTCCAGATCAATTGCGTTTGATTATGGTGGACCCGAAGATGCTTGAGTTTTCTGTTTATGAGGGTGTTCCTCATCTAATGGCACCTGTCATTACCGATATGAA
This sequence comes from Arenicellales bacterium, assembly GCA_965243305.1. Classification (GTDB taxonomy): domain Bacteria; phylum Pseudomonadota; class Gammaproteobacteria; order Arenicellales; family JAJDZL01; genus JAJDZL01. The sequence goes on from CBDEUN010000002.1 coordinate 647,655, forward strand.
CAAGACCAATAATGCACTCCATTGGTGCATATCAGAAATGGAGAGAAGATTTGCATTGATGGCGGGACTTGGTGTACGTAGCATGGAAAACTACAATGACCACATCAAAAAAGCTAGACTGCCAGTTTTAGACCCGACCGTACTCGATCCGGAAAATGCAGAGCCACTGAAGCTGTTTCCTTACATTGTTCTAGTGATCGATGAGCTATCTGATCTGATTATGGTCATGGGAAAGAAGGCTGAGGAGTTAATCATTCGAATCGCACAAAGAGCACGTGCTGCGGGAATTCATTTGATTGTAGCAACTCAGAGACCATCGACAGATGTGATACGCGGAGTTCTCAAAGCAAACATTCCAACCAGAATCGCTTTCAGAGTCGCGTCGAATGCGGATTCCAGAACAATATTAGATCAAACAGGGGCTGAGCATTTGCTCGGGAAGGGCGATATGTTGTTTATTCCACCCGGTAGTTCGACGCTTAAGCGAGTCCATGGAGCCTTTGTATCTGATGATGAAGTGAAAAGAGTGGTTGATCACCTTAAGCGAGATAGTGAACCAAGCTATGATGACAGCGTAACTGAATCGTTGGAGAGGGAAGCCAGTGCGCAGGGTGTCTTTTCTAATGGAAGCGAGGCTGTAGATGAAATGTATGAGCAGGCGCTGGACATTGTCAGTCGTTCAAAGACAACTTCAATTTCAAAGATACAGCGAGAGTTACGAATTGGCTATAACCGGGCTGCACGAATCATTGATTCAATGGAAAGCGAAGGTGTTGTCAGCTCGCCGCAAAGCGGTGGTGTGCGAAATGTGTTGATTTCGAATCCGGATAATTGAATATGCTCAAATCTCGTATAGAGTTAAGAAAACTTGTTGCTGTATTGTCTTTGCTGATGGTCCCACTTGGGGCAGCAGGTTCAACTGCACTGGAAAGAATGTCTAACTTCTTCTCGAACCAAAGTACATACTTTGCTGAATTCAACCAAGTGATTCTGGATGAAGGGCTAAATCAAATCGAGGAAAGTACGGGTCTAATGTGGCTTTCCCGGCCAAATCTATTTCGCTGGGAGTATTTTGAACCGTTCGAACAAACCATCGTTAGTGATGGCACAGGTGTATGGGTTTATGATGCTGAACTTGAGCAGGCGAGCGTCAGAAATCTATCCGATGTTATTGATCAGAGTGCAGCAGAGATTATCACCGGAGCAGGAAATATTGAAGACAGATTTTTCGTTGATGATTTGGGTACTCAAGGAGCACTAGCCTGGGTTTCCATTAGTCCGATAGACCCGGACAGCTCTCAGTTTGAATCGATGCGATTGGGTTTCGATGACATTACCTTAAGAACGATGGAAATATTGGATGCTTTGGGAGATACTACTCGAATTCAAATGTTTGATGTGGTACTTGGAAGTGAATTTCAAGACAAAGTTTTTCAGTTTGAACTTCCGGAAGGTGTGGATCTGATTGACTCGCGGGAGACTTCAAACCAGTCTCAATAAATTCTATTCTTGGAAAATTCCAGCTCTCAAGAAAGTTTGGCGCTAACTCCTTTAGCGGAGTTAATGAGACCAAGAGTCCTCGACGATGTATATGGCCAAAACCATATGTTGGCATCCGGCAAACCTCTTCGGGCGGCAGTTAAAAACAAAGTTCCTCATTCCATGGTGTTTTGGGGTCCTGCAGGCAGCGGCAAAACGACTCTAGCACGAATCATCTCGAACGAATTTGAAGCAAAACTATTAACGCTATCCGCTGTCGAAAGCGGAATCAAGGATATTCGGCAAGCGATTACCGAAGGCCAGAGAGCCAGGCAGGAGAATAGGGCTACAGTTCTGTTTGTCGATGAAGTCCATCGTTTCAACAAATCACAGCAGGATGCATTTCTACCGCATATTGAGTGTGGAGACTTGATATTTATTGGTGCGACGACAGAAAATCCAGGATTTGAACTAAATAGTGCACTACTGTCTCGACTTAAAGTCTATGTACTCAAGAAACTGGAGTTGGATGATTTGCAGAAGATTATCGATCGCAGTCTCCAATTGGGTTCCAAATTTCTACCACCTGATTTTGAAATTTCCGATGAGGCACGGGAAATATTGGCTCAATGTGCTGGCGGGGATGCACGTAGAGTTCTGAACTTCATTGAAGTTGGTGCGAGTTTAGTTCAAGCTCAAGGAACGAATAAGGTAACTGCCGATCTGGCAGCAGAAATCGCTGGGCAACCACTCTCGCGCTTTGACAAGCGAGGTGATACTTTCTTTGAGTTAATTTCTGCGTTGCACAAGTCGGTACGCGGCTCAGATCCCGATGCTTCACTCTACTGGCTGGCACGCATGTTTACTGGAGGGTGCGACCCGCTTTATGTCGCAAGAAGAGTCGTTCGAATTGCCAGTGAAGATATTGGTAATGCTGATCCAAATGCTCTCAATGTAGCATTGAATGCCTGGGATACGTACCACAGGTTAGGAACACCCGAAGGTGAACTCGCGATCGCGCAAGCCGTTGTGTACCTAGCATGCTGTCCTAAGAGCAATGCTGTTTACTCAGCCTTTAATCAGGCAAATGAGGATGCCAAACTTCACGGCAGTCTGGAGGTTCCAATGCATCTGAGAAATGCTCCAACCCGCATGATGAAGGATTTGGGCTATGGAGCCAATTATCGGTATGCACATGATGAACAAGATGGATATGCACAGGGTGAGAACTATTTTCCTCCCGGGATGGAGAGAAAACATTACTACAAACCTGTTGAACGCGGAGTTGAGAAACGGATCAAGGAGTACATGGAAAAGCTGCGGCGACAAGACAAATAAGCAGCAAATTGATAGCCCCATTTGCCCACAGAAAATCATCAACTGCAACATTCTAGGTCATGAGGTAGTTCACATACATGTGAGACTTTCAGTCTGTTCTCCGAAGGACGTAGTCCGAAGGGGAACAGACTGAAAAACGCAAAAAAATCGGGTAGCATAGTGCGTATTACCGAAAACAAAACGCACAGGAGGCTACCCGATGCAAACGATTCATCTGCACCCGAAATTTTACCGCGTCAGCAAAACCGTTGCCAGACTTTCTGATGATGCCCAGCGACGCTGGCAGCAACTGAACCTGTACCAGCAGCTGCGATCGGAAGGCTGCAGCGAAACCACCGCGCTTGAAGCCATCGGCTGGTCCAGGTCCAGCTACTACCGATGGCGCAAACGCCTTGCGCAACAGGGCCCGCGCGGTCTTGAGTCGCGCAGCCGCAGACCGCGCCGGGTGCGTCGCCGGCAATGGAATGCGCAACACTTTGAATGGGTACGCGAGATTCGTCTGGCTCATCCGCTCTGGGGGCGGGCCAAAATCCGCACCATTCTGGCACGCGAGTACGGCATCAGGCTGAGCGAAAGCACCGTCGGTCGCATGCTCAGTGAATGGATCCGACGCAGACAGGTCCTGCCGGCCGCCTTCTACCAGGGTCGCACCGGACACAAAAAACCGCGCATCTTCGACCGTCACGCAAAGCGCTGGCGCCACACCGACAAAGCCCAGACACCCGGACAGATGATCCAGATCGATCACATGAGCGTGCATGTCGACGCCGGCTTTACGGTCAAGGAGTTCAAAGCCACCTGTCCGACCACCAGACTGTGCTTCATGCGCACCTATTCCAGAGCCACTGCACTTTGCGCCACGCGCTTTTTGCAATATCTCCAACAGCAGCTGCCGTTCCAGATCCAATCGATCCAGGTCGATGGCGGCAGCGAGTTCATGGCCGAGTTCGAAGCCGCCTGTCAAAAACTCAACATCCCGCTGTATGTGCTGCCGCCCAGATCGCCCAAACTGAACGGTTGTGTGGAACGCGCCAATGGCACCAGCCGCTACGAGTTTTATCCGTTTTACGGCGGCGATCTGAATGTCAGCTCGCTCAATCTGGAACTTGAACGCTACCAGCATCAGTACAACCATTACCGACCGCATCAGGCGCTCGGACAACTCACCCCCATGGAAAACTATAATCAACTTGTCAATCAATCCGCACTCGCCGCCTGATTGTCTCACATGTACTGAACCAGCACAGGTCATAGCAACCTTTGTTTGTACAACCTATAATTTGCTTTGATTCCATATCAATTTCAAAACTCTGACTGAAATTTCGACAACACCTAGAGGGAAACATGCTTGACCAACATTTTCTGCGAGCCGAGTACATATCTATTGCGGAAAAACTAAAGCCTAGGGGATATGAACTTGATATCTCTTACTACGAAGACCTTGAGTCTCGAAGGAGGTCAGTTCAGTCTGCAACAGAAACTGCTCGTAATCAAAAAAATGAACTGTCAAAGCAAATTGGGAAGTTGAAGTCTAGAGGTGAAGACACTTCAAATCTGATGAAGGATGTCGAGAAAGTTGGCACGAATCTTGAAGGATTGGAGCAGAAATTTTCAGACGTTCAGAGCGAATTCCAGGATTTCATGTCTGGCATCCCGAACATCGCTCACGAAAGCGTCCCAATTGGAGGGTCAGAAGAGGACAATTTAGAAGTTCGTCGGGTAGGAGAGCCTAGACAGTTTGACTTTGAACCCAAGGATCACGTTGCTCTCGGAGAGGGGTTGGGTATGCTGGACTTCGAGTTGGCCAGCAAATTATCAGGCGCTAGATTCGTGCTAATGAGGAATCAACTGGCTGCGCTACATAGAGCAATTGCGCAGTTGATGATTGACACACATACAAGAGAGCATGGTTATGAGGAGATCAATCTGCCTTTTATTGTCAATGCCGATATCTTGTATGGCACAGGCCAACTGCCAAAGTTCCAAGACGATCAGTTTCATATCGATGACGAATCGCGTGATTTTTACTTGATCCCGACAGCTGAGGTGCCACTAACGAATATTGTCAAGAACTGCATTGTTGAAGATGCTGATTTGCCAATGAAGTTTGTTGCCCACACCCCTTGCTTTAGAAAAGAAGCTGGGTCTTATGGCAAAGATACCCGTGGCATGATTCGGCAGCATCAATTCGAGAAGGTTGAATTGGTGCACATTGTCAGACCAGAGGATTCCTATCGAACCTTGGAAGAACTGACTGCTAATGCCGAAAATATACTGAAGTTATTGGAACTCCCTTATCGAGTGATCGTGCTCTGTACTGGGGATATGGGATTTAGTGCGGCCAAGACCTACGATATTGAGGTTTGGTTACCTGGTCAACAAAAATTTCGTGAAATTTCGTCTTGCAGTAATTGCGAGGGCTTTCAGGCTAGAAGAATGAAAGCAAGAGTACGCAACACAAACACTAGAAAATTGGAACCCTTACATACATTAAACGGTTCAGGCCTTGCAGTTGGTCGTACCTTTATTGCAGTAATGGAAAATTATCAGAGAGAAGACGGAAGTATTGCAGTTCCAGAGGTACTTCATCCGTATATCAATGGAGTTTCATCCATCGGACCTGCATAGAGGACTGATTGGCTAAATTAAACGGCTAACGCTTTGTGCGACCGGATTTCTTCGGCAGATATAAGTCAGTGATTGTGCCCTCATAAGCTTCTGCAGCGAAACAAATTGTTTCAGATAGAGTAGGGTGTGGATGGATTGTCAGCGCAAGGTCGGCAGCGTCAGAACCCATCTCTATTGCGAGTGCCGCTTCTGCAATCAATTCACCGGCGTTCACACCAACAATACCAGCACCAATCAGCCGCTTGGACTCGGGATCAAACAGCAACTTTGTCATTCCCTCTGGTCGCGACATGGACAGCGCACGCCCACTGGCACGCCATGGAAAGACACCTTTTTCGTAAGGATTGCCGTTTCGCTTCGCTTCATTCTCCGTCAAACCGACCCATGCAATTTCCGGGTCTGTATAAGCAACTGACGGAATGAGCGAGGTGTCGAATCCAGATTTCATTCCAGCTATGACTTCCGCTGCAACCTTCCCTTGATGGGTTGCCTTATGAGCCAACATCGGTTGACCTGTAATGTCCCCAATTGCAAAAATACCATCAACGTTAGTGCGCTGCTGACGATCAACTGCGATAAAACCGTGATTATCCACTTGAACCCCAGCCGAACTCGCATTGATCAGCTTGCCATTTGGGGTACGTCCGACAGCAGTGAGGATCATGTCAAACTCTTCTGTTGATGTGCCTTTATCGCTACTAAACTCTACGGACAATCTGTCTTTATCAGAACTGACTGACGCAACTCGAGTCTTCGTTAGAATCTGTTCATACTGCTTCTTTATTCGCTTTGTCAGCGGCTTCGTTAAATCAATGTCCGCTTCTGCAATGAGGTTATCCAGCACTTCGACAACTGAGACTTTTGAACCGAGTTCGTGGTAAACCGTACCCAGTTCAAGCCCAATAATCCCTCCACCAATGATCAACAATCGTTCAGGAATATCACTTAGCGTGAGGGCGCCAGTTGAATCAACAATTCTGGGGTCATCTGGAAGGAAAGGCAATGTAGCTGGCTGAGAGCCGGCCGCGATGATTGCATCTCGAAACGACACTTTAGTTTCTTTGTCGTCTTGAACGACACTCAGCGTTTCAGCATCAAGGAATTGACCATGTCCGTGGACGACCTGAACACCTCTTTGTTTTGCTAAGGCGCTTAGTCCACCAGTCAATTGCCCGACAACTTTCTCGACCCAAGTACGCAGCTGTTGGGAATTGACGCCAGGCTTTTCAAACTTAATGCCGCACTCCTCAACTTCATTCGCTTCACAGATCACTTTGGCAACATGAAGCAATGCCTTGGAGGGGATGCAGCCAACATTAAGACATACGCCACCCAAGCTCGAGTAGCGCTCAATCAATACAGTCTTTTTCCCGAGATCAGCAGCGCGGAATGCCGCTGTATAACCACCAGGTCCTGAGCCTAAGACAGCAACTTCCGTATCGATTTGCATGACTTCATTTAACCTACTTCTTTATCCCAATGAATTACTTTAACGAGTCGTTGTCAAAGCAGAATTCGTCTAGAGTCATAAAGTAGTTCGCAGACGAACTTTAAGAAACGAGCTGCTTCTGCTCCATCAATCACTCGATGATCGTATGACAGCGAAAGCGGCAGCATCGTCTTCCAGACGATTCCGTTTTCTCCTGGAAATGGTTGCATTTTGTGTCGGCTAACTCCCAAAATGGCAACTTCAGGAGGATTGATAATTGGGGTGAAGAAACGCCCGCCAATTCCTCCGAGACTTGAAATCGTAAAGCAGCCACCTTGAAAATCTGACGGCGTCAATTTTCCCTCACGAGCAGCGGCACTCACTTGTTGCAATGACTTTGCGATTTCCACCACACCCAGATTCTGGATTTCTTTTATTACCGGAACCACCAGGCCGTTAGGTGTATCAACAGCGACACCAATGTTGATGTACTTTTTTAGAATCAGACTTTGTGCATCCGCAGATAGCGATGAATTGAAGGTCGGGTAGTGTTGCAATGCACTAACAATCGCTTTACAGATGAAGGAAAGAATGGTGACTCGTGTTCCAGATACTCTCTGTTCAGCATCAATTTCTTTTCGAAAGAGATCAAGCTCGGTGATGTCAGCCTCATCATGGTTTGTAACATGGGGTATGTCCAGCCAGGACCGATGCAGCCGATCTCCAGTAATCTTCTTGATTTTGCTTAGCTTGACAGTTTCAAATTCACCAAATTTAGAAAAGTCAACTTCAGGAATTGGTGGTGGACCAAATGATTGACCAACTGCTTGCGTTGGAAGATCTGTCAATGCACCTTTAATGTATTTCACAACATCTTCTTTGAGAATCCGTGACTTCGGACCCGTTCCGCGTATCTGCGATAAATCTGCTCCCAACTCTCGAGCAAAACGACGGACCGATGGACTGGCATGTGGGGTTTTGCCCTTTGATCGCTCAACTGGTGGAGGTAACGAAGGTGGAAGCGATGGTAGGTTAGCCCTATCCTCCGTTGGGACAGATGGTTCCCCATCCTCTTGTTCAGGTGTGGACTGGTCTGATTCTATTGTTTCAATTGTTTCAATTGGTGAATCTTGAGAATCGGTAGTAGAATCTGATGCACTGGTTTCGACTGTTATCAGGTAGTCATCTTGTGAAACTTTGTCGCCAACTTTGACGCCCAACTTTGTGACTTTTCCAGCTACGAGGGAAGGTACTTCCATGGTTGCTTTGTCACTTTCCAGTGTCAGAATCGGATCTTCAGAAGCCAGCACATCACCTACATCAACATGTATCTCGATTATTTCAACATCTGAAAAATCACCAATATCTGGCAAACGCACCTCTTGCGATCTGCTGCCGCTGGATTGACTTTCGATTTGCTGCACTGTTGATGAGGTAGATTGATTGCTTTCCTGTTCACTTTCTACAGTATCTTCAACTGAGCTAGATGAAGTTTCGATTGAGACAAGAAAGTCACCTTCAGAAATTTTGTCGCCTACTGCTACCGCAATTTCAGTTATCTTGCCAGCGGTTGGGGAGGGAACCTCCATAGTTGCTTTGTCGCTCTCCAATGTCAGAATTGGGTCTTCAACCTCAAGAACTGCTCCGACAGAGACGTGTATCTCAATAATTTCTACATCAGTGAAATCACCGATATCCGGAAGATGTACCTTTTCGATTTGACTCATCTTTACTTCAATACTTGAAATCAATGTTGACTAATTTGACAACAACGTAGGGAGAGTGGTGACTGCTTGCAATGATGGAAATTACTATTCAGTAGGATGAGAGGTAAATTTAGTACATTGACCAAAGGATTCACTTTCATACCTTACCCGCTTCCTGAAAGCAAATCTTTGTGGGACATATTTAGAAAATAACTTATCACAAAATTGCCTAACTTCTCTTTCAACTTTACTACTTTTCATTTTTCCAAGATGATCTAACAACTCATCGCTACTTGCTTCAGAACTATAAGAATGATGATGTGTATCTTGTTCTCCATGAAATACCACTTGTGGTGTCAGTATGTATGTTCTCAAATCCGACCACCAATACCAATGCATAAGAGCATCAATGTGAATATTCATGAGTGGGAATTTTTCCAGCAAAGTAACCATAGCTTTTCGGGTAATGACGTATCCCACAGCTCCAATTGAGTTGTACTTTACGAGATTGAGCCTAAAAGTATCGTTAATATCGTAGACTGGAACCAGAGGTTTGAGCGGCTTCCCGTTGTACAAAAAAACGATATCGATTAACTCTCTATTCAAGTCTTCCAATAGATTCAATGCGGCTTTTGTGTCAACCGTCAATGTGGCATCGTCTTCAAATATTGCAACAATATCTTCACCGTTTTGTAAAGCTTGCTTCCATACAGATCGATGGCTTAGCCAACAAGCTAAAAGCCCGTGAATTATGGGTCTATAAAACTTCTTTGACTTCGCAATGTATTTTGGGTCGACGTGTTGGAGAATATCCTCATCACTTAAGTTTTGCCAGTCGACACCAGAATAAAAATCAAACTCAATATCAAATTTTTCAAATTCCGTTTGAATTGAATCACGCCGGTGCGTGGCCCGCGGAAGATTAATGACATAAGACTTCATAATTCAAACACCTGGAATAATTCACCAATACCCGCTTCCCAGGTATTGGCCTGAGGCTTATTTACGAATTGGCAGAAAATCAATTTCAATCAAAAAGTCGTGAATCTGATCAATGTGCGGTGCTAAATTCGCCCATATCAGGAAGTCTGAACTTCATTTCTGCTAGACGCAAAATTATCGCGGTAATTTGTTGTGCTATGCAAATTGGTTGAATTCAATTCGCTTTAATGCACTCGTATCAACAGTCTTTCGCACTTTATACGAATCACAACTTTCTTGTAGTGCTAACCAGCTTTCCGCTGAACCACCAATAACTTTGGAAAGGCGAATTGCCATTTCCGGCGAAATACCAGACTTACCATTCAATAGTCGGCTAAATGTACTACGCGCCACTCCAAGACGGTCTGCTGTTCCATTCGAAGTAACCCCCTCAAACGGTTCAATATAGGTGCGTCGAATCAAATCTCCAGGATGAGGAGGGTTATATTGTTGATAACTCATCAGTGATAATCCGCATAGTTAACTAAATAGGCATCTCCATGCTCAAATTTGAACACAATACGCCAATTGCGGGATACTGTAATCGACCATTGTTTTACAAACAATATACTGGACCGTCTTGTCAGTTTTAAAGATTAGAGTGTTATCGGGTCTGGTTTATCCGGATCGATCTCAAGTTTCTTCAATGCTTGCTCAACCTTTTTGGCGGTTAATTTGCCTTCCTCTTTGAGAGCATTCAATGCGGTTGCCACAACATGGTTTCTGTTGACTTCAAAAAATTCACGCAAGTTAACTCGGGTGTCCGAACGACCAAAACCATCAGTACCCAGCACGTGATAGCTGCGTGGCACAAATCCGCGAATTTGATCGGCATAAACCTGCATATAGTCAGTCGCGGCGATGATCGGTCCATCCGAATCTTCCAGACAGGTTTCCACATAACTCTTACGACGTTCTTCGACTGGATGCAAGCGGCTCCAGCGATTGGCTGAATGTCCATCTCTGGCCAGTTCATTGAAACTGGTTACGCTCCAAACATCAGCAGCGACTGAATGGTCTGATTCGAGAATTTCAGCGGCTGCGATCACTTCCCGCAAAATTGTGCCACTACCCAGAAGCTGAACACGGTTTTTGCGTTTTGACTCAGACCGCTTGAGCAGATACATTCCCTTGACGATTCCCTCTTCAACACCTTCTGGCATCGCAGGATGCTCGTAGTTTTCGTTCATGCAGGTAATGTAAAAATAAACCGACTCGTCTTCCTGATACATGCGGCGTAAGCCGTCGTGAATGATGACTGCAAGTTCATAAACAAATGTTGGATCGTAGGAAATACAAGTCGGAATGGTCGATGCCAGTACATGACTGTGTCCATCCTGATGCTGTAAACCTTCTCCAGCCAGTGTGGTTCGACCCGCTGTTCCGCCAATCAGAAAACCCCGTGCGTGACTGTCAGCAGCTGCCCATGCCAGATCTCCAACCCGTTGAAACCCAAACATCGAATAGAAAATGTAAAACGGAATCATTCGAATGCCATGGTTGCTTCCCGATGTACCTGCAGCAATCCATGAGCAGATCGCGCCTGCTTCGTTAATGCCTTCCTGTAAGACTTGTCCTTCTTTAGATTCCCGATAGAACATCAACTGATCTGAATCTTCAGGTTCATACAGCTGTCCTAATGGCGAGTAAATTCCCAACTGTCGAAACATCCCTTCCATACCGAAAGTTCTGGATTCATCCGGCACGATCGGTACGATATTGCGTCCAATCTCCTTATCTCGAATAATGCTTGTCAAAATTCTGACAAATCCCATCGTTGTCGATATTTCACGGCCACCGGAACCTTTGAGTTGATTCGAAAAAATATCAAGGTCTGGAATTTTAAGTGAACCAGGAATGGGGCGACGCACCGGTAATGAGCCACCAAGTTTCTTCCGCTGATTCAGCATGTACTGAATTTCAGGGCTATCTTCCGGTGGTCGATAGAACGGTGCGGAAGCGACTTCTTCATCGGTGAGCGGAATTCGGAATCGATCCCTGAACGAGATCAGTGCATCTTCACCAATCTTCTTCTGCTGGTGGGTTATGTTTTGTCCTTCACCGGCTTCGCCCATACCATAGCCTTTGACTGTCTTTGCCAGTATTACGGTTGGCTGACCTTCGTGTTTCGCTGCTGCTGCGTACGCGGCGTAAACCTTATGCGGATCGTGGCCACCTCGATTCAGACGCCAGATGTCCTCATCGGTCATGTTTGATACCATTTCGCGAAGTTCTTCATATTTGCCAAAGAAGTGCTCACGGGTGTAGGCCCCGCCTTTTGCTTTAAATGCTTGGTATTCACCGTCTACAGCTTCTTCCATTCGCCTCTTAAGTAGCCCCTTGGTATCCCGCATGAGTAGGGGGTCCCAGTATGATCCCCAGATCAGCTTGATCACATTCCAGCCGGAACCTCTGAAGTCACCTTCGAGTTCCTGAATAATTTTGGCATTACCGCGAACAGGCCCATCCAGACGCTGCAAGTTGCAGTTGACGACAAATATCAAGTTGTCTAACTGCTCTCGGCCTGCGAGCGACAGGGCTCCCATGGATTCGGGTTCGTCCATTTCACCATCGCCCACGAATACCCAAACCTTACGATTGGAGGTGTCGCAGAATCCACGATTGTGCAGGTACTTCATGAATCGGGCCTGGTAGATCGCCATAATGGGGCCCAGACCCATCGATACGGTTGGAAACTGCCAAAAGTCTGGTTTTAGTCGCGGATGCGGGTAAGATGGCCAGCCTTTACCATCAGCTTCACGTCTGAAGCTGTCGAGGTCTTCTTCGCTAAGGCGTCCCTCAAGAAACGCACGTGCATAAATTCCAGGAGCTGAATGCCCCTGAATAAATACGAGGTCACCTCCGTGATTCTCACTTGGTGCATGCCAAAAATGGTTAAAGCCGACATCGTACAGGGTAGCGGATGATGCGAAACTGGCAATGTGTCCTCCGAGCTCAGTCGAAACTCGATTGGCCCGTACGACTATGGCCAATGCGTTCCACCGAATCAGCGAACGAATTCGCCATTCAAGTGCATGGTCGCCAGCGCTTCTCTCTTCCTGTGTCAGCCCTATGGTGTTGAGGTATGCAGTTGTTGGTCGATGTGGAATATGAACACCAGAGCGTCTGGCACTTTCTATAAGCTGTTCAATAAGAAAGTGAGCCCGTTCATAGCCTTCGCGTTCAATGACGCTAGACAGAGCTTCTAACCACTCTTCAGTTTCGATCGGATCGATGTCAGCAAAATTTAGTGTATCAGCCATCTATTACTCGGTTCTTGCGATAGTCGACTAATCAAATTTATACATTAATCGCGAACCCTTCAATTCTCAAATTGGTGAGTATATAGACCCTGATTTAACGAGATTGTTCAGTCTATTTGACTTCGAGAATTGACTCTTTCATGTTTTGCTTTTCCAGAACTTCAGCCAGGCACCTGCCGGTATGTGAATCTTGATTTTGAACAACAGATTCTGGCGGACCAGCTGCTACAATCAGACCACCATCTGCTCCACCTTCCGGCCCTAGATCTATGATCCAATCCGCCGACTTAATGACTTCCATGTTGTGTTCAATAACGATCACGGTATTACCGCGATCACGAAGTTCCAACAACACCGATAGCAGTTGTTTGATGTCTTCGAAATGCAATCCCGTAGTGGGTTCATCAAGAAGATAAAGTGAATTACCCGTATCTTTCTTTGACAGTTCAAGTGATAGTTTGACGCGCTGCGCTTCCCCGCCTGAAAGGGTGGTAGCGCTTTGACCGAGTCTGATGTACTCAAGTCCGACATCACTGAGTGTTTTCAATCTGCGGGCAACCGGTGTGATGGCGTGGAACAGTTCCAATGCGTCGCTGACTGAAAGAGCCAGCACCTCCGCAATATTGAGCCCTTTATAGGTAATTTCCAGAGTCTCCCTGTTGAACCGCGAACCGTTGCAAACCTTACACCGCACAAACATATCGGGTAGAAAATGCATTTCCACCCGTACTAATCCATCACCTTTGCATGATTCACACCGACCACCTGGAACATTGAATGAAAATCGACCGGGACCGTAGCCGCGTGCTCGAGCTTCCACAGTTCTGGCAAACAGGTTTCGAATGGTTCCAAAAAGACCGGTGTAGGTTGCAGGGTTAGACCGAGGTGTGCGTCCAATCGGCTGTTGATCTATTCGAATGATTTTGTCGATCAATTCGAGTCCAAGAATTCGATCATATGCTGCAGCCGTCAGCTTGGTTCGATTCAGTCTAGAGGCGACGGCAGGATAAATTGTTTCATTGATCAAAGTGGACTTCCCAGACCCTGAAACGCCGGTCACACAACAGAAGAGTCCGAGAGGAAGGTCAACATTCAACCGCTTGAGGTTGTTGCCCCGAGCACCTTCTATTCGAAGCACTCGTTTTGAGTCGAATGGAGTTCTCAACAATGGAATTGAAATCTGATATTTACCGCTAAGGTACGCACCTGTCAAGGAACCTGGAGTATTCACAATTTCATCTGGCGTACCTGTAGCCATCACCTGGCCGCCCTGTGCACCGGCTCTAGGGCCAAGGTCCACAATGTAGTCAGCGCTTCGAATGGTATTTTCGTCGTGTTCGACTACAACCAAAGTATTACCCAAATCACGTAATCGGTGAAGGGTATCCAGCAATCGCTGATTATCCCGGTTATGCAGCCCAATTGATGGTTCATCAAGGACATAAGTCACCCCAACCAGTCCTGATCCGACTTGTGACGCAAGACGAATACGTTGCAGTTCGCCACCTGAAAGTGAATTGGTTGCGCGGTCAAGTGTTACATAGGTGAGCCCAACACTGGATAAAAACTGTAGTCTGGTCTTGATATCTCTAACAATTCGCTCTGCAACTGTTTTTTTGTGATCGTCGTACCGAATCGATTGAAACCAGCTAAGTGCTTTGCTCACATTCATGCTCGTGATGAAGTGAATGGGTTTGTCGTCGACAAACACATTCCTTGCGCCGATTGACAAACGGCTGCCGCCACATTCTGAACATGGTTTAGTTTCGAGATACTTGGACAATTCTTCGCGTACGGCATCCGAACTGGATTCTCGTAGTCGCCGTTCAAAATTCGGAATGACACCTTCAAAAGGACGCACACTTCGGTAGGTTTTGCCGTTTTCGCTGAGGTATCGCATCGAAATTTTTTGATGGCCAGTACCGAATAGTACGATTTTCTGTATATGATTTGGCAGTGAATCAAATGGTTGATCTAGATCGAATTTATAGTGTTTGGCCACCGATTCCAGCATGCTGTAGTAGTAACGATGACGCACATTCCACTCTGCTAGCGCACCCATGGAAATGCTTAATTTAGAATCCAGAACGATACGTTCCGCATCAAAACGGGATGTGTAGCCTAGTCCACTGCAGCTGGGACATGCCCCTCGAGGATTGTTAAATGAAAAGATTCGAGGTTCCAATTCGTCAAGCACGTAGCCGCAATATGGACATCCAAACTGGGTGCTGAATACTTCTCCTTCGTGCTCTATCGAACCTTCGTTGTCAACCATGCAGCAGATCAGCAATCCATCAGACAGTTGCGTAGCATTTTCCACGGAGTCAGCTAACCGTTGACGGGCCTGTGGCTTGACAACTATTCGATCGACAATAACATCAACTGAATGTGCGATGTTCTTATCCAGTTTCGGAACATTCTCTATTTCATAGATCTCTCCATCAACTCGTACCCGGACGTAGCCATTTTTTCTAAGGTCAGCTATTGTTTGATCGTGTGTGCCTTTTTTACCGCGAATAAGTGGAGAGATGAGTGCGACTCGCGTACCTTCCGGTAAAGCCAGTATTTGGTCGACAATTTCCGAAATTGGTTTTGCAGCGAGTACGGAATTATGAGTAGGACAGCGCGGTTCACCGACTCTGGCGTAGAGTAGTCTGAGGTAGTCATAAATTTCTGTTACAGTCCCAACAGTTGAGCGCGGACTGAATCGAGTGCCTTGCTGGTGAATACTGATTGCTGGCGAAAGCCCCTCAATGGAGTCAACGTCAGGCTTGTCCATCAACGATAGAAACTGTCGAGCGTAGGAGGACAGGGATTCGACATAGCGGCGCTGTCCTTCAGCATAAATTGTGTCGTATGCGAGTGACGATTTACCTGAACCAGAAAGACCAGTAACGACATTCAGGCTATTGCGCGGCAACTCAACAAAGATATTTTTAAGATTGTGCGTTCGAGCGCCTCTGACAATTATTTTGTTGTTGTTCTTCATACTAATTTCAGTACTCGCAAAATCTTTATATGTTACTCTTCCTCAATCGGATTAGCAAACAGATTAAAATGCCACTTCCTGTTTGATCCCGGTGAAACAATGTCCTGCATGAAGGCAGGCCGACCCGGGATTTTTATTGTTGCGTAATTCCCTGCGTATTGTTATCTTCCGTATCCAAACTGATTCCGATTGAATTCTGTGTCTGAAAATCGTTTGACAAAATTCGAAAGAAATACAATCGCAACGCTTTCAAGCGTTCTGGTAATGCGCTTGATTGGGCTGTTTATGATCCTGCCCGTTCTTGCTCTATATACCAATGAATTTACGCATGGAACGCCTTACCTGATTGGAATTGCTCTAGGAATATACGGGTTGACCCAGGCGATTTTTCAAGTGCCATTTGGTACCGCTTCAGATCGGTGGGGAAGGCGGCCACTGATTGTTTTGGGTTTGATCGTGTTCGCCATTGGTAGTGTTGTGGCAGCGCTGTCCACTTCAATATTCGGCATTATTCTGGGTCGCGCACTACAAGGCGCAGGAACTATCTCAGCAGTTGTTCTGGCGATGGTTGGAGATGTCGTCCGGGAGCCCCAAAGACCCAAGTCTATGGCGCTTGTGGGGGTGTCAATAGGAACCGCCTTTACATTGTCTTTGATGCTTGGTCCTCTACTTGACTCATGGGTCGGAATACGGGGACTATTCTGGATCGCTGCAGCATTGGCGGCAGTCGGTGTACTGATGGTGTTGACCCTGTTGCCGAGCAAAATTAAGGTAGATTCAATTCAGACTGAACAGCATACAGAGACAAAAACAGGGCTGTTTGACCGGGAGTTAGTTTCACTCTATGTAGGGACGATGGCCATTCACATGGTAATGACAGCGCTGTTCCTGGCATTCCCAATAAGGTTCATTGAGGTCTCCGGCTTCGCGCGCGATGAAATCTGGAAGGTATTTGTGCCAGTATTGCTGGCCTCTGTGCTTGTAATGGTTCCCTTGATTCGTTACAGTTCAAAAAAGAAACAATCAGGTCAGGTGATGATTCTAGGCGGACTGGTCTTGCTTGTTGCACAAGGTGTACTGCATGTGGGTTCACTCGATGGAGCAATGATGATGCTGGTTTTGGGTCTCTGGCTGTTTTTTGTCGGTTTTAATACATTGGAGGCGCTACTTCCATCGACTACGGTGACAAAAGCACCGGGAAAAATGCGTGGTACGGTAATGGGAATTTTCAACGCCTGTACGTTTATTGGCACTTTTCTAGGTGGTGTTTTTGGTGGGCTGGTTTACACCAGACATGAGTCTGCAGGTGTATTTCTTTTTACGGCATTGGTTATACTGATATGGCTTGCCTTCAAGTTAATTATCAACCGAAAGTTGGCTTGAAATTTGGCATCCAATAACAAAAAACATAAATCATTTGAAACTGAGGTTTAAGAGAGAAATATGGCCGGCCCTGGATTAAATAAAGTCACCCTGATTGGGAACTTGGGGGCAGATCCCGAACGACGAATGACCCAAAGCGGTCAAGTTATTGCAAATCTTAGAATTGCGACTTCTGAGGTTTGGCAGGACAGAGAGACTCGGGAACGAAGGGAACGTACGGAATGGCATCGAGTTGTATATTTCGGACCAAGAGCAGAAACTATTCTGAAGTACACACGAAAAGGAAGCAAACTCTATGTGGAAGGCCAATTGCAAACGCGCAAATGGCAGGATCAGAGTGGTCAGGATCGATATACAACCGAAATAATTGGTCGAGATTTTGTATTTCTTGACCGGGCGGAAGGCGGCGGCGCTCCACGCACCGAGTCCGATCCGTTTTCGTCAACTGAATCAAGCGAACCAAGTGGGTCTGGGACGACAGAATCAATCGATGATGACTTCGACTCCGACATCCCTTGGTGATTTGGAAGATCGTTTCTGCGAAGATAGAAGTCGTAATTTATTCTGATTCCAAAGAGTCGCGGGCTCTTAGTTTGGCGGCGATGTATTCAGACTGGGGGATGTGCAATAACCCCTTGATCTTGCGCATCAGGTGGTGTTCGTTTGGGTTGATGTACTGATCAGTCAGAACAACTTTCCACATCGCCTCAATTAAGTTAACCTTCGCTTTGAAATCCCAATCATTGTTGATGATTGAAGTCAACTCATGCAGACAGGTGGCTTGGTCCAATTCCTGTTGAGCTGATTCCAGTGTTTGTTTGATATGAGATGCATCTATATTCAGCACATTGACCAGCGTCTGTTCAATTTGAGCCAGTTCAGATTCATCAAAATGATCATCTGCACGGGCAGTTTCGATGAGCAGAGCAGTTGCGGCAGATGAGGGACTCCAAGTCCGATCGCGATTCATATCTGAGTCTTCAACCAGAAGCATCGACGATAAGTTTTGTCTGAGTTTCGACAGCACGGCAAATCAATAAGCAGGACAATTCAAATAAAATACATTACCAATTTTAACTGACCAGTAGCATCGTTGAAATGAACTCTAGCAGACGGCGACAGCAGTAGGAAAAAAGTGACACCAAAACTAAGAGTTGGTATCGCTGGGGTCGGTTTCATCGGTAAATTGCACGCCGAACATTTTGCAGCGAATGAACATGTGGAATTGGTTGGGGTTGCCGACGTTGACCTGGATCGGAGTCGATTTGTTGCTGATTCGCTAGGATGTCCAAGCTACACTGAACCCGCAGAACTTCTTGGCAAGATTGATGCTGTGAGTATCGCCGTCCCTACGGTTATGCACCGCGAAGTCGCAGAAGTTTTTCTTAGGGAAGGGGTGCACATGCTGATGGAAAAGCCGCTTGCAGCGTCTGTTGCTGATGCAGAAGTTCTTGTTGATTTAGCACACCAGAATTCTGCCAAATTGTTGGTTGGGCATCAGGAGCGATTTAATTCAGCGATTATGGAAATCGCACACCGAATAGATCGGCCGGCATTTATCGAAGCCAACCGACACGGAAAATTCGCAGGACGAGGTGGCGATGTCGATGTCATTACAGATTTGATGATTCACGATATCGATCTGGTTCTGGCGATGATTAATGCACCCGTCAAGTCTGTTTCCGCACTCGGATCATCAGTCATTACATCGCATGTAGACATCGCAAATGCCCGAATTGAGTTTGAGAATGATGCCGTTGCAAATGTAACGGCATCAAGAGTCGCAAATGACAGGCTGAGAAACTTCAAGATATATATGAGGCAGCAGTTGCTGGAACTTGATTTGCTTGATCAGTCAATTTTGCTAACCAATCGATCCTATGATCAGAAGGATCGCTTCTCACACAATACATCAACACAGCAGATTGATACCGTCCCTGCCATTACACTTAAAAACGAGATTGATCATTTTGTGGAAATCGTACGAAATGATGGTGAACCCTTTGTGTCGGGAGAAGACGCAGTATTGGCACTACGTGTAGCACAAATGGTTCGCGAGCAGATTGGCCAGCATTAATGCCCAGTTCAAATAATATTCCCTACTTTGATCTGACTCACCAGTTTGCGAACTATCGGGCAGCTTGGTTGCAAGAAATCGAGCGCCTTGGGCAAACCGGGAATTTCATTCTCGGATCAGCAGTCAATCAGCTTGAATCTGAACTTGCAGATTATCTGGGTGTAAAGCATGTCGTAACTGTCGCAAATGGCACTGATGCCATCATCATTGCCTTGCGAGCGATTGGAGTCGGATCCGGCGACACTGTAATTGTGCCTGATTTTACGTTTTATGCATCAGTTGAAGCCATATCTTTGGTTGGAGCAAAACCTCGACTTGTTGACATCAGTGAGGATGACTTTAATGTTGATCCGCAAAAAATTCGCGAAGCAGTTGATGATCGCGTAAAGGCCATCCTGCCTGTCCATCTATTCGGCCTTCCTGCAAACATGAAGGAGATTAACTCCATTGGTGAGGAGTACGGTATTCCTGTAGTTGAAGACGTTGCCCAAGCATTTGGTAGCATCTACAGTGACGCATTTTGCGGAAGTATAGGGGATTTTGGATGTTTCAGCTTTTACCCGACAAAGGTGTTGGGTGCCTATGGCGATGGAGGAATGATCACCACAAACTGTGAGGAGTATGCTGAGAAGGTGAGACTGTTAAGGAATCACGGAATCACCGGTCCGAATCAACACGAATTAGTCGGCTGTACTAGTCGGTTAGATGCGGTTCAGGCAGTGATATTGAGTCTTAAGCTTAAGTCAGTTTCTCAGGTGATCACGCGAAGACGCGAGCTGGCGGATCGATATCGCCAATTTTTGCAAGACTACCCTGTTGATTTACCAAAAGACTTACCTGACAGAAAGCACGTCTTCAATATCTTTACCATTAGATCATCTGAACGAAACAGGATTGCTGATGCGCTAGGGTCTCACCAAATTGGTTACCAGATTTACTACCCAATGCCTGTTCACAACCAGATCCCTTATCAGGGACTAGGATATTCGGACGAAGAATTTCCAAAAACGATGCAAGCCTGCAGGGAAGTGCTTTCTTTACCACTTTACCCTGAAATGCCAGACCAACATGTTGATCGAATTTGCGAAGTTGTTTGCTCAGCGCTCGACTAAAGTTGCAATTCTGACTGCGACTTTGTTGACGACTCAAGTCGGCATTAGTAATGCTGCAGATTGCAAGTTGTCAACTCGCCACTGGGCGAGTATGCACCATGCAGTCATTTCACTCCACCACAAAAATGGCGAAGAAACTGAACTTAACGTAAGAATTGCTGATGAGCCACGGGAGAGAGCTGCGGGAAATCAGCACATCTGTCCCCAGGTCATTGACCAAAACGCAATTCTCTTTGTTTATCCTTCACCCCAAAATAGCAGTTTTCACATGAACAATGTCCATGCTGAACTCGACATTGGATTCTTTGATTCTGACGGGTTGCTTTTTCTGGTGATGCGAATGAAACCGCCATTGAAAGGAGATTCAAGCTCGAATATCTATTCCCCAGGGCGTGATATCAAATACGCACTGGAAACGAAGGCTGGATACTTTGCCGATCAACGATTGCAACCTGGCGAAGTCACTCTCAAATTCCATTGAATTTCAAGATTGGAGGTCGGTATTGATTTCGAGTTCCCCTAGCTGTTGGAGTGTGTCTTCAAGGTTAACGTGAAGAATGGCGTTTCCTCCGGCTGCCTGCCACTCATTCGTGTTTTTGATGTAGTCGTCGATCAAAATGTTTGGGGTTTGATTCGATACGGCGAAATTCTGTTTTTTTGTTCGACGATTGACAAGATGGATTCGCTCAGGATCCGTTAATCCAATGTTGTTGCGAAGCCACTTCATCTTTCCAGGTCCACTATTTGGGTCAGAGTAGGGGAGCGAAGAAAGAATATGGCCACGGTAGTGTTCGACGATTCGCCAGACCTCTTTTCCACCTTCCATCCACTCAAGGTTCTCCCAGAAGTCAGCCTGCTCACGGCAAAGTGCCCACATCTGGGAAACTGACAGTGTCTTAATTGGTTGATCGGTTAGCCTCTGAATAGCAGAAAAAAAGTTGCACAATACACCGTCCATATCGCAATAGATGATGGGTTGAGTAGCCATCACTAAATGTTCAGGTAGACTTATTTAGCTCAAGTTGAGGGGGAAAGCTATACTTCAAGTCCACCGTCAATCATCGATGGCTGAAGAGGTTCGCCAAATTGTAGATTGCGCGACGCTCGTCGCCCCAGAATCTGTTCAAAATACTTTGGCTTCATTCCGAGTCCCGGACGAATTGAACGAATATTTGATTCTGTAAATTCTTCACCTTTTGAAATGGGAGATACGACATACAGAGAGCGGCGGATTTTGAGTATCTTTTTTTCCGAAGTAGTGGGCTCGAAACTAGCATGACCGACAGCGACTTGTGCAATGCTAGCTACCTTTACCAATTCCGCAAGCTCCGCAGGTTCTAATGAAAATGCACTATCAACACCACCATCAGAGCGGGCGAGAGTAAAGTGCTTCTCGATCAAATTAGCACCAAGTGCGATTGCGATAGCTGGAACAGTGGTGCCAGGAGTATGATCAGACAATCCAGTTAACACGTCAAAGCGATCAGCAATCTCTGCCATTGTTGCGAGATTCGATTCTTTGGGGTCAGTTGGATAGGCCGAAGTGCAGTGCAAAACAACAATATCTTCTGCTCCCGCACTACGAGCAGCTTCTATCGCTTCCGATATCTCTTCTAGATTTGCCATTCCAGTAGACATGATGATGGGTTTACCAGTGCGGGCAACATACTTGATCAGGGGCAGATCGATCAATTCTGGAGACGCAATTTTGTATGCTGGAGCACCAAGACTCTCAAGTAAATCTACTGCGGTAGGATCGAATGGAGAAGAAAAGATAGTCAATCCGATTTTCTTTGCGTGATCAAATATCGGACCATGCCAGTCCCAGGGGGTATATGCTTCTTCATAAAGATCGTAAAGTTGACGTCCGTCCCAAAGTCCTCCTTTAACGATGAACTCGGGAGCAGTATGATTAATCGTAATTGTGTCAGCGCGGTAGGTTTGAATTTTTACGGCGTTCGCACCAGCTGCTTTCACAGCGTCCAGAATCCTGTAGGCTCGCTCAATTTTGCCGTTGTGGTTGGCTGACATCTCTGCCACAATATAGGGAGGATGTTCAGATCCAATCGAGCAATTGTCTATGCGAATTGATTTAGCCATTTTTATATTTTCCCAAACACAAATCGATGCTCACCGTTTGATTTTTCAAACATTCACTAGTTTCAATTTCAATACGTAAACTCATTATCTAATGTTTCACCTGCATAGAGAAATACGAGTTGAGAGTACCGTGTCAATTACAAGATTGGCTGGTAGATTCTCTGAATATCGCAATTGGTTCTCAGAACTGATCCTCGAATGTCAGACGAATCACAGGCCGGTTTCGTTAGTTGTGTACTTCTCCTGGAGTGGGAACAGCGTCCGATAAATTGGCAGAAGCTTCAATCTACCAACTGTAACACCGTGAAGCAGAACTTATCAGAACGCAAATGTCACTCAAATCCGTCGTTGTCTAGAGCGTAGGCAGGTCTCACTGCTTCAGAACTTGGGTTAATTTCCCCCGGGTTTGATGTGTTTTGACTTATCCGCTGGATTATTGCGTGCACTGCGGGAACAGATTTTCGGGGAACAAGTTCAATTTCCAAATTCAATGCACGGGCAAGTTCGACGAGACTTGATACGCGTAGATCAACAGCACCGTTCTCAATTTTGGAAATGTGACTTTGAGGAATCCCTGCCATTGCGCTGAGTGTGCGCTGATTCAATCCTTGAGTTTTGCGTGCGGCTCTGAGTGCATGAGTAATGTGTTCGATAGAATATTTCATGTTGATCTGTAATTACATATAATTTTAAAAAATTATATAGAATTCTATATCAAACAAACAGCAATATCTCGTATTATCCTAGCCGCACCAATAACAAGTCCAAATTACAGAGTTACTCAAAAAAGACAACATTCTCAAATTAACGTAAGCAAATTATTGGACCAGGTCGGACAAGTTTTATTGATTACTAGAACTAAGTTCAATTTTGGCCAAATTGACGTGGTGTGAGTTCTGATTGAAGTTTTCTAGGAATTCCTGTTCAAAGTTCCCAATTACTGTAAGCCAAGGATTGTTTTCTGCCACGAATAGGCAGATAGACCCGCTTGATCTAACCGGGTTGAACTGGTAATTGCAAAGAGCCTATTTGTCGCCGTACTATGGTAAAAATGCATGGAACTGAGACTTTTCTGGAACTGGAACGAATTGCGTACCGTCGTATATAACCTTTACTTATCAAAGTAATATCTTAGATATTTAATCTAATAAGTATGGCGAATTCTAGATTCAATGTTTCACATCTACTTGAAATCAGTAAGTGTTAACACTCACAAACAAAATTAAAATGATTGAATGATCGTGTTGATAGATCAATGAACATGAACGGAGAGCTAACTCATGAATTCAGTAGAAACGCACTTACAAGATGGCATTTTCACGATTACACTATCGCGTCCGAAACAGTTCAATGCTCTGAACTGGGATATGCTGAATGGATTAGATGAAGCTGTCCAATTCATTGAAGGCAGTACAGACGTTCGCTGTGTCGTTATCGAAGGAAAAGGGGATAACTTTATGGCGGGTGGCGATATCGTGTATTTTCATGACTTGATTGAAACCGAAGCTGTTGAAAAAAGAAAAATATTTAGTGAGCTAATTTCGACTGTTCATCAATTGGTTGAGCGACTAGCAGATCTGCCAGTACCTGTCATTGCAAAGGTACGCGGCGCAGCGGCAGGATTTGGAATCAGTTTGGTAGCTGGTTGCGATCTTGCCATTGGAACCAAAAACTCATTCTACACATCTGCTTACAATCTTCTGGGCACTTCACCCGATGGTGGCAGCACCTTCTATATGCCTCGTTCTTTGGGAATGAAAAAAGCAATGGAAATAGCATTGCTGACAAAAAGATACAGCGCCGATGAAGCGCTTGAGATTGGATTGATCAATCAGGTTGTCGATGATGAAGATCTAAATCCTACTGTCGAAAAAGTAGCGAACCAAATCGCAAAGTCTGCACGTTTAGCTGTGTCAAACGCAAAAAAACTGATCAGACAGTCTTTCCAGAATGATCTCAACAGTCAACTGAAGTTGGAGCAGGAACTGTTTTTGGATTGCGCCGGTTCAGACGACTTCGCTGAGGGTGTTCGAGCATTTGTAGAAAAACGACCACCCAATTTCGATTGAGAATAAGTTAGAAGAACTATTGTTCTTAGTCACTAAGTCTCCAATGAGGATTAGTGTTTGACCCTGGTTCCGTTGCTCTGTGTAGCGGACATCTGTTGCCAATTATTAACTATCCAGGCAACCGATGCATTTGTTGGCGATTCGAGCACTTTCAGCAACTCTAATATAAGAATCTACTCAGTTACGATATTGCACCGAAAATCACCTGCGTAAATCCTTCCTTCATGGCGATTGGAATGAAAACTCCGTTCAGCGGTCGAGGCAAGTTGGCAGAGAAGACACCAGCGAGCGAATCTGTTTGGGCCGATTCAGTTGTAAGGCAAGAGTCACCGACGCTATTACTACTGTCATTGAGGCATAATTTTCAGCCCCATCGAACATACGAAAATGTGTTCAACGTAGTGGTGTGATAGAGTACCAAATATGTCATAACAGGCATATAAACTTATATTTATGTGATTAATATGCCATATAAAGCATATTAATCACAATTAAATCAAGCGGAACTATTGTGTGATATACAATATGCTAATATTGACATATTAAATCAAAATATTTAGATTAAATGACAAAAAAGGCATATTATGAAAATAGTCAACGATCTTTCTGATCAAGCAGTGCTGGAAGAGATTGGTCGTCGCTTGACACAGCATCGTCTGAATCAGAATAAAACACAGACTTTTCTCGCACAACAAGCTGGTATTTCAATTCGCACGATGATCCGAGCTGAACACGGCGAATCGGTTCAAGCCTCAAGCCTCATTAGAATTTTACGAGCACTGCGAATGGTAGGCAACCTTGAGGTATTGATCCCAGAACCGGGAGTCAGTCCGATTCAGCAGTTAAAAATGCATGGCAAGCGGCGCCAAAGAGCTTCTTCAAAGCGTGATAAACCCAGCACGAAATCAGAATGGTCGTGGGGTGATGAAGAGTGACGGTCGCCGAAGTCAAGCTTTGGGGCACTACAATCGGCGCAGCAAGTTGGGATTCACGTTCCAATTCAGCCCATTTTGAATATGACCCCGATTTCATTTCCAGCGGCATTGAAGTCGCTCCTCTGACAATGCCTCTATCCCAGCAGATTTATTCATTCCCAGCCTTGTCTCGAAAAACATTTCACCGACTACCGGGGTTGCTTGCTGATTCATTGCCAGATGACTTTGGCAATACGCTGATCAATGCCTGGCTTATCAGTCAGGGGCGTGCGCCGGAATCATTCAATCCAATTGAACGCCTTTGTTACATGGGTACTCGCGGCATGGGGGCATTGGAGTTTGCTCCATCGTATAGACAATTTTCAGAAAATTCTGAACCAGTCGATGTTGAAGCCCTAGTTAAACTCGCCAGCAAAATCCTTTCTGAACGCCACGTGCTTCATGGATCTTTTGACCATGATCTTACAACAGACTCCTTACAGGATATTTTACGAGTTGGCACCTCAGCCGGGGGTGCAAGAGCCAAAGCAGTTATCGCATGGAACCCTGATACGAATGAGGTACGATCTGGGCAAATCAAGTCCGGGAAAGGGTTTACTTACTGGATTTTGAAATTTGATGGTGTTTCGAACAACAGGGACAAAGAGCTAGAGGACCCGGCGGGCTACGGACTTATTGAGTATGCCTACTATCTCATGGCGCGGAATGCTGGCATCGAGATGGAAGAATCACGACTGTTGGAAGAAAATGGTCGCAGTCATTTTATGACCAAACGCTTTGACAGAATAGAATCAGGCCAGAAGATTCACATGCAATCCCTTTGCGCGATGGAACACTTTGACTTTAACAGAGCGGGCGAGAACTCCTATGAGCAGGCGCTACTTACGATACGCAAGCTGAATATGCCGATGTCGGAAGTTGAAGAGCAGTTCCGACGCATGGCTTTCAACATTGTTGCACGAAACCAGGATGACCACGTCAAGAACATTGCGTTCCTGATGGATCGGGCGGGTGTCTGGTCACTGTCTCCAGCTTTTGATGTGACCTACAGCTACAATCCTCATGGAATCTGGACGGGTCAACACCAAATGTCGCTTAACGGCAAGCGTAATGATTTTACGATTGAGGATTTTAAAACTTGTGCAAAATCTATATCGATGAAGCGCGGCAGAGCGGAAGAAATCGTCGGACAGGTGCAGGAAGCTGTTTCACTGTGGCAGCAATTTGCTGACCGATCTGGCGTGCCGCCATTCATTGCTGACGGAATAGCAAAAACGCATCGAACCAGAATATTGAAGTGATATGTATTGCGACCTATACCGCATTTGTTAAATTTAGAGTTTACCGTCTATTCATTTCGGAACAAATACTAAAAAAATTCCGTATTGAACACAACAGCATAAGGCCGTTTCAGCTTCCGCATATCTGAAAATCATCACTTCCAAATCGACACAGTTGAATCAATTCTGACGGGCATGAAGCCGAAGTCTATACAGAAACCTGTAAAGCGAAACTGTTCTATGAACTCTGAGAAATTAGATTGAAATTACGCTTGTCAACTATGAACGATTGTTCCCTGACGCTAGTGCACCTCGGCAAAATTTGGGTTGTTATTCTGAGCTAAATCGGATAAATTAAACACTTCGGCTTACCACTTTACTCCTTGCCCTGATAATGCCGATAAAGTAGGGCTAATATCCGAGAGGAGATCTTATCTATGCGTCATTATGAAATTGTCGCTCTGGTGCATCCAGACCAGAGTGAGCAGCAGGATGAAATCATTGACCGCTATCGTAGAATCGTCGAAGATTCAGGCGGTACAGTACACCGTTGCGAAGACTGGGGTCGGCGAAAACTCGCCTATCCAATTCAGAAATTGTTCAAAGCTGGGTACTTTCTGATGAATATTGAATGCGACCCTTCAGTTAAAGAGGAGATCGAAACGGTATTTCGCTACAACGACTCGATCATTCGAAGCCTGGTTCTGCGAAAGGATTGCCCAGTCACCGAGCAGTCGCCAATTCTCAAGCAGATTATCAAGAAGAAAGCTGATGAAAAGAGGCAAGCGGAAGAAGCCGCTGAGGAAGCGCGTAAGGCCGAAGAGGCCAGACAAGTGGAATTAGCTAAGGCTGAAGAAGCAAGACAAGCCGAATTAGCTGCTCAGAAAGAAGCCGCTGAAATCGAAGCGAAATCGACTGATGAAGAAAGTCAAAGTGAAGAAGCGACGGACGGCAAAGATGCGGAAAACGCTGTTGAGTCAGCTAGTACCGATGAGACAGATGATGATAATGAAGAGGTGACATCATGAACCGCCGGTCAAGAAAGAAAAAGTTCTGCTATTTCACTAAGAACGGAATTACCGAAATCGATTACAAGGATATCGAACTATTGGAAAATTTCATTTCTGAATCCGGAAAAATTTTCCCTAGCCGCAGTACTGGCACTAAAGCAAGGTATCAACGCCAGTTGACTAATGCAATCAAATTGGCTCGATATCTTTCTCTTATTCCCTACACCGATTCTCACGGTTAAGGTGAGTGAACTATGAAAGTAATTCTGCTTGAATCTGTTGTAAATCTCGGTGAATTGGGTGACGCGGTAGAGGTCAAACCTGGATATGCTCGAAATTTCTTGATTCCCCAACGAAAAGCGGTTCGAGCGACCGCTGAAGCGATTGCTGCTGTTGAAAGCCGACGTGAGGAGCTGTTGAAGCAAGAAAAGGCTCGTTTGGATGTTGCAAAGGTGCGTGCGGAAAGTGCGATTAAGGAACTCACCATTTCGAGACGTGTGATTGACGAAGAGGGACGTTTGTTCGGTTCAGTTGCAGCCAATGACATTGTTCAAGCTGCTGAAGAACACGATACCGAAATACTTCGATCGGAGCTTATGATGCCGGAGGGCAACATCAAAAACACTGGGGAGTACACAATTCCTGTGGTTGTTCATCCGGAAGTACGATTCGAAATCCAGGTTACAGTGGTACCCGACAGTTTGGTCGAGATGTCTGAAGAGTCTTCAACCTCCGAATCAGAATCCACCGATTCAAATGAATCTGCCGGCGATGAGACATCGACGGAGTAAGTGAGTCGAGTGTCGAGGGATAGCTTACAACGAGAAGCTCCAGACGATCCTGCAATCGCGGCCAGATACAACGAAAGTTCTTCTCTTTCTGGGCAGCGGGTAATTCCGAATAATCTATATGCTGAGCAGGCGTTGCTTGGCGCAATTCTTATCGACAACACTCAGTTCGATAGAATTACTGGCTATCTTGATACAAGTGACTTTTATCAACAAAAGCATCAAGCGATCTTTGGTGCTTTTTCAAGGTTGCTTGAAAAAGCTGAAAATGTTGATCTTGTAACAACTCGAACAGCTCTCGAACAATCCGGAGATTTGGAAAAAGCGGGTGGAATTGAATACCTTCTGGAGCTGGCTAACGAGACGCCATATGCCGGAAATATTGAATCGTATGCCAAAATCGTACATGATTGCGGACTTCTGCGCAAGCTACTTCGATGTACTCACGATATCCGGCGGATGGTTCTTGATTCAGGTGAATCTCCTGCCACAGAGGTGCTGAGTAAATCTCAACATTTGATTTACGAAATTGACAAGGAAGAAAAATCGAATGTCGGCCTGACACCATATAGGGACTCAGCAGAAATAGCATTCAAGAAGATTGAAGACCTGGTTGCGAATCCGCCAAGCGAAGGAACGACTGGCGTACCTTCTGGATTCATTGATCTTGACAACAAGACGTTGGGATTTCAACCTTCTGATCTCATCATTATCGCTGGACGCCCCAGTATGGGGAAAACTGCATTAGCGCTCAACATAGCCGAATATGCGGCAATCCAGAAAAAGCTTCGAGTTGCTATTTTTAGCCTTGAAATGTCTGGTGTTTCACTGGCAATTCGTTCGCTGTCGTCATTAAGCAATATTGACTCGAAACGGATACGAGACGGCAAACTCGGTGAAGGAGCAGAAGCAGAAAATGCTTGGCAGCGACTTGCTGTTGCCTATGATCTGCTGAATGACGCACAAATCTACATTGATGATACCTCTGGACTTTCACCGATCGAAATATCCGCCCGTGCAAGACGCATGAAACGTGAAAGGGGCGGACTAGACCTGGTGATTGTGGATTACCTGCAATTGTTGCAGATGCAAAGCAAGGTTGAAAATCGGGTTCACGAAATCGCAGGGATTACTCGCGAGCTGAAATTTCTCGCAAAGGAGTTGGAGATTCCAGTCATTTGTTTGTCTCAACTCAATCGGGCTGCTGAGAATCGTAATCGACCGATCATGGCAGATTTGCGCGATTCTGGGGCAATTGAACAGGATGCTGATTTGGTATTGTTTATTTATCGAGATGAGGTTTACAATCCAAATACCAAGGATCAAAACATGGCCGAGATCATTATCGCCAAGCACCGTAATGGTGAAATAGGTAAGGTTGATCTGTGGTTTGTTAAAGAATGCACGAAATTCGAAACCTCCACCAAGGCTGACTACGATTTCGAATAATCAATGTACCCTGAATTGAGCCAACTTATCTGAGCCAAGGGATCATGCACGTTTATGGCTCAGTTAGCCCAGCCGCGTTACTGCACAATCTATCGATAGCTCGCCAACATGCGCCAACTGCGCAAGTGATGGCAGTTGTAAAAAAGGATGGATATGGACACGGGTTGATTCGAGTTGCAAAAATTCTTGAATCAAAAGTCGACGGGTTCGCTGTAGCCAGCGTGAACGAGGCAGTCAATCTGAGAGAATCCTCAGTTGATAAACCAATCACTATTCTGTCAGGGTTTAGTTCACCGGATCAGATTGATTTACTAGCTCACCACTCATTGGACCCTGTCATTTACTGTAATGAGCAGTTCGAGATGCTGGAGTCCGCCAAATTTGATCAATTATCGATTTGGATCAAGTTTGATACAGGAATGAATCGTTTGGG
This sequence comes from Arenicellales bacterium, assembly GCA_965243305.1. Classification (GTDB taxonomy): domain Bacteria; phylum Pseudomonadota; class Gammaproteobacteria; order Arenicellales; family JAJDZL01; genus JAJDZL01. The sequence goes on from CBDEUN010000002.1 coordinate 678,104, forward strand.
ATTTTCAATAGAAGACTTTGTTAAACCGATCGAAAGGGCTATGTCAAATTCTTCAATTCGAATCAAGGGGTTGATGACCCATTTTGCGTGTGCCGATGATCTAAATTCACAGTTTACCAGTCAGCAGATTAATCGATTTCATCGCTACTCTATAAACTCGCAGCATTACGTAAGCCTTGCCAACTCGGCTGGTATATTGCGCTGGCCAGAAAGTCGGGTAGGGTGGATCAGACCTGGAATTATGCTTTACGGTGCTTCGCCCTTTCCTGAAATTCCAGCACACCAACTTGACCTTAAACCAGTGATGAACCTTTATTCGAGGATTATTTCCAAAAAGAAGCTGTCTGCAGGTGCGAGCGTTGGTTATGGAGCCACCTGGAGGTGTACTGACGAAACTCATATTGGAATTGTCGCTGCAGGATATGGAGACGGTTTTTTTCGAAGTGCCTCCAGCAAGGCTAAAGTTCTGATCAATAACCGTAAGGTAAATGTAATCGGCCGCGTGTCGATGGATTCACTAGCAATCGATTTAAACCAGGTTCAGAACGCAAAGGTTGGCACTCCAGTTAAGCTATTTGGAGATGGCCTTCCCGTTGAAGATTTAGCGGATGCAGCTGGTACGATACCTTACGAAATTTTCACCAGTCTCAATCCTCGGACGGTCACGCTGACTGAAGATTGACGTTCTAGTCAAATCGCAGCAACTCATTCAACGAAGTTTTACTGCGGGTTTTTTCGTCTACCTGTTTGACAATTACTGCACAGTACAGACTACAGCTTCCGTCAGAGGAGGGCAGTGATCCTGACACCACTACCGAACCAGGTGGCACATAGCCGAAGGTTGTTTCCCCAGTATTACGATTGTATATTTTTGTACTCTGACCGATGTACACACCCATTGAAATCACAGAACCCTGACCAACAATGACACCTTCAACGATTTCGCTTCTGGCACCAATAAAGCAGTCGTCTTCAATGATGGTTGGTGTTGCCTGTAGCGGTTCAAGCACACCGCCTATTCCAGCACCACCGGACAGATGTACATTCTTGCCAATTTGTGCGCAAGATCCCACTGTCGCCCAAGTGTCGACCATCGTTCCTTCATCAACGTATGCACCAATATTCACATAGCTCGGCATCAACACAACATTTCTAGCAATAAATGCACCATTACGGACGGTTGCTGGTGGAACGACACGGTATCCACCCGCAATAAATTCCTGTTCGTCAAAATCAGTGAATTTTCGGTCGACCTTGTCAAAATAAGTGGCGCCTCCATCACGTATGACGGAATTCTCTTTTATACGAAACGATAGCAATACAGCCTTTTTGACCCACTCATTCACATGCCATTGGCCGTTGAGTTTTTCGGCTACCCTTATTTTCCCGTCATTGAGTGCTGCAAGGGTTTCATCGATAGCTTCGCGTACATCAGCTGAGCAGTTGTTCGGACTGATCGTCGAACGATGATCAAACGCATCATTGATTGTTGATTCCAGATTACTCATGAATGCTCCTTGAGTTGCGTATTTCGTTGACTAGCAGAATGTGTCAGGCTGTCCACAGCTTCCCGAATGTCATTAGCAAGTACAGTTTGAGTTTTCTTGTCTGCCAGGTAATTCCCATCCCGATCAACAATGAAAAATACATCTCGAACCCGAACGCCACTGGTTGTAATTTTCGCAGATAGCAGTTTGATTCTGTGTTTCAACAGAGTTCGAACGACAAGGTACAAAAGTCCAGGTCTGTCTCTGGCGGAAATTTCCATCATTGTATAGTCGCTACCGGGTGAGTGGGAAAATACCGCCCGCGTCGGAAACTGCATGTGTTGTGCAACCCGATGGGGTGCAACAGATCTTGGACTGTGTTCAATTTTTCGATTGATGATGGAATGGTAAACTTCGTCTTCACTGCTTCTTAAATAACGCTCTGACTGACTAGCGTACGAATCAGGGGTTAGCACGACAAATGTATACGCGGTGAGTCCGTTCGGTAGTGGATGCATTCTGGCTTCAACTACGTTCAGGTGCTGCCTGTCAAGTGCACCTGCAACAATAGTGAAGAGTTCATCAGAACTGGTGGCAAATACGAGCACCTGAACAACTTCAATCGATGGGTGTGTACGAAAAGCAACCAATGGAAAATCAATCGCACTAGCATTCGACAGCTGTTCAACATGCCATGCAATGGTATTGGCATCGTAACTAAGGAAATAATCATCATCCAACAATTCCCAAATTTTTTGGGCTGAAGTCTTTAACCGAGGTTGTTTATTCAACTGTGCAAGGGAGTCAAGTTGAACTTCCTGAATTCGCGGCATAACTTCATCGTGAGGCAACGTATTGGTTAATAACGCTCTGGAAGTTGCGAGAAACAAGTGTTCTAGCATTTTGCCTTTCCAGTCATTCCATACGCTGGGACCAGTGCCACGCATGTCAGCAATTGTCAATAGATACAGATTGTCTAGATGCTCCTGATTACCAACTTTAGTTGCAAATCTTGAAATAACCTCCGGGTCATTGAGATCTTCTCTTTGGCTGGTAAAACTCATGGCAAGATGATGTCGTACGAGCCAGGCAACAAAATGGGCATCGTACTCACTCATTTTTGCATCCTTGCAAAATCTATAACTTTGAACTTCACCAAGTTGTGAGTGATCACCTCCCTGGCCTTTGGCGATGTCATGAAAAAGTCCTGCAAGGAAAAGACGTTCTGGTTTGACGAGTCGTTTCATGGCTTCCGAGGCGGCGGGTAGTTCTTGGGCTGTTTCCGGCCGGTTTAATTGGTGTAAGTGCCAAATGACGTTAAGAAGATGAGCGTCCACGGTATAGACATGAAACAGGTCATATTGCAATTGTCCTGTAATCTGCTTAAACTGAGGTATCAGTCTTCCGAGCAGATTTGTGTCATCCATTAGCTTAAGCGTATCAATTAAACGCTGCTCTTTGCTGAAAATACTGATCAACGATGCCTGGACATCCTGTCTAAGCCTCAACTGCCGGTTGATTAGTCGCCTTTTTGAACGCATCAGCCTTAGTGTGCTGGATCGAACGCCTCGGATTTTTTCGTTATTTTGAAACAGCGTGCAAGCTTCAACCAGAATCTGCGGAATTTGATCAATCTGCGCTGGGTCGGCAAAATCGAGATATCCGTCTACTAGTCTGAACCTTTCGTTAATCGCTTTGATCTTGAGGCGTTTTGGTGCGAAGATTGTTTCGAATAGGTGTTGCTGAAGCATGGATGTAATGTGCCGCAACTCTTTTACGGTTCGAAAATACGGTTTCATAAGCTTTTCGACGGCTTTGTTTGAATCATCATCAGAACAGCCGAAGAATTTTGCTAACTTAACTTGGTGGGCAAACAGAAGTCGATCTTCACGCCGACCCGCGACGATGTGCAAAGCGTTTCGCATCTTCCAGAGATAGTTTCTGCCGCGAATTAGAGATTGATACTCCTCCTCAAGAAGAAAGCCGTGCTCAACCAGGCCGTGTAGGTCGCGTTCACCGAAATATCGCATTGCAATCCACATGATGGTGTGAATATCCCGAAGTCCACCCGGTCCTTCCTTCACATTGGGTTCAAGATTGAACGCTGTATCGGCAAATTTGTGGTGTCTTGTTTCTAGTTCATCCACCTTGGCCTGATAGAACTTTCGAACTGGCCATACTTTGCTCTTTTCCAATGCTGGTTTCAATTGGGAAAACAGTTCTTTTGATCCTGCGCAATAACGGGCTTCGAGCAAGTTGGTCATGACGGTGATGTCGTTCCGAGACTGCCTGACACAATCCCCCAGTGTCCTGATGCTGTGTCCGATTTCGTATCCAATATCCCAAAGAAAGCGAACAAATTGCTCAATCATCGGTGCATATTTATCCTGAACACCACTGTCGATCAGAATCAAAATGTCGATATCAGAATAAGGATTCAGTTCTTCTCTTCCATAACCGCCAACCGCTACCAAGGCCAAGTCTTGCTCGCACGCAGGTTGTTGCATCATTTCGTTCCATGCGTCTTCCAAAATCGAATCGACAGATTTGACCCGAAACTGGACAAGACGCGCGGGCCTGACGTTTCTGTCATGCAATTGATTGAGCTTGCTTGCGCTATCGTTGATGCGCTGACGAAAATTTTGGATGTTTGCGTCGATATGTAAAGCAGCAGTGGACACGTGCTTTCTCAATGAGGTCGGGTTTGGTTGTTCCCTTAAATTTTGAAGATTAGGGGTCAGGCTGTTTGGGAATTTTCAGAATGTGTGAGAATTTCATACCCGGACTCGGTTACAAGAACGGTATGTTCCCACTGGGCTGACAGGCTTCCATCACTGGTCACAACGGTCCACCTGTCTGCCTGAAGTCGGGTTTCTTTTTTTCCGGCGTTTATCATGGGTTCCACTGTAAAGGTCATACCTGGTAACAATTGAATTCCGGTATCTGGCTTCCCATAGTGCAGAATATGTGGTTCTTCGTGGAAACGACGTCCAATCCCATGCCCACAATACTCGCGAACAACGGAATACCCATGCGATTCGGCGTGTTTCTGTACTGCATATCCAAGATCACCCAAACGAGTTCCGGGCTTTATGGTTTCAATTCCGCGCATCATTGCCTCATAACAGATTCGGCTCAGTCGAGAACCTTTAATGGAAGGATTTCCCGCGAAGTACATTCTGCTCGTGTCACCATGAAAATCATCTTTTATAACAGTGACATCGATATTGATTATGTCACCTTTCTTTAACACTCTCGGGCCTGGGATTCCGTGACAGACCACGTTGTTAATTGAAGTGCAAATGGATTTAGGAAATCCTCTGTAGTTTAGTGGAGCGGGAATCGCGTTAAGTTCATTGACGATGAAATCGTGACAGATTGAATTGAGTTCGTCCGTAGTAGTACCGACATTGACATGTTCTCCGATCATATCAAGCACAGAAGCGGCCAAGCGACCGGCATTGCGCATCTTTTCAATTTCGTCAGCAGATTTGATGCTTAATTTGGACATTGGTGTTCACAGCAGACTATATTTTCAATCTCCGAGTTACGGAGCAAGGTACTACGGACAAGGAACAGGATTAGCATATTTTAATCGGTGTGACTGACTAATTCGATTCGTGTCAGGTATTCAATATTGTGAATTAACTAACTTCCCACTGCCTATGATTCAGTCTAGAGCCGCTTTGGAACATGGTAAATAGCTGCTTGAGTCAGTCTTATTGGCAACTGATCTTCACAATATCGGTGATTGAAACGGAACACGAACTCATCGATGTACTTTTGCAGGTATTTGTGCGACACACTGTGAAGAGCGCCACCGATGAATGCATAGTTAGTAAATGTCAGCAATACATAGTAAAATAAGGCGCTTCATATTCTCACATGGATTTTCATTGCCTGTCAGGGTGCCTAATGGGTAGGCAGAGCAGTGCCATGGTTGTTAAACCCAAATCAAAGGAGAAAGTTCGTGACTGACGTAACCATGCGCCAGCTGCTTGAAGTTGGTGTGCACTTCGGACATCAAACCCGCTTCTGGTGTCCCAAGATGAGCCCATACATCTTTGGGCATCGAAACAAAATTCACATCATCAATCTTGAAAAGACTTTGTCTATGTTCAATGATGCGATGAATTATCTAAGCGCTGTAGCCAGCAAGCGTGGTTCTGTAATGTTTGTCGGGACTAAATCTCAAGCTGGGACAATTATTCAGGCAGAAGCGCAACGTGCTGGTTCACCGTATGTTTATCATCGATGGCTGGGCGGCATGCTTACGAACTATACAACAGTCAGACAGTCTGTCGACCGATTGAAAGAACTCGAGGATCTGATTCAGTCTGAGAGTTATTCAAAGATGTCCAAGAAGGAGGCGATGAGAATTGAGCGGGAAAGATTTCGTTTGAATCGCAATCTTGCTGGCATTCGGAACATGAAAGGTCTTCCTGAAGCGTTGTTCGTAGTTGATGTCAAGCATGAGAACATTGCAATTAAGGAAGCCAATAAACTGGGTATTCCAGTTGTTGCAATTGTTGATACGAACTGTGATCCTGAAGGAGTCGATTACGTCATACCTGGCAATGATGATTCGATCAGCGCAATAAAGCTCTATTGCAGATATGCAGCAGATGCAGTATTAGACGGCTATGCCACCATTCAGAATGATCCATTCATCTACGATAGCGATGTTGAAGGTGACGTAGAAGCAATGGTTAATACAGGTGTGACGTCTGCCAAGGCAGCGGTTGCGCCAGATGACAGCGACCTTGTACCCGAGTTGGATGGCGACTCAGGTGAGCCGCTCCCAGACACAGATAGCACAGAAGTTGAGGCGGTTGCCACAGAACCTGAACCTACGGTTGAAGAGGTGGCCACAGAATCGGATCCTGCGGTTGAAGAGGAGGCTACAGAGTCGGAACCTGCGGTTGAAGAGGTGGCCGCAGAATCGGAACCTGAAGTTGAAGAGGCTGCCACAGAACCTGAACCAGCGGTTGAAGAGGCTGCCACAGAGTCGGAACCTGCAGCTGATCAGTCTGCGGATTCAGATTCAGAATCTGAAGAAGAGGAACAGAAAGCCGAATAAAACGAACAGCATTCTTCGAAAAATTGGAGAAATAAACGGCGACCTCTTTCAGTCGACAAGTCAGCGTGCGTAATTTACGTCGCAAAATTAACTTATTCACTCGACTACGTTCAAGAAATGCAGCGCATTTTCTTACAAGGGGCGAGTAATCAATCAAAATCCACTATGGAGGGATAATCAATTGGAAATCACAGCAGTCATGGTAAAGGAACTTCGCGAAATGACTGGCGCGGGAATCATGGATTGCAAGAAAGTACTAGCCGAATGTGCCGGCGACCAGGAGAAGGCAGTTGAATTACTACGCATTAAAGGTGCGCAAAAAGCTGAATCTCGTGCTGGCCGCACCGCTACTGAAGGGATTGTTGTTTGCCAGGTGTCACCGGAACGAGATTGCGGCGCACTGGTAGAAATCAATTCTGAAACTGACTTTGTTTCGCGAGGAGAAGTATTTCGTGCCTTCGCACTGCCTTTGGCCGGCATCGCCCTATCAATCGATGAGGATTGTGAAGACCTCAGTGTTCTGAATGGATTGCCCTTCGATGATTCAGGGAAGACTGTTGAAGATGCACGCCAGGAAATGCTGCTGAAGATCAGCGAGAACATTTCAATTCGTCGTATGACAGTCATCAAGGCTGCCACAGGTTCAATAATTGGCAGCTATGTTCACCGTGAGAGACTTGGCGTAATGGTTGAGATTGCAGGTGGCGATTCGGACACTATTGCCGATAGTATGGCAGTACACGTTGCGGTCATGAAACCCAAGTGGGTTGATGTCGATGGCATTCCTGCAGATGTAATTGAAGGTGAACGCAGAATTTATTTGAGCCAGGCGCAGGAAACGGGCAAGCCAGAATTTGTTCTTCAGAAAATTGTCGATGGCAAAATCAACAAGTTTTCGAATGAAAACACATTGATGAATCAACCATACTATGATGATGAAGACAAAAAAGTCAGCACCCTGCTCAAAGAAAGCGGGGTATCAGTGACTCGTTTTTGCCTGATGGACCTTGGAAAGTAATACAACGTCATATCGTTTTGTCTGACGAACACTCAGCTGATTCGAAAATCAATACTGTTCTCTACAAACTGAGTGGAGAGATGCTCGGTGGTGAACGGGGTATTGGGCTGGATGCAGACGAACTGGACCGAGTCGCTTCAGAACTGTTTTCTGTCGCCAGCGCGGGAATTAAAACAGGTGTTGTTGTTGGTGGTGGAAACCACTTTCGGGGGGCTCGCAATTCGGCACTCTCAGTTTCGACTCTGAGAGCGCATCAGATGGGAATGCTGTTCACCATTGCCAACGCGATCGCGTTGGAGCAGGCACTGCAGAGCCAGGGAGCAGCAGCAATCGTGCAGTCTTCCGTTGCGGTACCCTCAATCGTTGAACAGTTTGATGGTGTTTCGTTTACCCAACACCTGGACAACGGTGCAATCGTGGTCTTCGCTGGGGGTACCGGGTGCACACACTTCACTACAGATACGGCTGCAAGTCTGCGCGCTATCGAAATGAAGGCAGACATATTGCTAAAAGCCACTGATGTTGAGGGTGTCTACGATAGCGATCCTGCTAAAAACAGTGAAGCAAGGATGTATGATTCTTTGAGCTTTGACCAGGTTCTCGCGGATAATCTAACGGTAATGGATGCAGCGTCGATCGCGCTATGCAGAGAACATCAGATGCCAATTCGTGTATTTAATGGCTCCATACCCGGAAATATTAGCAAGGCCGCATTTGGCGGTGACGTGGGTACTTTGGTACACTTCTAAATTGGGGGAATGAACAATGCTTGAAGAACTTGTTTCTGACGCCGAAGACAGGATGAAGAAATCAATCGCAAACTTGCGACTGGAACTTTCGAAATTACGAACCGGACGGGCCAGTACGGCTTTGCTCGATCAGATTCGAGTCGATTACTATGGAACGTCGTCTCCGCTCAACCAGGTTTCCACAGTAACGGTGAGTGACCCGCGTACAATCAGCATCAGTCCTTGGGACAAGTCTATGATTCCTGTCATTGAAAAAGCCATTATGGAATCAGACCTGGGCTTGAATCCGATGAGTGCCAGTGAAACAATTCGTGTACCGATTCCCTCGCTGACAGAAGAGCGTCGGATTGAAATCACCAAAATCGCAAAATCTGAGGGTGAAAACTGTAAAGTTGCGATCCGAAACATTCGAAGGTCTTGTAACAGTGACCTTAAGGAATGGCTGAAGGAAAAGGAGATAACCGAAGATGATGATCGCTTAGGTCAGACCCAAGTTCAAACCCTGACCGATCGTTTTGTCGCTTCGGTTGACGATATCGTCGCAGAGAAAGAAAAAGAGATCATGACGGTCTGATGCAACATCAGACTATCAATTTTCAATTCAGAGCACAATGACTGCTGCTGATTCATCATCGTCAAGCTCAGTCCGCCCGGTTCACATTGCGGTTGTCATGGATGGCAATGGACGCTGGGCGAAAAAACGTGGTTTCAGTCGCTTGGAAGGTCATCGACGCGGCGTTGAGAACGTTCGATCAATGGTCGAAAATTGTGTTCGCCACGAAGTCCACTATCTCACATTGTTTGCATTTAGCAGCGAGAACTGGCGGCGTCCAAAGAAGGAAGTAGCGTGGCTGATGCGACTGCTGGATGGCGCATTGGATCGTGAAGTGCAAACGCTTCACTCCAATGGTGTACGACTGCGATTCATTGGAGACCTTGCATCGTTGGCAGCCGGCATACAGAAAAAGATTCATCAGGCCTGTGAACTGACCCGGGAAAACTCAACACTTAACTTGACCATTGCACTCAACTACGGCGGACAGTGGGACCTCGTTCAGGCTTTCAGAAAAGTGTTAATGGCCGTTCAGCAAGGGGAAATCTGTCAGGACAACCTGTCTGCTGAATTGATTGCCGAGAATCTCAGCACTGCGCAAATGCCAAACCCAGACCTCTTTATTCGGACGGGTGGTGAAAAGCGCATGAGCAACTTTCTCTTGTGGCAGTTGGCTTACACTGAGTTGTATTTCACGGATACTTACTGGCCGGATTTCGACACCAAAGAGTTTGAATTGGCACTTGATTCCTTTGCAACGAGAGAAAGGCGTTTTGGTGGAGCGGAACATGATGCAATCGAAATGGAAGTTGAAGATGTTCATGCGTAATGCGCCACTGATAAATCTTTAGGAGCGCTTAAGTCAAGTCTTTCGCTATAACCTCAATTTCTGACGTTAAGTGGGCAATGTAAATGAATTACAGGGAGCCTGCATATACTCTGATCATATCGGTTGGCAACTCCGCCAGTCGTACGCGTGCGACAGAGGCATGCGTTGTAAATATGAAGCAGTGTCGATGGTTAGACACTGAGTCAGTTCAGTAAGTACGTCAATGCTCAAGCAGAGAGTCATCACTGGATTTGTTGTTGTACTTGCGCTGTTTTCGGGCATTTACTTTCTACCACCGTTCTGGTTTTTCATTGTCCTGATAACAATCGGCGCCGCCGCTTCCATTGAATGGGCAAAAATGTATCAGTCAATGGGTAATCTGGGTATTGCAATCTATCCGTGTGTGGTGATTGCACTTTGCTTGGCGCTATATTATTTCCGAGACTTTGCCATTCTGTTTTATTTGGTAGGTACAGCACTCTGGCTCGTTTTTACAGTAGTGGTAATTAATGCAGCCAGTACGCGACCTCCCAATTGGTTGACAGAATTTTCCGCATTTGCCATCATTGCACTGGCTGTCTTTGCTATGGCTCAATTATTGGAGATACCAAACGGCAAATACTGGCTGATGGGAATGATTATTTTGGTTGGGGTTGCTGACTCCGCGGCATTCTTTGCGGGCAGACGATTTGGCAAAACTAAATTGGCACCACACATTAGTCCTGGAAAAACCAGAGAGGGACTAGTTGGAGGGTTACTTGCGGTTTGGGCTATCGCACTGATCTGCGGTGCGCTAATTTGGAGTGAAGATTATTCCCAAATATTTGTGTTTGCGTTGATATTCTTATTGTGTGCGTTGTTTTCAGTGGTCGGAGATTTATACTTGAGCTTGCAGAAACGCATCTGCGGAGTCAAAGACAGTGGAACCATTCTCCCAGGACATGGTGGAATTCTGGATAGGATCGACAGTGCGCTTGCAGTGGCGCCAGTCTACACACTGTGTGTGACGACGATTTTGACCTGATTAGGTGTAGTGATATGACCAGAACACTGACAGTTCTAGGAGCAACAGGGAGTATCGGTCAGCAGACTCTTGACGTGGTGCGCCGCTACCCCGATGAGTTTGACGTACTTGCGCTGACGGCAAGTCGTGGCAGCGATGTTTTGGCGAGCTTATGCATTGAGTTCAATCCTTCGTATGCAGTTGTCGGAAGTCAGCAGGAATCCAATCAACTTCGGAGTAGGCTTAACGGGAAAGCCAAATCTACGAAAATTTTGGTAGACAATGACGAAGTTGAAGACAGTCGAGTATACAACGCCGATGTTGTGGTGACTTCGATTGTTGGTGCTGCCGGTCTAAATCCGACACTTAAAGCGATTGAAAATGGCAATACGGTTTTGATCACCAACAAGGAACCGGTCGTAATGCTAGGACCCATGTTGCGCGATGAGGTTCGAAAACACAAAGCCACCATTGTGCCAGTTGACAGCGAACACAATGCAATCTTCCAGTGCTGTTCGTCCAAATCAGGCGCTCGCTATGAGTGTTTTTCCCCGATTGACGGTCTTCGTCGTATCTTGCTGACTGGATCAGGAGGGCCTTTCAGAACCATTGATTTAAACAGATTGCAAGCGGTTACACCAGAACAGGCAGTCGCTCACCCGGTTTGGAACATGGGTCCTAAAATTTCAGTTGACTCTGCAACCATGATGAACAAGGGACTGGAAATCATTGAAGCACGCTGGCTCTTTGAAACCCCTGCTGACCAAATTCAGATTGTTGTACATCCGCAGGGCATTGTGCATTCTATGGTTGAGTATATCGATGGTTCAGTTTTGGCTCAAATGGGAACACCCGATATGCGCGTCCCACTAACTTTTGGGCTTTTTTGGCCAAGGCGTGGAGAAAGTGGGTCTCAGCAGCTGGATTTATTTGAAATGTCCGCAATGAGTTTTGAACCGCCGGACTTCATACGGTTTCCATGTTTAAAACTCGCGGCTGAAGTTGCACGATGCGAAGGCACCGCGCCAGCGGTGATGAATGCAGCAAACGAGATCGCAGTGCAAGCTTTCCTTGAATCAAGAATTCAATTTACCGACATACACACTGTTGTTGCACACTGTGTGGATGACATGGGCAACGATGATTGCGAATCAATTCCGCAAGTAATTGAAATTGATGAAACAGCTAGAAACATCGCAAAGAAAAAGGTGTTTCAGTTAAGCAAAAGTTAATTTTCCCCGCTGGCGCTTGGCATTACAATTTGCCATGGTTCCAATTCGCTGGTAAACAGCTGCTGGGGTGTATAAAATTACCGTGCGTTCGGAAAATCAGCAGCGAACGACTGTCATATCACATAACAATAATGAATTTTTCTTTTTCGTCAATCCTAATCACGGATCCGATTTGCAGGAACGTTACCCTAAAAGCTGAATCTCGAAGAGCTATCTGATGCCTGAAATTTTCAACAGTGTATTGTTTTTCGTGGTTGCAATTGGTGTGCTGATTACATTCCATGAATACGGACACTATTGGGTTGCACGACGGATGGGTGTGATCGTACTCAGATTCTCTGTGGGTTTTGGTCCGGTTATTTGGCGGTATCAGCCGAAAAATTCTCACACTGAGTTTGTGGTGTCAGCAATTCCGCTAGGTGGCTATGTCCGAATGCTTGACGAGTCGCAGGAGGAAGTTCCTGAACAGTATTTGCCAGAGGCATTTAATCGTCAACCGCTGTATAAACGCTCTGCTATCGTAGCCGCGGGCCCGTTGGCAAATTTTCTGCTTGCCGGCATTCTGTACGGCCTGACATTCATGATTGGAACGGAAGGTCTTCGCCCAGTGATTGGCACGCTAATGGAGAATGGCTTGGCGGCAAAATCAGGGCTTATGGTTGGTGACGAAATTCGGACAATTGACGGAAAGTCCAATCGAAGCTGGGATGAGCATCACTTTTACTTGCTGGATAAGATAATCAGTGAGGAGGCCGTTTTTTACGGAGTTGAAAACGATAGTGGAGTTAGAACTGTAAGTGTAAATTTTGGTGATCTCGACGAAGTCGATCTTCAGTCCAGCAGCATTGACACTGTGATTGGAATGTATCCGGCAACGCCTCAAATTCGCCCAATCGTTGACCGTACTGTTCCAGGTTATCCAGCCGAAGCCGCTGGACTTCAGCCGGGCGATGAAATTATCAGCATCAATAATTCGCCAGCGAACAGTTGGAATGATCTGGTGGGGCTGATCAGCCAGACAAACGAACGCGTGCTTAACGTTCGATTTTCCAGAGGTGGAATCGATCAGGAGGTGTTATTGGAGCCGCGTATCGTTGAACGAAACGGAACCAGAGTGAAGCAGATCGGCATCGCTGTTAATGCCGCGCAGCAGTTGCGGGACGCTAATGCGACCGTCAAATTGCGCTATGGCTTTATTGAATCGCTCGCCCGCGGTTTTGAGACCATGTGGTCCACCACAGCACTCACGTTGAAAATGTTGGCTGGCATGGTCACTTTGCAGCAGTCCGCAGATTCAATTGGCGGACCCATCGCTATCGCAGAACATGCAGGTAAAGCCGCCGAAGCCGGCATCAACAATTATTTGACCTTCCTGGCGCTGTTAAGCGTAAGTTTGGGAATTTTGAACCTGTTGCCAATCCCGGTTCTAGATGGCGGGCACTTAATGTTCCACGCTTATGAAGCAATATCGGGTTCACCACCGACTGAACGAATGTTGATCGTTGCCAACCAGATTGGCTTATTCCTGTTGATTTGTTTAATGGGGTTTGCATTTTATAATGACCTTGCCAGAATATTCTAACGATAAAAAACTAGTGTGGCACCCAAATGACCTACATTCGTAAATACACGCTCCTGATTCTGTTTGTACTAGCACTTCCAGTTCAGGCCATTGACACCTTCATCATTGGAGACATTCAAGTCGAAGGATTACAGAGGGTAACACCAGGTGCGGTATTTGTCGCACTGCCTGTACGTGTTGGAGACGAGATGAATGACCTGGTTTCTTCCAACTCGATTCAGGCACTGTTTGAAACGGGCTATTTCGACGATGTTCAACTCTTACGTGATGGAGATACTCTGATTGTGTCGGTGGTGGAAAGACCGACAATTGCAGTAGTCACATTTGATGGAAACAAAAAGCTTAAAGATGAAGTCATTGAAAACGCCCTTAAAGTCGGGGGCTTGGCAGCCGGTGATGTCTACAATCCAGAGCTGGTGGAGAGTTTTACCGATGAACTCAGGGGTGCGTACTTTGAAGTCGGCCATTTTTCAGCACGAATTATTCCATCAGTTGCACCACTTGACCGCAATAGGGTGGAATTGAATTTTGTCATTAGTGAAGGCAAGGTTGCCCTGATTTCAGAAATTCAATTGGTTGGTAACAATCAGATTACCGATGAAGAAATTTTGGATGCGATAACCCTGACCAACAAGAAGACGCTTGGTATCTTAAATCGCAACAATCGCTATAACCGGGAACAACTACGCGCAGACCTTGAGACCATATCTTCACTTTATTTGAATCAAGGATTTATTGAATTTTCATTGGATTCCGCTCGTAGCTTCATTACGGAAGATCATGACAGAATATTGATTGTCATTACGATGACTGAAGGTGTTCAGTACAAGTTTGGTGATTTCTCAATCGCTAGTACTGATGAAGTCATGCCACAGGAAGAACTGGATAAACTGATTCAGGAACCTGAAGAAGAAATTTACTCATTTGAGGAAGTGAGCAATACGCGTAACGCGATTTCGGATTCATTCGCCAATTTGGGCTATGGCCGCGCTGAGGTTGACGCACTGCCGACGATTCACGATGATGAGCAAAAGATTGATGTGAACTATGTAATCAAACCTGGTAAGCTCACTTATATCCGGACCATCACTTTTCGTGGCAACTTCAGTACCACTGATGAAGTATTGCGAAGGGAGATGCGAGTGCTGGAGGGCGGATTGTATACTGCGCGAGAAATTCAGCTGTCTCGCGATCGATTGAACCGCCTTGGTATCTTTAACAGTGTTGATATGGAATTCGTCCCAGTCCCAGGTACTGACGATCAGGTAGACGTGGTTGTGAGCGTTGAAGAACGCTTGACAGGTTCACTGCTGTTTGGCGTTGGTTACAGCGAGACGGAAAAAGCAAGCTTGAATTTCAGTGTTTCTCAGTCTAACCTGTTCGGAACTGGTAAGCGAATTACACTCGGAGCCGAGTATGGAGACATTGAACAAGCGTTGCATCTCGATTACACCAATCCGTACTATACCCTGGATGGAGTATCCAGGGGATTTACATTTGACTACCGCGTAAGAGATACATCGGATTCCGACACTGCGCTAATTTACAAGATTGATTATTTGACAACGGGTATGAATTTTGCATTTCCGGTTTCTGAAGAAGGTGTTGTCGGTATGGGATTCGACATTTCTCAGGAAGATTTAACTCTTCAAGAGAGTGTAAGAAATACAACGGACTATCGAGTTGCGGAATACATTGGAACTGGTTTAGAGACAACAGGCGGAAGCGTGGAAATCAATTATCGTAGAGATACCCGAAATCGCGCTTTTTTTGCCACTGATGGAAGCGACTTTTTTACTGGATTGCGGACATCCGGTGGTGATAATCAGTATTTGTCGCTGACGACGCGTTACTCGCACTACTTTCCAATTGGAGAGAAGATGGTGCTGCGTCTCAGCTCACAGGTGGATGTTGCAAGTGATGATGTACCATTCTACCGAAACTACTATATGGCGGGATCTGCGGAATTGCGCGGTTTTACCAGCGGTCAGTTTGGCGCAAAACAGTTGTGTCGAGGTGATACTGCACCGGACGATACTTCTGTACCACGACGTGAAATCAACGGCGAATTTTATTACCCTTGTGTCTCTTCTCGTTCACTTGGTGGTAATGTTAGAATGATTAGCCGTGCTGAACTGTTTTTTCCATTCTTTGGTTCTAACGAAATTGATGACAAAAGAATTGCACTTTTCGTCGACCATGGTGGTACCTTTTTACGTACTGACAACTCTATCTATAACGAGTTGAGTACAGCACTAGGTACCAGAGAAAAGTTCAGCCTCGGCAATATGCGTAGTTCAGTTGGGATCGGCTTTGAATGGCTCTCACCGATTGGACCCTTTGGCATTCACTATGCCATCCCAATAAAGCAGCAACCCGGTGATTCAGCCGATAGATTTCAAATTACTCTAGGCACCTTTTTTGATTAAACGAACGTGATAAACAAATCAAAACAAAATTTTTGGATCAGTCTTGTACTGATCACGAGCGCGGTCTTCTTTCAACACTCTGTTGTTGCTCAGAATAGTAACAGTCAGCCACTTAAAATTGGTTATGTCAACGCCAACGAGGTTGTATCCAATGCTCCGCAGGCCAAAATTGCGCTTGAAGAGTTAAATCAAAAGTATTCACCGCGGGAATCTGAACTTCTCGATATGCAAGCTGAGTTGAGGAAGCTTGAAGAGCAACTCTCAAATCCCGACGGAAACAATTTGACGGGAGCAGAGATCAGCCAGCTCCGATCTGAGGCAAGAGCGATTGACAGGGAGTTGGAGCGGGCAACTGCCGACCTGAATGAAGATTACAACTTCGACCGAAATAGACGTCTGGAAGAGTTACAGGCACTGATCAGTGAGGTGATTCTTACAATGGCAAGGGAAGAAAATTTTGATCTGATCGTACAGAGCCCAGTGGTTTGGGCAAGTCCTCGAATTGATATCACTGGCGATATTTTGGAGCGACTGGAAGAGCTTTCACAACAGTGACGCGTGCGAGTGAAGCAACCCGAAAGTGGACACTCGCCGAGCTGGCATCATTCGTTGGTGGCGATGGTCGAGGTAATCTAGATACAACGGTTTCACGTGTTGCCGAGCTTGGAGATGCGACGCCCGAATCAATCTGTTATTGTTCTTCACCAGCACAGGCACGGCACTTAAACCACACTCAAGCGGGCATTGTCATTCTCAGTGAACAGTTTCAGCAATACTACAAAGGAAATTGCATCATTACAGAGCAGCCGCGCCTTGCATTTGTACGAGTGTTGGATTTGCTTCATCCACCGGACAGCTTTCAATCGGGCATTCATGAAACTGCAGTAATTGGGATCGATTGCACGATTGACAGTTCGGCATATATTGGACCCAGTACGGTAGTTGGCGATAATGTTCAAATTGGTGCGAAAGCTTGTATAGATGCCGGTACGGTAATTCAAGACCGAGTCACAATAGGCAGTGAAAGTCGCATCGGTGCAAACTCCACTATTTACCGTCGTACAAAAATTGGACGAATTTGTCGTTTTTCCGCTGGTGTTGTTCTAGGAGCTTCAGGCTTCAGTTTTGAGTGGGATGGTTCGCGTTGGGTGCCAATTCGCAACATTGGCGACTTGGTGATTGGTGACGATGTAGACATCGGTGCGTGCACGTCGATTGACCGGGCATCTATTGGGGAAACTCGCGTACACAACGGTGTACGGATAGACAACAACTGTCATTTGGGACATAACGTTGAAATTGGAGAAAATACTTTGATTGTTGCCAACGTCAGTATTGGTGGCAGTACGACCATAGGTCGCAGATGTGTCATTGGTGGGCATGTCGCCATCCGTGATAATATTGACATTGTCGACGACGTCACAATTCTAGGGAACAGTGTGGTTACCAAATCCATAACAGAGGCTGGAACCTATTCATCTGCTGTGCCAGCGCGAGCAGCAAAAAAGTGGAATCGTGCTTTGGCTCAACTGTATAGATTGGCGAACTGAACACTGAGTAAGATGTTTGATTATTGAGTTGAGAGATTGTCATGCCCTCACTTTCTATAAACGAAATCAGAGAAATTCTGCCTCATCGCTATCCAATGCTGATGGTCGACAGTGTCATCGATTATGCTGATGATTGGTTGCTTGCAACAAAAGCTGTTACTGTGAATGAACCTGTATTTCAGGGTCATTTTCCGAATCATCCGATATTTCCCGGTGTTCTGATTCTGGAATCCATGGTGCAGGCATCAGCCATCATGGCTAGTTTGGGACTTGGTGCAAAGGCTGATGATAGCAGGCTTTATTTGTTCGCAGGCGTAGACAAGGTTCGATTTAAGCGTCCAGTCTTACCCGGTAGTTTGATACAGATTGAAACCCAAACGCTTCGTAAGGTCAAGCGCTTATGGAAAACTGCAGCGAGTGCGAAAGTTGAAGATCAGTTGGTTTGTTCGGCAGAATTGCTGTTCACATTTCAGGAACTGTAAATGATCGATTCGACGGCTGTTGTTTCGCCAAAGGCAAAGATTGGAAAAAACGTAAGAATCGAAAGCTACGCCATCGTTGAAGCGGATGTCGAAATCGGTGACAATTGCTGGCTCGGTCACCATTCGGTAATTTACAGCCACACCAAGCTGGGGCACAGCAATCGCATCCACCCATTTACTGTGCTCGGTGGAGACCCCCAATCCTATGCTTACAATGATGAATTAACACGGCTGGAAATCGGTGATCTGAACAGCATCCGCGAAATGGTTACGATAAGCCGCGGTACTGAACCAGGTGGTACTACCCGGATTGGCAGCAACAACATGATCATGTCATACTCACATATCGCGCATGACTGCCAGGTCGGTGATAATTGTGTTTTTGCAAATGGAACAAACATTGCCGGCTTCGTAACGGTGGGAGACTACGCCTTTTTCGGCGGGTTTACCCTAGTTCATCAAAAGTGTAGGGTTGGTGCACACTCAATCAGCGGAATTAATACAGTCCTGCGTAGGGATGCTCCACCCTATGTGCTTTGCGAAGGGAATCCGGCACGCGTAAAATATGTCAATGTCACGGGACTAAAACGACGTGGCTTTGAAGAAGCAACAATATCTGCACTCAAGGAGGTACTTAGAATGTATCTCAATGGCAAAAAAGCAGAAGAAATTATTGCGTCTCTGAACGAGGAATCAAGAAAAAATCAATGTGTTCAGACGTTCGCTAACTTTTTGGAAACGAGTGAACGCGGAGTCATTCGCTAGGTCATTCGGTGCAGGCAGCAATTCCAAGAATTTCTGTCCGCATCGTTTGGGTAAAGTTCATGCTCGTTCGCTGACCTTAATCACCAGGTGAGACTTCAATGCGTATTGCTATGGTCGTCGCAGAAGCATCTGGCGATAACATCGCAGCAAATCTGATCTGCACGATGAAGGCGCAGAATCCAGATGTAGAGGTGTCGGGAATCTGTGGTCCATCAATGATTCAACAGGGTGCAAGAGCGATATACAAACTAGACGATATCGCAAGTTTAGGGGTTGAGGGGCTTTTCAGTCGACTGCACAAGATTCTCAAGATTCGAAGAAACTATGTCAATTCACTACTTGAGAACCCACCAGATGTGTTTGTAGGTATCGACGCACCAGATTTCAATCTAAAAATAGAAGAACGACTCAGAAAAGCAGGTATCCCGACTCTGCAGTATGTAGCACCGACTGTTTGGGCTTGGCGAGGATATCGAATTCATAAACTGAAGCGAGCCGTTTCACAGCTATTGACAATTTACCCGTTCGAAGGTGAGATGATTGATCGTGCAGGTATTCCTTACAAATATATAGGGCATCCGCTGGCTGACCAGATTGCTGCTCGAAACACCGCAAGCGGCCGTGAGAAGTACGAGCTGAATGAAGATGATCGGGTTGTGGCACTATTGCCCGGCAGTCGAACGAACGAAGTCAAGCGACTGGCAGCTATCTTTCTTCAGACAGCGACTGAACTTTTGAAATCCGAACCAAATCTGAAATTTATTGCACCGTTTACTAGTGAATCAACTCACACGATGTTTGAAAATATTCGACGCACCATGAATATCGAATTACCTGTGCAAGTCGTTGTAAACGATTCTCTTGGAGTGATTGAAGCTTCTGACATAGTGATCGCCGCTTCAGGTACAGCTGCATTGGAGTCAGCGCTTTGTGGGAAACCTGTTGTGGTGTCTTACCGCGTATCACTGATGACATATTGGATGGTCAAAATGCTGAGCAGAACCCGACACTATTCCATGCTGAATCACTTTGACGGTGGTCCGACAATTCCAGAGTTCATGCAGCATGAATGCACGGTAGAAAATATCAGCCGCGAGGCATTGAAACTAATGAGTGATACAGGTTATCGCAACCGTATTCTTGAAAAGTTCAATTCTGTCGCTCAACAGCTAAGGTGCAATGCAAATCAATTAGCTGCACAGGAAATATTCCGACTGGCCGGACAATGAACAGTTTATTAATCGCTGGAGTCGATGAAGCGGGAAGAGGTGCCCTGGCAGGTCCTGTTGTTTCGGCAGCGGTGTTGTTTTCTTCAGGACCGGAAATATCCGGACTAACCGATTCAAAAAAGCTGAGCCAGAGAACTCGTCTTGATCTTGAGATGCAAATTAAGCGAAGCTGTGCCTGCTGGGCAGTAGGAATTGCAACCGCTGAGGAAATTGATCGATTGAATGTATTACAAGCGACACTGCTTTCAATGCGTCGCGCAGTCAATGGTTTGACAATTCCACCGGACCGTGTTCTAGTTGACGGCAACCATTTGCCTGAAATTGATTATCCCGGTGAAGCAATTATCCAAGGCGACCTACATGAACCGGTAGTATCAGCAGCATCGATAATTGCCAAGGTAACCCGAGATTCAATGATGCAGGTCTATGCGGTTGAATATCCTGGTTACGGCTTTGAAAGACATGTCGGTTATGGGACAAAATTGCATCTGCAATCTCTTTCTGAATTGGGTGTAACGCCCATTCACAGAAAAACTTTTGCACCGGTCAATCAGCTTGAGCAAACTCAAATTGAATTTTAGGCGGATTTAATGAGTTTCGTCCACCTTCGTGTACACACTGAGTATTCGCTGTCCGATAGCATTATTAGCATCGACAGTCTTGTCTCGCGTGCGGTTCAGTTAAAGATGCCCGCGGTCGGTATTACGGAACGGCAAAATGCGTTCAGTGCGATCAAGGCATACAAGGCATGTCGCAAGTATGGGATAAAGCCGATTCTTGGGGTTGAGATAGCAATTGAAGGTCTCCAGGCGCCGAGTTCGTCCTTCATGTTAGTCCTGATTTGTCAATCTCTCGAAGGATTTCAGGCAATGAGCCGGCTACTATCCAAAGCGCATCAGCGAATTAGATATGATGATCAAATCGTAGTTAATCCAGCGTGGTTGACAGAACCTGAATGTCGGGGACTCATTGCGCTATCTGCAGGACAACACGGTGAAGTAGGGAGCTATTTGTTGAAACATCAATTTGATGAGGCTCGTCATGTCCTGCAGAAGTATCAGACGATGTTTCCGCAGCGTTTTTACCTTGAAATTTCGAAAATAGACGAAGAGTTTGAGGAGACTTATAACGATGCCGTGCTTGAATTTGCCGAACAGACTCAAACACCTCTGGTTGCTACGCATCAGCCACGATTTTTAGATCGTGAAGAGTATGAGTTTCACGAACTCAAGGTCACGATTCACGCACAGCAGACTGGCGGAGTCAACAAGCCTTTCATTAGTTCACATTCCGCTGAACAGTTTTTTTGTTCGGCTGAAGAAATTGCCGATAAGTATCAGGACATTCCCGGCGCTATTGAAAACACGCTTGAAATTGCCAAAAGATGTAATCTCCAGTTGGATTTGAATCGAACCACACACATGCCACCATACCGTCCTCAAACAGGAGATGTGGATATCAATGAATTTTTACGAAAGTCCAGTTATGAAGGACTCGATAGGCGGTTGCAAGGGAAACACGACGAACGTTATACCGAAAGACTTGAACACGAAATTTCAATCATCACTGCAACGAATTTTGCAGGGTATTTTTTGATCGTCTCGGACATCATTCGATGGGCTAAGTCTCAGGCTATCTCAGTTGGTCCAGGAAGAGGTTCAGGAGCCGGTTCTTTAGTGGCCTATTGTCTTGATATTACTGCTGTAGATCCGATTGAGCATGATTTGATTTTCGAACGATTTCTGACACCCGATCGAATTTCTCCACCTGACTTTGATATTGATTTTTGCGTTTGGGATCGGGAAAAAGTTATCGAACACGTGACTGAACAATATGGCCAGAATCGAGTTGCTCAGATCATCACCTACCAGACGATGGCTGCTCGCGCAGCTGTCAAGAATGTTGGCCGAGCAATAAGGCCTGACTACCTTTTTTATGATCAGGTGGCTAAGCTCATTCCCGAGGAATTAAACATCACACTTGAGCAGGCGCTAAAGAAAAGTTCAGATTTGCGTAAACGTTACGAGAACGAGAATCGCATAAAGGAGTTAGTTGACAGTGCGATGGTCCTCGAAGGAAAAGTTTTGAATGTCAGCAAACACCCGGCTGGACTGGTAATCGCACCGACTCGAATTACTGATTTTGCACCATTAATGGCGGATACTGATAGCAACCGAGACACTACACATTTTGATAAAGACGACTTGGAGGATATCGGCCTAGTCAAGTTCGATTTTCTTGGGCTCAGGACTCTAACAATCATTGCGCTGACTTTGCATTATGTCAACAGCAATCGGAATGGAGCTATGTCACCGTTGACAGAAGATGACATTCCAAACGACGATGAAGCAACATACAAATACATCAGAAGCGGACGAACGGCTGGAATATTTCAACTTGAATCTGGTGGTATGCAGAGACTGATTCTTGCAATTCGACCAAGTCGTTTCAGCGATTTGGTGGCGTTGTTGGCATTGTTTCGACCGGGTCCATTGCAAAACAAAATGGACAGGATGTATATCGAGAACCAGAGCAGGCATGAGTACGAAGTACCGCATCAGGACTTGAAGGAGATTCTAGACGAGTCTCACGGAGTGATTCTATATCAGGAACAGGTAATGCAAATCGCCCAGATCATGTCTGGCTATACGCTGGCTGAAGCTGATACGCTTCGCAAAGCTATGGGCAAAAAATTGAAACACGAAATGCAGGAGCAGCGCAAGCGTTTCGTCAGTGGTGCAGTGGAAAAGGGTTATGAACAGAAACTCGCGGCAAGCGTCTATGATTTGATTGAAAGTTTTGGTGGCTACGGATTCAACAAATCTCACTCAGTCGCCTATGCCATGTTGGCATATCGAACAGCTTACCTGAAAACTCACTATCGAGCATATTTTCTAGCGGCGTTCATGAACGTTGATATGGACATCAAAACGATTGTCAAACTGTGTGCGGATGCAAAGGCTGAGGGCATAAAGATATTGCCGCCTGATATCAATCGGAGTGTTCATGATTTCATCGCACTTGACGACGGTCACATTCTGTATGGGCTCGGGGCAGTCAAGCGAGTTGGAAAAGCAGTGGTAGATTCGATAGTAGAAGCTCGAAGTCTGGGTGGAGAGTTTAAAGACTTGACAGACTTTCGCGAAAGAAGTAATCTGGATGTCGTAACCAAGAATGCATGTGAGGCGCTTATTTTTGCCGGAGCTTTTGACCGGATTGACTCAGATCGAGGCGACCTGCTAAACAAGATTGAGTATGTTCATGGAGTCGTCCAGCGTCAAAATGAAGATGCAAGACATGGACAGCGAAATATGTTTGACGACAGTAGTGCAGAGGACGTAGTAGTTTCGCAAGGCAATAACAAAGTATGGTCCAAAGCTCAACTCCTTGCCAAAGAGTATGAAATTCTCGGTATGTACCTGAGTGGTCATCCAATGGAACTCTATGCCGATGAACTAAAAACTCTGGGCAAAATAAAGCGTATAGATCAAATTGAAAAGACGGCACAGGGTCAAATACTTGCTGCTGGTAGCATTTGTAATCGCACCGTGGTTGAACGACGCGGCGAGATGTCGGCATTCTTTGAAATTGAAGACGCTTCTGGACGACTGTCTGTCGCACTCTATTCAGATGTTTTTCACAAGTTTCGTGAATTCATAAAGGTTAATCAGATTGTTATCGTTAGAGGTTCTCTCGATAATTCTAGAAATGAATCACAATCGAGATTGGAAGGTGTTCAAGTTTATACCATCGAAGACATTCGTCGAAGTAAAGCGGCGGAAATGAAACTGAAACTAAAACACGGCGAAGTGAAAGCAGAGGTGATCATAGAAGCGAAAAGACTAATGACGGCACAATCAGGCGAACACCAACACAAAGTGTCTGCGGAGTATACTTCTGAGGATGGCTTGAAAATAGATTTTCTGCTGAACGAAAGCTGGTGTGTCACAATCACTGATGACCTAGTTTTCAGCCTGCGCGAAGTACTTGGCGATGAAGCAGTTTGGGTGGACTACTCAAAAGTTCACCTCCCTTCTTGAAGACCTTGATGTTTGAACGATAGGTTTGAGTGGCCCAGACGAACATGTCAAAATTTCTTGATTTCGAACGTCCGGTTGAAGAGATTAAAGAAAAGATCGAAGAGCTTCGTCGATTTGACAGTGAAAACGATGTGGACTTCACTGAACAGATCGAACGACTTGAAAAACGTAGAGACAGTCTGGAACAGTCGATTTTTTCATCTTTGACCCCTTGGCAGATCACCCAGCTTGCCAGACATCCGATGAGACCGTACACGCTTGATTACATCGGACGAATATTTACAGATTTTCATGAGCTACATGGCGATCGGGCATTTGCAGATGATCGTGCAATTGTGTCTGGCCTGGCTCGTTTTAATGGACAGGGAGTTGCAGTAATCGGGCACCAAAAGGGACGTGATACCAATTCAAAACTCACAAGAAATTTCGGTATGCCGAGACCTGAAGGATACCGGAAGGCCCAAAGAATTGTCAAACTTGCTGAGCAGTTTTCACTACCAATCTTTACCTTTATTGACACCCCTGGTGCTCATCCGGGTTTTGATGCTGAATCTCGAGGACAGAGCCAAGCGATTGCATCAAGCATGTTATCGCTGATACGGGCAAAATGTCCGGTTATCGCCACTGTTATTGGAGAGGGAGGCTCTGGTGGGGCACTAGCGATTGGTATTGCTGACGAGGTCATTATGCTGGAATATGCCGTTTATTCAGTGATTTCTCCAGAAGGCTGTGCTTCGATTCTCTGGAAAGATTCCAGTAAAGCTGCGGATGCAGCCGAAGTGTTGGGTCTCACGTCCCAAGCACTTGCCAAGCACGGCTTGATCGATGTGATTGTCAAAGAACCGCTGGGCGGGGCTCACCAGAATGTTCAAGAAATGGCAGACAGAATCAAGAACCAGTTAGAAACCAGCCTTGAGAATTTGTCCTACCGATCCATTGATGAACTATTGGCTTTGCGTGATACGAGACTCAGATCCTACGGAGAATTCTTGCCAGTCAATTGATACCATTGCGTTGAATCTAGATCCACAGCAAGTACTTCTTGAACTAAGAAACGTTTCAGAAGTCGATGGCAATTCGACTGTATATGTTGCATATAGCGGGGGTGCCGACTCCACTGTACTTCTACACCTTCTGAGTCGACTGAGAGATACCATTAATCTCCAGCTGGTCGCATTACACGCCAATCATGGTGTAGACCTTCACGCGGATGAATGGTCCATTCACTGTGCAAACTACTGCGAAAGTCTTGGCATTGAGTTTCGTTCAACCCGACTTGATCTTGGAAAATTTCGTAAACGCATGAGTGAGTCTGATGCACGCGCTGGCAGATATGCGTGGTTTAAACAGCAATTGGGAGAAAACGAACTTTTATTGACAGCTCATCATCAGGATGATCAGGCGGAGACATTCTTGCTCAATTTGATGCGAGGAGCCGGAGCACGAGGACTGGGTGCAATTCAACCTTATACTCGCTTTGCTTCAGGATGGCTATTAAGACCGTTATTGGCTCACTCCAGACAGCAAATCACCCAATATGCCAGCATTCACAATTTGACTTATATCGATGATCCGAGCAATCTGGATGTCGACTACGATCGTAATTATCTGCGTCACGTCGTGCTTTCATCGTTAAGCGAAAGGTGGCCCGCAGCAGTCCAACAAATCCATAAAGCAACTGAGCAACTCACACATTCCCGTCACTTACTTGACGCACTAGCAAAACTGGATATAGAAGCCTGTCGTACGGAAGGGACGGGCTATTTAAGTATTGGAAGTCAGTTGAATGTGCGTCAATTGCCAAAATTAGATCGACCTCGACAGGTAAATCTACTCCGATACTGGGCGCGGCAGAACTTACAAAGCGAACCGGGACGAAATGCACTGGATGAGTTTATCAATACAGCATTGATTCTCGATAAAGACTTTGCTGAACTAACATGGTCGAACCAATGTATCTATCGTTATCAGAACGTTCTTTATCTTGCACGTAGGCAAAAAGACACCTGTCGACTTGATCCAGTAGAGTGGGATTTGAACGAACCATTGATCCTGGAACAGGCTGGCCTAAAGTTGGTGCCCAGACTGGTCAAAAAATCAGGCTTGAGTGCAGAGAAGTTGGCGGGTGGTGTGACTGTCCGATTTCGAACAGGAGCCGAGCGCATCAGGCTTCCTGACCGCGCGCATTCAAGCTCACTTAAGAAGTTGTTTCAACAGCACTTAATTCCACCATGGGAACGAAACCAATTGCCATTGATCTATTGTCAGGATGAACTGGCTGCAGTCGTGCCATGGCTCATATCTGGTCGATTCAAGGCTGTTGATAATGAGCCTGGAATTTCAATTTCAATTGACAGAATTTGAGACACACCAGAATTTACATCAAAAAAAATCGTAAATAGTTTGAAATTTGTCTGGCAATTTGATGCGTTTTCTGGTAACCTATTATTCCGTCCGAAGCAAAGTTCCTCTTTCGCTTCTTTTAACACATGTCTCTGAGAATTCTGACTGAGCGCAAAGTAACAAGTGCCTAAGTTTGTATTTGTAACCGGAGGAGTGGTGTCTTCACTTGGAAAGGGCATCGCATCTGCATCACTCGCCGCTTTACTCGAAGCTCGCAACGTATCAGTCACCCTAATCAAACTCGACCCGTACATTAATGTCGACCCGGGTACGATGAGCCCGTTTCAGCATGGCGAAGTGTTTGTCACTTACGATGGCGCAGAAACAGACCTAGATCTGGGCCACTACGAAAGGTTTGTTAATGTTCCCATGCGTCAGGCGAACAACTTTACGACTGGCAGGGTATACGAACGCGTCATTCGCCGGGAGAGACAGGGTGACTACCTGGGAAAAACTGTACAGGTGATTCCACACATTGTCGATGAAATCAAGACGTGTATTTCTGAAGGCGCTGGTGACCACGAAGTTGTATTTGTAGAGATTGGTGGTACGGTTGGTGATATTGAGTCACTCCCGTTCCTTGAAACCATACGTCAGATGCGCATTGAACTAGGTACAGAAAACACGCTTTTTGTGCACCTGACTTTGCTGCCGAAACTTGATTATGCAGGGGAAATTAAAACCAAACCGACTCAGCATTCAGTGAAGGAGTTGCGCAGCATCGGTATTCAACCTGACATTTTGTTATGCCGCACTGAAATTGAAATTCCTGATGTGGAGCGTCAAAAAATTGCACTGTTTACCAATGTTTCAGAAAATTCAGTGATATCGGCGCTCACTGTGGACAATATTTATTCAATTCCAGAACTCTTTCACGAACAGGGTGTTGACAGCCTAATTGTTGAAAAACTGAACCTGACGGCTGACTCTATTGATCTATCAGAATGGCATGATGTTGTTGATCGAAGCAGTAATTTAACCGATTCACTAGAAATTGCTTTTGTTGGCAAGTATATGGAGATTGCCGATTGCTATAAATCTTTGGCTGAAGCATTCAGACATGCCGGCATGAGAACGCGTACTCGCATTGAAATAAAATATATCGATGCAGAATCAGTTGAAGAAGAGGGCGTTGGAATCCTAGATCAAGCCGATGGGATCGTTGTTCCAGGTGGTTTTGGACAAAGAGGTACCGATGGCAAAATTGCCGCTGTCGAATATGCTAGGGTGAACAATGTTCCATATCTGGGAATCTGTCTAGGCATGCAAATTGCCGCCATTGAGTTTGCTCGTAATGTCCTTAATTTAGAAAACGCCAATAGTACTGAATTTGACCCCGACACACCCCACCCGGTTATTGCACTGGTAACTGAATGGCAGACGCTTTCCGGCGAGGTGGAAACGCGAGGTGAAAATGAAGGACTCGGTGGCACTTTGAGGCTTGGAGCGCAGGAAGCCAAGCTTGCGAGTAACTCACTCGCACGTTCGATTTATGGGGAAGACAAAATCAAGGAGCGGCACCGACACCGCTACGAGTTCAATAACAGTTATCGAAAGCAATTTAAAGATGCCGGCATGAAGTTTTCAGGCGTTTCAGTGGATGACTTGGTCGAAGTGGTCGAATTGCCATCGCACAATTGGTTTGTTGGATGCCAGTTTCATCCAGAATTCACTTCAACTCCGCGCAAAGGACATCCATTATTCACACATTTCGTTGAATCCATACTGGAAAGTAAGAAGTCGTCCATACCGATGCCTAAACGGGCTGCAATCGTTTGATCATTGACAATGTTTCAGTCGGCAACGACCGACCGTTTTTTTTGTTTGCCGGTCCATGTGTTATCGAGTCCGAAGGCTTCGCACTTGACACAGCAGGTGAAATCAGAAACATCTGCCGTGAATTAGACATACCATTTGTCTACAAGTCCTCATATGACAAGGCAAATCGCACGTCTATCGATTCATTTCGGGGTCCTGGTATTCATCAGGGACTTCAGATACTGTCAAAAGTCCGTCAGGAAATTGGTGTTCAAGTTTTGACGGATGTTCATTCGCCGGAAGAAGCATCGACTGCCTCAGATTATGTTGATGTCATTCAGACTCCGGCATTTTTGTGCCGTCAAACTGATCTCATCACAGCGGCTGCGAAAACCGGAAAACTGGTCAACATCAAAAAAGCACAATTTCTTTCACCGCAGGAAATGGTTCATGTTGTCGACAAGGCTGTGAGTGCAGGGGGTGGTGATCGAATTTTAGTTTGTGAACGAGGTTCAAGTTACGGGTACAACAACCTGGTGGTCGACATGCGGTCACTTCAGATTCTACGCAAAACTAGGTGTCCGGTCGTTTTCGATGCGACGCATTCAGTGCAGTTGCCTGGTGGTAGCAATGGTAAATCTGGCGGACAGCGAGAATTTGTTCCGACATTGGCGCGTGCCGCACTAGGTTGCGGAGTTGCGGGCATCTTTATGGAAACACATCCCGATCCGGAATCAGCGCCTAGCGACGGCCCGAACGCATGGCCTCTGGCACAATTGGAACAGCTACTTGGAGACTTGAAAGCGATTGACTATGTTGTCAAGAATACGATTTCTGAAATTTAGTCAAGTTGGGAAGTGGCGCTAGTGACTTCACCAACAATTTCACGTGTTTGCGGGTATGAAATTCTGGATTCACGCGGTAATCCTACCGTGGAAGCTGAAGTTAATTTGACCGACGGAACAATTGGGTCCGCTGCGGTACCTTCGGGAGCATCAACTGGTATCAGGGAAGCTTTAGAACTACGCGATAAGATACCCAAACGTTACCTGGGAAAAGGCGTATTGTCCGCAGTGGAAAACGTCAATACAGAAATTGCCCAACGATTATGTGGAATGTCACCATTTGATCAGGCCGCTATTGATCATTCAATGATCGAACTTGATGGAACCGATAAGAAATCGAGACTTGGTGCTAACGCAATTCTAGCAGTCTCGATGGCAGTTGCCCGTGCTGCATCTAATTCACTGCAAGTTCCTTTGTATCGACAACTAGGCGGTGATGAGGCCGTGACCTTACCAGTTCCGTATTTCAACATCCTGAATGGTGGTGCTCATGCCAACAACAACATCGATGTTCAGGAGTTTATGGTAGTGCCACAATGTGCCGAAAGTTTTCGAGAGGCTCTGCAAGTGGGAGTTGAAGTCTATCACACATTACGGAAACTATTGGATTCACAAGGGTACAGCACCGCAGTCGGTGATGAGGGTGGGTTTGCACCGAACCTCGATTCGAATGAACATGCATTGAGCTTTGTGATGGAAGCAGTGGGAAAAGCAGGCTACGACCCACAGACTGAGGTCGCGATCGCACTTGATGTTGCAAGTTCGGAACTGGTCTCTGATGATGGTTATTATTTCGGTTCAGAAGAACAATATTTCAGCAGTTCCGGTTTAGCTGATCGTCTGGCAGAATGGACCAAACGGTTTCCGATTGTGTCGATCGAAGATGGCATGGCAGAAGAGGATTGGCAGGGTTGGGCGGAGTTAACCAAACTGATTGGTGATCGGGTTCAACTGGTTGGTGATGATTTATTTGTTACGGATGCGAATACGCTTCAATCAGGCATTGATCAGTCTGTAGCCAATGCAATCCTTGTCAAGCTCAATCAGATTGGCACGGTTACAGAAACGCTGCAGACGATTTCTGTTGCGCAAAAGGCTAAGTATGGAGTGATGATTTCTCATCGCTCTGGAGAGACTGAGGATAGCATCATCGCTGACCTGTCCGTTGCGACAGCAGCTGGACAAATAAAATCAGGGGCACCTTGCAGGTCCGACCGTACTGCAAAATATAATCGGCTTTTGAAAATAGAATCTCAACTTGGAGATCAGGCAGTTTATGCTGGCATCTCCGGGTGACATCCTGGTGTCGTGTTCAAGTTAAACAAACGAGTGCTGATCATTGGAGCTTTGCTCTTCGTCGCTGCTGGACTGCAGTACACATTCTGGTTTGGGAAGAATTCAGTGAACACGCTGAAGGAAACTGAAGCGTTGATTGCAGCCGAAGATGCTCACATCGAAAGTTTAAGAAAAAGAAATCAGAAATTAGTTGCTGAAATTTTGGACCTTAAAAATGCCGAGGAGTCCATGGAAGAGAGGGCGAGAGTGGAACTTGGCTATGTTAAAGAAGGCGAGGTGTTCTACCGCGTGGTAGAAACCGATGACGCTGTAGAGTATTCGAGACCGGTCATCAGCAACTCGGAGTAAATCTCTATTCTGATCGTATACCTGCTGAAACACAAGACGGAGAAGGTTACCGAGAATGCGTAAAAGTTTCCGTAGGGCATACTGCCAATTCTTTTCAGGGGTTATTGCGTTTACGATTATTGGAGTTTCTACCGTTACGCATGGGGGTCAGATTGAATCACATTACGAGACAACCAAATCCCACGCGATGATTATGCTCTGGGAAATTGGTGATTCTCGATATGGAACGCCACCAGTATTCCAATACAACAATTCAACCGCTTCTATCAACGGCCCAAATGCGTTTTATATATGGCCAACAGAACATGCTCCCGCAAGAATAGTGGTGGATGCGAGTCTCATGTGGGAGCTCAACGAAAGTGAACGGTTTGCTGTTCTCGCTCACGAGCTGTCACACTGGATTTGGAACGACGGATTTAACGGCGATTCAGTCACGGTCATGGAAAAACGCGCAGACTGCACCACATATTTCATTCTCGAAAGAGTCGGAGTGGATATCGATCGGGTGGATTTCTTTTCCATACGACATATACCAAATTCACCGCTCGATTATTATTCGCTTGCTATGGGCGGACTGAGTGGTTGGGTAGACAGCGTGGTCACATCCGAATTTTCGCATCCTTATCAGGACGCTGATGCTTTACGGGAAATGGTGCGCAACCCAACAAAATTCTCATGGCGGGATTGCGATACATACGCTCGAATGAATCGGTAAGATTTTCTACAGCCCACCCTGCCAATAATCACTCAGAAACTCAATCAGTCAATCTTTTTCGATGTCTTTGTCAAATTGCGTTGACCTGCTGGGAATCATTCATTCTGCTTGCTTTCCACTAGAGCTTGCCTTTTCCAACTCTGGAATTGAATAGGGCAGGTGCTCAATTTTAAGCTCCAGCGGATGAGTATCTGAAAGTAGCAGATTTTCCTGACCGATAAATTTAATTGGTATGGAAATCAGCATGCTGGCCTGGTTGTAGTCAGTATCAACGACAGAATTGACCACAGTTCCAGTCTGATTGCCGGGGAGGTCTGGGCAGGATATGTCAGTGCCTGGGACGGGTTTCGATTCTGCGCTACTGAGCGCACCGACCATTCTCCGATTAATCCCACCTCGATAATGCAGTCTCGCGACTATTTCCTGTCCCGGGTAGCAGCCCTTCGTCCAACTGACACCACCGATCAGATCAAGATTGATTGCTTGTGCTATCAAATGTTCACTGGTGTGCTGATTGAGCCATGGAATACCCGCATTGATATCCTGCAACTGCCAATAATCACTATCAGGCGGCCGGTCAACGACTTCAGTGTGAGATGAATCGGCGAGTACTCCAAATCGCATATCAACACCAGGCATCTTTACTACAGTAAACTCATCAATCGTTTGTGTTTCCAGCGCTGAATTCGGCAGTTCTGATTCATTGATTTCTGGAAGCTGACGGCAACCGAAAAATCCAAGACTAGGCTCCACATCTATATTGACCTTGGAGCGAAGTATGTAGAGTCTCAAACGTTTGACTAAAGAGTCAACCAGTTCTTTGGCAACGACGATATAGAACCGGTTATTTCGCATAGTCAGCAGAAAATTTGCGATGACACGCCCCTTGGGATTTAGAATCGCAGAATATTGCGATTGATTCGGTGATACTTCCGAAATGTCTGAAGTCAGCAGTCGCTGAAAGAAGGATGCTGAATCATCTCCCGAAACTTCAATGACGCTTATCTCACTGAGCGCAAAGAGATTGAAGTTATTTGATTTCAATTCACTGTTCATCGTTTAATTTACACTGGTAGAGTATTGTCTGAGAACCTTCGAATAATATTGGGGTGATTATGGCAAATCACCAGTACCCATACAATATCCATGTTTAGGATTGAGGTAATTTCTTTGTTGGAATCAATTCAATGAGGGATTAAGTAGAGGGTTATCGCTTACTGCTCCAACGCCGGTTAGTCTCACACAGATTATGAATCCAACACCGGGGCGAAGGATTGCAAACTCGTGCAAAATATATGATTCAGCCAATCATCAAATTCCAAAAACGAAAATTCATCCAACTAGTGCAACCATTGCAGTTATTGAACCCAGATAAAATAAAATATTAATGAAGAAAGGGGGACATATTTTGCCTGAAACAGTACCATTTACTGACAAAACAGAGGTTCAAGTCAAAAGGAATGAGACACTGTCTCCTAAAGATCATTCTGAACAGAGTACCGAACAGCTTGAATCTAAGACTGTTGACCCGACCCGCTACGGTGATTGGGAAAAAAATGGTCGATGCATTGACTTCTGATCATCCTATGTGAGATCCTGCATTTTCACTTTCCCCCAGTAGACCTTATGGATTCCGCGAAACGCCCGGTTTCACCCCATATTCAGATTTATCGGCCACAACTCACTTCTGTGCTGTCGATTATGCACAGAATTACCGGAGTTGGCTTGGGACTCAGTGCGATTGTACTGACAATAGAACTCTTTGCAATCGCCTATGACAGGGAGTTTTTTGAGGCGTCAATTCAGTGGTTGTCAGGCTTTTGGGGCAGGTTAATTCTATTTCTCTGGACGCTGGCGCTATTTTTTCATCTCTGTAATGGAGTTCGGCATCTGTTTTGGGATGTCGGGCGCGGACTTGAACTGGAACAGGTCTATCGAAGCGGATGGGGTGTCATTATTGGCTCTTTGACATTGACAGTCATTGTTTGGACTGTTGGATACACAGCCTGCGGATAAGGTTCGCATGAATTACCGTTCTCCACTCGCGAAAGTTCTGGGTCACGGATCCGCCAAGGAAGGATCTGCCCATTGGTGGTGGCAGCGTCTCACAGCCCTTGCTTTGATTCCGTTGACTTTATGGTTCACTTATTCGCTCGCCAGACTGAGCGGTCCTTGCATGGAGGAGATTTACACATGGTTTGCATCTCCAATTACTTCAACCATGTTAATTGCCTTTATCGTTTCGCTTTTCTACCACACACAATTGGGCATACAGGTTGTACTGGAAGATTACGTTCGCCACGAGGGTCTCAAGATTTTTTCCATATTGGCAGTAAAAGCCTTTTCAGCCATTCTGGTTATTTTGAGTACCATCTCAATCTTGCAAGCGTCGCTGGGGTGATCGTCGAGTGAGTATCAGTGCTTATAAGATCATTGATCACAGTTACGATGTCGTCGTCGTCGGTGCTGGTGGCGCAGGTCTTAGAGCAACATTTGGCTGTGCTTTTGAAAACCTTTCCACCGCATGCATAACTAAGGTTTTTCCGACCCGCAGCCACACAGTTGCCGCGCAGGGTGGCATCAGTGCAGCGCTCGGAAATATGAGCGAAGATGATTGGCGCTGGCACATGTACGACACTGTCAAAGGGTCGGACTGGTTGGGCGATCAGGACGCGATCGAGTATATGTGTCGGGAAGCGCCAGATGCAGTTGTCGAATTGGAGCATTACGGTGTACCTTTTTCTCGAACTGAGGATGGGCGCATTTATCAGCGCGCGTTTGGTGGTATGACAACTCACTACGGCGAAGGCCAGGCGATGCGAACTTGCGCAGCAGCCGACCGCACCGGACACGCAATGCTTCACACCCTATATCAACAGGCTCTCAAGCATCGTGCCGAGTTTTACCTTGAATACTTTGCGCTTGATCTGTTAATGGATAATGACGAGTGCCGTGGTGTATTGGCCTGGAATCTTGAACATGGCACGCTGCATCGATTTCAGGCAAAGATTGTTATTCTTGCCACGGGTGGTTACGGACGCGCCTACTTTTCATGCACATCGGCACATACTTGTACTGGTGATGGTAATGCGATGATTTTGCGTGCTGGATTGCCTTTGCAGGATATGGAATTTGTACAGTTTCATCCAACTGGAATTTATGGATCCGGATGTCTGATTACTGAAGGTGCAAGAGGCGAAGGTGGCTATCTGACAAACTCGGATGGCGAACGATTTATGGAACGCTATGCTCCCAATGCCAAAGATCTGGCATCAAGGGACGTTGTGAGTCGTTCCATGACGATGGAAATAAATGCCGGGCGTGGTGTCGGTTCAGAGGCTGATCACATTCATCTGCATCTTGAACATTTGGGACCAGACGTGATCAAAGAACGGCTTCCCGGGATTACAGAAACCTCCAAAATTTTTGCCGGTGTCGATTCTACCCGGGAACCAATTCCCGTGATTCCGACTGTACACTACAACATGGGCGGAATACCGACAAACTTTAAGGCTGAAGTTGTAAACAAAAAAAGTGGTGACTACGATTATGTGATTCCAGGTTTGATGGCAATCGGTGAAACAGGTTGTGTCTCTGTTCATGGAGCCAATCGACTTGGATCAAATTCACTTCTTGATCTGGTTGTTTTTGGTAGAGCTGCCGCTCTACGCGCTAAAGATTTACTTAAGAAAGATGAACGGCGCCGGTCTCTTCCAAGGAATATTGAATCACCTGCAGTCGAACGATTTGATCACATGCGATACAGCGAAGGTTCAATTCGCACGGCAGAAATTCGACTCGAGATGCAGAAAATCATGCAGCGTCACTGCGCGGTGTTTCGTACGCAGGAGTTGCTGGATGAAGGTAAGGAAAAAGTATTCGGTGTTTGGGAAAAGCTGAAAGACGTTGCAGTTTCAGACCGTTCAATGATCTGGAATACTGACTTGGTAGAAACGCTTGAACTGGATAATTTACTTCGACAGGCACTGGTTACAATTTATTCAGCTGCCAATCGCACGGAAAGTCGCGGTGCACATGCAAGAGAAGACTATCCCGACAGGGATGATGAACATTGGATGAAACACACCCTTTCCTGGTTAAGCGAATCAGGTGAAGTTTCACTGGACTATCGTCCCGTTCACCTGTATACATTGACAGAAGATGTTCAGCTTGTCGCTCCAAAGGCGCGAGTGTATTAGCCGAGTAGTAAGCAGCTATGGCAAAATTATCTCTTCCAAAAAATTCAGTTGTCGGTCGAGGCCGTACCTATTCGGTTGAAAAGAAGTCTAATCGACTCAAGAAATTCAAGATCTATCGTTGGAATCCAGATGGAGATGCCAATCCCACCATGGATACCTACGAAGTGGATTTAGATAATTGCGGACGTATGGTGTTGGATGCGTTGATCAAGATCAAGAATGAAGTCGATTCAACGCTAACATTTCGAAGATCATGCCGAGAGGGGATCTGCGGTTCCTGCGCGATGAACATTGATGGTACCAATACGCTTGCCTGCATCAAGCCCATTGAGGAGATCAGATCCACTGTTAAGATTTACCCACTGCCGCATTTGCCAGTGCTTAAGGATTTGGTACCTGATATGACGCATTTTTATGCGCAATATGCATCCATCAAGCCCTGGATTCAGAAACGCTCACCACCCTCAGCCGGACGGGAAAACCTTCAATCAGTCGAAGAACGCGAAAAACTTGACGGCCTCTATGAATGCATTCTGTGCGCTTGCTGTTCAACCAGTTGTCCAAGTTATTGGTGGAATAGTGATCGTTACCTTGGACCCGCAGTTCTTCTGCAGGCCTATCGTTGGATAGCTGATAGTCGAGATGAAGCTGTCGGTGAACGGCTTGATGAATTGGAAGACCCGTTCAGACTGTATCGTTGCCATACGATTATGAACTGTACCAATACCTGTCCTAAACACTTAAATCCGGGCAAAGCGATCGCTGAAATCAAAAAGTTGATCGCGACACGTTCGTGACAGACTCGATAGTCGATAAAGACATTCAGAAAAATCGACTCCTCTGGCGTTGCAGAAGAGGCACGCGCGAACTTGAACTACTGCTCTATCGTTACATTGATGAACATTACGATTCGCTTTCACAAGAAGAAATTGAATTGTTTAAAGAGTTTGTCGAACAGGATCACGATGATCTCAATAGTTGGCTTCTGAATCATGAGTTACCTTGTTATAACAATAGATTCAATAGTATTATTAAAGCAATACTAAATACTACCTGAAAGGCAAAGTCATGGCGAATGTTCCTAAAGAATTAAAAGGTGGGAGACTGTGGCTTGAGTTGCCTGAGCTGAATAAAGGTACCGCATTCACACGAAAAGAAAGAGTAGAAGGCGGTTTACTGGGAATGGTCCCTTACAGTCAGGAAGAGTTATCCGCACAAGTTAGTCGAGCCTATAAAGCCTATGCAGCCAAGAACTCCGATCTCGAAAAGCATATCTTTCTGCGACAGTTACAGACGATCAATGAAACACTTTTCTATGAACTGATCATACAGCACGCTGCCAGTATGCTGCCAGTAATTTATACGCCGACGGTTGGTAATGCCTGCGAATTGTTTTCGGAAATTTACAGAAAACCATTTGGCCTTTTTCTTAACTATCCGGAAAGAGAATTCATGGATGAAATTCTCGAAAATGTGGCGAACGATGATGTTGAAGTCATTGTGATCACAGATGGCGAGGCAATATTGGGCATTGGGGACCAGGGTGTCGGAGGCATGGGAATACCGATTGGTAAGTTGAGCCTCTATTCTGCCTTGGGTGGCATTGACCCAAAGGTTACCTTGCCTGTCGTTTTGGATGTTGGAACCAATAATAACAAACTTCTGGAAAGTAATTTCTATGTGGGTTGGAAGCATGCTCGAATTCACGGCCAGGAATATGATGATTTTGTTGAGATTGTGCTTAGTTCAATTCACAAGAAGTGGCCGCATGCAGTGGTTCAATTTGAAGACTTTGGAGCATCAAATTCACTACGTCTATTGGATAAATATGTTGATCGCTTATGTTGCTTCAATGACGACATACAAGGAACAGCCGCAATTACTGTCGGTTCTCTAATTGCTGCGAGTCGTGTAACTGGACAGTCTCTAACTGATTCAAAGATCGTAATTGCCGGAGCCGGGGCTGCTGGTACGGGAATCGCACATGGGATTGTTCTCGACATGATGAGAAAGGGAGTGGAAGAGGAATCGGCTCGGCGCAGAATTTATATGTTAAACAGTAAGGGTCTGATTCGAAGCGATTCTCCTAACCTTCGACCACAGCAAATTCCATTTGCTCAGCCGAATGATCATTTGGCTGACTGGAAGGGTGATTTTCAACTGCTGGACGTTGTCAGAAATGTTCACCCCGATGTTCTTATAGGGGTTTCTGGACAGTCAGGTTATTTTTCCGAGGAAATTGTTCGAGAAATGACCAAAGCTTGCAGCAGACCGTGTATTTTCCCATTGTCTAACCCTACTTCAAAAACCGAAGCTTTACCGGGAGATATTCTGAGATGGACGAACGGGCAGGCAATCGTTGCAACAGGCAGTCCGTTTGACCAGGTGTCACTAAACGGGGTCAATTATGAAATTGCTCAATGCAATAACGCTTACGCATTTCCAGGTATTGGGCTAGGCTTAAGTGCGATAAAAGCGAAAAAAGTTACCGATGAAATGCTGAATGTTGTTGCCAACGTCATCGGACACGCGAAAGAGGGTGTTGAGGAACCTGGTAGTTCAATCTTACCGCCACTGGATGGTATTCGGAAACTCAGTAGAAAAGTCGCGATTGCGGTTGCCAAAATTGCTGTTGAGCAGGACCTAACAGGGTGTGACTTAGATTGCTCAATTGAAGAGTTGGTCGACAGTAAGATGTGGTGCCCTGGTTATGGGGACTGATCTAGCTCTAGATTCTCATTTCAAGCATTCGAAACTTCTGAAGATTTGACAAGTACGGTGCTGATTGCTTCATCAGCAGTTTCAGGGTAGTCAAGTACAAAGTGCAACCCCCGACTTTCCTTTCTGGCCAGTGCTGACCGAACAATGATTTCCGCAACTTGAATTAGATTTCTGAGTTCAATAAGATCGCGGTTGACCCGAAACTGACTGTAGAACTCGTGAACTTCTTCGCCTAGCATCAGAACTCTACGCAGCGCTCGCTGAAGTCTTTTGGTGGTCCGAACGATTCCGACGTAGTTCCACATGAATCGCCTAAGTTCTTCCCAGTTATGGGCTACTACGATTAGTTCATTTGGGTCTGAGACCTGACTTTCATCCCAAAGCGGAATCGACTCGGCACGAATCGATGACCGTACTGGATTTTCCATAATATGCTTCGAAGCTACGTCAGCGAAAACAATGCACTCTAGCAGAGAATTGCTTGCGAGTCGGTTAGCGCCGTGCAGACCTGTGTTCGCCGTTTCTCCAATGCAATAGAGACCAGGTAAATTTGTCCTCCCATTCAAGTCAACTTCAACTCCGCCACAGGTATAGTGGGCAGCAGGTACCACAGGAATGGGTTGTTCAGCAATATTGATACCGAAGTTCAGGCACTTCTGATAGATATTAGGGAAATGCCTATACAAGAATTCTTTCGATTTCATGCTGACGTCGAGATAAATACAGTCGAAGCCACCGGCTTTCATTTCATGGTCAATTGCACGAGCGACAATATCACGTGGTGCCAGCTCTTCGCGAGGGTCGTATTTGTGCATAAACGCTGAACCATCGGGCAAGATCAATTTACCGCCTTCACCCCGGAGGGTTTCAGATATCAGAAATGACTTTGCGTGAGGGTGAAAAAGACAAGTCGGGTGAAACTGAACAAACTCCATATTTGCAACTTTGCAGCCTGCACGCCATGCCATTGCAATACCGTCACCAGTTGATGTATCAGGATTACTGGTGTAGACATACGATTTTGATGCACCTCCCGTTGCCAGAATGACGGCGTCCGAAACGAAAGTAAAGACATGTTCTTCTCTAATATTCAGCACATACACTCCCAAGCAGCAGTCTGTCGCCGAAGGTTCCAATTTTGACTGGGTAATCAGTTCGATTGCGATGCAGTTTTCATAAACTTGTATGTTCTTGTGATTCAGTATGTTCGAGACCAGCGTGCTTTCAACTTTCATTCCGGTCGCGTCGGCAGCATGAACTACGCGGCGTTTGGTATGACCACCCTCTTTTGTCAGGTGAAATTCATTCAGTCGATTGCCTTCTCGTTCCCTTAAACTGAATGAAACGCCATTCTGAACCAGCCACTCAATTGAACTAGGTCCTTGCTTGACTACAAATTCCACAACATCGTGTTTACATAGACCACCTCCGGCGTTCAATGTATCCTGAACATGCGATTCGTAGGAGTCTTCCAAGCTGGATACTGCCGCAATACCGCCTTGCGCGTAATAGCTGGAATTTTCCGCAAGAGCTTCCTTGGTAATGATTGCTATCTTGTATCCTGCGTTGGCTGACTTCAACGCAAATGCCAATCCGGCAAGACCACTGCCAACCACGATCAGGTCTGTACGCTTTTGCACTTGTCTAATTCTGCTGAGTTGTTAGATTCGAAAGTATCGATACGGAAAATTTTGTAAGAAGTCATTGCAAAAGCAGTGAATCAGAACTACCTAGTTCCTTTGCGCTAAAGGCCGCAGGTTTGAAAACCTATAATTAGTTTTACTCTGCACTTAATTCGCAAAGAGGCTTAATGGAATTGGAGCTTGCGAGCTCTTGATGACATTGAGTCAATAATGTTAGTCCATTTAATTTGCGACGGCATTCCTTTCGAAGAATAAGAATCTTTTATGATTCAGTTGGATAGAACATTCGAACCCAATATCTGTCACACTCTAGCAATGCAACTTCCATGAAAAGTAGTGAAAGTCTGTCTGAGGTCGAACTGCTAAAGCGAGCAAAGACAGGAGATGAAGTTGCATTTAACCTGCTGTTTACTAAGCACCAGGGAATGGTTTCAAGATGGGTTGCCAGAAAATGTCGTGAGATGTACATCGATTCATCTGAAGTGAGTGACATTGTTCAAGAGGTGTGGTTAAACGCTTCGAAAGGATTAAAGAATTTTCGCGGTGACAGCAAATTTTCTTCATGGCTTTTTACGATCGTACGTAACACCGTAATTAACCAGGCAGTAAAAAACTCGCGCTCGGGAAATATTTATACCATCAGTAAGTTGCAGCAGCTAGATACAAACACACAGGATGGAGAGGACAGTCAGCTGACAATCGATGATCTGGCTGTTGATGAAGATACACCAGAGGATGAGGGTATCGCCAATGAGTATTTACAGAAAGTCAAGCAGATCATCGACAATTTACCGCCAAAATTGAGAGAGAGCATCATTCTACGAGAAATTGAAGGCCTCAGTTATGAGGAAATTTCTGTGCGAACTCATACGAAACTCGGAACGGTAAAAACACAACTTCACCGAGCAAGAGAACGCATCAACGAAGAACTGGAGCAATGGAATCTAAGCGGTCGTGAGTAAGAGGTTATTTGATGTCTGAAAAAATATCAGCACTTGTCGATGAAGTCATCGACGAAAATTGTTTACCTGAACTCATAGAAGAATTGTGTGAAGACCCGTTGCTACAAGAACGATGGCAGCGGTACCATCTCATTCGCAGTGCGATTCGCGGTGAATGTACAACAGCTTACTTTGAATCCGTGTATGGAGTTTCGGAAGTGGGGGCAGACACGGATGCACCACCTATGTTCGCCTTTATACGCCAACGAAAAGTAAAGGTTGGATTGGTACACGATTTGCGTGAGCGATGGGGTAATTGGGTAAATGGTTTTGGATTGGCTGCGGCATTAAGCGCAGCGGCTGTGTTCGGATTCATATCAAACTCGATATTTGATACACAACTATCAGACCCTCAGAAGTCCTACGCTGAATCGTTTTACGTGGGGAATGATGCACTTGTATGGCAAGCTCATTCGAATCAGGATACCCATGAAACTGTGAATGCGAATTACCTAAATGAAACGTTGTTGGCACACAATGACTTCACCGGTTTATATTCAATCAATGGACTGTCTAACTATGCCAGGATGGTTTCTTACGACAACTAGCCTCGATAGGATGCAGTCTTGTTCAAGCTGAATTTCTTCCAAGTGTTCGCTTCAATAATCTCGCGAAAAGTAATATTGGTGCCGCTTTCAGTTTTGTTCTGCGTTCTGCCAGTACAAGCACATGGTGCGGATACGATTTCGGCACTATTGTCAAAATCAGCACAGGCTGCGGAGTTGGTCAGTTACAAGGGTACGTTTATTTATTCGAATGGGATGGAACCGGAGACTATGCGCGTTTATCGTCTTGTCAGTTCCAGTGGATTTCAAGAACGAATTCACTCGCTAAACGGCGATAGTTCGGAAATCGTGCGGAATAGTAAAGGTGTGTGGTGCTATTTTCCAGATCGAAAAGAAGGATTTTTCAAATTTCGGGACGATCAATTGTTCCGAATGCCCAAAATTGATGCGGCATTGGTCCCGGAAATACAAAAATACTACTTGATTACCATAGTCGGACGAGAAAGAATCGCAAATCGTTGGACAAATCAACTGAAATTCATGCCAAAGGACGCCTATCGTTATGGTGTGAATCTTTGGATAGATGCTGAGTCTGGTTTACTTTTACGCTCTGATTTGTTCAATAAAGACCAGGAAGTGATCGATTGGTACGCATTCGTAGATATAGCACTCAATGAAGAGATCCGTGATTCCGATCTCATGCCCGCTGAATCAGGAACAGACTATCTTTGGAACTTCAGTAGCGAAGGAGAAATAATGGTTACTGATTCGTCAACACCACTGACCGTAACAATGCTTCCTGATGGATTTAAAAAGATCAAGCATGTTCGCACTCAGTCAGAAGAAGAAGAGAAAGAACAAATTGTTTTTACAGATGATTTAGCAACTGTGTCACTATTCATGCAGAAACTAAATCAGGATAAACCTGACGGATACTTCGTTGGTTCCAGTCAATTGGGCGCAGTAAACGCTTACGGTAGAGTTATTGGCGGTTATCAGGTCACTGTCGTTGGAGAAGTTCCATTCGCTACAGTGCGTGTAATAGGAGAATCCATCGAAATCAGGAATTGACGTTGAAAGTTAGCTTCGCCAAATGCTAACAGAAATCTGTTTTACTTGATCAATCGCTCTCGCCAACCCTCCGTCAATTTTGCAACTCACATGATTCGCTGATGCAGTGTTGAAGCCGCTGTGGTGAATCTGTATGGAATCATCTTTCAATCCCTCGTTTTCATTCTAATATTTGCAGTTCCATGGCAACCGAATCCTGGTTGTGGAGCAATTGAAAAGATCGGTAAGATATAATTTCATATTTCCCAACATTTATATCCTGCACCTTAATTCAAATTTTTTGTCCCGGCTTCTGAAGCCGATTTTTTAGAATCTGCTTTTTTGAATTAAAAAATTGAACGCTCCAGCCGATTTCACTTTTGTATTAGTCCTCGCTGTTTCTGTAACCGGTGCAATCTGGTTTATTGACATAATTTGGCGGCTATTGAAAAAGCATGTAATTTCAGTCCGATATGAATCTGAATCACGCGGTCGGTTAAGTTGGATTGTTGAATATGCGCGTGTATTTTTTCCAGTATTGCTGATCGTCTTTGTATTGCGCTCGTTCGTCGTTGAGCCTTTCAGAATTCCTTCCGGTTCCATGCTTCCAACGCTTGAAGTTGGTGACTTCATATTGGTCAACAAGTACGAATACGGAATTCGATTACCAGTACTGAATAAAAAACTTTTCAACATGAGTGAACCTGACTACGGCGATGTCATGGTTTTTCGATTCCCGCATAACGAGTCAGTTAACTTCATTAAACGAGTAGTCGGACTACCGGGAGACTCTATCGTTTACGAGAATAAGCAAGTAACGGTGAACGGGAGAGTCGTCGAACAAGATTTGAGTGGTGAATTTGTCATCGATTCGGGTCCTAACCGTAAAACACAGACACAGTTACTCAGAGAGTCATTCGCCGATGGAGAATCTCACCGGATTCTTCATGACGATAGACGGTCTTCCCGACCCTTGGTTTTCAAAGTGCCGGAGGATTCCTATTTTGTTCTGGGAGACAATCGAGATTA
This sequence comes from Arenicellales bacterium, assembly GCA_965243305.1. GTDB lineage: Bacteria > Pseudomonadota > Gammaproteobacteria > Arenicellales > JAJDZL01 > JAJDZL01. The sequence goes on from CBDEUN010000002.1 coordinate 721,646, forward strand.
CAGTAACGATAGCCGGGTTTGGGGATTCGTACCAAATGAGAACATCATTGGGCGGGCGTTCTTTATTTGGTTTAGTTGGAATTCTTCAGGGGATAGGGGAGTAGACTGGAATCGAATCGCGGAAGCGATCGAATAACTGCCAACAGTTTCCTGTGAATACGAATCGGATCAACAGTCTAACTGAAATACTCGGTTATTCATTCAACGATCCAAGCTTGCTTCAGCGTGCCTTGACACATCGTAGTGCTGATGGGCAGCACAACGAAACGCTGGAGTTTCTGGGCGACGGAATACTTTCAGCGATCGTTTCCAGCCATTTATTCGAAAGTCTTCCAGACGCTTCAGAAGGAGAACTGACGTTAGAACGAATCGGAATCGTCAACAATCACCAGGCGCTATTTAGTGTCGCTGAACACATGAAAATTGGCGACTTCATAGTTGTTGACAAGGGGTTTGTCAAGTCGAACAAAAGAGCATGGCAGAATTTGCTAGCGAATACCGTGGAAGCTTTGATTGGAGCTGTATACCTCGACGGCGGGATGTCCGCAGCAACTGAATTTTTCCATCGGCACTTTTCGGCACTATTAGAAGATGTGAGCGTTGTCGCACATACAAACTTCAAATCACTTCTACAAGAATATTTGCAAAGCCGAAGCCAGGGCGTACCACGATACGAGACGATTGAAATTCAAGGCAGGGACCACGAACCTGTCTTTACGGTTCAATGTCATATTGAGATGTTGAAATATCCTATTTCCGGTACAGGACAAACTGTCAAGGAAGCACAACAAGTCGCAGCTGGACGAGCCTATGAACTACTCTGCCGGCGAACCGATTGATCCAGAATTCCGTTCGGGCATGATCGCCATTGCGGGGCGCCCAAACGTTGGCAAATCAACATTGCTAAACAAAATTCTCGGTCAGAAAGTCAGTATCACTTCAAGAAAAGCCAATACAACCCGGCATCGAATTCTTGGTGTATTAAGCGAGCCCGATTGCCAGTATGTTTTTATTGATACACCAGGGTTTTCAACCCAATCAAAGCAATTTGTGGACCGCGCGATACATAAAGTCGCGGTCGCTGGAATTATGGGTGTTGATCTTGTCCTGTTTCTAGTCGACAGTCGAGGTTGGCACCCCCAGGATCTTCCAGTTTGGCGGCGAATTCAGTCAGAAAAGCTGGATAGTATCGTTGTCATAACAAAAATCGATCTCCTATCCAGAAAAGATCGATTACTACCTGTGATCAGCGAAATAGCACAAGTGACCGGATCTACAGAAATTGTTCCGATTTCAGCTCAAAAGGCGCTGAATCTTGACCAGCTCAAGTCAGTCATATCTAAGCACCTACCAAAAGGTCCGCCTCTCTTTCCCTCTGATTTTGTTACCGATCAGGACGATGTTTTTTTTGCATCGGAGTTGATTCGAGAACAGGTATTCCGTCACTATGGCGAAGAGTTGCCATATTCATGCGCGATTCAAGTTGAAAAATATCAACTGCAGAGATCTGTGTTGCATCTTCATGCGCTGATTTGGATGGAAAGTGAGAATCAAAAGCGAATCATCATCGGATCTAAAGGAGAGAAAATCAAAATTGTCGGAACCCGGGTACGGCAAATACTGGAGTCAAAGTTAGATACTAAGGTGTATGTGAAACTTTGGGTGAAAGTGCGTTCGAAATGGACTGAAGATGAAAGGTTGATTGCAAATTTTGGATACTCAGTTCAGGAGTAGTCCATGCGAGTTTTCAATGAAGAATGCTTTGTTTTGCGAACTGTTCCGATAAAGGAATCGAGTTTGGTCGTAGATGTATTCACTCGAAATTATGGGCGCTACAGTTTGATGGCAAAAGGTGCGAGAAGACAAAAGTCGGAATTCAGAGGTTCAATTCGGCCATTTCAGCTGCTGCTGGTTGGCTGGTCTGGAAGAGGAGAAGTGCCAACGATGACATCTCTCGCAAACAAGTTCAACCTCGGTGATGTTGCTGGAAGACAGATCTACTGTAGTTACTATTTGAATGAGTTGCTTATTCGTTTTGTTCGTCAAGCTATCCCTTATCCAGAATTGTTCGATATTTATTTGGAAACCTTGAAACAACTCACGGTGCCAGACAATGAATTCTCCACACTGAGGGTATTCGAAAAGAATTTGCTTAAGTACCAGGGTTACGAACTGAATTTGAGCACTGAGGTGGATGGAAATACACCGATTGATACAGACAAACTGTATCTTTACGATTTTGAAGCTGGCCCTGTTTGTGTCGCTCAGCCGAGTGAAAATTCTGTATCTGGCAGTACGCTAATAGCGATTGCAAATGAAAGATTCGACTCAGTGGAGATTCGGCGCGAATCTCAGCTATTTCTTCGGAGGGCGATTGGGTATTTCAGTGATAGCAAGGCCGACCGGAGTAGGGAGGTGTTCAGACAGACAATCAGAGCAGATTGCTGAACCTGAAACAGTTAGTGTAATTGAATCCACTCCTCAACAACATCAGTGCCTACTTCTTTCGCTGAGTGGTAAAACCTGCTGGTAGTTGGCCCATGTCACCTTCGCCAAATAGAAAGCCCCGCATGTGTTCTTCGATCAATTCGTGGGCTGGTGGATCTCCGGTGACCAGTTGATTCTCATTAATGATTGTAACGAGTCTCTCAAGCCATTGCTTCCAGCCTTCTTTGGAGACATTCTCAAATATTCGAATACCCAGTTCTCCTGGATAGGGGGGTGCATCAAGCGCTTCCGCTTTTTGCTTCAACACTGAGCAATCAACAAGTCTGGACATATTTATGAAGGAAAGTAGAATGAAGGAGTCTAGATTGAGTGAAATTCATTCCAGAGTATTTTCCGCTTCTTGCAAACAATAGGTATACTGACTACAGGCAATATTTTTCAAACTGCGACTTGAGCGCAAGTGAACTAATCCCCATATTTTATATAATCTGATTACCCTTCAAATCATCCTTGTGAAGTGACATGGAACTAGCGACTTTTCAGAAAGAAATTACAGATTCAGATATTCGCGTTACTGATGCTGCCGGTGACAAGATGTCGGAACTCGTTCAATCGACAGACGAATCAGTAGTCGGCATTCGCATTTATGTCTCTGGAGGCGGTTGCGGTGGCATGAACTATGGCATGACATACGCAGAATCTGAGACGGAATATGATCGCATTTTGGATCGGGGAGATTTTCGTCTTTTTGCAGATGTGATTGCGATGCAGTATCTTAAAGGTGCAGAAATTGATTACGTTGATGACGGAATTCAGGCAACTTTTGTTTTCCATAACGTTTTTCAGTCGGTTGGAGGCACCGGTGCCTGCGGTGGTTGCGGCGCAGCAGTTTAAGCACTGAAAAAAATCTAATCTTCTTCTTGTCAGCCAGTTGACAAGAGCCAAGTCCATTGCATTAATTGCACCGGTTCACAGTTACCGAGCGTCAGTCTATCTGACTGCAGCTGCTAAACACGGTATATCGATAATTTTTATCTCCGACGGGTTTGCCGATGTCATCCCCGCGATCAACAAAGGGATTCGTGTTGAGTTTACAGATCTGATCGAAGCGAAACGGAAGATTTGCGAAGCACTTGTCGCCTACGATATACAGGCAGTTCTGTCACCTGATGAGAAGTTTGTTGAACTTGCTGCAGAAGTCTCAGCTGAACTCAAATTACCGCACAATTCGGTTCATTCACTCAAAATCGTATCCAATAAGTATCTTTCACGTCAGAGTTTGAAAGAATCTGGTATCGATGCTATTCCTGAATTCAAACTAATCAACTTACAGGAAAGACTCGACAAGCAACTTACGGAGATTCGATATCCCTGTGTCGCCAAACCGCTGAATTTGTCTGCTAGTCGTGGGGTCATTCGAGCCGACGACCAAGGTGAGTTGATTGATGCGCTAGAACGAATCAAAATAATTCTTCATACTGAGTTCGAGCATCCCAACCCGCTGCAAGCCATGGTGGAAGAATACGTTCATGGTAGCGAACACGCGCTTGAAGGATATTTACATGAAGGCAACTTGGAAGTCATCTGTATATTTGATAAACCCGACCCACTCCATGGTCCCTATTTTGAGGAAACCTACTATACGACGCCGTCGCGTCTTCCGCAGTCTGTGCAGGAACAAATCAGAAAGTCCATTCTCAAGGGATGTGACGCTCATGGTTTAAGCATGGGACCGATTCATGCAGAAGTGAGAGTATCCGATGAGAGGGTTTGGATTCTGGAGATCGCTGCGCGTTCGATCGGTGGAGATTGCGGCAGAATTTTTGAACTGGCAACCCAGTCAAGTCTGGAGGAATTTGTAGTCTGTCGTGCAATCGGACAACCAGTTGATACGCTGAGTCTTGAACAGGCAGCAGGAGTTTTGATGATTCCAGTTTCTGAAAATGGAATCTTAAGGCGCGTAGAAGGTGTTACAAAAGCGCAGTCTGTTGAAAATATTTATGAAGTTCAACTGGATTTACGGGAAGGTGAAAAGCTCGTTCGTTGGCCAGAAGGTGGGAAATATCCAGGATTTATCTATTCAATTGCAGATTCTCCAGAACGCGCAGAGGCGGCGCTACGAGAATCCTATGCACACCTCAAATTTGTGTGCATGCCTGATCTGCCTGTTCTGGTCAAGTAAAACTTTTGACCACACTCGTCATAATTTTCTGATACCCATTCAAAAAATTCGAGCGTAATCTATTCAGAACTTGTAAACAATAGAATAAAATTTGCCCGACGATAAGTGATCACTTGTCGGTTATCTTCTTCTCCATTCCCCGGTAGCTCAGCTAGGTAGAGCAGGTGGCTGTTAACCATCTTGTCGGCGGTTCGATCCCGTCCCGGGGAGCCAACTCCTCCTCATTAATGCATTTTCCGGACTCTAGCATTCGTATTTCCTGAAAGTCAACGGCCACTATGTAAAAGACGAGTCATTATTAGATCGCACTCATGTGCCTAGAGAATTCTTCCGTTGACATGAGATTGATGCATCTCGTAAATCGCTCGATAGAGTACGCCCAAAAGTCTTCTACCGGATTTTCATTCATAAACTGAATGAGTCCCCATAAAGTCCAAAGCAGGTCGCACAGTGCTTTGTACATAATCATTCTGCCTATATCACGTGCTGAAGGATCTCGACCGAAATACCCCTGGAGTAGAGCCATCTCTGCCTCTTCTGGCATGCTTGCTTCTACTGACAGATCACCCAGGTCCCAGTATGGATCATTCATTCCAGAATACTCCCAATCCACAATCCACATTTTCTTGTGCTGTTTGAGAAAATTCTCGCAAAGTGGATCACAATGGCACGGAGCTAAATTGACTGGGTTTCTGTCAAGTGCTTCTTTAACAGACTTGCTTTGTTCGACCACATCGTGATAGCCTTCAGGCAGTTCAATGGCTTTGCCTTTGGACAGCAACTGGAGGTATTCCTCAATCATTGAAAATACCTCGAAGCGGAATTCAAAGGGCTTATCACACTGGTGCAACTGTCGAAAGCTTTCACCGGCCTGAAATGCTGCTTCAAAATCTGATTGAAATCTTTCGGGAGACATGGTTACACTATCTGGAATAAATTCCGTGAGCATGATGCCGTCGTCCGAAAAATGATGAACTATAGGACTGACGCCGGCATACTCGGCTACGCTCGCGTTGTGCTTTTCTACCTTGCGGTCAATATATTCTTCTGTGCCAGCACCGGGAATTCGCAGGCAATAATCCTGATCTTCACCAGCTAGGTGATACACTTCATTCGTCAATCCGCCCAGACGTCTAACTTGAAATGAACTCGGTTCAATACTGGATAGATGAGGAATGGTTCGAATGATCGCTTCCAGTTTCTGTTCCATGTCACAAGCCTTTCAATCAATTTTTACATAGTTAATCTAGGATTAAATATAGCTTTCAAATATTTGTTTTAAAATGAATAAAGTGAATCAATCGGGTGACCTAATGTACGATTCGCTACATTCATCGATCCATTCAGAATCTCTCTACTGTTTTCTTCGACGATTGTATAGAGGTTTTAACTGCTTGTTCAGAGGGATGACTCGATCAATCGTCTGTAGACAGAAATTTCCATCAATCTGATGTGCTTTATCCAGGAATGCATAGCATATGGTCCGGCCAGTCGAGTGGCCGAAACCTCCTGACAAGGTATAAGCAACAACCTCTCCCTCCAACAATATTGGTTCACTGCCATAAATTGGAACATATTCCTCGCTGTGAAAACAATAAAGATTCCGTTGCTGTTCTTGTGAGCCAATAATTTCCAGAGCGTCCTTGCCAATAAAGTGTTTCTTGGTCTTGCTGATTCTGAAGTTTAGTCCAACTTCATAAGGATTGACATAGGGAGTTATTTCACCACTCCAGTACAGGTATCGATTTTCTAACCTCAAAGAGTCTAGCGCTCGAAATCCTGCATTAGTGATTCCAAACTCTCGCCCCGCTTCAAACAGAGTTCGATAAACCTGGAGAGCATTTGCAGTCGGTATGGAAATCTCCCAACCGAGTTCTCCGCTGTACTCAAGTCGTGCTAGTAGCACTTCCGCATCATCAATTGTGCTCTGTTGAAATGTCATGTATGGAAACAACGATTCCGACACATCACAATCCACCGTATCTTCGAGTACCTTACGAGATCGAGGTCCACAGATATTGATCACTGCATAGTGGTCAGTGATGTCCGTAATTGTGAAATCCAGATCAACTGGTGTATTTCTCTCGATCCAGTCTCGGTCATGCACTCCAAACGCGGACCCTGAAAAGAGCCAGAATTTTTGATCTTCCAGCCTCAATAGAACAACATCACATTCGATGCCACCGTGCAAATTGCACATTTGAGCATAAATGACGGATCCGATAGGTCGGTCCACATTACAGGTTGATAGGTCATTCAATACGGAAAGAGAATCCTTACCAGTAATTTCAAATTTTGAAAATGAAGTCTGATCAATCAATGCAACCCGATTTCGAATCGCCTGACTTTCTAGAGCTACGTGTTCAAAGCAGTTAGGCAGCTCAAAGGTGGGCAGGTCAACTGCTTCCGTTTCCTTGTCTGCGAACCAGTTGGGTCGTTCCCAACCAAACTTTGCTCCAAAAACAGCACCTTGCTGTTTTAATTCTTGGTATAGCGGCGAACAGCGCTGCTTTTGGCCGGCCAGCGGTTCTTCGAAGGGCCAATGAATCTTGTAGTAACTGTCATAGCTTAGCAAGGCTCGATTTTCAAGATAAGGCGATTGTGCATGAATTTCACCAAATCGCCGAATATCGAACGACCAAAGATCTTCAGAAGCCCGTCCTTCAAGTATCCATTCCGCCATCGCTTTGCCAGCACCACCAGAAGCCGCAATACCTGCAGTGAATCCACATGCAACAAATAAATTGTCAAAACCAGGTGCGCATCCCATTACTGGTTCACCGTCAGGACTTACTGGAATTGGACCATTGATCAGAGACTGAACTCCGAGACTTTCCACAAGAGGAATTCGTCTGACAGCATTACTGAATGTCTGATCGAATCGTTCGAAATTACTCTCATAGAGTGTTCGGGTAAATTCTCGGGGAAAATCGAGAGATGGAACCGCAACGGAATCGCTCTCCCAACCTCCAAACTCAAAGGCACCAGCCGCAACTTTGAGGTAGAAAATATGATCAGGATCCCTAAGCGTCGGCAATCCATCTGTAATGTGTTTTGATTTTTCTGTTATCAGGTATTGGTGTTCGACAATACCTGCAGGAATATTTAATCCCGCCAGCTTTCCAATCTGTCGTGCCCAGAGTCCAGCGCAGTTGACTACCGTTTCGCATTGGATCTTTTTCTCGCGGGTATGGACTGCAGTGATGCGTCGTCCAACGCGTTCGAATCCGGTGACGGCTGTGTTTTCGAATATTTTTCCTCCGCGTTCACGAAACCCCTTTGCCATCGATTGGGTAACACCGTTGGGATCGACATAGCCGTCAGTTGGCAGATAAGCTGCACCATAGATATTGTCAGGACGAACTAATGGAAACAGATCGATTGTTTCATTCGCATCAATCAGATGCAATTCGACATCGAACGATCGTGCACTAAGTGCAAGCTGTTGAATTTCGATCCATCGATCGCGCGAAGAAGCAATTCGTAAACTACCCACCGGATTCCAACCAGTCGATAGTCCAGTTTCAGCTTCAAGTTGGTCAAAAAATTCGACACTGTACTGCATCATTCGGGTTAATCCCAGCTTGCTGCGCAGTTGACCGACAAGTCCTGCTGCATGCCAGGTGCAGCCGTGTGTGAGTTGTGATTTTTCCAGCAGTAAAACATCGGTTTTTCCTGCCAGTACCAAGTGAAATGCGACGGAAACTCCGATTACACCACCACCAACCACAACAATTTCTGCCTGGTCTGGAATGGTGGTTTCCGTTGTCATGATCTCATCCTTGAGGAAGTTGGATCATATAAACTCTCTCGTTCTATTTTGACCGGAATATTCGAATGCTCCACTTCCAGTTCGTAGTCCCCCTCATACAGAAACTCATCACTAACACCATCAGCATTTCGAACGTATCCATAGGCAACATTGCAATTAACCGTATACCCCCAGCCTCCACTTGAAGTCCAGCCTACTCGTTCACCGTTTCTGTAAATTGTTTCTCTGCCGTGTAATGTGATCGACTGGTCAGGAGTGGTAAAGCATGCAAGTCTGCGCTTTAGCGAGCCGTTTCCTTGTTTCAACAGTTGATCTTGACCGATGAACTCAATTTCGCTGTCTAGTCGGACAATCCGTTCCATACCCGCTTCAAGCGGGGTATAGTCCGGTCCAATGTCTGATCCTAATGCAAGAAATCCTTTCTCCAAACGCAGTGATTCCAATGCCCTATAACCGACATTCTTAAGATTAAATTCCGCGCCACGCTCACCGATCTTCCTGTAAATCTCTAGTGAATTGGAAACTGGGATATGGAGTTCCCAGCCTAATTCTCCTGCAAATGAGACACGAAGGGCTAGTGCATCCAGATTGTCAAATTTGACAGATCGAGCTTTAAGAAATGGAAACGACTCACGCGATAGATCGCAGTCGACCAAAGGTTGTAAAAGATCTCGGGTATTTGGACCAGAAACTGAAAGAGTCGAATATTGAGTGGTCACATCTTCAAGAGAGATTTTCTTAAAATTATCACGTAAATGATTGAGAATATGATGATAATGATGCGTGGCAAAACCGGTTCCAGCAACTATCAGAAACTCATCTTCTGCTAGTCGGGTAACCGTCACATCGCACTCAATCCCACCGGCTGAGTTGAGCATTGTTGTGTAAACAACTGTACCAACAGGTCGATCCATTCGGTTGCTGCAAAGCCAATTCAGCAGCGCTAAGGCATGTTTGCCTGACAGGCGATATTTTGCAAAGGAAGACTGGTCAATTACTCCGACTTCTTCCCGAATCGCACGATGTTCAATACCTACAGCACCAAACCAGTTAGGGCGCTGGAATGAGTAGATATCTTCCGGATTTTCGCCGCTGGGAGCATACCAATTAGGTCGTTCCCAGCCTAGTTTTTCACCGAAACATGCGTTGGCTGATCTTAGTTCTTCGTAGAGTGCTGAACGGTAGTAGGGGCGGCCACTTTTGTGTTCTTCATTTGGCCAGGCCATTGTGTAGTGTTTGGAACATAACTCAATGGTTCGCTCGGTAATCCACTTTGTATCTCGATGTACCTTACCGAATCGTCGGATGTCCACCGCACCAAGATCCATGGGTGGTGATCCGGTAGCAACCCATTCAGCTAGTGCCAAGCCAGCACCACCAGCACTGGCAATTCCAAATGCGTTAAAACCAGATCCGACAAAGTAGTTTTTGAGTTCAGGTGCCTCTCCAAGGATAAAGTTACCGTCGGGTGTAAAGGATTCTGGGCCACAAATCAACTGTTTAATGCTGGCGGATTCAATTGCTGGTACCCGGCTCAAGCCAGCCTGCATCAAGGGCTCAAAATGATCTACGTCAAAATCAAGCAGTGTAAAACCAAACTTTTCACCGGGTTGGTCTACATCCCAATGTTGCGGATTTAACTCATAACCGCCAAATACCAGTCCACCGACCTCTTCTTTGAAGTAAATCAGGCGATCCGGGTCTCGAACAGTAGGCATAGTACTGGTCACTCCATCTACTTTACCGGTTACGATGTAGTGGTGTTTCATTGGAACGACTGGCACATTGACGCCGGATAAGGCACCTAGTGCCCTGGACCACAAGCCTGTGCAGTTGACGATGTATTCACACTCAATCGTACCTTGGTTTGTAATCACCGATTTAACCGACAGATTTTCGGTGCCAATTGACTTTACGCTTACCTGTTCAAAAAACCTTATACCCTTCTGCCTTGCACCCTTGATTAGTGATCGAGTGAGATCTGAGGGGTTGGCTTGTCCGTCGGTGGGTAAAAATGCTGCTCCCAGTAAATCAGAAGTCGACAGAATGGGGCACAAATCTGATGCCTCCTGTGGCGTCAGATAATGCATTTCGAGTCCAAAAGAATGCGCCATCGTGGTCTGGCGTTTTATCTCCCGAACACGTTCCGGGTCGCAAGCCAAACGCAGGCCACCGTTCATTTTCCAACCGGTTGCCTGTCCAGTTTCGGATTCCAGTCGGTTGTAAAGATCAACAGAATATTTAAGTAGTTGAGTTATGTTTGCACTGCTACGCAATTGCCCAACCAATCCCGCTGCATGCCAGGTTGAGCCGTTTGTGAATTCACCCTGTTCGAGAACGACACAGTCGGTTTCTCCTCGTTGAGCCAGATGATAGGCAGTGGAAGAACCAATGATTCCGCCCCCGATTATTACGATTTTGCAATGTTGTGGAATGGACACTCGAGTCGTCTCAAAATATTTTAGAGTCCTAGAGCTTGCTTACGTTTTTTTGCAGCAGCAGAAATTAGACGGTCGGTGATGATTGCAATAAATGCCACTGACAGACCGGCAACAAGTCCTCTGCCAGTATCTGCTTTGGTTAGTGCAATATAGACTTCCTGGCCTAAGTCCCTTGTGCCGACCAAAGCAGTAATGACAAGCATGGAGAGAGCAAACATAACTGTCTGATTCACTCCAAGCATGATTTCGGGCCAAGCGAGACGAAACTGAACCTTGGTTAACAACTGTCTTTTTGTGCAGCCAGATGTTTTTGCTGCTTCAATCAACGAAGGTGAGATCTGCTGAATTCCATAGAGAGTGTAGCGTACCGCCGGGGGTAGGGCGTAGAGTACCACAGCCACCATGGCTGAAAAGTCTCCCACTCGAAATAACATGACAACCGGAAGCAAATAAACAAAACTCGGTAGAGTTTGCAGCGTATCAATAAAAACCAGCACCGAGCGTTTGAGAACCGGGTAGCGAGATGCAATCACACCAATAGTTATTCCGATCATTGCTGCGATGACCACCGAGATTCCACAGAGGTAAACGGTAATCATCGCCTTTGTCCATTGTCCGGTTATCAAAATGAAACTCGCACAGGAAACAACCAGTATTGCCAGTCTGATCCCACCTAGTTGAAGCCCTGCGAGTGCTAGAAACAGTAGGACGCCAGGCCAAGGTAAACCAAGTAAAAATGCTTTTACTGGTTTAAGTACATTGAGTAACAGGAAGACTTTGACTGCTTCAAGTTCATCAAAGAAGTTGATGTTGATCCACTTGATCAGATCATTCCAAAACTGGCCGGTAGAAATTTCAAACTGCTCTGGCCACTGTGCAAAAAATGGTGCAACAAAACTGATCGCCGTCGTTCCCACCAAAATCAACAATGCCAGCATAAAATTCTTGTGTCTCTGTAGTAGTGTTGGTTTGGTCTCGTGATGTGGCGCTGGACTCCTTGATGCCCAAGCCTGTGTCAGTCGATCTAAAACAATTGCGATCAGAGTAATTGCAATGCCCGCTTCAAGTCCATCTCCAATCGCTTGTCGCCTCAGAGATGCAAGAACATCAAAGCCCAATCCACCTGCACCAATCATGGACGCAATAATGACCATGTTTAGCGACAGCATGATCACCTGATTGACTCCAACCATCAGTCCGGGTGCGGCAGCAGGAATTAGAACTCGCCAAGTCATTTGACGTTTGGTACATCCGACCATCTTGCCAAATTCCTTGATTTCTAAAGGCACCGTCTTAAGTGCCAGCATGGTGATGCGAACCATGGGCGGCATAGCATAAATTACCGTGGCAGCAACTGCTGAAACCGGTCCAAATCCAAAAAGAAACAACACTGGAACCAGGTAGGCAAATATGGGAACAGTCTGCATCAGGTCCAATATCGGCGTAATCGCCCGTTCAAACTTTTCATAGCGATAGCCGAGAATTCCGATCAGCGCACCGAATACGATTCCAATTGGTACAGCGACTGCAATTGAGGACAACGTGATTGCGGCACTTTCCCAGTTTCCAAAGACGGCAAGGTAAGCGACGCACAGAAAAACCATGAGAGCCAGCTTCCAGTCCCTCAAACGATAGGCCACTGCAGTCAGCACAACAGTGAGTCCGAGCCATGAAATAGGCGGAGACTGCCAAGATTCACCGCCGCTCAGTGGAATCGTAAAACCGGAAGCAAGAAACGAACGGATGATCTGGTAGGGGAATTCAATACACGCTGCAACAAAGCGGGTAAATTCTTTAAATGTCCAGGGAAATATGTAGGCTTCATTGCTGACCATGAACTTGAAAAAACCCGTGACGCACAAACGCACACTGGTGCAACTGCCCAGCGCTTCAACTTTCCAGGTTAATTCCTTAGGTGCTTTGACTGCCCACTGCCACAGATCGCCACCTATCCAGATGAATGCGACCACAGTGAATGCCACTCCCCAGGCAAGTGGCCATGTATATGCGAATTTGTGTCGTGATGACAGGCCGACAGTTGAGTTCATGTCAGTCAAACAATACGTTGACTACGGTTGCTTAACCAGTACATCAACGACTGCGTCACGCGTCAGCTGCCCGATAACGTTGTCATCCTTGTCGACAACATGGAAGGGTAGTTCGGATTTAATCAGGTCTTCTGCCAGGTCCTGAATTTTCGTTGAACTGGAAACCCTGCCACCAACTTGTGTGTCTGGTTCAGGTTCAGACATCACAGTTCTTGCAGACAGTACCTTCGCCCTAGACAGATCATTGGTAAATTCCTCAACGTAATCGTCGGCTGGATTGATCACCAGTTCTTCTGGTGTACCGATTTGAATGATTGCACCATCTTTCATGATGGCGATACGATCCGCCAGTCTCACAGCTTCATTGAAATCATGGGTGATAAACACAATTGTCTTGTTCAGCACCGACTGAATTCTCAAGAATTCATCTTGCATTTCTCGACGGATCAGCGGGTCAAGGGCAGAAAAGGGTTCGTCTAGAAACCAGATTTTAGGTTCCACAGATAGCGAACGGGCAATTCCGACACGCTGTTGCTGGCCGCCGGACAGCTCCCGAGGGTAGTATGATTCCCGGCCTTGCAGGCCGACGAGTTCAATGACCTCCAGCGCACGACTTTCGCGTTCAGACCGGTCGATACCCTGAACTTCCAAAGGAAATGCGACATTGCCCAATACGGTTAAATGCGGCATCAGGGCAAAATGTTGAAACACCATTCCCATCTTGTGTCGACGAATCTGAATCATCTGATTTTCAGAGTGATTGAGCAGATTCTCACCTTCAAACATCACTTGACCGGAAGTAGGTTCGATCAGGCGTGCGAGACAGCGCAGTAGGGTAGATTTACCGGATCCTGATAATCCCATGATGATAAATATCTCACCCTCGTCGACTTCGATATTGGCATCTCTAACGGCACCGATCAGTCCATTTTCCGACAGCAAGTCGTCGATGACGTTCTTGTTCTCTCTCAGGAATTGCTGAGCATTCCTGCCAAACAGTTTCCACACCTCAGAGCAGGAAAGTATGGGATCAGGCTTGGAGTCCATTAGAAAAAAATAGTGTTTTCAGGCGATATAAACAAAACGCGCCAGTGTCTGCTTCAGACACCGGCGCGCTCAAAGAATCAATCAATTTGAACCGAATAAACCCGATTACATTGTCCAGGCTTTCCAGGTCGATTCATTCTCAGCCAGCCATGCTGCAACAACATCTTCAACGGATTGTCCTTCAAGGTCCACTTTGATGATCAATGCAGCCATTGTGGCATTATCAATTGTGAAGTTGCGAATGGCCTGATAGGCTTTCGGCCATTTATCTTCGCCACCAGCCCAGCCAACTGCCTTAATCCAGCCTCTGGGTTTTCCGCAGTCATAAGCCATATCTGGATTGCTGCCCCAAGCAGGGTCGTTGTAGCATTCATCCGTATATCTAGGGAATTCAACCCACTCACCTTCATATTTAGCAGGTGCCCAGTGTGGTGCATAGACCCAAGCCAGTATAGGTGCCTGACGCTGATAAGCGGATTCGATTTCACCGAACAGCGCTGCGTCAGTTCCGGCATGTACGACTTCGTAGTTTAAACCTAGTGATTCGGCTCGTTCATCATCGTAGCCACTCCATGTAACTGGGCCGCCCAGATATCGTCCCTTCGGATGAGTCTCAGGAGTAGAGAACGCTTCAGCACAGTCGTTAAGTGCTGTCCAGTCCGGTAGTCCCGGGCACTTTTCTTTCATGTATAGCGGATACCACCATTCTTCAATTGCATCCATTCCCGTTTCTCCGAGATCGACGGTGTTACCGGTGGCCAGTGATGCCTCAAGTGCATCCTTTCCTGTGGTTTCCCAAATTTCCACGGCAACGTGCAAATCACCGGACTCCAAACCGACAAATTGGGCAATGTAGTCAGCGGGTACAAACTCAACGTTGTATCCCATTGACTTCAACATTTCTCCAACCAGTGTTGCAGTAATGAACTGGCCGGTCCAATCGTGCCAGGTGATTTTGATCGGGTCAGTAGACTCGACCTCTGCAGAAGCAATGGGAGCGTAGGTAAACAATGCAACCGTGCCTGCAAGTATTGTGCTTTGTAGCAATCTTTTCATCTCAAATACCTCCGATTTGTTCTACAAGCAAAACAATTAAAAATTAATTTTGGCATGACAATTTTCTTTCAATCTATTTTTCGATGAAAAAAGACTAACTTGAGAATTGATCATGCAGTTTCAGAAATCTTTATCCAGCCGTTTCTGGAAGAATATAGCAATTTAGCTATGAACTGACTCTCTGTCAAATTCAAGCTAACTTCATTTGCTATATTCACATTATCCAATTAATGCCTAAACTTACAAATTTTTTCTAGCGATGATTATTCGAACATTTCCCGGTACAGTTCCCAATTCGATTCGAAGCGGGTACGGTTCATGTTGGTATAGCCCACATAGCCGGGTTCCTGGTCTGGATAAAGGTCGGTCATCGATGCAGCGACATTATCGCTGTCAAGATCAGATGTTACTTCCTGTACCATTCCCCACATATACTCGCGAAGATTCAGTGCCAGTTTGAAGGCAGTCAACTGTCGGTGCGTTGCATCATCGACCGTTCCACAGTACATTTCAAACAACTCGGCCTCGGATTCTTCGCTCATATCAGCATTGCAGCTGACGCCCACCAAGTCAAACATTGGGTGTCCATAGCCACCGTAATCCCAGTCGATCAGCCAAATGTTATTTTCATCGTCAAACATAAAATTCTGTGGCACAGTGTCGTTATGGGTGAACACGGGTGTATAAGGTTCGACTGTTGATTCAATCAAATTATTGATTCGAATGATCTCTGGTAAAACATCCATCAAGCGAGATCCCTTTTTCTGTCCAACGTCAACATAGTTTCGTATGACTTGAAATGGCCAAAAGTAGGTAAGAGAGCCATGAACTTGACTTGACCCCTGATGAAGTTGCTTTAGTAATTCGACGATGTTTTTCAAATTTTTGGGGTGACCCTCCATGTCTTCCATTCTTAGACAGCCGCCTGGTATGAATTCAACAATAGCAAGTCCCGGTTCAGAGTGACGAATCTGAGGGCTGACTCCAATATCTGCGGCTGCTATCATCGAAGCTCGAACGGAGGTTTGAATGATTCCGTGCACAAGGATATCGGTACCGATTCGAGCGACTGCACGGCTATTACTGTCTGTTACGACAAAGCTTCGATTACAAAGTCCGCCAAAAAGCGGCTCAACCTCGATACCACCTGACCAGCAATTCAACTTACGAAGATAGTCAACAATTGCGTCATCGCTCCACTCTGGATCAAACATCATTCAATAGTTCCTCATTAAGATTCTAAGATTCGAAATTCAAATAAATAATTCCAGCCAGCTGGAATATCAAAGGTTATGAGGTGTTGGGCAAATTAGCGAAATTAAGTGCCAAATAAACTCTTTAGTCTTCTCATAGCCTCTTGCAGAGTATCCATTCCTGTGGCGAAGGATAGTCGAATATATCCGTTGCCGCCAAATGCACTGCCAGGCACTACAGCAACTTCTCCTTCGTTCAGAATGAATTGTGATAATTCCACATCTGTATTGATACCGTCAGTCGATTCAATAATCTCTCGGCAGTCAGGAAAAGCGTAAAATGCACCATCACCTGCAAGACAATGCATTCCTTTGATTTCATTTAGACTAGAGACAATAAAGTCATGACGACTTTTGAAGTGCTCATTCATCATTATTATTGAATCCTGTGGTCCATTCAGTGCTTCCACCGCAGCTGCCTGTGCAATAGAGTTTGGATTCGAAGTTGTCTGAGATTGGATTTTTCGCATGGCTGCAGACAACTGTTCGCTAGCTGCTGCAAAACCAATACGCCAGCCGGTCATCGCATAAGCCTTTGAGACACCGTTCACCACAATCGTTCGGTCTTTCAGTTCCGGGCAGGCGTTGACAATGTTGCAGAAGGGTTCTCCGGACCACAAAATATGTTCGTAGATGTCATCAGTAACAACGTGAATATCGGAATGTTCAAGCAATACTTCTGCCAAATTTCGTAATTCTTTCTCTGTATAAGAAACACCGGTTGGATTGCTTGGGGAATTGAGTATCAGCAGCCGGGTTCGGTCGTTAATTGCTTCTCGTAACTGATCGGGATGTAGTTTGAAGCCCTGTTCGATGCTGGTATCGAGAATGACTGGCTTGCCACCACAAAGTAAGGTCATATCGGGGTACGATACCCAATAGGGTGCAACAATCAGAACTTCTTCACCTTCATCAATTAAAGCTGTCAAAGAGTTAACCAGGCTTTGCTTTGCACCAGTCGAGACGACAATATTCTGGGGCGTGTAGCTTAAGTTATTTTCACGTTGAAACTTGTCAACAATTGCAGATTTCAGTTCAGGCGTACCATCGGCAGGCGTGTACTTTGTCATGCCTTTGTTCATTGCTTCGATAGCCGCCTGTTTGATGTTTTCAGGGGTATCGAAATCAGGTTCACCGGCGCCTAGACCAATAACATCTCGGCCGGCTGCTCGCAGTTCGCGTGCGAGTGTCGATACGGCGATCGTTGCTGAAGGTTTTATCGCATTGACGCGTGAAGATAATCGTGCTGAACTCACAAAATTAATTGCCTCGTGATGCTGGTAAGTGGGTTTCAAAAGTATAACTCAACTACATTTTGCAGTGTTGAATCTTCAACTGCAACTGGTTGGAATCATAAACACCTTCAATTTAATCTTAGCGATTCAAGTTCACCCGCAAGAAGCATGTAGTCATTGCGTTAACTCAAAGCTATCGATATTTGATGAATGATTACAAAGAAATAACTAGCTAATCTATGGTTTAACTTTATTTTAGTAATTCTACTTCGGTGGACGAATACATAGTCGGATTGCACTCTATCTGCTTGGAATTCGCCAAATCTTGCAGAAGACTCTGATCAGTTGAAATTGTGTTTGATTTCTGAACCGGTAAACTACAAAATATGTTTCTTTCTGAGTATTTTCTTCATCAGTTCATACCAGGTGTACTTTCGAATTTCGTATGTTTTGAATTTCGGGAATTTCGACTGATCAATACAAAATGAGAGAATTTAATCTAGTATCGGATTATCAACCGGCAGGCGATCAGCCGGAAGCGATCCGAAAACTTGTCGAAGGTGTTGAGGCAGGTAAGCGTTATCAGACCCTGCTCGGTGCAACGGGCACCGGAAAGACCTTTACCATGGCTAATGTGATTGCTTCCACCCGACGGCCGACTCTGGTGCTTGCTCACAACAAAACTCTTGCTGCGCAGCTTTATTCAGAGTTGCGCGACTTCTTTCCAAGCAACGCGGTTGAGTATTTCGTTTCATATTACGACTACTATCAGCCGGAAGCATATGTACCGAGTTCGGATACCTACATCGAAAAGGATGCTTCGATCAACGATCACATTGACCAGATGCGTCTCTCTGCAACCAATGCACTACTGCTCAGAAACGATACGATTATCGTAGGCACTGTTTCAGCAATTTATGGGCTAGGCAGTCCAAATGAATACAACAAGATGATTCTTCACCTGAGGGTTGGTGCAATCGTTGATCAGCGTACCATTCTTCGGCAGCTGGCTGAATTACAGTACAACCGAAATGACACAGATCTAAGACGTGGAACTTTCCGTGTGCGGGGTGATGTCATCGATATTTATCCGGCAGATTCAGCAAAAGCGGCGGTTCGTGTGGAGCTATTCGGTGATGAAATTGAACGATTGTCACTATTCGACCCTTTGACGGGTGAATTGCTCAATTCGGTTGTTCGCTACACTGTATTTCCTAAGACTCATTATGTGACTGCCCGGGAGACACTTGACAAGGCTATCAGTCGTATAGAACTGGAACTTAAGCAACAACTTCAGGAATTGACCGATTTAAATAAGTTGGTTGAGGCCCAAAGACTAGCCCAAAGAACACACTATGACATTGAGATGATCAAGGAACTGGGGTACTGTGCTGGAATCGAAAACTATTCGCTTCACTTGTCGGAACGAAAAACAGGGGAGGCCCCCGATACATTAATTGATTACCTGCCTGAGGGATCGTTGGTGTTTGTTGATGAAAGTCACGTGACAATTCCTCAGTTGCGCGCGATGTATCGAGGCGACCGATCGCGTAAAGAAACTTTGGTTGAATTTGGTTTTCGATTGCCGTCTGCTATGGATAATCGCCCGCTGCAGTTTGAGGAGTTCGAGCGACGGGTCAGGCAATTGATATTCATGTCCGCAACTCCAGGCCCCTATGAACAGGATAAGACACCTGTGTTTGTTGACCAGGTTGTTCGCCCAACCGGACTCGTGGATCCGGTCATCGAAATTCGTCCAGCTCACACTCAGGTTGACGATCTTCTGTCTGAAATTCAGAAAAGGGCGTTGATCGGTGAACGAGTACTGGTTACAACGCTTACCAAACGCATGGCAGAGGACTTGACAGATTACTTGAGTGAACACTCAGTAAGAGTTCGATATCTTCATTCTGATATTGATACGGTCGAACGTGTTGAAATCATTCGCGACTTACGCGCCGGTGTGTTCGATGTTCTAGTGGGTATCAATCTGTTGCGAGAAGGACTGGATATTCCTGAAGTCTCGCTGGTTGCGATTTTGGACGCAGACAAGGAGGGATTTTTACGTTCATCGAGCTCTTTGATTCAGACAATCGGGCGCACTGCGAGAAATGTCAATGGCAGAGCAATCCTGTATGCGGATGAAGTTACAAGATCCATGCGAAGCGCGATTGACGAAACCAATCGACGCCGAGATAAGCAACTGCACCACAATGAGGTTCACGGTATTTCTCCAGAAACCATCGAAAAAGAAGTCAAGGAAATCATTGATGGTGTCCAGGTAAGAGGAAGTCAGAGGAGACGAAAGGGTGGTCGAACTCGTGACTCAATTGAGGAAACGGTCAGTTTGTCAGTCGAAATAGACTTACAAAATCAGGGGCAGGTTTCACGAGAACTCAAGAAGTTAGAGCGGCAAATGCAAAAGTATGCGGCTAATCTCGAATTCGAACAGGCTGCCCGAACACGGGATCAGATCAAAGAGCTTAAAGAAATGGTATTTCTTTCTGCCTCGTAAGCGGGTCGAATTTAATGAATAGTGGGTAAAGTTAGTGTGCACTCTCAATCATATAACTCTGGATTCTGGATGATTTCATGAAAGTGGTGGCAATTACAAAATTCAAGGAACAATTTCTGGAGCTACTTGATCAGATTGATGATGAAGGTTTGATTGTTACCAAGTACGGAAAACCAATTGTTCGCATTGTTCCGTACCGTAGTCAAAATGCGGAGTTGATCGGTAGTCTGAAGCAGGAAATCAAGATCAAGGGTTCCATATACTCGACCGACTTGGACTGGGAAGCGAACGATCAATATTGACAATCAAATTCTGACCTATGTGTTTGGCGAAGAACTAAAACCAGGAAAACACAGTTGTTGGAGGGAATCTTTTGTTCATGGTTCGTAATCTTACTGTAGGAACTGGCAAATACACAGGGTCTAGGCTGATGAAATCATTTCTGCTACAAGTGTCATGCACGATTTACCGTTGGTTCCGCGAAAAAACCTAATTTGAAGAATTCCACTTTCTTAGCAAGAGATATTCAATAAATTTTGAGCAGAAGGCGATTGCTTGATTCGAAATAGCCTTGAGTGTGATCAATTAAGTATTGTGAATGTGGTGCGATCACCGGATAGGACTTGCAACGCCGAACGTATCTGACTCTTAACTAATTAAGACATTGGTGCCGGTTCAGTTTTTTAACGTCGCAGTGTCCCGATTAATCGACGCACATTCCCATTTGATTGTGTTATATTTTTCTCCCTATCGAAATCGATTTGCGGGCGCATAGCTCAGGGGGAGAGCACTTGCTTGACATGCAAGAGGTCCCTGGTTCAATCCCAGGTGCGCCCACCACTCCTGCATATTTGCTTGCGTATTGCTTTAGCTGATCAGCTAGAACAGTGTGCTAACTGACGCTTAGACAGCTCCTTCGAGACCGTTTGAGCCATACAGCCAGGCTATCGTATTGCACCAATCGTGTTCCGATTTTGCGCCCATTATTCGGTCGCGCAAATCTGCATGGGCTCCGGAATTGTGATAGATGTGGTCGCCAATGAGCCTCGACATAAGCTGCACCTTAGCGGTTCGGAGATATCTTCTTTTTTTATATTTCTCAAAGGCAATTTCAACATCACCTTCCTGTCGCTCCATTTCATCTGCCAAACAGACTGCATCTTCCAGCGCCATGCAGGCGCCTTGAGCAAAATACTGTAGCATAGGATGCGCGGCGTCACCGAGTAAAGTGACCCGGCCATCAACCCAAACATCGGATGGTTCGCGGTCACATAGAACCCATAATCTCCAGTCTCTACCGTGTTCAATAATTTGACTCGCGATAGGGTTGATGTGCTCAAACCCCTGTCGAACATCTTCATGTGACACAGGCTTGCCAGCAACAGGTTCTGGTGCATCGTTGTGGAATGTTACAACAAGATTAAACGCCTTCCAGTTCGATAAGGGATAGTGAACAATATGGCACTTGGGACCCGCCCAGAGTGTTGCCGCATTCCAGCGTATCTCGGTCGGCATATCTTCAGTTGGGATCACAGAGCGATAGGTGGTGTGCCCGGATACTCTTGGTGCACCATCACCGACCAATTGTGCCCGAATGTTGGACCATAAACCATCTGCACCGACAAGAGCAGATCCATATACAGGTTCAGATTCTTCCAAATTCGCGCACACATGTTTGTCAGATTGGGTGTAGTTCGCCACTCGACTGTTGGTCCGTAATTCAACCAGATCATGTTCATTGCAAGCCGTTAGAAACACACCATGAAGATCACCACGATGTACGACTGCATAAGGATTCTTAAAGCGACTCCGGAATTCGCCATCCAGTGGAATCCGGGTAATTTCATGACCGGAGAGAGCGTCCATTAGTCGGAGGCTGTCGATGTAAATCGCCATATTTCGAGCGACATCGCCGACGCCTAGAAAATCAAAGGAGTGAAACGCATTGGGTCCTAACTGAATTCCAGCGCCAATTTCACCAAACTTAGGCGCTTTCTCCAGAACCAGAGAACGAAAACCCTTTTGCGCAAGCCCCAGAGCAGTGGCAAGACCACCAATACCTCCACCCACAATCAATACACGATTTGTTTCATTTCGGTCCAATTGAATATCCACAGTTGCTGCTAGCCTTTGTTAGTAATCAGAGAGGCTTTACTTATTTGTTTTTCTTAGTCGGAAGTTACTTTTATCAATAATTTCGGACTAAGTTCATTGGAATGATATTGGTGATGATTTTTGAAGGGGTGTAGCATGTACACAGCGTTGTCATTCATTACACTGCAGATTCTCTTTTCTAGCTTCTTCATGATGTAATTTCCTGAATTCGCGCCAGTAATTCACGACTCATACAAGCCAGCAACTTCCATTTTCTTACTATTTAGTCATATAGATTACTTTAACGAGCAAGAAAATCTGTAGGCAACACTCTGAATGTGTTAACACAACAGTAATATCATTGATTACACAGTGCCAGTGTATAGTTGGCTGGATTCGAAACTAACTTTCTGCAGAGGCATATATGGCAAACTTACGCGTACGAAACATTGTTGATGAAATTGTAGCGGCTTTAAAACGACGAGCTGAACAGAAAGAAATTAGCGTAGAAGCTGAACATCGAAAATTGTTGACTGCTGCGTTGTCAGAACCCCAGAAGAGAAGTTTTGCCGAAGTTATTCAGTCGGTCCCGCGAGTCGGCGCATCGACTCATAGAACGCGAGGTCAATGACGTTCAATGTCAATTGAGTCGCCCTCTCTAGCAGCTTTCATTCTCAACAACTATATCAGGAGGAATATCCAGAACGACCAAGGCGGTTTACTATTCCCGCAAAAAAACGTTTTTTAGCATCGCTCCACAATTTTCGATGAGAACCTCAACCAGTCTGTCAAGCGGCGACTTCGATTGTTCTGTGACTTTTGGAACTGCTGAATCTTCACCAAGCACCTCAGACAGTCATTCGAGAAAAGCCGCGCGACTGCTTGGAATTTTGATGACTGACAGGTTTCCGTGTCCATCTATAACGCCTTCAGCAATCATTGGTTTGGCATTGAGCAATCCAAGCATTCGGTGCTCTATGGAATCTTCGCTAACCAGATTGATTACCGTGACCGGCCGGGTCTGGTGTTTGCGTTAGACACGCGAGATTCGCTGTTCCAGCCGGGCAGGGTTACTAGGCTGGTCCAAAAGAACCTGAAAATGTGGGCTTCCTGATCGAGCAACACCAATAAAACCTAAATCTCCTAGAGGTTCATCACCGATGATTTCTATGGTATATCATCGCACAAGACCATATAGTATTGAAATCAGAATATTTAGCCTTGCAGGCTGTTGACTCCGCAACGTAAGATTACCTGGACTTTTGATTAGCCCTACCGCTTAGACCCCTAATCCTCAGTTAGAGACTGCCAGCGGCGGCTAAGGCGAGATTTTCGGCACTCTGGCGGTTCGAAGCGCCAGGATTTTCCAAACCATCAAGCCACACACCGAAATCGGTGACCATTTTACCCGGCTGAACCCACTGCGAAGCGAATCTGGCGGCTCAGCAGCAAATCCGGCGCAAGCCTGTCCCTGACAGTAGACTGACTGCCATGATCTGTAGTGTAAAGCCGTTTCAGAACGAATGAGAAGTCAGGACAGGCTGCAGCGGCGGATGGCCCAAAGCGACTGTTCCAGGACAGGAAGTTTGGCCGCACTGACTTTCAGGGTCCACTGCCGCGCATGGCGAACCACCTGTCCGGCCATCGCATACAGTCGGTGACGGAAACTGATCGCCCGCACGCCATACCACTCCTGCGGCAGTTTCATGCGCATCAGCGCAAGCAGATTGAAGGCAATCGAAGACAGAAGCAGGTACGCGACATTGGCTTTGAACTCGCCGCACGGCAGATGCGCCGCGCTGAAGTCACTGCGAATTTCCTTGAGCCGGTTTTCCGAGCTGTCCCCTCTCTGGTTGTACCACCATACAATCTCGCCGTCACTGAAGCGGTCCAGGTCCAGATCGGTCGCAATCGCCCGGTAGATGTACCTGCCGCTGACCGCACTTTGCACATCGACCTGGTGCAGGCCTTCATTTTTGAAAACCATCTTCAGCTGCTCAGTCCCGTCAGGCATCCCAGCGTCGGCCGGCAGCTTGTCCCGCACCCGTTTTTTCTGCACCACCAGACAGAAAGCCTCAGGCACATCTTCCATCACATGCAGCGTACGGGCCAGATACTCGCCTTCCAATACCGCACCGTCGGCATTCACAACCGCATTCCAATCCTCATCCTTAATGTCCAGTACCGTTTTCTTCACCGCACTGTCCATCTTCGCCCGAATCGCAAAACGGATGCCGTGTGCGCGGCAATCATTGATGATGCCCGCCTGATAGGAGGCGGCATCGGCCCGGAAGCGAGTGACACCCACCCCTTCGGGCAGCGCCGCGCGGCAGCGCCGGAAAAACTCAACATTCTCAGCCCCAGGCGGCACATTGCCCTCGCGAAGCTCAGCCGCAGCCACCTGACCGGTCTCGGCAATGTGACCGAACATCGGCATGTACCCGCGATGCTTCTTATACGTCCACTTCGCGTCTTTTTTCTTCGACCGAATCGCCGATGCGTCAATGTCCAAAGTGACGCACTTTCGATCACCCAGCGTCGCTTTCATCACCGCGCGGTTGACCTGCTCGAGAACCGAGATCATCTGTCGACTGTCGCCGACTCTGTGAAGCCATCCACCCAGCGTCGTGGCACAGGGAATCGTCCCAAAACCCAACAGCTTCATCAGCGCCGGTTCACTGCGCAGGTGGCGCACATCGTCGATGCACCCCGCACCTTCGTGGAACATCAGCATGAAGGTATTGAAAATGGCGCTGTGCCGGTAGCCTCGATTGCTGCCGGGTGTGGGCATTGACGAATCAATGAGCTGTGACAGCTCAAGGCGCTTGAGCAGTTCGGCTGGCACCACCAGACCGGCTCTGGAGGTGAAATTGTGGCAGCTTGCCGCAGTGTTGTATGGTAGAATCTTCATAAGCCTTGCGAAATCTGAGAGCCGTTTCGAATTCACCCATTGGGTGAATGCCGAATTGGGCGTTTTTTTCAATATCTCTCTGATTTTACAGGGCTTTATCATTTTCTGCAACTTTTTATTTGCGGATCAGGGTAGACACAGACACACGCAAATCAAGAGCATTTTGCTATAATTGATATCATTGTTATCAACACTAAGGATTTTAATTGTGGCAAAGAGCCTAATTGTGCGAAACCTTGACGATGAAGTTGTTGTCAAACTACGGCTTCGCGCCGCACGCAATGGTCGATCAGCAGAATCAGAACATCGAGAAATCTTGAAACAGGCATTGTTAGGCGAATTCGAATTTGATTTTCTCGAAATGGCGGCGAAGTTCCGTGAATTAACAAAAGACCGTACCCACACGCCATCTGAACAACTCTTGCGCGAAGGCCGTCAAGAACGTTGAAATCAAGCCCGAAATATTGAAACAGCGATTTGTTGTTGATGCAAGTGTTGCGTGCAAGTGGCTCATTGCCCTAATCCTCAGTTAGAGACTGCCAGCGGCGGCTAAGGCGAGATTTTCGGCACTCTGGCGGTTCGAAGCGCCAGGATTTTCCAAACCATCAAGCCACACACCGAAATCGGTGACCATTTTACCCGGCTGAACCCACTGCGAAGCGAATCTGGCGGCTCAGCAGCAAATCCGGCGCAAGCCTGTCCCTGACAGTAGACTGACTGCCATGATCTGTAGTGTAAAGCCGTTTCAGAACGAATGAGAAGTCAGGACAGGCTGCAGCGGCGGATGGCCCAAAGCGACTGTTCCAGGACAGGAAGTTTGGCCGCACTGACTTTCAGGGTCCACTGCCGCGCATGGCGAACCACCTGTCCGGCCATCGCATACAGTCGGTGACGGAAACTGATCGCCCGCACGCCATACCACTCCTGCGGCAGTTTCATGCGCATCAGCGCAAGCAGATTGAAGGCAATCGAAGACAGAAGCAGGTACGCGACATTGGCTTTGAACTCGCCGCACGGCAGATGCGCCGCGCTGAAGTCACTGCGAATTTCCTTGAGCCGGTTTTCCGAGCTGTCCCCTCTCTGGTTGTACCACCATACAATCTCGCCGTCACTGAAGCGGTCCAGGTCCAGATCGGTCGCAATCGCCCGGTAGATGTACCTGCCGCTGACCGCACTTTGCACATCGACCTGGTGCAGGCCTTCATTTTTGAAAACCATCTTCAGCTGCTCAGTCCCGTCAGGCATCCCAGCGTCGGCCGGCAGCTTGTCCCGCACCCGTTTTTTCTGCACCACCAGACAGAAAGCCTCAGGCACATCTTCCATCACATGCAGCGTACGGGCCAGATACTCGCCTTCCAATACCGCACCGTCGGCATTCACAACCGCATTCCAATCCTCATCCTTAATGTCCAGTACCGTTTTCTTCACCGCACTGTCCATCTTCGCCCGAATCGCAAAACGGATGCCGTGTGCGCGGCAATCATTGATGATGCCCGCCTGATAGGAGGCGGCATCGGCCCGGAAGCGAGTGACACCCACCCCTTCGGGCAGCGCCGCGCGGCAGCGCCGGAAAAACTCAACATTCTCAGCCCCAGGCGGCACATTGCCCTCGCGAAGCTCAGCCGCAGCCACCTGACCGGTCTCGGCAATGTGACCGAACATCGGCATGTACCCGCGATGCTTCTTATACGTCCACTTCGCGTCTTTTTTCTTCGACCGAATCGCCGATGCGTCAATGTCCAAAGTGACGCACTTTCGATCACCCAGCGTCGCTTTCATCACCGCGCGGTTGACCTGCTCGAGAACCGAGATCATCTGTCGACTGTCGCCGACTCTGTGAAGCCATCCACCCAGCGTCGTGGCACAGGGAATCGTCCCAAAACCCAACAGCTTCATCAGCGCCGGTTCACTGCGCAGGTGGCGCACATCGTCGATGCACCCCGCACCTTCGTGGAACATCAGCATGAAGGTATTGAAAATGGCGCTGTGCCGGTAGCCTCGATTGCTGCCGGGTGTGGGCATTGACGAATCAATGAGCTGTGACAGCTCAAGGCGCTTGAGCAGTTCGGCTGGCACCACCAGACCGGCTCTGGAGGTGAAATTGTGGCAGCTTGCCGCAGTGTTGTATGGTAGAATCTTCATAAGCCTTGCGAAATCTGAGAGCCGTTTCGAATTCACCCATTGGGTGAATGCCGAATTGGGCGTTTTTTTCAATATCTCTCTGATTTTACAGGGCTTTATCATTTTCTGCAACTTTTTATTTGCGGATCAGGGCATTGAAGAACCGCAAAGTTCAGATGCACTTGAGCTCTATGCACGTGCAAATTTAATTGCGCCGGACTTGTTGGTCTGTGAATACGCTAATATTCTTCAGAAAAAAGTTCAATCTAATCAACTGACGGAAGATGAAGCGCGACTAGCAGCTCGGGTATTTGCGTCCGCAAGTATTGAGTTTTTTCCCACGAAGCACCTGATTCTTTCTGCGGTGCAGGCGGCAATCGAGTTAAATCATTCCGCGTACGATTGCATGTACTTGGCATTGGCATTGGACCAGGAAACGTTCTTCGTAACTGCCGACGATAGGTTTCGAGTCAAATCTCTATCACACCCATCGAGTAAGTACTCCACAAGTGTTCTGTCGATCACAGAAGCATTGGTAAGATGCGATTAAGTGTGACCTGTTTTCGGACAATCGCTACAACAAAGAATTTTGAATTGATCAAATAAATTCCAATATTAAGAAATTTGTCTACAACATATAATGATGCCTCTTCATTAGTTGAAGCCGACATTTGATGCCATTCGGCATCAATAGCTTCCAATTTCAACCATTTTCAAATAGTTAGGTATGCCGACTGTTTCTTTGCCTGATGGCTCAAAAAAAGAATATGCGTCCAGTGTCACCATTGACGCAGTTGCCGCTGACATCGGTGCAGGTCTGCGAAAAGCAGCGATTGCCGGTGAGTTTAATGGATATCTGTGCGATACGTCTTACTCAATAGATGAACCCGGATCTCTCCGAATAATCACGGGTAAGGACAATGCGGGTCTTGAAATTATTCGGCACTCAAGTGCTCATTTGCTGGCGCAAGCAGTCAAGCGGCTATTTCCTGAAGCACAAGTTACGATCGGTCCCGTTATAGAAGATGGGTTTTACTACGATTTTGCCTATGAACCCGGCTTCTCTGAGGATGATCTGGCTAGAATTGAGGCCTGTATGCAAGAAATCGCTTCAGAAAAACTTCCAGTCGGTCGAGAAGTGGTTGATAGGGAAGATGCAGTTTCGATGTTTCGCAATATGGGAGAGGAGTACAAGGCAAAAATCATCGAAGATCTGGATGATGATGAAGTGATTTCTCTTTATCGACAGGGTGATTTCGTTGATCTCTGTCGAGGTCCACACGTTCCGCATACCGGTTTTCTCAATGCTTTCAAACTAACTAAACTTGCCGGAGCTTACTGGCGAGGTGATTCAAACAATGAGATGCTTCAACGCATTTATGGCACTGCTTGGACTACCAAAGCTCAACTAGAGGAATATTTGGACCGACTGGAACAGGCGAAAGCACGCGACCACCGTCGTTTGGGCGCTGAACTCGATTTATTTCACTTTCAGGAAGAAGCTCCAGGTATGGTTTTCTGGCATGAGAAAGGATGGACTCTGTATCGACTTGTAGAGTCCTATATTCGGGATTTGCTAAAAGAGTACGACTATATGGAGGTTCATACTCCACAACTGATTGATCGATCGCTGTGGGAAAAGTCGGGACACTGGCAAACCTTTAAAGAGAACATGTTCACGACAGAAATTGAGGACAAGTTCTATGCTCTTAAGCCCATGAATTGTCCGGGTCATGTTCAGGTATTTAATCAGGGACTTCGAAGCTATCGGAGTTTACCGCTTCGGCTTTCAGAGTTCGGTGTGGTGCATCGCTATGAGCCTTCTGGCACTCTACACGGACTCTTGCGAGTGAGGCGCTTCACTCAGGACGATGCACATGTATTCTGTACCGAAGATCAGATTAAATCCGAGGTCGATACTCTGATTGAAATCTCTCTGCGTCTATATGATCATTTTGGATTTAGAGAAGTTCAAGTCGGGTTATCAACTCGTCCAGAAAAACGAGTCGGTGCTGATGAGCTTTGGGATAAGGCAGAAAGCGCACTTGAAACCGTCTTGAATGAGCGTGGCATGATATTTAGAACCAATGCTGGGGAAGGTGCATTTTACGGCCCAAAGATTGATTTCGTGCTCAAGGACTGCATCGGGCGGGATTGGCAATGCGGCACAATTCAGCTTGATTTCTCCATGCCAGGTCGATTGGATGCAGCATATATCGATGCTGATGGTTCGAAGAAAACACCGGTAATGATTCATCGCGCAATTCTTGGATCACTTGAACGATTCATTGGAATTCTGATTGAGGAACATGCAGGCAAATTTCCAGTTTGGCTGGCGCCAATTCAGGCAGTTGTCATGAATATTTCTGAAGCTCAGTTTGAATATTCTGTTAAAATAAAACGTTTACTGGAAAAAGCCGGTATTCGTATCGCGATAGACGTGCGAAATGAAAAGATCGGCTTGAAAATCAGAGAGCAGACGCTTCAAAAGATTCCTTATCTATTGGTTGTCGGGAATCGAGAGGTACAAGAGGAGTCTGTTTCGGTGCGAACTCAGGATGGTAAAGACTTGGGTTCCTATGCCATTGAATCATTTATTGCATTAATTCATGAGGAATGTAGTACCGAGACTTAACATTTGGAGGACTGGATACGGCTACTGAAAAATTACATCGGATCAATTCTCAAATTGATGCCGAAAACGTACGCTTGGTCGACGAAGAGGGAAATCAGGTAGGAATCGTTAGTCTGGATCAGGCGCTCGAATTCGCTGAGGAAGCTGTGCTTGATTTGGTTGAAATTGCACCGAATGCTGAACCCCCTGTTTGTCGTGTGATGGATTACGGTAAGTATCGTTATGCTGCAAGCAAAAAACAGCATCATGCCAAGCGCAGACAAAAACAAATTATTGTTAAGGAGGTCAAGTTTCGACCCGGCACCGATATTGGTGACTATGATGTTAAGTTGGGACGTTTGAAGAAGTTTCTGCAGGCAGGCAACAAAACGAAAGTAACGCTTCGTTTTCGAGGACGAGAAATGAACCATCCTGAGTTGGGCCGAAGTATGCTGAGTCGGGTGGAGCAGGACCTTGCGGACATCGCAGTCGTTGAACAGGAACCAGTCATGGAAGGCCGACAAATGGTCATGCTTTTGGCTCCGCAAAAGCCATAAAAATCAGGAAATGTAAACTGCCATTGTAATCATGCCAAAGATGAAAACCAAACGAAGCGCAGCGAAGCGCTTCAAAACCACCGGATCCGGGAAATTAAAACGCGGACATTCTCACGCGTCCCATATTTTGACGAAGAAGTCAACCAAACGAAAACGCGGGCTGAGAAAACCAGGTTTAGTTCATGCCTCGGATGCCAACAGAGTCCGAGACATGTTGCCCTACGCGTGATTGAAGAGGACCTCAGAACATGCCAAGAGTAAAACGCAGCGTAACCGCCAAGGCGCGTCACAAAAAAGTACTTAAGCAAGCCAAAGGCTATCGTGGTGCGAGAAAAAATGTATTTCGAGTCGCCAAACAGGCGGTTACGAAAGCTGGACAGTATGCCTATCGCGATCGACGTCGCAAGAAGCGGGATTTCAGGTCTCTATGGATCATTCGAATTAATGCTGCTGCACGTGAATGCGGACTTACCTATAGCACTCTAATGCGAGGACTCAAACTCGCCAATATCGAACTCGATCGTAAATCGCTGGCATCAATTGCCGTCAATGATCGAGAAGCATTTTCATTGCTGGCGGATAAAGCCAAGTTTCAATTAAGCCAGTAGCGGATTCGGTTTCGCTACTGAGTGCGTCTTTCCACGAGACGGTCACGTTACGGTTGAGTGCGAACATGAGTGAAATTCAATCACTTGATGATATCGTTGCGCGCGCCACTGCCGAGATTGAGGCAGTCGACAGTGAGCCTGAACTTGACAGTGTCCGTGTTGCCTACCTAGGGAAGAAAGGTGTCATTACGGCACGACTCAAGTCGATTGGTGCCTTGCCGGTTGAAGAACGTCCTACAGCTGGTAAAGCCATCACCTCAGCTAGGAGTGTAGTTGAGAATCTGCTTACGACCAAGCGGCAGGTATTACTCCAGATTGCGCACACCAAGCGTCTGGAATCAGAAAGAATTGATGTGACACTTCCAGGCCGTCGTAGCTTTAGCGGTGGCCCTCATCCTCTATCCAGAACATTGAATCGCATGCAGGAGATTTTTCTCAGTATCGGTTTTGATATTGCTGTAGGGCCTGAGATTGAAGATGACTACCATAACTTTGAGGCTTTGAATTTTCCTGAAAACCATCCTGCTCGAGCCATGCAGGATACATTTTTTTTCCCCGATGGTAGGCTTTTACGAACGCATACCTCACCCGTTCAAATTCGGTACATGAAAACTCATAAGCCACCGATTCGAGTGGTGGCACCTGGGCGCGTCTATCGCTGCGATTCAGATGTCACACATTCGCCAATGTTTCACCAGTTGGAAGGCCTTGTTGTTGATGAAACAACCACATTTGCGGACCTGAAAGGGGTGCTTGAGTATTTTGTTTCGGAGTTTTTCGAAGTGAAGCTTAAACTTCGATTTCGACCCTCATACTTTCCCTTTACAGAACCGTCGGCTGAAGTTGACATCAGTTGTGTGTTCTGTCATGGAGATGGTTGTAAAGTTTGCAAAAGGAGTGGATGGCTCGAAGTTTTAGGTTGCGGAATGGTTCATCCAGCTCTCTACAAAGATGTTGGTATTGATGCAGAACGCTTTGTCGGTTATGCCTTTGGTCTAGGCGTAGAACGTTTCACGATGCTGCGATACGGTGTAAACGATCTGCGCTTGTTCTTCAGAAATGATCTTGACATGCTAAGTCAGTTCAAATAGATACAGATGCATTGTCATGTTGGTTAACATTCATTGGCTAAAAGAATGGGTTGCGTTCGAATATTCAGTTGAGGATCTTTCCAGTCGTTTAACGATGGCTGGATTGGAAGTTGATTCCATCAGTCCGGTTTCACAATGCGATGATCGAGTCGTGGTTGGCGAAGTAAAGTCAGCAACCCTGATCGATGAAGCCAAACACATTTCACTCTGTCATGTTAATGTTGGACAGGAAGCCGATGTTCGGGTTGTCTGCGGTGCACCGAATGTACGGTCAAACGGGAAGTACCCTTTGGCGTTGCCAGGCAGTAGAGTAGGTGACAGGACAATTACAAAGGTGGAAATCTATTCGGAAAAGTCTGCCGGTATGCTGTGTTCAGCTGCAGAGCTTGGTTTGGAAGACACATCTGGCGGACTGTTGGAATTGGACCCTACTGCGCCAGTTGGTCAGACACTCAACGCATATCTGAATCTGGAAGACTTCGTACTTGATTTCGAACTCACACCGAATCGAGCAGATTGTTTGAGCATTCGGGGAGTTGCACGAGAAATTGCAATTCTTGCAAACACTCAAATCAAATCACAAAATCTCACAGACATCGAAGCGCATTCAGGACGTGGCATTCCAGTTCAAATTGAAAATCCGGAAGATTGTCCGGTATTTTGCAGAAGGGTGATCGACAACATCCAGAGCGGTACCCGGACGCCAGACTGGATGAAACAAAGGTTGCAGAGAGTGGGCCTTCGAAGTATTCATCCCATAGTTGACATTACGAATTATGTCATGATGGAAATGGGACAGCCCATGCATGCATTTGATACCGACGTTATTGATTCTTCAGAAATCATTGTTCGGCATTCAAGAGCAGGTGAAATGCTGGTTCTGCTGGATGGTGAATCACTGGATCTTGGTCCGGGCATGCTGATGATTACAGACCGCAACGGACCGATTGCTTTAGCCGGTGTAATGGGAGGCGAGTTCAGCGGAATTGGCGAACAGACTTCTAGCATTATGTTAGAAGCTGCATTCTTTTCTCCACATGCGATTCGTCGCTCAGTGTCTAAATTTGGAATGCACACCGATGCATCTCACCGATTTGAAAGGGGAGTAGACCCCACTGGGCAGTCCGCTGCGATCGAAAGAGCAACCGAATTGATTGTCGAAATTACTGGTGGGGTTCCCGGTCCAACACAAGAAATCAGATTCAATCAGCATATTGAGGCAAAACAACCGTGTCTTGTTCGACACTCTCGCGTCAATCGTGTATTAGGATTGGATTTAGATTACGAGACCGTGGAATCTGTGATGCATGCGGTAAACGAATCCGTGACTGCGGTTGAAGCAGGATGGAAGGTCGTCCCACCCGCTTATCGTTTTGATTTGACTGAAGAGCATGATCAGGTTGAGGAAGTCGCCCGGGTTTATGGCTATGACCAAGTTCCTACTCGAATGAACTTTGAACCTGGCATGTTCCGAAACCTGAGCGAGATGCACGTTTCGCTGACCTCTGTTCAAGACACACTACATTCACTCGGATACTACGAAGCCATCACGTACAGCTTTGTTGATCCGGCGTTGCAGCGAAAGATCCAGCCAAGTGCAAATGGATTATTCTTATCTAATCCAATTGCGGAAAATTTATCGGTCATGCGGACCAGTCTTTGGCCAGGTTTGATCGGCTCTTTTCTGGAAAACTACCGACGCGGAAAAGAGAGCATTCGACTCTACGAAGTCGGTAGAATATTTCCAGCCAAAGGTGAGATCAACAAGTTAGGCGGACTCATTTACGGCAATGCCGCTCCGACTCAATGGGGAGTTCAGCAACAAAAAGTCGATTATTTTGACCTTAAGGGCGATCTTGAGAGATTGATCGAATTGACCGGAATTGCAGACCAGTTGGAGTTTAGGTCAGAGCACGTTGATGGATTGCATCCAGGTCGTTCTTCGCACATTTACCTCAGTGGAAACAGTATCGGTGTTGCTGGCCAGATTCACCCCGATGTACTAGATGAAGTGAATTCTAGAGAAGCTGTCTATGTATTTGAAATGGTGTTGGATGTAATTTTATCTCGAAGTGTGACATCATACAAAACGATCTCTCGTTATCCAGCCGTTTCCAGAGATTTATCACTTGTAATTGAAGCAACTCAGAATGTTGCCGAAGTTACTGAAGCAATTGAACAGTCTGCAGGAAATTCACTCGAATCTTTATCTTTGTTTGATGTATATTTTGACATTGATTCAGCAAAGACCTTAAAGAGTGTGACTTATAGATTGATATTTCGTTCAAATAAACGGACGTTGACTGATGTTGAAGTGGAATCCAGTGTGCAGCAGGTTTTGAGTGAGTTACACCGTAGATTTGATGCGACCTTGAGAGAATAGGCCTAACCAATGAGTAAATCTGTAGTTGTCAAATCTGATCTCGTTAATGAGATAAATAACACGCTAGGATTAAACCAACGTGAAGCAAAAGATTTTGTTGAAAAGTTTTTTGAAGAGATTCGTTGTGTACTGGAGCGGCACGAAGACGTTAAGCTGTCGGGCTTTGGACGCTTTAGCGTGAGGCACAAATCACCTCGTCCAGGACGCAACCCAAAGACTGGCATCGATGTGGAAATTAAGGAACGAACCGTTGTAACCTTTCGAGCCAGCAATAAACTTCGCGAAATGACGGTCAACTACCAACCAGACGACACCTCCCAAGACTAGTCGGATTATTGTGGACTAACGGATGGCGCGTAATCATCTGGTAGGGACCCCAAAAATCCCAAATAAACACTACTTCACAATCGGTGAAGTCAGTAAGTTTTTCTCCATCGAACCCCACGTGCTGCGATACTGGGAACAGGAATTTGAGGAACTGAAACCAGTTCGTCGCCGCGGTAAACGTCGCTATTACACCCGTCGTGAGGTTGAATTAGTCGGCACCATTGTCGATTTGCTCTACAACATGGAGTTCACAATCAGCGGTGCACGCAAGCAGCTGAAGAATCGAAAGCGAGAACCTTCGTTGAACAATGACGAAATTCAAACTGAGATTAGTGAAGCCGTTGGCCAATTGAATAAAGCGTTGAATATTCTTTCTCCCAGTTAACATACTGAATTTCGGGGCGTAGCGCAGTCTGGTAGCGCACTTGCATGGGGCGCAAGAGGCCGGAGGTTCAAATCCTCTCGCCCCGACCAATTGTCATTCGATTTTGTTTCCGCTCAACTATTTTTCGAGGTAACTTAATGTCAGTAACAACAGTCAATTCATGGAATGACTTCGACCCGTTGAAACACATAATTATCGGGCGCGCTGATCATTGCTGCATACCCGGTTGGGAACCTGCGATTGAAGCAAAAATCGAAAGAAACAGCGACATGTGGGGCAGGTGGGGACCTCGTCCTTTAGAAACCGTTGAAAAAGCTAACGAGGAATTGGATTACTTTACCAATGTTCTGGAATCACGAGGCGTACGTGTCGACCGACCGACACCCATTCAATGGAATCAGAGCGCCCATACGCCTGATTTCAGTACACCGACATTATTTGGCTGTATGCCACCGCGGGATGTACTGCTTACTGTTGGAAGTGAAATATTGAGTGCAGCGATGATGATGCGGTGTCGGTTTTGGGAATATCTGGCATACCACAACTTGATGCAGCAATATTTTGATGAAGATCCAAATTTTAGGTGGGAACAGGCTCCACGACCGCGGCTTACAGATGACTCTTATCAACTGGACTATTTTGACGGGATAACTAAGAATGATCTGGCTCAGAAGGCGAAAGAATGTGATTTTGTTACGACAGAACACGAGCCACTCTTTGACGCTGCAGATGTGTTGCGTCTGGGAAAAGATCTTTTTTGTCAACATGGTCTGA
This sequence comes from Arenicellales bacterium, assembly GCA_965243305.1. Taxonomy (GTDB): domain Bacteria; phylum Pseudomonadota; class Gammaproteobacteria; order Arenicellales; family JAJDZL01; genus JAJDZL01. Next base: position 757,508 of record CBDEUN010000002.1, read on the forward strand.
CAACCAATCGACGGGCTATGCAATGGCTACAGCGCCATTTTCCAAATCACAGGGTTCACTCTGTGAATTTCCCCACTGATCCGAATCCAATTCACATTGATGCGACCTTCGTTCCGTTGCGACCGGGTTTAATTATCAATAATCCAGAACGAGCACTGCCGCCAGAACAAAGGAAAATTTTTACGGAAAATGATTGGGAGATTATTGACGCGGCTTGGCCAGCACATGATCGCCCTCCACCTCTGTGTTATTCCAGTGTTTGGCTGTCCATGAATGTGCTAGTGCTGGATCACAAAACAGTTTGTGTAGAATCAACGGAAATCAATCAAATGGAGCAACTTGATTCGTTGGGGTTTGAGGTCATTCCCATCCCGTTTCGTAATGCATATTCATTTGGTGGAGGTTTGCACTGCGCCACTGCAGACGTACACCGAGAAGGAACTTGTGAGGACTTTTTTCCAAATCAGGTCCCGGGCACTCAAGTTCGACCAATCTAAGTTAATCAGAAGAATTGAAGTCAACAGATCAAGCAGCATGCTCAAATTTGATCAGTTTTACGACAGGATGTTGAAGTTAGCTTCGCATCGTCACGCCCCAGCATATCTGGCAGGCGTCAGCTTTACGGAAGCGGTATTGGTACCGATTCCACCTGATATGCTTCTCATACCGATGGCCTTAGCGAAGAAGTCTCATGCCTGGCGATTTGCTTTTTTAACTACACTGTCCTCAGTCTTGGGAGGGTTGGTTGGCTATCTGATCGGTATGTTTCTCTATGACTCTGTAGGCCGTAGTGTCATCGAGTTTTATGCGCTTGATGGTTATTTTTCATCAATGGCCGAGTGGTACGCAGACTACGGGATATGGATCGTATTGGTGTCTGGATTTTTACCGATTCCATACAAAGTCTTCACCATTGCATCCGGAGTATTTGCGATGGCCGTCATACCTTTTCTGGTAGGTTCAATTATTGGTAGAGCCACCCGATTCTACGCTGTTTCAGCCATCTGTTATTTATTGGGTGATGCGGTCTATAAGATAATGAAAAGATATACTGGACCTGCAATGGTGGTACTCAGTTTGCTATTGGTTTTTGCCTTTGTTTATTCAACCATCAATTAGACTTTTTTCTGGTAGCATCGTACTGCTCGCACTCTTGATTGGAGCGTGTGCATCGGACAGTCCATCTAGTGTCAGCGTATATGACACGAATCCCGATGTTCGGCCTGAACCAATTACCACTTTCAAGGGGCGCACTACGATCGTCAAAGCAGGTGATAATCTTTATTCAATTGCATTTGAAGCTGGTTTCGACACAGCAGATGTAGCTAGATGGAACAATATGGATCAGGACGATACGATCTTGATCGGGCAGGAAATTCGACTGTACCCGCCGAACAGGAACTCACCAACGTTTTCCGGTGCCGCATCCAAAACAATACCTGCAAAGAATATCGTCGTACCCACCCAGGATCTAGGCAGTCCATCGAAATGGATATGGCCGACGCAAGGAGAGGTAATCTCGCAATTCTCCGCACAACACCAAAGGAATGGTATTCACATCGCGGGCGAAAACGGTACGCCAGTATCTGCGTCGGCGGCGGGGAGGGTGGTTTATGCGGGATCTGGACTAATTGGATTTGGCCGCATCATCATCGTCAAACACAGTGAAGAATTTCTAAGTGTCTACGCGCACAACTCTCGAATTGTGGTAAATGAAGGGGATTCGGTTCAGCAAGGCCAGAAAATTGCGGAAATGGGCAGTACCGATGCAGACCGGGTGAAATTACATTTCGAGATTCGACAATTCGGCAAGCCAGTCGACCCGCTCAAACTTCTGTCTTCAGGTTAGCTACCGATTATTTCTCATATTGTGTTGAATCGGTTAGATGCTGAGTAAAGCAGCCACGACTTTACGATCATCTCCGATCAGCAGATTAAAGGTGGAACAAGCGGAACGTGAATTCATCACTTCGTATCCACACCCTTGCTGCACAAGTGGTTCAAATAAACGGCGATCGGGAAATTGCAAATTTTCCCCGGTTCCAAGAATCAGTATTTCAGGATCAAATTGAGCAAACATTCTGAAATGTTCAATGCTCAGGTCCGCAACACTCTGTGCCGACCAGTCCGCAATCACATTATCAACCGTTACAATAATGCTCTGTGTATACAATACTTCGTTCACGACGAATTCACCGGTATCAAGCAATTTAACCAGATTAAGGCCGGCTGAATCGGACCTATGCAATTCCATGTTTCGAATGACTCTTGAAGGTTATTTTGAACAATATATTAATCTCTATTCAAAATTTCAGTGCTTGAAAGCGGAGCATTTTTAGAATGACACCTGTTCGTATTGGATTGTTGGGATTTGGCACGGTTGGTTACGGAACCTGGTCTGTGCTTACCAGGAACTGTGATGAGATTGAGCGCAGAATTGGGCGCAGGTTTGAAGTCTCTCATGTTGTCGTCAAAGACGTGAGTAAACCCAGAGCCGCCGATGCAAGTGAATTGCACTTCACGGATAATCCGTCTACGGTTATTGACAATCCTGACATCGATATTGTAATTGAGTTGATGGGTGGCACAAGCCCAGCCTACGAATACATAGATCGCGCGCTTACCAATGGTAAGCATATAGTGACTGCTAACAAGGAGCTCATTGCGTTACGTGGCAATGAGTTATTTGAGACAGCGAAGAAGTCAGACAAGATAGTCGCATTCGAAGCTTCAGTTTGTGGTGGTATACCCATCATCAAGGCAGTTCGGGAGGGATTTGCGGCTAATCGCATCAGTTCACTGGTTGGAATCATTAATGGGACGTGCAACTATATTCTTTCAGATATGAAAGATTTAAAACTTTCTTTCAATGACGTATTGGAGAAAGCTCAGGAATTAGGTTATGCAGAAGCAGATCCAACTTTTGATGTTGAAGGTATTGATGCGATGCACAAGCTGGTTATTCTTGCATCCATTGCATTCGGTATTCCACTTCAGAAATTGGAGTCAATCCACTGTGAAGGAATCAGAACGATTACATATGATGATATTGTTTATGCCGATGAACTGGGCTTTACCATCAAGCACCTTGCTATAGCAAGAAGAATTGATTCTGGAATTGAAATGAGGGTGCATCCTTCGTTGGTTTCAAAACAACGTCTGCTTGCTAGTGTGAATGGCGTTATGAACGCTGTAGCTGTATCAGGTGATGCAATTGGTCGAGCTCTATTCTATGGCCCAGGCGCTGGTTCTGAGCCAACTGCTTCTGCCGTAATCGCTGATTTGGTCGATGTTGCCAGAGCCATGAATGGCAGTGTGAACACCAGTGTTCCACATTTGAGTTTTCAGTACGATCAACTAAAAAGTCTACCAATCATTCCATTTGACCAGATTGAGACCGCCAACTATTTGAGAATGAGTGCACTGAATCAAGCTGGTGTTTTGGCGGAAGTCACCCGAATTCTTGGAGATCATGAAATTAGCATTGAATCGATCTTACAAAAGAGTTCAGGACATCACGAAGAGGTGTTGCCAGTAGTCATTGTGACTCAGGAAACTTTGGAAGAGAATATGCAAAACGCATTGGAAGAATTGCAAGTACTTGATACAGTGATTGGAGAAATTAACCGAATTCGTATCGAAGCACTGGCATAAGTCTGCAGATGAGTGATGACAGGATCATTTTGAATCGCACTTTGGTTCGTCGAACTCCCTGCGTCGAATCTGATGACCTGGATGTTCATCCAGTGCTAAAGCAAGTCTACAAAAATCGGGACATTTCAGATTCCCGTCAACTCGACTATTCCCTAAATAATCTTCTTCCACCTGCAAAGCTGTCATATTTAGATGAAGCTTCTGACATTATTGTCAGTGCCATCCAGGCGAATGCACCAATTCTAATTGCGGGAGACTTTGACGCCGATGGCGCAACGGGTTCAGCGCTGGGCTATCTGGCACTAACCGCATTTGGTGCCCGTAAAGTGAGCTACATTTGTCCCGACAGGCAACTGTTTGGTTATGGACTGACTGAAGAGTTTGTTAAAAGTTTCGCAGAGGCACAACCCGATCTGGTGATTACTGTTGACAACGGCATAACCAGTTTGGCAGGAGTTCGACTGGCTAGAGAGTACGGAATGTCTGTTGTAATCACTGATCATCATTTGCCAGGTGACGAGCTGCCTGAAGCAGATGCGATTGTCAATCCACGATTGCCAGGCGATCAGTTTGGGAGCAAGAACCTGGCGGGTGTTGGAGTCATGTGGTACGTAATGTCCTTTGTTCGAAAAAAGTTAAGGGAGGAAAAATGGTTTGAATCTGAAGGCATTGCAGAACCAAATATGGCCCATTATCTCGATCTTGTTGCAGTAGGGACAATCGCTGACGTTGTTCCTTTGGATTACAACAATCGCATTCTGGTTTCGGAGGGTCTAAAGTTAATCAACAGAGGCTGCTGCCGCTATGGAATTCGGTGTCTGCTTGAGGAGAGTGGTAAAAGAATTGGAGATGTTGTGTCCGAAGATCTCGCATTCACGGTTGGCCCAAAACTAAATGCAGCGGGGCGGCTTGATGACATCAGTTATGGAGTCAAATGTCTGGTCAGTACAGATGCAGAAGAGGTGCGAAGTGTTGTCAAAACTTTGGAACGGCTTAACATCACACGCAAGTCGATGGAAGTTGAGATGGTTCAAGCTGCAAAAGAGGAAGTCAGGAATACGTTGACTTCAATTCAGCATTCCATGCTTGGTGTTTGCCTATATAACGCTGACTGGCATCAGGGAATTGTCGGACTGATTGCATCGCGGGTACGGGAGTACACTGGCAAGCCCGCGATAATTTTCGCACCAGACAATGAAGGAAGACTTCGAGGTTCAGGTCGTTCAATTCAAGGACTAAATTTGCGCGATGTTCTAGCAAGCATCGAAGCAATTGAGCCGGAAATCTTCGTTCAGTACGGTGGACATGCAATGGCTGCTGGAATGACACTGTTTGAAACAAATCTTGAGCGGTTTAAATCACTGTATCAGGAGGAATTGTCACGTCAGCTGGGCGACAGAAAATGGGAAAATCAAATTCTGTCAGATGGTGAAATCTGCGATTTAGGGCTAGAGGCCGCAGAGGAAGTCCGTTCCGGAGGACCATGGGGACAGCAATTTGAAGAGCCAGTTTTTGATGGAATTTTCAACGTAGTCAGCCACAGAATGTTAAAAAATGGCCATTTGAGTGTTCGACTAAGCAGTCCCAATTCAAACAAAACGGTGGCAGGCATATTCTTTAGGTACTCTAATTATTACTCTCATCCGCCGGAAAATAGAAGCTATCGATGTGCATTTCATCTGGTAGTCAATGAGTTCAGAGGTTCACGTAAGCCTCAATTAAACCTGATATATATGTCTGACGATATTTCTAATGTTGGAACCTTTCTAGGTTAGGCTTTGAAATCATGAATATGGTTGTTGCATTTGATATCGAAACAATTCCCGATACTGATGGTGGTGGATTGTTGTATGACTTGGAAGGTTTGAACCAGGAGCATGCCGCCAAAGCAATGATGGCTGCGCGTCGAACTAGGGTGCCTGATGCGATGATGCTTCCATTGCATCAGCAAAAGGTGGTGGCGATCTCAGTTGCTGTTCGCTGGGACCGAGAATCGTTTACCGTTAAGTCACTTGGTAACCTGGAGTCAAGTGAGAGAGATTTGGTCGCTGAATTTTTTCGTGCAATTGAGAAAAAACCGACTTTGGTGTCGTGGAATGGAAACGGCTTTGATCTGCCAGTTCTGCAATATCGTGCATTAATTCATGAAATTCGCAGTGTTCCATTTTGGGATACGGGTGATTTCGACCGGGATTTCAGATTCAACAATTATCAAAGTCGCTATCACAAACGACACGTTGACCTCATGGATTTACTGGCTCGTTATCAGGGGCGTGGGTCTGCACCGCTAGATGAAATTTCCAAGCTAATTGGCTTACCTGGTAAATCAGGAATCGGGGGTGCCAATGTATTTGATGCGTACCTCGATGGTCAGATTCAGGCGATACGCGATTATTGCGAAATCGATGCTTTAAATACTTACCTGATCTTTCTGAGGTTTGAGCTGATACGTGGTGCGATAGCGAAGACAAAGTACAGCGAAGAAATTACACTGATACGAAGATATCTTTCAGAATCGAATACCGCACACTTTACGGAATTTGTACAGAACTGGACCGAATCCACCTGATAAGCCGAATTTTGAGAAGCACGCAAATATTGGCACTTCAAATTGGCTTTCAGATTTATTATTCGGTACCTGTATCTACTCGCACTGCGTCCTTTTCGGATTTAGATGATCGCCTGCGAGATCGGGATTGTCGTCGTGGTGTGTTGCCGCTTGGCTTCTTTCTGACTGAGCCATTCGGATCTCCTGTTGCAATCTGTTCCAACTTTCCATAATTTGCATTCGGGTCGGGGTAATAGATTGAATTCCCTGAAGGGCGTTTCCGCCGCCTGTTCGATGTACTCTTTTTCGACTGAGTTGCAGGTTTTTCTGCTGGGCTGGTTTGAGACTTGACTTTAGTTTTTGGAGAACGATGACTTTTCTTTTCAGAGGCTCGAGTCTGCTTCTTGCTACCTTTTCGTTTCTTTTTAGATTTAGTTACATCCTTTTCTGGTTTAGGTTGCTCCACAACTGCTTCCTCTTCACGACCAAATATCGAAGTGACAGCTCTCTTCAGCCAGGGTGTAGAATTCCTGTTTGAAAAACTGGATTCCAACCTGAGATTTTCCTGACTCACTGCTGCTTGCTGGATATTGCTCCCAGAGCTGATAATGTTGTAAATTTCAGGATTGCCGTTGGAATTCTCAAGTGTGTAGCTGACTTTGTCGTTCTCCTCGATTTCTGCTGCAGTAAATCGAATGATACGTTGATCAGGTATGAGTAATGATCGAGTGGGGATAATGAACACTCGAGTTCCAGTTCGTGATTCAAGTGTATTGAGTTCATGCCGTTTTTCGTTGACTAAAAATGTGGCAACATCGACAGGTAAATGCGCATGAATCAACTCAGTGCTTTCCTTTCTTGATTCTTCTTCGATATATCGCAAGGTGTTCAGCGCTGTTGAAGTGACACTTCGAATAAATCCCCGTCCTTTGCAGCGAGGGCATTTCTCATGACTCGACTCTTCAATCGATGAGCGCAACCGTTGTCTGGATAGCTCCAACAGCCCGAATTGCGATATTTTGCCGATTCGGGTTCGTGCCCGGTCTGATTCCACTGCTTCACCAAAATGTTTTTCAATTTTTCTTCGATTACGAGGAGAGTTCATATCGATGAAATCGATGACAATCAATCCGCCGATATCTCTAACCCGTAATTGCTTGGCGATCTGGTCGACAGCTTCGAGATTCGTTTGCACTGCAGTTTCCTCAATATCAGCACCTTTCGTAGAACGCGCTGAATTGACATCAATTGTTACCATGGCTTCGGTTTGTTCGATGACGATTATCCCGCCGTTCGGAAGACTGACATCTCTTTCAAACGCGTTTTTGATCTGATGTTCGATCTGAAACTTTGAGAATAGGGGGATCGTTCCAAGGTAATTCTCAACCTGAACCTTTGCAGATGGCATGACATCATTGACAAAGCGCTTTGTCTTCACGAAGAGGTCGTGGTCATCAATGAGAATTTGCTTGACATCATCCCGAAGGTAATCTCTCAATGTTCGCACGATCAGACTGCTTTCCTGATAAATCAGCATTGGGGATTTGTTCTGCTCAGCAGTGCTTTCAATCGCGTTCCATAGATTAATCAGGTAATTCAGGTCGGCTTTGAAACTATCAACACTTTGACCGATCCCAGCTGTACGGGCAATAATTGAATGCGCGTCAGGAACTTCAAGCTTATTGAGTATTTCCTTAAGCTCGTGGCGACTAGACCCGTCTACTTGTCGGGAGATACCACCGCCGCGTGGATTGTTGGGCAGAAAAACAAGACAGCGTCCAGCCAGACTAATGAAAGTTGTCAGCGCTGCGCCCTTGCTGCCTCTTTCATTTTTTTCTACTTGGACGATCATCTCGGTGCCTACCTCAATGACATCCTGAACCTTGACCTGCGCCATAGGGGTTGACGCAGTGTAGTTGCTGGAGAAGTAATTTCTCGAAATATCTTTTAGCGAAAGAAAGCCTTGACGTTGTGCGCCGTAGTCTACAAATACTGCCTCAAGACTGGGCTCTACCTTGGTAACCGTACCCTTGTATATGTTTCCTCGTTTACTTTCGCTATTTAAAAACTCTATATCGAGATCAACCAGAGTTTGGCCATCGACGATGGCGACCCGCAACTCCTCTGGGTGAGTTGCGTTGAATAACATGCGTTTCATTAAAAAATTCCTCGAATGGCACCGCAGCGTGAAGGTTCACCGTTCTCTTGGGTGTGACGGGAAAAGCCAAACTGGAAAAAATTCGAATCATCAGAACTGACTTAATCTAAAGTGCGGTGTGTTATTGTTTTTATTGTTGAAGAAGTACTCGTTTGTGTCAACTGGAAAAGCCTGCTACACTCAAAGTACATCTTTGAATTTGTTCATAAAAATTCTGAAAGGATTACGCAACTTGCATGATCCGTAGCAAAATCAGCCCCAAAAGCGATTGATTAGATTTCAGGGTTGTTTTGCCCAATTTGTTCATGACATTATACAAGGAACTTTGTTTGATTCTCTGGTCTTGATAATTCGGGAGGAGAAGAAAGCACGTTAGCATTCGGTAAATTCAACATATATTGAGATAGTGAAAAATTTCAAATTCAATTTTTCTGTTTGTTAGTAATGCCTCAGAGTCGAAAGTGTGACTACGCGTCAGTCAATCTGATTGAGATTGATGCGGATTCCGAAAACCGTCGGTTGGACAATTATCTAATCAGCATTTTGCAGGGTGTACCGCACAGTCACATTTACAATCTCATACGAACAGGACAAGTACGCGTCAATAGCGGAAGAGCAAAAGCTGGTCGGCGACTTAAGTTGGGTGATCGGGTTAGGGTGCCGCCAGTAATTACGCGAAAAAAGGAATTTGTCGGTGAGATCAGTCCAAAGTTGAAAAGTGCGGTACAGCAAATTCTGTTTGAAGATGAATGTCTGATTGTTCTCGACAAACCTGCTGGAATTGCTGTGCACTCTGGAACCAGGCACAATTTCGGACTAATTGAAGCAATGAAAATGATGCGAAAGAATGAGCCAGGTATCGAACTCGTACATCGGTTGGACAAAGATACATCTGGAGTTTTGATACTAGCTAAAAATAGTCGTACACTAAGATTTCTTCAGACCCAATGGCGTCGGGAGGGGCTTTCAAATTCATTGAGTAAACACTATCTGGCGTTGCTCAAAGACAGATGGGAAAATTCATCTGAAAGGTGCGTGGAAACAGCACCGGTCAATCACTCAACGAACTCGGGGAAACGCCAATCTACCGCTACAACAGCAGTTAGTTATTTTTCTCTGGTTCGCAATTTTCGTAGTTGTGTATTGGTGAGCATCGAACTCCTTACAGGCAAAACACATCAGGCGCGTCAGCATGCACTACACATCAGACAGCCCATTGCCGGTGACAGAAAATACGGCGACCGCGACTTCAATCGCCAAATGCAGTCTATGGGATTAAAACGTATGTTTCTGCACGCAAGCAGAGTTTCGATCATACATCCAATTAGTAAACAACAGGTAAATTTTGAGTCGGAACTGCCCGCCGACCTTACAGCATTCATCAAGCAACTGAGTAGTCAAGAGGAAGAATTCGAATGAGTTCAAAAAATTTTCAAATGATCTGTAATTCAGACGATCTCAAATCCGGAGGTACCGGAGTCAAGTTTAATGTATCCGTCGGTTCACAGCCCGTGCCAGCTTTCGTGGTTCGTTTTGAAGGCTCCGTTTATGCATATTTGAATCGATGTGCTCACATGATGTTGGAATTGGATTGGGATGATGCTGAATATTTCGATACCTCTGGTGAATATCTGATCTGTAGCAATCACGGTGCACTTTATGAACCGAATACTGGAATTTGTGTGAACGGCCCTTGTTATGGCGCTTCACTCATTGCTATTTCGGTAAAAGAAGTCGACTCAATTGTTGTTCTGGATGACGAACGGTTCGAAATCGATCATTCTGAGAAGTCCTAGAACTTTCGCTACTATAGAATTGAAACTCCTTCATGTGCCAGCATGTCAATGAGGCGAATAAGGGGGAGTCCTAACAAGGCATTTGGATCATAGCCATCAAATCGCTTTAACAGTACGATTCCCAGACCTTCTGAACGCAAACTTCCACCACAATCGTAGGGTTCGTCTTTATCAATGTAATTCTCGATCATCGAGCGTGTTAGATTTCGAAATTCGACACGGTAGGGGATAACGTCTGACTGCACATTGCCTGTTCCTGTATTGATCAGTGCCAATCCAGTCAGTAGTACCACTTCATTTGCTGACATGAGTTCTAGTTGAGAAATAGCACACTCCCGATTTACTGGTTTGCCGAGAATTTGTTCGTCAACAACAGCAACTTGATCTGAACCGATTACCAGGTGATCAGAATAACGGTCAGTTGCGGCGTGGGCCTTTTCAACGGATAACCGCTGAACCAACTGCTTTGGTGATTCCCCTGATTTAGGTGACTCATCGATGTTCGGTTTGAATACCTCGAACGGAATTTCGAGTTTCTCCAGCACTTTTCGGCGGGCATCGGATGAAGATGAAAGTACTATTTGAGTGTTGAGCGATATTCTGTCCGTTTCATGATTGATCATTTGATTTTTTCTCACTTGTCAGAATAACACGCAAATTTATAGTGCCAGCTTGCTAATTGGCTCGAAATGTACGCTTTCTGTTTTGCTTTATAATGTTCGTATTTCAACGCTGCTTCGATTTGCACTACAAGAACTTGTAGGGAATGCAGGCAGGTAGGGTGCTTGCATCGGTTGAGGGGGGATTTTCCGTGGTGCCTTAAGTACTCTACTAAGGAGTTTCATAAATATTGTATGAAATTCCCTGCTCGAAAATACGTTTGGCTGTTGACAATGTACTATCGGAAATCAGTCACACAAACAGCAGTTTGAAACAATTTCAAATAATGGCGATCGAGCCAGAAACCAACAAAATTTCAAGAATACCAAAAGAGTAGTTCATTACAACCATTAGTTTGAGGAAACAAAGTGGCCGTACAACAAAGAAAGAAGTCCAAATCAATGCGTAATATGCGTCGCTCACATCACGCACTTAGCAAGCCAACTCTGTCGATTGAACCGGAGACTGGTGAATTGCACAGGCGTCACCATGTTTCTAATGATGGTTATTATCGTGGCAAGAGAGTTTTGCCAGAAGAACTGATCTCGGAAGAGGACGAATAGTAATCCAGCTTAAATCCCGCTGGCAATTTGATTCAATTTCCGCCTCAACGAGGCTGGTTGACTTAACATGGTAAATTCCATTGCTGTCGATGCGATGGGCGGGGATTTCGGGCCGCAAGTTACAGTGCCTGCCACCATAGCTGCGCTGTCCGACACCGATGACTTGCAGTTTGTGTTGGTTGGAGACCAGGTACAACTCGAACCGCTGATTGACCAGTACAGCCACACAGACTCCTCTCGCATCAAAGTCCATCATGCTTCCGAAACTGTTGCGATGGATGACTCACCAACCTTCGCGCTCCGCAGGAAGAGAGACTCCTCAATGCGTGTCGCGATGGATCTTGTCAAATCAGGTTCAGCCAGTGCCTGCGTCAGCGCAGGAAACACAGGTGCGCTGACTGCAATTGCTCACGTTATTCTGCGACCCCTGCCAGGAATTCATCGTCCCGCCATTATTGGACAGATTCCGACAGTCGACGGATTCGTCAACGTTCTGGACCTAGGTGCAAATGTTGAGTGTTCGGCTCAGGTACTGTTTCAATTTGGCGTTATGGGCGCTACGTTCGTCAAATACATGGAAGGCATTGACCAGCCAAAGGTTGCGCTATTGAATATCGGAATTGAAGAGATTAAAGGCAATCAAACGATCAAGGATGCTGCTGCACTGTTTGAGGCAAGTGAACTAAATTATCAGGGATACATAGAAGGTGATAGAATTTTTTTTGGCGATGTGAATGTGATCGTGTGTGACGGATTTTCTGGTAACGTGGTTATTAAGACAGGTGCAGGAGTTTCACACTTTATTCAGAGTACATTGCGTGAGGAATTCGAGAGAAGTTTCATGAGCAAGTTGGTGGCGCTGGCTGCCCGACCGGCATTCAGACGCACAAAAAATAGAATTGATCCAAGGGTTTATAACGGTGCAGCACTAATCGGATTGACCGGATCAGTCATCAAGAGCCACGGAGCTGCAGATCAGCTGGCATTTCAACATGCATTGCGTAAAGCGGTGAGTGAAGTCAAAAATGAAGTGCCTGCAAGAATTAATGAACAGATATCTGTTCTTGCTGCGAGTTCCTTGTGAGATACTCAAAAATCATTGCAACTGGAAGCTATCTGCCGAATAGTGTTGTCACCAACTATGACCTTGAAAAGATGGTAGACACCAGTCATGATTGGATCTATTCAAGAACTGGCATCGAACAACGACACATCGCGCATTCCGATGAAACAACATGCGACCTGGCGGAACAGGCAGTTTACGCCGCAATTGAGTCAGGTAGCTTTGATACCGCTGAGATTGATCTTATCGTTGTGGCTACAACCACGGCGGACCAAGTTTTTCCCAGTACCGCTTGTATATTGCAGGAGCGTCTGGGTATCCGTAATTCACCTGCGTTTGATGTGCAGGCCGTATGTGCCGGATTCTTATATGCCATTGATATCGCCGATAAATTTATTCGAACCGGTTGTGCAAGCCGGGCATTGGTTATTGGCGCAGAAACCTTCTCCCGAATCATCGACTGGACAGATCGAACAACATGTGTATTGTTTGGAGACGGTGCTGGTGCTGTTGTTTTGGAGGCTTCGGGTGCGCCCGGTATCCATTCCACTCACTTGCGGGCCAACGGTGCATACAAAGACCTGTTGAGTGTGCCAGTAGGTGTCTCCCGCAATTTCGATCAGGTTATTCACGGTTCCGCCTATACACAGATGCAGGGCGGTGAGGTGTTTAAAATTGCTGTTAAATGTATGGAAAAAATTGCTATTGAAGCACTTGAGGCCAATGAAACAGTTGTTGATCAGGTTGACTGGTTGATACCTCATCAGGCAAATATTCGAATAATTACTGCGACTGCCAAACGATTAGGCATGCCGATGGAGAAAGTAATCGTTACAATAAATCAGCATGGAAATACTTCGGCTGCCTCAATTCCGCTCGCTTTGGATACAGCCGTTCGCGATGGGCGAATAAATACCGGCGACACTATTTTGATTGAAGGATTTGGTGGTGGATTTACTTGGGGTTCCGCATTTTTGACGTTCTAGAATGACTGATCTTCTGTCTGACAAAATTTGTTTGGTTACTGGTGCCACCCGAGGAATTGGTCGCGCTGTTGCTGAGACTTTTGCGGCCGAGAGTGGCGTAGTAATTGGCACGGGTACCACAGACAGTGGGGCGGCCAAAATCACCGAATATCTGAAAAATGCAGGAGCATCGGGTGAGGGGATGCGTCTAGATGTTAACGACGTCGATTCTATTGTCGAACTCCAGGCGAACATTCAAGAAAAGTATGGTGCCGTGAGTGTTCTGGTGAATAATGCTGGTATTTCTCGAAACAACCTTGTGATGCGGATCAAGGACGCTGAGTGGGAAGAGATTATCGAGACAAATCTCAATTCTGTGTACAGAATGTGCAAGACGTTTATGCGAGGAATGATGAGGCAGCGATACGGAAGGATCATCAACGTTTCTTCCGTAGTTGGACACATTGGCAATGTTGGACAGGCACACTACTCAGCCTCAAAGTCTGCAATTCTGGGCTTTTCAAAGTCCCTCGCCATGGAAATTGCTACCCGAAATGTGACTGTAAATATGGTTGTGCCTGGGTTCATTGACACTGACATGACCAATGAACTCGATGAGAGGGTGCGCGATAATTTGCTTAGCAATATCCCAATGGGACGGATGGGGCAACCTGAGGAAGTCGCCAATGCAGTAGTTTTTCTTGCTTCATTGCAAAGCTCTTATATTACCGGCTCGACAATTTTTGTTGATGGCGGTATGATTCGACACTGACCATAGATAATTGAATCAGCAATTCGATATACAATTTTAATTTGGTTAGTGTTACCATTTTTCATTCAACCTTTCTGTCTTTTTTCGGAGGTAATCTTTAATGGACGGCAGCGGTCAGGAAACAATTGAACAGCGAGTCATTCGACTTGTAATTGAAAAATTATGTGAGAACACAAATCCCCCACCTGTAGTCACTCGAGACACGTCATTTACCGATGATTTACATGCGGATTCGTTAGATACCGTTGAGCTCGTGATGGAGTTGGAACAGGAATTCGACTTGGATATTCCGGATGATATACAGGAAAGCATAACCACTGTCGGTTCAGCTGTGGATTTCATTGAAGAGAACTTCAAAGGTTGAGCCTCTTGATGGTGGTTTAAACAAAATCAATTGAAGTCATCGTTTCGATACACAAACTCCTTAATTTCTTCCCCGCCACTGATTAGCCAATGGAAGGCCGTCGCGTTGTAGTTACTGGTCTTGGTGCTATATCACCTATTGGCCATGGAATTCCTGAGAACTGGGAGAACTTGATTGCGGGGAAGAGTGGATTGGGCAACATCACCTTGTTTGATACGACTGGATTTCCAGTCACTATTGCTGGTGAGGTTGACAATTTCAATCCAAGTGATCATATACCGGCCAAGGAAGCTAGGAGAATGGACCGATTCATTCAGTTTAGCATGTATGCAGCTGGTGAGGCAATCCAGGATTCTGGTCTGTTGGATTCAAATATTGACATGGATCTGGTTGGTGTTTATGTTGGTGCAGGTATCGGTGGAGTCACGACGATTGAAGCCACAACCATCTATAAACACGAGCACGGTGTACGACGAATTTCGCCGTTTTACATCCCCATGTCAATCATTAACATGGCGGCCGGTAATATTTCGATCAGTTATGGTTTGAGAGGGCCAAACATTGCGGTAACCACTGCATGCACGACAGGAACACACGCAATTGGAGAAGCTGCGCGACTGATTCAATTTGGTGATGCGGATGCGATGGTTGCCGGCGGAACCGAAGCAGCTATTACACCTACATCAGTTGCGGGATTTGCCAACGCGCGTGCGCTCAGTCGAAGAAATGATGACCCTGAGGCAGCTAGTCGACCGTGGGACTTGGGACGCGATGGATTTGTTATCGGAGAAGGTGCTGGTATTCTGGTACTTGAGGAATTGGAGAGTGCCAAGCGTCGAGGTGCCAGGATCTACGCAGAATTGACAGGCTTTGGAATGAGCGGGGATGCTCACCATGTTACTGCACCATCACCAGATGGTAACGGGGCGGTTAGATGCATGACCAATGCACTACGAAGTGGTAGAACC
Source organism: Arenicellales bacterium (assembly GCA_965243305.1). Lineage (GTDB taxonomy): Bacteria > Pseudomonadota > Gammaproteobacteria > Arenicellales > JAJDZL01 > JAJDZL01. Next base: position 773,019 of record CBDEUN010000002.1, read on the forward strand.
AATACTGACGAAATTGACTATATCAACGCACATGGAACTTCAACTCCTCAGGGGGACATTGCTGAAACTATGGCGGTCAAAAAGTTATTCGGTGACCATGCATTCAATCTCGCAGTCAGCTCTTCAAAATCAATGGTCGGACATTTGTTGGGTGCAGCGGGCGGAGTTGAAGCAATTCACACAGTTTTGGCAATTTATCATCAAGTAGCACCTCCAACGATTAATCTTGATGATCCTGATCCACAATGTGATCTTGATTATGTGCCTCACACAGCACGCGATACAACAATTGGTGGTGCACTATCAAATTCCTTTGGATTTGGTGGAACAAATGGGTCACTTGCATTCAGAAAATTCGGTTAGATTTTCAACTGGAAGTTGCGGCTAATTTTCTGTCGACTCAGCACATTTATTTTCTGACTGATTTCAGGCGTGGCAGTCAAAAGAAAATCTCGTAAGCGACGTTCGTGGCCATTTTTTGTCGCTATCATCTCTCTTTTCGCATTTGCTACGGTTACATATGCTGCATACCTGATTACACGCCCGCTCAACATACCAGTGGATCAGGTTTATGTGTTCGAGTCAGGTGCAAACGCAACCGACCTAGCGAACATGTTGCATGAGAACGGTCATCTGACTAACCCTGAATTGTTGGTTTGGGTGGCGCGCACGGGACAATTCGAACGTTCTTTAAAGGCCGGTGAGTATCAATTTCAGCCAGATTTGAACCTGCTGCAAGTCTTGTCGAAAATAGTAGAAGGAAAGTCAATCGACCATCAAATTCAGTTTATTGAGGGTTGGACTTTCAAGGAGTTTCTAGTTGAACTTAGCAAAAAAGCAAATTTAAAGCAGACACTTGCAGAGGCTGACACTGATACTGTTCTGGAAAGTCTTGGCATCTTGGAACAACATCCTGAGGGTTGGTTTTTCCCGGATACCTATAACTTCAATACAGGGCAAACTGATTTGTCGATTTTGCAAAGATCTCATGATCGGATGAAAGAAATTTTGGAGCAGGAGTGGGAAAATCGAAGTCCCGACTTGCCATACGAAACGGCTTACGAGTGTCTAATTGCTGCATCAATAATTCAGAAAGAGTCAAGCGTTGACGAGGAATTCCCAATTATTGCTGGTGTGATTGTGAACCGATTGAATAAGGGGATGCGCTTACAGATGGACCCAACTGTGATCTATGGACTAGGCGGAATTGACGGGCCGCTCAAAAGATCCGAGTTAGATCGGGATACGCCCTACAACACCTATACTCGTTCCGGGTTTCCGCCAACTCCTATTGCGATGCCCGGTTTAGCCGCAATTCAAGCTGCTGCCCGACCAGCAGAGACCAGTTATTTGTATTTTGTTTCTCGAGGTGATGGAACACATCAATTTTCCAACACGATAGACGAACATCTTAAAGCTGTTCGAAACTATCGAAGCATTGTTGAAAAGCAAGGTTGACTTTCAGAAGCATCGAACCGAACAGATGACAAACCAGCTGAACATGCAAGGAAAATTCATCACTTTGGAAGGTCTGGATGGTGCAGGTAAATCGGTTGCAATGGAGGCAGTCGTCGCAACCATTCAGGAAGCTGGATTTGAAGTTGTAACCACGCGCGAGGTTGGTGGAACACCAATCGGTGAAAAGTTACGTAAATTGGTTTTGTCCAGAGACAGCGATATTCTTCCGAATGCTGAAGTGCTGCTTATGTTTGCTGCGCGTTCTCAGCATCTAGAACAACTCATATTGCCAAATATTGAAGCAGGGCGATGGGTAGTTTGTGATCGATTCACCGATTCAACTTACGCATACCAAGGAGGAGGGAGAGAACTGCCATTTGATAGGATTGCACAAATTGAACAATGGACTCAGGGTGAATTTCGACCGGACCTTACATTGTTATTTGATGCCGACATCAAAACCGCCCAGCAACGGGTTAGACAGATGGATTCACCAGATCGTTTTGAGAAAGAGGCAGATGCGTTTCACAATCGGGTACGAACTGCATTCATTAGATTACACAATCTTTACCCAGAACGTATCAAATGCATTGATGCTACTCTTGATGTTGACGAAGTTAAAGATATTTCTCAGCGTTATATAAAAGAGTTTATAGATCAAACTCATGGCTAACTTTCTTGAACTGTATCCATGGCAGATCAAGGCCTGGGAGCGCGTCGTTGATTCACTCGGCAGACTACCCCATGCGATTTTGTTTACGGGTATTGCAGGTATCGGGAAACTTCGTTTCGCGACCAGACTCGCAGTAGCGTTGCTATGTGAAAGTGAAGAAAACTCACCATGTGGGGAATGCAGAAATTGTCGACTATTCAGTTCAGGTACCCATCCGGATTTGCACGTGTTGACTTCTGAGGCCAGACTCGAAAGTATGGATTCGGTATTAGTCAGCTATGCCGATCGATATCTGGATGATCAATCCTCTCGTGCTAAACGCAAAAATCTACGCTCAACGATAGTTATCGATCAAATTAGAGCATTGATCGAAAATGCGAATGTAAAGCCTCATTTATCTGTGAACAAAATTTTTGTCATTGATCCGGTCGATTCCATGACAAACGCCGGTGCAAATTCTCTATTGAAAGTTCTTGAAGAACCGGCGCCCAACACATTTCTGGTTTTAATCGCCCAGAGCATACAGAATCTGTTGCCAACTATCACCAGTCGTTGCCAACAGTTATTCTTACCTGCTCCAGATCCAGAGCAGATTGAGCAATGGTTAGTACAAAAAAAATTGCAACCACAGGAGATAAGTGCAATTCAACAGTCTGGAAAGGGACCTGTCGTTGGATTACAACAATTACGGAATGATGAAATATTACGTTCAACAGCATTTGGTTCCACCGTCTTGAAGCAATTGCAGCGGCACAAACAGAGAGATTTGTTTGAACTCATTGAATTGGGCATTCAACTCGGGGAAGCAGAATGCTTGGATGAATTACTTCAGGTGGTAAGCAAGCTGATTCGCGAGGCTGCGGTAGCCAAAGAAAGAAAAGAGAAAGGGGAAACATTGCTAAGTGAGATCGCGTTGCGAGCTGACCAAAGAAAGCTGTTTCTAATCTATGATCACATCGGATTATTGAGAAATCAAATAAGGGCAGGGGGGCTGGACAAAACGTTGGCTGTTGAAGATGCATTGATTGCAATAGACAGTTGTGTACGTTAAGTTAGGAGAATTTATTTATGGAACTCGCAGATAGTCATTGTCACATCAACTTCCCCCAACTCTGGGAAAAGTTCGATTCTGTGCTAGATCTTGCAGAGCAAATGGACGTAAAGTACATGCTGTGCGTCGCAGTAAATTTGGAGGAATATCCGCAAATACTGGAACTGAGTGATGCACATGAAAACATCTATCCGTCAGTTGGCGTGCATCCAAATGAAACAGAAGGTGAAGATCCAAGTGTCCAAAGACTGGTTGATCTTGGAATGGATGATAGGGTTGTTGCCATTGGCGAAACTGGATTGGACTACTTTCGAAGTTCTGGTGAACTAGATTGGCAACGCGACCGATTTGCACGGCATATCGAAGCTGCACGTATCGTAAAGAAGCCAATTATTGTTCATAGCCGTAATGCACCGGAAGACACAATAACGATAATGCGGGATAACCAGGCAAGGGAAGCGGGTGGAGTGATGCACTGCTTTACTGGCGATTACGAAATGGCTAATGCAGCGCTCAATGAGGGGTTCTATATCTCATTTTCCGGAATCGTTACCTTTAAGAATGCTAAGGATCTAGCGGAAGTAGCGAAGAAAATTCCAATGGACAAACTGCTCATAGAAACTGATGCACCATACTTGGCACCTGTCCCGAAGCGTGGTAAAGAAAATCAACCTGCCTATGTGCGTCACACGGCAGAGTTCTTAGCAGGGTTAAGGGGAATCAGTCTGGAAAGCCTTGCGGAGCAAACAACCAACAATTTTCTTGACTTGTTTCAGATTCGAAAATTGAACTAAGTCTAGTGGTTATAGCGAATTCGTCAGTTTTGGATACGTAAGTGGACAATTTCCTGAGTCCAAAATTTGCATGACGCGAGGTGGAGGTTACCCAAATAGGAGGACTTACACCAGGATATTTAAAACCAAACGCCCACACAACACCCCATCAGATGATAATGTCCGATTTTGAGGTAATTGCCTGCAGTGAATAGGCGACGGTTAGAAAGTTCGCCCGTCAGATCCGTGATTTATTCGGGATGGACTGATGGAGCAAGCGTCTGAGCAATACGAAACCCGATTGCGGCACTAACTTCTCCATATGAGGCTCTGCCGCGAAACGCAGAACGGAGAAACCACGGCTCATTCATCCAGGCCCCACCGCGTATCACTCGTTCATCGCAGTATCCAGGTAGAGTCCAAGCACTACCGTCTCCCGGTGCACCGTAATACCAGTTGTGCCAGCAATCCTCAACCCATTCCCACACATTGCCGTGCATATTATGTACACCAAAGTTGTTCGGTGGAAAGCTTCCCACCGGTACAGTCTGATATCGCCACAAACCTTCTTGTCCTTTTCCGTAGACAAATTTACCGTTATAGTTCGCCTGATCAGTCGAAATCGTCGAACCAAAATAAAAAGCAGTTACGGTTCCGGCTCTTGCAACATACTCCCATTCCGCCTCCGAAAGCAGTCGGTATTGATACCCTGTTTCACTGCTCAACCATTTCACGTATTTTTTGGCTTCATGCCAAGTTACACTAATGACAGGGCGGTTTCCTCGCCCAAAGCCCAAGTCATTTAGCTTCCTTTCCCAGCAACCGCCTCGATCAACGCATGCCTCGTATTCATTGAATGTTATCTCGAATTTACTGACTGCAAATGAATCGGGTATGGTCACAAGATGCTGAGGACCTTCATTAGAATGCCTGCCTTCCTCATTGTCAGGACTCCCCATCATGAATGCTCCACCTGGTACAACTACCATCAACGGACAATCCGGACAGTCACGGAATTCCTTCCCTGGATTCACTTGCCTTTTTGTCTGCCCCTCGGTAGTTAACGGAACCACCGTATCATCGACTGGTGTAGCAAGTATCAACGCATTTACATGGTTATTTTTTTTGATTAAAGACGCCAAATCCTGTGTAGAATGAATTGGAAATGACCATACGAGACACAAAGTCAGACAGGCTGATTTCAAAACGGCAATATTACCTGCCGGAGACAAAGTCGCGACCTTAAACCTGCTAATCAGTTGCTCTCTCAGAATAGGAATCTGCTGCAACCTCACTCATCAACTAATTGCATCCACCTCTACTACCATAATCTCTCCAGGAAATCCATCCTTGCGGGCAGACAAAACCCCAAGTTCGAACCACTGGTCCGGTAATAAACAACGTCTTTGCAGTTTCGCCATTCGGTAATTCGATCCGGTGTTGGAATTTGGGACTGCGAATTGCAATCTTTCCTCGACGAATTTCCCTGGTTGAACCATCGGGGCGATGTTCAATTAAGCGACCCTTAAGCACACAACTGATTGAATACCAGGGATGATCATGAAGAGCGCGATCGTCATCGCTTCCTAGAAATTTGTGCAGGTAAATATTTAAAAACTTGTTTCTTGGTAACAAATAACGACGAATCAAATATTCGCTGCCATCGAGTCCGGTAATTCTGCGGCAGGACAAAAATCTACCAACTCCATTGTCTTTTCCTCGGCCACCAATAGCCAACCAAACAATTAACAAACAGATCAGCAAGAAAATAATTGTTAGGATCATCAATTGAAATCTCCATCAATGTGAACGACGGAATTCAGTTCAACATAACAGTAATATTTTTTGTTCAACTTAGAACAGTGTATCTACTTATTGAGTTAGCGAAGTCCGTAAATACTTTTACTACTCTATATTTTACTTTTTGCTGCTTTCATCTTCAGAAACCCAATTTTCCTATACGACACCAATTGACAGAGTAGGGGATTCGGTTCGAAATGGAACTTGTCTATTCATATGAAATATAAATACATGCTTCTGCACACCAACTATTTGTCACAGTAGATCATTGCGATATATCGGTTTGATGAAAACTTCGCTTTCAATATTCATAATTCTGAGCCTGACATTCTGCAAATTCGGTATCGCCTCAGATTGTGAATCCCCGGACAATGAAACCTTAGTTCGAGGAGATTCTCATTGTCTTGTGATTGAAACCACTTTAGCTACGCAACGTACTGAAACGCTGGTAGTGGTATTACACGGTGATACATCTCGTGGCGGGCCCGTTGACTACGCATTCCGGTGGGCGAAAAATTTCGCTGGACCAACTGAAACAGTAGTCGGTATGGCAAGGCCTGGCTACACCGCTTACGGAAGAAAATCCAGTGGGACGGCTACGCGAGATCAAACTCGAGACCAACGATTTAATTTAAAAGAAATCAATAGTATTGGGGCAGCAATTTCCCGTCTGAAGTCGCATCATCAACCTAAGCAACTTATATTGGTAGGACATTCAGGTGGTGCTCTGATTGCAGGCGTACTGCTTGGTTCACAGCCAAATCTGATCGATGGTGCACTACTGGTATCTTGTCCTTGCAACGTTATTAGATGGCGAAGAGCACACAACAGAAAGCAATTGAGTTCCGCCCAGTCACCACACAAATGGCTGAAAAAGGCTCGCTTGGATGTACGAATAATCGCTCTCACCGGCAGTCAAGATAGTAACACGTTCCCTTGGTTATCAAAAAAGTATGTTGAAGCAGCGCGCAAACGCGGAATTCAAGCGGAATATGTAGAAGCAACTGGTTCAGGACACTCTTTGAAAAATCTGTTGCGCACTTCTACCTTCCAAGCGTATCGCAGATTTATTGAGAAGTGAAAGCACACTGAATGTAAAAATCTGGGGGAGGATGAAACGATCTAATCTGATAAACAACCCATCAAAATCATCTCGGACACAAATTGTCTTTGAGCACTGGCGAATTCGATTTCATTGAGATCGTCCCGCTGGCTTCGCAGGATGACAGTATTTTAAACTCACGCTTCCATCCCATCGTCCATTAGTTTAATGCTTATCTTACCAGGCCGAAATTTCAAATGGTTTGTTTGCAGCTGCAATAAATGTCGATAGGGCATGTTCAGTCACCAAATCATTGCAACTGCTAATCCCTCGATAACAACTTAAATGCGAACAGTGGGTGAATCTAGAATAAATATAACTTCGCATAATGTATATTATGTAATTAATCTTTTATCTCCGGATTGACATTTGACAATTCATAGTAGTGCAGAGACAGGATAAGACTCCAGTGTCTGTAATTCTGTAGTCAAAATTTCCAGGATTTATGTAGTCCGTTCAATGAGTGGTCTTGGTACTTAACATATAAATTCTGTTACAACAATTCTTTAAGCGTTGTTTTTCATTTAACATTTAAGGTAGAACTGTAGTGCCCTCAATTCCTACCTGTCGAATTGTTAACTGTCGGTATGACAGACTTGACGTTTGAAAAATTCCATGTGGTTCATTGTTTCTGTTTTCAAAAAACACTTGCCCATAGGACGCTGTCATATAATTGAACTATCGAATTTTTGCACTTGAATAATTGTTCTATTCCTGTTGTGCTTGCCGAGTAAATCTTTCCGATTGAGGTCTTAATTATGTGGAAAAAAGATAATCCTTCATCACAACAACCACAAACTGCACCAAGCGTTCCACCACAAGTGGAATCAATGCAACAATCCATACCTGCAAAATCTGAAAAGCCAGAAAAAGAATCTCGAAGTGCTGGATACACAGCCCTCGACAGAACTAGTGCAGTATCGAGAAGCGAACTTGCTTCAGTTGAACCTACGATCATTAGCGCTCAAACGACGCTAAAAGGAGAAATATCCGGTCAATCAGACATCAGGGTTTACGGTAAGTTTAAAGGCTCAATTGAAGCAAACAAAAACGTGGTCATAATTGAGGAAACTGGTCACGCTGAGGCTACTCTCAGTGCGAAAAACATCACAATCCATGGGAAACTTGTTGGCAACGCAACGGCTAACGACACTTTACATTTAGTTTCGACAGGTAGCGTGGAAGGTGACATTCATGCTGCTAATGTGATTCTCGATAAAGGATCCACGTTTAATGGATCTGTAGAAATGTTGAGGGAGAGAAAGACCAAATCTGCTGAAGCTTCAGCCTCAACTTCGCAGCCGAAGCCTTCGAGACCTGCGGTACCTAGCCAAGTTGCGAGTAAATAAAGTTTCTACAATTTCATAAGATTTGGGTAATTTGAATGAGATAGGCTTGAACTGAAGCCTGAATCTCATGCGATGAAAGCGATCATCCATCGGCTGTGCAATAAAACTACATCCGATGGATACTTTTCGACGCACCGATTTCTCAGACCTCCTTACCTCTCTAACCGGTGTTGGTTCAGAAAGTGTCTTTTAACTTATTGAATTTCAATTCACCCCACCGTGTTGGAGACCGAATTCGCTTCAGTTCTGTTGGTATCAAAGTAATCTCCGAGTATTTTTCGCGAGAATCTGACGATACACTTGGAATTCTGGACTTTGCACCCGCCGACCCAAGTGTTATTAATTATTTTTCTGAATTCAACTACATCTACTTTGCTTCATCTAGTCTTCGTTCCACCTTGCTTGCGCTCGATGAGCATCAGACGCAGGAGAATGGCAACTGGGCAGCTGATCAGTTCTTGAATGCACTACCATCCCTAAAAAATTACAAAGAATCTCAGCACTTAAATTTAATTTTGGTTTGGGATTTGTTTAATTACTTGGACAGAAAACATATTATTGACATCATGGCCATGCTAAGTCCCATGTGCAAAAAAGGCGCTTTACTTTACTCTTTTGTGTGGTTGACAGAAAAAATGCCGAGCATGCCCGGAGGATTTACTCTCGAATTTCCAGATCTAATTGAATATCAGTTCAAGACATTTGATACGACTTCAACCCTATTTACTACAACGCAGTCAATAGTCAGCTTAATGCCTTGTTTCAGGCCTCATCGAATGCTGGCAACGGAGAATGGGATACTTGAAATTGCTTTGGAATTTTTTGAGCTAGTTGATCCACCTGATCCCAACATTGTTCCGGCAAATCATCTGACAGGTATTTTTCGATAGATGTTCTAACGACTGGTTTGTGCAAAATGTTCTATCGAATTTATCAACGCTTCCGAATAATCCAATCCAGAATGCTCTGCCGCCTTTCGGTTCGCAAAACGTTTTGAACCGGGTAATCGGGCTGGTTGCTCTTCGAGGATTTTTTCCACTAAAGTTTCAATCTGCTTGAAGAATCCTGGATTGAATTCAAGTGGATTCATGCAAATTAGGAGTTGACCAACTCGAGGCGGACCGTCCTCTTGATCAAAAAATGAAGACGCCTGAAAGCCAAAGTGACTGTTAACAAAAGCGCCGGCTAGTATTTCAACCATCAGAGCCAACGCCATCCCTTTTGTTCCACCTATTGCGTTCAGACTACCTTTCAGAACTTCTTTGGGATTTGTGGTAGGCTGACCCTGTTCATCTACCCCCCAATTATCTGGAATATCAATCCCCTGTCCTGCAGACTGCACAATTTTCCCTCGTGCTGCGATTGAAAGAGACAGATCCAACACAATTGGATCATGTGACTTCCTGGGACAGGCGAACGCGATAGGATTGGTTCCAAATATTGGCTTTGCACCTCCAAATGCATGCATTGCCTTAGGCGTGTTAGCTAGCATCAGTCCAAGAAATCCTTCCTGAGCGAGTTTTTCCACCGGGTGGCCTGCGACTCCACAGTGGTGTGATCCGACTATGGCTGCCATGACGATACCCCCGCGCGCTCTACAGGAGTCCAGAAGTTCTTCCACAGCTAGACTGATGGCTGGATAGGCAAATCCCCCATTTGCATTAATTTCGATACTCTGATGAGACTTATTTTGAATGAATGGAAGAGCCATCCCATCGACCTTATGGCAGTGCATCTGATCAATATAGGAAGGAATTCGTGACAGCCCATGTCCGTGCTGTCCATCGGCATCGGCTAATACTAGTGCTGATGCCACACTAGTGGCAACTAAATCATCAGCGCCTTGTGCAACGAGTGCCTTGTGAGCGAGATGCTGCGCAGACTCAAAGGAAATTCGTACCTTTGAAATCAAATTACTTGTCAGGGACGCAAAATAATCTTTGGAGAAGCGACCTTTCCCTGAATTAATTCTCTAAATGCTTGAGAACCATCAGACAAAGGACGTTCATCAACCCAGTCTAGCGCTCCATATTCACCTGTGGCGATCTTGTGGACAGCAACACGAAAATCCAAAGCAGTGTATGTGTAGGTTCCAATAAAGGTGATTTCCGAAAGCGTCATTTTTCTGACATCCATTTCTCCGGATGCATCACCCAAGCCGATGTGCATGATAGCGCCGCCAGGTTTTACAGCACGTATTGACGTTTGACGGGTTAATGAAATACCCACTGCATCAAACACGGCATCAAAATGGTTATCCGCAATGTTGTCGGTTGTTGGATTGATAACCTCGCAGACACCAGTAGCTTCAATGACTTTAAGTCGCTGTTCGTTAGTCTCAGAAAGCACTATTGACTTGCAACCATAATCTCGCAGAATAATCGCACATAGCAAACCAACCGCACCACCACCGATAACGAGTGCATTTCCTTCCGACAAGGGACGCATGGCTATTCGTTCAACAAGCCTTACCGCATGTAGAGATACCGCTGCAGGTTCTGCGAGAGCTAGTTTTACAGAGTTTCCGCCGTTGGGGACTTCGACCAGATTTTTTGTAGGTATTCCGAATTGTTCGGCGAATGCGCCGGGTCGATTCATACCGATCAATTTGCGTTCCAGGCACAAATTTGTCAAACCATTTAGACAGTCGTTACACTCTCCACAAGTAATCAAAGGATTGACCACAACCTGCTTTCCTTTCTTGGATCCTTCAATGACAGTACCGCAGACTTCATGCCCTAAAATCAATGGCGGTACTCGTCTGTTGTCATGGCCTAGATATGCATGTAAATCCGAACCACAGATTCCCACAGCCTCGACTTCAACTAAAGAATCACCCGGAAGTAGAGAAGGAGCCGGTTCAGGACGAAATTCAATGGTATTTGGAGCTGTATATACAAGTGCTTTCATAACTTGATCAATATTTACTTGGCAGTAAAACCGCCATCAACAAACAGTACCTGTCCCGTGACATAATCCGACGCCCTAGAAGCGAAAAACAGTACAGGACCCTGCAAGTCTTCCATTGTACCGTTTCGTCCGATCGCTGTACTGTCTGCCATTTTTTTTGAAACTTCTTCATTTTCAAAAACTGGCGCAGTTAAGGCTGTATTGAAAAACCCAGGGGCAATAGCATTACACATGACACCGAAAGAAGACCAGCTTTCTGCCATCGCTCGAGTCAGTTGGATCACACCCCCTTTTGAGGCGCCGTACGCAATGCCGTTAGGAAAGGCACGAAATGATTGAAGAGACGCAATGTTGATGATACGTCCCCACCCTGCTCGTTTCATGTCATCAACAAACAGTCTAGAAAAGAAAAATGGAATAGACAGATTCAAGCTGATTGTTCGGTCCCAACTCTCCCAAGAAACTTCATCTGATGATTCTCGAAGATTAATCCCTGCTGCGTTTATCACAATATCAGGGGAACCAAAAGGTTCGCAAATCCGATCATATGAAGCCATTGCTGCATGACGGTCAAGCAAGTCTACGTCAACGGAGTGAACAGAACCACCCAACTTTGTGATCTCGTCGCACTCTTTTTTGAGCAACTCGGCTCTTCGTGCAACAAGTACAACATTGGTTCCCTTTCGAGCTAGTGTTTGACTCAACGCAAGACCAATGCCCGAACTTGCGCCAGTCACTACGGCGTTTCTGGATGCTACATCAAAAAGATTCGCACGTGATTCAGGCATTGTGACCGAGTTGGAAGACTTCGTCAGGGAAATATTTGTACAGCCGGTCATCTCCAGTGAAAGCGTGTCCTTCCATACCTTCAAGTCGCGAGATTCTTGCAGTAACTGACCCTACACTTCTATTGGCTTCCTCATTCATCCTTTGATAGGTTACGGTCTTGATGAACTTGCCAACACTCAAGCCGCCTGTGTATCGAGCTGCACCACTAGTCGGTAAGATGTGGTTGGTTCCGGAACACTTGTCACCGTATGCAACAGTAGTTTGCTCTCCCAGAAACAGCGAACCATAATTCGACAGCTTGTCAAGCCACCAATCAAGGTTTTCTGCCTGTACTTCAAGGTGTTCCGGTGCATATCTATCACTTAACGTGACCGCTTCTTCTCGCGTATCAACCACAGATACTTCGCCGAAGTCTCTCCAGGCAGCATCCGCTGCAGATCGATTTGGTTCAGGGAGACGTTCAATATAGCTGGGAACCAACTCAATTACACGATGTGCCAAATCACTTGATGTCGTGATCAGCCAGGCAGGGGAATCAGGTCCGTGTTCGGCTTGGCCAACCAGATCTGATGCGACTATGTCTGGGTCTGCTGTTTGGTCTGCAATCACCAGAATTTCAGTGGGTCCCGCAAAAAGGTCAATCCCAATTCTACCAAACAGTAATCGCTTGGCTTCTGCGACAAAACGATTGCCAGGTCCAACGAGAATATCTGCCTCATGGCCAGTGAATAGCCCATAGGCCAACGCTGCTATACCCTGAACACCACCCAAAGCGAGAATTGAGTCGGCACCACAAAGGGATGCGGTATAAGCAATCGCCGGATTGACTCCGACACCGGGCTTCGGTGGTGAGCAGGCGATCACATTATTCACACCTGCAGTTTTTGCAGTGGTGATACTCATAATTGCAGATGCCACGTGTGCATAACGCCCACCAGGCACATAACAACCAGCTGTATTGATCGGAATCAATCGCTGACCGGCAACTACACCTGGTGCCAGCTCTGTTTCGAATTCAGATAGACTCGCAAGCTGGTGTTCAGCAAATGCTTTCACCCTGCTATGTGCAAATTGAATATCGTTCTTCAGGTCATCACTCAGACTTTCGCCAGCTTGAGCAATATCCTGTTCACTTAGTACTACATCGCCGCTCCAGTTGTCGAGCTCCTTGGCGTACTCCAGTGCCTTCTGCTCACCGCCTTCTTGAATCGATTCAAGCATCTCTCGAACGATGCGCTGAGTATTTTCAATCGCGTCCTGCGCAACACTTTTCGTAATGGAGTCTTTGATTTTGTTAATTGCCATAATGAGACCTTAATTTGATTCGGCTTCTAATGAATAATTGTCACTCAAACAGAGTTATGCACTTCGATAGAGTTTTGTCATAACAAACTCTCGATGTCCAAGTGCTTCTGCTGCCGTCAACCGACCATTACACGTTCGAATGGTCATGTCAATCAACAGGTCTCCTGCTTCATCCATAGTTAATTCTCGACGCAGAATGCCTGAAACATCCAAGTCAACATGCTCACCCATAGTACGAACAGTCCGCGGATTCGCTGTAAGCTTGATGACAGGTTCAATTGGATGTCCAATAATGTTACCTTGCCCAGTCGGAAAAACATGAACAACGAAACCAGCAGCCGCTTGGAGAGTAACACATTCCGCTGCTGCTGACGATGTGTCCATAAAATACAGTCCACGCCCACTCTTGGGTTCCTCTGCAGGCTTAAGAACATCAATGTAAGATGTGTGTTTTCCAATTTTTTGGAGATTGCCCAAGGCCTTCTCCTCAATAGTTGTCAAACCACCTTCGATGTTCCCCTTTGTCGGCTGGCTTTCAGACAGATCGTTGGTTTTGTGCGGTTCAATGACCTCATCCATATATGCTTTCCAAGTTGCATAGAATTTTTCACCAATTTCAGGTGTTACAGCACGATCTTTACAGAGAAGTTCCGCACCCGTCAGTTCAGATGTTTCACCAAAACAGTTGGTAACGCCCAAGGGGTCTAATTTATCGATCAGATTACCGACAGTTGGATTCGCACCGATACCAGATGTTGTATCAGATTCACCGCACTTATGAGAAATCCAAAGGTCTTCGATTCCGCAAGGTTCGCGTCTAATTTCAGAGGCCCAGTGTAGATATTCTTTGGCGGTTCTTGATGCAGCAGCGATCGTAGCAATATCGCCTTGCTGTTCAATTGAAAATCCGGTCACTGGTTTGCCGGTTCTGGCTATACCGTCGACTACGCGTTTCGTCCAGCCAGGTTCAATTCCAATGACAACGCATGCGGCGACATTTGGATTGCTGCCGGTACCGATCAAGGTACGGAAATGCAATTCCAAATCTTCACCAAATTGCAAGCGTCCGTAGTGGTGTGGTAATGCGAGTGTTCCTTTAATGTTATTAGCGACGGCTTCGCTTGCTGCATTGGACAAATCATCCAAAGGTAGAATGATGACGTGGTTGCGGATACCTACGCGTCCATTTTCTCTTCTGTATCCGAATATTTGTTTTGACTCAGTCATTACCATTTTTCCGTTTTTGCATTGTGAACATGTACATGACCGCCTTTTGAAATTGGTGCGACAATACGACCGATTGGAAAGCCATACTTGATGACTTTATCGCCATCGGCCAGATCAGTCAGTGCAATCTTGTGACCAAGCGGAATATCGTCTATCGCATCGACGGTTATTGTTTCATCAGTATCAATCACCCAGCCTGTCAATGTTTGACCTGCTGTCGATTTTTCGACAACGATGACTCCAACCGAGTCGACATCGTCATGGACTAAAAAGTCAGGTGGAGAATCAGGTGCTTTATTGTTTGTCATATCAGAGCTTTAATAGAGGTTGTTAAATTAAATTCAAATTATCAAACTAGGAAGAAAAATCAGTTTCCATTTCCAAATCGTTCATAACATTGGCTATGTAGGGCTTGTTGTGCTGAATTTCTTCAAATTGAAGGCCCAACAGTTCATGCGGAAACACAATCCACTTGTCTGTTGCATTGACATAGTAATCAGGGATTCGATCCGTGCGGTTCTTTTCTGGCTTGAACCAGGCCGCTGCCACACGAATTTGATCAGGTGTATTTCTTCTTGCACGTCTGCGAATTTCGGAAATCAGTACTTCAATTGTCAGTCCTGTATCGAAAATATCATCAACGATCAGAAGAGAATCTTCTTTGTTAATATTATCAATTAGGTATCCAATTTCGTGGATTCGAATTTTACCCTTTCGCTTGTCAATCCCTTCGTAGAACGACGTTCGAATAGCGATATGGTCAGTCTGAACACCATAGTACGCGAGAAGTTCTTGTATGGTGATTCCAACAGGTGTGCCACCTCGCCACAGCGCAACCAGCCAATTCGGTCGAAAACCACTTTTCAGGACGCTGGCTGCAAGCCTGCAGGAATCTTCAAACAGCGCTTCAGCCGTGACATAAATTTTTTCTATTTTTTCTGTAGGATTTGCCATTCGATTCGTTCAATAATAAGAAAAAGGAACTGATTGCCAATGACGCTCCAATGACATCAGATCCCCTATTTCGTTGATCGCTTGCTGTTCATATAATGATACATTCAAACCCGACCTTCTCGGGATACATCTTATCTCTCGATTGATATTCCCCTTTCTACTCGTGCTGACACTAGGAGGCACTGATACATGAGAATTTGCGTATTTTTGGGTTCAAATAAAGGTCTTCGGCCAGAGTATGCTGATGCGGCAATTTATTTTGGACAGTGTCTTGCTAGAGACAACATCGGCTTGGTCTACGGTGGTGCATCGATCGGACTCATGGGAGAAGTTGCACGCGCTACTGTCGAGGCAGGCGGTGAAGTAATTGGCGTTATTCCTCATCGCATCGCCGAGCTCGAAATTGCGGCAGACTTTATCCCAGATCTTCGCTATGTTGATACACTCGAAGAACGAGAAAAATTAATGTTTGAATTGTCAGACGGTTTTGTTGCAATTCCGGGTGGAGTCGGAACCCTGGAAGAGTTGTTCACTGCACTCACATGGAATATTTTGAAATATCACAACAAGCCCATTGGTCTTTTGAATACTTGTGGATACTACGACAAGTTAATGGAATTGCTAGATTTTCAGAGCAATGAAGGGTTCATACCAAGAAACTGGATAGACTCCCTGATTGTTGAAGAAGATGTCGAGGCACTCATTCATGCAGTCAGTAGTGTTGCAAGTACATCCTATGAGCATGTAGGTGTGTTTTCCCACTGATCCAGCACCTATGTGGCCATTTGAGGATGCGCCACAGCAACAGGTACCGCCTTCAAAATAAACGAAATCAGGTGACTGCCGGTGATTGTATTTCGGTTTCTTCAGCCCATTGAGTGGGTGTCAAGATTCTACTGTGAAGCGGCTTAGTTTAATTCAAACTTTGTACAACACACAACAGATTCAGTCTACGACGAAAGTGCTGAGATACAGCTTTGTATCTAATTCACAAGTAAAATAATTAAGGTAATTCTATAATTGATTTTGAATTGCCTTAATTAAAGATATATTGTCGATGATTATTCAGAGAGACTTGTCTGACAAAATACTGCGGGCCGCACAGTCTTGGCCGTCAATTACATTGACAGGACCAAGGCAAAGCGGAAAAACTACTCTATGCCGACACTTGTTCTCCAGTCATCCTTACAGATCACTGGAAGCCCCTGATGTGCGGGAATTTGCCACCGAAGATCCAAGAGGATTTCTGTCCCAGTTTCCAACAGGCGCTATTCTTGATGAAGTGCAAAGAATTCCAGATCTGCTGTCTTATCTGCAAGAAATAATTGATGCCGACCCATCTCCTGGATATTGGATTCTAACAGGGTCGCAGAATCTGTCTTTACTCAAGTCAGTCAGCCAATCGCTCGCTGGCAGAACGGCAATGTATAACCTGCTGCCAATGAATCGAAGCGAAACGATACGTTTTTCTCGTTATCCCGAGACATTGGAAGAAACTTTGTACATGGGATCGTATCCTCGCGTATTCAACAAAAACTTGGACGCCTTAGACTGGAACCGTTCTTATGTCGCTACATATGTTGAGCGCGATGTGAGATTGATTAGTGATATCAACGATCTTGCCACTTTTCAGCGATTTCTCACTCTTTGCGCCGGGCGAACCGGACAACTGGTCAATTATTCGTCTCTAGCTGGCGATTGTGGAATTTCTCAGCCGACTGCGAAAGCTTGGCTCAATATTCTCGAAACCAGTTTTATTTCCTTTCGACTGCCAGCGTTTCGCTCAAATATCAGAAAGAAGCTAGTGAAGAATCCTAAACTTCATTTTTACGATTGTGGACTTGTCTGCTGGTTGCTTGGAATTCACACACCCGAGCAGTTGATTGCACATCCACTTCGCGGTTTCATCTTCGAAACGTGGGTAGTTTCAGAAATTTTGAAAGGAAGAACGAACCGCGGAGAATCTGGCGGATTATCGTTTTACCGCGACCAAAATGGTGCAGAGGCTGATCTTGTCATTGAACACCCAAACGGACTATCTCTTGTTGAAGCAAAATCCTCTATGACCGCAACGTCCAGTGTGATCAACAGTTGCAGACGAGTAGAGAGAATTCTTTCTACAACTGATAGAGTGAATCATGTAATAGTTGTCTACGGCGGTAGTCAACTCCAGAGGCGGGGGACAACAACACTTGTCCCTTGGTGTAATCTACACGAGATTGGCGAGCTGTCAGCAAATTGACTTGTGGCTATTGCAGGCTTTTTGGTTTCCCAAGAATTACCATTGAAATCTTCGCCTATTGGGTGAGCCCGCATTCACTGGAAACCGAAAGGGACTTCATCTGTCATCCCTCACTTTTTTCGCAACCGACAGAGTTAAGCACCTTTCCACAGCGCACCAGAATCGACTTTTATCTGATTGTATTTACAGAATATCTTTACACGTTGCCGAAGATGTCAAATGGTGCCCGGGGCCGGACTCGAACCGGCACGGGATTTCTCCCGAGGGATTTTAAGTCCCTTGCGTCTGCCAAATTTCGCCACCCGGGCTTCGGACACAAGTTCTCAGACAAAAGTTGAAAATTGGAGGCCGGGGTCGGATTCGAACCGGCGTAGACGGCTTTGCAGGCCGCTGCATAACCCCTCTGCCACCCGGCCACGGTTTGGCGATAAGTCTGACTTTGGCTTTCTTCGTCTCTGGTAATCTGAAGAAATATGGAGCGGGAAACGAGGTTCGAACTCGCGACCTCAACCTTGGCAAGGTTGCGCTCTACCAGCTGAGCTATTCCCGCTTTGATTTGACAACTCAAAAATTTTATCGTAGAAACATTTGCAATTGATGTCAATGTGAAATTTACTGCAAATTTTATTTGGTTTCAACTGTCGCCTCTGTCCGCTAAAGACGGCCAGGCGATTCTAAGATAGACAATCATTGACCAGACTGTCATGGCTGTTGCGATGTATAGCAGAATTTCACCAATTACCAGAGTTGGGTAGTTAGCTATGGGTAGTGCATAAAGCAGTAGCACGATCGCCGCCATCTGGGTAAATGTTTTGATTTTCGCCAGAATATTTGAAGCGATGCTTGCACGATTGCCAGTTTCTGCCATCCACTCACGTAGTCCGGCTACACTGACCTCTCGCCCCACTATGATTAAGACTGCAATAATGAAAGCGGGTTTTGACCACACGCTGCTGGTAATGAAGTCGTTCGAAACAAGCAAAACCAATGCTGTGCAGACGATTAACTTGTCTGCCACCGGATCCAGAAACGCACCAAATGCTGATTCCACACCCATCTTTCTGGCAAGATAGCCGTCAAGCCAGTCAGTAATTGCTGCGGCAAGAAAGATTGCTGTTGCAAACCAGCCATAATTGGGCTGTAACAAGTAAACAACCACGAAAATGGGAATCGTGGCAATACGTGCCAAAGTCAGGAGATTGGGAATTGTCAAAGGCACGTCTTAGGTCCTATCCGTGTAGCTCAAAGTATATTTTTTCAGCTAGCGATGTACTGATACCTGGCACTTGGCTGATATCTTCGGTACTTGCACGGTGCAATCCCTGCATGCCACCGAACTGTTTCAGTAAAGCAGACCGACGACGTGGACCCACACCGGGAATTCCCTCAAGAATCGATTGTCTTCTTGATTTATCCCTTCGTCCACGATGACCGGTTATAGCAAATCGATGCGCCTCATCTCGAATGTGCTGCAAGAGCAGTTTCGCATCAGACTGCATTTTAATGGGTGATTTGGAGTCTGCTCCCCAATACTGCTCCTTCCCTGCTTTTCTTTCTCTGCCCTTAGATATCGCCAATAAACAGACATTAGCAACTTGTAATTCATCCATGACTTCCAGGGCAGCGCTTAACTGACCTTTTCCACCATCAATCAGAACGATGTCTGGAAGTTTACCATTACCGTCTTTGACTTTTCGAAGACGGCGGGTTAAGGCTTGCTGAATTGCTGCGTAGTCATCTGCAGCGCCGACATCAACGATGTTCAGAGTCCGGTATTCCGACTTGACTGGTCCGTTGCGGTCAAATACCACGCACGAAGCCACTGTCTTTTCACCGGCAAGATGACTAATGTCAAAACACTCGATTCGCTCTGGAATGTCATCCAATTTTAAACTTTCGACAAGCGAGGTCATGCGCTGCTGCATGGCGTCATGTTGATTCTGGCGCTGGTAAATAGCGTTGAGTGCGTTGTTTCTGGCCAATTCGATCAGATTCAGTTTTTTGCCTCGAACCGGACTTCGGATCGTAACTTTTTTACCGGTTTGTTCACGAAGAACATTTTCAATTATCTCGGTATCTTTAATCGGGTGATTGATGAGTATGGTTGATGGAAAATCCCTCTCCAGATAGTACCGTGGAATAAATTCTCCCAAGACTTCGCTCAAGTCCATTTCTACATTAATATTAGGGAACAAAGTCTTGTAATCAATATTCCTTCCACTTCTGAAAATTACCAGCTGAACACATAAAATTCCATTCAAGTTCACCGCTGCAATCACGTCAAAATCTGTAGTGCCACCCTCGACAGATTGAATTTCCCGAAGTCTCTGAATGGCTCTGATTCGGTCTCGGTAGTTGGCAGCCAGCTCGAACTCGAGTCTTGATGCAGCACCCTCCATTTTTTTCATTAGCGATTGGTTTAGGTCCTGGCTTTTTCCTGTCAGAAAATAGACAACCTGTTCGACATCTTCCATATAAGCTTCCCGATCGATCAATCCCACACAGGGTGCTGTACATCGATCGATTTGATATTGAAGACACGGGCGCGAGCGATGCTGAAAAAAGGAGTCTCTGCACTGTCGAATTGGGAAGACTTTCTGGATTTGCGACAATGTATCACGCACCGCCGATGCGCTGCTGAATGGTCCAAAATAACGGCCTGGTTCTTTCCTGTTTCCGCGATAAAAACTTAGCTTGGGAAACTCATGCTCGTCATGTAGTCTGATGTATGGATAGCTTTTGTCATCCTTTAAATTGATGTTGTAGAAAGGTTTGTTTTCTTTTATGAGATTATTTTCCAGAAGCAAAGCTTCTGTTTCTGATTTTGTGATGATGGTTTCTATGGATTCAACCTGCTGCATCACAGTGTGAATACGATGCGAAAGTCCAGACGGGCGAAAGTAGGAACGTAAACGACTGCGAAGATTCCTGGCTTTACCGATGTATAGAGGAGTACCATCTGTATTTTTCATGATGTACACCCCACTGGAGGTAGGAATACCTCTCAGGTAGTCCCGAATACTGAAATTCTCCCCTCCAAGCACTGTATCCATCCAACAGAGATTTTCGAATCACCTAATCCTGTATATTAAGTGATTCACCAATTGGCACAGCAGTCAATTAAATCACTCAATAGGATTGTTGAACAATGAAAATTTCTGCATTTGAAGCGAAAGTTGGAAATCTGATCGAGCTTGACGGGTCGCTTTGGAAAATTCTCAGGAAGTCTCACGTGAAGCCTGGAAAAGGTGGTGCTTTCGTGCAACTTGAGATCAAGGATGTTTCTGCTGGAACCAAACGAAACGATCGCTTTAGGTCAGAAGACAAGTTAGAAAAAGCGCATGTTGATTTCAGAAAAATGCAGTATCTCTACAGTGATGGTGATATCTACACGTTCATGGATATCGAGAATTATGAGCAGATAGAACTGACAGCGGAAGACTTGAGCGATCAAATTGACTACCTGATTCCCGATCTTGAGGTTCAGATCAATCTTTATAACGGAGCGCCAATTGGTGTTGAGTTACCAGAGAGTGTGGTTCTGGAAATTATTGAAACAGACGCTGCAATCAAAGGTCAGACAGCCGCGGGAGGAAGTAAGCCGGCCACTCTTTCGACTGGTCTTCGAGTCAATGTACCAACATTTCTTAATGCCGGAGATTCAGTAAGAGTCAATACTGATTCAGGTGCTTATATTGAACGTGCGAATTAACAGTCAATCGTTTCAGTGTTTGACAAAGTAATTGATGTATTGGCTCAAATAAGCTAGACAATTACCTGATGGACAATAACATTATTCGCGAGATTCAGTGATATTCAAAGTCACGATGTCAGCTCAAAAAAGTATTCTCTAATCTGCTCAATTTCGTCAGATTTCTGCCCTTCTTCCGGACGTAAGTGATCCAACTGCCACCCCGGTTGTTTCCAGAGTTCTCTGTTTTGGAGCAAGGCATCTATCGCTTTATCAGTTTCAACACTGCTTTGACAGATCAGGACAAAATCACATCCACTCATTAATGCGGTCATTACTCGGGTTTCCATATCCCCGGCTTCAGCCGCGCCGCTCATCGATAAATCATCACTAAAAACAGGCCCATAAAACGCTAATATTTCCCGTAGCACATGTTCCAGCCAAAATGACGAATAAGTTGGAATGGCTGTGGTAACTTCTTTGTAGAGTACGTGTGCTGTCAACACCGCTGACAGACGCTCCCCCAGTCGTCTGTAAGGGATCAGGTCGCAATTCAGGAGTTGCTCAATAGTTCGGTTATCTTCCGGAACTTCGACATGAGAATCTGCAGCCACTCCCCCGTGCCCTGGGAAATGCTTTCCAACTGCTTTCATACCTGCCTTTTGCATGCCGCGTGTCCAGGAATCGGCGAGAATTGCGACAGAATGAGGGTCGCTGTGAAACGAACGGTTCCCGATAACATCAGAATCAACTGTAGCAACGTCCAAAACCGGTGAAAAACTGATGTCAACATCAAGGGCTCTAAGTTCGCTTGCCATCAGATAACCTGCTATCTCAGCGGCATCATAGCCTCGATCGTTCTCTTTGTCATAGAGAGCGCCAAACAATTGCTGCGGCGGTAACTCAGTTACACCATTCTTCAGTCTTTGCACTCGACCGCCCTCTTGGTCAATGGCAATAATCAGGGAAGGCGTTCTGAGGTCGTGAATTTCTTTGCTGAGATGACTAACCTGCTCTGCAGATTCACAGTTATCAGCAAAGAGTACCACGCCACCGACAGCTTCGCTTTGGAGTCGTTCGCGATCTTCAGAATCAAGTTCGACACCTGAGATCGATGTGAAAATTGGACCAAGTTTCGGATTTGAATCTTCAGTCACTTGTCCTTCCCTTCGGTGATGTAGACCAATGTACCTGGTTCGACCTGATCAAACAGTTCGATCACGTCTCGATTTCGCATTTTGATGCAGCCAGCCGAACCTTCGATTCCCATGGGATCATCATCCGGACAACCGTGGATGTAGATGAAACGTCTCATTGTGTCGACATTACCATGTCGATTTCTTCCCGGTTCAAGTCCACTTAGCCACATGATGCGTGTCAGTATCCAGTCATCGCGTTCTGGATATTGCTGCTTCATTTCCGGAGTGTAGATCTCCCCTGTTGTCCGTCGCCCGCGAAATACCGAATTTTCCGGCTCACCTTTTCCGATTTTCGCTTGAATTTTGTGCCAACCTCGCGGTGTGCAGAAACTGTTTTCAACCTCTCCAGGTCCATTGCGAGCTGTTGAGACCAAAGTATCCATGACTACATGGCCGTTGTTATCGACTGCAGTCAATTTCTGATCCTTTAGATTGACCTCGATATACATTAATTATTCAATCATTTCGAAGTTGTTCTTGATGTCCATTATGAGACCATTTGAAGCATCAGTAATCATGTCAAAAGCCCGTTCAAATCCCTGCGGTCCGCCATAGTATGGGTCAGGGATTTCACGTTCTGACCAATTGTCCGTAAAGTCCAGAAATAGTTGGATTCGGCAGCGATGGTCCTGAGGTGCCAGCGAGATCAAGTCAGAATAATTGTGACGATCCATCGCAATGATGTAATCAAATTGCTGAAAATCTGAACGGCGGATTTGTCGAGCACGCAGATTTCCGAGATCAATTCCGCGACTGGCAGCGACTCCGATTGCTCTTGAATCGGGTGGGTCGCCTGAATGGTAATTTGCGGTTCCAGCAGAATCAATTTTGACCTTTAGCTTCAGGTCGGAATTTTCTACGCAATGCCGAAATACGCCTTCTGCACTGGGCGAGCGACAAATATTACCCAGGCAGACAAATAGTACGCCAACTTCTCGGTGATCTGACATGATGGTACCGTGTCTCCTTTTTTTATAAACGTGCTGTTTCGATGATGCTGCGAACCAGGTCCAAGTCGTCTTGAGTGTCAACTCCTATGCCACGATAATTTTCATCAATATGTACAGCGATGGTGTCGCCATGATAAAGTGCGCGAAGTTGTTCCAGACCTTCCGCTTTTTCTAGTGCGCAAACATCTCGACTGGCATGTTTGTGAACCAGATAGTCAACAGTGTACGCATAGATTCCGATGTGATGCAATCCCATACGTACGTTTTCCTGGTTTGTATTTGTACGATACGGAATGACGCTTCGAGAAAAATAAATTGCTCGATTATGACGATCGATGATGCATTTGACGCGATTGGGGTCGTTTCCGTGTGTATCAAGATTAATTGGAACTGCTGCGGTTCCGATTACGGCCTGTGAGTCGGTTTGCAATACAGCTGCCACCTGATCTATGAGTTCTCCAGGCATCAGTGGTTCGTCGCCCTGAACGTTAACGATCATTCGCTCACCGGGTAGTTGCATCTTCTGAACGGCCTCTGCAATACGGTCAGTTCCTGAGGCGTGATCCTTTGCTGTTGCGATTACCGTCGCTGAGGTTGTAAACCTCACGTTGTCTGCAATACGCTCGTCGTCCACCGCCACAATCACCTTTTCAGCGGAACTTGACATCGCACACTCCACGACGCGCTGGATCATTGTCTTCCCGCAAATATCAGCAAGTAGTTTGGCAGGAAAGCGGGCCGATGCAAATCGAGCAGGAATAACCACATCGAAAGGCAGTTTCGGGGTCATCAATTGGATCTCACAATCGCAGATACTCTATCGGAAAATGCATTCTGAAATGCAGCCTCAGGGGTGGCTTCAAGTTTCACACACCACCAGTTGGGAAATGCAAAATGAGCGCATTTCACTGCATCTTTTTCAGTCATTAATACGACGTCATCTGTCGTCAAAATCGCGGACAATTCGTCACGATCGAAGTCGTGATGATCGGGAAATGAATAATTCTTGGATTGAATGCCCTGCTCAGCCAACAACTTAAAGAAACGCTTGGGATTTCGAATACCTGCAATGGCTGAAACGGTTTCGTTGGCAAATGATTCAAGCGTACGCGTCTTTGAATTGTTCAATAGGTTCACTGCTTCAGTCAGTTTACATTCCATCGAATATTCATTCTTCTGTCCTGTACCGTTGACTAGTTTCAGGTCTACGCCATTTGCATGTCTCGAACTTTCTCGCAGCGGTCCGGCTGGCAAACAAAAACCATTACCAAAACGTTCTTCTCCATCAAGCAGCATTATTTTCAAATCTGATTCAATCGATAGGTGTTGCAGTCCATCATCGCTAATGAAAATATTGCAGTCTTTTTCCTTGATCAGCAAACGAATGGCATCTGACCTTTGCCTGGCAACCGCAACTGGCACGTTAGTACGTCGCCAAATCACAAGAGGTTCATCTCCGGCAACATCTGGAGTGCTGTCTTCCCCAACCATGTGAGTTTCACTGATCCGTCTGCCATAACCTCGACTGATCACGCCTGGGGAGTAGCCAGCATTTTTCAGATGTTCGACGGCCCAAATGGTCAATGGTGTTTTGCCAGTCCCACCAACTGTAAGATTACCAATGACGATGATTGGGAATTGAAAGTGTTCGACTGCAAACAATCCACATGAATATCCGAATCTTCGTATCTCAACGATGGTGCTGTACAGCAAACTGAGCGGCCAAAATCCAAGTGCAGTAAGATTACGGTCTTTCCAGACCTGTCGGAAAAAATCGTCTAAATTCACATGTTATCCGACGGCGACTTGACGGTTTGCGACTGCGGCTCGTCTCTCTGGCACTTGATCGTATTCGACTGTATCGGAACCGTTATAGACAAGAAAGTGCCGACCCTTGGCTCTGGCAATCATCGTCACACGCAGATCCTGGGCCAATTCGAGACCCATATAAGTAATACCAGAACGAGACAAAAGTATGGGAATTCCCATGTGAGCCACTTTCATCACAATTTCCGAAGTCAAACGACCCGTTGTGTAAAAGATTTTCCCTTCTCCAGAAGTGCCATCCATCCACATCTGACCAGCAATTGTGTCTGCTGCGTTATGTCGGCCGACATCTTCAACAAAAATTTCAATTTTGGTATCTTCGCAAAGCGCACAGCCGTGTACTGCACCGGCCTGTTTGTATATCTCGTTGAACTTTGCGATATTGGACAGCAGACCATAGAGGGTTGATTGCCTGATGAAAGCTTTGGGTAAAGGGTTTTCGTAAATCTTATCCAGCGTACAACTAAATACGGTCCCTTGGCCGCAGCCAGTTGTCACTGTACGTTTGGACAGCTTATTTTCCCAGTCGATGATCCCTTCTCCTGCATGAGTTTCAACAAATGCGGTTTCCCGGTCCCAATCAACTTTAATGGACTTGATGTCATAGACGCTTTCCACTAATCGCTGATTTCGCAGGTAGCCGAGTGCCAACAACTCAGGGTAAGTGCCCAGTGTCATCAGCGTTACCACCTCTCGCTCATCCACTTTGATCGTTAGCGGGAACTCTCCCGCCACTCGCATGTCACGCTTTTTGCCGAATTCATCGATTGCTTCTACCGGATGGGTGGGTCGCAGTCCGGCTGATGACAGTAACGGCTCAAGATTTGATGTTATTTGACCGCTCATTTGCTTGCAGGGAAATAATTGACTGATTGAGTTGTATTATATTGAGTTTGATTAAACTCACTTCAAGTGCAAAACATGGCTCAGTTGAAATTGCCGGAATTCAAGGTTGCGGTAGTCCTGGAGAAACAGGAAAAACGTGTAAAGTCTTGGATTAGCTACGAGTGGGAAGTGGCTGCGATTCTTTCGGATAAAGAAGGACCGGATTCTATGGAAGGACCAATCACGATTCGCGAATCCACACAAACCTCCCAGTATCTGTGGAAGGGTCTGAAGATCAAATTGTACGTTGATGCAGCTGAGGGTTACTGGTATAACCTGCTATCAGATGTGCCATATGTATTTATTGTTTGTGAACTTGATGCAGTGGATGATGATGCGATACCGATTCCCCATTTGGTGACCATTTCCCAGGATGAGGCAGGTGCTCATTTGGAAACTGACAGTCTGGTTCTGTCAGGTCCTTTGCCAGCAGATATTCGAGATTCAGCCGAGCAGTTTGTTGTAAACAACTACATTCCTCAAGTAAAGAAAAAGCGAAAACGCCGCGACTGGTACAAAGAATCACTGAGAAACCAACCACCTTCCACAAACTGACTTATAAAGCGCTCGCAAATTAAAGAACACAGCTGAACAAAGGCAATCGACAACTGCACTGAGTTAACCATAATTTTGAATGTTCAACGACAGAATAAATTGCGTTGATGCATAACCTTAATACCTGATCATTTATTTCATGTCAAAATCACTACTTCATCGCTGGTCTAAACAAAAAGCCGAAGTAACAGATGAAGAGTTACCATCGACTGAAATTCAAGATCAGGAAACCGAGATCGACACTGCTTCAGATGCTGAAGCGAGCGCTTCCGCAGAAATTGAACAGACGGAGCAGACTGAACAGGAAGAAAAAGCGCCAGTTGAATTGCCACCAATTGAATCGCTTGGCGAAGATAGTGATTATTCCTTGTTTATGTCGCCAGAAGTTGATGAGAAATTAAAAAAGCTCGCCCTACGAAAACTGTTCAAAACTCCCGCTTTCAATGTCGTTGACGGACTCAATGACTATGATGACGACTTTACCACCTTCGAACTGCTCGGCGACATCGTTACCTCGGATATGAAATTTCATGAAGAACGAAAGAAAGCGGAGGAAGCATTGAAAAGGCAGCAGGCAGACGAGTCAGGAGAAGTCTCAGAACCAATTGAATCAGAAGCGCTCGGCAGTGAGCAAACAGAGGAAGAAGAACCCACTGGTACAAACGATGAAACTCTTCCATCAGATGAAGATCTTGCAGCCAAAGACGTTCAGGATCCTGAACAGGATTCGAATTCAGACGATCCCGTGGCCTAGAACAAGCGCTCTCGATATCCGCTTATGAATCTATCCGAATTTTTATCGGCTCTTCCTGTTGAAACCCAAGATGGCAAGGCTCGCAGCCAAGCCATCAAATTGGTTGAAGTTGAGGTTTCTCCTACATCGATTGTTGGCTATACATCAACAGGACGTGTGTTGATTGTTGGTCCCGCAAAAGAAATTGTTAAAGCGCAGACTAGTCTGTCTGAATCAGGTGTTAGGAGTCACACGCTCACGACGAGTAAAAGAACAGATGTTGAGGATGAGTCTTTCGAATACCCGATCAATTTTTATGCAGAAGAGTACGAATTGTCCGGTTACCTGGGCGCCTTTCAAGCGATTTCCATAACGGGTGAACGACGCATGAATCTTGGCGTGTATGCAGGGCATGAATCCGGACATTTCGATATGGTGATGGAGTTTTCGGACAAACCAGCCATTTCAGCTGAAATCTCACCACCAGGTTACTATTGGATCGGTAAAGATGCCAGTCGAAAATCTCAAATCAAGAGTGCGTTAAGTGAGATTCCCGAAATGATCGGGAGTTTTGACAAACCTAAGTTTTTCAATTACGACCCCGAAATCTGCGCACACAGTCGCAGCGGCATTGTAGCCTGTACTCGATGTATCGATGCCTGTCCAACTGATGCCATTGTACCGTCGACTGACATGATTGAAGTGAACTCTCATCTGTGCCAGGGCGGAGGGTCCTGCGCCGCTGCGTGCCCCACTGGTGCAATAACCTACGCTTACCCACCTGCAAACAATCTCGAAGAAATTCTGAAACAACTGCTTCATTTTTACAGCGAATCTGGTGGTACGAATCCAACACTTGTTTTCTACGACAAAGCCAATGGCTCATTACTGCTTGAACGATACAGCAATCTCATGAAAGAAAACTTTTTACCTGTCGAAGTTGAAGAGGTGGGATCGCTGGGCTTAGACGTCTGCTTAAGCGCACTGGCTTATGGCGCTTCGAGTATTAAAGTATTAACTACGAGTGAAACACCCAAATCCATGCGGCGCGAATTAAGCGAGCAGTTTGAAATTTTGCATGTGCTTTTGCAAAGTCTGGGGCAATCTGAACCAGTCATTGAATTTCTGGAAGAACCTTTTTCTGTTGAGCAGCTGAATTCGGACACCGCAGTATTGTTTGAAATTCCACCTGCATCGTTTGCACCGGCGGGTATAAAACGAACCGACATTCGGACCGCGATTGAGCACTTGTACGATCATGCACCCCAGCAACCAAAGACAGCCGTCATGCCGCCACATTCACCGTTCGGTGAAATCAATGTTGATACGAATACCTGCACACTGTGCATGGGGTGCGTGTCAGTTTGCCCAGCATCCGCTCTGGAATCAGGTGGAGATTCACCCAAGTTGAGCTTTATAGAGCACAATTGTGTGCAGTGCGGCCTCTGTGAAACTGCATGTCCAGAGGGCTCAATTTCATTAAGCCCGAGATACCTGTTCAATACCGATGAGCGCATGCGCTCTCGCACAATGAATGAAGATTCTCCTTTTCACTGCGTTATGTGCGGTAAACCATTTGCAACCAGTGCCATGCTTAATACGATGAAAGAAAAGCTCAAAAGCCATTCAATGTTTGCAAAGAACGAAGATGCGATAAAACGACTGGAAATGTGTGAGGACTGCCGGGTGAAAGATATGTTTGCGGCCGAGGGCGGATTCCCCCGCGACAAGCTCTAAACGATTGGATTCTCTGCTACGGATTATTCAAGATAAATCAACTTTTAACAATCGATTCAATAGAGAAATAAAATTTGCTTATTCGCTTGAATTTTGCTATCAAGTTGATATAGAATTAAAACAAAGTATACAAAGAATATACGAAACTGGAACTTAGCAAGGTTCGCTTTCGCTAAAGCGAGTCGTATATTTGTTGCAAAAGAAGGTAATATGAATTTACTAAGCGTTGAAACATCAACGGAAGAACTTCGTTTTAGGGCGAACAATTACTATCTGTTTTCCCTGCTTCTGTCTGCACCTCCAAATTCTGAAACTCTTCAACAAGTCGCACAACTGGGCGTTCCCGAAGACCAGGCGATAAACTCTTTTCTGATCAAACTGAATGCTCTTGCCAGGGCGGCCAAAGAGCACCCTGGTATTGAAGCGCTTGATGATGAGTATCATGATCTATTTATCGGCGTTGGGCGTGGAGAGTTAGTCCCCTACGGCTCGTGGTACATTACGGGCATGCTGATGGACAAACCGCTCAGTCTGCTGCGACAGGATCTGAAAGCTCTTGGTATTGAACGTATAGAGAGCAGCAAAGAGCCTGAAGACCACATTGCCGCTTTGATGGACATCATGGGTATTGTGATTGATTCTGGCGATGAGTTTCAGTTCAAGACGCAGCAAACTCTATTTTCCCGACATATCAAACCTTGGGCGAGGAGGTTTTTCAAAGATTTAACACAAGCAAGGAAAGCAAACTTTTATTCCAAAGTTGGAGAATTCGGTATTGAATTCATCAATTTTGAAACCGAATACCTTGAAATGCCTGTTTAGTCGGGCATATTGGGGTATGTATGTGACGTCACTTTATAAACATACGCAAGAGGAGAAGAAGCTATGAAACGTAGCAACTTTGTCGACCGGGACTCCCGGCGTAATGCCCTCAAGGGTATGGCGGTGCTTGGCGGTGCCGCTGCTCTATCGACGACATCAACTTCGTCGGCTGATAGTGCACACCTTGAGACGCAAGAAAAAGCGCCTGTTAGTCTTGGTTA
Organism: Arenicellales bacterium; assembly: GCA_965243305.1. Lineage (GTDB taxonomy): Bacteria > Pseudomonadota > Gammaproteobacteria > Arenicellales > JAJDZL01 > JAJDZL01. Next base: position 803,272 of record CBDEUN010000002.1, read on the forward strand.
TCATGAAACCGACCACATCCGCGAGTACTATCGCCGGGCGCGGTTCTAGGAAACGATAGGAGTACGACTATGAAATTAGTTAGAAGTACCGATAGTGGAGCGTTGGCAGGCATTGCCTCGACCGGCGAAGCTATCGATCGCCGAACTTTCCTGAAACGCTCCGGAGTTACGCTGGGGGCAGGTGTAGCGGCTTCGATGTTTGCCCCTCAATTGATGAAGAAAGCTCAGGCTGCGGCCGGCTTCTCACCAATGGAGGGAATTCAGACAGAGATCCGCAAGAGCGTCTGTACTCACTGTTCCGTCGGATGTGGAGTGGTAGCTGAGGTACAAAACGGTGTCTGGACCGGTCAGGAACCGGACTTTGATTCCCCGTTCAACCTTGGTGCCCACTGCTCGAAAGGATCAACCGTCCGCGAGCATGGAATGGGAGAGAAACGTCTGCGCTATCCAATGAAACTGGTAGCCGGCAAGTGGAAGCGACTCAGTTGGGATGATGCGATTGAAGAAATCGGCAACCAGCTGCTCGATATCCGCGAACAGTCCGGACCGGATTCAGTGTACTGGCTGGGTTCAGCCAAGCACAACAATGAGCAGGCGTATATGTTCCGCAAAATAGCAGCGATGTGGGGAACCAACAACGTTGACCATCAAGCGAGAATCTGTCATTCAACCACAGTTGCCGGTGTTGCCAACACATGGGGCTATGGCGCAATGACGAACTCCTATAACGATATGCACAAGTCGAAAGCGATGTTCTTTATCGGCAGCAACGCCGCTGAAGCCCATCCGGTTGCGATGCAGCATATTCTTAGGGCTAAAGAACTAGGGTCCAAGATGATTGTCTGCGATCCTCGTTTCACCCGAACTGCCGCACACGCAGATCACTTCGTCCGCTTCCGACCGGGAGCAGATGTTGCGCTGATCTGGGGCGTGCTGTGGCATATCTTTGAAAACGGCTGGGAAGATAAAGAATACATTCGCCAGCGCGTTTACGGGATGGACGAGATTCGTGCAGAAGTCGCCAAGTGGACACCTGAAGAGGTCGAAAGAGTAACTGGCACACCGCCTGAAGTTGTCAAGCGAGCAGCCGAGATTATGAATGAAAACCGACCAGGCACCATTGTTTGGTGTATGGGAGGTACTCAGCATACCATCGGCAATAACAATACACGCGCATACTGCGTGTTGCAGTTGGCTCTTGGCAATATCGGTAAATCCGGTGGCGGCGCCAATATCTTCCGTGGACATGACAATGTTCAGGGTGCGACCGACTTAGGCGTCCTCTCTCACACCCTGCCAGGTTACTATGGTCTGTCCAACGGAGCATGGAAACACTGGTCTCGTGTGTGGGATCTGGATTCTGATTGGGTAAAAGGCCAGTTCGATGCTGCCGAAGTCGAAGGCGACAACGGTAAGCCGATCCATCCTATGAACTACAAGGGCATTCCAGTGTCCCGCTGGATCGATGGAATTCTTGAAGACAAGAATAACATTGGTCAACGTGACAATGTTCGTGCCATGATCTACATGGGTCATGCCGTGAACAGTCAGTCTCGCGGACCTGAAATGAAAAAAGCTATGGAAATGCTTGACCTGATGGTTATTGTGGATCCGCATCCAACTCATGCCGCGGTCATGAATGATCGTACAGACGGCATTTACCTGCTGCCAGCAGCGACACAGTTCGAGACTTATGGTTCAGTAACCGCATCGAATCGCTCACTGCAGTGGCGCGATAAGATTATTGAACCGGTTTGGGAATCATTGCCTGACCATACGATTCTGTACAAACTTGCGAAGAAGCTTGGCTTCCACCAAGAGTACACGAGGAATATCAAGGTCAACAATGACGAACCACTGATCGAAGACATTACCCGTGAGATTAACCGCGGTATGTGGACGATTGGATATACCGGTCAAAGTCCTGAGCGCATTAAATTGCACATGGCGAACAAGGCGACTTTCAATACCACCACCCTGAAGGCCGAAGGCGGTCCGGCGGACGGTGATTATTACGGTATGCCTTGGCCTGCCTGGGGAACTCCAGAAATGAAACACCCCGGCACACCGGTGCTGTACAACACCGAACTGCCTGTCGCAGAAGGTGGTCTTAACTTCCGTGCCCGATTTGGCGTCGAACGCAATGGAGTCAATCTCCTTGCTGAAGATTCCTATCCAGTTGGTGCTGAAATTCAGGATGGTCACCCAGAATTTACCGACAAACTGCTCAAGCAGCTTGGTTGGTGGTCTGACCTGACTCCTGAAGAACAAGCAGCAGCCGAGGGCAAGAATTGGAAGACTGACCTGTCAGGTGGTATCCAGCGGGTTGCAATCATGCATGGTTGTGCACCGTTCGGAAACGCAAAGGCACGGTCGGTGGTTTGGACCTTCCCGGATCCGGTTCCGATTCATCGTGAACCGTTGTACACTCCGGACCGGTCACTTGCAGAAGCCTATCCAACATATCCGGATCGCAAACGGTTCTATCGTTTGCCGACCCGTTATGCTTCGATCCAGGCCGACGATTACTCAGGAGAATATCCGCTGATTCTTACCAGTGGACGTCTTGTTGAGTATGAAGGCGGCGGAGAGGAACAAAGGTCGAATCCGTGGCTGGCTGAGCTTCAGCAGGACATGTTCGTTGAAATCAATCCGGTTGATGCCAACAACAACTCGATACGTGATGGTCAAATGGTCTGGATTTCTACTCCGGAAGGAGCCAGAATTCTGGTCAAGGCAATGGTCACGAAACGTGTGGACGCAGGAACTGTGTTTACTCCATTCCACTTTGGTGGATGGTTCCAAGGTAAGGATCTAGTCGATAAATATCCGGCTGGCACTGCTCCATATATCAGAGGTGAAGCCTGTAACACAGCTTTTACCTATGGGTACGATTCAGTAACACAAATGCAGGAGACGAAAGTTACTCTCTGCAAACTCAGCACCTAAAAGGAGGTCTGAATTATGGCTAGAATGAAATTTCTGTGCGACGCAGAGCGATGCATCGAATGCAACTCTTGTGTTACTGCATGTAAGAATGAAAATGAAGTTCCATGGGGTGTCAATCGTCGACGCGTTGTCGTGTTGGGCGATGGTGAGCCCGGTGAAAAGTCAATTTCAGTCGCATGCATGCACTGTACCGATGCTCCTTGTGCTGCGGTTTGCCCCGTCGATTGTTTTTACACAACCGACGACGGTATTGTCCTGCACGACAAGGACCTGTGCATTGGCTGTGGCTACTGCTTCTATGCGTGCCCGTTTGGCGCACCGCAGTTCCCACAACAGCAGGCGTTTGGAGTACGCGGAAAAATGGACAAATGCACATTCTGTGCAGGTGGTCCGTTGGCTGACAATTCGGATGCAGAATACACCAAATATGGTCGTAACCGTATCTCCGAAGGTAAGCTTCCGCTTTGCGCTGAAATGTGTGCCACCAAGGCACTCATTGCAGGTGATGGCGATACGATCGCCGATATTTACCGCGAGCGCATACTGCAAAGAGGAACCCGACCTCAGACATGGGGATGGGAAACGGCTTATCCTACCGGATAATCTGAAAAAGTCAAAGGGGGAGGTTCACCCTCCCCCTTTTGACTCTGAATAAACTACAAAAACATAATCAGGTACAAATTAACAAATCAATCGGAGCAATAAAGGACATGCAACGAAAGCTCTTAGTAATCATTCTTATTGTTTTCGGCTCATTGGCACTCAGTGGATGCCTGGAAGATTTTCAAGTCACGCTACATGAACCAGGAGTCTACATGGGCCCCGAAGATCAATTGTTGGGAACTTCGCAGTCCAGTGCTCTTGCAGAAAGACTGGGCACTGGCCAGACGGACCGATAATCAGACGGTTGAACGGTTCTGTGTCCGCTGTGACAAATGACCGAATATTGAAATACAAACAAATCGACACTCAAATTTAATGCGTAAAGCGCTGTAAGTGTAACGAATAAGGAAAGGAGTTAACATCAATGGCCACACACAAAATCACTACTGGCAGAGTGCGCTCCAAACGGGTGCGGCAAATGACACTAACCTTGGCGCTCGTCCTGGTGTGTGCGATGGTTCTGCCACTGACGGGATACTTGTTTCCTGAAACGCAGAGTGTAACTGCACAGGCACAACAGGCCGCAGGAGACGCAAACCAACGGTCTGAATTCTGGCGTGTCGTTCGGGAAGGCGGGACTGGTTATAGTTCCATAACCGGTTCGGCAGTAAATCCTGAAACGAACACTCTCTACAACATAACTGGTCAGAACTGGCGCCAGATTCGAAACGGTTTGATTGCAAATTATGGCGGCTGGTTTTTGTTCGCCGTTGTGATTGCAATCGTTTTGTTTTATGCGCTGCGAGGTCGCATTGATCTGACTGAACCAGAATCCGGTGAACGGGTTCAGCGATGGGGGTTTTGGGAGCGCTCGCTGCATTGGTATACAGCCTCACTATTTATTGCATTGACAGTAACTGGACTCAGTTTGCTGTTTGGAAGAGCTCTGCTGATACCATTGCTTGGACCTGAAGGATTTTCTTTCTGGGCGGGTCTGTCAATCAACATTCACAATACCCTCGGCCCATTTTTCGTACTGGGTCCAATTCTCATGTTTATTTTCTGGGTTCGCCATAACCTTCCCACAGCGGTAGATGTCGCGTGGTTCTTTAAAGGTGGCGGAATTATCGGAAAAGCACATCCCAGTGCAGGTAAAGCAAACGGTGGTGAGAAAGTTTGGTTCTGGATTGTCATTTTGCTCGGGGTTGGTGCTGTCAGTTTTTCAGGCTTTGCGCTGATCGGTTGGGTTCAGGAGTACTTCGGAGTCGAGTTCACTCGTTCCTACGCCCAATACATGCATATCTTACATTCAGTTTCAGCACTTCTTTGGATCGCTGTTTTCTTTGGACACGTATACATCGGAACAATCGGTTCTGAGGGCTCCCTTGATGCAATGACCAAAGGACACGTTAGCAAGGAGTGGGCGAAGCAACATCATGATTTGTGGTATGACGAAGTTAAAAATGCTGACAGTTCAGCATCACCTGCGAGTTCAAGCGAAACGGAGTCAACTGCCTGATCATCAAATAAGAATTACAAAGACAAAAAGCGCATCTTGAGTTCGTTGCTCTAGGTGCGCTTTTTTCTTGCCTAGAAACTAAAATCAATAAAATGAAAAGGTTTCCTGAATTTGTAAGAAGCAGCATGGACTACACTGGTTCTAGTGTGACCTGTCTCCCCGTGAGCTTTGATGCTGGCAATTGGGAAACTGCAATTTTTTTTCAGATTGGCGGTGGCGAATCGAAACAGGACCGACGTAATCTGACGCGCCTTGGTGATGGAGTCGTACCGGTTGCGATAGAATCCGATGTCATCAAACATGAAAGTGCGTCAGTCGTCGTCATTCGACTTGAAGTTTTCACCCGAGGTGATGACAACCCACTCACCGGTGAGGTACTGCTTACACCGGGTGAAACAGAATCACATTTCGAAACACTTAAACTGTTGTCTTCTCAACCAAGAATTCGCTGGTATTTTGCGGACGCGGCATACTGGATTATTCATAGCCAACAAAATCAGCTAGGTTTAATGGAACATGAGGCTTTTAAGGATGTGCTGGATCAAGCGACACAGCACGATGCATTGATTCGATTGACTGGAAAGTACGATGTTCAGGCAGCTCTTACTGAGGTTGTATCGCATTATGAATTCCGGGAGACTGGCTGGAGTCGTTCAGTGTCATCATCTGAAATTCATTGAGTGATGAATTCAATAGCGTACCATAAGAATCTTTTGGTGGCAATTGCCGGGCTATCGTTGATATTGATCGGCAATGCACTCACAGTGCGGCTGGCGGAAGCAGATAGTTTTTATGAAGCGATGAAGCGTGAAGACATTGTCGCGATGAGTCAATATGTCGATCAGCTTCAGGATCCAAACATCCGCCTTGCTGACGGACGCACGGCATTGATGCTCGCTGCCAAACTCAGTTCTCGCGAAGTAGTAAAAAAGCTCCTTCACGCGGGAGCTGAAATCAATGATAGAAATCTAAATGGTGGAACAGCATTGATGTATTGCGCAATTCGAGGCGATTCGGAAACGCTGATGCTGTTGCTGAATCACGGGGCTGAAGTCAATCTGACTGCTAAGTTCGGATGGACTGCACTTATGGTTGCAGCCGCCAAGGGGCACGCTGAATTCACATCGATATTGCTTGATCATGGTGCAGAGGTAAACACTCGGGATGTTTATCGTTGGACGCCACTCATGCGCGCATCATATTCTGGACATGAGCAGGCGGTTGCAGCACTGCTAAGTGATGCAAATATTGATGTTAATGCACAGGATGATAACGGCGCTACAGCGATGCATCACGCAGCAACCAATGGTTACGCTAGAATAGTTGAGTTATTGCTGGAGCACAATGCATCATCTTCGATTAGAGACCGGTTTGAACTGGACCCACGTGGCCGTGCAGTTGAGAATGACCATGCTTCAATCGTGAGCTTACTCGACAGTCGCTCTTGATTTTTTTAATTTAATTTGGCATGAGTCAATTTAACCGAAGAAAATTTTTCCAGGTTTGTGGGGGGTATGTCGCAGGCCTGGCATCATTGCATCCGAAGACTACAGCTGCATCAAACCCGACTCGATTGTATAACCGCGTACAGCTGATGAGGGACTCCACACCCATGCGTGCCAGTGATTTCGAAGAAGGCCAGGTCTACATCTTTCATTACCCATATGTTACGACCCCGTGCATAATTTTCAATTTGGGAGAGTCTGTAGAAGTTCCCTATCAGCTTGAGACTGAATCGGGTTCACAATACTCTTGGCAGGGAGGAGTCGGCCCTTCTCGCTCCATTGTGGCGTACTCTGCAATTTGTGCACATCAGATGACGTACCCTGCCAGGTCTGCCAGCTTTATAAATTACCGGCATTCAAAAGTCGTTTTTTTTGATGAAAATCGTAGCAGGCAGGAAAGGCATAAAATTATTTACTGCTGCTCGGAGCGTAGTGTTTACGATCCAAAGCTTGGTGCTAAAGTTTTGGGTGGCCCAGCTCCACAGCCGCTCGCATCAATTCAACTTGAATATTCAGACGAGGACGATACGATTGCTGCTGTCGGGACAAGAGGCGGCGAGAAGTTTGATGAATTTCTGACCACGTTTGAATTCAGGCTACAACTAGACTTCGAAATTCTCAATGTATCCGAGTTCACATCGAAGCAGGCCGAGCTCCTGACTATTGAAGAATTCTCGGAAGTCATCGTGCACTGCTAATTCAAAACTTCTTATTTATCAAAGTCCTCAACGGTAATATTTATTTTATATGCCTCTGCACTTAAGTCAGGATAAGCCGCATCGGCGACGTGTCGACTGCGGCCTGCAGAAGTCGCAATGGGATTTGCTTTTCCCACCGCCGCCGATTGAATCGATAAACAAACTCGTCCACATATTCCTGCATGTACTGATGCGACACGCCATGAAAGGTGCCCAGCAGAAATGTTTTCAAGTTGCTGATGACGATATGCACCAGCGGCAGCCAGTCGGCGACCTGGTCGGGTGGCGTGACTTTAGGGTAGTGTTCATGGCTTTTGGAAATCACCCGCAAGCCGCTGAACGCATCGGATCGAACGCTGGCGCCGGCACAGAGTCTGGAACAGAACTGTTCCACCGTCTGGGAATTGACCGAATCCACCACGCGGGCGTGCATGAAGCCGGCGCCCTGGCCGTTATTCTGCACCGCAAACAACACCGGTTTGCGCCCTTGTGCGCCGCGTCCGCGCTTTCCCGGGCGCTTACCTCCCACATAGGCATCATCCAGTTCGATCAGTCCGTCCAGCAGATAGCGGCGATCACGGTCAGCCATGGCGGCTCTGAGCTTTTGCAGCATCAGCCGTGCGGTTCTCCATTCGACGCCGATCATCTTCGACAGCCGAAGTGCGGAGATGCCGCCTTTGTCGGTGCCAACCAGGTAAATGGCGGCAAACCACTTGGTCAGCGGCACCCGGCTGCGGTCGAACATGGTGCCGGCCGTGACCGAGGTTTGACGCCGGCAGCGCTTGCACTCGTGCAATGCGCGACTTTTGACATGGTAAGCCTGGTCATGATCACATCTCGGGCAGCGGAAGCCGTCCCTGCCCCAGCGAACCTGTTCCAGCAGCCTTCTGCAGGCCTGCTCAGTGGCGAATTTTCGGGTCCATTCAAAATAACTGATTTCGTCTTGTTTCATGTTAATCTTTATTACATAATATCAATGGTTTATGACATGAAATTATACTTCATCCAATCTCGGAATTCTGAGTTAAATGCAGAGGCATATTATTTTATTTACCTGCCCTACTAATCACTCAACCGGTTTCAGTTTCCCGTCTTCAATCTGAAGAACACGATCAATCGACGATGCCAGTTGTAAATCGTGTGTTGCAACAATTAAACTGACCTGATAGTCCCGATCCAGACGCGTCATCAACTGCTGAATATTTTTTGCATTTTGCCGATCAATATTCCCGGTTGGTTCGTCTGCCAGTAAACACAACGGTTCAATAATGAGTGCTCGCGCTATAGCAGCTCTTTGACGTTCTCCCCCAGAAAGTTCAGCAGGCTTGTGATTCAGTCTATGAGCTAGTCCAACTTGATCCAGTAAATGTGCTGCTTTTTCCTTAGACTCTTTTGTGGAAAGGCGTCTTACCAACAATGGCATCATCACATTTTCTAGTGCGGTGAACTCCGGCAACAAATGGTGAAACTGGTATACAAAGCCAATTTTTTGATTTCTGAGGCGACTTCTCTCAACCTCATTCATTTCAGCCATGTTTTGCCCGTCTAGTGATACGGTGCCACTAGTCGGTAAATCTAGTCCGCCGAGTAAGTGCAATAATGTGCTCTTCCCAGTACCGGATGCACCAACGATTGCTATTTGCTCACTTCGACGAACTTCGAGGTGGACATTATGAAGTACAGGCACTTCAAACGATCCCTGTCGATAGGTTTTAGAAACCGAACTTGCCTGCAGCACTAGTTCAGTCATAGCGCAATGCCTCGGCCGGATGAACTTTGGAGGCACGCCACGCTGGATAAATCGTAGCGAGCAGACTCATCAGAAGTGCAACAACAGCGACGTTGATCACATCATCCCAAACAAGTTCGGCAGGAAATTTAGAGATGACATAGATTTCGTCTGGAAAAAACTGTGTACCAAGCAGTTGTTCTGCCCACGGAATCAGCGTTTCAAGATTAAGCCCTGTCGTAACGCCTGAAATTACGCCAAGCAGTGTACCAACAATGCCGATGACAACTCCATGCACAACAAATATTACCATCACACTCTTTGGCGTTACTCCAATCGTTCGCAAAACGGCTATATCTGCACTCTTATCGGATACCAGCATCACCAGCGATGACACAATGTTAAATGCCGCAACCGCTACGATCAGGAACAGAATTATGAACATGACGCGCCGTTCAATTTTCAATGCCTCAAACAAATTGGAATACTCCCGCGTCCAATTTGCGACAGTGAAATTTGCCCCAAGCACCTGACGTAAATCTTTTGAAATCAAAGGCGCTTGAAAAGCATCTGTCGTTTTGATACGCAAACCTGAAACTGCATCGTTCACTCTTTGCAATTTTGCAAGATCATTGATATTGACTAGAACGAGTCCGCTGTCATATTCGTAGAAATTTAAGTTAAATATTCCAACAACAGTAAAGCGCTTTAGTCGAGGCAATACACCAACTGGTGAAGATTTACCCCTGGAACTGATCAAAATGACCTGATCTCCTACTTGTATGTTTCCCATCGAAAGCGCCATGTTTTCTCCGAGAACCATTCCAAAGCTACCATCCTGAAGTCCGTCCATACTGCCTGCAATCATGTTTTCGCCGATTGCTGAAACGGTAGCTTCAAGTTCAGGTGTAACACCTCGCACAATGGCTGGATTGACTCGATTATTGAATTTCAGCATGCCATGGCTGAGAATATATGGCGCGTGCGCGCTAACACTTGGCAGTTTATCGACTTTTTGCGCTACATCTTGCCAATCGAGAAGCCAACCACCAGTACCACTGACCCGAATGTGGGATGCAACAGTCAATATTCTAGACTTTAGTTCCCGCTCAAATCCGTTCATAACCGACAACACTGAAATCAGCGCCCAGACACCAATAATAATGCCCAAAACTGAAGTTGCCGTAATGAATGAGATGAATCGGGTGCGACGTTTGGCGCGTATATAGCGCAGCCCGATAAAGAGTTCAAATGGACGAATCATTCACCGGTTTGCGATATTGGCTTCATGTAAGGAAACAGGATCACATCACGGATCGAAGGTCTGTCTGTTAATAGCATCACCAAACGATCGATCCCAATACCCTCCCCCGCGCTTGGTGGCAAGCCAAACTCCAGCGCTCGAATGTAGTCGTCGTCGTAATGCATCGCTTCGACATCGCCCGATTGGCGTTGTGCAATCTGATGCATAAAGCGCTCAGCCTGGTCTTCCGGGTCATTGAGTTCCGAGAATCCGTTGGCGATTTCCATACCACCGACGAAAAACTCGAATCGGTCAGTAATCGTTGGCTCAGAATCAGATACACGGGATAAGGGAGACACTTCAAGCGGATAGTGCGTGATGAAAGTCGGTTCAATCAACTGGTCTTCAACCGTTCGCTCAAAAATTTCAAACAATAACTTACCAGCTCCCCATTGATCAGATAACGGCCCTCCAACCTGCTCCAGATGACTTCGCAATCGATCAATTTGATCCAGATCTTCCCATTTCAATTCGGTGTTGTGTGACAATACCGCGTCGCGTAACGACAGTCGCCGATAAGGCGGTCGTATATCAATCTCATGCTCACCAAAATTGATCGTTGACGGTATTGGCACCTCATCGATTAACCGTTCGAACATCAACTCAGTAAAGTTCATGAAATCGTTATAGTCGGCATACGCCTGATAAAACTCCAGCATAGTGAACTCAGGATTGTGCTGTGTGCTGACACCTTCATTCCTGAAGTTTCGGTTGATTTCATAGACTCTTTCCAATCCCCCTACGACCAAACGCTTGAGAAAAAGTTCGGGAGCGACTCTCAAATACATGTCCAGTGACAGTGCATTGTGATGGGTTTTGAATGGTCTGGCAATTGCACCACCGGGGATGGAATGCATCATTGGCGTTTCGACTTCAAGAAACTGATGTTCATCCATGAATGCCCGAATACACCGAATGATGGCGCTTCGAGTCTGAAATGTTTCCTTGACATCCTGGTTGATGATAAGGTCCAGGTATCGCTGTCGATATCGAAGTTCCTGATCAGTCAGTCCATGAAATTTCTCTGGGAATGGTTGCAGTGCTTTGGTTAGGAGCCTGATCGAATCGACTGAAATGCTGAGTTCTCCAGTTCGAGTTCGAAATACTTTACCATGCACACCGACTATGTCTCCGATGTCGTAAGATTGAAATTGACTGTACTCATCTTCAGACAGTGCATTTTTCCGAATAAATAACTGGATCTTTCCACTGGCATCTCGAAAATCGGCAAAAGTTACTTTTCCCATCTTACGTCGACTCATCAAGCGACCTGCAATGTTTATAACAACCTCTTCATTTTGCAGGTCTTCGCTTGAGAAATCTTGATATCGCTGCTGCAGTTCACCAGCCTGTGCATCAGGTCTGAAGTCATTTGGATAGGCTAATTCAGTCTGGCGCAGTTCGGCAAGTTTTTCCCTGCGCAATTTGCTCTGTTCGCTTTCGTTCAACATAGTTTGCTACAGACCTGCCTTTAAACTTGCTTCAATGAATTCATCCAAATCACCTTCCAATACAGCGTTAACATTCCCTGTTTCCACTCCCGTGCGTATGTCTTTAATTCGCGACTGATCCAGTACATACGATCGAATTTGATTTCCCCAGGAAATATCCGGTTTTGCATCTTCTAATTTCTGACGTTCTTCAAGTTCCTTCTGCCGCTCCAGCTCAAACAGTCTTGCACGCAGCATCGCCATGGCTTCAGCTTTGTTTCTATGTTGCGACCGGTCATTCTGACACTGCACGACTACGCCAGTCGGCTTATGTGTAATTCGGACCGCTGAATCCGTTCGATTCACATGCTGACCACCTGCCCCACTCGCCCGATAGGTGTCAATTCGAAGGTCTCCAGGGTCAATATCAATTTCTATTTGCTGATCGACTTCAGGGTAAGCAAATACTGAGGCGAATGAAGTATGACGTCTCTGCCCTGAATCAAACGGTGATTTACGAACCAGACGGTGCACGCCATTTTCGGTTCGAATCCAGCCAAACGCAAATTCACCAATAATTTTGAGTGTTGCGCTTTTGATTCCTGCAACCTCTCCATCACTGTAATCCACCGTTTCGATTCGGAACCCCTTTTTTAGCGCCCAGTGTTGATACATTTTGTACAACATCTCAGCCCAGTCTTGTGCTTCCGTACCGCCAGAGCCGGGTTTAATATCAACAAATGCATTAGATGCATCCATTTGTCCACTGAAAATACTGGTAAATTCAAGACTGTCAATTTCTTGACTGTAATCCTTGACATCTTCCGCGATAGCGTTGAGAGTATCCTGATCATCTTCCTCGCGCGCAAGTTCTGCGAGTTCAAGTGCATCAGCTGCCGCGGTCTTGAGCGACTGAATCGCATGTAGCGACTTTTCCAGGTTAGCTTTTTCTTGATTTAGCTGACGACTAAGTTCAAAATTTTGCCACAGGTCCGGATTCCCTAGTTGCTCATCAATCTCAATCAGTCGAGATTGCTTCGTTTCGACGTCAAAGAAACCTCCACAAAGATTCAATCCGAAGATTGATGTCGTTCAATTGATCGAATACTGAGCCTGTTTCCATGGTAAATTTCTGCCACAAATTGAAAATGAAATCTTATTTTATTGCGTCGGAGAACCATTTATCCAATGATATGGAATCCACTCATTCTCGTAATTAGAACAAGTTGAGCAATCATCAACTGACGAGAAGCGCGAATGCGTGCTGAGAACCGATCCGCTGGTGTCATCGAGAGTGCTCAGGCACCGGGTGATTGAGTACATTGAATCGTGATACAACACCCGCCGGATTCATCCCTGTTTGGGATGTGAGAGTGCAGTTGAGTTTGAAGCACAGCTGACTCAACCTAAAACCATGCGTGTCTCCAGCAAATCAGGATAGGTTCAAACAGCTTAGTAAAGTCAATGCCATGGTAAATTAAGCTGGCAATATCTTTGAGAGAAATTGCCATCACACTATAATCAAATTTTCATAAAAGTCAAAAGACTCAAAGAGCTTTGTAAACCATTAAATGGAGTAAATAGCATGAAAGCGTTAGTTCTCAGAATAATCGGGATTGTGGTAGCAGGATTCCTGCTGGTCCCGACATCGATGGCCGAGTACCCGGAAAGGCCAATAACGTTAATGACCATGGTTCAACCCGGAGCCCAGATCGATCGCCTTGCTAGAGGTCTAGCAGAAAGACTAAGTAAGGAACTCGGTCAACCTGTCAATGTCAAAAACGTGACTGGGGGTTCACATGGAAGTGTGATGGCAACTGAGCTGAGTAAGGCCAAGTCTGATGGATATACATTGGGTGTCGCAGCAGTCACTGCCTACACATACCAGCCACACCATTCGCCAGTGAAATACGGATTTGACGATTTTGACTATCTATCCCTGGTTGCACTGAACTCAAGCGGTTTTATCTCTTTGCCAGACCGCCCTTGGAATACCTTGAAAGAAGCTTTCGAATGGGCGAAAGCCAACAATAAAGCTTTGGTATGCATGTTTCACGGTGCAGACGACCGCGATGCCATACAGCGTATTGCTAAGGCCGAAGGTGTCAATATTTCGTTGATTCCCAGTAAAGGCGGCCCTTCCGTAATCAAGGCGGTGACGGGCGGACATGCAGACATTGGCTATGTCGGAGCGATTCTTTACGAACATGTCAGGGCTGGAAGATTGAAACTTCTGGCATCCGCTCTCAACGAGAGATTGCCTCCACTCCCAGATGTACCAACTCTGAAAGAACAGGGTTATGATGAAGCTGTTGAGATGATTGTCGGACTGGTTGCTCCGAAAGGCTTGCCTGATGATGTAGCAACTACAATTCTTGCTGCAGCCGACACACTCGCCAATGATGCTGATACCAATTCGTTTATCACAGAAAAACTACTGATGCTTCCTGTGGTTTGGGGACGGGATCATGCCGAAAAATCACTCAAGGAGTTGTATGATCTCTTTGGTGAACAGGCCAAAGGTCAATAGCTTCAACTTAATTCAGAAACCTGATTATGTTCTGTAGGACAGAACATTGAACAGGGTCAGGCGAGACATGCTGGCCAATGTGGTAATCACTTTGGCCAGCATGTTATTACTCATCTGGGCAATTCCAGTGTATACACCAGCCTATCCAGGCTATGGCGCCTCACCCGCACTGGTCCCAATCGTTGCTGTTGGCGTGATGCTTGTCATGGCAATACTCGCGATCATACGATATTTATTGGCGATCAAAAGCAAATCTCCCTTGAGTGAGGAGGAATCTACCTTTCCCGACGAGGGGGAAGGGTCTGGATTTACTCAGGTCGGCCGGCTGGATATTGTCCATTTGGCTAAGTTCATGATTCCGGCAGCACTGCTAGTGATCGGTATCGATACCATTGGATATATACCATCGGCGCTGGTTTTTCTGCTTTTGCTCCAGTATCTGGTAGGTGCTCGCAATTGGATAAAAATCGTGCTCCTTGCAGTCATTACTGTCGCACTAATGTATGCTGCCATGCGATACGGTTTTGGAGTACCGGTTCCCGGCAATTAACCTGTTTTCGAATCCATAGGATTAATTCATGGAGATGATATTAGCCGGACTGATGGACTCGCTGTCCCCTGTGAGTCTTATGTTTGTATTTGTCGGCGTTTTTACAGGTGTTGCTGTCGGTGCGATACCCGGGATCAACGGTCCGATGGCAATAGCTCTGTTCATTCCATTGACCTACTACATGTCTCCGCTCGCCGCCATCGGCTTTCTGGTTGGGTTGAACAAAGGAGCATTTTTTGGAGGTGCCATTTCTGCAATTCTGTTGCGCACACCAGGAACACCCGAAGCAGCAGCAACGACCTGGGATGGCTTCCCGTTGACCGAACAGGGCAAAGGTGAGAAAGCCCTGAGAATGGCGCTTTTCAGTTCGGTTTCCGGTGATTTTATTTCGACTGCTGTATTGATTCTGATTGCTGCCCCACTAGCAACAGTTGCTCTATATATGGGGCCCCCAGAAATGTTTGCGCTGATCTCGTTGGCTCTGACCGTGATCGCCGGAATCGGAACTAAGTCGATTACCCGTGGTTTGATTGCTGCTGGTGGTGGATTGCTGGTCGGTATGATCGGCACTGAACCAGTTACTGCCCTACCGCGTCTGACGTTTGACATTTATCGTCTTGAGAGTGGATTGTCTTTAATTCCGGTTGCGATTGGACTGCTGGCGTTTTCCGAAATTCTGATTCAGTTAGAGCGGCTCAAATTACGCGCAAACTCTGAAGAAGCTGCACGCACCTTTTCTGACAAACCTGAAGACAAATACGTCTCAAAAAAAGAGTTTTTCGGATGTACGAGGACTTTACTGCGAGCTAGTGGCATTGGTATAGGCGTCGGAGCCATGCCGGGACTAGGTGCACCCGTAGCCTCATTCCTGTCGTACGACCAAGCACTCAAAAGATCTAAACATCCTGAGGAGTTCGGAAAGGGACGACTGGAAGGTATTGCGTCATCGGAAGCTGCCAATAGCGCAGTCGTCGGAGCCAGCCTGATTCCGTTGTTCGTGCTGGGCATACCCGGCAATTTGGCTGTAGCCATGCTGATGGGTGCGTTTATGATTCATGGAATGATGCCTGGTCCGCTTCTGTTTGAAGAGAATTCACAATTGATGTACGGCGTGTTTGGTAGCCTCGTAATTGCCAGCCTGTTCCTGCTGATCATAGGTAAATTCGGTTTGAAACTGTTCTGCAAGGCGGTCCAGATTCCGTCTGTGATGCTTTATCCCGTGGTTATTTTTACCTGTATTATGGGAGCATATCTTGGACAGTCATCCATGTTTGATGTAATCGTCATGCTGGTATTTGGCGTAATTGGCTATTTCATGCGTAAGTTCGACTTTTCTTACGTTGCATTTCTAATTGGATTTATTCTCGTACCTGAATGGGAACGGGCTCTTCAGCAAGTCGTAATCACTTCTCAGTATGATCCATTCCTGTTCTTCCGACGTCCTGTGGCGGTTATTTTGATGTGCCTGACTTTTTTCGTGATCATCCGTACCTTTGTTATGGGAATTAGAAACAACGACTGATATTGTTTTTCATCGCTCAAACATAGAACTGTGTTGTTAGACTTATTTGCAACGAATTGAATGCCTTGTAAGTCGATGCCACATCAGACTGATAAATTTACTGGAGTTACATTTGCAACTTAATTGGCCAAGAGAAAACGCTGTCGATCTGGCAACGCAATACAGTCGCTGGTTTCATCCTGCAAGCAACTATTGCCTGGATTTTCATGGCGACCCGGCTGTTTCAAACTTGCGAGTGTTTTCTGACGGCAACCACCACATGGCTCTTGAAGAAACGTTGGAAGCATTCCGCTCAGAATACAACCTCTCCTCTGTTTTTTACTGTACTACACCGCCGAAAGTGTATCTGGATTGGATGAAATCTGAATCACTCGAGTTAGGTAATCTTCGCCTGAGTGTGGTTCCTGACATTGTCATTGGTCCCGATGATATTATGGAAAACCTTCTGGCGGAAAATAGAGTATGCCGCAGTCAAGTGTTTGCCCAAAGCTGTGGAAACAGTTTCCTGGTACTGAAGAACAACCCAAAGAATATTCAACAGGTAGGCGATCTGCTTAGAGAGAATGTAAGACTCTTCATCTCCAATCCCGTGACAGAAAAAGCCAGCCATATGGTTTATCGTGAAACCCTTGAAGGATTCGGCGTGAAAGAGGGAATCGCAAAGCAATCTATAGAAGAACTATTATCAGGTGGTCAGGTACATATAGGCGAATTGATTCACCATCGAGAAGCACCACAAGCGATAGCAGACGGGCTAGCTGACGTTGCAATAGTTTACGATCACCTTGCACTTCGCTACTGTCGAATTTTTCCCGAAGTGTTCGATCGAATTCAATTGCCAGCAGATGAGTACAACATAGTCACGCATTATGCAGTCGGGCTAACCAATGAAGACAGTCAAGTGGCTCGCAATGCGTTTCAGTATTTTCTCAATGAGAAAGCAGCTTCCATCTATCGATACCATGGCTTACAACCAGTCCACTCATAGTCGTTAACTGCCGTACAATTCAAAACCAAATTCGTAGAAATTGGGGTGTGCCGTGACATTGGATACTTCTCCAAGTAACACTGTTGTAATTGCAAATGACTGAAGCCATCGTAGTACGTAGATAGCGTGGATTGGTGGCGAAGAAGTTATGGAAAATTTCAAATTGAACGAGACTCGTATAAATTAAATTACCCGTATTTCAGAAAGCCATAATTTTCCAGTTCCCGCTAACAACAACTGGAATCTTAATTGGACATAATGCACCGAAGCCCAAAGCAATGTAAGGAGAATTCATAATGCAAGAAGGCGAGAAACAAACACAGATCTGGTCCCAATTCACCACTTCCGAAGCTGAAATCAGGCAAAAGCTGGGGGAATATTTTGCACCTAAAGGTCTTTATGACAAAACCAGAAGCATGCCATTTCTCGGTAGCGTTAGCTGTGATGTCGAAAAACTCGTGGCAGGTGAATGGACCGAAATTGTGCTGGATTATGAAGTGGGAGCTTCCGGCATCGCCGATGGTGCCTGGATTAAGGCAACGTTTAAATTTTATTCCGACTGGGCTCTATTTCAGACAGCTGATCCAAAAGCAGCAAATTATGTTTCTGCTGAATATCAGGCTGGCCCACTGTGTGAAGGACAAAGCCCAGCGACAGTTCAATCGCTTAAGGTTCGATTTGACCAAAAAGGTCACGAGCGTCCATTTCAAAAAGCGATCATCGTAGACACTGTCGACGGGTTTTTGAAGCCTGGTGATCACATCATTATTCGACTTGGAGATCGAAGGGGCGGCGGTCCAGGTACGAGGGTTCAAACGTTTGTCGAAAAGGGATTCCAATTTCGCTGCTATATCGACCCACTTGGTACATCTCGCTTTTGCGTTATTCCTAGTGATGTCGTAATCGACATAGTGCCGGGTAAACCATCTCAGCTGGTAATGGCTGGTTCTCGCATGCTCAGACCGGGTGAACCCATTGTATTAGGGGTTCGCGCGGAAGACATATGGGGAAATACCTGCTTCGATGAAAGCGTTGATGTGGTGATCACAGCTTTTTTGAATGGTGCAGAGGTTTACCAAAAACAGGTCTCGTTAGCGAGTCAGGGGTGGGCATTTGCCGAAATATCTGATCTACCCACCAATTCATCGGGAGAACTTGCGGTAACCGCCACAGTAGTCGGTAATGAGTCGGTCAGACACGGTGATTTTTTTATAACAATTGACGAGTCAAGTCCGTGTCCGCGCGTGTTTTATGGCGATTTGCATGTTCACTCCGACAACACTGTTGGTACGAACGACACGGTCTACAATCTCACCTACGGGCGAGACATCGCCCGACTGGACTATTTAGGCTACACCGCAAATGACTTTCAGATTACCAAGGCTAACTGGGACGAAGACGTCAAACTTATTCACAGCCTAAACAAAGAAGGCAAGTTCGTTTGCTATCCGGGTACTGAATGGTGTGGGAATTCCTGTGCCGGTGGTGATCACAATGTGGTGTTTCTGCATGGTAAGACACCAGAGTTTCCATTTGATGCAAAGGGTAATATTGCCCGTTCATTTGAGTGGAATGAAGACATGGATAGCGATACGATTCAACCTGGTGCCTGGCCGTTGGAAGAGTTATGGGGCACCTATATACATGACCCGGAAGGCCACCTCCTCATACCGCATGTTGGAGGACGACGCTGCATCATGGATTGGTATCATCCAGTCATGGACCGGTTGGTGGAAATTACATCGGCCTGGGGACATTTTTCCTGGCTTTACCAGGAAGTAGCCGCCCGGGGATATAAGCTCGGCGCCGCAGCTAATGGTGATGAGCATCGTGGTCGCTGCGGTGGCGGCGTACCAGGTACAGCGGTTTTTGGAACCAAAGGCGGAGTAACAGGTTTGGTCTGCGATTCACTGGACAGAGCGTCCGTAGGTAAAGCGCTAAGGGCTCGCCGAACCTGGGCGACAACTGGGGAGCGCATTGTTGGGCTCAGTTGGTCCGGAAACCACATGATGGGTGATGAATTTGAGCACCGCGGCCCCTTTAATCTGGAATACCGCTTTCTTGGTGACACAGGTTGGGATGAAATAGCTTTATATGATCACACAGGACTTATCGGGCAACGTAACTTACAGGCTGAAGCTGGGTATTCAAGCCGTCGTGTTCGAGTTCGAATTGGTGGTGCACGTATTCGAGACCGCTATCGGTGGGCAGACTGGCGCGGTACAATCGACATTCGAAACGGTGTGATTAATTCGTTCAACGCTTATGGTTTTGAACATATAGAAGAAACTCTTTGGCGGTCCGGTCCAACGACGATTGAATTTCGTACGGACACCTACGGAGATACGGATTCATTTGAAATGGATTTATCCAATCTGGAACACGCAACCATCCGGGTATTTGGAACCATTGACGGATATGTTAAGGTCGGCAACCCTCTTGATGGAAATCCCTTTGTCCATTGCCCTGAATTCGATTTTCAGGTTAGCGGTGCTGAACTAATGGATAAAGGTCGTGTACGGATGGAATTAGGTGGCGCGGATATATTTGTAGCCATAGAGCGCATATCTGATTCAGCAATGTGCCGAGACGTCAGTGGCACATTTGAAATTGAACCCGAAAATGGGCCGCATGGATTTCGACCCGTTTACTTGCAGGGTACTCAGGTGGACGGTGCAACGGCATGGACATCGGCTATGTACATCAAGTTTTCTTGATATTGTTCGCTGCTACTCACCCGTAGCCTTTGGTTTCGGTAACCCGCAGAACAATGCGGACGAACCGCAGCATGCAAGCCACAATTCAATAAGCTCGCCTGTTCGCGAATGACATCATGGCTCGGGGATAGTTAACTCAAAAATCCCAGAAACGAAGCCGGATATTAGTTTGCAACTCGTACTATTCATCGTATCGTTATTACACCTTGTAATCCGAGAGGATTACACATCATTCCTTTGTTTGCGGAAATTGTCCAAGTCGAGAAATTTATAATGTTTTCTTCATTGTTTCATTTTCCCAAGTTAAATTGACAGATTAATGAAAATTGGAATAGTTAAAGAGCAGTATTCGCGGGAGCAGCGTGTAGCTCTGACACCTGATTCGATACCCAAACTCCAGAAAATGGGATTTGACGTATTGGTTGAAACCAATGCGGGAGTGCCGGCAAGTTTCAATGATTTAGCCTACGAAGAAGCAGGTGCTACAGTTGTTTCGAGCGCAGAATCTGTTTTTCACGATGCAGATGTTATTGTGAAGGTACGTGCACCTGATGAATCAGAACTCGGTCTTCTTCGCACAGGTCAACATCTGATAAGTTTTTTGTGGCCAGCACAAAACCCTGAATTACTTGAAAGGCTGGCCAACAGTGGTGTGAATGCGATTTCAATGGATGCCATTCCACGAATTTCCAGAGCACAGAAGCTTGATGCACTGTCCTCTATGGCAAATGTCGCCGGCTACCGTGCGGTTGTTGAATCTGCCAGTCATTTTGGACGATTTTTTGGTGGACAGATCACTGCAGCTGGTCGAGTACCTCCTGCAAAGATCATGATCATCGGTGCCGGAGTTGCTGGCTTGTCTGCAATTGGTGCCGCAACCAGTCTTGGTGCAATCGTTCGCGCCTTCGATACTCGCCCTGAGGTGAAAGAACAGGTTGAGAGCATGGGAGCTGAGTTCTTAGACCTTGAATTTGAAGAAGAAGGGTCCGGTACCGGCGGTTATGCAAAGGTCATGAGCAAGGAATTCATCGAAGCCGAGATGAAGCTTTTTGCTGAGCAAGCACGAGAAGTCGATATCATCATCACAACCGCACTGATTCCTGGACGACCTGCACCAGAACTTATTACGGAAGAAATGGTTCGCAGCATGAAGCCAGGAAGTGTCATTGTAGATCTGGCAGCCGAGCAAGGCGGAAACTGTGCACTCACTCAACCAGATCAGGTCGTTATCGAAAACGGCGTCAGCATTATTGGCTACACAGATTTTCCAAGCAGGCTACCTGCTCAATCAAGCCAACTCTACGCTTCCAATGTCGTAAATTTCATTGATGATCTCTGTCCCGAGAATGACGGCACACTGGTGCTTGACATGGATGATGATGTTATTCGTGGTGCGACAGTAACCTTAGATGGTGAAATCAAATGGCCTCCGCCTCCTGTTGAAGTTTCAGCAGCCCCTGCACAAAAACAGGATGCATCAACTGACGTAGAGGTGGTAAAAGCACCACCAAAGAAGAAATTTCGACTAGCTCCCTATGCATTTATTCTGGCACTGGTGTCAATACTCGGTGTTGGAGCATTTGCGCCGCCTTCATTTCTCGCTCATTTCACTGTATTTGTATTGGCAATATTTGTCGGCTGGCATGTTATCTGGAATGTGACTCCTGCGTTACATACACCATTAATGAGCGTTACCAATGCCATTAGCGGCATCATCATCGTTGGTGCATTACTAGAAATTGGTGCTGTGAATCCTTGGGTGAAAGCCTTTGCGGCAGTATCAATTCTGATCGCTTCCATCAATATTTTCGGTGGATTTTTCATCACCCGAAAAATGCTCAAAATGTTTCAGAAATAGATGTTCGACGGATTTATCAACTCACTCTATATCATCGCTTCGATATTCTTTATCTTGAGTCTTGGCGGCTTGAGCCACCAAGAATCCGCCGTACGCGGGAATGTTTTCGGCATTCTAGGCATGATTCTTGCGGTTGGTGGGACAATTGCGGCAAAAGCTCTTGACAATATTGGGCTTGTCATCGGTTTGATGGCAGTCGGAGGTGTGATCGGTATTCTGGTCACCATGAGAGTCAGAATGACCGCAATGCCGCAACTGGTTGCAATTCTTCATAGTCTTGTAGGACTTGCAGCAGTATTGGTAGGATTTGCCAACTTCATTGAACCTTTAATCGAATTCGAAGGAACCGAAAAGGTGGCTCATGAAGTAGAAATATTTGTCGGCGTATTTATTGGAGCCATTACCTTTACCGGCTCCGTTGCAGCATTCGGAAAGCTTCAGGGAATCATTTCCAGCAGTCCATTGATGCTTCCGCTACGACACTGGTTAAATCTTGTCATCGTAATTGTGTGTGTTTGGCTAGGTGCGGAGTTTCTCACCGCAGATTCACTTGTGTCCGGTACGAATGTCCTGCTTATCATGACCCTGCTGGCATTTATTTTGGGACTTCATCTGGTACTTGCGATTGGTGGAGCCGATATGCCTGTTGTTATATCCATGTTGAACAGCTACTCTGGCTGGGCAGCGGCGGCAACCGGGTTCATGCTGGCGAATGACTTGTTGATTTTAGTGGGTGCTCTGGTTGGAAGCAGTGGTGCAATTTTGAGCTACATCATGTGCCGGGCAATGAACCGGCATTTTGTCAGTGTCATTATGGGCGGGTTTGGAACCACCAGCAAAAGTTCAGCTTCCGCTGAATCAGGCGGTGAAATTTCGGAAATCTTTCCGGATGAAACTGCTTCGCTACTCAACTCGTCAAAGTCCGTTGTCATTGTGCCTGGGTACGGCATGGCTGTCGCACATGCACAGCACCCAGTTGCAGAGTTAACCCGAAAACTGCGCGACAAGGGCATCACAGTTCGATTTGCCATTCATCCCGTCGCAGGCAGAATGCCAGGACACATGAATGTTCTGCTTGCAGAGGCGAAAGTTCCCTATGACATCGTGATGGAAATGGACGAAATCAATGAAGATATGCCGGATACAGATGCAATTCTGGTGATCGGTGCCAACGACATCGTCAATCCTTCTGCTCAGGAAGATGATGAAGGTCCGATCGCAGGCATGCCTGTCATCGAGGTGTGGAAGGCTAAGAATACCATTGTACTGAAGCGAAGTATGGCCTCCGGTTACGCAGGTGTCGATAACCCACTGTTCTACAAAGAAAACAATCGCATGCTTTTTGGCGATGCAAAAGACAGTATCGACAAACTAGTCGCTTTGGTTGACTAGTCATTCAAATTCCTGGTGTGGCATTGGCACTAGGTATTTGATGCCAGTTTGAAAAGCTTCGATTCTTAAGGCAGAAGCTCAATAATCCCGTCTTTGTAAATATCTAGTCCAGTGATTAACTCGTCACTTGAACGAAGAGCATTCCAATTGCCGAAGAAATACGATATCAGTCTGATATTTCAAGACTAATGTTCAAATTCAGCATCTGGCGAAATTCGCATTATCAATTCTACGGTCATATGGTTGCAATACAATTGACTTTATCAAAGTTCTGAAGAATTCTCGATAACCTGAGGAAATGTGAAATGAAAATTCGAACAATTATTGTATTTCTTGCCGGCCTAATCGTTGCCGGTGCGGCGCATGCTGAAACGTCAATTAAGTTTGCCAACGATTGGAAATGGGAAGGGCCAGCGGCACCGCTACTTTTGGCATGGGACACTGGGCTATATTCAGCAGAAGGTCTTGATGTTCAGATGGACACTGGTAAGGGTTCTTTGGATGCCATCCCCAGAGTCGCATCAGGCACTTATGAAATGGGCAATGCAGATATCAATTCATTGATTAAGTTCCGTGATAAAAATCCTGACCTGCCTGTTAAGGCAATTTTTATGCTGTACAACGCCCCACCCTTCGCTATTGTTGGCCGCAAGTCACTTGGAGTAAATACACCTAAAGACCTGGAAGGTAAGATTTTAGGCGCGCCAGCCCCAGATGGTGCATACGCGCAGTGGAATGCTTTTGTAAAAGCCAATGGCATTGATGCCAGCCAGGTAACGATTGAGAACGTTGGTTTTCCTGTCCGAGAACCGATGCTGGCTCAGGGTAAAGTCGACGCAATAACCGGCTACGCATTTTCATCTTTCATCAATCTCAAGGCCAATGGTGTCGCGGAAGACGATATATCAGTTTTGCTCATGCGGGATCACGGACTAGACCTATACGGCAATGTCATTCTTGTCAATCCACAGTTTGCGGAAGAAAATCCGGAAGCAGTTAAGGGATTTTTAAGAGCAACCATCAAAGGTTTTCAAGCAACCATCGCTGACCCCGCAAGTGCAGTAAAGCATGTCATCAATCACAATGATGTCGCTCGGGAAGAAGTTGAATTGGAACGACTCATAATGGCAATCAATCAGAACATCGTTACTGATGAGGTGCGGGCAAATGGATTAGGTGGTGTGGTGATAGATCGACTTCAACGTTCCATCGATCAAATTGCTGATACTTACGAATTTGAAAATCGCCCTGCAGTTTACGACGTATTCGACTCTAGTTTTCTCCCCGAGCCATCAGAAAGAATGGTGCCGTAATTTAGGTGGAAACATTCGTCGATATCAATGATGTTGCACTTCGATATTCGGGAAGAGCGGGCAGCCAAGATACATTAGCCGTTGAAAACCTTAATTTAAAGGTCCACCGCGGCGACTTTGTCGCCGTGGTCGGTCCATCAGGGTGCGGCAAGTCAACTCTAATGAAACTCGCCACCGGATTGCACTTTCCGAGTGCGGGAGTGGTTCGCCTAGATGGCAAGGTGGTGAATGGGCCTGTTTCGATTGCAGGTATGGCATTTCAGAATCCTGTCATGCTACCCTGGCGGTCGACGCGGGATAATGTCCTGTTACCAATGGAAGTCGTCGATCCTCACCGTCGGCAAATACGGACGAATCGCACCAAGTACAAGCAGCAGGCGGATGAAATATTAGCGTCTGTTGGATTGGAAGGTGCCGGCGATCAGTATCCCTGGCAACTGTCTGGTGGAATGCAACAAAGAGCTTCGCTGTGCAGGGCTCTCATTCATGATCCGGAACTTTTGTTGCTGGATGAGCCATTTGCAGCACTTGATGCGTTTACTCGAGAGGAGTTGTGGTGCGTAATCAGAGATTTGCATCAGGAAAAGCAGTTCACCTGCATTCTTGTAACTCATGATCTAAGAGAAGCGGTATTTCTAGCGGATACCGTTCATGTGATGAGTGCGCGTCCTGGTCAGATCATTGTGAGTCGTACCATTCCAATACCCCGACCCCGTCCCATTGAGCTAACCTACGAAACCGAGTTTGCTGAATTAACTCATGAACTACGTGGTCACATAGCAGAAGCCCGAGGATGACGCTCATGCAAACTAAGTCTGCCGGAATTGCGAAAATTGACTGGGTTAGAGCCTCACCCTGGCTTTGTACATTTGGTCTCTTTGCCATTTGGGAGGCTAGCGTTTGGGTATTCAGCATTCCATATTACATTTTGCCGGCACCGACCCAAATCGGTTATGCCATGTATGAGTTTTCTGGCGCACTGTGGTTCAATTCTATTCAGACGCTTTGGACTACTTTGTTGGGCTTCGCAATGGCGATCGTTTTTGGTCTTTTACTTGGGTTGTTCATTGGCTGGGACAAGCGAATTTATGCGGGACTCTACCCATTGATGATTGGATTCAACTCGATTCCAAAGATTGCTGTTGTGCCGATTTTGGTGCTCTGGTTTGGTGCAGGATGGCTTCCTGCTGTACTCACTGCATTTCTGATCTCATTCTTCCCCATTGTTGTCAATGTAGCAACGGGTCTTGCGACCATTGAACCTGAAATGGAAGATGTATTACGTGCACTGGGGGCGAAGAAACTTGATGTGATGGTGAAAGTTGGGATTCCCAGATCCCTTCCCTATTTCTTTGGTGCACTAAAAGTCGCAATCACACTTGCATTCATTGGATCAGTACTTTCTGAAACCATTGCGGCAAATTCAGGTATCGGACACATGATGCTGACAGCCCAGGCAAATTTTGAAGTTCCATTAGTATTCGCCTGTCTGATTGCACTGGCAGTCGAAGGAATCGGCATGTATGCAATCATGGCTGGTTTGGAACAGCGTATGACCGGTTGGGCTCATCGATCTGGCTTCAATCGATAAAGTTAAAAATACGCATCCTCCTAGGATGTTCACTGAATTCAGTCCAGACAGGACGGCTGTGACCAGAAATGCACTCGTCGTCTGGTTTTGAGCAAGTATTTCTCAGTCCTTCAGGTCTTTGATATCAGCAGGTTTGACGTTGATGGTCTGGCAAAGCGTAGTCATCACTGGGTGTAGCTACAAATAATCGCTCTGCAAACAAGGAATAGCAAGATCTATGTTGCATAGCCTTGTGTTTATTTCATTTCTACTCTCAGCAAATTTGTAATCATAGCTACAACAATACGGTACTAGCCGTGCTTTCTAATCCTTGTTTGGGATTCATTGGAAATGCGGTTAGTCTTCTCCACTCGGTAATCTATAACTTGTGCTACGCCCGCCACCGGGATTTTGGATGAAGATACCTCTTCTCTTTAATTCCTGAATATCGCGTAACGCTGTATCGTTTGAGCACTTCGCTAGCTTGGCGTATTTCGAAGTGTTCATGAAGCCTTCAAAATCATCCTCAAACATACGGTTTATGATCAATCGTTGACGTTCATTTACGGGTTTTTGATTAAAGGTATCCCAGAGTTGTGCCTTGAATAGAACATTTCCAAGTGTCGATTCAGCATTAGCAATAGATCGACCAAGGCAATCCAAGAACCATGACATCCACTCTGTAATATCTGGCGTTCCACGTTGCTGTTTTTCAAGCTGATCGTAATAGTGCTTACGTTCCGCCTCAATCTGAGATGATAGGCTGTAAAAACGATCTTGAGTATCATCTGAGCGAGCCAAAGCCATATCACCAATAGTTCTGGCCATCCGCCCATTCCCATCTTCAAACGGGTGAATCGTGACAAACCATAAATGTGCGATAGCTGCCTTGACAACTTGGTCAACGTTATCGCTGCCTTCAAACCATGCGAGAAACCCCCGCATTTCTTTTACCAGACGGTCGGCACTAGGCGCTTCAAAGTGAATCCTTTCTTTGCCCATCGGGCCGGAAACAACCTGCATAGGGTCTGTGTCTATAGTACGCCAGCCACCAACGGTAATTTTTTTCATGCCACTTCTTCCTGTCGGGAACATTGCAGCATGCCAGTCAAATAGGCGATCCTTCGTCAATGGTTTGGAAAACTGCTGTGTGGCATCCAGCATCATCTCAACGATACCTTCCACATGCCGGCTAGCGGGAATAAGCCCGGCGATATGAATCCCAAGTCTACCAGCGATTGAAGAACGCACTTCTTCAGGATTCAGGTATTCACCTTCGATAGCTGAGGATTTGACCACATCATTAGTCATTGTGCTCAGGCTGGCCTCACGCTTGAGTTCGAACCCAAGACCTTGCATGCGACCAAGCAAACGTCCTTGGCGATGGCGTATATCTGCCAGTTTTGATGCAAGAACTTCTGCATTCCATGTAAAGTCTGGCCAGATTTTGTGTTCGTGGATCCACATATTAATCACCGCAGTATTTAAGGTGATTATAGAACCTATACACCGCAAATTATGCGGTGATTAAACTTGCTATTCACCGCATGAGCATTTCAATAACCATTTTGCCAATATCAACAATATGGTCAAAAGGTTGTTTTTGTCTATTCCTCTATCCAGCAGAATGTGTTGACCAGATTGATTCGCTCTATAGTGCCATACGGAATTTCCAACAGCTTGGGGTTGTTGACCACAATGCCAGATATTTTGTGCGGGGGACTGCAACAAAAAGACAGGTCTTGTTGTACAGCAATTCGAGGTTACTCGGAGAAGGTTCAGTTGGAGGTGAGGATTATTGAGTATAAAAGTTCATTTTTAGTCAATGGCGGAGAGGGAGGGATTCGAACCCCCGGGAGGTTGCCCCCCAACGGTTTTCAAGACCGCCGCTTTCGTCCACTCAGCCACCTCTCCAAACCTGAATATGAAGATTGCGAGATTCGAATCAATCTCGCAATAACTGCAATGCGCGAGCAGATAAATCTACATCAATTCGACGGGATGCAATTGACTGTCGGACTCCCACTGTGAATCAATTCCAATGTCTTCTCAAATCAAGCAGGAACTGCTGCCGACTATATCTGCCGCAGTTGAAATATTATGATTCATCTCCATATTTTCATAAGAACAGTTTCAACAGTTGATGAGGTAGTTCACATACATGTGAGACTTTCAGTCTGTTCTCCGAAGGACGTAGTCCGAAGGGGAACAGACTGAAAAACGCAAAAAAATCGGGTAGCATAGTGCGTATTACCGAAAACAAAACGCACAGGAGGCTACCCGATGCAAACGATTCATCTGCACCCGAAATTTTACCGCGTCAGCAAAACCGTTGCCAGACTTTCTGATGATGCCCAGCGACGCTGGCAGCAACTGAACCTGTACCAGCAGCTGCGATCGGAAGGCTGCAGCGAAACCACCGCGCTTGAAGCCATCGGCTGGTCCAGGTCCAGCTACTACCGATGGCGCAAACGCCTTGCGCAACAGGGCCCGCGCGGTCTTGAGTCGCGCAGCCGCAGACCGCGCCGGGTGCGTCGCCGGCAATGGAATGCGCAACACTTTGAATGGGTACGCGAGATTCGTCTGGCTCATCCGCTCTGGGGGCGGGCCAAAATCCGCACCATTCTGGCACGCGAGTACGGCATCAGGCTGAGCGAAAGCACCGTCGGTCGCATGCTCAGTGAATGGATCCGACGCAGACAGGTCCTGCCGGCCGCCTTCTACCAGGGTCGCACCGGACACAAAAAACCGCGCATCTTCGACCGTCACGCAAAGCGCTGGCGCCACACCGACAAAGCCCAGACACCCGGACAGATGATCCAGATCGATCACATGAGCGTGCATGTCGACGCCGGCTTTACGGTCAAGGAGTTCAAAGCCACCTGTCCGACCACCAGACTGTGCTTCATGCGCACCTATTCCAGAGCCACTGCACTTTGCGCCACGCGCTTTTTGCAATATCTCCAACAGCAGCTGCCGTTCCAGATCCAATCGATCCAGGTCGATGGCGGCAGCGAGTTCATGGCCGAGTTCGAAGCCGCCTGTCAAAAACTCAACATCCCGCTGTATGTGCTGCCGCCCAGATCGCCCAAACTGAACGGTTGTGTGGAACGCGCCAATGGCACCAGCCGCTACGAGTTTTATCCGTTTTACGGCGGCGATCTGAATGTCAGCTCGCTCAATCTGGAACTTGAACGCTACCAGCATCAGTACAACCATTACCGACCGCATCAGGCGCTCGGACAACTCACCCCCATGGAAAACTATAATCAACTTGTCAATCAATCCGCACTCGCCGCCTGATTGTCTCACATGTACTGAACCAGCACAGTTGATTGAACTTTTTAGTCACTGCGAATAAAATAGTAACCATGTCTATACATTTATGAGGATTTTGTCTCATGAGGCTAAACACCCAAGTATTATCACGCCCCTCATCTAGTATCCAAGTCAATCGTGTCTTGAGAAACACGTACATTCTGCTGTCAATGACGCTTTTGTTCTGCGCTTTGGTTGCAGGCCTCTCAGTGGTATTTAACTGGCCTTATCCAGGACTGCTCCTGACTTTGGCTGGATATTTTGGATTGCTGTTTCTCACCTCAGCATTTAAAAATTCTGCTCTGGGATTGGTGTTTGTATTTGCCTTGACAGGGTTTATGGGTCTGACACTTGGTCCGATCATCGGTATTTACCTGACCGTTATCCCTAACGGTGACCAAGTCGTAATGACAGCATTTGGTGGAACCGGTTTGATCTTTTTTGGTCTGTCCGCATATGCACTGACAACTAGAAAGAATTTCGCTTTCCTAGGTGGAATGCTGTTTGCGGGAATATTAACTGCGTTCGTTTTGTCCTTAGTAGCTATTTTCTTTAGCTTACCGATTCTGTCGATTGCTGTGTCCGGAATGTTTATTCTGCTTATGTCAGGATTGATTCTGTACCAAACCAGTTCAATCATCCATGGTGGTGAAACGAATTACATCATGGCTACAGTGACGCTGTTCATCAGCATCTATAACCTGTTCATCAGCCTAATCCAAATTCTTGGAATTTTCGGCGGCAGAGATTAGTCTAACTCAAATTCTGGAATAAACCATCAGCCGCCGTACGACTTTGTCGTACGGCGGCTTGTTCTTGATGCAAGGTCTGTAGCCGGTATGGATTCGTCAACTTTGACGCATCATTGAACGCAGCACAAATTGCCTTGGCAGCAGCGATGGTAGTGAAATAGGCAACTTTTCGTTTTAGAGCCTCTTTCAGAATGGTCTCAGAATCTGCCAGGCTTGTGCGCTTTCGGGGGACGTTGACAATCAAATTGATTTCGTTATTCTTCAGCATGTCTACTACATGAGGGCGTCCTTCCCGAACCTTGTTTACCCGTCTAATATCAATCCCATGGCTACGCAATAGATCAGCAGTCCCTTGAGTGCCAAAGAGCTTGAATCCCCTTTCCTGTAATGCCCGGCCTACATCCACCAAACCTTCCTGATCGTCTTCCGATACGCTCAGTAGTGCATTGCCACCATTTGAAATTGTAAAACCGGTTGCGTGATAAGCTTTCCAATACGCTTCACCAAATGTCTCCCCTATACCCATAACCTCACCAGTGCTTTTCATTTCCGGCCCGAGTACGGGTTCTGCACCGGGAAATTTTTCAAATGGAAATACTGCTTCCTTGACACTAAAGAAATTTGGAATGAGTTCCTCCGTTATTCCTTGAACGGCAAGTGATTGTCCTAGCATGCATCGAGCCGCTATCTTGGCCAAAGGAATGGAAGTGGCTTTAGAAACAAATGGAACTGTTCTGGAAGCTCTAGGATTAACCTCAAGAACATAGACGTCATCACCTTTTACAGCAAACTGAATGTTTACTAAACCCAGCACATCAAGCGCAAATGCCAGTTTTTCAGTTTGCCGACGGATTTCATCTTGAACTGAATGAGACAGATTGTAAGGTGGCAGTGAACATGATGAGTCGCCTGAGTGTACGCCAGCGAGTTCAATGTGTTGCATGATCCCACCAATCAGAACTCTTTCTCCATCACAGATTGCATCAACATCAACCTCAATTGCGTCACTCAGAAACTTATCAAGTAAAACTGGTGAATTGTGTGATACATCGATAGCTGCACCCATGTACTGACTCAATTGATCTTCGTCTCTTACAATCTCCATCGCACGCCCACCCAGAACATAGGAGGGTCTGACAACCAAGGGATAGCCAATTGACTTTGCAGCAAGCAACGCGTCATCAACACTAACTGCAGTCGCATTTGATGGCTGTTGTAATTTCAATTCTCTAATTAGAGATTGAAAAAACTCACGATCTTCTGCCTCATGTATGGATTCTGCAGACGTTCCGACAATGACCACATTTTCTTCTGTCAACTCTCTTGCCAGTTTCAGCGGTGTTTGTCCGCCATACTGCACAATTACGCCGTTGGGCCTTTCGACGCGGCATACTTCCAGCACATCCTCAATCGTAAGAGGCTCAAAATAGAGTCGGTCTGAGACATCATAGTCCGTCGATACTGTTTCTGGATTACAGTTAACCATAATGGTCTCGTAACCATCTTCTCGAAGCGACATCGCTGCGTGTACGCAGCAGTAATCAAATTCAATTCCTTGTCCTATTCGATTGGGACCGCCTCCCAAAACAACAATTTTTCGATTTTCAGTCGGCTCTGACTCACACTCTTCTTCATAGGTCGAGTACATATACGCTGTTGGTGTATCAAACTCTCCAGCACATGAGTCAACTCTCTTGTAGACCGGGTGAATATAGTTGGCAACTCGGACGCTACGAATAAACTGCTCGTCAGTTTCGACAAGGTCAGCAATTCTTTTATCGGAAAACCCTTTTTGCTTCCAGGTGCGAAGCAAAGAGTAATTTCCAGCTTGACCGAATTTCTGAATTTCAAATTCAGTAGAGACAAGATCTTCGATTTCTGCAAGAAACCAAGGGTCTACCCCAGTCAGTCTATGTATTTCTTCAATACTGAAATCACACCTCAGCGCGTCTGCGATGTGCCACAATCGTTCGGCACCCGGGACTCTGAGCCGGGCTCTGAAATAGCCGTCTAATTCTCCTCTATCTTTTCGCTTGTCACTCAGCAAAGGTTCAAACCCAAAAGTGCCGATCTCCAGACTTCGAATCGCCTTTTGTAAAGACTCCTGAAATGTTCTGCCAATCGCCATTACTTCACCGACCGATTTCATTTGAGTCGTTAAGGTTGAATCCGAATGTGGAAACTTTTGAAAATCGAACCGTGGAATTTTGGAGACGATGTAATCAATAGAAGGTTCAAATGAAGCTGGTGTTGCGCCGCCAGTGATATCGTTCTTGAGTTCATCCAGGGTGTATCCGACTGCGAGCTTTGCTGCAACCTTAGCGATTGGAAATCCAGTTGCTTTCGAAGCGAGTGCAGATGATCTCGAAACCCTTGGATTCATTTCAATGACTACCATTCTGCCGTTTTGCGGATTGATTGCAAACTGAACGTTGGAGCCGCCAGTATCAACACCAATCACTCGCATGATTGCGATGCTTGCATCTCGCATTCGCTGATATTCCTTATCTGTCAGCGTTTGAGCAGGTGCAATCGTGATCGAGTCGCCGGTATGGACTCCCATGGCATCGAAATTTTCAATTGAGCAGACAATGATGCAGTTGTCGCAACGATCTCGAACAACTTCCATTTCATATTCTTTCCAGCCCGCTATACTTTCTTCAATCAAGAGCTCGCTGGTAGGTGAAGCAGCGAGTCCGCGCATACAGATCTCGGTGAATTCGTCCCGGTTGTATGCGATACCACCACCGGTTCCACCGAGTGTAAAGGATGGACGTATGATTGTAGGAAAGCCAATTTCATGCAAAACTTCATACGCCTGATCTAAGCTATGAGCCAAGGTGCCCCGAACTGATTCAAGCCCGATTTGATCCATGCAATCACGAAACCTTTCTCGATCTTCCGCTTTATCGATCGATTCTCTCGTTGCGCCAATCAATTCGACTCCGTAGTTTTCCAATACCCCTTCACGCACCAAATCCAAAGCACAGTTCAGACCAGTTTGTCCTCCCATTGTGGGCAGTACGGCGTCCGGCTTTTCTTTGCGGATTATTTCTGCTACGGACTGCCAGCGTATGGGTTCAATGTATGTTGAATCCGCGAATTCTGGATCGGTCATGATTGTGGCTGGATTTGAATTAACCAGAATGACTCGATAGCCTTCTCTACGCAGAGCACGACACGCTTGTACACCTGAATAATCGAATTCACACGCTTGTCCAATGATGATTGGACCAGCACCGATGATCAAAATTGATTCCAGATCAGTTCGCTTCGGCATGCTTCAATCTATCGTCTTTATGCTGTTGCATCAGCTCAACAAACCGGTCAAAAAATTGAGCCCCACAATCGCGTGGTCCGGGACTAGCTTCCGGGTGCCCTTGAAATGAAAATGCTGGATACTTCGCGTGCTGAAGTCCCTGAATCGTACCATCGAATAACGATCGGTGCGTTACGATAAGGTCGGCTGGCAGACTCTCATCGTCAACTGCAAATCCATGATTCTGACTGGTAATCATGATTTCGCCTGAAAACAAATCCCTGACTGGGTGATTTGCACCGTGATGGCCAAATTTCATTTTCTGTGTTCGCGCACCAGACGAAAGTCCAAGCAGTTGATGACCCAGGCAGATACCGAAAACAGGAACACCACTCTTAAACATTTCTCGAATAGACTCGATTGCATAGACACAGGGTTCGGGATCGCCTGGACCATTTGATAAAAAATATCCATCGACATCTTTATCTAATGTGTCGAAGTCCGTTTGTGCCGGTACAACAGTAACCGAACATCCTCGATCTGTCAGCATGCGCAAAATATTTTGTTTAATTCCAAAGTCATAGGCGATAACTTTAAGTGATTTTCTATCAGGGTATTCAATGTTATTCGAATCTTCGCCAAACACTTGGTACGATCCAGATTTCCAATCATATCTCTCTTTTGTCGATACGACTTTGGCTAAATCCATACCCTTCAGGCCGGCAAAAGCTCTTGCATTTTCAACTGCTGTTTCATTGACATCGTCGCCACACATCAGGCAACCATTCAACGCACCTTCAGTGCGAAGCATGCGCGTTAGTTTCCTGGTATCTATGCCGTAGATTCCCGCAACTTTCCTTGTTTTCAGAAACGCATCAAGAGAAAATTCTGAGCGCCAGTTACTGATCCGTTTTGGAAGGCTTTTTACGACCAATGCAGACGCGTGCAAAACATTCGCTTCGACATCAATGTCATTTGCACCTACATTTCCAATTTGCGGGTGTGTGAGTGTGATTATCTGACGGGCGTATGATGGATCGGTAACGATTTCCTGATAACCTGTTATTGAGGTATTGAAGATAACTTCACCGATGGCGGTATCCGTACAGCCGAAAGAATAACCTTGAAAAATGGCACCATTTTCAAGTGCCAGAGTTGCTTTTTCAGTCAATATTTGCCTGCCTTTCAATCCGCCTCAGGTACATAATTTGATCTATACTCGCAGTTTCGCAACGGTGATCGAATAAATTGCATTTGATTTATTGACAAAAATTTGATAAGTTAAACATCTATGGACTATATAGAAGCCCAGTATTTCTGTGATTTTCCGCTAAGGCTACATCCCGTTAGCGAGTTATTCATGAATTACTACAATGAGGGACGCATTACAACTGCGGAATTCCTTCGTTACTTTTCTCTTCCAAATTCGGACTACATTGAATTAGCATTCTGTTATGTCAGCATGATCTTGTCTGTACCTCAATTCGGATGACAATCAGCCCTTCCGCTACATTCAGTCCAAATTCAGAATATCTGACATTCCATAAAATCCTGGTGGTTGTTTCGCCACCCACTGCGCTGCTCGAACTGCACCGGATGCATAGGTCATTCTGCTATTTGAACGATGTGTGATTTCAATTCGTTCACCAGCACCGATAAACATCACTGTATGATCACCAACAATATCACCGCCTCGAATGGTTGAAAAACCTATTGACTTGCGTTCTCTTTCACCTGTCCTCCCATGTCGGGAAAACACACCATCCTCTTTCAGTGTACGGCCGAGTGCATCTGCGACCACTTCCCCCATTTTCAGTGCGGTACCTGAGGGTGCGTCAATTTTGTGCCGATGGTGAGCCTCAATGACTTCAATATCTACAGAGTCACCAAACGCCTGCGCCGCAGTCTGGAGCAGCTTCAGACACACATTCACACCAACACTCATATTTGGAGCTAATACGACTGGAAGCGTCTCAGCCGCTCTATGCAGTGTTTCAAGCTGGCTATCTGTCAATCCAGTTGTTCCAATCACAATTGGTTTCCCGGCTTCTACACACTGTTCCGCATGTATAACCGTTGCTTCTGGGAGTGTGAACTCGATCAGTACATCAAAGTCATCCTTTGAAAATTGATCTGTTATTGACACATTCTGAATTTCAATTCCTGCTACTGCACCTGCATCTTTGCCTACCGATGGATTGCCTTCGTATTCGAGAGCCATTGACAACTTAACACCATCTGTCGAATGTACCGTTTGTACAAGCGTTCTACCCATTCTGCCAGTGGCTCCTGATATTCCTATTCTCAACATATTCTTGAATTCAGCGTTAAACTACCTAACCAAGTTCTGATCCAAGATTCAATTATCTCAAATTGTGTGTCCATTCAGTGTTGAATTCCTAGTTGAAACAGTTCACTCAGACTCAAAACAGTCCTGTTCTACTATTTCCCTAACCGACCCTCTGTGCGTCTGATTCAGTAACCGAAGATTTGATATTTTCTATTCCTGAATCCGGAACTGAAATTTCAGCAAAAAAGATCTTCTTTTTCTCAATATGTTCCTGAATCTGCTTATAACACCAGCTTTTCATCTCAAGTTCAATATTCAGTGGATAAGAAACTTGCCTGTTTCGTGAATGAAATGGCTGAGCGATAAATCTATCGTCCGGATAGAGCCGCTCCAGTTGCTTATAGAAATCTTTCGGTAATCGAAAAACACCGATACTGATGGAATGAATAAGGTCTGGGTTCAAAGACATGAACAGAAGGTTGAATAGGTCCTGATACTCCTCTCGAAAATTATGCGAGTAAATGAGCGGATCAAACCGAAGTCCAACTGACCATCCCTGCTCCTGTAATCGGAGCATAGCTGCAAGTCGTTTCTCAACCCCTGGAACTTGATGTTCAATCTGTTCTGAAATTGTTGCTGGTGTAAAACTAAATGCAGTCACGATATTTGGATGTGATGGACGACTCAAAAGCGAACGAATTTGAGTGCTCTTCGTTCTCAATTCAAGCCATACATTCTGACTAGATGACACTGTTTCAATGAAGTATTCTGCCATACCAAGAACTGGTTCCAGGGCTAGGCTATCGCAGTCGTAACCTGAAAAAAACCATACCTGCTCATCCTTCTCGAACCTAGCAGCCGTTTTCAAGAGTGCACTGGAGAAATCTTCATAATTGACAAAAACCACATGGTTTGCTGAGCGGTACATGCCCTGAAGAAAACAATATCGACAATCATAGAGACAGTTCAACATTGTCGAAAAATAGAAGTCATGATCGCCGCCTACCCCATATCCCGCCGGTGCCTGTTGGATGTATCCACTGTGTTTTCTTGCCAGAATCAGTGCAGGCTGTTTCTTTTGCAGCCTAAAGTCCTGTGACTTTAAATTGAAAATTTCTGTATATCGATCACATGTCACAATCGACGCGTCTGTATATCGTGCCAATATTTCTTTTACACGGGGATACCGCAGCACTTCAGATTCAACATAGATATTTCTATACATTTACAGATTGTCTAACTACGCCAATGCGTTTCTAAGGTTTTCTCAACGGCCTTTAAGGCCGATCTGCCATCTCGACACGAGATGAACTCATTGGACTCAACATCAATATTAATCTTTAATATATTGATTTTACGAAATAATGATTTCAGTTGAAACTGCTGAGTGACGGAAAATCTCCATCGTTGAAGAAATTGATGCAACAACTCATCTGATGAACTTCGAGTAGCAACTTCTGCTGTTAGCATTTTCAGTGAGTCGATCGTACTTCGGATTTCTGACAATTTGGATTTAATCAGATCGTTAACACTGAGACGGGTGACTTTAGCAACAGTATTTTGCGGATTATCCGAAACAATTTTGTAGCTATGCACCAGTTCGATTGTGGAGTAACTGATCGCTGCAGGATAAAAACCAGATGCTTCCATGTCATAGCCTACCGGGTCTGAATAGTCTGTCTCAACTTTTTCAACAGTCATAAGGGTTTCGGTTTGACAGACCGGTTGAAACACAAACTGTGGATACCAAGTTTTCATGGTAGTCTGATCGACTATTCGATCTGCCATAAATGCCTGACCTACATCGAATACTCCGTGCCCTGCAATTCCTACGTTTAACCATGCATTGACACAATCTTGCTTCTTTTTATTGACGCACTGGACTGCATGTACCGCAGCTGATTTTCCCTTACCGGTGAGGGCAAGAGTTAACTCATGGTTACCAAAAATTGAAATGGTTTCATTGACCGGTAAAGGCTTTAGTTCGAAGTATTCAATCAATGGTTGAGCTTCGGCTTTGAGAGCAACAATGAGATTTACGCTGTGATTCATTCAAGTTTGCGTAGCTCTGCTCTATAGCGTTCCAAAAGCGTTTCAAGATCATTCACTTCAGACCGCTTCCTGCGCTTTTTTGCCCCATTCAGATAGATTTCAGTTTTGTGTATCAATGTTTCAATCGTACTCTTTCGCTGAGCGGATGTCAGAAAACTCTGTTCCAAAGATTTGACGAGTGCGGTGATCCGAAACCGATCCATCCCCGCATACGCCTTAGACAACTGGTCACTATGCCCTCCATATTTGACTAGCAACTGCTGGTCAATATAACCAACCTCAAACCTCTGGGTAATCCGAAGCCATAAATCATAATCTTCACATGTTGGCAGGTTTTCGTCGAACATTCCTACTTCATCAAATACCTCTTGATTGATAACAACGGCTGATGGAGAGATGACACATAGTGGCAAGCAATTTAGATATATCCATCCGCCCTGCTTTTTGTGCCGTTTACCAGGATTAACGCGAACTTGATTCCTAATCCAGATTTCGTCACAGTGACATATCTTTATATTGGGGTGGTTTCTAAGCCAACTGGACTGCATTTCCAATTTTGTCGGAAGCCACTCGTCATCTGAATCAAGAAACGCCACCCACTCTCCCTTGGCTTCCTTGATACCTTTGTTTCTTGCAGCACTGACACCCTGGTTAGCCTGGGTTACAACTTTAACATCAGGAAATGTTGATTTGACGAACTCTGAAGTTCCGTCAGTTGAACCGTCATCCACGACGATAATCTCGCGCGGCAAAACAGATTGATTTAGAACTGACTCTATTGTTTGTTGAATCCGATCTTTCCGATTGTAAACCGGAACTACTGCAGAGCAGTCAAACACTTCAGAGCAGATTAGCGATTGCGTCTCGTTCTTCGATCAATTCCTGTTCAGTGATTTCCATCTTAATTCGACTGAACTCATTGATTTCTAAATCCTGGACTATTTCATAGTGCCCAGATTTACATGTCACCGGGTATGAATAAATCAAACCGTCTGTAATCCCATAAGATCCATCACTGACAATTCCCATACTTGTCCAGTCGCCGGCCGGCGTACCCTGCATCCATGTCCTGATATGGTCCATTGCCGCTGAACCCGCAGACGCCGCACTTGAAAGCCCACGGGCAGCAATGACTTGTGCGCCTCTTTTCTGTACTGTGGGGATAAATTCGGACTCAATCCAATCCTGATCTACTGCATCTAAAGCTGATGCCCCGTTGACAGTGGCGTGATGAATATCCGGATATTGTGTTGCTGAATGATTACCCCAAATTATGACCCGTTTGACGGAGGAGGACATATTACCTGTCTTTGCAGCAATTTGACTGATCGCACGGTTATGATCCAATCGGGTCATTGCCGTGACTTGTGAATTGTTCAAACGCTGTAGCTTGCTGGCTGTGATCAAAGCATTGGTATTGGCTGGGTTTCCAACAACAAGAACCCGCACATTCTGACTTGCAACTCGGTCTAATACTGAACCCTGCTCCGTAAATATTTTGGCATTTGCT
The DNA here is from genome assembly GCA_965243305.1 of Arenicellales bacterium. GTDB lineage: Bacteria > Pseudomonadota > Gammaproteobacteria > Arenicellales > JAJDZL01 > JAJDZL01. The sequence goes on from CBDEUN010000002.1 coordinate 842,629, forward strand.
TCTAACAGGTCTTTCCGTTCCATACCCGGTCCACGTGGTCTCGCACCAACCATCAGTACAAATTCGGCATCACCGAAGGCAAGTTCCGAATTGTCGGTAGCGATAATTCCGGCCAATGTCGAAAAGGCACAGTCTTCAAGTTCCATCACTACACCGTCCAGCATTTTCATTGCTGGGGGAATTTCCAATAATTGGAGAATCACGGGTTGGTCTTTGCCCAGCATCTCACCGGCCGCTAATCGAAACAGCAAGTTGTAACTGATCTGTCCCGCTGCTCCTGTAACTGTTACTCTGACTGGATTTTTCATTGTTGAACTTCTCTGCAAGAATGTCGGTGGTTAAGTGAGTGCATCAACATTATGTGCTTTCTACTCACCTGCAATTCCCAGTAATTTGACAAGCCTGATTTTCATTTAGATCGGACTACGCTTTGACTTGACCAAAATTTTCAGGGCCTGATGCGAGATACTCGATCTCTTCAGGTGTCGGTTCCCTTCCAAGTATTTCGTTTCGATGTGGAAACCTACCAAATCGCTCAATTATTTCTTTGTGCAGATGAGCATACCAAATGGATTCACCAGAATCAGATTCGAATTGATTGTCCTCAGAAGCAACAAGTGCTTCGAACATTTTGACTGAAAGGATCTGCATGTCTAGACACTCGGAATGCTCAAGAGGCATATAAGCAAACATTCTTTCGATATAACTTAATTGCTCATGCATGCCACTTTCTATCATACCTTTGGTCACTCCCAACGCAACTGAATCATACGCAAAAGCTTGGGCAGTACCACGGTATACATTTCTAGGAAACTGATCTGTAGCAATAATTCGTGCTAGGTTTTCCCTGGCATCGGAGCTCAATCCAGATTTACACAATTCAGCTGCTTCTGAAATTTGCGATTCAAACCTGCGTCGAATTTCGGAATCAAATTCCTCATTCACAGAAAACCAAAGTTCCTTACGTGCCTCGTACCCTTCTGGCTTCAATGCATTGTCTGCAAACCAAAAATCAAGAACTGATTTCGCATCAAAACTCATTGGATTGACCTGACTTTCTCTGGTAATGACAAATATTCAAATTTCTCATTGATTGTTACTTTTTGCGTGTTGATAATACGTTGATATATCAATAATATCCGTCATATGATTCATCAGATTTATTGTTTAATTCACATTCGATTGTTTTTGCACAAACAAAATTTTCGAAACTCTCAACACTAGTTTCGCAACAGAAATTTTAATTCAGTGCATCAGCTACATTTCCACAAGATGGTGTCTACCTGTTAAACTAGTGATGTTGACTTTTGGGACTTATATAGCTGTAATGAATCGCGTCAATTCGGCTTGAAGCAACACATTGATAATATATATTTATTCTTTTTATTTGAATCAATCGAGAGGGATATGAATGAGCGGCACCATGATTGACATTACCGCAGCCGATGGCGGACAGTTCCAGGCTTATCTCGCAAAGCCTGAGAAAAATTCTGGACCCGGACTGATTCTTTTACAAGAAATTTTTGGAATCAATGCGTATCTTCGTGATATGGCTGACAACTTTGCCGAGGAAGGCTATGTCGTGTTGGTACCAGATTTATTTTGGCGAATGAAGCCAGGTATTGTTTTAAGTTATTCAGACGAGGATTTTCAACAAGCATTTGAATATTATCAACGATTTGACGTGGATCAGGGTATTGAGGATGTTGCTGCCACAGTCGCTGCCATTCGCGACATTACACAATGCAAAGGCAAAGTCGGCGCTATGGGTTATTGCTTGGGTGGAAAGTTGGCATATCTAACGGCCGCCAGAACTGATGTTGACTGTGCTGTATCGTATTACGGCGTTGCTATAGAAGCTTCCCTAGACGAGGCCGACTCAATCACCTGCCCCATGGTTATGCACTTTGCTGATGAGGACGGTTTTGTTCCACCTGAGGCAGTGGGGAAAATCAGGGATACTTTTAGTGATCGCTCTGAAATTGAAATCTATAACTATCCTGGTGTAGATCATGCATTTGCAACCCCGGGCCGCGTCAGTTACCACAAACCATCAACAATGATGGCGTACACAAGATCATTGGCGCTGCTACGCTCTGTGATGGGACCAATTTACAATTTGAGTCAACTGTGGGACATGCACTGTTACCACGAATTTGCAACGCGTGATGTGCCTGCGACCATGTCGACAATGGTTGACGAGCCTTATGTCAATCATATTCCAACAATGACGGGCGGTGTTGGTAGTGAGCAGCTCAGTCGGTTCTATAAGTACCACTTTGTTGATGCAAATCCTGATGACACGGCGTTAATTCCTATATCCAGAACGATCGGAACCGATCGCCTTGTCGACGAAATGTTGTTTTGCTTTACACACAACAGGGAAATTGACTGGATGCTGCCAGGCGTTGAACCCACTGGAAAATACGTGGAAATTCCCCTTGTGGCAATTGTCAATTTTCGCGGCGATAAATTGTGTCATGAACACATTTACTGGGACCAGGCATCTGTACTTGTACAGTTAGGATTGATTGACTCGAACGAGTTGCCCGTTGCTGGTCATGAAACAGCTGTCAAGTTAGTTGACGAATCTCAACCATCAAACACATTAATGCGGAACTGGGCATCCAGTGAAGGCAAACCAATCAACTAGAACGTAGAGTTATCGGAGGACCTCCCATGCAATTACGAATAATCACCGCAGCACTCGCTTTATTTATTGGCTTCGGTCAAGCACAAGCGGATAGCCACGATGATGTATTAACCATCGCTTACAACGTTAATTTACCTTCTTGGGACCCCACAGTCGGGCTATCAGCTGTAAATCCAACGATTCAATCAATTTACAAATCGGTATTTGATCAATACGTTGATCAGAATCCAGACCTTACCTTCAAAAATGGTTTATTGACTGGCTGGGGATGGAATGAGGATCGAACGAAAGTTTGGCTGGAAGTCAGAGACGATGCGTACTGGCATGATGGTAGTAAAGTTACACCTGCGGATGTGGTTTGGTCATTGGAACGAGCTGGCAATCCCGACACTGGTAATCCAATTCAGTTTATCTGGAGCACGGTCGGCAACTTTGCTGTCGACGGCAACAGAATAACAGCAGATGTGTTGAGATTTGAACCAACGATCTTCAAATGGATGGCTTTTCTTACTGCCTATGTTTTACCGAAAGATTACTACGAAAGTGTTGGAGCCGAAGGATTTGAAAAAGCTCCAGTCGGGTCGGGTCCATACATGGTTGATCAGTTTGAACGGAACAGTTTCGTTCGATTGAAGCGTTTTGACAAATATTGGGGACCTCAGCCTGAATTTGAAACAGTGATCTACAAATTCGTTCCTGATGCCAACAGTCGTGTTGCTGAAATCGAGAGTGGAAGTTCAGATATCACAATTGAAATTCCATACGAACAGTATGATCGCCTGAGCGAAAAAGATGGGCTTCAAGGCAGGAATACACCCGTTTCCGATATCGCAATGATATTTTTAAATGATGTCGGAGTCATGGAGGACGCTAATGTGAGAAAAGCTCTGGCCCATGCCATTGACAAGGAAGCAATAGTCGAGCGACTACTGCGAGGATATGGCGTACCAATTGATACACTGCAGGCTCCACAGTACTCTGCATTTGATGAATCAATTACGGTAGAAACAAATCCTGAAAAATCCAAGGAATTGCTAGCAGCTTCTGGCTATTCAACTGAAAACCCGGTACGCTTCAAGATTCAGACAACTCGCGGTTTTAAACCAAAAGATTATGAAATAATTCAAGCGATTGTAGGAATGTGGAGAAACGTTGGTGCAGAGGCTGAAATTGAAGTCTATGAAATCGCAAAACACTTCGAACTTCGTGCACAAGACACGTTGGCACCTGCCGCCTTTTACAACTGGGGCAATGCCATTGGTGATCCATCTACATCAACAGGATTTGCCATGTTTGGCCCCTCCCCTCACTCAACTTGGGATACAGATGATCTTGACGCGATGATTGGTCCTTTGTGGGGAGAGCCTGATGAGGACAAAAGAATTGCTGGTTATCAGGCTGTTGATCGATACATTGCCGAAAATGCGTACGTCATTCCTTTACTGCAATTTGTACAACCAATCGTTCATCGTGATGGAATTGAAGTTACACCACATGTTGCCAATTTTGTATTGCCGCAGTTAGTAAAGAAAACCAACTAGACATTCAAGATAGTCGCTTCGAATGGTAGTGCTACTCTACTTGCAGACGACCATGACTTGAAACATGTCTTTTCCGTTTTTGCTACGCCGATTGGTGTTGGTCATACCGACACTAATCGGCGTTTCCATTATCGTCTTTGTACTTCTGCGCGTAGTTCCAGGCGACCCGATAATGATGATGATTCCTCCAGGTGCTACGGAGGATGACATTGATCACCTGCGCCACTTATATGGACTCGACAAACCAATTGTTGAACAGTATCTTGTTTGGTTTTCTGAAGTTCTAAAGGGCGATTTCGGCACCTCAATCAGCCTGCGTCAAGATGTTGTCGAATTAATTCTGTCAAGGCTGCCTGCCACAATTGAATTGGCAGTCGCTGCAATGTTCATTTCAGTCATTCTTGGAACATTGCTCGCACTAATCGGTACATTTTGGAGCAATCGTTGGCCTGAAACCATCGTCGATGGATTCACAGGCTTGAATCAAGCAATTCCAGACTTTTTATGGGGTCTGATATTCATACTGGCATTTGGAGTTTTATGGCCCCTGCTACCCGTTTCCGGTCGTATCGACCCTAGAATCAGCCTCGATTTAATTTCACAGTTCTACATTGCTGAGAGTTTGATTCGAGGCGAATTTTCTGTATTTCTGACACTGATCAAACACATGATCATGCCGGCAATCGCATTGGCTTTGCCTCTAACAGCCGTAATTGCACGGTCTTTGAAGGCTTCGCTTCGAGAAACAATGACACAAGATTACATTAGGATGGCTCAAATTAAAGGATTTGGGCCTTGGCGTATTTTGATAGTAGAGGCCTTACGAAACGCCATGATCCCTACAGTAGCCCTGTCAGGTGTTCAATTCAATTTTCTGCTTGGTGGTACCGTACTCATTGAAAGAATATTCAGTTATCCCGGTATCGGGAATATGTCTATAGGAGCTGTAATTGATCGAGACCTACCCCTAATACAGGGGTTGATAATCACATTCGCCATACTCTTCATAATCACAAATCTCGTGATTGACATGAGTTATCGAACTTTAAATCCAAGAGTCCGAAATGAGTGAACCAACTCGATCCAGAAGAGTTCACCAATCCAGTCTGATACGTACCTGGTTTGGCGGAATTGTCATTGGACTATTGATCCTTATCGCAATTTTTGCACCATGGATTGCCCCACACGATCCATTGAAACAAGATCTGTTCAGCGGACTGATGGCACCATTTTGGCTTGATAATCATGATCCTGCATATCTTCTAGGAACAGACAGCCTGGGACGAGATGTCTTATCACGGTTGATTTACGGTACTCAGGTCGCATTAATTGTTGCGTTCATTGCAGCCAGTTTAGCAGCTCTGTTGGGAACTGTTTTAGGTCTTCTGGCTGGGTATTACGGCGGCTGGCTCGATACTGTAGTTTCTCGTTTGGTTGAAATTTGGATGGCATTTCCGCCTGTCTTGTTGTCCATTGTTTTGGTGGCCGTGATTGGTACCGGACTGCATTCGGTTGTTATTGCAATTGTGATCATTGATTGGACTCGATTTTGTCGTGTGGTTCGTGCGGAAACGCTAGTTCAACGTGAACAAGAGTACATCTCATCTGCGGTTTCAATTGGGTTTGAGCGGTGGACGATTTTGTGGCGAGAAATCTTACCGAATGTGCTGCCACTCCTGGTGACATTACTGACCTTGGAAATGGGGATCGCAGTAATTGTCGAAGCGATTTTAAGCTTTGTCGGGTTGAGTGTTTCTTCGGATCAGGCAACCTGGGGCGGCTTAATTCAGGAGGGACGTCAATATGTCCATTCTGCATGGTGGGTCATGAGTCTGCCAATGATTTGCATCATCATCGCAGTTCTGGCATTCAATGCTCTAGGGGATGGTTTGCGTGCAATTCTTGATCCGGTGATGCGAAGATGAACGCAGTATTGGATGTTAAAAATTTGCACCTAGGAGTTTCTCAGAAACGTCAGTTTTCTCCAATATTAAATGGTGTAAATCTTGAGATTCAGCGGAGTCAAATTCATGGTCTAGTTGGTGAGTCTGGGGCTGGCAAAAGTATGTTAGCCAAGGCAATTCTGGGGATATTGCCAAGTTCCACGACCATCAACAAAGGATGCATTCATTTCAAGGGAAGTGATTTAGCTGGCATGCCAAGATACGAAAGAAGACAACTAGCTAGCAGACATATTGCCATGATTCCACAGGACCCAATGACATCTTTGAATCCAGTTCGTCGCATAGGAAGTCAGCTAGGCGATGTACTGCGAATTCACATGAATTTGAATCGCACGCTTACCCAGGAGCGAGTCCTTGAACTCTTGAACGATGTTCAGATTCGAGATCCAAAACGGGTCGTACATCAATACCCATTTGAATTGTCTGGAGGAATGAGACAGCGAGTTCTGATAGCGATGGCATTCTCATGTAAACCTGAACTGATCATTGCAGACGAACCCACAACTGCATTGGACGTTACCGTTCAGCGTCAGATTCTTCAGTTGATCAAGCAACTTCAAACGGAAACAGGCACCTCAGTGCTTTTCATCTCACATGATCTCGGTGTCATAGCAAAAATTTGCGACTATGTAAGCATTCTACATAGCGGCAATGTAGTCGAAATGCAAAGTGCAGTGAATCTGTTTCGAAATCCACTCCACAAGTACACACAAAATCTGCTGGAGATCACTTCTCACTATTACCGTTTCGAAAACGCTGACTGATGAAGTCTGTCCACAAGTTACTGGAAATTGAAGATCTGCAACTGACACTGCCAGATCGCTCCAGAAGGCGACCGTTTGGCCAAATTCCTGAGGCCAAGATTTTGACGAATATCAGTCTTGCGATAAATGAGGGTGAGTCTCTTGGTGTAGTCGGTGAGTCTGGTAGCGGGAAGACATCCTTAGGACGAACAATCCTCCGCTTGCACGAACCTACTGGAGGCAAATTGATATTTCAGGGGAAGGACATTACACATCTCTCAGAAAAAAATCTGAAATCATTCCGTAAAGATATTCAGATGATTTTTCAGGACCCGCAATCGTCCTTGAATCCCCGGCATCGAATTGAAGTCATTCTGTCTCAACCCTTAGCCACACTAGGACATGTAGAATCGAAAGCCGAAGCAGATCGAATTACAAGAGTTGTGCTGGAACGAGTTGGACTTTCACATGATTTTCGAAAACGCTACCCACATGAATTAAGTGGTGGTGAACGTCAACGCATCGGAATTGCCCGCGCGATTATGCTGCGCCCCAAACTGATCGTGGCAGATGAAATCGTTTCCGGATTGGACGTTTCTGCACAAGCACGGATCCTGAACTTACTACAGGGCTTGAAGCGAGACTTAAATCTCGCTCTAATATTCATCAGTCATGATCTAGCAGTAGTCAGACACTTGTGTGATCGATTGCTCGTACTACGCAACGGTGAAGTTGTGGAATCTGGCAATGTGAGGCAGATATTTCGATCCCCTAAATCAGCATATACTAAACATCTGTTGAACGCAGTTCCGTTACCAAAAATCGAACCTGACTGGTTGGCTGACGGTTCTTCAATGGATTCGACAGAAGTGTCCAAAGAACACGGAGAAAAAAGAACTATGGAAAACAAGTTTGAAGTTTCAAATTGCACGGCTTTAGTTACCGGTGCCAATCGCGGTATTGGTCGTGAATTTGTAAATGCCTTGGTTGGGCAAGGTGCGCGAAAAGTTTACGCTTGCGCTAGAAATATTGACAGTCTCGATGATTTGATCACCAAACATTCAGACAAGGTTAAAGCAGTAAAACTGGACATTACAAATGATGAAGATATTGAGAGTGCTGCAGGCGTGTGTAACGATGTCAATCTACTGATCAACAATGCCGGAATCAATCGTCTTCAAGCATTTATAGCGGCAGACAGTTTGTCGACTGCACAAGAAGAAATGCAAACAAACTACTTTGGTACCCTGTCCATGTGTAGAGCATTTGCACCGATTCTGAGCGAAAACGGTGGTGGTGCTATCGTGAATATTCTGTCAATATTAGCAAGGGTCAATTTACCACTGATGGGTTCTCTATGTGCTTCAAAAGCGGCTGCTTTAAGCATGACCCAGGGAGTGCGAGCGGAATTAGCACAGCAGGGAACAGCTGTCCTAGCGGTGATGCCAGGTGCTGTTGATACTGACATGAGTCGAGACTTCCCACCACCTAAAATGCCACCAGCTCAAGTAGCGGAAGATACTTTAAGTGCTCTTCAATCTGGTGAAGAAGAATTGTATTGCGGTGACATGGCGTCAGGTGTTGCTCAAGGTCTGGCTGGAGATCCGAAAGCGGTAGAAAAAGAATTTGCCGGCTACTTGCCTGGCTGATCACACGTGTCAATACGAGATTGTGTTGACAATCGTGTTGAATGCAATTCTGTTAATGAGATTGGCTGTTTCAGATTTCAGCCATGTCTCCAACGCTACGAGCTCTAGACGTGATGTCTATTGTCGATCAAATTGGAATAGGTACCAACAACGTTAAGTTGGTATTTTGAATGCGACTGATGTTAGTCGCAATTTGACAGTAGTTCGTGCTTTCTACAGGTATTTAGCTCTGCCAATTCAGAGCGGTTGATCCTCTTCCCAGATTACATCAGAATCTACCAACTGCACATAGGCCATTGGCGCAGCATCACCGGTACGGTAACCACACTTTAGGATTCGCATATAGCCGCCCGGCCGTTCTTTGTAACGCGCTCCTAAGTTGTCGAACAGTTTTTGTACCATCTCCCGATCGCGTAAACGATTAAATGCCAATCGACGATTGGCTACACTGGGCTCCTTGGCCAACGTGATTAGCGGTTCAGCAAATCGCCGCAACTCTTTAGCTTTGGGCACAGTTGTTTTAATCTGCTCATGACGAAACAGAGAGGCAGCCATGTTCCGCATCATGGCAGTTCTGTGACTCGATGTGCGGTTGAGATGTCTTCCTGATTTTCGGTGTCTCATTGATTTAGTCCCCTAAACGGTCCAGATCCAATGTGTCTCGGCGTAGCATCAAGGGCGGCCAATTTTCTAACTTCTGACCGAGTTCAAGGTTTCTTTCAGCCAGAACATCTCTGATTTCGTTCAATGACTTCTTACCCAAGTTGGGAGTTTTCAACAAATCAGTTTCAGACCGTTGAACAAGGTCCCCAATGTAGTGAATCTGTTCCTGCTTTAAGCAATTTGCCGAGCGTACAGTCAACTCAAGTTCATCAAGCGGCTTCAGAAGAACCGGATCGAATTGTGGTTCTTCCTCAACATGCGTGACTTCTTCTGTTTCTTCCAAATTCACAAATGTTGAGATCTGGGTATGCAAAATAGTTGCTGCGAATCGTACAGCTTCGCCTGGATCAATTGTACCGTTCGTCTCGATGTTTAAAATTAACCGATCCAAATCTGTTCGCTGCTTAACACGAGCATTTTCAACTGAATAAGACACAGTACGAATTGGTGAGTAGTAAGCATCAACTTTCATCCTTCCAATTTCAGTCCGCTCCCGCTCTTCAGCTGACCTTGGCGCTGATTCTGCATCCAGAAATCTGAACCCTACTCCCCGAGTTACAATCAGTTCCATATCCAATTGGGCATCAGTGAGCAAATGTGCAATCACATGATTAGGGTCGATGATTTCAACATCGTGTGATAGTTGAATATCTGCTGCTGTCACTATACAAGGACCGGATTTGCTTAGAGTTAGGATCGCTTCTTCGCGGTCGCCACTCATTTTGACGGCGAGGCTTTTCAAGTTAATCAGAATTTCGATTACTTCTTCACGAACGCCCTCAAGAACCGTAAATTCGTGCAAAGCCCCCTGAATTTTTGCTTCAGTGATGGCTGCACCTGGCATAGAGGATAGAAGTATGCGTCGAAGTGCATTGCCCAATGTATGTCCAAAACCGCGCTCTAGCGGATCCAGCGTTATTTTGGCGTGCTTCGCATCGTTCTGTTCAATTTTGATGTTGCGAGGCTTTAGAAATTGTGAAGTATCGTACATTTAAACCCTGTGAATCAAAGTGATAACTACTTATTTGGAGTAATACCCAATCACCAGCGTCTCATCAATATCATCTGGTAATTCGCTGCGTTCTGGCATATTTTTGTAAATCCCGCGAAAATTCGTGACATCAACGTCAACCCAAGGAGGGAAGCCGACTCGCTCCGTGACATCAAGTGAATCGGTTATACGTTCCTGAGAACGGCTTTTCTCCCTGACTTCAACAGTATCTCCGGGTTTCACCTCGTATGAGGGAATATTGACGCGACCGCCATTCACTAATATTGCATTGTGGCTGACCAGTTGCCGGGACTCAGCACGAGTGCAGCCAAAACCCATTCGGTAAACAACGTTGTCAAGCCGCGACTCAAGAATCTGTAGAAGATTGACACCTGTCGAACCCTGACGTCTGGACGCTTCCTTAAAGTGTCGGCGAAATTGCTTTTCCATAACCCCATAGGTACGTCTGAGCTTTTGTTTCTCTCTCAACAACCTTCCAAAGACGGTAACACGAGGGCGGTGCGACACGGCTTTTTGCCCAGGTAACTTTTCGAAACGACACTTCTCCGTAATCGCCCTGAAATCTCCACGACGTTTAAGACCAAGGTCACTTTGCTCGCGCCTTGAGAGCTTACACGTTGGTCCTGTATATCTAGCCATCCAAAACTCCTTTAAGGTCGCCGTTGTTTTGGCGGTCGACAACCATTGTGCGGAATGGGTGTAACGTCGGTAATTGTTGAAACCTCAAGACCGGCAGCGTTCAAAGCGCGTACCGCTGAATCACGCCCGGGCCCAGGTCCGCAAACCTCTACATCAATGTATTTCATCCCCATGTCCAAAGCGCTTTTCGCACAATCTTCAGAGGCGATCTGTGCGGCAAACGGTGTGCTTTTCCGAGACCCCTTAAAATCCATCTTACCAGCGGTAGACCAACATAGGACATTGCCCTGTTTGTCTGTAATGGTGATAATGGTATTGTTGAAGGTTGCGTGAATATGTGCAACACCCATGCTGACTGTGCGTTTGACTTTTGCTTTACGCTTTCTTTGCTTTGCTTTTGCCACTGTTCAATTACCTACTTTTTCTTTTTCTTGACCGGTGCCTTTCTCGGACCCTTTCGAGTTCGAGCATTGGTCGAAGTTCGCTGTCCTCGAACGGGCAATCCACGTCGATGTCGAAGACCTCGATAGCAACCAAGGTCCATCAGTCGCTTAATATTCATTGCAACTTCTCTTCGTAAATCACCTTCGATTTGATACTTGCCTACTTCAGCGCGTAACTTTTCCGCTTCTTCGTCTGTCAGATCTCGTACTCTCTTGGATGGTTCAATCTGAGTAACACTGCAAATCGATTCCGCAGTCGACAGTCCAATACCGTATATCGACGTTAAAGCGATACGAATGTGTTTCTGTACGGGTAAATTTACCCCTGCTATACGTGCCAAAACTTTACTCCCAAATTGGCAATAAACTAAAGTTAATTCAGCCTTGTCGCTGTTTGTGACGCGGATCCGAAGTGCATTTCACCCTGAGCACACCGTTGCGCTTGAATATCTTGCAGTTCCGGCAAATTTTCTTGACTGAAGCTCTAACTTTCATAATTCCTCTCCCACTATTATCGGGTCATACCAAATCCGCGAGAAATCGAAGACTTCTTCAGCAAACTCTCATACTGACGCGACATTAGATGAGATTGCACCTGTGCAATCAAATCCAGCATAACCACAACAATAATCAATAGTGACGTACCACCAAAATAGAACGGTACGCTCCACTGAACAACCAAAAACTCTGGAATCAGACAAACGATGACCAGGTAAATTGCACCTGCCAGTGTCAGCCGTGAAACGACTGTATCGATGTACTTTAACGTCTGCGAGCCTGGACGCACTCCTGGAATGAAAGCGCCTGACTTTTTCAAATTGTCCGCCATGTCTTTTGGACTGAATACAAGTGCTGTGTAGAAAAAGCAAAAGAACACAATCATTGCCGAGTAAATCAACATGTAAATCGGCTGTCCTGGACCAATTGCAGTCGATATGTCAGCGAGCCAGCCCATTCCTTCTGTCTGCCCAAACCAGCTTCCCAGACTAACTGGAAAGAGAATGATGCTTGAGGCAAAGATCGGTGGAATGACACCGGACATATTTATTTTCAGGGGTAAATGGCTTGTCTGGCCCGCAAGCATTTTACGCCCTTGCTGACGCTGTGCATAATTCACTGTAATTCTGCGCTGTCCCCTTTCAAAAAACACCACACAACCCGTCACAAAAACCGCACCGAAAAACAACACCAACACACCGATTGGGGTAAAGGCACCCGTTCTTGCAAGTTCCAGCGTACCAGCAACTGCCGAAGGCAAGCCCGCAACAATACTTGCAAAAATCAATAGTGAAATACCATTTCCAATTCCACGTTCAGTTGTCTGCTCTCCCAACCAAACCAGAAACATCGTGCCTGTAACAAGGGCTGCCACAGTCGATAACTTAAAACCGAGTCCTGGTGTCAAGACGACTGCACTTCCGCCAGCAACCTGACCTTCGATTGCAATCGCAATTCCCAATCCCTGGAAAGTCGCAAGCAGCACGGTTCCATAGCGGGTGTACTCCGTAATCTTACGCCGACCTGCTTCACCCTCTTTCTTTAGCTGCTCCAACTGCGGAATAACTGCACTCATCATCTGCATGATGATGGATGCAGAAATATATGGCATCACACCCAATGCGAATACGGACAATCTCGATAGAGCACCACCAGAAAACACATTAAAGATATCAACGATCGAACCACGGGTTTGTTCAAACAGTGCTGCAACCGCAACTGGATCCACACCAGGAACAGGAACATGAGTTCCTAACCGAAAAACAACCATAGCGCCCAGCACAAAGAGCACCCTCATTTTTAACTCACTAAGGGTGCCGAGTCCAGGCAATCGACGTGATGCTAATGGTGCGGCCATTAAATTACTCTTCTATAGTTCCCTTCGCAGCGACAATTGCCGCTCGTGCACCTTTAGAAACCGCGATTCCTTTAAGGTTCACCTTATGTTCAAGTTCTCCAGAGAGAATAACCTTTGCTCGTAGTGCTTTGACTGAAACAATTCCCTTGGATTTCAACAAATCGAGATCAACAGTCTCACCTGCAAACTGATTAAGTTCTCTCAATCGAACTTCAGCACAAGAGTGTGGTGTCATTGAGTTAAAGCCTCGCTTTGGCAAACGACGAGCGAGTGGCATTTGTCCGCCTTCGAAACCCGGTCTCACGCCACCTCCCGAACGAGAGTTTTGACCCTTATCACCGCGTCCGCAGGTACTTCCGAATGTGGAACCCGCTCCTCTACCCACTCTTTTGCGACGCTTACGTGCGCCAGGGGTGCTTACCAATCTGATTCGCGAACCCATATGACTTTCCTGAATCTCTTCGGTAGTCATCAGGTAATCTCCTCAAAGTCAACCATGTAAGAAACCTTTCGAATCATGCCACGAATTTCAGGGGTATCTTCAAGCTCACGCGTGTCATTAATTCGGCGAAGTCCAAGTCCGCGCACACAAGCTTTATGTTTCTTCAAACGTCCGATCGTACTACGCACGAGTTTAACGCGTAACTTTCCTGTTGTTTTCGAATTCATCTTTCAAATCAAATATTCAAAGAGCTCAATCAAAAAATTTCGTATACACTCTTTGACCGTTTATTAGCAACTTCTTGTGGGCTTTGTATCGACGCCAACCCGTTCAAGGTAGCCCTGGCGACATTAATCGAATTTGTCGTTCCAACCACTTTCGCCAGAACATCCTCAATACCAGCCGCTTCAAATATGAGACGCATCGTGTCGCCTGCGATAATTCCAGTACCCGCAGACGCAGGACGAATAACCACTTTAGCAGCGCCGTGACGACCGACAACAGGGTACTGCAGTGTTCCACCTTTTAGATGAACCTGAATCATGTTCCGTCGGGCTTTTTCAGACGATTTTTGTGCGGCTAGCGGAACCTCTCGAGCTTTTCCTACTCCAATACCGACTTTACCATTACCGTCGCCAACAACAGTCAAAGCTGAAAATCCAAAAATACGGCCACCTTTGACCACTTTCGAAACTCGGCGAACCTTGATTAACTGTTCTTTGAAACCTTCGCCACTCTGATTGCTTTGTTGTTCACTAATTGCCATATTCAATCAATCCTTATCACTAAACCGACAGCCCGGCTTCGCGTGCTGATTCGGCCAATTGTTTGACACGTCCATGATATTGATGCCCTGATCGGTCAAACCCTACGTTGCCGATGTCTGCTTCAAGTGCACGTTGTGCAATGGTGGTGCCAATTAGTTTCGCCGCTTCAATATTGCCACCAGTTTTCAGTTGTTTGCGAAGTTCGGGTTCAACAGTAGAAGCACTGGTCAGTGTTTTCTGCCCATCGGCTGAAATAATTTGTGCATAGATGTGCCGCGAAGAACGATAGACACACAAACGGTTCTTGTGATGCAATCGCAACTTCGCCCTCGTTCGACGAGCTCGTTGCAGTCGCCTGGTTTTCTTATCCGATGCCATTTATCCTACACTCTTAGCCTGTTTCCTACGCACCCATTCATCCGAGTATCGAACACCCTTACCTTTGTAAGGCTCCACTGGACGCATTCTGCGTATATCTGCTGCAACCTGACCAACAACCTGTTTATCGTGTCCGTGTACAACCATTTCGACCTGCGAACTGGTTTCAGATTTGATTTCAAATGAAACACCATCCGGCGCTTGATATTCAATCGGATGCGAATATCCTAACGAAAACTTCGCAGTTGATTGATTCACCTGGACTCGATACCCAGTTCCAACCAAAGTCAGCTCCTTACTAAATCCAGTACTGACACCAGTAACCATGTTATTAACCAGTGAACGCATCGTTCCAGACATTGCTCGGGAATACTGGCTTGTATTGCGTGCAGTAACTTTAATCAATCCATTTTCGTTTTCTACCTTTACCAAAGGATGAATTGACATGTGCAATTCACCTTTAGGTCCTTTGGCAGTAATGTCCCGGGCTGACAAATCAACAGTGACACCCTTCGGGATCACAACCGGTTCTTTGGCAATTCTGGACACGCTAATTTACCTCTTTAACTGACTGTACAGATGACTTCACCGCCGACATTCATGTGCTTGGCTGTCTTTGCAGTCATAATTCCCTTCGATGTTGAGACGATTGTCACACCAAGCCCCGCATTGACAAGTGGCATATTGTCAATACCTCGATAAACTCGTCTCCCAGGCTTGCTAACTCTTTCAAGCGAATCAATGACCGGTCTGCCCTGATAGAATTTCAGATCGATACTCAAGATAGGTTTACCAGAATCAGAACTACTGGAAAAACCGCGGATATAACCTTCCTGTTGCAATACGTCGGCAATCTCCCGCTTAATCCTGGAATCTGGCATCGATACACTCGCGTGAGACGCTTTCGCTGCATTTCGAATTCGAGTCAGCATATCTGCGATTGGGTCAGTCATTGCCATTAGTCAATATCTCCGTCAATTCGTTTCTTTGACAATAAAAATTTACCAACTTGCCTTGGTGGCACCAGGTGCTTCACCTTTCATGATCACCTCGCGCAACTTGTTGCGCCCCAAGCCAAAGCGTCGGTAATAGCCGCGTGGTCGTCCCGTGAGTGCGCAACGATTGCGCTGGCGATTCGGATTACTGTCCCGCGGCAACTTTTGAAGATCCATCACAGCTTCCAGACGTTCTTCCATAGAAAGATCTGGATCAATAACCCTCTTTTTCAGCAAGGCTCTTTTTTCACTGTATCGCTTGCAGAGTTTCTGCCGTTTGACTTCACGAGCCAGCATGGATTTCTTTGCCATAGCTAATTCTGCCTAAGTGGAAAACTAAAGCCACGCAACAATGCAGCAGCTTCTTCATCAGTTCGTGCTGATGTTGTGATCGTAATGTTCATGCCGCGAATGACATCAACATTGTCATAGTTGATTTCAGGAAACACAATCTGTTCCTTGATTCCGAATGAATAATTCCCCTGCCCATCAAATGCTTTGGCAGACAATCCACGAAAATCTCGAATTCGTGGGATTGCGATGGTAATCAACCGGTCCAGAAACTCGTACATCCTATTTCTTCTCAACGTGACCATGCACCCTACTTCGAAACCTTCACGAATCTTGAATGCTGCAATGGCCTTTCGTGCTTTTGTAACCACCGGTTTCTGACCGGCAATCTGCTGCATGTCATTCACAGCATTGGTTACCATGTTTTTGTCCTTTTTCACGACTGAATCACCGAGTCCCATGTTCAGGGTGATCTTCGTAACGCGCGGCACCTGCATCGAATTTT
This sequence comes from Arenicellales bacterium, assembly GCA_965243305.1. Lineage (GTDB taxonomy): Bacteria > Pseudomonadota > Gammaproteobacteria > Arenicellales > JAJDZL01 > JAJDZL01. Next base: position 859,169 of record CBDEUN010000002.1, read on the forward strand.
CATAATTGAACTCGTCCTTAAGACGACCAAATAATTCGTCCTTGTAGAACTGCTCTAGTCTTGGAGTTGCGTCGTTTGCCATCTTGCTTCTAATCTGTCAGTACTTCGCCGTTTGATTTGAAATAACGCACCTTGGTGCCATCCGCTAGACGTTTGAACCCAATTCTGTCTCCCTTGTTTGTTGAAGGGTTGTAAACCGCTAAATTTGACAACTGAATGGGAGCCTCCTTGGAAAGAATCCCACCCGCCTGTTGAGCATTTGGATTCGGTCGTGTATGCCGCTTGACGACATTTATGTCATTTACCCGCGCTTTCTTGCCATCCGTACTGATGTCCAATACAGTACCCCGCTTCCCACGGTCTTTACCCGCAAGTACTATGACATCATCGCCTTTCTTGATCTTGTTCATTTTCAGTTCACTAGATTACTTCAGGTGCCAACGAAACAATTCGCATGAATTTTTCTTGTCTAAGCTCGCGTGTGACCGGACCAAAAATACGTGTGCCAACTGGCATGTGCTGAGCGTTCAGTAAAACAACGGCATTTCGGTCAAAACGGATTAGTGAACCATCACGACGTCTGACGCCTTTTCTGGTTCTGACAACCACAGCAAAAAACACATCACCTTTGCGCACACGACTATTCGGAATCGCTTCCTTGATCGTAATGCGAATAATGTCGCCAATTCCTGCATATCGTCGCTTGGATCCACCTAGCACTTTAATACACTGAACCCGTTTGGCTCCACTGTTATCTGCCACATCAAGCATGGTCTGCATCTGAATCATCGCACTGCAACCTCAGTTCTAGTTCTTATTTGCTTTCCAAAATCTTGACCAGTCGCCAACTCTTTGTGCGCGATATCGGACGGCACTCTTCGATCAGCACTTTGTCATTTTCCTTGCAGCTGTTATTTTCATCATGCGCATGTAACTTGGTAATGCGCTTGACGTACTTGCGATACAGCGGGTGAGGAATTTTACGGACGATCGATACCGTGATCGTCTTGTCCATGCGTACGCTGGTTACTACACCAGGAATCGAACGCGTTTTCTTGGCAGTTGTAGTCTCTTCCATGTTATCCGGCACGTTTCTGTTCATTCATAATCGTTTTGATACGGGCAATATCTCGTTTCACATCGCGGAATTTCGCTACATCCGCAAACTGCCCGGTTCGATGCTGAATTCGTATTTCCAATTGTGTACGACGCAATTCGATGAGCTGTTTTTGCAACTCTTCTTGCGAACTATTGCGTAAATCGCTCGCCTTGTTCACAGCAGCCCCTGTCGTTTTGCAAATGTTGTTTGTACTGAAAACTTGGCACTCGCTCGACGAAAGGCTTCGCGGGCCATGGCTTCAGATACACCTTCTATTTCGTAAAGCATGTGTCCGGGTTTGACAACAAATACCCAGTATTCTGGATTGCCCTTTCCCTTTCCCATTCTTACCTCAAGCGGCTTTTTCGAAACAGGTTTGTCCGGGAAAATGCGGATCCACAGTTTTCCACCTCTTCGGACATATCGATTGATTGCCCGACGACCTGCTTCGATCTCTCTCGCCGTGATTCGTCCACGCGTTGTTGCCTTGAGTCCGAATTCACCGAAACTCACTTGATTTCCGCGAGTTGCAAGACCGCGATTTCGTCCTTTCTGCTGTTTTCTGAATTTAGTACGTTTGGGTTGCAGCATTGTTCAATTCACCTGTCTTATGCATCCGCCGCGGCCGCGCTCTTTGTTGGAGTGTGGGATTCCCGGAACACTTCACCGTTAAAAATCCAGACTTTCACACCGATCACTCCGTATGTTGTAATCGCCTCAGCAAAGCCATAGTCGACTTTTGCGCGAAAGGTATGCAAGGGAACTCGACCTTCCCGATACCACTCAGTTCGGGCAATATCAGCACCATTGAGACGGCCAGATATCATGACCTTGACTCCTAATGCCCCAACCCGCATGGAATTCTTGACTGCGAGTTTCATAGCTCTTCGAAACATCATTCGCTTTTCCAACTTCTGGCAAATACTTTCGGCAACCAAGTTTGCCACCAAATCAGGTTTGCGAATTTCTTCGACTGAAACGGCGACTGGAGAGCCGTTCATTTTGCTCAGCTCAAGACGCAAACTATTGATATCTTCACCTTTTTTCCCAATAACAGTCCCTGGACGAGCGGAGTGAATTGTCACTTTCAAATTCTGTGCCGGACGTTCAATCAAAATATCACTGATCGATGCATTGGGCAGACGTTTGCGGATAAATTCCCGTACCTCCAGGTCTTCCTGAAGATATCGAGCGTAATCCCTGCCGGATGCATACCAACACGATTTCCAGTCTGATGAGATTCCCAGTCGAATTCCAACCGGCTGTACTTTCTGACCCATGTTTCTTTACTCCGTTATTCGTCAGACACAATAACCGTGATATGGCTGTTGCGCTTATGAATTCGATTCACGCGACCGCGTGCTCTAGCCCGCCAGCGCTTTAGTACCGGCGCTTCATCAACAAATGCGGCCTGAACATACAGTTCGTCAATATTTGCATTGTTATTGACTTCAGCGTTTGCTATGGCCGAATCCAGCGTCTTGAGAACTAAGCTCGCAGCCTTTCTTGTGCTGTAGGCCAAAATATCTCTCGCCTGCTCTACAGGAAGACTGCGTATCTGGTTGACAACCAATCGACACTTGTATGGTGACGATCGAACATACTTGGAAACTGATCTGACTTGCACTGTCTCTCGCTCCTAACGCGCTTTCTTGTCGGCGGAAAACGCCCTGAATGTTCGAGTCGGTGCAAATTCACCCAGCTTGTGTCCAACCATGTTTTCCGTAATCAATATAGGCACATGGTGGCGCCCATTGTGAACTGCAATCGTCAGTCCTATAAAGTCCGGCAAAATCATGGATCGTCTCGACCAGGTTTTAATCGGTTGTCGACTATTTGTTTCGCGGGCTTTTTGAATTTTTGCCCACAAGTGGTGATCGACAAACGGTCCTTTTCTAATTGATCTACTCAATCGTCTATCCTCACTGACTATCTGCGCTTGCTGGCTCGTCGAACAATCATGTTCGAAGTGCGTCTTGTCCGCCGAGTGCGATATCCTTTGGTTGGCACGCCCCAAGGTGATACCGGATCACGACCTCCAGATGTTCGACCTTCACCACCGCCATGTGGATGATCTACTGGGTTCATGGCAACACCACGCACGGTCGGACGGATCCCTCGCCAACGTTTGGCGCCTGCTTTACCCAGTTTGCGTAATCCATGCTCTTCGTTTCCAACTTCACCAATGGTTGCTCGGCACTTGGAATTGATTTTTCTCATTTCCCCCGAAAGCATTCGCATAAGAGCATATTTACCTTCACGACCAAGAAGCTGTGCCGAAGAACCAGCTGAACGTGCCAGTTGCGCACCCTTACCGGGTTTCATCTCAATGCAGTGAACCACTGTACCTTGAGGTATTCTTTCCAGCGGCAAACAGTTACCCGGTCTAATCTGTACGGTAGTACCAGACTCCAGTGTAGCACCTGCCTTAATTCCCTTGGGTGCGATGATGTATCTTCGTTCACCATCTGCATACAAAAGCAATGCGATATGTGCACTGCGATTGGGATCGTACTCAATTCGTTCAACGCGAGCCGGAATATTGTCTTTGTCACGTTTGAAGTCGATTATCCGATACCTGCGTTTGTGTCCCCCGCCTCGATGCCGAACCGTAATCCGTCCTACATTATTACGTCCGTCGGTTTTGCTGACCGAATCCAAAAGTGCGCGATGCGGGCTGCCGCGATGGATTTGCTGGTTCTCAACCTTAACCATCCCGCGGCGTCCAGGCGTCGTCGGATTTTGTTTTACCAGTGTCATATCTAATTGCTGTATCTAAGCTTCAACAGCCTGTGAAAAATCAATATCATCATCCTTGTGTAGCCTGACATAGGCTTTGCGACGATCGCTCTGTCGTCCGATCGTTCGTCCAAATCTCTTTTCCTTGCCGCGTACGTTCAGCACCTGGACCGACAAAACTCGAACTTTGAACAGTCTTTCTACAGATTCTTTAATTTCACTTTTGGTGGCATCTTTCGACACCTCAAATACGATCTGTTTTGCCCGATCGGCAACCATCGTACTCTTCTCCGAAATAATCGGATAGCGAATTATGGTGTACATGCGCTCTTCGTTCATTGCAGCCACTCGTCAACTCTTTTGACAGCACTTTCCGTCATCAGCACTTTGCCCTGATCAACAACATCAGCTGGGTTCAGCATCGAAGGGTCAATCAGGTGAACATTCGGTATATTTCTCAAAGACAGGTGCAAATTGTCACTTGCGTTATCATCAACGATTAACACCTTTTGGCAATTCAAGTTCTTCAACTGTTGAACCGCCTGTTTGGTACTCGGTGCATCACAATCTAAATCGGTCACCACAATCAGATTGTCCCTTCTTAGGGTTTCCGATAGTGTCGAACGCATTGCTGCCCGAAAAGCCTTGCGATTCACTTTCTGTGAATAGTCCCGGGGAGAAGCGGCAAATGTTTGACCCCCACCACGATTTATTGGACTGTTACGCGTGCCTGCCCTCGCCCGACCAGTACCTTTCTGCCTGAATGGCTTGGCGCCACCGCCACGCACCCTAGAACGATTTTTCTGGGCATGTGTACCTGCGCGATATGCGGCTCGGTAAGCGACTACGACCTGGTGTACCAAAGCGCTGTTAAATTCAGCATCAAAATTGGCACTGGAAACCTTAATCGATTTTTGTCGATTTCCTTCTTTGTCCAACACCTCAATTTCCATGTTCGGTTCCTGCTCCAGGTAATAGTTAGGATTTCTGTTTGGAGGCTTTCGTAACGATGATGTCCGATTGCCTTGAGCCTGGAATTGATCCTTTGATCAACAGTAGCTTACGCTCTGGATCAATCTTGACGATTTCAAGATTTTGCTGTACTCGTGTTGCGTTTCCAGAATGCCCCGCCATCTTCTTGCCCGGAAAAACCCGACTCGGCGTCTGGTTCTGTCCAATTGATCCCGGTTTTCGGTGTGCCTTGGAGTTTCCGTGAGTAGCACGGCCACCACCAAAACCGTATCGTTTCATCACACCCGTGAAGCCCTTACCAATGGAAGTCCCCTTGACATCTACTTTTTGTCCTTCATTGAACAGTGATACATCAACGCTGTCACCGATTGTGTACGATTCAACTTCTTCAGCATCAACCCGAAACTCCCACAAGCCTCGTCCTGGTTCAACACCTGCTTTTTCGTAGATGCCGCGAACCGGCGCGCTTAACTTTTCTTCCTTTGATTTTCCGGTCGTTACCGCAATCGCACTGTAGCCGTCTTTTGATTCAGACTTAAGTGCGGTAACGCGATGTGGCTCAACACCAACCACGGTAACGGGAATGGAGTCACCGTCTTCCTTGAAGACTCGCGTCATGCCCAATTTTTTTCCAATCAGCCCTAATGACATGTCTAGTTTCTCTCAATCCGTCTGTGATTCTATTTGAGCTTGATTTCGACATCCACACCGGATGGCAGATCCAATTTCATCAACGCGTCAATCGTCTTGTCGGTCGGTGAAACAATGTCAATGATTCGTTTGTGGGTACGAATTTCGAACTGGTCGCGGGCTTTTTTATCTGCGTTTGGTGAACGAAGCAGTGTATACCGCTCAATTCTTGTCGGCAAAGGAATGGGACCTCGAACCAGTGCACCGGTGCGTTTTGCCGTTTCAAAAATTTGCGCCGCTGAACTGTCAATCATTCGATGATCAAATGCTTTCAGCCGAATGCGAACCTTCTGTTCATCGATCGCTCTTACTGCCGGACTTGCCATGGTGTTCTATTCTTCCGCAAAGAAATTAATTGATTTAGTTGATTCGTTGTCTAAACGCCTGAATCCGTCAACTGGCCTTCCTAAGGCCCAATCCTGCTTCATCAATGGAAACCGGAACATAATTGTCAAATTCCATGGAGTAAGTTGCTCGTCCCTGAGTGAGTGAACGCAATGCTGTTACATAACCAAACATCTTCACCAATGGCACTCTGGCTTTGATCACTTTACCGCTGCTAACGTCTGAAACTTCTTCAATGATGCCGCGTCTTGAATTCAAGTCATTTGTAACGGCTCCCAGGTACTCACTGGGCGTAACGACTTCAACCGACATGAACGGCTGCAACAGTTGTGGCTTGGCTCGCTGTGCTGCATCGCGAAATGCCTGAGTACCGGCGACCCGAAATGCCTGTTCGGATGAATCAACTTCATGAAATGAACCATCCAATAGCGTTGCTTTCACATCCACTACTGGATATCCGGCAATGACACCCGCACCCATTGCATCCGCTATACCACGCTTGACAGCTGGAATAAATTCCTTGGGAATCGCCCCACCGACAATCTTATCGGAAAATTCAAACCCACCACCTTGAGGCAATGGTTCGATCAGAACTACAACATGTGCAAACTGACCGCGTCCGCCTGTCTGACGAACATGACGAGTCTCCTGTTCAACAGCTGTTCTAATTGTTTCGCGATAGGCTACCTGAGGCTGTCCAATATTGGAATCAACGCCAAACTCCCGTCTCAAACGATCAATAATGATTTCCAGGTGTAGTTCACCCATTCCGGAAATAATGGTTTGCCCGGACTCTGAATCGGTTCGAACTTTGAATGATGGATCTTCCTTTGATAATTTCGTCAGCGCCAGCGACAACTTGTCTTCGTCTGCACGGGTTTTGGGCTCGACAGCCTGGGAGACAACCGGTTCAGGAAATTCCATTCGCTCAAGCGCAATTTCATTTCCCTTTGTTGCAATAGTGTCTCCGGTCGAAACATTTTTCAATCCTACTGCAGCAATGATGTCACCCGCGCTGATTTCCTTGATTTCAACTCGATCATTGGCATGCATCTGCAACAGACGGCCAATGCGCTCTTTCTTACCATTCGAAACGTTGATTACCGAGTCTCCAGACACCAACTTGCCCGAATACACTCGTATAAACACCAATTGACCAACAAATGGGTCTGTCATAATCTTGAATGCCAGTGCAGCAAATTTTTCTGACTCATCGGGCCGGCGAACTTCAATAATGCCCTTATCGGCATCAACAACACCCTCAACCGGTGGCACATCCGTGGGATTCGGCAGATAATCAATCACTCCATCCAGCAAAAGCTGTACACCTTTGTTTTTGAACGCTGAACCGCAAAAGACAGGCACAATGGAATTGTCAATCGTCAGACTACGCAGCCCTTGACGGATTTGAGTCTCATTAAGTGTGCCATCTTCAAGCCAGGTATTCATGAGGTCATCATTCGCTTCTGCAGCAACTTCGATCAGACTCTCTCGCATGACAGCCGCTTGTTCAACGAGTTCATCAGGCACTGACTTGCGGTTGTATTTAGCTCCCATTGTGGAGTCATCCCAATACCAGGCTTCCATCGAAATCAAATCGACAACTCCCAAAAACTTTTCCTCAGACCCGATTGGAAGCTGCACCGGAATCGCTCGTGCTCCCAAGAATTTTTCCACCTGTCCGATCACATTTTCGAAGTCCGCACCAATGCGATCCATCTTATTGATGAAGATCATTCTCGGCACTCCGTAACGATCAGCCTGACGCCACACAGTTTCGGTTTGAGGTTCTACACCACCGACAGCACACAGCACAGTGATGGCACCATCCAGCACTCGCAACGAACGCTCCACCTCAATGGTGAAGTCGACATGTCCCGGTGTATCGATAATATTGACCCGATGTTCATTCATATCGGCGCGCGCACCTTTCCAGAAACACGTTGTAGCAGCGGAAGTAATCGTAATACCGCGCTCCTGTTCCTGTTCCATCCAGTCCATAACGGCGTTTCCATCATGAACCTCGCCGATCTTGTGCGAGATTCCAGCGTAGAACAGAATTCTCTCCGTTGTGGTCGTTTTACCGGCATCAATGTGAGCCATGATGCCGATATTGCGATAATTCTTGATTGGCGTTCTTTTTGCCATCAGACGTTTATGAGCCTCGTATTAATATCTGAAATGTGAAAATGCCTTATTGGCTTCCGCCATTTTGTGTGTATTCTCACACTTCTTGAACGCTTCACCCGATTTGTTTGAAGCTTCAATCAACTCAGCCGCAAGCCGAATCGCCATGGATTTCTCACGACGTTTTCTTGCGGCATCAATAATCCAGCGAATCGCCAATGCGTCGCGACGGGTGGCCCGTACTTCAATTGGGACCTGATAGGTTGCACCTCCGACACGTCGGCTTTTCACTTCCACAGTCGGTCTGACATTTTCCAGGGCCCCTTCAAAAATTTCCAGAGGTTCACCTGCTCCGCGACTGACGATGACGTCAAACGCGTTGTAAAGAATTTTTTCAGCAATAGATTTTTTACCGTCCATCATCAGGGCATTGATGAACTTGGCCACCATGATCTGCTTGTACTTCGGATCCGGCATAATTTTCCGTTTTGGAACCAGTCGACGTCTGGGCATAATTTCTGTCCGCTTCTGCTAATTCAGTAGGTGTTGGTTATGTGCGTGGTCGTTTGGTGCCATACTTTGAACGACCCTGTCGTCGCTTATCCACACCAGAGGTATCCAACGCGCCGCGCACTGTGTGGTAGCGGACACCCGGCAGATCCTTGACTCGTCCACCCCGAATCAGCACAACTGAGTGTTCCTGCAAGTTATGAGATTCACCGCCGATGTAGGTGGTAACTTCGTAACCGTTTGTCAATCGGACACGCGCAACCTTACGCAATGCTGAATTCGGTTTCTTCGGCGTGGTGGTATAAACACGAGTACACACGCCGCGTTTTTGCGGACATGCCTCAAGTGCGGGCACGTTCGTTTTCTTCGTCTGTTTCTTTCGCGGCCGGTTGACCAGCTGATTAATTGTCGGCATTTTCGTTCAGAATCCTTGGAACGATTGAGTAATTTTTCCCAAAAAAACAAATAATAAAAAGACAGACCGCATTCGACCTGTCTTTTTGCCCGTCGCCGATCCGACGGCAAGCACAAAGTTAAATAATATTATCCTATTATAGGTTGAATTTCAAGCCTGATTTTGATAAATCTCAATCACAAAGGCTTGAAATTCCGATTTCATTCGCAGTGTTGCAACCCGATTAATTCACTCCGGTTTGAAACAACCGGTCGGGATCAATCACACTCTCTGGATCATCGGGAGTTCTTGCAACAGACTGCTGGAATCCTTGTTCGAATTCCATTTCCGGTGTTTGCAACTTCAATTGCTGACGTCGCTGACGCTTGCGTTCTTCATGATGCACAAGGCCGGTACCAGCCGGAATCAGACGTCCGACGATCACATTCTCTTTGAGTCCGCGCAGTTTATCAACCTTGCCGCTCACTGAAGCATCCGTCAAAACCCGAGTCGTCTCCTGGAATGATGCTGCAGAGATAAAGGACTCGGTCATCAATGAGGCCTTGGTTATACCCAAAAGCACGCGAACGGCTTCCGCCTCTTCCTGTTCAGATTCTGGATCAAGCTCTTTGGCTTCAAGAATTTCTTCATTGACCTGCTCAAAATAAGAACGCTCAACCAGTTCACCTGGCAAAAATTTGGTTGTTCCCGGCTCTTCAATTCGAACCTTGCGTAACATCTGGCGAACAATCACTTCAATGTGCTTGTCGTTGATCGCTACACCCTGCAAACGATACACTTCCTGAACTTCCTTGACGATATACGCCGTCAGTTCCTCTACACCCTTAAGCTCCAGTATGTCAGAAGATACCGGTGCGCCATCGACAATCTGTTCACCACGTTCAACCGTTTCACCGTCAAACACCATGAATGAACGACCCTTGGCAATCAATTCTTTGTGCTCATTACCCTCTTCATCGGTAATAATCAACCGGATCTTGCCCTTCGTCTCCTCACCAAAACTGACAGAACCAGAGTGTCTGGCGTAGACAGCAGGATCCTTTGGTTTGCGTGCTTCAAACAACTCTGCAACCCTCGGCAGACCACCAGTAATGTCCCGAGTTGAATCATATTCATGTGGAATTCTGGCTAACACATCACCGACATTCACTTCAGACCCATGCTGAACCAACACCTGAGCACCGGTCGGTAGCAGGTAGCGAACCTCGCGATTCGTTTTTGGAAACATAACGGTCTGATCCTGTTCATCAACCAGTCGAATCGCTGGACGATCTTCCATCAGCTTCTGTTTCGAGTCCAGCACCGTAAAAAATGGTCTTCGATCGCTACTCTCATCATGTCCATCATCAGTGGATTGAGAGACTGTGATACTATCAACAAAGTTCTCCAACTTGACAATGCCTCCGACCTCATTGATGATCGGATGGATGTGCGGGTCCCAACTCGCGATTGACTGATCCGGCAATACAGATGTTCCGTCTTCGACAAACAGTTCCGCTCCATACGGAACCTGGTAACGCTCCGCTACAATTCCATTGGTATCAAGAATTTTCACTTCACCAGATCGGGTATTCACAATTAAATTGCCCCGCGTATTCCTGATGTAACTGACACGGTCAAATTCAAGCGTTCCCATAGTCTTTACAACTATGCCTGTTGCCGTCTGCTCACGTTCGGCGACACCACCCATGTGGAATGTACGCATGGTCAACTGCGTACCCGGTTCGCCGATACTTTGGGCAGCAATCACACCAACCGCTTCTCCCCGGTTGACCAGATGTCCTCTTCCTAGATCCCGGCCGTAGCAGGTTGCACAAATTCCATACTTGGTTTGGCAAGTAACGGGAGAGCGGACTTTGACACGGTGAATTGAGTGCTTTTCAAGCTGTTGAATCAGCCTTTCGGTTATCATCTCACCTGCTTTGACCAGTACATTTCCAGTGGCAGGAGACTTAAGGTCTTGGGCAGTTGACCGGCCAAGAATTCGACTGGCAAGTGGCACTACGATTTCTCCACCCTTAACCAGTGCTTCTAACATGATCCCCTTTGAGGTACCGCAATCTAATTCGGTAACTACAAGGTCCTGGCATACATCGATCAATCGTCTGGTCAAATACCCCGAGTTCGCAGTCTTTAAAGCTGTATCAGCCAATCCCTTGCGGGCACCGTGAGTTGAAATGAAATACTGCAACACATCGAGACCCTCGCGGAAATTCGCTTTAATTGGGGTTTCGATGATGGTGCCATCCGGTTTGGACATCAATCCACGCATGGCAGCCAGCTGTCTAATCTGGGCATGTGAACCGCGAGCACCGGAATCTGCCATGACATGAACAGGATTGAATGACTTTTGCTCTACTTCGTTTCCATGCTGATCGATGACAGTCTCAACACTCAATTTGTCCATCATGGCTTTAGCGACCTTGTCGCTGGCACGACCCCAGATATCAACCACCTTGTTGTAGCGCTCACCATCAGTCAAAAGTCCGTTAGTAGCCTGTCGCTCAACAAATTCAACTTCCTTGTCGGCTTTCTCCAGAATTTCCTTCTTATCCTCAGGAATCTCAATGTCGTCCACGCAGATGGAAATTCCACCTTTCGCCGCATAATCGAATCCGACATACATTAACTGGTCGGCCAGGACAACTGTCTCCTTCAGACCAACGTGACGGTAACATTCGTTCACGATCTCAGAAATTGCTCGCTTGTTAAGCACCCGATTGATTAGTGAAAATGACATGCCATCCGGCAAAATCTCGGACAGCAGGGCTCGACCAACAGTAGTATCGTAAAACAGCTGCTTGTCGCTCCATTCGCCATTGATTTTTGCGCGTTCATTGATTTTGACTCGAATGCCTGCGTGCAGCGATACTGCACCCACATCATGAGCTCTACGAACTTCTGCAACATCAGCAAATACTTTTCCGTGACCCTTGGGGTTGTTGGCCTCCCGAGTTAGATAGTACAATCCGAGCACAATATCCTGTGAAGGGACGATGATTGGCTCACCATTAGCGGGAGACAGAATATTGTTGGTTGACATCATCAGCGTACGTGCTTCAATTTGAGATTCCACAGTCAGTGGAATATGCACGGCCATCTGGTCGCCATCAAAGTCCGCGTTGTATGGCGTGCAGACTAATGGGTGCAACTGAATTGCCTTGCCTTCAACCAAAATTGGTTCGAAAGCCTGAATGCCCAGCCGATGCAATGTTGGCGCACGGTTCAGAAGAACCGGGTGCTCACGAATCACCACTTCTTCGAGAATATCCCATACCTCCGAACCTTCTTTCTCGATCACACTCTTCGCCCAGCGAATATTGGAGCGTTCCGGGTAGCGCCGATTCAGTTCACAGAAAACAAACGGTTTGAACAATTCAAGCGCCATCCGCTTTGGCAGTCCGCACTGATGCAGCTTTAAGGTCGGGCCAACCACAATCACTGAACGACCGGAGTAGTCCACGCGTTTACCCAGCAGATTCTGTCGGAAGCGACCTTGCTTGCCTTTAATAGAATCGGCTAGAGATTTAAGTTTCTGCTTGTTCGCTCCGGTGATTGACTTGCCTCGCCGACCATTGTCCAACAATGCATCAACCGCTTCCTGAAGCATGCGTTTTTCGTTTCTGACGATAATATCAGGAGCGTATAGATCAAGCAGTCGTTGAAGTCTGTTGTTGCGATTAATGACTCTACGGTAAAGATCATTCAGATCTGAAGTTGCAAATCTGCCAGCATCAAGCGGCACCAGCGGTCTCAGGTCAGGTGGCAGAATTGGCAGGACCTGAAGAATCATCCATTCCGGTTTATTTCCGGAATAAATGAAGGACTCAATCAGCTTCAAACGCTTGGTCAGTTTCTTGATCTTGGTATCCGACTTGGTGTCATTGAGCTGCTCTCGCAAAAGATCAGCTTCCTCTTCAAAATCAATACTGCGGATCAGGGTGCGAATGGCTTCAGCCCCCATACCCACTTCAAACTCACTGCCGTACTCTTCATATGCCTTCAGGTACTCTTCCTCGTTTAAGCAATGACCGCGCTCAAGCATCGTGTTTTCACCTGGGTCGATGACGACATAGGCTTCAAAGTACATTACCGTCTCAATCTGTCGCACAGTCATGTCGAGTAGCAACCCAAGCCGGGAGGGCAGGCTCTTCAGGAACCAGATGTGGGCAACTGGACTTGCCAGTTCAATATGTCCCATGCGTTCGCGACGAACCTTGGAATTGGTCACCTCGACACCGCACTTTTCACACACAACTCCCTGGTGCTTTAAACGCTTGTACTTTCCACACTGACACTCATTGTCCTTGACGGGTCCGAACAGCTTGGCACAAAACAAACCGTCGCGTTCAGGCTTGAAAGTCCTGTAGTTAATCGTTTCGGGCTTTCGTACTTCTCCATAAGACCAGCTTCGAATCTTTTCTGGTGACGCCAATCCAATTCGGATTTCGTCAAAGTCTTCGAGCCTGCCTGCCCGCTTCATCAAGTTATCAAGATTTCTCATTTCGCAACTCTCAATTCTGTCTGCAATTCTAATGAGACCAATTCTTTACTTTGAATCTCTCATTTCGACATTTAGTCCAAGTGAACGGATTTCCTTCACTAGTACATTGAACGATTCAGGTGTATTTGCCTCCATGCGGTGACGTCCCGCAACTATGTTTTCGTAAATTTTTGAACGGCCGAACATGTCATCCGACTTAACCGTCAGCATTTCCTGCAAGGTGTATGCTGCACCGTAAGCCTCCAGTGCCCAGACTTCCATTTCACCGAAGCGCTGGCCTCCGCCCATCGCTTTACCGCCAAGTGGTTGCTGAGTAACCAGACTGTAAGGACCGGTCGAGCGTGCATGCATCTTCTCATCAACCAGATGTGTCAGTTTCAGCATGTACATGTATCCGACTGTAACCGGGCGAGCAAATGGCTCACCGGTTCTTCCATCATACAGAGTGGCCTGACCGCTTCTGGGTAGTCTGGCTAATTCCAGCATTTCCTTAACTTCAGCTTCCGTTGCTCCATCGAATACCGGTGTTGCCATGGGAAGTCCTTTTCGAAGGTTTCCTGCAAGCTCCATCACTTCGCGTGCATTCAGCGACTTAAGCAATGACTTTTCTGACGGTGCCGTGTAAAAGGTCTGCAAGTGTTTTTTCATCTGCGGGCCTTTCATACCAGCATCAATCATTTCACCAATCTGACGGCCGATTTCTTTGGATGCCCAGCCAAGGTGCGTTTCAAGAACCTGTCCAATATTCATTCGGGATGGAACCCCCAATGGGTTAAGAATAATATCTACTGGCGTCCCATCTTCTAAATGTGGCATGTCTTCGATTGGAACAATCTTTGAGATGACACCCTTGTTTCCGTGGCGTCCAGCCATTTTGTCACCTGGCTGCAGGCGGCGTTTGATCGCCACGAACACTTTGACCCGTTTCAATACACCGGTCTTCAGATCATCACCTTCCTCGATTTTCTCGCGCTTGCTTTCAAATTCTTCATCATATTGCTGACGCTTTCTCTCAATCAGCCCTCTGATGGATTCAAATTGGCGAGCGACTTCGTCATCACGCACACGAATTTCAAACCACGCTTTACGATGCAAGTCATCCAAATATTCCTTGGTGATTACATCATCCTTATTCAACCCATCTGGTCCACCTTCAGCGATTTCCCCCACTAAAAGTGCTTCAATTCGATCGAAGGCCGCTTTCTCTTCGATCCTGAACTTATCATCCAGGTCCTTACGAGCAATATCGACTTCCATCGCGATGTTTTCCTCAGCACGGCTATCACGATCGACTCCCTCGCGCGTGAACACCTGAACATCGATGACCGTGCCTGATGTGCCAGATGGCATCTTCAGCGAGGTATCCTTGATGTCGGACGCCTTTTCGCCAAAAATCGCGAACATCAACTTCTGTTCCGGGGTTGGCTGTACATCACCCTTGGGGGAAACTTTACCAACCAGCACGTCGCCGGCAAACACCTCGGCACCATTGAAAATAATGCCGGAATCATCCAACTTCGACAGCGCAGACTCCCTAACATTCGGAATGTCACGGGTAATTTCTTCTGGTCCAAGCCGTGTATCTCGCGCTTCGATGGAAAACTCTTCAATATGTACCGTGGTATAAACCTCATCTTGCACCAGACGCTCTGAAATCACAATGGAATCTTCAAAGTTGTAACCACACCAGGCCATAAAGGCGACCAGAATGTTCCTGCCGAGTGCCAATTCTCCCATATTGGTTGCCGGCCCATCGGCGATAGTGTCGCCCTTATCAATCCGATCGCCAACATTGACCAGTGGACGTTGATTGATTGTGGTGCTCTGGTTTGAGCGACGATATTTAATGAGTGAATAAATATCCACACCAGAATCCTGATCACTGGTTTCAGACTCGTCGGCCCGAATAACGATTCTTCCACTGTCAACAGAATCCACTACACCGCCTCTCAGTGCGGAAACCGTTACACCGGATTCCACACCGACTGTGCGCTCGGTACCTGTACCTATCAATGGTGTCTCGGTTTCAACAATTGGAACGGCCTGTCGCTGCATATTGGAACCCATTAGTGCTCGGTTGGCATCATCGTGTTCCAGAAATGGAATACAGGCGGTTGCGATTGACACAATCTGAGCTGGTGCAACGTCAACATAATTGATCAGTTCAGGACTCGACAAGGTGAATTCATTGCCACGTCTGCAGGGTACAAGATCCTTGGTGAGTTGGCCCTTATCTCCTGAGGCTACATTCGTCGGTGCAATGACGAAGTCACCCTCTTCAATCGCAGACAGGTAATGGACATCCTCCGGATTTTTTGAAACCTTGCCATTGACGACTTTTCGGTATGGCGTTTCCAGAAAACCGTAGTTATTGATTCGCGCGTACATCGCCAGCGAATTGATGAGACCAATGTTTGGACCTTCTGGCGTCTCAATTGGACAAACCCGCCCATAGTGAGTAGGATGAACGTCCCGAACTTCAAAACCTGCGCGTTCACGCGACAGTCCACCAGGTCCTAATGCCGTTACTCGACGTTTGTGTGTGACCTCGGATAGTGGATTGGTCTGATCCATAAACTGCGACAACTGACTTGAGCGAAAGAACTCCCGCACAACTGACGACACCGGTTTTGCATTAATCAGATCCTGGGGTGTTAAAGTGTCCACATCTACCTGGCTCAGGCGCTCTTTTACGGCCCGCTCAACCCTGCCGAGTCCGGTGCGAAACTGATTTTCAATCAACTCACCAACAGAGCGAACTCTACGATTACCCAGATTGTCAATGTCATCGACTGTTTCCTTGCCATCTTTCAAATCAATTAAAAGTTTCATCACATCGACAATATCGGTCTCATCCAATACTGTTGAGTCATTGACCTCTTCTCTTTTCAGACGCCGAGACAGCTTCATGCGTCCAACCGATGACAGGTTGTATCTCAATGGCGAAAAGAACAAAGTCTGGAACAAATACTCGGCTGCATCATTGGTCGGTGGATCACCCGGACGCATAATTCGATAGATGCGTCGCTTTGCATCAATTTCGTCTAGCGTTGGATCAATTCGTAATGTGTCGGATACGTATGATCCGCGATCAATGTCGTTCGTATAAATCGTTTGGAGTTCTTTAATTCCAGCCATGCGCAGCTTGGCAAATAACTCGCCTTCTTCATCAAATACCTGATTGGCTTCAGCGACAGTCTCACCCTTCTTGAATTCGTCAGATACAGTTAAAAGTTTGAGTTGGTAAATACCAGCCCCAAGCAACTTCTTCAGCGTATCGCCACCCGCTACATAGCGCTCGCCGCCTTTCAGAACAATTTCACCCGTATCAGATGCTGCGAGAACATCAGGGACAATCTTACCATCCAGATATTCTTCAGGTACCTGAATACGCTTGATTCCAGATTCCTTTATACGGACCGCATCATCTGACGTGACTCGATTGCCTGCTTTAACAAACACTTCATCATCACGATTACTGACCAGATCAAATTCAAAGGCTGTACCGACTAAGCGTTCCGCTGATTCCAGCACCAGCGATATATGCCCGTCTTTTCGCAAAGCGAAAGTCTCCATGACGCCGCCATCACCGTCAGACTTGATGTTAGTTGCACAAACTCGACCATTCAGAAACGAAGCGGGGACATCAATTTGTCGAAGACGCGAAGACGCCAATTTACGAGTGTCTGCCTGATTGATGCGCCGCCCTTTTTCAATCACAACCTTGCCAGATCGCGTTTTGATATCGAAATTGAGCACCAGGCCACGCAACCTATTCGGGTCGTCCAGCAGCATTGTGACAGTGCCGTTGTCATTGAGCCGAAACGAATCGAATTCGTAAAACGTACTCAATATCTTGGCAGTGTCAAATCCCATCGCTCGCAACAGCATCGTGGCTGGTTCTTTCTTCTTTCGATCGATCCGCATGTACAACAGATCTTTGGCATCAAACTCAAAGTCCAGCCAGGAACCCCAGTACGGAATAATGCGGCAGTTGAAAAGAACCTTGCCAGAGGAATGGCTCTTACCCTTGTCGTGATCCAAAAACACTCCGGGTGAACGATGCAACTGGGATACCACTACTCGTTCGGTTCCATTGATGATGAACGAACTGCTCTCAGTCATCAATGGAATTTCACCGATATAGACGGCTTCGCTTTCCTTCACGTTAACAACGGCTCTCTGCACATCTTCACCACCAGCACCTGATTCTGCACTACGATCGTAACTGACAAGCTTAAGTGTCGCCTTGAGAGGCGCAGTGAAGGTCAAGCCGCGTCGACGGCATTCTGTCTCGTCAAACTTCGGCGGGTCCAGACGGTATTCATCAAACTGCAGTTCGATCAATCCATTTTGACTTGGAATTGGAAAGGCGGAGTTAAAGGCTGCTTGCAGGCCTACATTTTCCCGCTCATGCGGTGGAATATCATCCTGCAAAAACTTCGTATAAGAACTCTTTTGAATTTCTAATAGATACGGAACTGGCAACACATCGGTACGTTTGCCAAAATTCTTTCGTATCCGTTTTTTTTCGGTGAAACTGTAGCTCATAGGGTATCAGGACGCATAGTCGGTTGGTTGCAAATTACAAATACGCGCGTGCAACGGCTCTATCCCGGACAGAGCCGCCGACAAGGGAAAAAACGCTCGTGGCGATGGTTTGAAATACCAGGCAGACCAGGTAATCAGCTATTTGATTTCTGCTGAGCCGCCAGCTTCTTCGATTTCTTGCTTGAGTTTTTCAGCATCCTCCTTTGACATTCCTTCAAGAACCGTCGCTGGCAGTTTTTCCGTCAACTCCTTGGACTCTTTAAGTCCGAGACCGGCTGCTGCTCGAACGACCTTGATTACGCCAATTTTCTTATCACCAGCGGAGGTCAATGTAACAGTGAATTCGGTTTGTTCTTCTGTTTCTTCAGCCTGATCGGCTGTAGGTGCGGCCACGCCGGCAACTGCCACTGGCGCTGCAGCTGACACACCAAAGTGACTTTCCATATCTTTGATCAGTTCGGACAGATCCAATACTGACATTTCCGAGATTGCATCAATGATTTCTTGCCTTGATAAAGACATAAATTTTCCCTCGTGGTGGATGTTAAGTTAATGATTTTCTTCTAAATTAATCGTTCAATAACGGAGAACTATCCGCTCTTTGAATCTCTGATTGCAACCAGTGCGTAAAGCAGGTTGGATGGAACAGCGTTCAAAGTACGCACCAGTTTCTGCATTGGCGCGGCCATCGTTCCAATCAGCGTAGACAGCAACACTTCCCGGCTAGGTAAGTCGGCTAACTGCTTGAGTTGTTCGGTGTCAACCAGTTTACCCTGCATTGCACCAGTCTGCACCTTGAACAGTGGATTGGCTTTGGCAAATTCGTGAACAGTCTTGGCTGTCGCTACAGGATCTTCTGATAATGCAATTGCGATTGGACCTGTGAAATGTTCAGACAAACATTCAAAATCTGTGTCTTCCACAGCTCTCTTAGCTAAAGTGTTCTTTACGATCTGAATCTGTACATTGGATTCACGAGCACTTCTACGCAAAGCACTCATGCCGGCAACGTCGACGCCGCGGTACTCCGCTAAAACAGCCAGACCCGCTGATTTGAAGTCGTTATGGACTTCGTCCACTAATTTGTGTTTACGTTGAAGATTTTCGTTCATCAATACTAACTTCTTGTTTAAATTACGGTTTAGTTATTACAGATTAAGCTAAAACTAAATTCTGGCTAGCTCGACTGCATCAACCTTTACACCAGGTCCCATCGTAGTAGATAGCGAAACCTTGCGTATGTACTGTCCTTTTGCAGCGGCTGGCTGAGCCCGTTTGAGTGCGCGCAACAACTCTTTTAGATTTTCTGTCAATGCATCAGTCTCAAATGATGCCTTACCGATACCGCAATGTACAATTCCAGCCTTGTCAATACGAAAATCCACTTTACCCGCTTTTGCTTCCTGCACAGCCTGTGCTATATCGCTACGCACGGTTCCGGTTTTGGGATTTGGCATCAATCCTCTCGGTCCGAGCTTGCGTCCAACTCGCGCAACCAGTTTCATCGCATCGGGTTCAGCAATACAGGAGTCAAAATCGATTTTGTCGTTTTGAATGTCTTCGATAAGATCTTCCAATCCAACAATATCAGCACCTGCATCCAGAGCTTCCTGAACTTTATCACCTGACGCAAATACAGCCACACGGATAGTCTTGCCAAGTCCACGGGGAAGTAGTGCTGAGCCGCGTACATTCTGGTCTGACTTTCGGGCATCGACGCCAAGCAATATGGCGACTTCAACAGTTTCATCAAATTTAGCCGAAGCGGTCTGCTTTACCAAACTGATTGCATCGTCAACCGGATAGAATTTGCTGCGGTCCACCAACGCTTCTATTTGTTGACTTCTCTTGCTTGGTTTCGCCATATTTAACTCTCCCTGACTTCCAGGCCCATGCTTCTCGCACTACCGGCAATTGTACGCATCGCCTGTTCAGTCTCGTAACTGTTTAAATCTGGATTTTTTATCGCGACAATTTCTTTCAACTGTTCAGGAGTGACAAACCCCACCTTGTCTCGATTAGGTTCAGCACTACCCTTATCGACTCCCGCTGCTTTTTTCAACAGATGTGATGCTGGCGGAGTCTTTGTGATAAAAGAAAAACTCCTGTCTGCATAAACGGTAATCACGACTGGGACCGGTGTGCCATCTTCAAGATTCTGGGTCTTCGCATTAAATGCTTTGCAAAATTCCATTATGTTCAGGCCGTGCTGTCCGAGTGCCGGTCCCACTGGTGGTCCCGGCTGAGCAGCCTTGGCTGCAACCTGCAACTTGATATAGGCTGTTACTTTTTTTGCCATGAATTGTTTTTCCTAAGGTCTATTTCGCCTTCATATGTAATCAGTTCTTGGTTACCTGACTGAAATCAAGTTCTACTGGAGTTGAGCGTCCGAAAATTGCCACAGATACTCGAAGTTTGCTTTTCTCGTAATTCACATCTTCGACTGTACCGTTAAAATCTTCAAAAGGTCCATCAATAACCCGAATCAGTTCACCCGGCTGAAAATAGAATCTCGGCCGTGGATTATTGGCTCCAGCCTGCACTTGCTCCCTGATAATCTGTGCCTCTCTATCTGAAATCGGAGTTGGCTCCTTGCCACCGATGAAACTAGAGACATGCGGGATACTGTTGACCAGATGCCAAGACTCAGGTGTCATCTCCATTTCAATAAATACATAACCCGGATAAAAATTACGTTCAGTCGTACGCTTCTGCCCGCTTCGCATTTCAACGATTTCTTCAGTTGGTACCAGAATATCGCCAAACATCTCTTCACTCTGATTGGTGCGAATGTAATGCTCAAGTGAACTTTTCACGCGTTTTTCATGTCCTGAATAGGTATGCAGAACATACCAGCGCATACTGTCAGAAGATCTTGCAGCAGTTGTTCTACCCAATGACTCGATATTCTCTCCAGCAAATTTTTCTTCGTCTGTCATCCGTTACTCTCCAAGTTGTAGGAACAGGTCGTAGATGACCCAAAACGAAATCTGATCAAGCAACCACAAGAAAAGACCGATCAGAATAACCATCAGTATGACAATCAGTGTGCTCTGTACCGTATCCCTACGGGTAGGCCATACTATTTTCCGAAACTCGGATCGGGCACCCTTGGCAAAAGACCAAGCCTCTTGGCCTGGCCCCGAGGTCAATGCCAAACCGACAGCAAGCAATATGCCGAGTACCAGTACCCCAACACGCAGTAACTGAAGCGAACTTTCCAGGCTGTAAAATGCGGCAACACCCGCTACCACCAGGAAAATAGCGCCTAGTATCTTTACCTTGTCAATCGCGTTTGCCATCGTAGGGTATAGCCTGCGTCAAAGTGGCAGGCCAGGAGGGACTTGAACCCCCAACCTGCGGTTTTGGAGACCGCTGCTCTGCCAAATTGAGCTACTGGCCTTCAAGCTGACTGTCTTGTTTCCTACCGGAATTGGTTATTTGATGATCTTGGATACTACACCAGCACCAATGGTTCGCCCACCTTCACGAATTGCGAAGCGGAGTCCTTCCTCCATTGCAATGGGCTTAATCAGACTGACTGTCATGTGCACATTGTCACCAGGCATTACAACCGCAACGTCAGCTGGAAGGGAGACACTCCCTGTTACGTCAGTGGTACGGAAATAAAACTGTGGCCGATAGCCGGCGGTGAAGTGCTTGTTTCGCCCACCTTCCTTTGGAGACAGGACGTACACTTCAGCCTCAAAATCGGTATGAGGGTCAATTGAACCTGGCTTTGCGAGCACCTGACCTCGCTCGACTTCATTTTTCTTGGTACCGCGCAAAAGAACGCCAACATTATCACCAGCTCGGCCTTCATCCAGCAGCTTTCGAAACATTTCGACTCCCGTTGCGACAGTTTTGGCTGTCGTTCTGAGCCCAACCATTTCGACAGGATCACCGACATTGACGATACCGCGTTCGACTCGTCCCGTAACAACTGTGCCGCGTCCCGAAATTGAAAATACATCCTCAATCGGCATGAGGAAGTCACCATCAATGGCGCGTTCCGGTTCCGGAATGTATTCATCAAGAGATTCGGCCAATTTAATGATCGACTGAATTCCGAGTTCGGAATCTTCACCGTCAAGTGCCTGTAACGCACTACCAATAATGATTGGCGTGTCATCACCTGGAAAATCGTACTCGTTCAACAAGTCCCGAACCTCTAGATCCACCAGTTCAAGCAGATCTTCGTCGTCCACCATGTCGGCTTTGTTCAAATACACCACGATATAGGGCACCCCAACCTGGCGAGCCAGCAGTACGTGTTCACGAGTTTGAGGTTCTGGGCCGTCAGCCGCGGAAACAACCAATACCGCACCATCCATCTGAGCGGCACCAGTGATCATGTTCTTGACATAGTCAGCGTGTCCCGGGCAGTCAACGTGCGCGTAGTGTCGAGCTTCGGATTCATACTCAACGTGCGCGGTGGCAATTGTGATGCCGCGCTCTCGTTCTTCAGGTGCGTTGTCAATATCTGCAAATGCCTTGACTTCTCCACCGTAGCGATCCGCCAAAACCTTGGTGATAGCGGCTGTCAGGGTGGTCTTTCCGTGATCAACGTGGCCAATGGTGCCAACGTTTACATGCGGCTTACTACGTTCAAATTTTTCCTTAGCCAATTTTCTATGACCTCGCTTATTATCTAAATGACCAAAATGACTGATTAATTATGTAACCCGATAATGACACTGGAGCCCACAACCGGATTTGAACCGGTGACCTCTTCCTTACCAAGGAAGTGCTCTACCGACTGAGCTATGTGGGCATCCGGTTTGATGGCTCCGTTTGACTTCTCAGGGTCCACATACAAATTCCACTGGAGCGGGCGATGGGAATCGAACCCACATCATCAGCTTGGAAGGCTGAGGTTCTGCCGTTGAACTACGCCCGCGCAAACCTGGGTTTCAACTCCGTCTATCGATCCAAAATCATACGGTGGAGGGGGGAGGATTCGAACCTCCGAAGGCTGAGCCAACAGATTTACAGTCTGTCCCCTTTGGCCGCTCGGGAACCCCTCCGGAGCAAATCCAAATAAACACTAAATTTTATCACAAATTTTCTGATACAGAAAATATTGGAATTGAAGAATATTTTGACGATTATCAAAATAAAGGTAGACTTCTGTGCCGGTGCAACTGGCCCAACACCCCAAATATCCTCCTAGCCGAAATAACAATTAGTCATTATAAAAATAGAAGTGATATTTTACATCAAATTTGATTTCTAAATTCGACTCGCCGAAGCCGGTATATAGAACACTGCTAATCTGGTAGGATGTTATTTTTCAAGCTGCTATCTGGCTATCGTCGGCAGAGTATGCTATTGACTGGTTCAATTTGATGTGATTGAACAACACAATCTAAATTGAACGAGCATTTTAGTAGTTAAGTCAGCACAATTCTTGATGACCGTATTCTAATGACTGCAAAGTGTCTAGACGTTCGGTCGCGACTCCCACTATTCGTTATTTCACTCGCGCGTTTCTCTGGACATTGCACGGACCCGCTCTTCAAACCTCACGGTCGAACAGCATACATCCCGTTAAAACACCTCAGTCACTTGCACTCTCGCAGTAGCAATAATGCCAACGAAGAGTTTTCTAGTTTAGTGTACATATGGTCACGGTTCTGTATGCTATACTCATCGAAGCATGACAGCCAGGCAACCGAATAACAGAATGCAGATCATCGGCAATCCAATGCAGATTCCCAGTGGGCGTGAAGGTCTTGAGGAGTACGTCGGGTTTAATGATCGCAACCCACCGCCTTATTATGCAGGCCGCAAGCGACTTCTTTCCGGCATTGAGGACATCTGCGGGGATATTTGGAAGAGGCATGTAAACAATTTTCCACAGAAAAGAGGAACGACCCGAGTTATCTATGGTGCGCCAGGGGCTGGCAAATCATCGACATTGTATTTTTTAGAGTACGCATGGCAGCAGGGTGTTCATATGACGGCCGATGCAGCCGGGTGTGAGCGTTCAGAACCGGCGCCGGTGATGTTGAATTGCAACAGGAGCGACTTTGTTTCAATGGCGACATTATGTGGCAATCTGGTTAATCTAGTGGAGTCCGAATCGGATCGAGCAAAGGATCTGTTTGCGGCTTCAAGCGAAACCAAGCGCGTCAGCGGTGGTGGCAGTGCTGGGTTTGTTAAAGGCGGCATTGAGAGCGAGAAGACAACGCACTATGGTGCTACCTCAGCGGAATTGCAGGCGATGGCGGAGGTACTGTCGCCTGAGAAGTGGAAGCGACCTGTGGTCATTGGCATTGATGAGGCGCAGAATCTGCCTGGCGACCGGCATTCTCCATTGGGCAGATTGCTTCAGGACCTACATGAAAACCGCTTCAACCTGCCGGTTATGGTGCTGCTGGCGGGGCTGTCAGATACAAAGGAGCGAGTCAACGAGTTGGGACTGTCCCGACTTTCGAAACACAGCACCTATTCAATGAGTGGCCTGGATGCGGCTGAGATTGAGGAGTTGAAAGAGGGATTCTGTAGATATTTTGAGATTGATCTGGGCTGCCGCGCTGATGAGTTTGATGCATTACTGCAACGAACAGACGGCTGGGCAGCACACCTGCAGAACTGTCTGCAGGCGTTCGCAGAGGTGTATCTGGAGGCCGGGTGTGAGATTGAGGCGGTGGATTTTGCCAGAGTCGAGCAGCTCAGCCTGGAGACGCGCATGGAATACTATTACGCCCGTCTAAGCGCTGCGATGCTAACTTCTTCGGGAGTGGTAGGCCTGCTGATGAAGCGGATGAAAGGAGGCGAATTACGTAGAGACATTTTGAGCATGATTCAGCGGATTGACGATGACAACGCAGGGAGCAGGGATGTGGGTCTGCGTTTGCCGGATGGCATGACGGCGCTGGAGTTTTACAATGATCTGATTCATCGCGGCGCGTTGCAGGAGCGCGACGACAAAACCGTGATCTGTCCGATTCCAAGTTTTCGTCAGTTTCTGATCGAGATAGGCAGAGTGGGTGAAGATGACTATTCAATGCGGCGCGAGGTGCCACAACAACGTTATTTCGGCTTGACTTGGGATGCGCTGCAGCGCGTTGAGGCGGCGCATGAAGTCAGACCCGCGCATTGAGACAAGGTCCATATTACGAAACTCCGAAACTAGGCTAACAGACCCGAGGTGTGCTCCAATCGTCCAGTTGCTGGCTACACCATAGACGAAGACCAGCCAGAGACCAAGCGCACAAAGCAAACAATTCATTGACGGCGAGATTGATCGGCAACTCCTGCGAACCCGATTAGACTGCTCGAAAAGCTGATCTTTCATGAGGTACAAAATTGAGGGGTCGAGTAGTTCCTTAGAATGAACATTTGACTTGCTCGATCAATTGAATGAATGCCGAATTTGTTCAAACAATTCTCGAACTGACGATAGCAGGTGTTGGCAAAATTTGTCCTTTCGTAATGTGCGATCGAAAACGTCAGTCGGCAATAATTTTTGCATTTCCAAGTGAAACTCAGTACCTTTCACAACATCTGGAAGTCGCTTGAGTAAATTATTGAGTAATTCTGCATATTCTGACAACTGATAGTCAATAACTTTTTGTTCTACCAATTTTGTATTGACTTCCGCTCGTCGTTGAATTAACCAATACAAGTCCCAAATATCGCGATAGCGAATATACCGAGTACTGGCAGGTAACGAAATCAGCTTATCAGCCATTACCTCATCTAGAGTTTCAGAGACGATCAAAATTCCGTCATATCCATCTGGTAGAACGTCGTAGTGGCTACGTAGTGAAACTATCTCTCTTGTATGGGCTGGTACATTTGCAATTTCAATTTTGACATGCAACTTGGGTAAATCTTTTTGTTCCGGATTTAGATTAGCATTGATTCGCCATTGGTTTACTGTAATTCCAGGGTTTTCTATATTTCTGGTCTCGATCTTTTTTTTTACTTCTACGATTAACCCATATCTCTCGATAAAGAAACTCTCAATTCCAGGTTTAACCGAACTAAAGTCTGACGGATTGAAATCCGCTCCCGCGACAAAATCTAAATCTTCGCTCAATCGTTCACCACCGTGCCCCAAACGGAGCAATGTGCCGCCCTGAAAAACAATGTCATCCAATCGACCATGCTGTTCAAGGCAGAACAGGATGTTGTATATCAACAATTCCTTTTCAATCGCGCTACGCATATGGCTGAATATTGAATCGCCTACAGTGCGATTAACCAATCGTCCAAAGCCGTTTTGGCGATTGTTCATCAATCTTTGATTTGTCGACTAGGTCAGATTTTGCCAGACTCTCTTCTGTTCTCGAAGCGCCGTTTTTTGTCGCTAATCTTAGGGGTTGTCCAGTTTCTAAGATATTTCCAATGATTTCAGAAACTGAACGCTTGGGATACGTGAACTCAATTACACCATAAGGAGTATTGAATTCTCCTTCGCATCTATTGATGATTCATAATTGCGCCCGCTTCTCCGTTTTACGAAACTTTGTTGGCATAACGCGTTCCGCTACGCCTCCGCTTTAATGTTTCACTTGCAGAGAATATCAATGGCATTCGCAAAATTTCAAACAACTGAAGCAAACGCTCGACGCGTTCCCGTTTCGAGGAGAGTCCTGAACAGCGGTAAAGTCGATCCACAGCTTTTTCCAGTGCTTGATGGGCCTTTCGCAAATCAGGCGACAATAGATTAAGGTCATACAAATTATCGACAATTGAATTCTGGAGCCCGCAAAGGGATTCGAACCCCCGACCTGATGATTACAAATCAACTGCTCTACCAACTGAGCTATGCGGGCTTTGTACTCAAGAGACTAAATTATGCTAAATCACGAGCTCAATTCGACAAACAATTCTTTTGGACAGCAACCTTAATTGTTGTCCGAAAGAAAGCAATTGGAATACCGAACCTACTGTAATAGATCACTCAGTTCAACTGAACTAAGCTGCGCTTTCTACTGACTCCAGTGCTATTTGCCGCAAACAGTCATCCGGCAAACTTTCAATGGGCGCAAAATCACGGTGAGCAATCCACTCGGGTCGCTTAAAGCGACGTATGTGATTGTCGACATGGCAAAGCGACAAATACACCACAGTCCTCGGCCACGGCGAAAGATTCGGTGGAGAACAGTGAACAAGAGTGCTGTAAAACATCAGCACACTCCCCGCTTTCCCGTGCGCAGAGACGATGCCACCTTCGTCAACCAGACGAGTGATTGTTGCTTTGTCTAAGGTCCAAAGTGGGTAACTTGTTGTCTGAAGGTCATGACCTGCTTCGAACACGCCCTGCTTGTGTGATCTAGGAATCATCCAAAGTGGCCCATTGAATTCAACTGCATCGTTTACATAAAGGGCAATATTCATAGCCCGAGCTTCTGGCATATGATCATCGCGCGCCCATGTGCCGTAGTCCTGATGCCACTGCCATACATCACCGGTAAACGCCGCCTTGGCATTCACTTTATACTGGTGCATGTAAACCTGACCATCCAGCAGTTGCTCAACTGGTTCGATCAATCGAGGGTGTCTGCCCAACCTACGAAATGCTTCGTTGTATTGATGTGCTGCAAAAGCAGTGCGAGCAGTTTTACCGTCGCTTTCCCGAAAAACCTCTTCTCGCTGCAACGCATACACAGTATCTGATGCACGCTGCAAAACGCCAATCTCGACTTCATCAAACAGATTCGGCAGCATCAAGTAGCCTTCATGATGAAACTGCTCTACCTGACTTTCTGTGAGTTTCATGATTTTGTTTCTATTTCGCTATTAACGTATTTGATATTTTGAACGATTTGGTTAATTTGTTCAAGGCAAACTACTCAATCTGTGCAAAACAACATAGATTCCACCAGTATTTTTAGCTGATCCGGACCTTTATATCGGTAGAATTTGCAATTCACCGGAATTGATAGGGACGATTTGACCATTATCCATTCTAATCAGTAGTGCTCCAGATCGGTCAATGCCCACTGCTCTACCCTCACTCACCGAATTACCAAGTGTCCGCATTCTTCTTCCTTGGTGAGCATGAAGTCGCATCCACTCCTCTCGAAATACATCAAGTCCATTGACCGAAAACAGTTCTAATCCATCCGAAAGTTCACCGAGTAAAACTGCAGTTAACTCACTTCGGTCAACCAGATGACCCAATAACTCAAAGAGAGAGGTAGCGGCCTGATCAATTTCCAATTGATCAGAAAACGATAAATTGCAGTTGATTCCGATACCGACAATGACCTTGGCATCTCGAACTTCAATCAGAATTCCACTCAATTTCTGCTCATCGACCAGTACATCGTTTGGCCACTTCAGACGAAATGGTGCACCACTAATCTGTTGAAGGCAGTTGACTACCATCACAGCAACAGCCAGACTGAGTCCGGACAGGCGAACCTCCGAGTGAAACTCCCATGCAATGGACAACATCAGATTCTCGTAGGCACCACCGTACCACTTCTTTTGCTGTCTGCCTCGCCCGGCGGTCATGTACTCTGCCATACATACCTGCTTATGCTGCAACTGCTTGAGAGGAAGACTCATCAAATATTGATTGGTCGAATCGATTTCTTCAAATAATTCAATTTTGTTGGCAAGATCAATGTCAATCGTCGAGACAGCCTGCTGAATCTGTTCCAAATTCATGGGTAGAATGGGTCTTGCAAGTTGCGCAGTGTCTGCAGATGGGCGACTCAACGGTACACCAATACCGATCAACCAGTTGCAGGTTTTTTCAACTTCTTCAATAGATAGTCCAGTTTCCATCGCCAATTCACCTAGCGAGACAGGCTGGTTAGAATTTAAACTGCGTAGTAAAATAGACCCTAGCATGAAGATATTGTCTGATTCAAAATCACAAGTGATATTTTATTGATTTTGAAATGATTCTGCGTTCAGGCTCTACATGATCTCCGCAACATTAGTTTGCAGGATATTGAATTCCACCGAATGATTTGAAGTGAAAATCAAGAGAAACCCCACCCGAACCGTGCAAATCGGTAATACCAGCATTGGTGCTGGCAAACCAATTGTGGTTCAAAGTATGTGTACTACTCATACTCGTAATGCTGAGGAAACCGCAACTCAGGTCACAGAACTTAGCAAAGCTGGCGCTGGAATTGTCAGAATCGCTGTTGACAACAAGCGTGATGCCCAGGCTCTTGAAGAAATTCGAGATAAAACCGACGCCAATCTGACAGTGGATTTACAGGAAAACTATCGTCTTGCTGCTGTCGTAGCAAAACACGTCGACAAGATTCGCTATAACCCTGGCCACCTTTATCACCATGAGCGAAAAAAACCGATTTTGGAGAAAGTGCAGTTTCTGGCAGATGTTGCCAGCGAAAACGATTGTGCGATGCGAGTCGGCGTAAACTCTGGATCCGTTGACCCTGAAAAGAAACACCTGTTTGATGAAAATGATGCTGTATCTCCGATGGTGTCCAGCGCTCTGGATCATGCAGAAATGTTGGACAGAATTGGGTTTTACCGATATTGCGTTTCACTCAAGAGTTCTCGACCTGATCGGGTGATTGAGGCCAACAAGATGTTTGCTAAGCAGCGCCCCGAAGTACCACTCCACCTCGGCGTTACAGAAGCTGGGATGCCACCTGATGGTATTATTAAAACTCGAATTGCATTTGAACAGCTTTTCGCAGAAGGAATTGGGGATACCATTCGAGTCTCACTGACTTTACCGGAAGCGGAAAAATACCGAGAAGTAATTGCTGGTAAAGAAATTCTTGAGGATTTTGCGGCTGGACGGGTACGGTCTGTCGTCCGTTTTGATCCAGACCGTTTAAACATCATTTCATGCCCGAGTTGCTCACGAGTCGAAAACGAGGCATTTATTGATCTTGCCAGACAGGTGAAGGCAATCACCGAAGATCTGCAAGATGAAGCCATCACCATTGCTGTAATGGGCTGCCGGGTAAACGGACCAGGTGAAACCGACGACGCAGATCTAGGACTTTGGTGCGGACCGAATTTTGTCAACCTGAAGAAAGGCGAACAGAAAGTCGGTGCTTATCGCTATAACGAAATTCTGCCAGAACTTAGAGCCCAGATCGACAAGCTGATCGAAGAGCGCCGAACCTCCTAAGTTCCTTATTACTCGTCTGTAACGCAACCCTCACTCGCAGTTTTAACTGTCTTGATGTAGCGATACAAAGTTCCTCGTGTAGCCTTGTAGTCAGGTCGAACCCAGCGACTTCTTCGCTCAGCCAACTCTTCATTGCTCAAATCAACATCGATACGGTTACTGACTGCATCGATGGTTATGTGGTCTCCATCTTCAAGCAGTCCAATCGGACCACCCTCTTGTGCTTCTGGAACAATGTGTCCGACAATGAAGCCGTGTGAACCCCCAGAGAATCGACCGTCTGTAATTAACGCCACATCTGACCCCAAACCCGCACCCATTACTGCAGATGTCGGTGTGAGCATTTCAGGCATGCCAGGTCCGCCTTTCGGACCCTCGTAGCGGATGACTATCACATCACCCTTTTGGATTCTGCCCTGCTCCAAAGCTGTCAACATTTCTTCTTCTGAATCGAAAACGCGAGCAGAGCCATTGAACTGCTCACCTTCCTTGCCGGTAATTTTTGCTACAGAGCCTTCGGGCGCCAGGTTTCCCTTGAGGATTTGAATGTGACTTGTTGATTTAATGGGATTATCAAAGGGATAAATGATTTCTTGTCCTGGTGCCAAGGCATCAAGTGATTCGAGATTTTCTGCAACAGTATTGCCAGTTACTGTCATGCAATCACCATTCAACATACGTTCAGCAAGCAGGAACTTCATTACTGCCGGTATGCCACCAACATCATGTAGATCTTCCATTACATACTGACCACTTGGTTTCAAATCCGCCAGAAATGGCACCCGATCGCTGACTGATTGAAAGTCATCAATGGTCAAGCTTATATCAACAGACCTGGCCATTGCAATCAAGTGTAATACTGCATTAGTGGATCCACCTAGTACACTAACGATAACCATCGCGTTTTCAAAAGCCTCGCGTGTCATGATGTCTTTCGGAAGCAACTCTTTCTCCATCAACTTCAAAACCACATTCCCAGCTTTATGACATTCTCTGATTTTGCCTGGATCATTGGCTGGCGTTGAAGAACTGAAAGGCAGTGACATGCCCATCGCTTCGATGGCGCTTGCCATGGTATTGGCAGTGTACATGCCTCCGCAAGCACCGGCTCCCGGACAGGCATTTCTCACGATAGCCATGCGTTCCTCATCAGTAATCCGTCCAGCGATATACTCGCCGTAGCTTTGAAATGCTGAAACAATGTCAACTTTCTTTGACCCGGCGTAACCAGCGCGAATGGTGCCGCCATAAATCATCAATGACGGTCGATTCAGCCTTCCCATCGCCATTAGACAACCAGGCATGTTCTTATCGCAGCCTGGGATCGTAATCAGTCCATCGTACCACTGGCCTGCTACAACCGTTTCGATGGAGTCTGCGATCAAGTCACGAGACTGCAGTGAATAACTCATACCCTCGGTTCCCATTGAAATGCCATCACTCACTCCAATGGTGTTAAACCGCATACCCAGCAGTCCGGCCGAATCGACGCCCTTTTTGGATTCTGCCGCTAAGTCATTTAGGTGCATGTTGCAGGTGTTCCCTTCCCACCAAATACTGGCAATGCCAACTTGAGGTTTGTGCATGTCTCTTTCAGTCATTCCAGTGCCGTACAGCATTGCCTGAGACGCACCTTGTATCTTGTTCTGTGTCAGGCGTGAACTGATTTTGTTGAGATTACCCATGCTAATGTCTCCAATTTACAGAAAATGTGTCAGTTCGAATTTGAGGAACCCTCTGTTGGTTCCACCAAGTCGAAGATCGTCAATTCAGCAGTTTCCCGACGAACATCGGAAACTCGATATTTCCAGCCTGACCAAATTTTGTTCAAAGCTTCCGCTCTTTTTACAACTTCTGGTGTTGAATTCTCCATGGCTTGAGCGGTGAATACAACAAAATTCAGTGATTCACCGTCACCAAACTCAGCAGATACCAGCAAGTTATCGGTTGTTCGTGCGGTAACCGTACTGCTAGAGGCCCAGTCGGAAATCCGCTTTACGTCTTCAAAATTCAATCGTCGAAATATCTCACCAATCTCATTGAGCCGAAATTGATAGCGAATATTATGACTTTCAGGGATATCTTCCAGCAAAAAGTTTTCACTGTCCAGTGGGTCGCGCATTACCCTGATAGGCTGATTTGTGGGAGATTCGATGGTGACCTGCTTAACTTGTTCGTCTAGATTCAGTATTTCCGTATCAATCCAATCGATTGCCTGAGCAGGAATTATCAACCCGCTTTCGACCAGCCAGGTCTGATCAGCGTGCGGTTCTCTGACATGAAGCTCAGTCAACAAAACATTGCGAACTGACTGCCGTCTTTTCCCAATTAGCAAACTGGCCAGCATTCTATTGTCCTGCGTCAACAAATTGACATGAATAGAGGGTGAGTTTTCAATATCAATACCGGCAAGATCAAGCGCAGCAAACTTATCGGGATTGCTCGTCTTTGGTTCGATTTTTCGCATCTGGGCAAATCCGATTAGAAAATTTGAAACTGTACTTGGCCGTGCTGGATAGTTATCAAACCTGCTGACTTGCCAAACGGAATCTTGTAGCGTTAATGAAACAGAGTGTTGAAAAGACTTGATCCGAATTTCTCTTACATCATTAATTTGGTCGATTAGATCGGGAAACACCAAACCATAATCTGATATTCTGTCGCTACGTCGCTGGTCATCAAGAGAGAAATACCAGATCGATAGCGCACTCAACGCAAATAGTGCCAAAACGACTGGAATACGGAACTTCAACGCAGATTTGCAGAGATTCTGAGTGCGAGTCTTCGGTCACGTCGGCGCACACCGACTGTGCAAATCAAAGCACCCGCAATCGCTAGAAGCAAGGGAACCACAAGCAGGTTCAACAGCACCAGACGATTTTCAAGCTGCTGGATATCTTTAACCAGATTATGTTGTACCTCACGCAATTGCCGTCGAATTGACAAATGAGTTTCGCGAAGTTTCTTGACCTCTTGGCGCTGCTCATCGGTGATGATGATCTCTGCTGAAGTTTCACCACTCTCGTGTACAAAATTCGCAAGAAATTCTTCGACGCGCTGCAATTCTTCCTGCAACTGATTTTCGTGCTGTAAGTACTTCTGTTCTGCTTCCTGACGTATTCGTTGCGTCAATACGAATGGACGAAAAGAACGTCCACGCGTACGGATCCCCAACAATCGGTTGTCTCCTGACAAATTGTCAAGTGCATTGTTGATCAATTCACCATTTGACGCTTCCGCATAGAGCAAAGTCTGACCAAATGACTGCTGGGTACGTACCCAGAACCGATCATGTAAAAAATCCGTATCTGCCATCATAATGACATTGATCTCACCACTCGCAAGATGTTCTGAATTAACTTCAGTTGGAGTCTCACTTTCTTCAGCTGGCGGACCGTTTTGGAAGGCTGTAGATGCCCTACCACGTATTCTTGCCGCCATTGGCCACTGCTGGTTGCCCTCTTCGTAACCGTCTAGCAGTTCTCGAATAGATGAAACGCTGTTGAAGAATTCAACATCATACAGTTTGGCAGACTCAGAGGTACGGATCAGGGGAGTGATTTCTGTTGCCAAATCGCCGTTAATTTCAAGTGCGCCTGCTGTTGCGAAAATCAGATTACCCAGTTTCGCTGTTACTACATCTAGCGGATTCAACTGCTCAGGTTGAATATTCATCCAGACTGGATAGTTGATGGTTCGACCTGAAGACCCATCACCTTCCAGCACTCGAGCGGAAATCGGTAAATCTCCAACAATTTTACCGCGCTGCATGGTCACTCCCCAGTGCTCAGTTAATCGATTGAGGTCTGAACTTGTATCTAATTCTGACAGTTGTGTCGAACCCAGAATGGCTGACAAAATTTCCGAAAATGGGTCGACCGCCACTAGCAGACTATTGCCCTGCAGGACGAATTGATCTATTTCATACAGCAGCTTGTTTGAGAATGTTCTTGGGTGAAGAAGGAACAACATTTCAATGTCATCGGGCAATGACTCAATGGATGGTGACAGCATTTCAACTTCGAAGATTTCGTTCATCTGCAGAAAAAATGTCCAAGGTGCCTGCTGGGGTGTTGAACCAACGGGAAAACCCCCAGTGCCCTGAATTGGAAGTGAACTGATTAAGCCAATCTTTTTTCGTGCCCGACCATCTAGTTGAACGATTAGTCGAATGAGGTCATATTCGAGTAGTTCCTCGCGTTCCAGCAAAATTTGAGGGATGACCTGGACTCCGTCGGTACTGTTTGTGGCCACTAATCCAAAATAAAGCGTACTACCACTTTGCAGGGGTATGCCCTGTAACCCATGACCAACAGCAGCATCTTCTGATTCAGAAAAAGGACGAGGGTCCACAATTCGAAATGAAATGTAGCCGTTGGAAATACGCTCAAATTCACGCAACAGGTCTTCGACTCGACCTGCAAATGTACTGATTCCTGGAATTTGAAGAAGTTCGGACCGTGTAATGAACAGGTTTATTGAAATTGGTTCAGTCAGCGACTGTAAAGTAGAGACTGTTTGCTCGGAAAGTGTGTAGAGTTTGTTTTCGGTTAAATCCAGACGAAAACGCGCCAATAACTCTCCGCTTGAAAGATTTACTGCAAAGAATATCAGGACTGCAAGTATGACGGAAACAGTGGTCGAAAGGTTGGATTTCAAGTTTCGAACAAACATGAACTACCAGAATTGAAAGTGTTTATTATCAAGTCGTTAATTTATATATTTGAAGTGATCAGTATATTAATCCCATTAATGAATTATTCACTTCTTGTTCCCTGCCATGAAAGAAGTATTTTATTGGCTGTAATTTCCAACTACAGATTAGAAAAGCTAGGTACAACGATATTCGACCTACTTCGCTCGATGACCTGCTGAAATCAAGGTAGTATCGCTCACTGTATCTACCCGTTGTTGGCGACGCTGGTTCGCACTGTTCCTATTGGCGACTTCAAAATTTCAGCAATGATAAAGCTCGAATTCGCTGTGATCATTATTTTTATGAAAAAATCGAATCCTGAAAACATTTAATGTATTACTATAATAAATGATAATCTTATAGTTAACTAACATAATATCTTATATAAATGCGGTATGTTGAACGCTTCGTTGAAGAAAAAATTGTCAATTCTCTAAAGGCATTTCCTGCTGTTTATATTGCTGGCCCTCGTCAATCTGGCAAGACTACTTTGGTTAAACGTATTTGCGCGAGTCGTCATCCAGCGCGCTACATCACATTCGACGATTTACAATCCCGTTCCGCAGCGGAACATGATCCTGAGGCATTCTTGCGCGGTCTGAGAGGGAATGTGGTGCTGGACGAAGTTCAGTTGGTGCCTAATATATTCAGAATCTTGAAAATTATCGTTGATGAGAATCGCCAGTCAGAAAATGGTGGGCGCGGAAAATTCATCCTTACTGGCTCTGCCAACGTATTGGCACTGCCACAACTGTCTGATGCTCTTGCAGGAAGGATGTCAGTGCATAACCTATTACCTCTTTCGGCGACTGAGCTCTACATGACGCGAGAGGGAAATTTCATTAATCGGACGTTTTTCGGCAATTTCAATTTCAATATCGACTACGACGAGTTTGATCTGAATCATGTTTTAAGGAATGCTTCGTATCCGGAGCTTCTAACGCTTGAAGACGCATTGATTCGACGAGAGTGGTGCAACACTTACCTTCAAACAGTTCTTCTGCGAGATGTCTATTCCTTGCTTGAGGTGCAAAAAATTGCCAGTTTGCCTGACATGCTAACCTTGTTTGCAACGCGGACTGGAGGGTTGTTGAACGAGGCATCTCTGGCTCGAGATTTGGGTTTAAATCATATCACAACCAAGAAGTACCGCATATTACTGGAGTGTCTATTTCTTACGCTTCCTGTTCCTGCTTGGAAAAGCAACTTCGGCAAACGGTTAGTTAAAACACCGAAAGTTTACTTAAGTGACATCAACCTACTGTTTCATTTGCTGCCATTGGAGCAAAATGTGATTCAGTCAATTGATCGAATGCAAGTCGTAAAAATCATTGAAAACTTTGTTGCCATCGAACTGGCCAAACAACTGACTTTCTCAACTACGCCAGGACGCCTGTATCACTATCGGACAAGTTCGCAGCAGGAAGTTGATTTCGTACTCGAATTGCATAACGGCCAAATTATTGGTATTGAGGTTAAATCGACAAGCAGAATTTCTTCAAGGGATTTTCGGAATTTGCAGACACTGGAAAACAACATTGGCGAGAAGTTCAAATATGGATTTGTCGTGAATACTGGAAATAGAGTTGTCCAGTTCGGAAGTCGCTTGTATTCGTTGCCTTTAGCATCACTATGGAGCTGAACAAGAATTCTCGCAATGACTGGAATCGGAGATCGACTCATTCGGATGTAGTTCAGTAAATTAAGACTCCACACGAACAGTGATGATGTCCACATCGCTATATTTTTGGTGACGCACTCTGATGGACAAATGCTGTAGTACACGAAGCGATAAGTTTTCTTCCATCGGATGTTGCTCAGCTTGCTCTGATAACAGTGCGACTTTATCCTCTAGATTTTCACCTTCACCGGGTGTGGTGATAAACTCAAGAACGACATTCTTGCCGTCTTTTTTCGCACGCAATATCAGCTGTTGTTTATCGCTTTCTTTGCCTGATTTCTGTTCGAGGAGAGTCAACAACACCTCCTCTACAACGGCATTCAGGTGATTGACCTTGGATTCATCCCGATTATTAGCGGTGGCGAATTTTTCGGCAAATTTCGTGAGGTCAGATAAAGCTGACAATTCGAGCACCGTCTTCATCTGCCGAGAACGGGGTTCCGTCATTTTCATGAACAGCGTCAATATGATTGCAACGAGTGCACCGGATGTCATGCCATCGTTCAAGAACCCGTGTGCAAAGTTTGAGAAAATTTCAGGAAAAATTACACCGTTTTGAAACCCGACACCGGTCCAAAACGCTATGCCAACAATCAGACTCTTGCGATAATCAATGCCGTCCGTAAACACCATCTGAGTACCAATCATGAACAGTATCGCAACCATGACGAAAAGAAAAGCTGCGAATACAGGGCCCGGTATCGCTAAGATCAGTGCAAGTACTTTGGGAAAGAACGCCAGCGCCAGAAAAATCCCACCTGCTGCAAATCCTACAGTGCGGGCTGCGACGCCTGTGATTTGGGCGAGCGATGCACCTGTCGTGTAGGATGTGTTTGGCATCGTTCCCGCGAGCCCAGAGAATAGATTGCTCAAGCTGTCAGTCGCGACCGCACCTTGAACCCCGCGATAGTCAACTGCTTTGGGTTTGCGCCAAGCGATACTCTGTATAGCAACAGCACCGCTCATTGTGCGAATTGCGCTAATCATGGCAGCCAAAAGGAACGCAGGAAGCAACGCCCAAAACGCCTTGTCAAATTCAAGGCTAATTCCCGGCCACATGAATTCAGGCAAACCGATCCATGCTGATTCTAATACACGCGTTGTGTCATAAAGCCCAAAGGTCGCTGCTACAAGCGATCCCACAATTATTCCAATAACAGGTGCCCAGAGGCGCAACGTACTATTCGATTTGAGTGTAATACCGCCGATCACCACTACAGTCAATATGGCGCTCAATGGAGCGCCAAGTGTCGAACTGTCTTGCGGAACATCCTCTAGCAATTTGAAGACTGCGGGCATTACTGAAACGGGAATTAGCATGAGCACTGTGCCCGACACTGTTGGGGTGAACAAGCGTCTAAACTGAGCAAGTTTATGGGATATGAGAAACTGGAAAATCGCTGCAGCAACGACAAGGGTGGCAAATAAACTAGGACCGCCCACGGAAAGAGCTTGAATTCCTACTGCGATGAATACAACGGAACTACCCATCATGAGCACATGACCCGTACCAAATCGACCAAATCGAAATGTTTGGAGCACAGAACACGCACCTCCAATCACTACCGCAGCGAACACAGCCCATGCTAGATAGGCTTCGCTTTGTCCACCAGCTCTCATTACCAGTGTTGTGATCAGAATTGTAGCGGAGACACTAAGAGTGGTTAGCTGTAAACCGAGTCCCAGTACAAGAGTTATCGATGGTTTTTCGTCGGATTGATAGCGAAGACTCATAAGGTCAATTGAACGATCTACGTTATTTGGGAACTAAATTTACAAAGTGATGCGTGCTAACCGACGCAAATGTTTTGATAGAGCATTGAGAGGATTCTAAGAAATCTTGTCTCGTTTTACCGTTCTGGTATAACCGTAAACGACAAAATGATTTGTCTTTCATTGACAATCCAGTGCCATAACTCAAGCAGAATAATTGATCTGCATGAATCCAAATTCTATCAATTCATGCAACCATGAGTCTCGAGAAATTCTCGCACCATTGCAGCGCATTGTTCAGGCATTTCCAGCTGCAGTAAATGTGTTGCATCAGGTAGGAAATCATAATCCAGACTGGCAATGTCACTCAAGTCAAATGTCGGTAAAAAAGAGTAAGGCAAGGTTGGATCTGCTCCAATAACTTTCGTTGGACAGCCTAATTGATTCAAATCAACCCAAACAGCAAATGCCCTGGCGAAGTTAATGACCTGCGCTTCATACACTGGAGGACACCGAAGTTCGTAGCTGTCATCTGTCAATGATTTGCGGAGTGTAGTTCTGGCAAAAAGATCCAAAACTCCAGTCTTGGTACGGCCAAGAGCAGGTACATATTGAAGAAAATCAACATATTCTTCTATGGAACTGTACTGATTTGAGCGTTGCAGAGTATTGTCACGAAAACGCCTTGTAGCTATATCGAATGATTCAGGGTACTCATTAGGTTTACACAC
The DNA here is from genome assembly GCA_965243305.1 of Arenicellales bacterium. GTDB lineage: Bacteria > Pseudomonadota > Gammaproteobacteria > Arenicellales > JAJDZL01 > JAJDZL01. The sequence continues at coordinate 898,030 of CBDEUN010000002.1, forward strand.
TGGCGGGTCAAATAGAACACGCGCCTCAAATTCACTGCCGTGGTTGGGAGACAATAGACTTGATAAAGCAGATACCGAATGAAAGATTCCGCTCTTTGGTTTCTTCCCAAAGTGGTCGTCAATCGCCACCGAAATACAGTCCATGTCATTGACAAAAGAGGGAAGGTGATGATGCTCTTGCGAACCTACTGAGTTCCAGCCATGATTCCTGAGATCATAAATAATGACTTCACAATCCTCAGTAAATTGAGACCAAAACGGGTAGTATAGATCAATTGCGAGACCATTCCCATGACTCACAACAAGCCTAGGACCATTCGGGTTTCCATGATGGCGTAGGGTAATGACAGTGCCATCGGCCATGGCAACATTTTGGACCGAAAGTGGTTTCGGTATTTCCCAAATTTTGTCCGTTCTGCTCATTGAGAACGCACACTCATCGACATTGGCACTTTTGTAACCGCATCTTTAATGGAGTAGAAAGCAGGTAACCGTGTATTTGTGCCGTTTCAATCTCGATGTGCCGCCATAGTAGGGTTCATTTCGTGATCGACTGCTGCACGGTACAAAGCAAATTCGCGGCGAGGTTGATCGAAACGAAATCGATTTCAACTGTGCCGTTCTTCTTTATCGAACCATGAATAAGAGAACACCTCACGATCTTCGTGAGGTGTTAAATCGACACGTACTATAGTTATGTCATTAAATTCCAGAAAAGTGAATAGTTGTGAGTATCGACATTGCCGAATCTTGGTATTTCACTTTTCTGGAAAGACAAAATCCACCGTTCTAATTTCTCGATTGCACAAACAATCCATTTGAATTCGGATCCATTTGAAAATTCAGGAATAATCTTCCAGAAAATCAACAAATTGCGATAGACATTAGACGGTTGTATTAGGAAATAGAATTCCTCTATCCATCAAGATGATTAATCAAGTCTCTTAAGCTGGCCAATTGCGCAGCTTCTTCACCAGTAATGTTGGTGCCAAATTCTTGATTGACCATTTTGAGAAAGTTTACAGCGTCCATAGAGTTAACGCCGAGATCACTAGCGGACACATCCAGCATTGACCGGTCCGAAATATTCAAGTGTGTTGCCGCAAGGTTTGCGACTCGATCTTCAGTACTCGCCATTTATATTCCCTCCTTATTGGAACATTAAATTTTAAAAATTGAAATTTAAATTGATTGAGAACTATTCTCAATATAGTCATTGAACCAGAAACGACGTCTCTGGAATGGATAATTCGGCAGTGATATGCGGCATCTATCTTCTCCAGCAAACAGACCAGTAAATTCGGGTGTGAGTCCCGCTTCATACATCTCACCAACTGCATTGACGAACCGGGCTTTCAATTCTTCTCCAATATCAGATGGTCGTAGTTGACTCGAAATTACTGTAGGTGTTTTAGCACTGTTTTCATTAGAATTGGAATCAAGCCCAGATGCCGACCAAGCGGACACTATCTCAGGGCTGAGTGTTTCGTTTGCACCAATCTCTACCACGGCATCCACCCCTAGTTCCACGAGTGTATTGATGCTTTTTGCAAATGCTGCTGGCTCGCACACTTGACCATACCAGTATGCCTCATCCAGTTGGTTCCCCGAATCGACTAAGCGTCCTGTCACCTGATTAACCATTGCAATTGATGGTGTCGGATATTCGAAGCCATCTTGCACCACCTTTATGCCATCGGTTTCTGACGTCGATTTTGCTAGCCGACCACGATTTACTGCAAACCGCAACCCATCTTCCAGTGGTAATACACCAGCCGAATTGGCTGCTGCCATAACACCAGATCTTGAAGAGACCACGACATCTGGTTGTATTCCAATACTTGACCAAAGTGCTGAAAGTGCACATTGGAAAGCATAGAGAACCGCACATGACCATTCTGAGGTGCCTAAACCTTCAGTTTGACTAAACATGATGTCAAGCAAAGAAGTGTTGTGCTCTGTACGAATAGTCTTATCGCAGTAATCGAAAACTGCCCGCACTACCGGCTCGCATTGGTAAAGCTCCTCAGCCATACCGGCACAAAATCCTTCTTCTGCTGGATATACGAAAGCCACCTTTCTAACCGCTCGAGAAACCGAGTTTGTGTCTGACTCTGCAAGAGTGGTTAATTTGTCACGCAATGAATTGGCATCCTCGAATATGATTCCAGCACGAACTGAGAAATGGCTTCGTCCCACGCTTGCTGTCCATGCCATGTTCGAGAGAAACGATTCTTCGGCAGAGTTACCCAACGCAATTTCCTGCGCATAGTTGTCAAGCCAGGAAAGATACCGTCCCGCCAACTCACGAAGAGCGCTCTGTGTTTTTCCTGACAGCGGTAATAGTCGATGTTGACGAGAAACCAAATTTTCTGTTTCGGATAATTCCGGAACTGACTTTACTTGAGGTGCGGCAACATTTTGAGGAGGGCCTGCCGGGCAAGACAACTCAAAGTCAGTTGTGTCATCATCCTGAGATGCACGATTACCTTCCACTACAACATGTGCGATGGTACCAGAGATCGCAAATGCACTTACTCCGGCTCTCGGTGGGCGTTGAGGGGCAAGTGGCCAGTCCGTTGCTTCTGTTGTTACACGCACGGGGTATTTTTCCCACTCTGCATGTGGATTTGGGTTATTGCAATGCAAGTGTTTCGGAATTATCCCTCTTCGCATCGAGAGCATCACCTTAATCAAGCCTGCGATTCCAGCCGCAGCTTCCAAGTGGCCGATGTTCGTCTTTACTGTACCAAGTAGAAGTGGTTGATCTTGTGTGCGTCCCTTGCCATACACAGATGCCGCTACACTTACTTCTATTGGGTCACCGAGTTGGGAACCTGTGGCATGTGTTTCTAAATAATCCACTTCTGAAGGCGAGATTCCGGCGCGTGCCAGCGACTCTTCAAGCAACTGTTCCTGAGCTATGCCTCTTGGTACAGTCAACGCCGCACTCATTCCATTCTGGTTGACCGATGAACCCAGAACTAGACCCCAGATTCGATCACCATCTGCTATTGCGTCACTCAGCCGCTTCATAATGACAATTCCACAGCCTTCACCTCGTACGAAACCGTCTGCGGATGCATCAAAGGTCCGGCATCGACCGCTAGGTGAGAGCATGCCATATTCTGACATGAATTTCGTAACGGAGCGGGAGAAAACTGAATGAACACCACCGACCAGGCTCAAATTTACCTCACCTTGTCGCAAAGCTGTGGCAGCCTGATGTACCGCTGCCAGTGATGATGCACATGTCATATCCAGTGGAACTGCTGGTCCTCTCAATCCAAGGACGAAAGCTATTCGCCCTAGAGCAGCGCTAATAGCAGTACCGAGATAGCTGTCTTCTTGTCCACTATCGCGAACTAAATCCCGATATTCACTACTACCAAGCCCCACATAAACTCCGGACTGTGTATCCTTTAGCGTATATGGATCAATACCTGCGTCTTCGAGAGCATGCCAACTCGTTTCAAGCAGCAGTCTCTGGCGGGGGTCCATCAAACGCGCTTCAATTGGTCTTATTCCAAAAAAATCAGCGTCAAACAGGTCAATTCCTTCAACGAATCCACCATGTCGATAAATATCATCCTCGGCAGCCGTATCTCCAACAACACCTTCCCAAGGCCCGGGATCGCGCCTGCCATCGGTAACCGCGTCGTAGCCTGCTTCAAGTTGACTCCAATAACTGTCAATATCAGGTGCGCCCGGGAACCTGCAAGCCATACCGACGATCGCAATCTCTTCATCTGTTCGCCGCGGCACCACTGTCGGCTGTTGAACTGGTTCAGGCTGTTTTTGTTCAATAGGTGTGTCGCTGACCTCTGGTAACTGATCAAGAAGATGGCGGGCTAATTCTGAAATATTGGGGTAATCGAATACAGCTGTATTGGAAACCGTCATTTCACTGTCGAAAGCACGATTCAACCGGTTACGCAACTCCACAGCCATCAAGGAATCCATCCCGAGGTCAAAGAAACCTATTGTCAGATCAGGTGATGTTCGCAATCTCAATACTGCTTGCAGTTCCTGTTGCAGAAATGATACCAGCAGTGTTTCGCGCTCAGACGGAGATGCCGTTCTTAGGCGAGGAATCAGGTCACCCGAAATTTCACGTGAATCGGGTTCGGCATCAGTCGCATTTGAAATCAAGTTCTCGAACAGAGGCGGAATGTCCTTGACGTTCTGTTCGAACACGGACCAGTCCGTCGCCATCGCCACAGAATTTGTGTTTCCGTGGCGTACAATCTGGTCAAACACTTTAAGCCCCTGCTGTGGCGAAAATGCGCGTCCACCCAGAGATGCTCTTTGTTGTTCGATTCGTTGTAACTGTTCAGCAGCCTCTCCAATTTCTGACCATGATCCCCAAGCGATAGCCTGACCGGGTAGTCCCAACGCGCGACGGTGACCGGCGAGCTGATCCAGAAAGGCATTGGCGGAAGCGTGGTTAACCTGCCCCGCGTTTCCAATGATGCCGACACGGCTTGAAAACAGGATGAAAATATCCAGATCGCAATGCGCAGTTGCCCGGTGAAGGTGCCAAGCGCCTAGAATCTTCGGCCATAGTACGGTTTCGAACCTTTCCCAACTCTGGTTGGTCAATGCTCCGTCTGAGAGTGTTCCAGCACTGTAAATGATGCCTCCAAGGGGAGGTAAATCTCGGTCCATCCGCGCCAACATTGCGTCTACAGCGTCAGTATTCGTTACATCTGCGATTTCCACCTGAACATCAAAGCCGCGTTTACGAAGTGAATCGATGATCGCCTGAGCATCAGAATCTGGAGGACGTCTTCCATTTAATACGATGGTTTCCGCTCCATGGTCCGCAAGCCAACCTGCTACTGCGCACCCTATTCCGCCTAATCCACCAATGACCAGGTAGGACCTGTTCTGACGGACGCGGTTATTTTTGATCGGTGACGTTGAAACCACGATCTTACCGATATGACGGGCCGATCTCATGAATTTCAGGGCTGCTCCCGTCTCGGACAGCGACCATCTACTGTGGATGAGAGGTTTCAATTCTCCCGCGGCCAGCCGTTTCATCACATTTTTAAGAATACGCCCAACCCCAGTAGGGTCGTTGTCTCTCATGTTGTCCACTTGTAGAATGTGGTAGCTTACGTCTGGGCGAGTCGCGGCCATTTCCTCCTCGCTCAAGATGTTAATATCCGCCAGTTCAACGAATCTCCCATTTTTCGCTAGGCAGGAGAGACTGGCATCAATAAAACCCTCTCCAGTCAAACTGTTGACCACCACATCCACACCTTGACCGTCGGTACTTTCAAGAATTTCCTTCCCGAATGCTGTCGTTCGACTGTCGAATATGTTCTTCACCCCTATCGAACGAAGATAAGCGTGTTTTGGTGCGCTTGCAGTTGTAAATACTTCTGCACCTGCAGCTTGCACCAAATGGACCGCCGCCAATCCTACACCCCCAGCGCCGGCATGAATCAGTACGCGATCACCAGATTTCAATCCAGAATGTTCAAATGACAGTGCAGCTGTAACATAAGCAATTGGCACCGTGGCTAATTCGGTAACCGATAATTTCGGTGGTGCAATGGCTAAGAGCCCCTCGTGTGTTACCGTTTCCGCTGCAAAAGTTCCAGTTCCCAAACCAGCAACTTGATCTCCGACCGCGAAGGTCGAAACTTTGGAGCCTACTTCAAGCACCCGACCGCACATTTCCAGACCCATCTCCCCCTCTTCAACAACGCCGAGAGAACGGAACACATCCGTGAAGTTGAGACCGAAAGCTTCTACCGCGATTCGCACTTCTTTCTCTTCCAAAGGATGCGACGGCAGATTCTTTACCCGGAGTCTTCCAAATTCGCCACTTGGGTCTCGAGCCAGAATCCAGTTTGATTCGTCTGGCAACGTAAGTTGAGCTGTTTCAGAATTCATGCGAGTCAGGCGTGTTACGTGACGACATCCCCGACGATAAGCAATGTGAGTTTCAGGATCAGGATACAGCAGTTCACTAACAAGGTCTGTCGGTGCTAAGTCATCAGGGTCCAGATCAATCATTCTGGGTTGTAGATGCGCAGCCTCCAGTTTCAGTGCTTTGCCGAAGCCCCACAAGGGCGCACCAGCTGGGAATCCTGTTGTTTCACATTCAAGAACCTGTGCCCCGCGCGTAATAAACCACGTCCCCTTCTCGGGAGTTACATCGGCATCCGCCAAACCTTGCATGATTGTCAATGCGCTCTCCACTGCCTGTCGCACGTCTCCGGCAAACTCTTCAGTGGGTGCTTCCACTCCATTGCCATCCAACGCTACAAGATGAACAATGCCTTGAAATGGTGCATCTTCAGGTAAATCCTTTAGCAGAGAACACCACGAATCACGGCTTTCAAAATCGACGGTTTTCCGATTGATTCTTACATCGGTCGTATTCTGCTCTCCATTGATTTCTATATCCGCGGCCGCTAGCACTACTGTCTGATTGTGGTCTGCTAACTGAATTGCAAGATTTTCTGCCAAGTCCTTTCTGTCTGCGACCAGAACCCAAGTACCAGGAGAGTTGACTACTTGTGTAGTGTTGCGCGCCAAAAAAACGCATTTATTCACTGGCATTGTCGAATCGGATTCATCAAATCCTACAACTTCAACTTCTCCGAAACCTGTGTTATTGAGCGCGCTTCGCCAGGCTGTGGAATCTGCCAATGCGCTATTGGGGCGATACTCGTCCTTAAAACGCCACCAGCCATCCAACTGTCCAAAAGTCATGTCCATCCAACCCATAGTCCAGAGATTTTCATATGCAACTAACTGACCGGATGGAGCTAATAGCCTTCGGCAGTGTGTTAGACATTCATCCAAATCGCGCGTTGCATGCAGCACATTGGCTGCAATCAATAAGTCATAACTGTGTGCGTTAAAGCCCTGTGTAGTTGGGTCTCGCTCGATATCGAGTGGACGATATTCAATACAACCATTACCATCTCCGAACTTTGCTTCCGCTTCTGCAAAAAAGCCCGCAGAGATGTCCGTGAATACATACTCAAATTGCCCATCCGGAAGTTCTGGCAAAACGGAGGCAGTTGCTGACCCTGTACCCGCTCCGACTTCGATAATTCTGAGTCGTCGTCCTTCAGGTAATTCACTAATGAGCGCTTGAATTGTTTCTCTCAACACCCGCATCCCCGCGCGCCCCATTGGTGCCTTTCTGTATATGTCAGATGGAACCGGGTCTCCCATACCGAACAGAATGGTCAAAGCATCTACTTGACCGAGAAGTAGTTCTGTTAGTGAACTGGCGCATCGTCGTAGAAACCCGATTTCGATCTCAATCGAGCCCTGTGGATAGTTCTCAATCATTTGATTTGAAAACAATTCAATATCTTCTGTCAAACCTTCCGGTAGTAAATCATCGGAAGCGACTTTCACAACAAAGTTGCCATTCTTCTCCACCAACACTCCAGATTTCGCTAACATTTCAAGCAAGCGGTGGAAAAGGTGTTTCTGCTCTTCAATAACATTCAAGTGTATTCGTAGTTCTTCGGCGTCCACAACCGAGCCGACACTTCGGTTCCATCCCAATTCGTTCAAAATCGATAGTGCGATTGAGTGTGCCAACCGTTCCAAGTCAACCTGCTGGGCGACCAATTGTTCGCGCGAGATTCCCTCGTCATCCAAATAGTCGGCAATCAGATTTGAACTGGCTGTAACGGTTGCCGGAGATGGCAGGAAATCAGTGGGCATTATTCCCGGTACCAGAGTGCCCTCTTGCCAAACTACCTCATAAAGCAGATCATTTACTCCCTCGATGACTGATAGCATTGCAGCCTTGGTTGCGCGTTTTACTCTGTAATCACTCAACTCACCTAGCAGATTTCCGTTGATGTCGTATATGCGTAGTTCTCCCCTTAAAATTTCAGGTAGTTCACTTGCACTAGCTTCAGAATTTCGGAAATCATCACTCATTAACACATGGCAGAAGATTCGGTTTGGCAGTCGGTCCGTTAGCCACATCCGTCCCCATCCGAAAGGTAAATAAGTAAATTCATCTTCAGCCTCTCCCCTGGCTAGTCGAGCAGCGCCTAACACCTGAAAGCAACCGTCCAATAGGAGTGGGTGAATATCCAATTCGTTTTGACCAAGATTCGCCGGAAAAGATATTTCACCTAATGCTTCACCCGGAAGTGCCCAAATTTTGTCCAAAGTTCTAAAGGATGGTCCGAACTCAACTCCGGATTTAGATCTTGTGCGATAGTAAGACGCGGTGTCCATAGACGGCAAACTGGCTTTCAAATTTTCCAAGTCTACAGTTTCTTTCATTTGTGGGACAGGGTCGGTCGACGATACAAGACATTCCGCATTAAGGATCCAATCTTGTTCACTTCTTTGACTGAATATCTGCATGCGTTGGGTTGTCTCACTTTCAGAAACATTAAGCACAGACTGAACCTTTAGTCCTTGGTCAGCACTGTCTTCAGTATTTGCATCCGGAAATATCATGGCAGTATTCAGATGCATTTCCTCCACAACGGCCATTCCATTTTCTTCAGTAGCACTCGCTGAAGCAGCCATTGCCGCAAGTAACGCACTTGGGGCAATAATCTTGCCGAATACACTGTGATCGGGCAGCCATTCCGGATCATCGGGATACATCATTGTCTCAAATGTAACTTCGCCACTCGCCGAATCGCGTCGCTCTCCCAATAGTGGGAGACCAGCACCCGAGTGCCTCGGCCTTGCTGTACTAAACCAATAACTCTCTCGTTGAAACGGATAGCCTGGCAAATGGATGCGTTGTCGGGCTTCTCCTGCATAAAGTCCTTGAAAACGAATGTCTAGTCCCGCCTGGTATGCGTTCGAGACTGCAGTGATAAAACCGTTGTCGCTTGTTGAAACTGATGAATCTGCAGATGGTGGTTGCAGGCTGGAAAGAAGCGCAGGTGTCGGTGTCTGTGTTGACTCTGGCCACGCAGATACGACCATCGGCAGAAGAAGTGAACGCGGACCAATCTCTACTACCAAGTCAACACCAAGTTCTGCCAATGTTTTAATACCATCGGCAAAAGAAACTGCCTCGCGGGCATGCTGCTGCCAATAGCTTCCATCAAGCGCTTGATCTGGTTCCACAACTCGCCCGGTCAGATTGCTGATCATGGAAATGGAAGGAGGATTGATTGTCACTCCGTCAAGGGATGATTGCAGTGCACCGAGAATTGGGTCCAGGAGAGGACTGTGGAATGCCCGAGTTGTGTTGAGGCGCTGTGCCTGGATTCCATCCGATTTCAGGTGCTTCAGGATGTTATCGATATCAACAGTCGGACCACTAACGACCTGATGGGTGCCATTATCCCCCGAGATACTCAAACCAACACTGGTGCTAGCAGCATTCAGCGATTCAACTATTGACTCTACCTGATCGGGTGAAGCAAAAACTGCAGCCATGGCGCCTTGTCCAGTTTCGGACATCAGGGTGCCGCGTATTGTTGCAAACCGCATGCCATCCTCTAAACTGAACACACCAGCTGCATACGCTGCCACCAATTCTCCGAGGCTATGTCCTACAACCACGTCGGGGCGCACACCGAGGCTCGCCCAGAGTGACGTTAACGCACACTCCAATGCATATAGGGCGGGCTGTTCCCACTCCGTGTCATTAAGTTTGCCATTTCCTTCGACACGGCCGAACATGACATCCAACAACGACATATCTCTTTCACTGCGAAACACCTCATCGCAACGGTCCAGAACCGCGCGAACCACCGGCTCGCTTTGGTAGAGCGTCTCTCCCATACCGGTCCATTGGCTGCCCTGTCCGGTATACGCAAATGCTACTTTGGTTGGCTTCTGAACTCTCTCGTCCTCTTTCATTTCAACCAATGCCTTCAGTCGCTCTTCCAATTCCGCATAGTCTTTAAAAATAATCCCTGCTCGATGATCGAAATGGTTCCGCCCGACACCTGCAGACCACGCCATGTCGGAAAGCAGTGGTTCCGTGGGAATGGCTTCCTCGACCTGTTCGCCGAGCCAAGAAAGATAGTTGGCTGCAAGCTCTCGAAGTGAGTTTCGAGATTTGCCAGACAAGGGCAATAAACGGGAATTTCGCTGCGTAAATTCTTGTTTAGCAAGCGCCTGTTTCGCTATGGTTGTAGGTAGACTAACCTCCACCGCTAGAGGTGAACCTACAACTTCATGTTTAGCATATGTTTCGTTTCCTAAGTTGTTGTATTCCTGCACGATAATGTGCGCATTCGTTCCGGATATTCCAAAAGAATTCACACCTGCCAGTATTGGTTGCCCATTGCTCTGCGGCAATTCCATTAAGGACGTCGTAATCTGTAAAGGCAATTGCTCCCAATCAATACTCGGGTTGAGGTTTTGCAAATGCAAGTGCTTTGGAACCATGCCTCGTTGGACAACCAGCACCGCTTTGATCAAACCAGCGATCCCAGCCGCTGATTCCAGGTGTCCAAAATTTGTTTTTACTGAACCAACAACAAGCGGATTGTCGGCTTTTCGTTCCCTGCAGAACACAGCAGAAACGGCTTCGATTTCAATCGGATCCCCAACAGTTGTTCCGGTACCATGTGCTTCAAGGTAATTTACATCCGAAGCGGAAACATCAGCCTGCTGCAGAGCAGTTTTCATGACTTGTTCCAGTCCCGGCGTATGTGGAACTGTCAGTCCGCTACCAGCGCCGCCATGGTTCACAGCCGAGCCCCGTATGACTCCCCAGATTCGGTCACCATCCGCTTCCGCCTCGCTCAGACGCTTCAGAACTACGATCCCGCAACCTTCGCCTCGTACATAGCCATTTGCCGAAGCATCAAAACTCTTGCATTGACCATCAGGAGACAGCATCATCGCGTCCGCACGAAGCTCGAATATCCGTCCATGAAGATTCGCCTGCACGCCTCCCGCAATAGCCAAATTGGCTCTACCGTGTTGCAGATCAGTCACAGCGTCATGCACCGATACCAAGGAAGATGCACAAGCCGCGTCTACCGCCTTTGAAGGTCCCATGAGACCCAATACATAAGAAACTCGCCCGCTTGTTCCGTTCAGATTGGTACCGCTTAGAGCGTAAAGGCTGGCAGCAGCCCCAGCAGTGTTGCCTGACTCAACTACAGCATATCTGTATTCATCATTGCAAATCCCGGTATATACCCCGGTAAGGCTGCCCCTCAGTTGATCTGGATTGATTCCTGCATCTTCCAGGGCCTGCCAGGCAGTTTCCAGCATCATTCGCTGTTGCGGGTCTAGTAGTTGAGCCTCAGCCGGTGAAATTTGAAAAAACCCTGCATCGAAGAGGTCAATATCATCGACGTAGGCGCAGAATCTGCAAGCCTGGCTTGGATTTGGGATGTTTTCGAATAACTCGTCTACGCGTTTGTTGCCTGAACCTGGAACTGTTTCGGTAACGGCATTACCCCCCTCTTCAAGCAGTTTCCAGAAGTCGGCGATGCTGGGTGCTCCTGGAAAACGGCAGGCCATACCGATAATGGCTATGGGTTCAACGGAAGAACCTTTCCGTCTTTCATTCACGACACCGATTGTCGGTTCTTCTGATTCGGTGAGATTCTCACTACCGTTCAATTTCAAGCCAACATGATCTTCCATGATACTAGTGCGATTTTCCTACTCAGTTAGTTTCTGGAATCTACTATATATATCAGAAATGCAATTAATTCATTTGATTATGGTATACCTCAGATTGACGCAGAATTTTCTGCCGAAACTCTTTTCTGACAGAATGGAGTGGCTTTCTGTTCTAACTTTGCGACTTCTCTAACAGTGCGAGAGAATCGATGGTTAAAGCCGCTGTTTTCCCAGCCTCGGTTGTGAAATCCTCAGTGCAGGAGGTTGTGGCTTTCGAGAAATTCCAGGACCATCGCCTTACACTCCTCCGGTTGTTCAAGTTGAAGAAAGTGTGTTGTATCAGGCAGAAAGTCATAATCCACAGCGGCAATTTGACCTAGATTGTAAGTAGGCAGGAATGAATAGGGTAAGGTAGGATCGGCACCGATGACTTTCACTGGAGTAGGTATCTTGTCCAAATCAACCCAGAGTGTGAAAATTCTAGCGTAATACATCACTTGCGCTTCGTACTCGCGCGGACACCTAAGTTCGTAGTACCCCTTGTCTTCAGATTTCCGAAACGTTGTTCTGGCAAAGAGATTAATGACACCAGGCACCACCCGTCCAAAAATAGGCATGTAATGGAAAATGTCAACACATTCCTCTATGGAGTTGAACCTTTCCGCACGACGCTGGATTATCTCTGTACTGCGTCTTGCTGCCTTGTCATATTCTTCGGCGCAATCATCTGGAATAACGATGGGTGGATCAAACAGTATTCGAGCAGCCAAGCCTTTCTCATGATTATTCGATAGCAGTGAAGACAGCGCCGCGATTGAATGAAATAAGCCAATTTTTGGCTTTTCCCCAAATTCTTCGTCAATTACTTCAAGAATTCGGTCGTGGTCCTTGACAAAAGAGAGTAGATTGTGTTCATTTTGAGAACCGATTGTGTTCCAGCCATGGTTTCTCAAATCATAAACAAAGAGGTCGAATTCGTCTGTAAACAACGACCAGAATGGGTAGTAAAGATCGATAGCAAGGCCATTGCCGTGGTTCAGAACCAGTCTCGTACCTGCTGGGTTTCCATGGCGTCGTAACTTGACGACAGTGCCATCTTCCATTTGAACGTCATGGACTGAGCGTGGTGCTGGTAAATCCCAAGTAAAACTGTCAACCTTCATCGTGCCTTCCCGTTTATTTCTCAAGTGAGTACTTAAATTTGTTCATACGCTAGGGCAGCAGCGAAATTGTCATTTTCCAGATTTTCAAGTTTCCAAATAGTGTTTGGCAAGTGAGCAAAGCGAAAATATTCCGTTTTCGCGTCATGTCGTATGGATCGTGGAATCTCGAATCGGGCCGGGTCCAAAGAAAACCCAGTACCGAGAGCTTTAATTAAAGACTCTTTGAGCGTCCAAAGCTTGAAAAACAAGCGTCGTCTATCAGATTCTCCCAACAATTCAAAGTCGGCTTGTTCATTCGGTCCGTAAACGGTCCTAATCATCAAGTCGAAGTTAACGCGGGCAGCGCGTTCCTCCACATCTATTCCGAGCATTCCCTTCGGCCCAATGGCAATCAATCCGTGTTTACCGCTATGGCTCACGTTGAAACTGACTGGTGCCAGTTTCCCATTGACCAGTCCGAATGGTTTACCATGCTCTAAGGTGTCAAAGGAAAGATTTTTATTTTCAAAGCCGAGTGTGGAGCAGAGAAGGTATCGTAATGTGGCACGACACAGTACAAATTCTCGTTTGGGTCGATCGTAGCGGTACCTGGCCCATCGGTCCTGTTCTTGTTTATCAAGCCAGGAAAAGGCGTATTTCTCGCGTTTCTCATGAGGTGACAGGTCTACATGTGCGACAAATATATCATCCACTTTATGGAACGTATGAAAGCCGGATGCAATGAGATTGGCGGGCATGAAGCAGATTTTTCAGAGCACTGGGGAAGCGTCAAACTGAAAAACCGGGACTAACCCGAAAAGGTCAGTCCCGGCGGGTAGATTTTTATTCGACAACTGACAAAAGCGGCGGTTGTCACAAAACCTTCAATGGGTCAAATCAAGTCGTTAGGAACCCTCAACCACCAAGGTGGTTAATCAAGTCCCTGAGTCGCCCAAACCCTGCGGCATCTTCCGCACTGATATCAACACCGAATTCTTGATTGACAGTTTTCAAGAAATTCACTGCATCTACAGAGTTTACGCCAAGTTCGCCAACGCTTGCATCTAGCATGGCACGGTCAGAAATTCCCAGATGTTTGTCTAGCAAACCTGCTACACGATCTTCAACTGAAGCCATAGTCAGTAATCTCCCATAAGTTGAGTTGTAAAAAAATGATATTTTAACTCCAAACCTTTGGTTTTATTGAAGTGAAATACACACAATAACAAAAACTAACATTACTAGTTTCAATTGAGGTATGTATACCAATTTTCACCGAATTTGCGCTGATTAGGCAAATAGCACTAATCAATTTGATTCGATCGATGTGCACAATAAGACCGGCGTGATCAAATGTTCTCCTTCCACACCCATGCGCGAAAATTCAGGTTTGCAAATCTGAGTTTATGACACCCTGGATCGACTTACGCCCCTACTTTGATCTTTGCGTTATTACCCTCGCAAGTCTCCCTATCTCGACCTGTAACTAATCGTCAAACCAGAAACGCTTTCTCTGGAAAGGGTAGCTCGGTAGTGAAATTCGACGTCTCTTCTCCCCAACAAACAGCCCGGAAAAATCTAGCGAGAATCCGGCCTCATAAGCCTCGGTTACCAAATCCACGAACTGACACTGGGTTTTCGAAGATTGATTAAGGCTTGACAGAATCTTTGGAATTTCACAACTGTTTACCTTCACTTCACCTTCGCTCGCTGATTCCTTGGTGGTTGAGGGTGCATTCAGGAAGTGCGAAGCCCCAGTTCCGATTTCGATCACGGTGTTAACGTTTGAATCCGCAAGTGATTTCGCACACTGTTCACTCGCTGATTCATCATGTGCCCGATTACGCCAATATGTCGCATTTAATGTCTCGCCTTGACTTAAGGCTTGTCCTGTCACCTGACTGATGAATGTGATCGTAGGTAGATTCGTGACAATCTCTTCGAGTACTGATTCCAGCTCATCTGTCGCACTCTCCGCTTCAATCCCTTGGAAACCTTTTTCCATCAAAGCACCGTACCGAATAGCAAGACGCATACCATCTGCCAAAGTAAACACACCCGCTGCGTGTGCCGCCGCTATCTCCCCAGCTCCGACACCCAAGACCACATGAGGTTGGACACCGATACTCGACCAAAGTGCCGTCAGAGAACTTTGGAAAGCAAATTCCAAAGCTAGTGACCACGCCGAGTTTTCGGCACTTCCGTTCCTTTCAAGTATCCCGTCCAGTAAAGAAGTGCCACTTTCCTTCTGAAATTCCTGATCACACTTGTCCAGAACCGCTCGTGCTACTGGCTCGCTGTCATAAAGATCTTTCACTAATCCAGACTGACAATTTACCTCACCCGCATAAGCAAAAGCCACTCTCAAGGGCTTGTGCAACCTCTCGCTCTCATCAGACTGGGCGAGTTTCCTCAAGCCTTCTCGCAATGATTTGGCATCTTCAAAGGTAATGCCAGCGCGATGCTCAAAATGACTCCGACCTACACCGGCTGTCCAGGCTATATCCGATAACAGACGCAGCGAGGATTCAGTGTCTGAAAGATCCGTTTTCAACTCATCGAGCCAATTGAGATATTTGTTCACCAGTTCTTGGAGCGCTTCTTTTGACTTACCCGAAATTGGCAGCATGCGCATCCGCCTCGGAACAAAAATCTCCGTCGAAGAATGCTCTGAGTGTTGTAACGTAACAGTGACTGACTGCGCAGAACCGACAGGGGATTCGGGTTTCACCCCGTTTTTAAACTCTGCATCAAGCGGCTCATACCCTTCCACGACGACATGTGCGTTTGTCCCTGTCAATGAGAATCCGCTGACCCCTGCACACGGTGGGCTACCGGAATTTTCTGGCCAAGGCGTCAATTCCGTCACGACCTGAACCGGAAGCCTATCCCAGTCAATATTAGGATTCGGGTCATTGAATTCAATATTCTTTGGTATCGTTCCATGGTTCATCGCTAGCAGTACCTTGATCAACCCGGCAATTCCTGCGGCTGACTCAAGGTGTCCTATGTTGGTTTTCACTGCCCCCAGCAATAGCGGGTGTTCCGCAGTACGTTCACGCCCATAGACTTCTGCCGCCGAGTGAATCTCTATAGCATCGCCCATATCCGAACCGTTGGCATGAGTTTCGAGAAAATCAATTTGTGAAGGCTCAAGGTTTGCATTAAACAGCGCTTCTTCGATTACCCGCTGTTGCGCAGGTCCGTTGGGCATCACAAAATTTCCGCTTGCACCGTTCTGATTCGTTGCTGATCCGCGAATAACTCCCCAAATTCTGTCTCCGTCCGACTCAGCATCCGCCAATCGCTTCAAGATTACTGTTCCACAACCCTCACTACGCACATAACCGTCCGCAGCAGAATCAAAAGACCAACATCTTCCTGTGGGTGACAACATACCAATATCGTTCATCCTATTGGTTGTATCTAACGAAAGAATGGCGTTCACACCACCTGCGATGGCCATATCTGTCTCACCAGACTTCAAGCTCACGACGGCGTTATGAACAGAAACTAGTGAGGACGCACAAGCAAGCTCCACTGGCATTACCGGCCCTTCAATTCCATATATGAAAGATATGCGACCCAGAGCCATACCGATTAAATTTCCGTAAGTACTGTTCTGGCCACTTTTAGTATCCAACAGGTGTTGATATTCACTTTTGGAAATGCCGAAAAATACGCCGGTACGGCTTCCCTTCAGACAAGCGGGATCCATACCTGCATCTTCAAGTGCCTGCCAGCTGGTTTCCAATAGCATCCTCTGCTGGGGATCCATTCCACGTGCTTCGATAGGACGGACATCAAAGAACTTAGCATCGAACCTATCCAGTTCGTCCACAAAACCGCCAAAGCGATGAAGTGCCGACTCGGATTCTGGGTCTCCTAAAATGCCATCCCATGAACCAGGGTCGCGCCGTCCTTCCATAACTGCGCATTCACCTGATTCCATTTGACGCCAAAAGGCCGACAAATCAGGGGCACCAGGAAAGCGGCACGCCATTCCCACGATCGCAATACCATCTTCCTGTGTTTTCTGAGGTCTCGGTTGTCGAAGTTTTGGTGCGGGTTCCTCTAGAGGTTTGTCAGTTGTGGTGACATTTTTGAGTCCAATTTCCAAATGGCGAGCCAAAGAAGAGACATCTGGATAGTCAAATACCACCGTATTCGAAGTTGTAAATTCACTTTCAAGAGCGCGGTTCAGTCGATTCCGCAACTCTACCGCCATTAAGGAGTCCATTCCCAAATCAAAAAAGCTGACCGTTGGCGAAGGTGGCGATGACAGCCTTAACACCGCCTGTATTTCCTGTTGAACAAAGGTTTCCAGAAGACTTTGTCGTGCCACCTCTGGTGTACTGCGAAGCTGAGATATCAGGCCATCTGGAACCGTGGTTTCTTTGGGTTTCTTAGTCGGCAGATTTTCTTTTACGAAAAATTCTTCAAAGAATTGGGAACCGAATTTTAGCTCCCCTCTCACGGTGTTCCAGTCAACCTGGTAAACTGTAGATGTAGTAACATCCTGCTTCACGATCCAGTCAAAGGCATTCATCCCCTGCTGCGGAGTCAACCAACCTGTACCGACCTGTGCGAGCTGCTGTTCAACCCTTTGCCTCTGCTCCTCCGCTTCGCCGATTCCAGACCATGCTCCCCAAGCGATCGACTGACCGGGAAGACCCAGAGCACGTCTATGTGCAGCAAGCTGGTCTAGGAAAGCATTGGCGGCAGCATGGTTGGACTGACCGGGGTTGCCGACAACTCCGGTCACACTGGAAAACAAGACAAATAATTCGAGGTCTTTTGTTTTAGTAGCCTGATGAAGATGCCAGGCACCCAGCACTTTGGGCCACAAGACTTTCTCAAACCGATTCCATGTTTGATTCTCAATAGCGCCATCGGAGAGAACACCGACACAGTGTACAACACCACCTAGGGGTGGCATGTCTGCATCAATTTTTGCCAGCAAAGCGTCAACAGCCGCAAAATCCGTAATATCTGCTACTTCCACCCGAACATCAATGCCACTATCCCGGAGATTCTGAATCACTTCATTGGCATCAGAGTCAGGATCTCGTCGCCCGTTCAGCACAATGGTTCCTGCACCGTGATCAGCCAGCCATTGAGCAACTGCACAGCCAAGCCCACCCATTCCCCCGGTTACCAGGATCGTGCGATTTTCTCTGATGTTGCCTCTGACGAGAGGAGGCATCCTAAACACGACTTTACCGGTGTGTCTGGCATCGCGCATGATCTGCATTGCCGCATGCATCTCGGACAGCGGCCATACAGAATGCGGAATCGGAGTCAACTCTCCAGAAGAAAGCTGTGAGATCACGCGTGAAAGTGAAGCACCTGCGCGGACCGGATCATCAGACTTGATTGCATCCAAATCTAGAATGAAGTACTCAACATCTGGTCGATATTCGCCCATTTGTTCTTCACTCCAGATGTCTCGTTTCGCAATCTCTACCATGCGACCACCTGTACTTAGGCAGGACAAATTAGCCTCCACAAAGCCTTCTCCTGTGAGGCTGTTCAACAGTACATCAACACCCTCTCCACCGGTGGTTTTGAGAATCTCACCTCCAAATTCAGTTGTACGGCTGTTGAATATATGTTTCACTCCCAACGAACTGAGATATGCATGTTTCGGGGAGCTGGCAGTCGCAAATACTTCGGCACCAGTGTTTAGCGCCATCTGAATGGCTGCAAATCCGACTCCCCCAGCACCCGAGTGAATTAGTACTCTCTCGCCGGCTTTGAGCTTTGTAAGTTCAAATGCCAGTTCAGCTGTTACAAAGTTGGTCGGTAAGGTAGCAAGATCTGTCGACGTATACCCGCTAGGTACAGGAGACACCAAGGCTGCGGGAGTAGTCATTTCTGGTGCGAACGAACCGAATCCCATTCCAACAACCGATTGGCCGATAGAAATACCTTCCACATCTTCGGCGACCTCTAACACACGCCCATACATCTCACGGCCAATTTCCTTTCTGTTTTCAACCGCACCCAGACTGATGAGCAGGTCGGCAAAATTGAGTTCAGCGGCATCAACTGCGATTCGAACCTCGCCGCTCTGTATGCTGTTTCTTGGCTGTGACTTCACCTGGAAAGTCGCTGAGCTGTTGTCGGGAACGTTAGGACTGATACACCACTCTGAATCATCTGGCAGGTCGAGTCTCGCACTGTCGCTACCGAATCGAATCATTCGGGCGGTATACCGGGCATCCTCTCGAAAGGCGATGTAGCTTTCAACATCCGAAAACAGAAGTTCATTAACAAGGCTAGAATCTGAATCAGCGTTCGGGTCAGGATCAAGGTCAATCATTCTGGGCTGTAAATGCGGGGCTTCCAATGCCATAACTTTGCTGAAACCCCATAAGGTTGCTCCGGCAAGCTCCCCACTCGTTCGATTAATACTGTCTTGTTCCAGCGTTTGCGCACCTCGTGTTACGAACCAGACACCATCATTTGGTATGGCGTTAGCGTCAGCAATGCCCTGAGTGAGTGCCAATGCGGTGGATGTGCCCCGTGTTACATCCTTTGTCATTTGCTGGACGCTGGCGGTAGTACCATGTCCATCAAGCGCCATAAGATGCACTATTCCTCGAAGTGGTATGTCTGTAGGCAGATTTTCCAGCAAAGACCGCCAGGATTCTCTTTTTGTCGGTTCAAGTGCTGTAGGAATCATTGCTGATTTTTGGTCAGAATCCCCTTCAATCGCTGCTTCATCATTGGCGAAAATTACTCTTTGGTTTCGCCGTGTCAATTCAGTTGCAATTTTTTCTGCAGTACCGTTTGCATCGGCTGCAATCACCCAAACACCAGGTGACGACGTTACTTCCTTCGGTCCCTTTGCGATGATGAGTACTGATGACAGGGATTGGTCAGCTGTGACTCCTCCATCTCCAATAAACTCAATCTCACCATATCCGGTGTCAGTCAGAACTTTCAGCCATAGCGCCTTGTCGGCTAGGGCATGGTCAGTTCGATAAGAATCAGAAAATCGCCACCATCCATCTAAAAGTCCAAAGGTCAAGTCCTGCCAGGCACGACGCTTTATTTCCTCCATCGCAATCAGCTGGCCGGATGGTACCAAGAGTTCTCTGCAGTTTTCGAGAGTCTCGCCCAGATCGCGGGTAGCATGAAGTACATTAGCAGCAATAACGAGGTCGTAGCTATGGGGTTCAAATCCCTGATCTGACGGTTTGACTTCGATGTTCAGGGGCTTGAATTCGATAAATTCTTCGAAATTGGCAAAACGCTTTTCAGCCGGATCGAAAAAACCGGCAGATATATCGGTAAAAGTGAAACTGAATCTTCCTTCGGGAAGGTTAGAAAGAATGTATTCAGTCGAAGCGCCCGTTCCGGCCCCGACTTCCAATACTCTTAAGTTTCGATCTGCGGGAAGATCGGCCACTATGACTGCAATGGCATCTCCCAGCATTCTGTTTCTGGCATGCGAGAAAGGAGAATGTATGTAATGTTCTGTCGCACCGCCTCCGTCTTCTGGAAACAGTAGGGAGAGTGGTTCAATTCGACCCTGAAGCACTTCCGCAAGGGCTGAACCACAGCGGTGGAGAAGCATGAGTTCGTTTATTCCATGCGGATATTTTTCGGTGAACTGATCAACAAGGGTTTCGGGCTCTGACACAAATTCATCGGGAAGCGGATCTTCTGCACCGACCTGAACGATGAAATTTTCACCAGATGGTGTCAAGATTCCTGCTTCAGACAAAATGTTCAAAGTGCGTCGAAGCAGACTGCGGTGTTCTTCGATAACCTTCAAATGATGATGCAAACCATCCGCTCGAATTGTTACACCAGCCTCGCGCATCCATCCCATTCGTTCAAGCGCTTGAAGAACATATACTCCCGACAAGCGCTCGACATCATTCATGAAAGCTATCCTGTCAGAAATTTCGACTCCCTCTTCTGCAAGATGATCCACTAATGGCTGTACCTGGGTTGCCAGTATTACAGGATCAGTCAAAACACCCTGAGCACTTCTGTTACTGCTTAAAGTCTTGTTTCGCCAGACAACCTCGTAGAGCAGATCATCGCGTTTGGTGTGCGCGGACAGAAGAGCTGTTTGAGTCGCTCGCTTGACCGTGAATCCTTGTAATCCACCAATTTGATAACCATCCGGTGAATAAAACTTTAGATCACCGGTCAGAACTTCAGGTGGGGCACCCGAATTCTTCTCCAGTTCAATGACAGAGGCATAGTCTCTCAAAACAGCGTGACAAATCACCCGCCCCGGCATGGGGCCCGAAATCCACAACTGTTCCCATCCAAAAGGCATGTAGACTGCGCCATGCTCGACTCCGGTCAGATAACGTCCCATCGACAGTACCTGAAAGCAGCCATCAAGGAGTAAGGGATGCATTTCCATTCCGGTTGCGTCAACCGATTCTTGAAGTACGAGTTCTCCTACGGCTTCGCCTTCCCTGGCCCAAACTGCTTTCATCGTATGGTAGAAAGGGCCTAAATAAATTTTGTCAGCTGATCGCATTTCATAGAAATCAGCTGTACTCTGACGAGTCAGATCAGCCTTGATCGCATTGAGATCGACGTGCTGCAACGAACTTGAATGATTTTTGCCTGCGCGAATTCTACCTTCGGCGTGACGGAGCCATCCTTCCTCTGATTCACCCTTGCTGAAAATTTCAAAACGGCGTGACGAGTTGTCATCTGAAGCGTCCAGAATCAATTGAAGTTTTCGTCCAGTACTGTCTGTTTCTTCTTCGAACATCAGTGCGCTGTACATTTGCATTTCTTCCACAAATGCCGGGCCAGCCCCATCTGCAAATGCTGCTGAAACTGCCATAGCACCATAGAGCCCACCAGGTGCGACTACTTGTTCATAAACCAGGTGATCCACCATCCAAGCTGGGTCTGAGGCGTAAATATCCGTCTCATACATAGTTTCGCCTCGTGGCGATTCATGCCGAACTCCAAGCAATGGATGCCCTTCGTCCTGTCGACGGCGCCTTGAAACTGGTACCCAATGCTGAGTGCGTTGGAACGGATAGCCAGGAAGTGAAATTCGTCGACGAGTTTCACCTGCGAATAGACTCTCGAAACTAATGTCAATTCCTGCCTCGTACGCTTCAGCCACTGCCGTTGTAAACCCTCCGCTGGTATCAAACGTTTGTTCTTCAGCATCTTTTGAGGGACGTACCAGGCTGTGAATGATCTTCGGTGTCAGGGATGACGCTGCTTCAGGCCAATTCATTGAAACGACCGGACCAAGGACGGCGTGAGGGCCGATCTCTATGACCACATCCACACCCATTTCAGCCAATGTTTCTATGCTCTGATGAAAGGCTACGGGATTGCGCGCATGCCGTCGCCAGTAATTTGCATCCATTTTTTCGCCTTTACTCAGCAACTGGCCGGTGATGTTGCTAATCAGCGGTAATGAGGGTGGTGTCGGAGTAGGAACTATTTCATTAATTTGAGTCTCGAGATCATCCAGAACGGGTTCTACCAAAGCACTGTGGTAAGCCGGACTACGTTTCAATCGGACCACCTTGGTACCTTCAGCCTCAAAGTGTTCTATCAGCAAATTCAGATCCTTCTCCGCACCGCTCACGACTTGTTGCAATCCGTTGTCTACCGCAACGCTCAATTCAGAACCGACTGAAGAAGAGTTGAGTTCATTCACAACAGAAGCAACACGAGAATTGGAGGCGAAAAAGGCAACCATTGCACCATCACTGCGTGTAGTACCCATGAGCGTGCCACGGGCTGAGGCGTATCGCAAACCTTCTTCCAGGGTAAATGCACCTGCAGTCTGCGCAGCTGCAATTTCACCAAGGCTGTGGCCAATCACAACATCCGGTTTAACACCGATACTCTCCCAGAGTGCCACGAGAGCGCACTCCAAAGAATAAATAGCGGGCTGAGTCCAGGCAGCCTCATCCAGAAGTCCGTATGTATCACCCTGCCCAAACATCACGTCCAGCAATGAGACGCCACGCTCTTTCATGATTAACTGATTACAGCGATCCAGAATCGAGCGAAACACGGGTTCTCGCTCATACAGGGTCTGACTCATACCAACCCATTGGCTTGCCTGCCCAGTGAAGACAAAGGCAACCATCTTCCCGCGATCTTTTACTGGTACGTCATTCAGAACCTCTGTCTGAGCCAGATCCGAAAGACTTTCTTTCAATTCTGCAGTGTTACTAAACACCAAACCAGCGCGATGGGCGAAATGCGTTCTCCCGATTGCAGCAGTCCATGCCATATCGGCGAGAACGCTGTCAGCGGCTGTCAAATTGGGTGGAAACACCTGCTTCTGTCCATCCAGCCAAGACAAATAACGTGATGCTGTTTGAAGCAGTGCTTTTTGAGATCTAGCGGATAAGGGAAGGAAACGAGATTCCCGTTTTCCTGAACATTTCGTAGTAAGGGAATGATGAGAGATTGTACGGGCAGCTCCCGAGAACGACAATTTTTGTGAATTATCAAGTTCAGCTTCTGTCGTATCATAACTTTCCACTAGAAGATGAGCATTCGTGCCAGACCAGCCAAATGAATTGACACCGGCGAGAGGGAGTCTACCATTTAAACGAGGCCAGTCCATTAATTGATCGGTCACTTTCACAGGCAGTCGATCCCAGTCTAAATTGGGGTTGGGATTACTGAAGTTCAAATTCCGCGGAATGACTCTTTCCTTCATTGCCATAACGGCTTTGATCAAGCCAGCAACTCCAGCAGCTGGCCCCAGGTGTCCAATGTTGGTTTTGACGGAGCCGATTAGAAGCGGTCGCTCTGCTTTGCGTTCGAGTCCGTATACCGCTGCGGCGGCATTTACTTCGATTGGGTCGCCGACTACCGTACCGGTGCCGTGGGCTTCTAGATAGTCAACTTCTGACGGCGGAATTCCCGCAATCGAGAGGGCATCTACCATGGCCCGTTCCTGAGAGGGTCCGCTAGGTACCGTGAGACCTTGACTGGCTCCGTCCTGATTGACCGAGGTACCACGAATGACAGCCCAGATGCGGTCACCATCGGCTTGTGCTTCGCTGAGTCTCTTTAGAACCACTAGGCCGCAACCTTCACCACATACAAAGCCGTCTGCCGAGGCATCGAAAGTTCTACACTGCCCCGTGGGAGAAACCATCCCCGCATTAGCCCGCAACTCCACCGGACGTCCGGTGAGATAAATATGAACACCACCAGCAAGAGCGAGGTCCATTTCGCGGCGCTGCAAACCGCCCACTGCCAAATGGATGGCAACCAAGGAAGAAGAGCAGGCTGTATCGATCGCCATAGACGGCCCTTCCAGTCCAAAAGCATAAGAAACTCGGCCGATTGCGGTATTCAGGGCAGTACCGGTTACTGCGTAAAGACCACCGGCGGGATTGTCAGTCTCGGGTGAGTTGACGGTAATCTCCTTATAGTCCATGCCACTGATGCCTGCGTAGACACCGGTACGGCTACCCTTAAGAGCTTCAGGGTCTATAGCCGCATCTTCAAAAGCCCGCCAACTCGTCTCCAGCATCAGGCGTTGCTGAGGATCCAACATCTGAGCTTCAATTGGAGACATCTTAAAGAACTCAGCGTCGAACAGATCGATGTCTTCGATGAAAGCGCCGAAACGAATGGCTTCGTTTTGGGCAAAAAATGCTGGAAATTGTGGCCCCCAACGTCCAACAATTGAACCAGCGGGGCCTTCGACCACCGCGTTCTTTCCTTCGACCAGTTGCTGCCAAAAGCTGGAAAGTCCGTCGCTACCGGGGAACCGGCATGCCATACCCACTATTGCTATGGGTTCCATTGGTTGGTCAACGCTTTGCAATAAAGGATTGACTTCTTGTTTAGAATTCAAAATTACACTCCTGTTAACTAATCTCACTCCTTGAAAAAATCGAAATATTGTCGCAAATTATAGTGGGCTGAACTACTGCATGATTTGGCAGATGGAGCGTTTTTTTTACTGTAAGGAAGTGCTGTCGTAGATGGTGCAGGACTCATTCAACCGACAGACCCCACCGTTTTTTGAGGTTGCTTCGCACTAACTTGTTGGCTGTTTTTTCTTTACTGTTACCACTAACCCATTCAAGTAAAGGAACAAAGCTGCAACAGAGACAAAAAAGACCACATCTGACAAAGAGATAACGCCTTTCGCCATCTGGTTGAAATGACCAAGAAAGCTCAACCCCGCAATGGCTTCCAGTAAAGGAATTGGCAATACAGGAGTTAAAACATCCTGAATCAGCGTAACTTCACCTATTGTGAAAAAAAGCCCGATAACAATACCCAATACAAACGCAACAACCTGGTTTTGACTCAGCGCTGATGCAAAGCAACTGATCGACAAATATCCTCCGGCTAAAAATAAACTCCCAACATATCCAGCGACAATCGCACCGTTGTCTGGATAACCGAGATAATTGACCGTCAGCCAGATTGGTGTGGTAAGTACCAATGCGAAAGCAGTGAATACCCACGCTGCAACAAACTTTCCAAACACCACAGAGAACGTGCTGACTGGTAAAGTGAGTAGGGTTTGAATCGTACCGGTCTTTCTTTCCTCCGCCCACAACCGCATGCCCAGCGCAGGTGCCAACACCAAAAAAAGCCACGGAATAAAACTGAAAAATGCAGTTAACTCAGCTTGTTCAAACTGAAAAAATTCACCCACGTAGAATGTTAACACTCCACTTAATGTAAGAAAAATGATCAGAAAAATATAGGCAATCGGTGTATAAAAATAGTCCGCCAATTCCCGGCGCAATATAACCATCCAAGACAGCATGAAAATTCCTCAGATTACTTCAATTCACATTAGCTGGCTTTGGCTAACTGTGTAACTCCAGTCGAAGTATGAATCTGTTGGTTCACTTTATCTGTCAATTTTTTTCCTCTCTTAATTCCTATATTTATCAATTGCTTGCATAGCTAATTGATAGAATTCACTTGAACTAATCCTCGACTAACTCTATAGTCCCTTCCCTTTCAATAATTATATCGTTGCACTGTCGTCTCAAATTGGGTGAGCATTCATGAGTTTCGAAAATCGGCTAGTCAGGCTGTCGGACGGCGCAGCAAGTATTATTCCAGAAATCAAACGAGGAATAGAAAAAGAAAGTCTGCGGATTGATCCAGACGGACGATTGGCAGAGACTCCTCATCCAAGGGCGTTGGGATCAACACTTACTCACCCATACATCACCACCGATTATTCTGAAGTTTTACTCGAATTGGTGACGCCGGTGTTTACTTCGATCCCCGAGATGCTTCAGCACCTAACAGAGTTGCATAAGATTGTCTATCACCATATCGATAATGAGATGCTCTGGGTCAACAGCTTACCGTGTCTACTGAGCGATGAAGATTCCATACCAATCGCCCAATTTGGCACTTCAAATATTGGTCAAATGAAGCATGTTTATCGTCGCGGTCTCGGGGTCCGTTACGGCAGGAAAATGCAAGTTATCGCTGGACTTCATTACAACTTTTCTGTTCCCGGTACATTCTGGGAAGTGTTAGGCATCGAAGCGACTGAATCCGACCCTGATGCGGTTTCCAATGCATACATGGCAGGAACTCGCAATTTCCATCATCACTGCTGGTTATTGTTCTACCTATTTGGTGCATCACCCGCTGCATGTCGATCATTTTTCAGCGACTTACGACCAGAAAATCTATCCAGTTCTGACTCCCACACACTTTATGGGCAATACGCAACTTCGCTAAGGATGAGCAATTTTGGATATCGAAACCCAGTTCAATCTGAAATCAGAATTGATCACAACTCTGTGGATGGCTATATCCAGACACTGTCCGGTGTCATTAACAGTCCCTATCGTCCTTACCAGGATATTGGCGTCAAAAGAAACGGCACATATTTGCAACTCAATGCTAACCTGCTACAGATTGAAAACGAATATTACTCGGTAATTCGTCCAAAACGCACAATCAGACCCCAAGAAAAACCAACGGCTGCTCTTCGGGACCGGGGGGTTGAATATCTTGAGGTACGCTGCTTGGACCTCGATCCATTCAGCCCTATTGGGATTTCAGAAAATCAGGCAAGATTCATGGATCTTTTCCTCACCTTCTGCCTGCTAAATCCCGTAGAACCGATGTCTGCGTCTCAGCAGGAAGTTATCGCAGAAAACAAAGATGCTGTTGTGCTGAATGGGCGAGCACCTGACTTGAAACTCCAACGCGACGGAAAGACGATCTCACCGAGAGCCTGGGGAAACGATCTGTTGGACCGCATGGAGGAAATTGCGACGGTGTTTGACAGTACGCTTGGTGTGAATTACTTCAATGAAGCACTGAATGAACAGCGAGCAAAAATAGAAGATGCCAGACTCACACCATCTGCAAAAATTATTGCAGCACTGAAAGCCAACAAAGAACCATTCTTTGATTATGCATTGCGCTTGGCTGAACAAGCGAAGAAGTCAATTCTTGCCACTAGTCTAGAACAGAATGTGATTGATCGTTACTATGCAGTCGCTGTGGATTCTTTTGACCGTCAGCGCAAAATCGAGGAATCTGATGATACAGATTTCGATACTTTTCTCGAACGCTACTTCAATAGATAACGAAAGACTCTCTCAATAAGCCCGATTTCGATCTACCATCCCCTCAATCGGTTCATTCTTCAAGAAACTCTCAATTTTCTCAAGAATCCTGACGCTACCTGACACAGGATCGGGTTTACTGGCACAGTGTGGTGTAACCAGCACATTGGGTTCCTCCCAGTAAGGATGTTCAGGCGGCAATGGCTCGGTACGGAATACGTCCAGAACTGCTTTGCTAATATGCCCTGAGCGTAAAGCTTCCAAAAGTGCATCGTCATCAATCGATTCGCCTCGTCCACAATTGATAATTTTGGCGCCCACCGGTAAGTACGCGAGCGTCTCTCGATTCACAAAATTATGGGTTTCCGTTGTATTCGGCAAAATACAAACCAATATGTCAGTCTGCTCAAGAAAGTTTTTCAGCTCATCTTGACCAGCAAAGGATTCAACACCAGGAATCTCTTTTCGAGTATTGCTGTAGCCAATCACCTTAAACCCCAAATTCACCAGAGCATTTGCACACGCTGTTCCAAGCACACCGAGTCCTAAGATTCCGACGCAGGAGCACTCCGGTGACAGATTATCCACACGGAATGGATGCGCCCACAAACGAGGTTTATATTCATCTGCCAGGATGTGCAATCCGGTTACATGATGAACAACATAGATTACGATGCCAATCGTTAAACCGGGGTCGGTCATGCGATAGATTGGAAGGTGACTGATGCTCTCATCAGCCAGCAAATCTGCGACTCCGGCCCACATCGAAAAAATTGCCCGCAAGTTTGTATATCGTGCGAGATCTCCGGCAGGCGGTCGGGCGACGATCGCAAATTCTATATCCTCTTCCCGACCAACATCCGGCCAAACCCTTAAGTCAATACCCGGAGCATTCTTCTTTAACTCTTCAGTCCAACGTGGGATGTTCTCCTCAGTCGATGAAAGTAGAACTGCGCCTCGCAGATTAAGCATCGTAAATTCAGAAAAAATCTACTCTATTGCACTTCCAAAAGTTCAATTTCAAAAACCAGAGTGGCATTCGGTGGAATTGCAGGTGGTGCGCCAGCTGCGCCGTAAGCTAGCTCAGGAGGAAAAACAACTTCCCACTTGGACCCGATTTGCATCAATTGAAGTACTTCCTGCCAACCTCGAATGACGGCATTTAGCGGAAAAGTGGTCGGTTGATTTCGACTATAGGAACTGTCGAATTCGGTGCCATCAATCAAGGACCCCCGATAGTGTACGGTCACTGAACTGTCTATATTGGGCGAGACACCGTCTCCTTCCTCCATAACTTTGTACAGGATGCCTGTTGCTGTTGATATAACATCTTCCTGTTTTGCGTAATTTGCTCGAAATTCATCACCTTGCATTGCAGACTCCTCTCTCATCTGGTTTTCTTGAGCTGATATCTCCTCTCTAACAGATGCAAACGCATCTAGCATTTCTTGTTCAGTGAGCTTCAACTCACCATCCTGTTTAACCGAGTCCACAATTCCAAGCAAAAGTGCGTCAATGTCCACTGGTACTGGAGTAGACTGCGCACTAATGAGAATTTGTGCACCGTACTGGACACCAAGTCCATAACTGAAACGTTCCTGCCGGGTTTCCAGTGCAGATTCCTGCGCAATTGAACTGAGTGGTGCAACCGCAACTAATGCAAGTGTCAGTGCGCATAGCATTGTTCTTGATGAGAACATACAGAATTCCTCTTTTGTGAAGTGATCGTTTGCTAATTTGGCATTGACTCTATTGCGAACAGTAAACTCACGCCTGCAAAATTCCTTTTCGAGGAAACTCAATCCAAAGCGACGGACGAAGCAGTGTGAGTTGCAACCAAATCAGAATAATGCGCCTAATGATACTTAATTTAGGTGAGGTCCCCAACGATTTCAGTGGCTGGTCATCAACCATGGCAAACTCAAATTTCTCTCCCTTATAGGCAGTGAAAGTTTGAGCAGTACATGCGATCCAATACAGCCGTAACTTTACTGATACTGCAAATTTCAGTCATTAGACCATGTCTTGATGATTCAGAATAAAAAGTTGCTATCTAAACCTCGATAGTAGGAACCATTTAGAGAATTCGAGGTTTCTTCTTTCAGCCAGTCAATGTAGATGATCTTCTAAAGCAAACCTTCTAATGTAAAGTTCTTCAAGGGTGATATCACAACAAATTGCCACGCTTATAATTGAACAATCTCTTAGCATAGCAACCAAACAAGTCACTTAGGTCCATACCGTGTCGATTGATTCAAAGCTTCTTGAAATTCTTCGCTGCCCATTGACCAAGCAGTCACTCAGCCCACTCACCAAAGAGAGAATTGATGAGATTAATTCCAAAATTTCAATACGTGAGGTTCACTATGAAGATGGCACTGTTGTTGAAGACAGCATTGAAGAAGGCCTGATCACAGAAAATGGCAACCGCATCTATCGGGTTGAATCTGGCATCCCGATCATGCTGTACAAGCAAAGCATTCCTGTGACATAACCGAGAGAATCAGTACTCAAGAGGGATTCCATCAACTCTGAATTTAACCGACAGAGTCAGTTACATTCAGCATGTCAGGGTCAAATCAAACTGTCTGGTAGTAATCCATAAGAATTTTCGCAACTTCAGGTCGGGAAAATTCCGGTGGCAAATCTTCTCCGGCAGACAGCATCTCTCGCACCCGCGTTCCTGACAGCAGGACAAAATCTTCTTTCTGATGATTCGGGGCTTCACGCATCATAACAACCTGGTTCAGTTTATTTGACCAGGCAGTGTGATCTGCTTCAAAAATTTCGATCTCCAAAGTACCAGCTGGCACATCGGATCGAAATATTTCTTGTGCGTCAAAAGCGCCATAATAATCCCCTACTCCCGCATGGTCACGTCCCACGATCATATAGGCAGCGCCTAAATTCTGACGGAAGATGGCATGCAAAACAGCCTCTCGAGGGCCTGCGTAAAGCATGTCAAACCCGTATCCCGAAATAATAACTGTGTTCTCCGGGAAGTAAAGATCAACCATTTTTCGAATTGAATCATCGCGAACTTTTGCCGGTATATCACCTGGTTTGAGTTTACCAAGCAACATGTGAATCACCACTCCATCGGACTGAGTGCGGTCCAGAGCAATTTTGCATAACTCCTCATGTGCGCGATGCATGGGATTTCGCGTCTGAAATGCCACGACCTTGTTCCATCCCTTTTGTTTGATCTCATCCCTAATCTGATAAGCCGTCATATAGGTTTCAGGAAACTCCGACTCAAAGTAGCTGTAATTCAAAACTTGAATATCGCCGGAAATAATGAACCTGCCCTGATTCAAGAAGGTTTGCACACCTGGGTGTTCTTCATCATTTGTACCAAACACTTTTTGGGCAATGAATTGACACTCATCCTCCTTTAATTCTTCCACTGCCTCAACGGTTTGTACTGCAAGCAAAGGATTCCCGTCCACTTCCGGGTCTAGAATTGCAATTCTGTCCCCTGAATCAACATGAGGATTGTCAGCGAATCGATTCAACACGGGCACAGGCCAGAAAAGTCCATCACTTGTTCGCATGGATTCTGCCACTGACAAAGCATCCGTCTTATTCATGAATCCGGTAAGCGGTGTGAAGTAGCCGCCCCCAAGCATTACAGCACTCGCTGCAGAGGGTGAGTCTGCCAAAATTGAGCGAAATCCAGCTGCCTCACGCGTCAGTGCATCGCGTTGCTTCGCATCGAAAACAAATAATGGAAATAATTCGGCAGACTGATACGCTCCGACCATCAGAATGTTTCCTTAGTATCAGACTAAGCGGATTTTGACCGAAAGGCGGTCACGGCTTGCAAGTGTTCTCTTCTGCTTGCAACAGCATCACTCAGAGTTCGAAGAAGCTCATACGTTTTGTCCCAACCGATACACGCGTCTGTAATACTCTGTCCGTAAACAGGGGCCACATCATCTTTCAGGTCCTGCCTGCCCTCTACGAGGTGGCTCTCGATCATCACACCCTTGATGCGCTGATCGCCACCAGCTATCTGTCCGGCTACATCTTCACCTACCAACATCTGTCGCTCATACTTCTTGGAGCTATTTGCGTGGCTAAAGTCAATCATCAGGTTCGGCTTCAAGCCTCTGCTTTCTAACTGTTCTGCCGCCTCTTGTACGCTCTCAGCATCGTAGTTTGGCTGATAACCACCCCGAAGAATAATGTGGCAGTCCGTATTTCCACTCGTTTCAAAAATTGAAGTTTGCCCCTCTGTTGTAATCGATAAAAATCGATGTGACTTAGACGCGGCATGTACGCCATCAACTGCAATTTTTATGTTCCCGTCAGTTCCATTCTTAAGTCCGACCGGACAGGAGAGTCCTGATGCCAACTGACGATGTACCTGACTTTCTGTCGTTCGTGCGCCAATCGCACCCCAACTGACAAGATCACCGATATATTGCGGTGTGATAATGTCCAAGAACTCAACACCAGCTGGTACTCCAAGATTATTGAATTCCAGCATGAGTCTACGTGCCAGCCGCAGCCCTTTGTTGATATCGAATGATCCGTTCAAATCTGGATCATTGATCAATCCTTTCCAACCTATCGTAGTGCGAGGCTTTTCAAAATAAACTCGCATGATGATCAAAAGATTTTTCGACAGCTCGGATTTTACGCCAGCCAAACGGTTCGCATACTCGGTCGCGGCTTCCGCACTATGGATTGAGCAAGGACCTACGATAACAATCAATCGATCGTCCTCTGAATTAAGCACTTTGTGAACCGACCGTCGAGTGGTACGTACCAGTTCAGCTGCCTTGTCAGATACTGGAAACTCTTCCGTCACCTGTCTCGGAAAAGCAACATCGTGAATGGACGCAATTCTCAAATTGTCGCCCGACGGATTATCGTATATGTCAGTAGAAGTCATTTCTTGGAAAATTAAGATACTGAAAATTGCTCAAGCCAGTCGCCAGAGCAATCGTAAATTTGAGAACCAGTCATTATATTCAGATATTGCACTGCAAACTAATAGCGAAATTGGTAATAATGAACAAATATTGATTTTGCAATTGCAGCAAATCACCTAGTCCAATCCCCTCAATGGAAAGCGGAACCCTGACTGTAGCAAACATGTCTGTGATGAAAATCCTGAGCGTAGTTGTTTCAAGCGCAATATTGATCTACGCCGCTATCTGCGTCTTCATGTTTTTCTTCCAAAAGCATCTCATTCATATCCCCTACGAACAGTTAGTGGGTGATCCGCTGAGTCAGGGCATGGAATTCGAGGATCTCTACCTCACTACGCCTGATAACGCTCGATTGCATGCTTGGTATATCCCAAACTCGAATTCCGATTACACTTTTTGGATATTCACCGGAAATGCTGGAAACAAATCGTACATGCTAGATGCGGTCCGGCTGATTTACGATCTGGGCTATTCAGTGTTTATTTACGATTACCGTGGCTATGGACCTAGCAAAGGCAGATTGACTGAGCAGACTCAATACGAAGACGCTGAATTCTTGTGGAATTATCTGACTGAAATCAGAAACATCCCCCCGAAAAAAATCGTGCTTCACGGACGCTCGCTCGGCACCGCTATGGCAAGCTGGGTTGCCACAAAAACCGAACCAGCCGCACTGATTCTGGAATCTGGATTTACTTCGGTAACCGATATGTCCAAGCACATCTATGGTTGGCTGCCGATTGACTTGCTCCTTCGATGGAAATACGACAATCTTGAAAGAATCACCCAGTATTCTGGCCCCACCTTACTCATTCACAGCCCTGATGATGAAATTGTGCCATATCACCACTCTGTACGTCTTTTTGAAGCCGCGCCTGGAACAAAGCAAATCCTGGAACTATCTGGCACACATCTGGAAGGTTTTATCGATAACAAAGAAATCTACACGGATGGCATCTCCCGATTCATAGCTCTCTTGAGCTCTTAACTTCGAATCTGCACGCCGCGGCTTCGAGGTTGTGAATTTCTGAATGTGTCGACGAAGTGCAGTTACACCACGCACTCATTCTAGAGTGCTTTAAACGTGCTCACCGCCGTTGATGTGAATCTCAGATCCCGTGACGTAACTTGAACTATTGGCGCAAAGAAAGTAGATGGTTTGCGCAACTTCATCTGGTGTACCTAGACGGTGCATGGGAATACTCCGTACCAGATCTGATGTGCCGGGGGACAGTATTGGTGTGTCGATTTCGCCTGGTGCAATGGCATTAACTCGAATACCCTTCCGACCAAAATCTGATGCCATTTCGCGCGTCAATGCGGCTAGCGCTGCTTTCGATGTTGCGTAGGCTGTTCCCGCGAACGGGTGGACCCGACTACCAGCGATTGAAGTGACATTAACAATTGAGCCGCGTCCTTTCATTAATTCGGCCATCAATCCCCGAGCTAAAACAATTGGCGCAAAAAAGTTCACCTCAAAAACCAAACGCCAGGTCGCCATACCAGTATCAGTCGGACCAAGCCGTGCCCCTTCCTCACCCTTGGGTGAAATGCCTGCGTTGTTCACCAGTGCGTGCAATGCGCCACCGGCCAATCGCTTCTTAAGCTCAGCCAATCCAATTGAACGATGATCCGGATCGCCGAGATCAATCTGAATGTGGTCTTCAGGACCTTCCTGCCATGGACACGCACTAGTAAAGGCGCGCCTAGAACAGGTGAGGACGCGCCAGCCATGCTCCTGAAACAATTTTGCAGTGGCGTGACCAATACCCTGACTCGCACCAGTCAGTACCAGCGTTTTTTGCTCACCTGAGTCGCTGCCTGTGCTGGGGTTTGGCACCGGTTTACCAGAAACCGGGCATGTAGCAGGGGTAGTATTTTCCGGGTCAGCCATTTTCAATCCGACTCTTCAGCTTAATCGTCTTCTGGATGTTGAAATTCCGCGCTAAGCTTTTTCTGTATGTCCATCGGTGCAGGTTCGTAAGATCCAAACTCCATCACAAAGGTTCCTTCTCCACCCGATATTGCATTGAGTCTGGCCTGAAAATCAGACATTTCAGCGAGTGGAGCCGCGCCTGTAATACTGACTGCCCCAGAAGGCAGTGAGTCGGTATCGCTAATTCGACCCCGTCTAGATGAAAGTTCACCAGCGATGTCACCCATATTTCCACTCGGCACCGTTACAGTTACATCAGCAATGGGTTCAAGCACAATGGGTCCAGCTTTCGATACTGCATCAATAAAAGCCTTTTTGCCTGCAGTAATGAATGCAATTTCTTTTGAATCGACCGAGTGATGCTTACCATCATAAACCGTTACCCGAATATCTTGCAAGGGAAATCCAGCAAACGCCCCGCCAGTCAGTACCTGCCTGATCCCCTTCTCCACCGCGGGAATAAACTGAGAAGGAATAACACCCCCGACAACATTGTCTACAAACTCAAATCCATCACCTCGCGGCAAAGGCTCTACGCGCAGATACACTTCACCAAACTGACCCGCTCCGCCAGTCTGCTTCTTGTGCCGACAGTGACCTTCGGCCAATTTAGTCACCGTCTCTCTATAGTCGACCGTAGGTATGGAAGTTGTTACCTCAACGCTGTAAACTTCCTTCATTCTCTCAAGTGCGACACGTAAATGCAGGTCTCCCATTCCTCGCATGATTGTTTCATTTGCAGCTGGATTTCTGGATAATGCAATGCAAGGATCTTCGACAGCAATCTTCTGTAACGCCTCCGCTACTTTCTGCTCATCACCCCGATTGGCTGAACCGATCGCCAGGCCAACCATCGGGAACGGTGTGCGAAGACTCTGCATGGTAATCGCGTTGTCGGAACCCTCTGTCAATAGCACACTATTCTGATTGATTTCATCGATCTTTGCGATGCCTCGAATGTCTCCCGCAATTGCTTCAGATACATCAGTGTGCTGCTTGCCCATCATTTGATAAAGGTTGCTAAACTTGACTGGCTTTCGGGCATCATCAATGTAAACCGGTGTATCCTTGTTCAACTGTCCCTGGTAAACGCGAAATACACCAAGCTTTCCGATGAATGGGTCAAATGCAATCTTGAATACATGACCCACCAAGGACTTGTCAGGGTCTGCAGAAATACTCAATTGTTCTTTTTCACCATCGTTGTCCTGAAAGAATTCTGGCAATTGACCTTCTGTAGGATTGGCAAAAAGTTCTGCAACTTGAGCTAAAAATTCAGTCACGCCAATATCCTTTTCAGCAGATGTGAAAAATACAGGAATCAAATGTCCTTCCAGCATCGCCTGTTTGAAAACCGGTGCGATTCTCTCTTCCGGCAGTTCACCAGTTTCCAGATACTCTTCCATTAATTCGTCATCAACTTCAACAATCTGATCTGCTATAGAAACATGTGCGTCTTCGACTGAACCCAGATCGCTGTCGCCTTCTTTACCGGTTAAACAGTCGACAACCGCTGTACCACCGTTAACTGGTAAGTTGACCGCAAGGCATTCGGAGCCAAATTCATCCTGAATTGCACTATACACCTCGCCAAATTCAACATCGACCGCATCAATTTTGTTGACCACGATGGATACGCAGACGCCCGAATCTCTTGCCCATTCGATGAAGCGTCTTGTCATGGTTTCCACGCCGTTTTGTGCGTTGATCACAATGACTGCTGTTTCAACTGCATGTATTGCACTTATTGCCGTGCCAACAAAGTCTGAATAACCTGGCGTGTCGATTACGTTTAAGCGAGTGGAATTGTGATCAAAGGAAAGGATCGACGAAGTCAATGAACGCTGATGCTGCTTCTCTAGTACGTCCTGGTCGCTGACGGTGTTCTTGCGGGAAATCTCGCCCTTGCTGGGAATAGTTCCTGATGTGAATAATAGCGCTTCGCTCAGCGTGGTTTTCCCGGCGCCGGCTTGGCCGAGCAATACAACATTTCGAATGTCACTGGTGGAATAGGCCATTAATTTTTCTCCAAATTCTGCCTGTTGTTATTCTTGGTTCTCATTCGAACGAAGTGATTATAGGGTAAGGTGCATTGAGTTCAACTTCGTCGGTATTTTCATCTGGATTACTCCGGTCAATCACGACAAATTCCTGCTCCTTCTCAATTGCCATCAGAAAATGATGCCACACGCCTCGGTGGTAGTTGATTCCCTGTTTTCCATTGGAAATGAACAACTCCATCTTTGTCGGATTGAAGTCACCCCCACCTTCAGCTACCAATACTAAGAATCTGCCATCGTCTTTCGGAATAAATAACTGACTGCTAGAGGGATGACGTTCCATACAGGTAACATGAAAAGGCAACGATATCGGTCTTGCCTTAAAAACACTCAGTGCAGGTTCCCCGCCTTCTGTCAGATCAAGTTCTGCGAGAGACTCAAACCGGTCTGCATGACCCATATTGATTCGTCGTGATGGACGCCCTTCAAGTTCAACCACATCACCGTAGGGCTTGAAGGAATCGGCACTCAAAGGCCGTGGTTTCAATTGAGTGGGAATTTCGACTGTCGCTGTACCGTGTACGCGTAATCTGCCAACACCACCGTCCGGATGCATTTCAAGCATCACATGACTGATCAAACCGATGGTATTGTTACTACAGTCAAAAATGTGATTCGAATCTGCTTTCATCGGAACATGATCGATCAAGGTCTCCCAGTTATATTGCGAATCGGTCAACATACTCACTGTCGCGCTTGGCGCATAGGTCGCCCGAACAGCACACGTTGCCGGATAGTTTCCCTTAAAGTGCAGTGTATCAAGTTCCAAACCCTGTACATGACCAGGTCGACCAAGCTGAATCACTGCCCAATCGTGCCCTGGGCCCCTTCGTCTGGCTGTTTCCCAGCCATCACCCATATTCACCGCTCGCCCCGGGTTCAACAGATTTTCCATCCTGCCAAAATGCATATCGCTGCACGCCAGAGCGACACCGCCATTGATCGTCGCTGCCAGATCAATAACCTGATCCTCGCTGACTTCAGCCCAATTCTTGTGTACGTTCCCGTAAACTCGTAAGCGAGCGACACCGCCATCCGGGTAAATATTCAAACGAATGTGACTCCAGATGCCATCGGAGGAAATTTCGAACAGATTCGTCGAATCTCCTTTCAAACTTGAAACAGGTAATACTTCTGTCCACTCAGTTGTTTCATCGGGGTTTGAATCACTATCGCAGGCTTCAACCATTGCCTTTTCCGGAAAATTGCCTGTAAAGTAAGTGGTTTCGATATTAATCGCATGTATCACACCTCGGCATATGCGAACGACACAGCTGTCGTGGCCAGGGATTCTCCGACGGCGCGATTCCCAGCCGTCCATCCACTTTCCGCGCTCGGTAAACTTACCCTCAATGAATACCGGATCTTCCAGATTTAGCAGATTTTCTTTCTCTGCGAAAAAGTCATCAGTTGCCGATAGTACTTCAGCACCCAAACTTCGCTCAGCCAAATTGACCATTCCTGTCAGATTAATATTGGCATTCATAGTTCACTAAATGAAGTTAATTCTCTTGAAAATACTTGTGCCAGTGATTGGCTATGTCGATACGCCGGCAAAGCCAAACATCATCTTTACCAGAAATATACTCAAGGAATCGTGCGATGCTTGCAGCCCTTCCCGGACGGCCCACCAACCTGCAGTGCAACCCGACTGACATCATTTTGGGCGATTGTTTGCCTTCCGAATACAGCAAATCAAAGGCATCCTTCAAGTATGTGAAAAATTGATCACCGCAATTAAATCCCTGTGGCGTCGCGAAACGCATATCGTTGGCATCCAATGTATAAGGTACTACCAGATGGGGACGCCCATGACTAGAATCCCAAAACGGGAGGTCATCGCTGTAGTCATCTGCATCATACAAAAATCCACCTTCCTCAACAACCAGTCGTCGGGTATTCGGGCTGGTACGGCCTGTATACCATCCTTGTGGCCGTTGTCCAGTCACTGATTCGATGGCTTTGATCGCCAGGTCGATGTGCTCCCGCTCTATGTCTTCCGGTACATTTTGATAATCAATCCATCGATAGCCGTGACTGCAAATCTCATAGCCTAGCCTTACCATTTCTTCGATCACTGCAGGATTTCGCTCAACAGCCATGCCGACTGCAAATATCGTCAGCGGAACTTGATACTCATTGAATATTCGAAGCAGTCGCCATACACCTGCCCTTGAGCCGTATTCGTATATTGACTCCATACTCATGTGTCGAACACCGGATCTGGCGTCAGCCCCGTCAATCTCAGATAGAAATGCTTCCGATGCCGGGTCTCCATGCAGAATAGAGTTTTCTCCACCTTCCTCGTAGTTCAAAACAAACTGCACCGCGATGCGTGCACTATTTGGCCAATTCGGATTCGGAGGATTGGCTCCATATCCGATCAGGTTTCTTGGGTAGGGATTTTCCATTAGAAAATGATGACTGAATCTGGTTTGAACTCCGTGCTTTGAAACATATCAGTATAAGAGTTCCTAGAAGCAGAGAATTGGTGTCTTTCCAACGAGTTCAACGTAAATAGATGTCTCATTAGGTTAGGACTTTGCAGATAATTTTGGTATCTAGCACCAAAATCCCTTAACTGAAATGCTGCAGAGTCAATGTTGGTTTGAATCCACTCAATTTTTACTGAAAAGATCAAACCATCGTGCCTTAACTTACCATACAAATTTAGCGATAAGTGGCTGGGTTCAAATACAGCGTCGAACATCTCACAGCTGAAATTATCATGGTGCGTCACTCAGCGCGAGTTCAGCATGCAGTCAGCATAAAATGATCGTAAATTTAGTCATAAAATTCATTGAATAATGAATATTTCAATCACTCAAGCAAAGGCAAAATTCAGTCAAATCATACGCAAAGCAGAATCAGGTGAATCGGTGACCATTACACGTCATGGTCAACCTGTTGTGGTTTTGCACCCCGTGCAACACACCCCTACTGTACCAAAGATTGGTTCGATGAAGGGCAAAATTGAAATTACGGACGATTTCGATGAACTCCCGCCGGAATTCATGTTTGCGTTCAAATCAAAGCAACCATCTAAATGAGACTGCTCGTCGACACTCATATTCCGCTACGGGTATTGAGCGATGATCCAAGATTGAATCCGAAAGACAGAAGTGTGTTGCTCTACGCCCAAGAGACGATTGTCAGTGCTGCATCAATATGGGAAATCTCTATCAAGCGCGCACTCGGTAAACTTAAAGTAAGTGAGAATCTTCTGGAGCATGTGAAAGCCGCGGGCTATTTGCCTTTGTCCGTAACTTGGGATCATGCAGAAACTGCCGGTGTGTTATCTCCGCATCATGCTGACCCATTTGATCGTCTGTTGATTGCGCAAACTCAATACGAAGGACTCACTATATTGACTAAAGACTCATAATTTCGCCGCTACAAAGTCAACGTCATTTGACTCAGTGTTTGTCGGGGATTTTTATTTTATGCCTCTGTAGCCACTTGGACTACTTGACGTATTTAACAGTGCAACCACATCAACAATTGGTCAAATTGATCTCTCAGGTATAACGGTGTTCAATATAATTCCATTTTTTCACACGTTCTGTGCTGATTAAATCCGAATATTCCAGTTATCCAATCTATTCACGCGGAGAGAAGGTTGTTATGAAATTCTGCAAGCGTATATTGCTTGGAATAGCCTGTCTGAGTGCAGCGCTGAGTTTTACTGCTCATGCTGACCCAGAGGCAGGTCGAGACAAATCTTTCACTTGCACAGGCTGCCATAGTTCGCCTGGTTATCGAAATGCATATCCTGGCTACACGGTGCCTAAGCTTGGAGCTCAGAAGGCCGACTATCTGGAGGCTGCGCTGAAAGCCTATCGAGATGGAGATCGTCAACACAGTACGATGCATGCCCAAATCGCGCAGATGAGTGATCAGGACATTTCGGACATTGCCGAATATTTCTCACAGTTGGTTAAACAGTAAGTGCAATGAAAAAGAGAATTTTCAAGTTTCAGCTACTTATTGCGATTCTCGCAATTATTTCGTCTGCCCCATCGTTTGCAGGTGATGCCGCAACGGGTAAAGAGAAGGCAGCACTATGCCTGACTTGTCACGGTGAAGGCAATACAGTTGTCGGTGTGGGTACTCCCATCATTTCCGGACAATACAGAGATTACTTAGTCCATGCGATGAAGAGCTATCGATCGGGTGCTCGCAACAATGCCATTATGGTCGGCTTCAGTTCTAATTTGACCGATAAGGATATTGAAGACATCGCTGCGTTTTACTCTGAGATGGACTCTCAACTCTTTACACCTATAGAGTAACTGAATTTGACTTTGCCTGGATGAATTCAGGCAAAGCCATTCCCCAATTTCTACAGCTGGTCTCGGCGTCTCTCCTCTCGGGATAAACCCACAAAGACCAAACTCAAAAGAATTTCAGCGAACTAAAGTTGGCCTTCGAAATTGTCGAACGTTGCTGCCAGCCTCCATTAGTTCACCATTACAGTAAACCAGATAAGCATTCGGCTCAATGGCGACAGTTGATTCAGGAGAAATAATGCTGCTCAGATTAAAAGGATCAGTCGGATGAATTGTCAGCGATTTCGAGTTGGGCGTATCGTTTCGCAGCATCTTTATCGCATTCGGTAATGCAAACTGTTCACCACCTACTCCCTGTACAAATCGCCCCCCTCTAACTTCACCCCGATCCTCTAAACGAGAGTAAAAGCGACGAAGCTCTCTCCATTTTGGCAGAAATTTACCTTCCTTGGCAATCAGTTCATAAAAGATGATGCCATAGCGCCTGAGCAATGCCCGTCCAGCTACCTCAACCAAGTCTTCTTCGGACATTTCAACAACTGCGGAACGTCTGGGATGTACCAGCAACGACCATCGTCCAGAACTTTGTACTGCATGATTTCCGAGTCGTCCCAATCTAGATTTTTTGTGGCGGTCGCGTTCAGTCATCAGTAAAGCTCGAATCCCCCCGTAGTGATCGCAGGTTACCAACCCGAGTGAGAAAAGCTCAACCAGACATTGCTCTACATGTGTCGGAAGCAACGAAAGTTCATCCTGAATTTCTTCAAAGAACAAAGGCCCAAATTCGGAAAATGCCTCAAGCACCGAGCGTGTCTTACCGGATAGATTGGGTTCAACTGTTTTTCGCCGTTCAGTCAGGCTTTTCCAGGCGCGTAATTGATTCCTTCTCAGAAACGTTAATGGAATCGCTTTGATTGATGTACGCTGACGGTAAACCCGATTCGACCGCTGCTTGCTTGCAATTCCATCCGGGACCGACAATCTGCACCACACAAATCGCCCAGTAGCACTCAATTGATCAAGCAAATCAGGAGCATATTCAAACACGCGAGCCGGTAGTAAATCAGATTCCCATACACCTGCTGGAGCCTCATATCCCTGCAGTGAATCCAAAATCTGACTCAACGATTCCGGACCTTCGCCCACCGTATTCGTACTCAATCGCATCCATCGCATCAAATATCTGGTGTATTGTCGGGTGTCGACAGGTTTAATCAGGTTTCTTAGTTTCGAAATCGCAGATTTGTGCAACCGCGCAAGATAGTTTCGTTCACACCACTCGACAGTGTTGACAAATTCCCTGAATTGACCACGCATCACGCTGCCTTCGTTTTCGAGAGCCTGGAGCGCTATTTCGATATCCTTGGGCGACAACTCGATTGACGAGGATATCAGATCGACAGAACGCGGTCCAATAACAGAAAGCCTGCTTCGGAGCAGTGAAAGTAGAGCACTTTGAGGGTCATCTACAGGTGTCTGGGCAAAAGTTGCAGGCTTGATTCTTGGACTGTAGCTCGCATCGGGATGCAGTAGCAGCAATTCGTCCAGTCTTTCGGCTGCTACCCACAAAACCACATCACTGGATAAGGTTACCTGTGTCGCTCGCTTCTCTGACCGCAGTTGCTCAAAATAATGGTACCATTCTGATTCGTCAGGATCTGTATCAAACAGATTGGAATACTCGCTGTTGACTAGAAACGAATCTCCAAAACTGAAATATCCAGTATTAACCATGGCGTCATGAAGTTCTTCAGCATCTCTAGGATTTGGTTTCATTTCTTCTGCAACTCGACGCAGCACCTCACTATCAAATCTGCCAAACTGAGAAATATCCGACAATCCGGTCAGACGTCTTGTCTGGACTGCCAGTGTCCGCCGTTCTTCAGCTGGCGCATCATCCAGAAATGCATAGGGT
This sequence comes from Arenicellales bacterium, assembly GCA_965243305.1. GTDB lineage: Bacteria > Pseudomonadota > Gammaproteobacteria > Arenicellales > JAJDZL01 > JAJDZL01. The sequence continues at coordinate 940,420 of CBDEUN010000002.1, forward strand.
TTGGCAGTGAGTACTTCATGCGTCAGTGGTGAAGGTTCAGAAAGGTCGCGACACTCAATTGAAACTTCATTCTTTTCAATAAGTTCAAGAAGCTGTTTAAAGCCATTTGCATCCATCAGCTCTTCCAGACAGTCGCGCAGTGTCTGTAAAACGAGGGGATGAGAAGGAATTTCAATGGGTCCTGTAATGTTCTCCTGACAGGCAACCTGATCTGGAAACACCAACGACAGCAAATCCTCTGAATCGTTTCGTTGGAAGGGAGGTGGAACTTTTTTGCCTCTGTTAAACCGCAACACTGCAAGTGCGGTATTCGCTGCCCATCGCCATCTTGTAGGAAACATTGGCGCACCAAGAACTGCCTGTGCCAGAACTTCCCTTGAAGAGGCACTCTTAACATAGTTTCGAACCTCTTCAAGTGCAAAACTGTGAGTCGGTCCCAATGACAATATAAAGCAGTCTTCCAGTGCCGCCGCCTGCAGTTCAAAGTTAAATCTTACACAAAATCGCTTTCGTAGCGCGAGTCCCCAGGCTTTGTTAAGTCGCGAGCCGTAAACGCTGTGAATGACAAGATGCGAGTCTCCAGCTTCATCAAAAAACCGCTCGAATACGATCGACTTTCGGGTTGGTAAATGTCCCAACGATTTTCGAGCAGCTTCCAGATAAGTCAATACCTGCTGCGCGACCGATTCATCAACAGAAAAGGTAGTTTGAAATTGTTTGACAGCAACATCAAACTCGCTTATTTCAAGGATACTCTGAGCTGTTTCTCTCAAATCGGAAACAGCCTGACTGAGAGCATCGCTCCGTCCCCTGCCTTCACCAAGCCAAAATGGAATGTTCGGAGGCAAGCCCTTTGCATCTTCTACGCGAACGAAGCCTTTTGCGACTTGCCGTATTCGATAGGATGTATTTCCCAACTGAAAAATATCGCCCACCAGGCTTTCAAACGCAAAGTCTTCATTCACAGTACCAATACGAATGTCATCCGGCTCCAGAATTACGTCGTAGTCGAAAAGATCAGGGATAACTCCAGCATTGGTTGCTGCAACGATTCGAGCGCCTCGCCGGGCTCGAATGATTCGATTGACAGCATCAAGATGAATATAAGCATTGCGACGCCCTCGTCGAAACGTGAACCCTTCGCTTAGCATTTTTAAAATCTGATGATACTCGTCTTCAGACAAGTTGCGATATGGGTATGCGGTTTTCAACAATTGGTACATTTCGTCGATCTGACAGTCGTTCGCGCATGCTTCAGCAACAATCTGCTGAGCGAGCACATCTTTCGCTGCGCCGCATATTTCCAGGGTTTCCAACTCGCCATCGCTGACCGCTTTTAGCAATGCAACACTTTCAACCAACTCATCACGAGTTGTTGGATAGATTCTCCCTTTTGGTGTGCGATCGACTGCATGACCGGACCGCCCTACCCGCTGAAGAAAGACGGAAATGGAACGAGGAGACCCAAGCTGACAGACCAGATCGATATCTCCAATATCAATTCCAAGTTCCAGTGAAGCGGTTGCAACCAGAGCTTGTAGTTTACCGGTTTTCAAATCCTGTTCAGACTTGTGCCGGTGCCCTTTCGATAAACTGCCATGGTGAGAACCGACATTACCCTCACCCAGAATTTCTGTCAGATGACGGGTCGCTCTTTCAACGTGTCGTCGGGTGTTGACAAATATCAACGTTGTTCGGTGCTGCAGAATTTGCTCTGCAATTTGCCGATAGATATCTACCCAGGCAGCCGTTGAAATAACTGCTTCAAGTGGTTCAGATGGAAGCCTGATACCGAGATCCCATACCCTGACATGTCCGGAGTCAACAATCTCGCAGCCATGTGAAGATCGACCCGTCAGAAAAGATGCAATCTGATCCAGAGGGCGTTGTGTGGCTGACAAGCCAATTCTTGAGGGAACTCTACCTGTAAGCCGCTCCAACCTAGCCATGGATAAACTGAAGTGAGCACCTCGTTTATTCCCTGCCAGTGCATGAATTTCATCAACGATCAACCGGGTTGTCGTATGAAGCATTCTGCGACCGGAGTCAGAAGTCAGCAGCAGATAAAAGGACTCGGGTGTGGTTACCAGAATGTGCGGTGGCTTTCGTGCCATCTTCTGCCGCTCAGTCTGTGAAGTATCTCCTGTACGAACTCCAGTTCGAATCTGTAAATCCGCCAGTCCGTTATCAATCAGTCGTTGTCGAATTCCCTCAAGTGGCTGCTCTAAATTTCGTTCAATGTCATAGGAAAGCGCCTTTAAGGGTGAGACATACACAATGAGCGTCGAATCAGGTAGAGCATTGTTGTCCAGCCCGAATTGAATGATTTCGTCAATAACCGCTAGAAAGGCAGCCAGTGTTTTTCCCGAACCTGTCGGTGCGGATACAAGGACGTCTTGTTTTTTCTGTACTGCCGGCCAGGCACGCTGCTGACAAGGCGTTGCCCCGGCAAAAGTTTCGTCAAACCAGGTCTGGACGACCGGATGAAATTTCCAATTGTTTGTCTCGCGACTTGACACTAACTCGTGTTGTTGTTGATGACTGAATGAAGCGCTTCGATAAAGGAACACGAACCGAAAGTCATGTTCACAGAATATGATTTATAAAACAACAACATATAAGCAGAAATAGTTCATTTCCTGAATCAAACTTTCATGCACATTATTATGAACTATTGTCATTTCAGATGTATTTACTTACTGTGAACAGAATAAAATTAAATTACCAAATTATTTACATATGATTTTGACTAATCGTATCGGCGAAAACCTGCATTGACGCAAGTCGACACACTCGTCTCTCCTCCTGCCTTTTTAATAATTTACTGCCGGCTGATGCGTTGCTAAAAACGCTGACATCTATCTCTTCACTGCTTGTCGGATACATCTTCCTGTTTATAGGAAATGCGCTTTTGTCGACGCTGGTGTCGCTTCGCGCAGAGATGGAATTATTCGCCACTTTGCAAATAGGGCTGATTAACGCTGCTTACTTTCTTGGCCTCTTTATTGGCGCCAAATTCTGTGATCGTTTGGTCGCAAGATCTGGCCACAGTCGATCATATGCGGTGTTTGCTGCTGTTGCTGCAATATGCGCTCTGCTACACGCAATTGTGGTGAGTCCTTACGCCTGGATAGTGATTCGTTTGGGTACTGGAATTTGCGGCGCAGGATTGATGATGGTAACCGAAAGTTGGCTGAATTCAAAGGCAACTCGAAGCACCCGAGGCCAGATTCTGTCGATTTACATGATTACTCACGTCGTAGCTTCAGGTTCCGGCCAGTTGTTCATTCCGCTGGCAGACCCAAAATCATTTCAACTGTTCTCAATTGCGGCAATTGGCTACTGTCTGGCTTTGTTGCCGGTTCTGATTACTCGACAGAATGCCCCGAATTTACCAAAAAAGGGCAGAATCAAGTTTGTGGAAATTTTCCGCTATTCCAAAATTGGAATGATTGGAGCATTTTGTTGCGGTCTGGTTTCAGCTGCGCTTTACGGGCTCGCGCCGATTTATACCCAAAAAATTGGGATGACCACAACCACAACTGCTCTGTTCATGGCCTTGTTCATATTTGGCGGTGGAGTTTTACAGTGGCCAGTAGGAAAACTGTCAGATCGGGTAGACCGGCGCAAACTGATTGCAGTAATGAGTCTGATCAGTGGCCTGCTATCACTTACTGTGTTGTATAGCTCAAATCTGAGTCTGGCTTACTTCCTGACATCCGCCGCGTTATTTGGTGCATTTTCATTCACTGTCTATCCGATTGCGTTGGCATACATCAACGATTCGACTCCTGACGATAGACTGATTTATGCTTCTGCAGGCATGTTGACTGCATTCAGCATCGGAGCGGTCTTTGGACCCATTCTAGCTGCCTCCGCAATTGAGATACTCGGCTATGGCAGCTTATTCTGGTATGTCTCCGGTGTATATGTGCTCTATTCTGTGCTGGTAGTGCTGCGTATTCGCACCAAACCAGCTCCAGAGAAAAAGAGATTCAGAAGATTTTTCCGCGCATCCGTTCGATCAGGAATCAGCACCAAAGCGGTACAGGATGAAATCGACAAAGATATGGTCAAGATGTTAGGTGGCAAGCGGCGTTAATGCCGCATTGCTACGTATTGAGTCAATTGGATTGAAGCTCAATCAGGGATTACGCAACAACCGGATCAGACTTGATGTATCCCAACGAGATCCTCCCATTGCAATAATTTCTGCATAAAACTGATCAATAAGTGCAGTAACCGGTAATCTCGCTCCGACTGAATTGGCCTCCGAGAAACAGATACCCAAGTCTTTTCTCATCCACTCTACCGCAAAACCAAACTCAAACTCGTCGTCAACCATGGTGGTGCCTCGATTTTCCATTTGCCATGATTGTGCCGCACCTTTTGAAATAACATCCAAAACAAGTTTTTCATCAAGACCTACTTTGGTTGCAAAGTTCAATGCCTCAGATAAACCCTGAACCACGCCAGCAACGCAGATCTGATTGACCATTTTTGTGAGTTGTCCTGATCCAACTGGCCCCATCAGAGTTACCGCGCGTCCATAGCTTGACATCACAGGTGCTACACGATCGAATAGTTCTTTTTCACCACCTGCCATGATAGTCAGCACACCATTCTCGGCTCCAGCCTGCCCGCCTGACACCGGTGCATCGATGAAGTGAATGCCGGACTCAGATGCAGCTTCCGATAGTTTTCTTGCAATACTGGCGGATGCGGTGGTGTGATCAACAAATACCGAACCTGGTTTCATAGTCGAAAACGCACCATTCTCCCCACAGCAAACTTGCTCAATATCAAAATCATTACCAACACATGCGAACACCACATCCGAATTCTCTGCTGCAGCAGCCGGGGTCGACGCTGTTGTCCCTGAATGTTCTTCCGACCATGCCGTGGCTTTTTCAGATGAACGGTTGTAGACGCAGACCTGGTAGCCATTTTTGGCAAGATGTCCGGCCATTGGATAACCCATTACTCCGAGCCCGAGATAGCTGGTTCGAATTGATTTTTGATCTGCAGTTGATGTCATAACGTAATCCTCACGTTAGCTGGTTATGGAAATTCCGCAATATGGCATAGGAAGTGCGGAATTATAAGATCGTTCTTTTTGTGCAGTGCAACATTAAATAATGTATTATTAGACCCATGCGATAGATGATTTTGTATGTTATCAATGTGTTAACAGATATTTGTACTTGCGTAAAATCCACCAATCTTATATTGCATACCGAAACAGAAAATTTTGCAGTCAGCAGGCATATTTCGCATTAGTCACTATATTGACAAAATAAAATTCACCTGATTTGACAAGAGAACAACAGTGTCCGAACTCAATTCTAACCCCATTTGTATACGTCTTGCCGAGATTGAAGATTCATCAGTCATCGCAGAATTTACACGTCGCATAGCATCCGAAACTGAGAATGTTACACTTGATCCGGAGACTGTGTTGAGCGGTGTTAGAAATGCGATGAATCAAACCCAATATGGATTTTATGTTGTTGCACAAAGCAGCAGTGAAGTCATTGGCTGCCTGATGGTCACCTATGAATGGAGCGACTGGCGAAACGGGTTACAATGGTGGCTGCAGAGCGTCTACGTTGACCCAGCTTACCGCGGTTTTGGCGTTTTTAGAAAACTGTTTAGTTTTGTTGTCGAACTTGCAAAAGATGAACACAATGTTTGTGGCATCCGACTTTATGTTGACAAATCGAATGCCATCGCTATTTCTACTTACCAGGCACTCGAAATGACTCCCACGCAATATCTTGTGTATGAGTTGCCCTTGCGTGATTAACCCCTTACCTGGGTGGGATCTAGGTAATAAATGACATTCTTTCAGGAGAAAAACAGTGATAGGAAATGAAGTTGTAATATTAGACGGAGTCAGAACTGCAATTGGGGACTACGGTGGCGCACTTAAGCCAAAGTCTGCGTGTGAGTTGGGCGCGATTGCAGTGAAAGGCGTCTTGGAAAGAACCGGTGTGGACCCGCACAGCGTAGGACATTGTGTTATCGGCAATGTACTGCATTCCGACAAACGAGACATGTACATCTCCAGGTATGCGGCTCTTGAAGGGGGATGCCCAATTGAAACCCCTGCGCTAACCGTCAATCGCCTGTGCGGAAGTGGCCTTCAAGCAGTAGTTAGCGCTGCACAAATCGTTCAACTCGGCAACGCCGACACAGTCATCGCAGGTGGTGCCGAATCCATGAGCAATGCCCCTTACTGGGCTACCGGAATGCGCTGGGGACAGCGCATGGGCAATGCTGAATTTATGGACGTCATGGTCGGCGCTCTCAGCGACCCCTTTCAAGGTTGTCATATGGGTATTACGGCGGAAAATGTTGCTGAAAAGTGGGACATTACCAGAGATGAACAAGACGAACTGGCCGTTGAAAGCCATATGCGTGCTGCCCGTGCTCAAACAGAAGGACGGTTTGATTCGCAGGTAATTCCTGTTGAACTCAAGTCACGCAAGGGTACTACAGTATTCAATACCGATGAGCACATTCGACCTGACTGTAGTATGGAATCACTTGCGAAAATGCGGACAGTTTTCAAAAGCGACGGTAGTGTAACTGCGGGCAATGCTTCAGGAATTAATGACGCTTCTGCGGCAATAGTGATGATGGAAGCCAAGGCTGCCGAGAAGGCTGGATATGAACCAATCGCCAGGCTGATGGACTATACACATTCGGGCGTGGAGCCTGAATACATGGGAATAGGTCCGGTACCGGCAATTCGTAAACTGCTTGACAGAACTGGCCTCAGTCTGGATGATGTGGATGTCATTGAATTGAATGAGGCCTTTGCCGCTCAAGCGCTCGCTGTGATGAAAGACCTCGGACTACCAGCGGATAAGACTAACCCCAATGGCAGTGGAATTTCGCTCGGTCACCCGATCGGTGCAACAGGCTGTATCCTGACTGTTAAAGCAATTCATGAACTCAAGCGAACAGGTGGCAAACACGCAATCGTATCCATGTGCATCGGTGGTGGACAAGGTATTGCAGCCGCGTTTGAACTTCTAAATTAGTTTGTTGTCTAATCGAGTAATTCAAATTCAACAACTTCAATTGATCGAGGTTAAGCGTGATATTAATCAAACATAAACCCGACATTGCCTCAAGCGAAATAACGCCTCAAAGCGTTTATCTGAATCGTCGTAAATTTATGCAAACCACCGCCGCACTCGCAATTGGTGGGTCTGTTCCATTCATGGCGCTAGCAAACCGACAAGCGCACGCAATGGGAACAAAATTCGAAAATCTGATCAAATCTCCCTACTCTGCTACGGATGCGGAGCTCACTTCCTATGAAGATGTTACCTCCTACAACAACTTCTATGAGTTTGGAACAGATAAGCGAAGTCCAGCAAAAGAAGCTCACAGACTGACAACCCGTCCGTGGAGCCTTTCCGTATCCGGAGAATGTGAAGCGCCTAAAGATTGGGATATCGAAGATATTCTGAAACAGTTTCCTGCAGAGGAAAGAATTTATCGACATCGTTGTGTCGAAGCATGGTCGATGGTTGTTCCCTGGGTGGGGTTTTCTCTAGGAGATTTTCTGAAAGCTCACAAACCAACATCAAAGGCAAAATACATTGAGATGCTGACTCTGGTGCGACCAGAAGAGATGATCGGTCAGAAACCGGGATTGTTCGGTTCAGTTCTAAACTGGCCGTACCGTGAAGGGTTGAGGATTGACGAAGCGATGAATCCGCTCGCAATTTTTGCCATTGGTTTGTACGGCGAGCATATGCCAAACCAGAATGGTGCACCAATCCGACTGGTCGTTCCCTGGAAGTATGGCTTTAAAGGTGTGAAATCCATTGTTTCAGTACGATTCACGGAAGAGCAGCCACTAAACACCTGGCAGGAACAGGCACCTCATGAATATGGCTTCTACGCGAACGTCAATCCAAATGTTGATCATCCCCGTTGGAGTCAAGCATCAGAAAGGGTGGTAGGAAAACTGTTTGGTCGCGTTCCGACACTGATGTTCAACGGCTATGCGGATCAAGTCGCAAGTCTATATAGTGGAATGGACCTTAGGGATAATTACTAATCCACTCAAACCACAGTAAAATTAAATTCGCGGATTCAGGCGCACTGAATTCGCGAATTTTTTATTTCCACATATTTGTCAACTCATGGCCAAGACAACTTCCAGACAGTGGACCACACGCATCAAGCGGATAAAACCCATAGTTTTTGTCCTCTGTGGCATTCCAGCTGGACTCCTGGTATTTGATATTTTCACCGGGAATATCAGTGCTGATCCAATTGAAGATATGACTCGTGTGACAGGAATCTGGGGATTACGGCTGATTGTTCTGACTTTGGCAATCACACCTTTGCGCCAGATTACTGGCATCAACCAGTTGATTTTGTTACGCAGAATGCTTGGAGTTTATGCCTTTTTCTATATCACGCTTCACTTTTTAACTTGGTTTGTTGTTGATAACTACTTTGACTTTCAGCGCATCATTGAGGACATCATTGAGCGATACTACATCCTATTCGGCTCCCTTGCATTTATGATGATGATTCCGCTAGCCATCACATCAACAAATGGCATGGTGCGGCGGTTGGGCGGCAAACGCTGGGCCAAGCTTCACAAACTCGTTTACATATTGTCAATTCTTGGAGTTCTGCATTTCTACCTTCAGGTTAAAGCGGACATTACTGAACCTGTAATCTATGCTGCAATTCTCGCTGCTCTGCTTGGTTATCGAGTTTGGAAAAGTCGACAGCCAGCCACCAAAAAGCCGGCTAGAAGTTAACTGAACCTTCCTTCATTGTGCAGCTAGAGCCATGCAAACTTCTGATTTTAAACAATCAGAATGTTTCAGCTATCTGACTATTGCTGATTCTGTTCAATAGCTTAATAAATCTATCTAAGCCTAATTCTCTAGCGTTCACTTGCAATTACCTGTAATCAGTTCAAGTGATGGTCAGAGCCGTTTAGTCATCTTTCTTCTCAATAGTACTGGGACAGGCAACTACCGACCAGATTGTCTTTGAAGAATGTCTGACAGGAGTGTCTATATCGGTTAGATGCTAAGTTTCATCACCCCAACATTACTCGCCCCACTCTGATTACACAAAGTTTCGCTACATTGATTGTTGCTCTTGAATTTTCCGTAGCGAGTGCTATCTTTCGAAATGGAGTAGTACAAATTTGATCTTTTGACAAAAGCAAAATAATCACAAAACTAAAAGATACTTCAGATTCAAAAGACTGTCCTGCAGATTAATCCAACCAGCTTACTTAAGAGACTCGAAATAGTTTCGATTTTGAATTACTCCTCTGTTTGTCTAATTGAACTCAGGTTCCACTTACCGATTCAACTAAAAATCTATACACCAGGAAAAATTCCCACTAATGGCATCAGACGACTTTCACCTAATTGATTCTGTCGAAATCAATGAACAACAGCGCGATGTCTGGAAAACACTGAAGACATTCGTTGAATATCTTTGGGAATTTCGCCTGCGAATACTGGTCGCACTGGGTTTTCTGATATTGGCCAAAGTTGCCAACGTCAATGTTCCAATAGTGCTCAAACTGATAGTCGACTGGTTCGATACGTCAACAGGAGCAGAAGTCATTGTCACCGTCCCAGTCTTTTTGGTTGTTGCTTACGGACTGTTAGGACTGACCCGTACCCTGTTTGAAGAATTGCGCAACGCGCTATTTTCCAGAGCCTCACAACGTGCAGTTCGAAATGTCGCCCTAAAGGTATTCAGACACCTTCACCGACTGTCACATTCGTTTCACCAAGATCGAGAAACAGGTGGCGTATCCAGAGATATTGAAAGGGGCACGAGAGGTGTCAATACCCTTTTGTGGTACATCGTGTTCAGCATTTTGCCGACACTGTTCGAAATCTCACTGATTTGCATCATCCTCGCCATTAATTTCGAACTCAGTTTTGTACTCATCACACTTGTGACTGTTGTCTCGTATGGCTTGTTTACTTACTTTGTAACGGCCTGGCGTACAAAGTTCAGAGTAAGAATGAATGCCGCAGAGTCCCGTGCAAACTCTTCTAGCGTAGACGCTCTGTTGAATTACGAGACAGTCAAATACTTCGGAAATGAAGAACACGAAGCTGACCGATTTGACCACCACATGCAGGAATGGGAAAAACAGTCGATCATTAGTGAACAGACACTTGCGCTGTTAAACATTGGTCAGGGTACCATCATCGCAATAGGCGTAATCATCATTCTGTACCTGGCTGCAAATGGGGTTGTTGCGGGAGACTTGACCATTGGCGATTTCATCATGCTTAATGGCTTTCTTCTGCAGATTTATCTGCCACTGAATTTTCTCGGAACGGTTTTTCGGGAAATCAATCATGCATTGACTGATATGAACCGAATGTTTAACCTGCTGGATGTCGACGACATAATTCCAGAAAAAGAAGATGCACCAACACTGGCAATTTCCGGCGCTCAAATTCGATTCGACAACGTAACATTCGGCTACACCGAAAAGCGCACAATTTTGAAAAATGTCAGTTTCGAAATTCCACCCGGAAAAACCGTCGCAGTTGTCGGAAAAAGTGGGTCTGGAAAATCAACTCTGGTCCGCCTGCTCTTTCGTTTTTACGATGTAAATGAAGGGCAAATTTCAGTTGACGGTCAAAACATTAAGGATGTAAGCCTGGATTCGCTTCACGGAGCTATCGGCGTCGTACCGCAGGATACTGTGCTATTCAATGACTCGATAGAATACAACATCTGCTATGGACGTCCGGGATGCGTCGATGCGGAGTTCAAAGCGGCTGTCGAACAAGCTAACTTGTACGAATTTGTCGAATCACTGCCTGAGAAATATGACACCGTGGTTGGCGAGAGAGGTCTGAAACTTTCCGGTGGCGAAAAACAACGAGTTTCAATTGCGAGAACGATTCTTAAAGACCCGCCAATTCTGATACTAGATGAAGCAACATCGTCGCTGGACTCCAAATCTGAGCAGTACATTCAAAATGCATTGGATATGGTGGCTGAGAACCGCACCACATTAATGATCGCCCATCGATTGTCCACAATTGCAGATGCGGACCGTATCATAGTTCTTGATAATGGCGAAATTGTGGAAGAAGGCACCCATGCTGAACTGCTCAGGAAAAATGGAGTCTTCGCTGAGATGTGGTGGCTACAACAGGTTGAAGAAACGGATGCCAAACTTGCTGAAATGGCAGCCACGCCAAAATTCCCACCATCGTGAGCATATCAGCGGTCATACTGGACTTGGATGGGATTCTGATTGATACAGAATCGGTTGCTCGCCGCGCTTGGTTTCAAGCGGCAGTCGAGTGCGGATTTCAATTTTCAGATGAACTTTATGCAAAAGTTGTTGGACGACCTGTAGCCAGTTGTCGACAAGTATTTCAATCTGTATTGCCTGATGGAATCAGTTTCGATCAATTTTTGAAATGCTCTGATCATCTGTATCACTCTGAAATGGAACAGAATGGTGTGACAATAATGGACGGCATTCCAGAACTGCTGAACTGGATTGAGCAAACTGATCTAGAAAAATCAATTGCAACGTCATCTGGACGAGAGACTGCAGAAAGGAAGCTTGAGTTAGCTGGGCTTTCCGACAGAATCGAAATCATGGTCACATCTGATGATGTCAAACAAGGTAAGCCAGCACCAGATTTATTTTTCCGCGCAGCCGAATTGATGAATCAGTCACCAGGAAACTGTGCAGTAATCGATGATGCGGAGGCTGGAATTATCGGTGCAGCAAAGGCAGGCACCATTCCAATCATGGTACCAACAGTTACAGCAACCTCAGCCAATGTCCGGAGATTGGCGACTACCATCGTCGATACTGTACCTGAAGCCCACTCATTTCTAAAATCTTTGTGCGCAAATTAGTCCCACTATCGATTGTGTTGCAGACAAAGAAGGAACGCTTGCGTCACATCGACTCTAAGGTCTGAATCTAGGCTCAATCAGCAGAATCAATATCATCTATCGATTTGGCACTAAAGTATGGGCAGCGCGACTAGGGACATCTCCTTTGTTCCTATCCCTTAATTACAGTGAATCATACAGTTATTTCATATTAGGTCTAACCACAAAGAGACACAGCTTGTAACTACAGCAACAGTGTAATCAGCCAAGGTTGTAGCGTAAGCAGAACCAGGACAACAATGGTTACTAGAATAAACGGGTAAATGGCTTTGAAAACCGCTCCTATAGTAACCTCGGCCATGGCTGAAATTATGAACAGTCCAGCACCAACAGGCGGTGTTAGCAATCCCAGCACTAGATTCAAGCAAATGATGACGCCAAATACGATTGGATCAATGCCGTAGTGCAAAGTTGCGATCGGCAATAAAATCGGAACGATGATGATCATCGCTGCGATTGCGTCAATAATCATTCCAACACCAATCAGCAACAGATTGATCGTCAGCAGGAAGAGCAGAGGATCAGATGTAAGTTCGGTTAACCAAACTGCGATTGATTGTGGAACTTTTTCGTAAATGATGATCCAGCCGAATACATTTGCTGCCGCAATCAGGAAAATTACGAGAGCAGAATTCAAAGCAGTGCGCTGAAGAATTTCTGGAATATCTCGAAACTGCAATTTCTTATAGATGTACCTCCCTACTACGAAGGCAGTCACTGTAGCCAAAGCCGCGGACTCAGTCGGAGAGGCTATCCCCAGAAGGATTCCTCCAATGATTACGACAGGAATTGAAAATGCCGGCAAGCCAGCTGCGGTAATTTTGATCGATTCGCGAACAGAAGGCCACTCACCTCGAGGATATTCGTTCCAAAGCCCCAGAATTGTGATCATCACGATAAATCCAACTGCGAGTATCAGTCCAGGTACAATTCCGGCGATGAACAGGTCGCCAATTGCAATTTGAGCAATGACACCGTAGATGACAAATACCATGGAAGGCGGAATGATCGGCGAAAGAAGTCCACCGGCCGCTGTTGTCGCTGCTGCAAATTCTTTTGAATAGCCTCGCTTCTCCATTTCTGGCACCATGACTTTGGACATGACTGATATTTGCGCCGCAGCTGAACCGATGATCGCTGCCATCATCGTGTTCGCAACCAGATTTACATAGATAAGTCCTCCCTTGAATCCCCCAACAAATATCGAGGCCATTGAAACCAGTCTTCGAGTCACTCCTCCCTTGTTCATCAATTCGCCTGTAAGCATAAACAAAGGAATAGCAAGTAAACCGTAATTCTCAAGGCCACTGAACAACTGCTGCGGATAGGATAGGAATAAGATAAAGTTGCCAGACAACCATATATAGACGAGAGCTGAGGTAGCGAGAACGAGCGCAATCGGCAAGCCCGCAAATAGCAGGATGAAGAAAATAACCCCGATCGTCATTGCTGTGATTCAAGCTCCGAACACTTCAGGGACTCTAGAATGTTGGCCACACTGTGTACCGAAAGAGTCACTGAAATCAAGGGTACAACCATCCATATCCAGAATTTTGAAAGACCAAGCGTGCTTGTTGGTTCTTGATAGATGAAATTAAAGGTGGACGAAGCAAACTTTTGCGTGTCAAATCCAACCTCAATCAATGTTGGAAGGTCGTACCAATTCCAGCAGAGAATGGCCAGCACAACAGAAAATAGGAGAACTACTACATCAACCAGATGGGTCAGTAGTTTTTGCAGGCGGGCACTGAGAAATTCAAGGAAGAACGTCGATGCTATCCCGGATTTTTCCCTTACCATCACTGATGAACCGATTAATACCATCCAGATCATCGTGTAGATGAGTAACTCATCAACCCAAAATAGTGCATTGTTAAGCGCTCTCGTCACAACATTCAGCAGTGCCAATACTGTTATGACGAGAGCCAATAGCGCTATGAATTTCTTCTCGGCAGATTTAAGAAGATTCGATAGCCTTACGATCAATTCAATTTTACGTAGCAAGAATCAATTCTTTCCTGAATTCACTTGAAGATTAATTCATGCTGGCTCTGAGTGTGTCTAAAGCACCCTGTGATTTAGCCGCCCAGATATCGGCCCAACCACTTGCAGCAGCCCCAAAGAAAGACGTATCGTAAATCTTCACATTAGCATTGGTTTTTTGGACTTCTTCCAAAAAAGTCGGTTCCAGTTCGATGTAGGTGTCAATTATTGAGTCGAGATGCTTAGCCATTAATCGGCCGATGACTTCTTTGTCCGCATCTGACAAATCCGCCCAGACTCTGCCCGAAACGAGACCAATCATCGGAAACATCATGTGGTTGGTAACCAGCACGTCGGTACTGTGTTCATGGTATTTCAACTTCCAGATCAGCTCAAGGTCCATGTCTATAGCATCGACCTGTCCATTGGCAAGCGCATCATAGACTTTCGGCAATGGCATAGGTGTCGCGGCTGCTCCGACAATGTTATAGAAGTCTTTGATGGGCTCAAACGGAGTAATTCTCAGCTTTTGACCAGCTAGATCACCAGTTGAATTCACCGCTTCGCGCGATGCAATCTGTCGCATGCCGGCCATTGCATAACCGATGCCAACAACACCGGCTTTTTCTGGGAGAAGCGCAAGCATGTCTTTAGCTGTCTGACTTCTCAGCAATGCCCCGGCAGCGTCAACACCATCAACAAGATATGGTGCATAGAATGCTCCGAATTGAGGGACTCGGTTGGAAATTTCTGCCATCGTAAGGAACGCCATATCCAAGCCTCCAGTCTGCAACAGCTGCATCATTTGTGCTTCGTTGCCGAGTTGGCGTGAAGGAAATACAGAAACCGTATGCTTACCATTGGTTTCTTTTTCGAGTTCTTCGCCGAATGTAGCGGCCGCTTTAGTCCAAACGTGAGGCGGCGGTGTAATCAGCCCGATACGAAAATCAGTAGCTTGAGCCAAGCTGCTTCCGCCGAGTGCAATTGGCAGTGCGACAAGTACCGCAAAACCTTTCAATAATTTAATGTTCATTTTGAACCTCCTAATGAAAAACTAAATTAGTCGATAGCAAAAAAGTCTTTTGCGTTAAGCCCAAGCAGTTGCTGTTTTTGAAATTCATCAAAACCAGAACTTGAGCGTATGAGGGAACCCAACTCCTGTTCACCTAGCGGAAACGGGTAATCGGTTCCAAACATAATTCGGTTGCTACCCATGACATCGCGCAGCAGTCTTAGGGACCTATGGTCGAAAACCGCTGAATCTACGTAAAAACGGTCAACATACGAAGAAGGTTTGTTTGGGCAGTCCTGGCGCACAATATCTCTGTATTCCCACGCGTTGTCTAATCGACCGAGTAAATAGGCAAAAGAACCGCCACCGTGAGCAAAGCAGATTTTCAACATCCTTGGCAACTTCTCGAAAGCACCCGATAATATCAACGCCAGAATCGACAACTGAGTTTCGGCTGGCATATCAACCAGCCACTGCAACATGTACCTACTCGTTCGTTTACTCTCTGTCATGTCCCATGGATGCACTAAAACTGGAATTTCCTCATTCGCACAATGAATCAGGAATTCCACCAAATGAGGATGATCGAGGTCCCGATCTCCAACATGGTTGCCAATCTGTACACCAACATGACCATCTTCCTTCGCCTGGCTGGCAGTGGCGCAAGCCATCTCCACATCCTGTAGCGGTACCTGTGCCAAGGGTCTCAGTCGGCTTGGAACATTTGCGCAATGCTCCAATGTCAAATCGTTGATTAATTGCGCCCAGTCACGGGTAACTCTGGGCGGTTTGGAATATCCAAATAGCAGTGGTGTGGCACATACAATCTGAATGTCAACACCGTTCTGGTCCAATTCTTCAACACGGCGCTCAGGGCACCAAAGTGAGTCCCTCACGGGGCGATATTCCTTGTTGCCGGTCATAATCATGCCATAACCTTTTGATCGAACATCAAGCCAGGGACCCTTGTTGGGGTCTAGTATTTTTGATTGAGCGCTACTCAGAATTGGGAAGAAGTGAGAATGAATGTCGATCGTAACCGATGGACCCCGGTCTTTCATTTCGACCCCCAGTCAATCTGCCACTCATCCGGCAGATCCTTTCCAGGATGAACAGTGGCACAACGTTTACAGGTTCTAGCCTCTTTACTTTGATGAAATTGCTGAAACAGTGGTGGTAGGTCTTTGACAATACTTTGCAACTGCACTTCTACCCGGTGAACTCTGTAGTGGCACTCCATGCAGTACCATTCAAATGCATCCAATTCGCCAGCCGCTCTTTTCGGTTCAACAACCAAGCCGAGACTACCCGCAACAGGTCTCTGCGGTGAGTGCCGCACATGAGGTGGCAGGAAGAAAATGTCACCTTCTCGTATCACGATGTCCTCGTAGGGTTTTCCTTCCTCTTCCATAATTCGCAAAACCATGTCCCCCTTCATTTGATAGAAAAATTCTTCAACTGGATCGTCATGAAAATCAGTTCTTTGGTTTGGTCCGCCGACTACAGTGACCATCAAGTCTCCGTCATCCCAGATCTGGACATTACCGACCGGTGGTTTTAGCTTTTCCTTGTTGTCGTCGAGCCACTGTTGGAAATTAAATGGTTTTAATGAATACTTCGATGGCATTTGAGACCCTCCAATTCAGAGTCCGCTTTCATTGTTCCTTATAAGCAATTGTTTTTATTTCGATAAGTAAATACGGATGTGGTAATTCTCGTACCGCAACTGTCGTACGAGCCGGGCCCGAGTAGTCAAAATATTCACTGTAAACTTCGTTGTAGGGTTCGAAATCTTCCATCTTCGTAAGAAAAACAGTCAGTTCTACGACATCTCGAAGACTTGCACCGGCAGATTCCAGGATTGTGCTGATGTTCTCCAGCACTGCTCGGGTCTGATTTCGTATATCTAGATTAACATTGCCATTCTCATCTACGCTGGCACCATGAAAAGAACCATCAGGCAAGCGAGAACTCGTTCCAGAAATGAAGATGAAATTTCCCGCTCTTCGAAAATGAGGAAATGTTCCCCGCGGCTCTGCCAGCTTCTGAACTACTCCTGCTTTACTCTTTCTGAGAGTCATGCTTTCTTGCCAACTGTAAAGCCAACTGATCCGATATTTTGAAATTCTGCATTAACTGCTTCACCGTGACGTATATCTACGGCCGCTGTCGCCGCCCCGACAAGCACAATATCACCTTCATTTAGCGGCATATCAAGTTCATCGGATAGTTTGAAGGCTTCAACAAGGGAACGGATCGGATTCCCTAAAATTGCCGAGGTTGAACCCGACTGAACCATTCGACCGTTCGTATTCAGAATAATTCCCAGATTCGATACATCTGTGTTCTTCGGCAACCATTTGCCAACAACAAACCCGCTAGAGGAGCAGTTGTCTGCTAGTACATCTTCCAAGGTGAATTTAAAATTCTTGTAACGCGAATCAATGATTTCCAGTGCCGGTGCAACTGCATCAATGAATTTCATGGCTTCCAGCGGACTTACTGGACCTCGAGCAGATTTTGACAATCTGAAGACAATTTCAGGTTCCACCCTTGGGTGGATGTAGCGTTCCATGACTAGCTGACCGCCTTCATCAATTTCCATTGCACTCGTCAAACGACCGATGATCATGTCTTCAACGCCCATCTGCACCATTTTCGCGCGACTGGTAAATCCCATTTTGACACCCATTGGCACCTCACCCCGCTGCGATCTCCGTTTGATTGACAGTCGCTGAATGTCATACGCCTGTCCTTTGTCGAAACTCAAACTCGCTGTTAGCTGTTCGATGGGTTCAGCCGCAAGTGCAGCGTGGTCAATTAAATTTGCAAGGTTCTGAGCGTCCATAATCTATGTGACAGCCGTAATATCACGCAACACTCGCGTTTCGCTTTAAATCAAGTGCAACATCAACGATCAAATCCTCTTGCCCTCCCACTAGACCGCGCCTTCCAACTTCCACCAGTATGTCTCTTGTATCCAACTCGAAACGACTGCTGGCACTTTCCGCGTGACGCAGAAAACTGGAATAAACCCCCGCATAGCCCAAGGTCAAAGTTTCTCGATCTACACGGACAGGGCGATCTTGCAACGGACGCACATGTTCCTCAGCCGCATCCATAAGTCGAAACAAATTACAGCCATGCTCCCAGCCGATACGATCAATCGCAGCAATAAATACTTCCAACGGAGCATTGCCAGCACCTGCACCCATTCCGGTCAGGGATGCGTCGATTCGAACTGCCCCGTTTTCGACCGCCACGATCGAATTAGCTACACCTAGACTCAGATTATTGTGAGCATGTATTCCACGTTCAGTTTCAGGTTTAAGACGATGATCAAACGCTTGAAACCGTTCCTTTACATCTTGCATGTTGAGCGCACCGCCAGAATCTGTAACGTAAACGCACTCGGCTCCGTAGCTTTCCATCAACTTTGCCTGAACTCCTAATTCTTCAGGAGAAATCATGTGCGCCATCATCAAGAATCCGACTGTGTCCATACCTAGATTTCTAGCGCATTCAATGTGCTGTTTTGATACATCAGCTTCAGTGCAATGAGTCGCTATTCGAACGGAAGTGACACCTAGCGAATTCGCAAGTTTCAAGTCTTCGACGGTACCTATTCCTGGCAGAAGGAGAGTTGCAACGCGCGCATTCGAAACATTTTCCGCGACTGCGGCAATATAGTCCTGATCTGTGCATGCTCCGAATCCATAGTTGAAACTAGATCCTGATAAACCGTCACCATGAGATATTTCAATTGAATCAACTCCAGCCTGATCCAATGCACTGGAAATTTTGACGCAGTGATCCAGTCCGTACTGATGACATATTGCGTGCATACCATCGCGTAGCGTAACGTCCGAAATGAACAATTTCGTTCCTGGCTGATAGCTGCTCATACAATAAATTCGCGCTTCATATTGACAGCCATTTCTTGAGCCGTTGTCATTGCGGCTGAAGTCATGATGTCCAGATTGCCGGCATAGGCCGGTAAAGAGTGCCCCGCACCTTCCACCTCAAGGAAAACTGAGACTTTTTGTCCGCTACAGTTCTCCTTTGAGTCAGCCAGATACAGGTCTTTGACCTCTTCAAACTGTATTGACTGTTTCAATCTGTAACCTGGTACATACTATTGAACTTCAGCGATGCCATCCATGACTGATTTTTGGATTTCAGAAGCATCGCCGCCAGCAACCAAACAGTAAATTGTGGCACGCATGATTAACGGCGGGTTGGCAGGATTGAGAATAATGATCGCTTTGCCTCGCTTGGCACCACCGAGCAATTCAATGCCCCGGGAAGTGGTCTGGGTAAATTCGTCAATATTGGCCCTGGTTCCAGGTCCTGCCGATGCTGACGAAATGGAAGCAATAATTTCTGCGTAGGTAACTTGATGAACGCGGTTGACTGCATGCACAATCGGAATCGTTGCCTGACCGCCACAGGTAACCATGTTGACATTTGCCTCGCTAACATGCTGTTTAAGATTCACCGTGGGAATCACAAACGGGCCAATCGCTGCTGGAGTCAAATCTATGATCTGCTTTGTGGTGTCTTTCAACTTTGCATAGTGGTCGATGTGTACTTTTGCCGATGTCGCATCAAGAATAATTTGGATATCATCGAATTGAGGCAGACCCATCAATTCTTCCAAACCACTACTGCACGCTACAATTCCGAGACTGTCAGCCCTTCGCAGTCCTTCAGAGTGCGGATCGATTCCAACCAAGGCACCAACCTCCAAATTCGAAGAAATCGAATGAATCTTGACCATCAGGTCAGTTCCAATATTGCCAGAACCTAAAATTGCGACACTCAACTTGTCCATCAGTCTCCTCCGTTTTCGAATACAGCCCTAACTGAACCGAGAGTGTTAATTCTGGCCTCGTAGACTTTGCCTGGAGCGGCAGAAACCATCGGGCCTAGTGCTCCACTTAGAATAATGTCACCTTCTTTCACGCACTGTCCAACGCTGATCAGTTTCTTTGCCAGCCAAAGTGCTGCGTTCACCGGGTGTCCTAAGCAGGCTGCTCCGACACCTGTGGATATGGGTTCGTTATCGGAACTCAGAGTCATTCCGACAGTTCGAAGATCGAGTCCTGTCAGCAACTTCGGATCATTTCCCAAGACAAACAAAGCACTTGAGGCGTTATCGGCTATTGTGTCAACAATTGAGATATTCCAATCCTCGATTCGCGAATCGACAATTTCAATGGCTGGCAGAACGTATTCCGTCGCGCTGATCATGTCAGCTACCGTCAACTGTTCTTTGCTTAAATCCCGTGCCATGACAAAAGCCACCTCGGCTTCTACGCGAGGCTGTATCAGCCTATCAACCGGAATGTCCTCACAGTCACATATTGCCATATCGGCAAAAAGCACACCAAAATCTGGCTGATTGACAGACAGCTGCTTCTGAACAACTGAACTTGTCAGCCCAATCTTATAACCACTGATTCGTCGAGCTTGATTCAGCCAGACCCTGATGTTTTCGGCTTGTACCTTGTAAGCGGCATCCGTATCGCCGACCGCGACTCTGCCTACAACTGGCGGAATTGTCTTTCCCGTCTCATAGGCTTCTCTTAGCGAGGTGGCGACTGCATTGATGTTTTCTTCATCCACGATGATCACACCTTTATGCAAATGTTGGTCGTTTCGGAGTAAAAATCCAAAGAGTGATGACCACCTTCCCTGCCAATTCCCGACCTTCCCACTCCCCCGAATGGTGTCCTCAAGTCGCGCAAGTACCAAGTGTTTACCCAGACGATTCCGGCCCGAAGTCTAGCTGACACTCGATGAGCTCGAGCCAGATCACGGGTCCAGACCACAGCCGCTAATCCGTAGTCAGAGTCATTGGCCAGTTTGATGGCTTCTTCCTCCGTATCAAATGGCATGAGGCTACAAATCGGTCCAAAAATCTCTTCTCGCATGCAACGTGATTCCTGCAGTAGCCCAGTAACAACACTGGGTTCCACAAAAAATCCGCCGTCCCGTTCGTCTGAAAAAATTGGGACCCCGCCACCGGTTAAGAATTCACCGCCTTCCTTTTCGATTAATTCGTAGTAAGACAGCACCTTATCACGGTGGCTTGCGGAAATCAGGGGCCCCATCCCTCCATCATCGCCAATTTTCAAGTTAGCCGCTGCATCCGCTAGCGCTGCTGAAAATTCATCGAAAAGGCTTTTTTCCACATAGATTCTTTCGGTACCGAGGCAAATCTGACCACTATTCATAAATGAGGACTTGAGCGTCCCGCGAATTGCCTCGTCAATTTCACTGTCGGAAAAAACGATTGCTGCGTTCTTTCCACCCAATTCGAAAGACACATTTTTGACCCCGTCAGCTACCGTTTTCATAATTGTGCTTCCTGTATTTGACTCTCCGGTAAACGTGATAGCGTCTATGTCTGAATTTCTGGATAAAAATTCACCTGTACAGTCGGGACCGAAACCATGTACGAGGTTGAATACTCCTTTGGGCAGGCCGACACTTTGCATAACCTCCGCCAACAAAGTTGCAGTTGAAGGTGTTTCTTCGGAGGGTTTGACGACAACT
Source organism: Arenicellales bacterium (assembly GCA_965243305.1). Classification (GTDB taxonomy): domain Bacteria; phylum Pseudomonadota; class Gammaproteobacteria; order Arenicellales; family JAJDZL01; genus JAJDZL01. The sequence goes on from CBDEUN010000002.1 coordinate 961,928, forward strand.
GTGTTGGCACACGCTAGTGCCGGTGCGAGCTTCCACGTTGTAAGCAGCATCGGAAGATTCCAAGGACAGATGATCGCAACCACACCGACAGGCTTAGCTACGGTGTAGTTCAATGCGGTCTCACCAGTAGCGGCCTTAGTATGAGCACATGCATCAAGTCTTTGTACCGCCAAGTCCGCAAATGTGCGAAAATTCGATACGCCCCGCGGAATGTCTAGCGTTTTTACCTGACTCAGCGGCTTTCCAGTATCTGCTATTTCTGCATCTACGAACTCATCGAACCGCTGTTCAATGCCATTGGCAACCATGTGCAGTAGCTGTTGGCGTTCCTTTGCACTGGTTTCCGCCCAGGTGGTTTCAAGCGCAGTCCGTGCAGCCGAAACTGCTTTTGAAACCAGTGGTTGATCCGCTAGGCTGACGTCCGCAAATTGTCTTCCGGTCGTCGGATTGACATTCGGATAGTAATTTCCGGTATCGACAAACCTGCCGTCAACGAAGTTGAGAATTTGCGAGTTTTGGTTCAAGACTGCCGAAGTAATCAGTTCACTACGGCAGATTTTAGAATCAGGTTAGCTATTAATAAAAATAATATTATTTAGCACTAATGTGCATTATTCTTATATCAAGAAGATTGAACAAATTGATAGGCCAACCTTAGGTGCCGCTTCCACTGCTTGAGATCTTTGCAGCCACCTCCCTGATGTAGCCAACCAGTCTTTCTCCCTGATCCGCAAATAAAAAGTTGCAGAAAATGATAAAGCCCTGTAAAATCAGAGAGATATTGAAAAAAACGCCCAATTCGGCATTCACCCAATGGGTGAATTCGAAACGGCTCTCAGATTTCGCAAGGCTTATGAAGATTCTACCATACAACACTGCGGCAAGCTGCCACAATTTCACCTCCAGAGCCGGTCTGGTGGTGCCAGCCGAACTGCTCAAGCGCCTTGAGCTGTCACAGCTCATTGATTCGTCAATGCCCACACCCGGCAGCAATCGAGGCTACCGGCACAGCGCCATTTTCAATACCTTCATGCTGATGTTCCACGAAGGTGCGGGGTGCATCGACGATGTGCGCCACCTGCGCAGTGAACCGGCGCTGATGAAGCTGTTGGGTTTTGGGACGATTCCCTGTGCCACGACGCTGGGTGGATGGCTTCACAGAGTCGGCGACAGTCGACAGATGATCTCGGTTCTCGAGCAGGTCAACCGCGCGGTGATGAAAGCGACGCTGGGTGATCGAAAGTGCGTCACTTTGGACATTGACGCATCGGCGATTCGGTCGAAGAAAAAAGACGCGAAGTGGACGTATAAGAAGCATCGCGGGTACATGCCGATGTTCGGTCACATTGCCGAGACCGGTCAGGTGGCTGCGGCTGAGCTTCGCGAGGGCAATGTGCCGCCTGGGGCTGAGAATGTTGAGTTTTTCCGGCGCTGCCGCGCGGCGCTGCCCGAAGGGGTGGGTGTCACTCGCTTCCGGGCCGATGCCGCCTCCTATCAGGCGGGCATCATCAATGATTGCCGCGCACACGGCATCCGTTTTGCGATTCGGGCGAAGATGGACAGTGCGGTGAAGAAAACGGTACTGGACATTAAGGATGAGGATTGGAATGCGGTTGTGAATGCCGACGGTGCGGTATTGGAAGGCGAGTATCTGGCCCGTACGCTGCATGTGATGGAAGATGTGCCTGAGGCTTTCTGTCTGGTGGTGCAGAAAAAACGGGTGCGGGACAAGCTGCCGGCCGACGCTGGGATGCCTGACGGGACTGAGCAGCTGAAGATGGTTTTCAAAAATGAAGGCCTGCACCAGGTCGATGTGCAAAGTGCGGTCAGCGGCAGGTACATCTACCGGGCGATTGCGACCGATCTGGACCTGGACCGCTTCAGTGACGGCGAGATTGTATGGTGGTACAACCAGAGAGGGGACAGCTCGGAAAACCGGCTCAAGGAAATTCGCAGTGACTTCAGCGCGGCGCATCTGCCGTGCGGCGAGTTCAAAGCCAATGTCGCGTACCTGCTTCTGTCTTCGATTGCCTTCAATCTGCTTGCGCTGATGCGCATGAAACTGCCGCAGGAGTGGTATGGCGTGCGGGCGATCAGTTTCCGTCACCGACTGTATGCGATGGCCGGACAGGTGGTTCGCCATGCGCGGCAGTGGACCCTGAAAGTCAGTGCGGCCAAACTTCCTGTCCTGGAACAGTCGCTTTGGGCCATCCGCCGCTGCAGCCTGTCCTGACTTCTCATTCGTTCTGAAACGGCTTTACACTACAGATCATGGCAGTCAGTCTACTGTCAGGGACAGGCTTGCGCCGGATTTGCTGCTGAGCCGCCAGATTCGCTTCGCAGTGGGTTCAGCCGGGTAAAATGGTCACCGATTTCGGTGTGTGGCTTGATGGTTTGGAAAATCCTGGCGCTTCGAACCGCCAGAGTGCCGAAAATCTCGCCTTAGCCGCCGCTGGCAGTCTCTAACTGAGGATTAGGGTTTCTGCAGAAGGATTCAGCTGGCGCTTCGCTGAAATAGAATATCCAACTTCACCAAATTGTCCCAGATTGCCAACCGGCAGAATTTTACATTGGCCCATTGCTTCGTAGTGACGAGCGACTGATCCTGGTAGGAAAGCTATCGCATCCAGAGTTTGGAGCAAACCCAAATTCGTACCCAGCGATAGGGATTCAATAATGCGTGCGGGTGGACTGAGGCCGGCACTTTCAAAAAGCAATTTCACTCTGTTGCTTACTGGAGATTCGACTACCGGTACGATCCACTGTAAATCAAGAAGATCTTCAAGCTCAATCCGATTTTCTGAAACCAAGGGATGATCATGCCCGGCAAGGATTTGCAGCGGTTCTGTATATAAGGGGTAGTGAATGACGTTGAAGTAATCCATTTGATCTGGAATTCTACCTAGGACAATGTCGATTTCTCCATTTGCAAGTGCGGGAAGCAGCAACTCGTTCACTCCTTCTCTGACAGTGACAACAACTCTTGGGAAATCGGACTTCAGTGCAGCTATGGAATTCGGCAATAGTTCAGCTGAAGCTGATATTAAAGTACCGACGATGACATGACCTTCTTCAGCATTCTTGATTGAATTAATCTCGTCAACCGCAGATCGAAGTTCGGCCAGAATCTGCTTGGTTCTGTTACTCAGTGCCGCACCAAAAATTGTAGGAGTTACGCCGCGATTATTTCTCTCAAACAGTTCTATCGCGAAAATGTTTTCCAAATCACGAATTGTTCGAGTAACCGCAGGCTGTGTGATGTTCAATTTTTCAGCAGCCTTGAGTATGGATTTCTGCTGGACTACCGCATTGAAGACAACGAGCTGACGAATCTTCAATCGTTTTTCAAGAAAATTAAGATTGATGCGTTCTTCCATGGGAGGTTCAAGGAGCCAGGTCTGCGTCACTCAATTAGGTTGCTGGAATATTCCTGCTTGAAAATCTTTGTTCGGGTTTGTCCATAGCTAGTGTTGACAGAAAACCAAATTGACGTGTAATTGTTCAATATTATCTATGACATATTGGCAGACTGACGGCATCTAAGAATTCTCGAATAAGCTGAATTTCCGCCCAAACGCATTCAAAACCGTCAATTGACACCATTTTGACCGATTCTTCAGGTAAGTACCATGCTAAAAGACGAATTCACACAGTGTAAACTGGGCGATGCCTTCATCTCTGAGATCGTCATCAACTCGAAGTCGCGCGACCGCATTCCAGCCCTGTTGATCGGTCTGCAACACCTGCTATATGTGCGAACAGCTGATATTTCAGGTCTCTACACTGCACGATGTCCAGGTCAATCGCAACAAGCGCATAGAAATCAGACGGCTGGGGAAGCAGAAACGAAAATTTTGTTCTATGGTTAGGTTTTTCTAATATTCAAATCCAAGCAAACGTAACCATGGTTTTATTTCTGGAGTTTTAGCTGCAGTTTCTGCTGACTACCACTGTCTAGACATGTTTCACCATATTCGTTCTCCAGTGGTAACAAGAGGTAGGGAGAGTAAGCGTTCCGAAAATCTGGGATGTAGATAGTGTTACGCAGAATCTCAAGTGACATTCAGTACTCGGTGCGCCATGATACTACTCTGAAGATGGAATCGTTTTTCCACAATGACAGAGATTTAACTTTCTAGTAGAATAACTGGTAGAGGGTAACACTTGCGTTTGGTGCGAACTGAGTGTCATCCTACCGTTTCTCCCCCAGAGAATGGTAAAGAATAAGAATCACGCACCTTATCGTAGTCGGAAAAACACATGCCTAATCCATCCCAGTTGCCGGAGAAGGACCGCGTTCACGGTTCATGGCACAGCAACTTCTTCTCAGCTCACTTCAACAATCCCGAATCGGTCTCATCACTGATGAAACTTGCCTTGACTCCAGAGGAACTTGAAGTGTTTGATCTTGACACCCTTAGGATTGATACCGACAAGTTGATTGATTCCTCAAGCCTTGCATCCGGCTATTCGGATCTTTTGGCATGGGTCAAACTGCATGGCGGTGAGAAATTGGGAGTGTGGATATTGATCGAACATAAAAGTCGTCCCGATGCGAGGGCCATGGTGCAGATCTTGTGGTATGTTGCACTGCTATACCGAATGGGTAGAAAGCCAGTAATTCCGATTCTTATTTACCACGGCCGGGAGCAGTGGCGCACGGAAAAGAGTTTTCATGCATTTGAGCATGCGAAGCTGCCGAGAAGTTTTCTCAGTTTGTTTCAAAATCGTCTGATTGACTTTCGGGTGACATTTGTCAGTTTGCGCGAACCGGACATCAAGGCGCGCTTGTCAGAATTACCTTTGTTGAAAAGAGTGGCGTTGAGAGCGATGGCATTAATCTGGGATGCTGATGTCAACGATCTGGTGTTATTGATCGAGGAGGCACGGTCAGTTTCGGATTTGCAGTGGCAGGAATTTTCAGCTAGTTTGAAGGAGTATTTTGTGATGGCAGCTAAAGGGGTTACAATTGATGATATCAGACGGTCTAGGCAATCGCAGGACCCGGGAGATGAGAGGATGCAGCAGACGTTGAAAGATGTGGAGCACTTGATATACGACACCGTCGACACAGCCGAACAGAAGGGCTATGACCGAGGTCGCGTGGAACATACGTCTGAAATTGTGAGACGGATGGTCCAGTTAGGTTATACGGATGAAGACATTCAGGCAATCGTGCTGTTATCTGAGGATGAATATTCCGAATTGAAGAATGGGCTGTGATTTTGATCAGAATTGGTAGGGTTGGTGCTTGGATTGTCTATATCGAAGTTCAGATAGCTATGTGATAACGACGCTTTCCAAAATGCGACAGAAAGGCAGATCATTCGCGACTCAGGCACGGATTTGTCTATCGGAAGCAGTTCAAGGTACTTTATTTGTTGAGCATAGGAAGTTTTAGCCAGCGGTGACCGATGCGAAAAACGCTGAAAGATGTGGAGCACTTGATATACGACACCGTCGACACAGCCGAACAGAAGGGCTATGCAGAAGGCTATAGAGTAGGCTATGAAGAAGGCCAACAAGAAGTACGCGAAGAAATTGCTTCTAATTTTGTGAAACGGATGGTCCAGCAAGGTTATTCAGATGAAGAAATCCAAGCAGTTTCACCGCTGTCTGCAGAAGAAATTTTCAAATTTAAGAACGGAACGTGATTTTGATCAAATACGGATTGAGTGGCTGCTTGTAAGGATATTGGTTGCTCACGTTTGAATTTGAACGAAAACCTGACAGCAATTTCATTCACTAATTCTACAGGTGCTATCGATTGAGTTATTTTTGGCAGGCTGAAGTTGTCAGCCTGCCAAACCTCTAGGAGATAGTAGGAGGATTCTAAGGACTTACTGACTATCCTGATATACGTCCGTTTATTCAGGAATCAGGCAGCCTTAACGACCTGAAAGTTAACGCCTAGTGCTTTCGCAACGCCAAGTGCATACTCAGGATGCGCCTTTTGGAAATGCCCAAGTTGCCTGTACACAATGTCTTCAGGCACACCTTGCATTGCTTCGGCAATATTGCTGAACAACCGTTGACGCTGAGCTTCATCAAACAACTGGAACAAAGCGCCTGGCTGAGAGTAGTCATCGTTGCCTTCACGATGGTCGTAACGCTGGACATCCCCTTCAATCGCCATCGGTGGTTCAATGTATCTGGCATTTTCTGCCGGTCCGTCAATCGAATTTGGCTCGTAGTAAGCGTTTGAGTCACCGGTGTCGTTTGCAAAAAATCGCATGGATCCATCCTTGTGATAGTGATGGACTGGGCAGCGCGGCGCATTCACCGGTAGAGCTTCGTAGTGTGTACCCAATCGATAACGATGCGCGTCCGCATATGCGAAAATCCGCGCCTGCAATACTTTGTCGGGACTGAAACCAATCCCGCGAACTACATTGGAAGGACTGAATGCAGCCAGTTCAATCTCGGAGAAATAATTGTCCGGATTTCTGTTAAGATCAACCTCACCAACTTTGATAAGCGGATACTCGCCATGCGGCCACACTTTGGTGAGGTCGAATGGATTGTATGAAGTCTTCGCTGCATCAGTTTCCGGCATAATCTGAACAAACAACGTCCAGCGAGGATATTCTCCATCCTCAATGGCGCTGTAAAGTTGCTCCTGGTAGGATTCTCGCGACTCACCTATAACCTGAGCAGCTTCAGCATTGGTAAAGTGCTTGTGCCCCTGCTGCGTCTTAAAGTGAAACTTAACCCAGAACCGCTCGCCGTCGTCATTCCAAAAACTGAATGTATGTGAACCATACCCATTCATATACATGGGAGCGGTTGGCAGACCTCGATCCGACATCAATATTGTTACCTGATGCAGTGATTCTGGAGAAAGCGACCAGAAATCCCACATTGCGGTTGGGGAGCGAACATTAGTCCTAGGATGACGTTTCTGCGTCCGAATGAAGTCTGGAAACTTCAATGGGTCACGAATGAAGAATACCGGGGTGTTGTTGCCAACTAAATCCCAATTTCCCTCATCGGTGTAGAACTTTACCGCAAATCCACGAACATCGCGTTCTGCATCTGCTGCACCAAGCTCTCCAGCAACCGTGGAGAATCGAATGAGAAGCGGTGTTTCCTTGCCAACTTCGGAAAAAATGGAAGCGTTCGTGTAATCACTAATGTCATCTGTGACTTTAAATGTGCCATAGGTGCCCCATCCTTTGGCGTGAACAACTCTTTCGGGAATTCGTTCACGGTTATGATGTGCTAGTTTTTCAATCAACTGATAGTCCTGAAGAAGGACAGGGCCTCGCGGGCCTGCCGTCACACTGTTCTGATTATCAGCCACCGGAGCGCCAGCGGTAGTGGTTAATGTTTTCATGATTGACTCCTGTTTAACTTTCATGAACTAGTGCAGTTAATTTAAATTCTATCTGTCAATAAGTAAAATACAATTATTTTATGTTTGTAATAAGTATTAGTTATTGAAATGAATTTAAGAGATCTGAAATACATCGTTTCCGTAGCCGAACTCGGTCATTTTGGCCGAGCCGCAAAGCTTTGCTATGTGAGCCAGCCTGCTCTAAGCGGACAGATTGCCAAACTTGAAAATGAACTGAATGTAACGCTGTTCGAACGAAGCCGACGCTCAGTGCAGGTTACCCCGGAAGGTGAGCAGATTATTGCTTACGCCAAATCCATTCTCAGTCTAGCTGAAGAAATCAAAACCTGTGCGCAAGCAGCAGCCAATCCCTATTCAGGCAAACTCAAACTCGGCATGATTCCAACTATCGGGCCGTATCTGACACCCATTTTGCTCCCGGCCATCAAGCATAGCCTACCGAAACTCGAACTTAGTGTTATCGAATCGAAAACGACTGAATTGGAAAAGTCTTTGCTTGAAGGACACATTGACGCTGCAATATTGGCAACCAAGGCGGAACATTCACGCCTAGCGGAGACTTTTCTTTACGATGAGCCCTTCTGGGTTGCCCTACCTAACCAGCATCCACTGGCCCTGCATGAAACCATTGATGTCAATTCCATCAGTGCTGAAGAGTTCTTACTGCTTGAAGATGGACACTGTTTTCGCGACCAGGTTATTTCATTCTGCGAAACCGTGATGGAAGCGAATCCAAAATTCAAGACACAACAGACCAGTCTTACCACAATCCTTTCCCTGGTGGGCGCTGGATCAGGTGTGACACTTGTACCCGCTATGAGTTTGGCAGGCGCCTGGGTAACAGACGCCGGAATCGCTATCAGAAAAGAGGCGTCCAGGTCCGCTGTTCGATCCGTTTCGCTGGTCTATCGAAAAACTTACCCACGCCGTCGATTGCTGGAAAGATTTGCTGACATCGTCTGTGCAGGGCTGCCGGATACAGTTAAACCGGCACGGCGTTAGTTTGGCGACCTAATATTCATCGAATGCAACTGGCCGCTTACACTCATTGTCAATTTACGACAACCATCGTCTAGCATTTCGAAAGAACATCATCCACGGACTTTCGTCACCTTCAATTTCAGGAGCCCACGAGTACTGTGACATACGAAAAACACGCTCTGGATGAGGCATCATTGCCGTTACACGACCATCTGAATTGGTGACTCCCGCAGTCGCACCGTAAGAGCCATTAGGATTGTAGGGATAAACTTGAGTCGGTTCTTTTCGATTGTCCACATATCGGAAACAGACATCTCCATTCTCAACTAATTTTTGAAAAGCAATTTCATTTTGAAACTGTGCCTGTCCTTCGCCATGAGCGACAGCAACGGGGAATGCCAAACCTTGCAAATCTTGGGTAAACACAGAATTTCCACTTGTAATTTCATTCATTACCAATCTCGCTTCAAACTGCTCAGATCGATTGCGGACAAATTTCGGCCAATCGTTCGCACCGGGTACAATCTTTTTGAGTTCCGCCATCACCTGACATCCGTTGCACACTCCTAACGCAAACTTTGAAGTGTCGCTGAAGAATGCTTCAAACATGTCACGAAGTTGATTCTGCTTCAAAATAAGACTTGCCCAACCTCGGCCAGCACCGAAAACATCACCGAATGAAAATCCACCACATAAGACCATTCCTGAAAATTCTGAAAGCGTTCTGACTCCTTCAACTAGATCAACCATTACGATATCAACAGATTCGAAACCTGCCCGATCAAATGCCGCTGCCATTTCTAGGTGCCCATTAACACCCTGTTCCCTTAGCACTGCAATTTTTGGAGCTTTTCCGGAGTTAATCGATGGAATATTCCGAAGGTCGACCTGAGGTGAAACCTTCACAAAGGATTCCATAGAAAAATCAGGGAACGATATTCCCGGGTCGCTAACATCTAGAATTCTGTCATACTCTTGCTGCGCTTCATCCGGGTTGTCACGTCGAGACTGCATCTGATTGGTGAGTTCAGACCATATTCTGTGCAAATCAATTCGAGCATCAGAAAAAATAAGCTCACCATCAACCGAAATTCTGACTTCATCGTCATCTGATAGCGTACCAATCAAATGAACCAGTGAATCAATACCATATTGACGGAATATTTCGATTAAATGACTCTCATTCTCGCTTTCAATTTGAAGTACTGCGCCTAGCTCCTCATTGAAGAAATACTGAATTGGATCATCACAGTGGTTGATGTCTATATCCAAACCAACACGACCTGCAAAAGCCATTTCGCATAAAGTTGCAAGTAACCCACCGTCTGATCGATCGTGATAAGCCAGAAGTAGATTCCGGTCAATGAGGTCCCCGATCGCATGAAAATATCCTGCTAGCAGGGAAACATCATCAACATCTGGCACTGGTGCACCAATGTACTCATACGACTGATGCAGAACTGACATTCCCATTCGGTTCTTGCCTGCACCAAGATCTAGCAGAAAAAGTTTGGAATGGTTAACTTTTCTTAACTGTGGGGTCAATGTCTTTCGAACATCATCTAATGGTGCGAATGCGCTAGCTACCAGCGAAATCGGAGAGTAAACCCGGTAGTTTTCACCATCTGATTCCTCCCACTCGGTCATCATCGATAGTGAGTCCTTTCCAACCGGAATCGATAGCCCCAAATTGACGCAAAATTCAAGTGCCACGCTCTTGACCGCAGTGTAAAGTGAGGAGCATTCTCCTTCAATACCGCTGGAGGCCATCCAGTTGGCACAAATCTTCACATCTGATAGTGAAGCAACACCAGCTGACCTGAGATTTGTTAAAGCCTCACCTACGGCCATTCTGACACTGGCAGGTTCATCTATGACAGCAATTGGCGATCGCTCCCCAACCGACATCACCTCACCGGTATATGTTTGGTACCCCGCAATCGTGACTGAAGCATCCGCAACAGGAACCTGCCAGGGGCCCACCATCTGATCGCGATGAACTAGCCCCGAAACGGTTCGGTCGCCAATCGTTATCAGAAAGGTCTTATCTGCAACGGCTGGAAACCGTAATGTTCGCTCAACGCAATCTTTAAAATTTAAAATGCCAGGCTCCGACGGCATACTCAGCCGTTCCTTGAACACATCTTTCCGAATTGGTTGTTGAATGTCGCCTAATAGAAAATCAAGGCTCACATCGACAGCTGATGATTCTCCTTCATCGCCTCTAAGCAAGAATCTGTCACTCGACAAAACTTCGCCAATGACCTGCCAAGGACAGTTTTCCCGCCGGCAAATTTCAGAGAAGCGATTAAGCTCTGAACTTTGGATCACCAATACGTAACGTTCCTGTGATTCATTGCACCAGATTTCCATCGGAGACATTCCTACATCATCGACCGGAACGTCGTGTAACCGAATATCAGCGCCGCGGCCAGCAGCATGCACAATTTCAGGCACCGCGTTTGAAAGTCCTCCAGCTCCGACATCATGTATTGAAAGAATTGGACTAGATTCTCCCAATTCACGGCAACGGTCAATAATTTCCTGGCATCTGCGCTGCATTTCAGGATTGCTCCGTTGTACAGAAGCGAAATCCAACCCTTCATCGGAACCACCCTGTCCCAGACTGGATGCGGCACCGCCACCCAATCCAATAAGCATAGCAGGACCGCCAATCACGACGAGAACATCACCTTCATTGAGTTCTTTCTTTTCGATGTGCTGCGGTCGAATATTACCAATACCCCCAGCGAACATAATTGGTTTGTGATATCCATAGCGAGTTCTAGAATCGCTACCTACCATTTCAAATGTTCTGAAATAACCACCGATGTTCGGTCTGCCAAATTCATTGTTAAATGAAGCGGCTCCAACTGGTCCTTCCAGCATGATTTGTAAAGGTGATGCGATTCGCGACGGACGACACTCGGAAGACTCCCAAATCTGTCGTAACCCGGGAATTCTAAGGTGAGATACAGAAAATCCACAAATTCCAGCTTTGGGTTTGCCGCCAATTCCTGTTGCACCTTCATCGCGGATTTCACCCCCTGCCCCGGTTGCTGCTCCGGGAAATGGTGATATGGCAGTTGGATGATTGTGGGTTTCAGCTTTGAAAACAATATGAGCAGGTTCTTCCGGTAAATACTGATACTCGCGATCAGTGCCAGTTGGGGCAAATGGCTTGGCCATTCTCCCTTCAATCACTGCAGCGTTATCCTCATAAGCAACCAATGTACCACCAGGTGAGCGACGGTGTGTTTCTCGAATCATCGAGAACATTGATTCACGATGCTCGACTCCATTGAAATTCCAGCTGGAATTGAAAATTTTGTGCCGACAGTGCTCCGAGTTGACTTGAGAGAACATCATTAACTCGGTTTCAGTAGGATTTCTTCCCTCCTCTACACACCAATGATTGAGATATTCAAGTTCTGATTCAGAAAGTGCCAATCCCATCTTTCGATTGGCTGAACTCAGTGCTTCAACTCCATCAGTCATCACATCGATGGTAGTGGTCTGCTTGCGGTTGCTATGCTTGAATATCAGCGGAATCTGATCTGCGTCGAATATCACAGACTCCGTCATTCGATCCATCAGTAATAATTCAAACTGACGTCTCTGACTATCACTCAAGGCCTGGTCGGCTTGAAAGTTCCACACGATCCCTCGTTCGATTCGCCCAACCCCGACAAATCCACAACGGTGAAGAATTTCAGTCGCTTTAGTACTCCAGGGAGAGGTTGTGCCTAAGCGCGGCAATACAAGAATTGAACTGTCGGAAAATAGAGCGCTCTTTTGGACTAGTTCTGCTTCAACAAGACCGAGTATGTCATCGATCTGATTCTGGAGTTCTGATGAAAGATCAGTTGAAAGAAAATAGCAGAATCTAGACTGCAGAGATTGCAGGGACAAACCAGCCAATTCGTCAATGCTGGTTTGTAGCTGACTTAATTTGAAAGTTGATAACGCCGGAGCACCTTTGGCGCATAAGACCTGAAGGTCGCCACCGGCGTTCTGCATGAGTCAGGAGAATTCGAATGTCAGGCAACTTTTCGATAATGCACTATCGATCAAGTTCCCGTTGGCCGAATTGAAGATGTTCAAATGGTAGAAATTCCCAAACGCCGAGCGGCGATTTCGTAGGATTCGACGACATTACCGAGATCCTGTCGATACCGGTCTTTATCGAGTTTTTCTCGAGTATCAGCATCCCACAAACGACAGCCATCCGGTGTGAATTCATCACCAAGCAACAGTTCATTCTGATAGCGTCCAAATTCGAGCTTGAAATCCACCAGAATAATGTTTGCTTCTCGAAACAGCGGGACTAAAACTGAATTCGTTGCGAATGTCAACTCAGTCATGACCTGAATTTCTTCATCTGTAGCCCAATTAAATGACCGAATGTGATACTCATTAATCATGGGATCGTGAAGTTCGTCATTTTTGAGGAAGAACTCAAATGTGGGGGTTTCGAGTTCCAACCCGTCCTGTACACCTAACCTTCTGCAGATGGAGCCAGTCGCAATATTTCTGACAACACATTCAATTGGAATCATATCCAGATGTCGGACCAGGGACTTTGTATCGTCAATCATCTCAATGAAATGAGTTTTGACACCCCCGTCATCCAACTTTTGCATGATAAACGCATTGAAATGGTTATTAACCATCCCTTTGCGACTCAAGGCTTCGGTTTTCCGTCCATCAAATGCAGATGTGTCATCCCTAAACTCCATCAGTAAGGTGCTGTTATCGTCGGTCGAAAAAATAGACTTCGCTTTACCGGAGTACATCAAGGTACTCTGATTCATATTGAACTCCCGCAAAAAATAAAAATTTAAGTAGAAATGAAATTAAGCTGATTACAGTACGCCTGCACCAATCATCGCTGCACGTACGGAGCTCTGAGCCTCTTCGGTCAGAGGCACAAGTGGCAAACGCAAGCAGTTTTTAATGAATCCCTGCTGTGACACACCCCACTTGGCAGGGATGGGATTCGATTCGATGAACATCGAATCGTGCAAAGGATTGAGCTTGTCATTCAGCTGCCTTGCCCGTTCTGTATCGCCAGAAACTGCGGCAGTGCACATCTCATGCATCAACTTCGGTGCGACGTTCGCTGTAACTGAAATTGTGCCTTTACCGCCAACCAGCATTAGTCCAAGTGCAGTTGTATCCTGCCCTGAGTATGAAATAAAGTCTTCACCCGATTGTTCAATCAAATTTTTTCCGCGTTCGATGTCGGCCGTGGCATCCTTTATGCCAATAATGTTGTCAATGTGGCTCAACCGTATAGCTGTACTGTTATGCAAGTCAACCGATGTTCGACCTGGTACGTTGTATAGAATCTGTGGTATCGGCACTGATTCGGCTATCAGCTTAAAGTGTTGATACAACCCTTCCTGGGTGGGTTTGTTGTAGTAAGGCACTACTAAAAGACAAGCATTTGCACCGAGTTCCAGGGCGATCTTAGTCAACTCTAAAGCTTCTGCAGTGCTATTTGAACCAGTCCCCGCAATTACGGGGACGCGTCCTGCAACAGCTTGAATCGTCTTTTCGATGACTGTATGATGTTCATCGTGACTTAAGGTGGCAGATTCTCCTGTGGTACCTACCGACACGATACCATCTGTTCCCTGTTCAATATGATGGTCAACAAGTTTTGCTAGAGAATCCAGATCTAAAGACCCGTCTTCATGCATCGGGGTGACTATTGCAACTATACTGCCAGTAATCATAATAGTTTGTTCTCCAACAACCGATTTTCTGTAATTCGCTTCAATTATTGCCCACGCTGGGCATGGTCAAATTGGCCAAAAGAAATAAAATAGTTAAATCAACGAAAGATTTAATTGTCAAAGAAAATATGCGTATGGCATCTATCCAATGCCCGTCATAATTGAAAGGAATATGTAAAGCTAAAGCGAAAAACCAACGCACCATTCGCTTGATCAGCCCATCGTGATCTTTCTCTCCCTCAACTCGTTAATATATCCAATCTTGTTCCGACTACGAGGATAAATTGATTCGGCGATATGAAATTTAAAGTGAATCATTACTCAATTATTTGAACAACCTTTAACTAATGCTTTTTCAAAGGGTAAAATTTCTTTCGCACTCAAAATCTAGTTAATTCTCACTTTTCAGGTATGAGTACTCTATACCTGAACCCGCATATTAGCTAAATCACCATCAGTTACAAATGGGAAACAGATTATCAAAAATTTACACTAGAACCGGAGATGATGGCACAACCGGACTTGGGGACGGCAGTCGTACGCCAAAGGATTCCGACCGCATCGAAGCACTGGGAGCCATTGATGAACTCAATAGTTGTATTGGTCAGGTTCTGGCTCTCGAAATTCCAGACGACGTTGATCAATGTCTCTTTGAGGTACAGCACACATTGTTTGATATTGGCGGGGAAATGTGTATTCCAGAATTTCGGATGGTTGACCAAGAGCGCGTTGATGCACTAGAAAAGCAGCTTGACAAATTCAACGAAAACCTCGAACCACTTAAAGAATTTATACTGCCCGGCGGGACAGAGGCCGCTTCGATTTGTCACAGCGCGAGAGGCATTTGTCGACGGGCCGAACGTAGAGTCCACACTCTCGCCCGAAACGAAGACGTTTCTGATGTCTCCAGACAGTATCTCAACCGCCTCTCTGATCTTCTTTTTGTTTTAGCACGCTACCTCAACAAGAACGCTGGCGGATCTGACGTTCTCTGGAGACATGACAGGACGCGGAAAAAATTCAAACGAAATAAACAACGCAAGACGAAAAACTTAACTGTTTAGCGCACCCTAGACCAGTCAAATTTCGGCCCTGGGTCAGTCTTGCGACCCGGAGCAATTTCCGAGTGCCCAAAAATTCGGCTGCGATCAATTTTTGGATACTCCTGAAGCAGCAACTCGATTAGCATACTAAGCGATTCATACTGATCCTCTTCAAACTGATCCTCATCACACCCTACAAGCTCAATTCCGATCGAAAAATCATTCACGCGATCTCTGCCCAGACATTGAGATACTCCGGCATGCCAGGCGCGCTTGTCTAGCGGAACGAATTGAACAACACTTCCATCTCTTCGTATGAGCAAGTGAGAAGAAACCTTTAATCCTTCCAGATGGGCAAAATATTCATGAGCCTGATGATCGAGTGTGTTACAGAAGAGAGCTTCAATGTAATTCCCGCCGTAAATTCCAGGCGGCAAACTAATGGCATGAATGATGATCACCTCAGGCTCCATACCTGAAGGACGATTGTCAAAGTTTGGCGAACCGATCTGTTGAATGCCGTTGATCAGTTGACTGCTGCGGTCCAGTTTCATCGCTTATCCAGTAATATTTTTCTGATTTTATTTCATTGTATTTACGGGGTTTCAATGACCGTTCCAGACTTCAACTAAAACCGACTGACCGCCAATTGACGGTTGGTCCAAACGCCATGTGGCCTCCAATTCGAATCAGCGTTCTTGTCTATAATCAGTGCCAATTTATCAGGGCAACCCGGACACAAAGTTATACATTCTGATGGTGAATACCACCCCAACCCGCTGGCAATTCTGGATCGATCGAGGAGGTACGTTCACCGACATCGTTGCCGTTGACCAGGACGGTCGATTGCACACGCACAAGTTGCTGTCTGAAAACCCCGAACACTATCAGGATGCTGCAATTCAGGGAATCCGAGACTTTTTAAACTTAAAAAATGAACCCATCAGCTCTGATCTGGTTGCTTCTGTCAAGATGGGAACAACCGTCGCAACAAACTCCCTTCTTGAACGAACTGGAGAACATTGCGTTCTGGTCACAACAAGAGGTTTTAAGGATGCCCTCAGAATTGGGTATCAAACTCGACCTGAACTCTTTGCCCGACATATCAAATTGCCGGACCTGCTGTATGAGCAAGTAATCGAAATTGATCAGCGGCACAGTGTTTCAGGAGACGTGCTGGTTGAATTGGACCACAATGCAGCATACACAAGTCTCAAAGCGGTATATGACCTTGGAATTCGGGCATGTGCCATAGTATTTCTTCACGGTTACCGATTCCACCAACATGAAAAAGAAGTCGCTGACATCGCCCGTCAGATCGGCTTTACACAAATTTCGACTTCACACGAAGTCAGCCCACTCATGAAACTCATAGGAAGAGGAGACACGACAGTCGTTGATGCCTATCTTTCCCCGGTTCTTCGTCACTACGTCAACCAAATTGCCAGCGAGTTGCACGGAGTACGTCTGATGTTCATGCAATCGAACGGTGGGCTAACCGATGCCAGGCAGTTTCAGGGCAAAGACAGCATTCTGTCAGGCCCTGCAGGTGGGGTCGTTGGAGCTGTTGAAACCAGCAAAATTGCGGATTTCAATAAGATCATCGCATTCGATATGGGCGGTACATCAACTGATGTATCCCACTACGCAGGTGAATACGAACGTGCCTACGACACATTCGTTGCAGGAGTTCGAATTCGTTCACCGATTATGCGAATTCACACCGTCGCAGCTGGCGGTGGTTCTATCCTTAAGTTTGATGGGCTGAAATACCGTGTTGGACCCGAATCTGCAGGTGCCAATCCCGGCCCAGCCTGTTATCGTCGAAACGGACCGCTCACCATTACTGACTGCAACCTAATTTTGGGTAAACTGCAGCCAGATTATTTTCCACGTATTTTTGGTCCGAATGGTAATCAGCCACTTGATCTTGAAACTGTCGAGAATCAATTTTCTGAACTCGCTGACTCGATTCGATTAAAAACGGGAGATGTTCGAACGGCACACGGCGTCGCCGAGGGGTTTCTCAAGATTGCCGTCGACAACATGGCCAATGCCATCAAGAAAATTTCTGTGCAACGCGGCTACGATATTACTGAATACACCCTTTGCAGTTTCGGAGGTGCTGGTGGGCAGCATGCGTGCCTTGTAGCCGACGCTCTGGGAATTGAAACCGTCTTCATCCATCCTTATGCTGGCGTCCTGTCGGCCTATGGTATAGGACTGGCAGATGTACGCGTCATTCATGAAGAAGCGGTGGAAGATCGACTTTCTGACCAACTGATCGCGGCGCTCGAACTACGCTATTCAGCACTTTGTAAACGAGCGACTGATGAAGTAACAAAACAGGAAATTGAAGCACAGAATATCGAATTGCAAAAACGAATACACGTACGCTATGAAGGCACCGATTCTGCCGTAGAAGTTGCTAGCGGCGACTGTGACACCATTCGCAGTCAGTTTGAAGAGAGCCACAAGCAGCGATACGGATTTATCATGCCAGAGAAAGAAGTGATGGTCGAAGCAATTTCAGTTGAAGCCATTGGTAGCACCAGAATGCATGTGGAGGAGGAAAAATCAATCCAACCTCGTTCTTCTCCTCTTGAACCGAGCAGTACCGCTCAAATGTATTTCTCCGATAGCTTTCACGAATCAAACGTGTATGTAAGAGAAGAACTTCATCCTGGTGATACCGTTGTAGGACCGGCAATCATTATCGAATCGACTGGCACGACTATTGTCGAGCAGGGCTGGGCTCTTGAAACAACTCGACACAACCACTTGATTTTGAGAAGGGTCGTACCTCGCCCCAAACAGAAAGTCGTCGGCACGGATGCAGACCCGGTGATGCTTGAGGTGTTCAACAATTTGTTTATGTCGATTGCTGAACAGATGGGTGCATCGCTGGAAAACTCCGCGTATTCTGTCAATATTAAAGAACGGCTGGATTTTTCTTGCGCAATTTTCGATGCTCAAGGCGACCTGGTAGCCAATGCTCCGCATATGCCGGTTCACCTTGGCTCAATGAGTGAGTCGGTTCACATTGTGATACGCAATCGCAAAGGCAAAATGAAACCGGGCGACTCCTACATCCTCAACAATCCTTATAACGGTGGTACTCACCTGCCCGACATCACTGTTATCACACCCGTATTCGAACAGGTTGAAGGCAAAATCCTTTTTTATGTAGCCTCGCGCGGACATCATGCCGATGTAGGCGGAATTACACCGGGTTCAATGCCACCTGACAGTCATGTAATCGAAGAAGAAGGCGTGTTGATTGACGATGTTCAACTCATCGACCAAGGTCGGTTCTTGGAAAGTGAGATCAGGGATGTGCTTTTGGGTGCGCAGTATCCGGTGCGTAACATTGAACAGAACCTGGCTGACATCAAAGCCCAGGTTGCAGCGAATGAAAAAGGCGTGCAGGAACTAAGAACAATGGTGAATCACTTTGGCCTTGACGTTGTGATCGCATACATGCAACACGTTCAGGACAACGCGGAAGGGGCAGTCAAGAATGTCCTTAAAGCTCTTAGAGATGGGCACTTTCGCTATGAAATGGACGATGGCAGTGCTATTGAAGTTACCATTTCAGTCAATCAGGAAAACCAGAGCGCAGTTGTTGACTTTACCGGAACTTCCTCACAGCGCGAAAATAATTTCAATGCCCCCTCCTCTGTTGCCAGAGCGGCGGTTATGTACGTTTTCAGAACACTGGTTGAGGATGTCATTCCAATGAATGAAGGCTGTCTTAAACCGATCAAGATCATCATTCCTGACGGTTGTATGCTAAAGCCTGTTTATCCCGCAGCGGTGGTTGCTGGCAATGTCGAAACCTCACAGTACATCACAGATACGCTTTACGGAGCACTAGGAGTTATGGCTGCGGCACAGGGCACAATGAACAATTTGACTTTTGGAAACGAAAAGTACCAGTACTATGAAACAATCTGTGGTGGTTCTGGAGCAGGACCCGATTTTGATGGTGCAGATGCTGTTCACACACACATGACGAATGCTAAACTAACTGATCCCGAGATTCTGGAGTGGCGATTTCCGATCCGTTTGGATAGCTTTGAAATTCGACATAATAGTGGCGGTCGCGGAAGACAACGAGGTGGCAATGGAGCGATTCGAAAGCTTCGATTTCTAGAGCCGATGACAGCCGCGATTCTCTCTGGACATAGAATCATCCCACCCTACGGTGTTGATGGCGGAGAGCCTGGTCAAACGGGACGCAATTACGTAGTCCGAGCAGATGGCAGTGTGGAGAAGTTAGGTTCGACAGATCGAACCGAGATGAAACCAGATGATGTTTTCGTAATTGAAACACCGGGTGGCGGCGCATTCGGCAAGTCGAACTAGCTGAACTTACAAACGACATAAACGAACGGTCTTTAGCGCCTGTATGTGAATTCCAGGCACTGAAAGAGAATACACTTCTGAAGTCCAGTACACCAACAATCCTGAAAATTATTGTATTGCGATGCAATATACTTATTTTGAGTCCTTTGACTCAGTGATACCACTGATAAATTGATTATTTTCAAATATATGGAGCATAGGGCATGACCCAAAGACCAAATGGCAAATACTCATGGGATATTAACCCAACTGAAGATCTAAAGAAATTTCCAGTGCCGAGTTATGCACCGAACCGCTGGGAAGGCATTCGTAGAGACTATGACTGGACAGAGGTGGAAAGATTGCGGGGCAGTGTACGCATTCAAAACACCCTGGCTGAAATGGGATCTGAGAAACTTTGGAAATTTCTGAACAGTTCCGATTATGTAGCAAGCCTTGGGGCCTATAGCGGCTGTCAGGCGGTACAGCAGGTACGAGCCGGACTGAAATCGATTTATTTGTCTGGTTGGCAAGTCGCCGCTGATGCAAACAACGCGGGCCAGACCTATCCAGATCAGTCCCTTTACCCGGCGAGTTCTGTACCGCAAGTCATTGAGCGCATCAATAACGCTTTCTCGCGTCAGGATCAGATTCAAACACTTGAACGCCTGAGCGGCCAGGAAACAACCGATATTGACTGGTTCATGCCGATCGTTGCCGATGCTGAGGCAGGATTTGGCGGTCCGCTCAATGTATTTGAACTGACCAAGGCAATGATTAAAGCTGGTACGGCTGGTATCCACTATGAAGATCAACTGTCTTCAGAAAAGAAATGTGGCCACCTGGGTGGCAAGGTTTTGCTCTCCACAGCCAATGGTATTCGAAACCTGACTTCAGCTCGATTGGCCGCGGATGTTATGGGAGTTCCCACTATCATCATCGCCAGAACCGATGCAGAAACAGCCCGTCTCTTGATCTCTGATGTTGATGAGCGAGACCACCCGTTCATTACTGGTGAGCGAACTGATGAAGGTTTTTTCCGCATCACCGGCGGTATCGATATGTGCATTGCACGTGGTTTAGCGTATGCGCCGTATGCTGATCTGATTTGGATGGAAACTTCAACTCCAAACCTGGAAGATGCACAGAAGTTTGCCGATGGTGTTCATGCAGAATTTCCAGGTAAAATGTTGGCCTACAACTGTTCACCCTCGTTCAACTGGCAACGGGATTTAGGTGCTGAAGACCTTGCAGAATTTCAAAAGAATCTGGCAAAG
This sequence comes from Arenicellales bacterium, assembly GCA_965243305.1. Taxonomy (GTDB): domain Bacteria; phylum Pseudomonadota; class Gammaproteobacteria; order Arenicellales; family JAJDZL01; genus JAJDZL01. Next base: position 982,674 of record CBDEUN010000002.1, read on the forward strand.
ATGGGCTACAAATATCAGTTTGTAACGCTTGCGAGTTTCCATAGCGTTAACTACTCAAGTTTTGATGTTGCGAAAAAGTATCTGGACCGCGGCATGGAAGGCTATGCAGAATTGCAGCAAGCTGAATTTGCAGCAGAAGAATTTGGATTTTCTGCCACGCGCCACCAACATGAGGTTGGTGTAAGTTATTTTGACGCAGTTAACGAAGCAACAACTGGTGGACGGAAGAGTTCAACCGTTGCAATGGCAGATTCAACAGAAACGGCTCAGTTCTAACTGAGTCCACCTCACTATCAGAAAAAGGCGCCTGAAAACAATTCGGCGCCTTTTCTTTTAGTAGACTCTCGCCAAACAGAACACTGCTTGACAGAAAAATCAGATTAGTCAGTCCAGTGCTGCTTCGAGTTCCGGTACTGCATTAAACAGATCCGCTACCCAACCGAAATCGGCAACCTGAAATATCGGTGCTTCTTCATCCTTGTTGATGGCAACGATCACCTTTGAGTCTTTCATTCCAGCCAAATGCTGAATTGCTCCGGATATGCCAACTGCAATGTAGAGGTCAGGAGCAACAACTTTTCCGGTTTGTCCTACCTGGTAGTCATTCGGCACATAGCCGGCATCTACAGCCGCCCGCGAAGCACCGACTGCAGCGCCGAGTTTATCAGCAACACGCTCTAGCATGTTAAAGTTTTCTCCACTTTGCATGCCGCGCCCACCTGAAATTACGATACTTGCGGTAGTCAGTTCGGGACGCTCACTACGAGTCAGATCGTGTCGAACAAAGCTTGACAGTCCAACATCTCCTGTTGAAGTAATTTCTTCGATTGGCGCTGCACCACCATCTTCGCTCGCCGCATCAAACGCTGTCGTACGAACAGTAATCAGTTTTACAGAATCAGTGGAGCGCACAGTCGCCAAGGCGTTACCCGCATAGATTGGACGCACAAAAGTATCGTCACTCAAAATCTCGCTGATGTCTGATACCTGTTGAACATCTAGCATCGCAGCAACTCTCGGCGTCAGATTCTTACCAAATGTAGAAGCTGGAGCAAATACGTGACTGTAGTTTTCAGCAAGTTCTTTGACCACTGGTGCAACATTTTCAACTAATCCGTACTGGTAAGTATCGCTGTCACATTTAATGACTTTGCTAATGCCATCAATTTTTGAAGTGGCAGATGCAACTGCATCACAATTTGAACCAATGACGAGTGCATGCAGATCATCACTGACTTGACGGGCTGCGGTTACAGTATTCAGGGTCGAGGCTTTAACCTCTTCATTGTCGTGTTCGACCAGAATTAGTACACTCATGCTAGTACCTTTGCCTCATCTCTCAATTTTTCGATCAGTTCAGCCGCACTGGACACTTTAATTCCTGCCTGGCGGTTTGGTGGTTCATTGACTTCCACCACTTCAACTCTTGGTGTGACATCTACACCGAGTTCATCGGGTGTCAGCGTTTCTATTGGTTTCCGTCGCGCCTTCATAATATTGGGTAGTGAAGCGTACCTCGGTTCATTCAAACGAAGATCAACCGTAATAACACTTGGTTTTGAAAGCGAAACTGTTTCGAGTCCACCATCAACCTCTCGAACGACTTCAAAAGAATCGTCTTTAATCTCGATCTTTGAAACAAAAGTACCAAGCGACCAGTTCAGCATTGCCGAGAGCATTTGCCCGGTTTGGTTGTTATCGTTGTCGACAGCTTGTTTGCCCATCATGACTAAGCCCGGTCCTTCCCGCTCGATTACCGACTTCAGTAGTTTCGAAACTGCCAGTGGCTCCAAAGGTATATCAGTTTGAACCAAGATGCCGCGATCTGCACCCATTGCCAGTGCAGTGCGAATGGTTTCCTGGCTCTGCTGAGGGCCTGCAGCAACCACAACGAGTTCTTCAGCCGCACCTGATTCCTTCATACGAATCGACTCTTCGACTGCAATTTCGCAAAATGGGTTCATTGCCATTTTGACATTGTTAAGTTCAACGCCAGAGCGATCGGCCTTCACTCTGACTTTAATGTTCGCGTCAATTACGCGTTTAACAGGAACAACGACTTTCATACCGCTCCTCGGTTGAAAATTGAAATAACTTGTGTGAACTGGCTACGATTTGAGCCTGATGTTTTCTGGGTCGTGTGGTGAGTTTTCAACAACAGCGCAATTATATCTATCGCCCAAAATTTCTATTTCAAATTTTGTTCCAGGCTTGCCATATCCGGTTTGAACATAACCTAGTGCAAGACTCTTTTCTATGAAGTGACCATATGAACCCGCTGTGGCTCTGCCAATCATTTTCTCGCCATCCCACAGAGGTTCATTCCCTAACGGGTCGGCATCTGTTATCCCCTCAACAGCAACGGTAACAAACTCTTGCGGAACCCCACTTTTCTTTTGAGCACGCAGTGCATCACGACCAGTAAAATCACCTTTGTCCATGTGAACGAATATTCCCAAACCCGCTTCAAGTATGGTGTACTCTCGGGTCAGATCCTGTCCCCACATGCGATAGGATTTTTCGATTCTCAGCGAGTCCATTGCTCGCATACCACACTGTCCAATGTCAAACTCCTGACCAGCATCCATCAACTGCTCGAAGATATGACGTTGATATTCAATGGGATGATGCAACTCCCAGCCCAACTCACCAACAAAATTAACGCGCATTGCACGAAGCGGTGCCACTCCAACATAAATGTCCTGTGCCGTCAACCAGGGAAAAGCTTCTGAAGACAAGTCGGTACCAGTCAGCTTCTGCAGCACCTTTCTTGAATTCGGACCGGCAACAACCAATGTTGCATGGCTCGTTGTCAGGTTCTCCACGTGAACTGAATTGCCATCAGGCAAGTGTTTTTGCAGAAAACTTAAATCAAACCGTTCTGCAGCTCCAGAACTGACCAGGTAAAAAGATCCATCTGCATTCCGGGTAACTGTGAATTCGCTTCTCACGCCACCATTTTTCGTCAACACGTGACAAAGTTGAATACGTCCAGGTGCTTTTGGCAATCGCCTGGCTACCAATGGATCAAGAAAGGCTTCAGCACCTGAGCCTGATACTCGAAACTTGGAAAAACTGGTAATGTCGATGATGCCGACATTGTTCCGAATATTGTTGTGCTCGTTGCCGACATGTTCAAAATATTTCGACCGCCTGAAACTCCAATCATCGACAGCTTCGACACCCTCTGGAGCAAACCAGTTTGGCCTCTCCCATCCATAGCGCTGACCCCAGACTGCCCCCACACCATCTAGACGATCATGAATCGGGCTGGTTTTGGCCGGTCGGCAAGCGGGTCTTTCCTCATCCGGGTAGTGCACCGTGAACACATTTTCATATGCTTCTTCATTCTTCTTCACTAGGAACGGTCCACGAGCATAATCGCCATATCGGCGTGGATCGACTGCTAAAAGATCAATGGTCGGTTCGCCCTCGACGATCCACTCAGCCAGTTGCCAACCAGCCCCACCGGATGCGGTCACCCCAAAACTATGACCTTCATTCAGCCAAACATTAGGCAAGTCCCAGGCTGGTCCAATTAATGGACTGCCATCCGGTGTATAAGCAATAGGCCCATTGACTATATCTTTAATTCCAGCAGTTTCAAATGATGGCACTCGATGAATAGCTGCTTCAACATGCGGTAGCAGACGGTCTAGGTCACCGGGAAACAGGTCTTTCTCAAATCCGGATGGAACACCGTCCGCAAACACTGCCGGAGCGCCAACTTCATATGGCCCCAGGATATAGCCCATCCGCTCCTCACGTAAATAATAGGAAGCGTCGGATTCCCGCAGCACCGCGAGTTCCTCACCGCCGCTCTCCCGATATGCTTTGAGTTCAGGCACGACATCAGTTACGATGTACTGATGCTGCACTGGAATTGAAGGAATGTTGATTCCCAATAGTCGGCTTATGTCCTGTGAATAGTTTCCGGTTGCACATACCAGGTGTTCGCAAGTGATGTCACCCTTGTTTGTTGAAACTTTCCACTCCCCGCTGCGTGATCGGGCAAGACCTGTAACTTGAGTTTGCTGGTAGATCTTGGCACCTCTGTCTCGTGCACCTTTTGCCATTGCGTTCGTCACGTCAACTGGTGCAATATGACCGTCATCCGGATGGTACAGTGCGCCAATCAGACCATCAAGGTTGATCAATGGCCAAAGTTCTTTGATTTCGGATGGTGTGATCAACTCGAATGGAACACCGATGGTATTCGCTGTACCACAATACTTCTTGTATTCATCCATACGATCCCGAGTTCGCGCCAACCGAAGATTTCCAGTAACATGGAATCCTACATCCTGTCCCGTCTCCGCTTCCAGAGACTTATAGAGGTCAACAGAATACTTGTGCAATTGACCAACGGCATAACTCATATTGAAAAGCGGCAACAACCCAGCCGCGTGCCAGGTTGAGCCAGCAGTCAGTTCCGTCCTTTCACACAAAACAACGTCGCTCCATCCTTTCTTTGCCAAGTGGTAAAGTGTTCCCACCCCAACGACGCCGCCGCCGATAATTACAACTCTTGCATGAGTGTCCATTATTTGTGCCTCTTACTCCAATTTGATTCAATTTTTGCCATTAATCCAACTTTGTTCGTTGAGTATATTTCAACGCGCCACATGGTACTGAGTGCGTCTGCATCTCTGTGTTGTTTCGTTGGTTTCATGAGACTAAATTACATTAAACTTACTAGTTGAATTTGATAGAAATTCAAACAATTTTTCAACAATTTTGACTTTAAATCCGGTTTACACTCAAAATCGAAAATCAAAATGGTTAAGTCTGCAAAAACAATCTACTTTGATCAGGCACCTGCTGCTTCTAAAAAGGCATGGAAAGGAACGAATTTTCGCTCCAAACCAAGGCGTGCTCACAAGATTGCCCGAACCATTCTTGATGGCTTTGAGAATCACTTCACCCTTTATCAGGAAATAACTTCCGGTGCTCAGGATCGTTTTGAACAAGCCAACTGGCACGAAGTGCGCGAGGCCGCCAGACAGCGAATTCACTTTTATGACAAAAGAATCGAAGAAACTGTCGAGATACTGCGAACTAAACTGCACATTTCAGAACTAGATAAAACTCTATGGGAAGAAGTCAAAGTTCATTTCATTCGACTGCTATTGGAACATCGGCAACCTGAGCTGGCTGAAAGTTTTTACAACTCGGTATTTTGCAAGTTATTTCATCGCCGTTATTTCAAAAACAACCATATATTTGTTCGATCATCCGTGTCCACTGAATTCATTCAGGCCGACCGGCCAGTGTATCGCTCCTACTACCCTGCCTCACGCGGGTTCAAAAATACGATCTTCGATATTCTCAACGATCTTGACTTCAGACTCGAATACGAAAACCTGTCCCATGACGTCAGACAGATTCTCAAGCACCTAGGACAAGTGCTTCCGAGAGATAAGCGATACGAGTCACTGAATTTTCAGATTGATGTTCTGTCATCTCTGTTCTTCCGAAACAAAGCTGCTTACCTGATTGGACGAGTGATAAATGACTACCAGGTCACACCGTTTATCGTACCAATCCTGAATAATGAAAAAGGCGGTCTTTATGTTGACGCATTGATTCTGAATCCATCCGATCTAGATGCAATTTTTGGCTTTTCCAGAGCTTACTTTATGGTGAAAACACAGGTCCCATCAGCCACTGTAGATTTTTTGATGGGTATTTTGCCTGGTAAAAGCAAGGCTGATCTTTATTCTGCAATCGGCTTTCACAAGCAGGGAAAGACTGAGTTTTACCGCGACTTTCTGCACCATTTGTCACATTCGACAGATTCATTTGTTGAAGCACCAGGCACAAGGGGCATGGTCATGATGGTATTTACGTTGCCATCCTACCAGTATGTTTTTAAATTAATCAAAGACTCCTTCGAACCACCAAAAAAGCTATCCCGTTCAACAGTCATCGAGAAGTACCACCTGGTCAAACAGCACGATCGGGTCGGGCGCCTAGCAGACACACTTGAATATTCTGAAGTTGCCTTGCCACTCGACCGATTTGAAAGCAAACTGCTTGAAAATCTGCAGAATACCTGCTCACATTCGATAATCATCGAAGACGATGTCGTGGTCCTCAAGCACGTTTATATTGAGCACCGAATGATTCCACTCAATCTGTACCTGCAGAATTTTGATGAAGAAAAAGATACGCTCTATTTTGCCAGGGGCTATGGTGATGCCATCAAGGAAATGGCTGCAGCAAACATATTTCCTGGCGATATGCTACTCAAAAATTTTGGTGTAACAAGAAACCGACGTGTTGTGTTTTACGACTACGATGAAATTCGTTACCTGGATGAATGTAAAATTAGGAAGTTCCCGCAGTCCTCCAACCCATATGACGATATGGCGACTGAACCATGGTTCTCAGTTGGGGAGGACGATGTATTTCCGGAAGAGTTCGAAAAGTACTTTTTGACTCATCCACTGATCAAAAATCACTTTGCTAAAATTCATGGCGATCTGATGACAGCGGAGTTTTGGCGGAAAAAACAAGAACTGATTCGAGCCGGAATATTGGAAGACGTATATCCCTACGATCCGGCAAATCGATTTCCCAGACCCCAAACAAAGACAGGACGTTAAATGGAGATTACTAGATGAGTGCGAGACGAACGCGATCTGGCGGTCGATCAGCCCGCCAGGCGGCGCGCTCAAGTATCTCAATTCAATCCATTCCTTACATCAAACGTAAGGTACCTGTATACAGTATTGCTCCTGAGGAAACATTGGCGTTGATCGAACACAATGCCGATCGAGTACTTGCAGAGATTGGAATTGAATTTCGTGATGACTCCGAAGCTCTTGATATCTGGCGAAAGGCTGGTGCATCGGTAGAAGGTGAGCGCGTAAAATTTGAGCCCGGCATGCTGCGGGAAATCATTCAATCAAATGCACCATCAAATTTCATTCAGCACGCGAGAAATCCCGCAAAGAGTGTACACATTGCAAAGGACACAGCCGTGTTTGCACCGGCATACGGCCCACCGTTCATCCGTAATCTGGACGAGGGGCGACGCTATGCCACCATAGAAGACTTTAGAAACTTCGTCAAATTGACGTATATGTCCCCTTCCCTCCACCATTCTGGTGGAACTGTCTGTGAACCTGTGGACTTGCCAGTGAATAAACGTCACCTGGATATGGTTTATTCACATTTGAAGTACTCAGACAAACCGTTTATGGGATCGGTCACCAGCGGTGAACGTGCTCAAGACACTGTTGACATGGCCAAAATTGTTTTCGGTGATAAATTCGTTGACCAAAACGCTTGCATTCTGTCATTAATCAATGTCAACTCTCCCATGACGTTTGATGACACAATGCTTGCCGCACTGAAGGTTTACGCCAAGCATGGTCAAGGAACCGTCATCTCTCCATTCATTCTGTCTGGTGCCATGTCACCGGTGACTGTCGTCGGCACCTGTACCCAGATCCTCGCTGAAGCCACGGCCGGAATGGCTTTCGCACAATTGGTGCGGCCCGGAGCACCGGTAATTTTTGGTACGTTCAGCAGTTCAATCTCAATGCAATCAGGTGCCCCTACATTTGGAACACCTGAGCCTTCGCTCGTTCTGTTCATCTGTGCGGAACTCGCCCGGCGGCTCAATGTGCCATTTCGAAGCGGTGGCGGACTTTGCGCTTCAAAAATTTCTGACGCACAGGCTGCCTACGAATCGGCTAATACCCTACAGGCTGCTATGCTGGCTGGGGTTAACTTCATGCTACACACCGCGGGGTGGCTGGAAGGTGGGTTAGTCATGGGTTATGAGAAGTTCATTCTTGATGCAGATCAGGCTGGTGTATTGCAGACTTTCCTCAATGGCATCGATATTTCTGAAAACGGTCAGGCATTAAGTGCTTTGTTTGAAGTTGGACCAGGAAATCACTTTTTAGGATGTGCGCATACCCAGGAAAATTTTGAAACTGCGTTTTATCGATCAAGCACTGCAGACAACAACAGTTTTGAACAGTGGGAAGTTGATGGAAGTTTGAGCTCTATAGAAAGAGCAAATGCAATATGGAAGCAAATGCTAGAAAATTATGTGCCGCCGGATATCGATCAATCAATAGATGCGGCATTGAATGAATTCATTACAATGCGTAAGGAATCGTTTCCAGACGCATTCGTTTAGCAACATCGGACATGAATATGAGGTGATTTTCATGCAGAATTCCTCCGTCGCGCAAAAGGACATCAAATCCAATTTGCACCCCTACACTAATCTCATTACCCACCAGCAGACTGGTCCTAAGACCTACGTGCGCGGAGAAGGCATCTATATTTGGGATGAGCACGACAATAAGTTTATTGAAGGTCTGGCTGGTCTTTGGTGTACCTCACTTGGATTTAGCGAACAGCGTCTGGCTGACGCCGCTAAACGGCAACTTGAAACGTTGCCGTACAACCACAGTTTTGCTGGACGGACTGCACCTGTTGTTACTGAGTTGGCAGACCGATTGATTTCCATGGCTCCGAAGCCGATGTCGAAAGCCTACTTTGTAACTTCTGGATCAGAAGCTGTTGATTCGGCAGTGAAAATAGCCTGGTACTACAACAATGCTCTGAATCGGCCCGAAAAGAAAAAGATTATTTCTCGAGTTAGAGGGTATCACGGTGTAACCATCGCATGCACCAGTCTGACCGCTATTCCAGTTATTCAGGAAGCATTTGATGCACCGCTCGACAGATTCAAACAAATTGGCACACCGCACTACTATCGTTTTGGTGAGTCCGGTGAATCTGAAGAAGAATTCGCTTCGCGTCGGGCTGCGGAACTGGAAGAGTTGATTCTGGCAGAAGGTCCAGACACGATCGCCGCATTGATAGCAGAACCGCTTATGGGTGCAGGTGGTGTTATTCCACCTCCAAAAACCTACTTTGAGAAAATTCAGAAGGTACTGCGTAAATACGACATTTTGTTTATCGCTGATGAAGTAATTAACGGTTTTGGTCGCACTGGTAATCCATGGGGTTGTGACACCTTCAATATTGACCAACCTGACATGATTACCGTCGCCAAACAACTGTCTTCTGCCTATATTCCAATTGGTGCGACGATGATTTCGGAAGAAATTTTCCAAGTGATTGCAGAAGCGAGCAATCGATTGGGGGTTTGGGGTACCGGATTTACCTACAGTGGACATCCAGTTGGTGCAGCGGTTGCTATAGAAACACTGAACATTTATAAAGAGCGCAATATTCTCGGGCATGTACGGGAAGTGATGCAGCCGTTCCAGAGTAGACTTCGAGAACTTAATTCACATCCACTAGTTGGCGAAGCCCGCGGAGCAGGCCTGATCGGTGCAGTTGAATTGGTCGAGAATAAAGAAACCAAGCAACCTTACGACCCAGACATGAAAGTTGCATTGCAGGTTTACCAAAAGTGTCTTGAAAATGGTCTTATTCTACGTGCGCTGCCATCAGGAGATTCTGTAGGCATATGTCCTCCGTTGATCATTACCGAATCGCAAGTGCATGACCTATTCGATGCTTTAGGTAAAGCGCTTGATCAGGTCTGGAGCGAAATTCAGCCAGTATCGATAAGTGCTGCAACAGCATGATGCGTGGACATCAACTGTGTGAAACTGCTTTGATTTGGATATGCAGTTGGACTTCCAGTTGTAATCGGTTATGACTCCATTAGCGAGAACGGATTACATAATCCTTTCTACGCACAAATTCCTCTAAGACACCCGGTCTATCAACTTGGTCTGGGTGTCTGGCTTCAAAAGTCAGTTCAACGAATTTCTACACTAGTTTCGCAGATTAGTGCTTGCGACGGTTACTGCAAACGAAATTCAGAATTTTTATTTGTATAATCATTTAAAACATTTGTTCATCTATACAATTTAACTGACTATACATTCAATGCCATGGCTGTAGCATTACAAACAACTGGAAAAGATCGTCGTAAAGAGTTGATATTATCAACCATTCAAACTATTGCTAGCGACGGTATTTCAAATGTGACACTGGCCAAAGTCGCTTCAAACAGCGAGTTGTCACCAGCAATCATCAATTTTTACTTCAAAACAAAAAAACAATTGCTACTGGATACATTGGTATTTCTTGAACAGGAATGGACGAGTATTTTGCAATCTAGATTGGAACATGCCGTGTCAGCAGAGCAGCGAATACTTGGCTATATTCACAGTTGTTTTGACCAGCGAATTTTTGTTGCAGACAAAATTGCTGCATGGTACGCCTATTGGAGTGCAAATCATGCGGTCAAGGACTATCGAGATATTCTTACTAGGAGTGATCAGTTTGACATTCAGCTGATAAAAGAGTGCGTCGCAGACTTGCTGGACCAGTCGAACTCCTCCAAACTGGATGCGGAGGTACTCGCACGTGGTCTACAGGGATTGACCGACAGCCTGTGGCGTCAAGCTCTGATTTCAAGCGATTCAATCAGCCGTAAGGATGCAGTCGAAATGTGTGAACGTTATCTTTCACAGTTTATGACTTTTGACCATGCACCTTTCGAGTCCGACTTCAAGAACAATGAGGTTTCGGACTTGCTGCCTTTCTGGACCTATCAGGATGATGAATTCTTTGAACTTGAGCTTGAACGACTGTTTCAGCCAAACTGGATGCTGGTCGGTCATGTCAGTGAAATTCCTGCACCCGGAGATTACCTGACCTTCCAGGGATTTGGAGAAAGAGCACTTGTGGTCCGAGATAAGAGCGGAAAAGTCAACGCCTTTCACAATATCTGCAGACACCGAGGATCGACAATTCTGACTGGAGAAGGCAGATGCCGACAATCTCTATCCTGCCCGTTTCATGGCTGGCGATACAACTTTGATGGCAAACTGCAATTTGTACCAGGTCAGTCAGGTTTTTCAAATCTTGACCCTGAAAAGTATTCGCTGAAACCCGTCGATCTGGAAATCTGGAATGGATTTGTTTTCATCCGATTTGTGTCAGGAGGACCATCTGTTCAGGAACAGATGCAACCGATAGAACATGAAATAGAACACTATCGATTGAATGAACTGCAACCCTACCAGGAACCGGCGCAATATGCCTTCCAGAATCCCGAAAGCCTACCGATCAACTGGAAAATTTACCACGACATTGACAACGAGGGCTACCACGTGCCAATTGGACATCCAACGCTTCAGCAGCTTTACGGACTCTCCTACGTGGATTCCTATGTCAAGGACATACCCATTTCCAAAGGGCGTTTCAATGAACGAGTCGGAAATCTTTGGAGCGTGAAACACTATAGAAATTTGATGCCGAAGTTTGAACACTTACCCGACGATCGACAGGACCTCTGGTTATACATTGGAATTTTTCCAAATCTTGTATTGGCGCTATATCCTGAAATGGTGGAAATTTACATGTCGATTCCATGCACCCCGACTCGCACTGAAGTGATCGGCAAGTGCTATGCCCTTCCAGACGAGCGCAGAGGCATCAAAGCGCTGCGATACCTGAACCGCCGAATCAACATGATCACGGCTGGTGAAGACTATTTCTATATGAACGCCATGCAGGAAGGACTGAAATCGTCGGTGTTTCCAAAATGGACGCTGTCAGAAACTGCTGAAACTGGAATCAGAGCCTATCACCACGCGATTCAGACACGTTTACCTGTCGCTAAATTGGAAAACAAACCTCGACCTGGTACTATCGCTAAGTTGAATGATCAACTAGCGGCTAACGGGAACTTTCAGGCTCGTCACTAAAGTCGTATTTTTCAGCTTCGGCCATCTGCATATCGGCCATCCTCTGTTTCTCCTGCCTGGATAAAATCCAGCCAGCAATACAGACACCAATTGCAACGATCAGAATGATGATTGTTGCGAGTGCATTGACATCTGGTTTCAGTCCCAACTTAACTCTTGAGTAGATGAGCATTGGTAAAGTATTCGCACCAGGTCCAGATACGAAACTCGCTATCACCAGATCATCCAGCGACAATGTAAATGCCAGTAGCCAACCGGCTGCCAGTGCAGGTGCAAGCAGAGGTACAGTGATGTCGATCAGCACTCGGTAAGGTTTTGCACCAAGATCAAGTGCAGCCTCTTCCAGAGACTCATCCACACCAACCAGTCTTGACTGAACAATCACAGCAACGTACGCAAGGGAAAATGTAATGTGTGCGATGGTAATTGTTGTAATACCTCGCGTCGGCCAGCCGATAATTTCAGCCATCGTGATAAACAATAACAATAGTGAAAGACCGGTGATGACCTCAGGCATAACCAGTGGTGCTGAGATCATGCCAGAGAAAAGTGTTCTACCGCGAAACCGCTTGATTCGAGCCATTGCAATGCCTGCCAGAGCACCCAACAACGTTGCAAATGTAGCGTTCATGATCGCAATTTGCAGACTTAATCCGACTGCGCTCCATATCTCTTCGCTTTGAAACAGTTCTACGTACCAGCGAACTGAAAACCCACCCCATACCGGAACCACCTTCGAGTAGTTAAAGGAGTAGAACATCAACAGAAAAATAGGTATATACAAAAATGCAAATCCGAAGCACAGCAACGAGAATGTAAATGGTGATTTTTTGAAACTCATCGTTGCGAACCTACTTCGCGCTTGACTCTTTAGCCTGATACTTCTGGTAAATCATCATTGGGACAACCAGCAATATTAGCAGTATGACTGCAACCGCAGATGCGATTGGCCAATCCTGGTTCGAGTTGAATTCGCTATACAACACCTTACCGATCATGAGTACGTTTCCTCCACCGAGAAGATCAGGTATGACGAATTCACCCGTCGCAGGAATGAATACCAATAAAGAACCGGCGATAATCCCTGGCATCGTCAGTGGTATCGTGATCGTTCGAAAAGTGGTGAAGGGACGCGAACCCAAATCTGCAGCCGCCTCATGCAATGTCATATCAAGTTTTTCAATGCTCGCAAACAAGGGCAAAATCATGAACGGAAGATATGTGTAAACAATTCCGACATAAACTGCAAAATCCGTGTATAGCATCTTGATTGGTTCGTCGATGATTCCAATCCAGATCAAGAAGTTATTGATTGTTCCCTGATCGGCGAGAAGTCCGATCCAGGCATAGACGCGCAGGAGAAATGATGTCCAGAATGGCAGAATGACCATCAGGAGTAATATTTTCTTTGCGGTTGGCGTGGCGCGCGCAATACCATAAGCAATCGGATAGCCGACCAACAGGCAGAGTATGGTCGACGTGATCGAAATCTGTAGTGAATTCAGATAAGTGTTGAGATAAAGATCGTCCTCCCAAAGATAGATAAAGTTATCAAAAATCAATGTCATGTACATTGCACCCGTATCTGCCAGCCGGAATAGTTTGGAAAACGGTGGGCTCGCGAGAATGTACTCGGCGAAACTGATCTTTAAAACGATAAAAAATGGGATGAGAAAGAAGATCAGCAGCCAAATGTAGGGGACTGCGACAATAAATGATTGCCACAGCTCTGCTGATTGAAGTTTGCTTTGGATTCGACTACGCAACGACTACTACCCTACTCCTCTACCGGCAATTCTGGAACCGCTGCGAGATTAGTCTACTTTGTTAGTAGCACCGGACTGTGAGGTGCCCAGCTTAGGTAAACTTTTTCTTCCCATTCAACGAGGTGTCTACTATGTTTGGGACGTGTTTGATTGGGATGAGTGATTTCAATGATTCTGCCATTGTCGAGTCTGATTTTGTAAATTGAAAAATTGCCGAGGTAGCCTATGTCGTCAACAACGCCTTCAACGAAGTTATGATCTGCAGAATCTTCGGGTGCAGTAGCAGAAACTGTGATTTTTTCTGGCCGAAGTGCAACCCAGACCGCGGTGTTCTCCATGACTGCAGCGCTGTGATCAATATAAAACGAAACGTTGGACCCGACACCCTTCACAATGACATAATCGGCGCCATTCTCCTTCACTCGACCCTCGAACATATTCGCACTACCGATGAAATTTGCCACAAATCGAGTTTCGGGGTACTCATATATGTCAGTCGGTGTACCGATCTGTGAGAATCGGCCCTGATCCATGACTGCAATACGTGTTGACAGTGTCATCGCCTCTTCCTGATCATGGGTCACGACAATAAATGTGATGCCGAGACGCTCCTGGATATTCATCAACTCGAACTGCGTCTGCTCTCGCAATCGTTTGTCGAGAGCACCTAGAGGCTCATCAAGAAGCAGTACTTTCGGGTTTTTTACGAGAGCTCGTGCCAGCGCAACACGTTGTCGCTGGCCACCAGACAGTTGGTGCGGCTTTCGCTGAGAGAATTGACTCAATTCAACAATTGACAGCATATTGTCAACTCGTTCAGCTATTTCGTTTTTTGGCACCTTGTCCTGCTTTAGTCCGTAGGCTACGTTCTGAGCCACCGTCATGTGTGGAAACAAGGCGTAAGACTGAAACATCATATTAACGGGGCGCTGATATGGCGGGACTCCCGCCATATCAACTCCGTCGATAAATACATTCCCAGAGGTTGGTGGATCGAATCCGGCCAACATTCTCAACAACGTAGACTTTCCACACCCGGACCCACCAAGCAAGGAAAAGAGTTCTCCCTCGTAGATCTCAAGGTCGACACTTGATACCGCTGTAAATGAACCAAACGTCTTAGTGAGAGACTGTATTTTTACAAAGGGCTCAGCTTCGGGATCCAGCCAAGGCTGATCTGCGAACAGTTTATCCGTGCCATTTTGCATATTCACTATTCCTCCCCTAATGACGGCTTACAGCAACGTGGTAACCAATCTCCGAGTCCACTCTACCTTAGGCTAAATCAATAATCAATTGCCCGCTTTAAAGTTTGTCCAAGTACGTGTTCGCACGCGCTGAACTTTAGGTGGCAAAACTTCAAGTGGATACATCATCGAAACAGCTTCGGGAGGTGGGAAACTCGCCTCACTTGACGTGACAGCCGGGTCAATCAATGGAACCGCAGATGCGTTTGCTGACGCATACCAGGTGTAGTTACTGTCGCCTGCAGCAACCTCCGGTCGCATCATGTAATTTAGAAACAAATAAGCGTTATCGACATTCTTTGCGTCAGAGGGAATCACCCATCCATCAACCCAGATGTTCGCTTTCCCTTCACCAGCAGGTAGAAAGAAATCGAGTTTAACATCTGCACCTGCTTCTTCGGCTGTTGAGATAGCGAGCAGCCCATCTGGACCCCATGTAACGGCCAGACAAAATTCTTTTTCTACCATTCGCTGGTAGGCATAGTTGTCAAATGTCTTGATATAGGGGCGAATTTGCAAAAGCATCTCTTCCACAGCCTTGTAGTCTTTCCTGTCTGTGGAACTGGGATTTAGACCCATATAAGCGAGTGCCATTGGAATCACATCGGTTGGTGAATCCAGAAAAGCAACACCACATTCAGCAAGCTTTTCCATATTTTCCGGTTTAAAGATCAGATCCATAGACCCAATTGGGGCATCCGGAAAAACGCTTCGGATCAACTCCTCGTTGTATGTCACCCCATGAGTTCCCCACATATAGGGGATGAAATGATCATTATTCGGGTCCCATTTTTCGGCCACTCGAGCCATCACTTCACTGCTCATGTGCTCCAGATTCGACAGTCGAGATGTATCCAGCTTGGATATTACACCTGTAGGAATGAGCTTGGCAACTGCGGAACCTGAATGGGATACGACATCGTAACCGGTATTACCAGCCAGCAATTTTGCATCGACAGTTTCAACTGAATCGTAGTTGTCATAAGTGACTTCGATACCATATTCTGCTTCAAAATTTGCAATTGTGTCTTCACCAATGTATTCCGCCCAGTTATAGACATTCAACGTTCCCTCAGCATTGGCACTGCCAATGTAGCAAAAGAATGCTGAAAACACAGATGCTAGTACAAATTTAAACTTAGATGAGTGTCTCAAAGTACAGTCCTCCCAATTGGTTTTATGTTCTAAATCTGAAATTTAGAAAGGAAAATAAACTTCTGTTCAATCGGATTATATAGACACAATGAAAATTAAACGTAGATAGGCAGGCATTTCCCATGCTTTTTTTGGGGTGGCACAAAATTCCGGATGGCACCACAGTGGAGATGATTCACACTGCCGCAGTCGTGTTGCTCATTATCAAATAATATCAGCATACACACTGAATTCTGTGTCTGCCTGAATCGGCTACTAGTACCGTCGCGGCCAATTGCAGCGGAACGCATCTACAGACGCAAAGCAGTGTCGACTAGGGTTAGTTTTCAATGCGGAATGTGAAAGGCTGGGTTCGGTCGGCGAGAGCATTGCTTGAAGGCTTGCTTGTGTCTGGAGTATCAAGTTCAAAATAATTTGAACTTGTGTTAAAAATTGATAAATCTGTATCACTTTGTATCAATTATTCACAAAATGATACATTTCAAATACAGGTGTATACAACTTCGCCAATCTAGAGATTCTCTTACCTTAGTCGTTGGGTGCGACAAATCCTAGAGACTTTCGTCGAGTTGGGCAACATGCTGAAATGTCTTGATCAATCTCCTAGTGCCCCAATTAACCGTACCTGAAGAGTCACACCGAAACTACGTTAAGCAGGCATATCACAATACTACCCTTCTCTCATACTCTCTCAAGCAGTTGGTGTGTTGCAGCAGGGTATTCGTCGGAAATCACCCTGCCGAGTTAAAGTCAGTTTTGAGTATCTTTAAGCCATCTAGCTTGGTGAATATTGCTTCAGAATTCCAAAACTTAATAAGTAGGGAAGATAACTCGGGCAGTTAACGATTTAGCTGATCAGACTTTCAGCCGCAGATTTCTCGGATCATATAAACACGAGTGACCAATTTGAGCCGAATGGAGCTCACCTAAAATTCCGATTTGCAGTTCGGTTTCAGTATCCGCAAACTTCGAATCGACGTACGCATACGCGATGTTCTTCTGAACTCTGAATCCATAGCCCCCTGAAGTGACAGAGCCCACGAATTGACCATCACAAGAAACAGGATCACCTGAGTGAGCCGGAGCATGATTACAGTCCACACTCATGACTACCAGCTGCTTCTGTAACTCCTGGTTGAACAGCCTGCGCAACTCTTCTTTTCCGACAAAGACATTCTTATCCATTCTGACGAATCGTTCAAGCCCAGCCTCGAATGGATTGAACTCGTACAGAAGATCTGATTTCCAATGCAAGTAGCCCTTCTCCAAGCGCATTGATTCTGCAGCATATAAACCAAATTGCACTAATTTCAGGCATTTGCCTGATTCCATCAGTAATTGATAGACTGAGATCAGATACTCGTTCGGAACATGAAGTTCGTAAGCCAACTCACCTGAGTAAGAAACCCGCATTACCAACAACTCTATTTCACCAAAATGCACAAACTGGGCATGCATGGGTGGAAGCTTTTTGTTCGACCAATCATTCTCTGGAGATACTAACTGCAACAACTGCCTCGATTGTGGCCCAGCCAATACCAGTGTTGTGTGAGTCTGCGTTTTTTCCACCAACTGCACCGAATCAGGCATGAACTTCTGAAGCCAGTCTCGGTCATGCCATTCTGCAGCTGCAGCCGATCCATACCAGTAATGGTCCTCAGACAAACGTGTTAGTGTCGCTTCAGTCAGGATGTTTCCGTTCTCTGTGAGAAAGTAGCAAAGTCTCACGCTCCCGTCCCGCTGCGGTATCGTACTGCATGTCATACTGTCAAGAAAAGTCCCGGCTCCCTTCCCTCGAATTTCATACCGATTGAAACCTGACACTTCCATCAACCCCACTCTACTGCAGATTCCTGCAACTTCTTTTGACACCACCTGTTGAGTCGGAGTAAATCGATAGGAATGCTGATCGACAAAACCTGGATTGGGCTTGAAGAATAATACCCGCTCCCAACCATTGACTACACCCCACTCACAGTTTTGCTGATCAAGTACTTCATAGAGCGGTGATGTACGCAACTGGCGGGCTGCCGGACGAAATTCATGTGGCAGGTGGTAATCGAATTCAAGCTGATATTCTTCAACCGCCTTTTGACAAGTCGCTTCAATACTAGCCCAACTGGTAAATCGGCGAGGATCAAGATACCACGCATCCCACTCACTCTCACCATTTACCATGATTTGTGCCAAAATTTTTCCTAACCCACCACCCTCACCGATTCCGGCACGCAATCCCAAGCAGGCAAAAGCATTGGGAATACCGGGAATCGGCCCAACCAACGGTGCTCCGTCTGCGCTATAGGTTATCGGTCCATTCACAACTGTGTGAATCCCGACGTCAGTCAGACTAGGCAAACGTTGGAATATTCTCTCCATATTGTCCAAACATCGGTCCAAATCTGACGGACATAGAGAACTCGAAAAGTTGGAGTCTATGCCATCAATCCCAAATAATCGACAGTCCTGCTCGTAAACGCCAACCAGCAAACCAGCTTTTTCCTGTCGACTGTAGAAGTTGTCTCCCGGGTCTCGGATAATCGGAACGCGAAAATCAAGAGCCTCGATTTCTTTCATCGGCTCCGTCAAAAAATACATGTGTTCCATTGAAACAACAGGATGACTGACACCGAGCATTGAACCAACTTCGTTAACTCGATATCCAGAAGCATTGACAATCATCTCACAGCAAATGCTTCCGTTTTTGGTATGGACAATGAACTCTCCATTTGGTTTACGCGTAATCGCTTCGACTGGATTGAATCGGTAAATTTCAGCGCCTGATTTTCGAGCCCGACGCGCCAATGCAAAAACCAGTTGTGCCGGATCAATATCGCCATCCAATGGGTCCCACCAAGCTCCCAACAGCTCATGCGCTCGAATCAGAGGATGTCGGTTTCCGACTTCATCAGCGTCAATGAATTCCATATCGACACCTACTCCGGCAGCCATTCCGATATAGTGCTGGTATACATCAATCTGAGTTGGCGTGTATGCCAAACGCATGCCACCTGTGATGTGGTAATTGATAGGATATTCGGGATCGGAAGCCAGTTCCCGATACAGGTCGATTGAATGACGTTTAAGTGCCACCATCGTCTGATTGGAACCAAACTGGGTGACTTGAGCAGCGGCATGCCAGGTTGATCCGGAAGTCAGTTCATCCCGTTCAACCAAAACAACATCAGACCAGCCCTCTTGTGTAAGATGATAAAGTGTAGAGACTCCGCCAATGCCGCCGCCAATTACCACCACTCTGGCATTGGACTTCATTGATCTTGCAATATGCAGAAGTTAGACCGGTACACTGTGTGGCCTGCTTTGTTGAGTGGGCTGGTTAAATTTCTGCTAGCGAGGGAATCCTCGCCGGACGTGGCAATGTGACCCTAGTGGTATCAAGGTCCCAGAATCTCTTTCACCCAGTTTGAGTTTTCAAACCTGAAACACAAACGTTCGTGAAGTCGATCTTTACGACCCTGCCAAAACTCTATGCGATCGGCAATAATCTTGAAGCCACCCCAAAAGTCGGGGCGTGGAACTGGCTGATCTTCAAACCGCTCCTCAAATTCACCGACTTTTTCGGTGAGATAACGGAAGCTATCAAGAACCTCGCTCTGCGGAGAAGACCATGCTCCAATCTGGCTACCCCGAGGACGGGAAGAAAAATACGCATCAGATTCTTCGTCAGAAACTACCTCAACACGCCCTTCAACTCTGATTTGCCGATACAGTTTGTCCCACCAAAGTACCGCACTGGCGAATGGAGTGACACCAATATCCTGCGCTTTTCGACTGCCGTAGTTGGTATAAAAAACAAAACCTTCAGGGCCATGTGCTTTCAACAGTACCTGTCGAGCCGAAGGCCTGCCTCCCGGTCCAACAGTACAGACAGTCATTGCTGTCGGTTCAATAAACCCAGCATTTTTTGCTTCGTTAAACCAACTCTCAAATAGCTCGAATGGATCGGCATTCGGCTGAAATGAAGGTAAATCCACAGTTAGGTCAGCGCTTCACTATTGTCGATACTATATACCGGCAACGCAGAGGTACTTGACCTCAACGTAGTCTTCGATTCCGTACTTTGAACCTTCACGTCCAAATCCGGATTCTTTCATGCCTCCAAATGGTGCAACTTCTGTCGAAATGATTCCGGTGTTTATCCCAACAATTCCATATTCAAGCGCTTCAGACATTCGCCAAACCCGACCAATGTCTCGGCTATACAGATACGCTGCCAGACCGAACTCGGTTGCATTCGCCATTTCAATGATTTCGTCTTCATCACTGAATTTGAAAAGCGGCGCCAGCGGTCCAAACGTTTCTTCATTCGAAACATCCATATTGACTTTAACGTGCTTGATTACAGTCGGCTGAAAGAATGTACCTCCGCGTTCATGCCGACCACCACCGACAGCAACCTCGGCACCTTTCGCTACTGCATCATTAATGTGCGCCTCAACCTTTTCCACAGCCGCGACATCAATTAACGGTCCCACCTCAGTGCCTTCTTCAAGTCCATCACCAACTTTCATTTCGCTGACTGCACTCGCGAGTTTCTCGGCAAATTCATCATAAATATCTTCGTGTGCAAATATTCGGTTGGCACAAACACAAGTCTGACCCGCATTGCGATATTTCGACTGAATTGCACCTGTAATTGCCGCATCAATATCAGCATCATCAAATACGATGAATGGAGCGTTGCCACCCAATTCCATTGAAACTTTCTTCACAGTATCAGCACACTGACGCATTAGTACCTTACCGATCTGTGTTGAACCAGTAAAGGATAGTTTTCGTACTTTCGAATTTGAAGTCAACTCGCCGCCAATTTGGCCCGACGAGCCTGTAACTACGTTCAACACTCCAGCGGGTATTCCTGCACGTTCCGCCAATTCACATAGTGCGAGCGCTGAATACGGAGTACTGCTTGCAGGCTTGATTACGATCGTACAGCCTGTTGCCAGTGCCGGACCCGCTTTGCGAGTAATCATGGCTGAAGGGAAATTCCAGGGTGTGACTGCAGCACAGACACCAATTGGTTCCTTGATCACGACGATACGCCGGTCAGGTAAGTGGTGTGGAATGACATCACCATAGACGCGTTTACCTTCTTCAGCAAACCACTCGAAAAATGAAGCTGCGTAGGCAACCTCTCCTCTCGATTCAACCAGTGGCTTGCCCTGTTCAATAGTCATTAGCTTTGCCAGATCATCCTCGTTTTCCAGCATCAACTCAGCAAGCCTCTTCAAACAAACCGCACGCTGTTTGGCGGTTTGTTTTCGCCAACTCTGAAAAGCCGTTTCAGCCGCGTCAATGGCGCGTGCAGTTTCCGCTGCACCCAGTTTTGGAACGGTGCCGATAACAGCGCCACTTGAGGGATTGGTTACATCCAAAGTACCACCATCATCAGCGTCTACCCATTCACCATTGATGTAGCACTGCTGACGAAAAAGCGACTGGTCTTTCAAGTGCATCTTGATCATGATTTAAACTCCTAAATTCAGTTGAAAGCAGGGATTCCAGTTTGCGATCTGCCCAGAATCAATGCGTGAATATCGTGTGTACCTTCATAGGTGTTTACTGCCTCCAGATTCATGCAGTGTCGAATGACGTGAAATTCATCACTGACGCCATTACCGCCATGAATGTCGCGAGCCATACGGGCAATTTCCAGTGCCTTTCCTGCGTTATTGCGTTTCATTAGACTGATCAGTTCATGGGGTGCTCTGTCTGAATCCATCATTCTTCCCATTCTGAGAGAACCCTGTAAACCCAATGCAATTTCGGTTTGCATATCAGCCAGTTTCTTTTGCACCAGTTGAGTGGCAGCAATTGGACGTCCAAACTGAATGCGATTCATCGCATAATCCAGCGCAGACTGCCAGCAGAATTCTGCAGCACCCATCGCACCCCAGCTGATTCCATACCGAGCCATCGTTAAACAGGAAAACGGTCCTTTGAGACCAAAAGCATCAGGCAGTACCATGTTGTCGGAAACAAATACATCGTTCATGACAATACTGCCCGTTGTCGAAGCCCTTAGTGAAAACTTACCATCAATTTTCGGAGTCTGGAGTCCATCAGCACCTTTTTCAATCAGAAATCCCCGAATGACACCATCATCGTCCTTGGCCCAAATCAGAAGTAAATCCGCCACGGGTGAATTAGAAATCCATGTCTTCTCACCGTTCAGTCGATATCCGGAACCGACCTTTCGCGCACGAGTCGTCATGCTACCCGGGTCAGAACCATGATTGGGCTCCGTCAATCCGAAACATCCAATCATTTGACCACTAGCGAGTTCTGGTAGAAATCGATTCCGTTGCTCATCGCTTCCAAATCGAGAAATTGGATACATAACGAGCGAAGATTGCACGCTCATGAAAGATCGATAGCCACTATCGACCCGCTCGATTTCTCTTGCAATCAGTCCATAGCTAACGTAATTTAAACCTGCGCAACCATAGCCTTCAATTGTTGGGCCGAGCAACCCGAGTTCACCCATCTCCCGTGCGATTGCCGGGTCAAAGATCTCCTCTCTATTGGCTTTCACAATTCGTGGCATCAGATTTTCATCAGCATACCGACGAACGGTCTCCTGAATCATGCGCTCAGACTCGTCGAGTTGCTCATGGAGCAAAAACGGGTCAAACCAGGTAAACTGATTGGGTGATTCCTTCAACACAATAAATGCCTCCTAGGCAGCTTGCGGTGTGGTTTCTGGCTGACGCCAGGCATGCAACAGATCATCAACCTTGGGCTGAATTTCGTCAACGTGTTGTCGCTTGATGTGGCCGTATCCCCGAATGAACTCAGGATATCTTGCAAGTTCAATCGCCAAGCGATGATTGTCAGTCGTTAGTCCCGTCACGATCTCATTCACAATCTGCTCATATTGAAAAATCAGCTGTCTTTCCATTCGACGATCGTCTGAGCGACCAAATGGATCAAATGGCGTACCACGCAAGAATTTGAACTTTGCAAGCAACGGCAACATTCGCTCCATCCATGGCCCGAATGTCGTTTTGATCGGTAAACCGGTCACACTATCTTTTTTACCAATCATCGGTGGTGCCATATGAAACTTGATCTGATAATCTCCCTCAAACTGTCGTTCTAGCTGCTGTCTGAAATCAGTCTCACTATAGAGCCTTGCTACCTCGTATTCATCTTTGTAAGCAAGCAGTTTGTAATAGTATCGAGCTACAGCCTCTGCAAAACCTTGCATTCCAGGTGCTTTTGACTCCTCAGCCTGAAGGGATTGTTGCACAAGTTTCCGATATCGATCTGCGTAAGCATTATTCTGATATCGGACAAGCGCTTTAGCTCGAAGTTCTACACTATCCTGCAGCGTAAGATTTGCTGTGGTTTTGGATTCATCAATGGCTTTGAATCTACTCCCTACCTCTTGATCAATGGAAGCTTGATCGACTGCATACTGTCGACCGCGGTGTAGCGCCTGCTTATTCATCTCGACTGAGCGCGCATTCAGTTCGATAGCCCGTTCAATTGCTTCGAGTGAGATTGGCAAATAGCCCTTCTGCAATGCAATACCGATCATAAAGAAATTGGCAGCAATCGTATCACCAAACAGATGCTCTGCATAATGGTTTGAATTGACAAAGGTCAGTTGATTCGCATTGACTGACTTTTCGATGACTGACTGTAGTTCCGAATCCGGGAATTTCAGATCACTGATCCGAGTGAAATCGCCGGACATCATTTTGTAGTTGTTTACAACGGCCCGCGTACGCTGCGGATCTGCAGTCAATAGCACCTTGTCTGATGCAGAAACTACCAGGTCACCGCCAACAATTAGGTCCGCTCCGCCATTAGCTACATGCATTGACGAAATTTTATCGGGGCTCTGTGCAATGATGAGGTTGCTGAGGACGGAACCCCCTTTTTGAGCAAGTCCGGTCATGTCGAGCACAGAACAGCCTAGTTCATCGAGGTGAGCTGCCATACCCAATATTGCGCTCAGCGTAATCACACCGGTACCCCCAACTCCGGTTACAACGATGCAAAACTCATTGTCAATTGATGCAACCTCCGGCAGTGGCAATTGATCTGGATCAAAACTTGGGACGGATTGCGCCTTGACAGGTTTTCGAGGTGCACCTCCAATGACCGAAACAAAGCTTGGACAAAAACCGTCAATACAGGTGTAGTCTTTGTTACAGGATGACTGATCAATTCGCCGCTTACGACCAAATTCCGTTTCGTGCGGTAGAATGGCAACACAGTTTGACTGAATTCCACAATCACCGCAACCTTCACATACCTCCGTGTTGATGAACACCCGTTTGGCTGGGTCGGGATATTGACCTCGCTTTCTTCGGCGGCGTTTTTCAGCTGCGCAGGTCTGATCATAAATAATTGCCGTTACACCCTCCATTTCCCGGAGTTGCCGCTGAATTGAGTCAAGTTCATGCCGGTCGACAACATTTACACCTGATGGCAGCTTGTTTTTTGAACGACAGGCATCGACATCATCGGTTACAACCGAAACTTTAGCGACTCCTTCAGCCAAAAGCTGATGGGCTACCTGAGAAACTGATAAGGGACCGTCAAAGGGCTGACCACCGGTCATGGCAACTGCATCGTTATAGAGCACCTTGAATGTCATGGTCGTCTTTGCGGCAACCGCAGCGCGTATGGCCAATAGGCCGGAATGCAGATATGTACCGTCCCCTACATTCTGAAAAACATGCGATCTCTTGCTGAAAAGACTTTCTCCAATCCAACTCGCACCTTCACCGCCCATCTGTGTAAAACGCGCAGTGGACCGATCCATCCACTGCACCATATAGTGGCATCCAATTCCAGCTAACGCTACGCTGCCTTCGGGTACTTTTGTTGATGTATTGTGTGGACAACCCGCACAAAAATATGGCATTCGCTGGATTGGTGCAAGTTCGGTATCTTTTTCCGACAGAAGCTTGACTTGCTTCACACGGTTGGACAACTCTTCAGACTGAATCAGTTGAAGAATCTGTTCACCAATAACAGTCGCTATCTGCATAGCGTTCAATCGAGCTGTTGAAGGCAGGAGAATTTCCCCATTCTGATCTCGTTTGCCAACCACCACTGGTACAGATGTTCGACCATAAAGCAATGTCTTAATTTGATCTTCGATCAGTGCTCTTTTTTCTTCAACAACAATGATTTTCTGAAGATTCCTGGTAAACTGATTTAACCCGTTTTTCTCAAGAGGCCAACTCAACGCGACCTTGTAGAGTCGTATGCCCAGCTTGTTCGCCATATTGCGATCAAGCCCCAACTCTGTTAGAGCGCGCCTAACATCGGAGTAGGATTTACCAGTTGTAACAATCCCGATCTTTGCATTCGGGGGATCGTAGATCAGACGATCAAGACTGTTCTCTCGCCAAAAAGCGTGAACCGCTGGAAGCTTATGTTCGTGAAGGCGCTGCTCCTGCTGTAAAGGAGTATCAGGCCAGCGTATATTCAGACCACCTGGCGGTAGCAGAAAATCTTCAGGTATCACAAAGGAATCCGGAGCAGAGGCCAACTCAATTGAAGCAGTTGCTTCAACTGTATCGTGCACACATTTGAGCCCGATCCAGCAGCCTGAATACCGCGATAGTGCCCAACCCGTCAGTCCAAAATCCAAGATGTCCTGAACATTGGATGGATTGAGAATCGGCATCATGGCATCGACCAGGGCGAACTCACTCTGATGTGCTGTAGTCGAAGATTCACAGGCGTGATCGTCACCCATGGCAGCAAGTACACCGCCATATCTTGAGGTGCCTGCTAAATTGGCATGTCGAAATGCATCACCGGAACGGTCGACACCAGGCCCCTTGCCATACCAAATGCCGAAGACTCCATCGTACTTGCCCTGTCCGTCCAGTTCTGCCTGTTGCGTTCCCCAAAGCGCAGTCGCAGCAAGGTCTTCATTAATTGCGGGTTGAAAAACAATGTTGTGAGGTGCCAGAAATTCCTTAGCCTGCCAAAATTGAATGTCAAGAGCACCGAGTGGTGAGCCACGATAGCCGGTAATGTAGGCAGCAGTATTGAGACCCGCTAAATGATCTCTTTGCGATTGCAGCATTGGCAAACGCACCAGAGCCTGAATTCCGGTCATGAAGACTCGACCGGATTGTCTGGTGTATTTATCGTTGAGTGAAACTTCTGTTAGCATCAACTAAAGATTCCTGAGGCGCAGTCGCCTGATATCAAACACCCCATTTGAAGAAATCGTCGCCTTCCTTCATGTAAAACTTTGAGAGGACCATCTTGTGTACTTCTGATGCACCATCAACCAACCTCGCCTGTCGCTGATAGCGATAAATCCATTCCAGAATCGTGTCTTTTGAATACCCGCGGGCACCAAGCATCTGGATTGCAGTGTCAACTACATGATGCAGTGTATCCGCCACCCTGATTTTGGCTATGGACACCTCTTTTCGGGCAAAGTCTCCTTGAGCCAGTTTCCACGCAGCATGCATGGTGAGAAGACGTCCCAAGTGAATTTGTGCAGCTGCCTCGCCCAGCATCCACTGAACCCCTTCATGTTCGCTCAACGTCGTACCAAATGCTTTTCGGTCGCGAGCGTACTCACTGGCAATTTCAAGACAACGACGGCATAGTCCCAACCATCGCATGCAATGTGTCAAGCGTGCTGTGCCAAGTCGCATCTGCACAACTTTCATACCATCGCCTACTTCAAGCAGTCGGTTCTCGTCTGGAATTTCGAGCCCGTGAAACTTCAGCTCACAATGCCCGCCATGTTCCTCTGGCCCCATGATTGGCACTCGCCTGACCAGTTCCCAACCCGGATCATCACGATCGAACATAAAAGCTGTCAGACCTTTGCGAGGATGATCTGAGGTTCTAGCAAGCAAAATGAAATGCTGAGCTACGCCAGCGCCAGTTATGAACCATTTGTGTCCGTGTACAACCCACTTATCGCCCGATTTTTCAGCTTTAGTGAGCATCATACCGAGCGGGTCTGATCCAGAGCCTGGCGCAGGCTCAGTCATCGCCAGTGCTGATCGCACCTTACCATCAACAATAGGCTGCAGCCAGCGTTCTTTCTGAGCGGGAGTCCCAACCCGTTCAAGCACAAACATATTGCCATCGTCTGGGGCGGCACTGTTGAAGACAACCGGACCGAAAATGGAGCGACCCATTTCTTCATAACAGGCAGCCATTCCTACCGTATCGAGACCAGCTCCACCTCTCTCTTTCGGCATCTGCAAGCACCATAACCCTTCCGCTCGTGCCTTCTCTCTCAATGGAAGAAAGTACTTGTCCGCAATGTTTTCGCCCTCGTCATATGCATCTGGCTTCAATTCAACGGGTATGATGTGCGTATTGACAAAGTGACGAATTCGCTTTTGATAATCTTGAACATTACTGTCAAGTGTATAGTCCATTTCTGAGTTCCTGAATTACATTGAAGATTGCAAATGTCCACCGTCGGCAACGATGGTACTCCCCGTCATATAGGAAGATGCATCAGATGCAAGCAAAAGAAGTGGCCCATCCAGATCTTCCGGTTGCCCGAAACGTTTTTGAGGGATTTTTAACTTCGCCTTTTCGCCTTGTGGCGATTCAAGGTAGTCCCTGTTCATGTCGGTAACGATATAGCCTGGAGCGATCGCATTGACACGGATTGAGTGGCGCGCCCATTCGTAGGCCAGCACCCGGGTGAGATGTTCAACAGCCGCCTTGGCAGTCGCATAGGGTGCAACACCACCCATGACCCGTCGACCGAGTATTGACGCGATATTAATTATAGTGCCACCCTTGGAGTCAGCTGCCATATGCTGCCCAGCCTGTTGCGCAACCAGCCACACCCCTTTCAGGTTGGTGGCGATGACATCGTCCCAGGTTCGCTCTGTGGTTTCGAGCGCCAGCCCCTGTGATGCAATACCCGCGTTGTTGACGACAATATCGATTCTCCCGAACAATCTAGCTGTTTCATCGAACGCCGCTTCAACACTGTTCCGATTAGTGACATCGAGCTGAACCCAACTGATCTCAGTGTGCGAATTTTTCAGTTCTTTGGCACGGTTCTTCAGACGTTCAATGCGCCGCGACGCCAATGCAACATTGGCACCAGCATGCGTCAAAGTTCCGGCGAAATGTGAACCAATTCCGCTGGATGCACCTGTAACTAGTGCAGATTTTCCACTCAAATCAAATATTGAAGTCAACAGCAATCAACCTAAATTGAAGTCTCGATGCCTAACTAAGTTAGACCAAAGAATCGATATATCGTTCTTTGTCAACCTTCACATCAATCAGTGAAATGCCTCGAAAATCCGTCGTTTCCTGATAGGCTTCGGCAAATTCTTCTATTGAACGCACTGTTCTACCGAGGCCACCAAAGCTTTCTGCAAATTTCGCAAAATCGGGATTGAGTAAGTCGGTTGCAATCACGCGCTTAGGATAATGCCGCTCCTGATGTTTCCGGATGGTACCCAATACGCTGTTGTTTATAACGACTACCAGCAGTTCAAGTTGGAGCTGGGCTGCTGTCGCGAGTTCCTGGGCGGTCATCATAAAGCACCCGTCTCCGCAAACTACAACAACCTTGCGATTCGGTGCGCACAACTTCGCACTAATTCCAGCAGGCACGCTGTACCCCATTGATCCTGCAACTGGTGCGAGCTGTGTGCGATAGGCTGCGCCGTAGCGATAAAATCGGTGCAGCACTCCAGAACTAATGCCGGATCCGCTGGCAACGATGGTGTCAGGTGGTAATTGCGACTGCAACCAATCAATAACCTGCTCATTCGTGAATGCTGGATGATCATCAACCAGCGTCGAATGCTTGAGGTACGCCTCACGGCCTTGGCGAGTCCAATTGGCCCAGTCTCCGCAGAACTCCAATTCCAGATCTTCAATCATGTTCAAGAAAGAAGCAGACGTTGCGTTGATCGCAACATCCGGCTTGTACACTTTACCCAACTCACCGATATCCGGGTGAACATGAAAGAGTCCGGCATTGGGAATGGGTGCTTCAATCAGTGAATATTTTCGGGTTGGCAGCTCACCCAGGCGTGCACCAATACAAAGTATCCGATCACTGCTACGCACCATTTCGGCCAGTTCTGGTCCGGTGCTGATCCCAAGATCTCCGATGTAGTTGTCGTGTGCATTGTCCATATAGTCCTGACATCGAAACTCTGCAACAACCGGCAGATTGTTTCGTGCTGCGAACTTTGCTATGCCGACTCGAAGCCTCTCACTCCAGCCGCTGCCACCTACGATGATTACCGGCTGTTTGGCGCCGTCAAAGAATTCGTTCACACTGGCAGCTGTGTGTGGCGGAGCAACCATATCGGGTACATCAACCGGCGGCAAGTCATGAACGTCAGCTTCATCAAAGAGTACATCTTCTGGAAACACCAACACCACAGGTCCTGGACGACCTGACATTGCTGTCAGCCAGGCCCGATTGACATACTCAGGTATTCTTCGGACATCTTCGACTTGTGCCACCCACTTTGCCAATGGTCGATACATCGTTCGAAAATCAACCTCCTGAAACGCCTCGCGATCCAGAAATTCACGTTGAACCTGTCCAATCATCAGTATCATGGGCGTCGAATCCTGTAAGGCAATATGAGCACCTAAGGACGCGTTAGTTGCACCCGGTCCGCGAGTGACAAAACAGACACTGGGTCTACCTGTCATTTTGCCGTATGCTTCAGCCATAATCGCGGCACCACCTTCGTGGCGGCAGGTCACCGTTTTAATTGAAGGATGATCGTACAAACCGTCCAATGCAGGTAAAAATGATTCGCCCGCGACGCAAAAGACAGCCTCACATTCTCGCAAAGCCAACTGGTCGGCTAAAATTTTTCCGCCGTGTCTTAATCCGGTATTTTCAGTCATGCTTTTCAAGTATGGTTTAGTGTCTTCGAATGGCCAATTAGATAGATAATCAAGCGAGTAATTTTAGCCTTGTTGACTGGTCCAGATTTGGCTCAATGGCGACTGGACGACGTGCATCACAGTCACAATCACTAAACAACGAAAGACAAATGACAAAGAAAACTTCTGTAACGATTTATCACAATCAACGCTGTTCCAAGTCCCGGCAAACACTGGCCATTTTGAACAGCAGGCTGGACTGCAATGTTGAAGTGATTGAGTTTTTGAAATCACCACCCTCAGTGGATCAGCTCAAATCGATTCTTTCGATGCTCGATATGAAGCCGCTTGAACTGATGCGCCGCAACGAATCTGTCTTCAAGTCCGAGAAACTGGATCAAGCAGATCTTGACAATGATGACCTGATTGCCAAGATGCTTGAACACCCGATTCTTATTGAAAGACCGATTGTGGTGGTCGGCAATCAAGCAAGAATTGGACGACCGCCGGAACAAGTCCTGCAATTGCTGTAAATACATGATGTGTTTACCAATTACGCATAACTAAAACATAGAAGACTTTTTTACTTCCATTTACTTTGACTGCCTGGAGGAAACCTGAAGTATGGAGACCATCAAATATCAGTTAAACGAAACCGATGTCCCCAAGTATTGGTACAACATTGTTTCTGATCTGCCGACACCACCACCGCCAGTGATTCATCCTGGTACCGGTCAACCAGTGGGTCCAGATGACCTAGCTCCTCTTTTTCCGAAGCAAATCATCATGCAGGAGGTTAGCGCTGAGCGGTATATTCCAATACCCGAACCCGTACGAGATATTCTTTTGCAGTGGCGACCAAGCCCACTCTACAGGGCGCGACGTTTAGAAAAAGCACTCGATACTCCAGCCAGAATTTATTACAAGTACGAAGGTGTGAGTCCAGCCGGTTCACACAAGCCGAACACTGCCATCGCTCAAGCCTTCTATTCGAAGGACGAAGGGGTGAAGCGAATTTCAACGGAAACAGGCGCAGGTCAGTGGGGTTCTGCTCTCGCACTAGCAGGTTCGTTTTTTGGACTGAACATTGAAGTGTTTATGGTTCGAGTCAGCTTTGATCAGAAACCTTACCGAAAAGCGTTTATGGAGAGCTTCGGTGCCAGTTGCACAGCAAGTCCTAGCGATACAACGAACTCGGGACGTGCAATTTTGGCTGAAAGTCCCGACAGCAGTGGTAGCTTGGGTATCGCGATCAGTGAAGCCGTTGAATACGCTGCGACCCGTGATGACACAAAATATGCATTGGGCAGTGTACTCAATCATGTACTGCTGCACCAGACAATCGTCGGTCAGGAGGCAATAAAACAGTTTGATATGGCTGACGACTATCCTGATATTGTGATCGGATGCACAGGTGGTGGCAGCAATTTTGCAGGACTGTCATTTCCCTTTATTGGCGCTCAGTATAGAGAAGAGAAAAATGTTGAAGTCATCGCTGTAGAGCCTGCAAACTGTCCTACCTTGACGAAAGGAAAATATGCTTATGATTTTGGTGATACCGCCAATCTGACACCATTGGTGAAGATGCACACACTCGGTTCCAAGTTTGTTCCACCGAAGTCTCATGCCGGTGGGCTCCGTTATCATGGGATGGCTCCTTTAGTTAGCCTGATCACAGACCTTGGCAACATTCAACCTCGTGCCTATACGCAAATTGAGTGCTTTGATGCCGGAATTCAGTTCGCTCGCAGTGAAGGAATTTTACCTGCACCTGAGGCGAATCATGCTGTTGCAGGAATGATGGAAGAAGCCAATCGATGTAAGGAAGAAGGCGTCGCAAAGACCATTCTGTTTAATCTCTGTGGTCACGGATACTTCGACATGCAGGCATACACGGATTATTTTGCAGGGCAAATACACGAGCAGGGTTATTCGGAAGAAGAAGTTGCCATGGCATTAGCTGGTTTGCCATCGGTAGCAGCCTAACCTTCAATTCGTCGATGCATACGGGAGCAATCGGAACTTTACAACCTGCTAATCAATGAATCGCATTTGATAAAAATCAATTTCGAAAGCAGCTCTACCAATTTAAAAAATATTGGATCGGTAGAGTGTTCTGCTTGTCAATTGCTGACAATTCGCTCGCTCGACAAGAATGTTGAGTTACCTGATTGTGATGAATGGCAATCGCTATCACTCCTCACCAAGGTGCTCATTTTGGGGTTCCTGTAATCTGTTTATGCATCATAGGTGGCGTATCCAGTAAATTTTTACCACCAGTTTCATTTACTCATGGATTTCTTTCGGGATACGATCAACCGCTTCACGTTCAGTCATTTTTCTTTCTTTGATTTTTTCATGAATTTGCCATAAACATATTCATGACTGCCGATACCGTGCAATACCACATGATCGTCCCTATGCATCTTATACAAAATAACGATATCCCTATCTCCATATTCACCTGGATACAGTTTCACTGATGAATACCCCTTCAATGGTCCGTCCAATTCATGCGCATCGTGGTTGGACTTAAGGTAAGCGTCCTTCCTTTCTTTGAACAATTGAGTGACAGTTTTAATTTCCTCTACAACGGCCTCGCTGTAATCATGCTTTTCCAGGTCATCCTCGTATTTGTTTTCAGACGATACCTGTCTGTAATTTTTTCTTGGACTCTTTCTCCTAACTTCCCCGATGAACGGTTCCGCATCATTCATCGTTTGAAACGATCATAAAATGCATCAACATCTTCAATAAGGGTGTATTCGCCAGTCTCTTCAATATTCCGAAGTCTTTCCACCATCCGATCACTTAGTCTGGAAGTGTCATACTTCTTCAATTCCTCTTTCGCTTTCTGATCTTCAAGAGTTTGATCTATTTTTTTTGGCTTTGGCATGGTCATTACCTCCTATCAATATTTATGATATTTTAATTCAATCCACCATCAATTCCAGAATCCCAATCCTTATACATATTCCTCAGATCAGTCATTCCGGCAACAATATTCTCTGTCTGGTCAATAGTTGCCAGTTCTCTTACATTGTGTCTTACAACATACTCTTTGAGACCAATTGGTTAGACTTGCATCTGCACAAAGTCAATGTCTTTGGAGTATCGCAAAGGCAGTTGTAAAAGTAATTTTTGGATTGCCGCTCCACCTCGAAATGCAACTTTACCCTTTAAACGAGTACAGTTGAATAAATCTCAAATTGCTCGTGCAATAATAAGGTCCTGTTCCACCTGCGCCATGTCAGACCAATGTGCATGATTGCGCCACTCTTGAATGTACTTCAATGGAATCAATAGTCGATCTCTATAACTTCATTGATCAAAAGCATCCATGTACGATTTACTTCATAATCTGCGGAGAATACAGCATGAATCGGTAGAACGGATGGATTAGGCGGTTCCAACGATTTGGTCCTTTTTTACGAAAGGTATTGACGCTTTGGCTTGACGCTCGTGACCGACGTTGTCCAGCAAATATCCGAGTATTCGAAGTGTAGAATTCTCATACGAAATTGCAATTCTTAATATGATCGACAAACGCGAAATCCTCGCGAAAGCCCAGCAGACATCACTCACAGCGCACGTTGTAGAGAAGGACTACGTTCTCGGTTGGATGCTCGCTGGTATCTATGATCACGTTGATCTCGTAGATAGTTGCCACCTCCTCGTAGAAACCAAATACCGCGACAAGCAAGGCAATTGTTCAACGCGCAGTATCGAAGCCTACTCGCTTCGCCGCTCTCAGGCGGGAGATGTACTTCTCATGGCCGTACGCGCCGACAGCAACCAGACGCGCAGCTATTTGATCGACAACATTCTTGAAGCTAAAGCCACCCAAACGTCACTCACGCCAAGGTACCCAATCGAACTAACACCATCGGGGCCTCAGAGCATTCCGAGGACAGTCAGGTCCAATTCAGGTAGTTTACTCGGAGTGCACAGCACGCGGCCAAACGACATTCACCCAAACGCAGATTGAGCCGTATAGCGGTGTTCGGAAAAACATGTGCTCCAACCTACGCCGTCATATGGACCGTCTGTGGAAAGATTGTTAATTAGGTACGACACGACAGCCAGATGGTTGACTGAAATCGCGCTTCAAATCAATTTTTGGCACCTTAAATATCCATTGCGGAAACTGTCATAACACCCTGATCCGCAAATAAAAAGTTGCAGAAAATGATAAAGCCCTGTAAAATCAGAGAGATATTGAAAAAAACGCCCAATTCGGCATTCACCCAATGGGTGAATTCGAAACGGCTCTCAGATTTCGCAAGGCTTATGAAGATTCTACCATACAACACTGCGGCAAGCTGCCACAATTTCACCTCCAGAGCCGGTCTGGTGGTGCCAGCCGAACTGCTCAAGCGCCTTGAGCTGTCACAGCTCATTGATTCGTCAATGCCCACACCCGGCAGCAATCGAGGCTACCGGCACAGCGCCATTTTCAATACCTTCATGCTGATGTTCCACGAAGGTGCGGGGTGCATCGACGATGTGCGCCACCTGCGCAGTGAACCGGCGCTGATGAAGCTGTTGGGTTTTGGGACGATTCCCTGTGCCACGACGCTGGGTGGATGGCTTCACAGAGTCGGCGACAGTCGACAGATGATCTCGGTTCTCGAGCAGGTCAACCGCGCGGTGATGAAAGCGACGCTGGGTGATCGAAAGTGCGTCACTTTGGACATTGACGCATCGGCGATTCGGTCGAAGAAAAAAGACGCGAAGTGGACGTATAAGAAGCATCGCGGGTACATGCCGATGTTCGGTCACATTGCCGAGACCGGTCAGGTGGCTGCGGCTGAGCTTCGCGAGGGCAATGTGCCGCCTGGGGCTGAGAATGTTGAGTTTTTCCGGCGCTGCCGCGCGGCGCTGCCCGAAGGGGTGGGTGTCACTCGCTTCCGGGCCGATGCCGCCTCCTATCAGGCGGGCATCATCAATGATTGCCGCGCACACGGCATCCGTTTTGCGATTCGGGCGAAGATGGACAGTGCGGTGAAGAAAACGGTACTGGACATTAAGGATGAGGATTGGAATGCGGTTGTGAATGCCGACGGTGCGGTATTGGAAGGCGAGTATCTGGCCCGTACGCTGCATGTGATGGAAGATGTGCCTGAGGCTTTCTGTCTGGTGGTGCAGAAAAAACGGGTGCGGGACAAGCTGCCGGCCGACGCTGGGATGCCTGACGGGACTGAGCAGCTGAAGATGGTTTTCAAAAATGAAGGCCTGCACCAGGTCGATGTGCAAAGTGCGGTCAGCGGCAGGTACATCTACCGGGCGATTGCGACCGATCTGGACCTGGACCGCTTCAGTGACGGCGAGATTGTATGGTGGTACAACCAGAGAGGGGACAGCTCGGAAAACCGGCTCAAGGAAATTCGCAGTGACTTCAGCGCGGCGCATCTGCCGTGCGGCGAGTTCAAAGCCAATGTCGCGTACCTGCTTCTGTCTTCGATTGCCTTCAATCTGCTTGCGCTGATGCGCATGAAACTGCCGCAGGAGTGGTATGGCGTGCGGGCGATCAGTTTCCGTCACCGACTGTATGCGATGGCCGGACAGGTGGTTCGCCATGCGCGGCAGTGGACCCTGAAAGTCAGTGCGGCCAAACTTCCTGTCCTGGAACAGTCGCTTTGGGCCATCCGCCGCTGCAGCCTGTCCTGACTTCTCATTCGTTCTGAAACGGCTTTACACTACAGATCATGGCAGTCAGTCTACTGTCAGGGACAGGCTTGCGCCGGATTTGCTGCTGAGCCGCCAGATTCGCTTCGCAGTGGGTTCAGCCGGGTAAAATGGTCACCGATTTCGGTGTGTGGCTTGATGGTTTGGAAAATCCTGGCGCTTCGAACCGCCAGAGTGCCGAAAATCTCGCCTTAGCCGCCGCTGGCAGTCTCTAACTGAGGATTAGGGTAACAGTCTTAACTTTTGTTATGGTGTAGGTTGAATTTTTGTTTCTGCTTTTACCTGTTTGTATACGAAAATACTTTGAGAGTAGCGTCTTGTAGTGAAGCGGATCAATATCAAGGCTGATCTGTACAGCGTTCCAACAACCATTCTATTGCTGGCAATTGTTGGCGTAGGAATTGGGGTAGTCGTATCACTGCTCGCGATTGCTTTTTATGAGGCATTTCTTTGGTTGAACAAAGAATTTTTAATTGACCCTCATGAAAGAATTCAACTCGCCAATAATCCTCTTCTTCTCTCTCTGGCAACAGTTGGAGTTCCGGCTGTTGGCGGTCTGCTCGTCGGTTTCATCATCTACTATTTCGTAAGTGCGCGTAGGCCGCTTGGTCCTCCAGATACTATTCTGCTTGTACAGACCAGGGGGACACCCCAGCCATTCGGAAGTAGCGTTGCATCAACTTTTGCAGCTGTTTTATCTCTGGGCTGTGGGGCTTCAGTCGGGCACTATGGACCTTTAGTCTATCTTGGCACCCTGATCGGCTCTCTTGTCAGTTCACTAAAACTCAAAATTCCGAATTTACAGGCGATCTGTATTGCGAGTGGAGTCGCAGCAGCAATTTCGGTAGCGTTTAATGCGCCAATTGCGGGAATGGTGTTTGCCCACGAAGTTATCCTGCGACACTTTTCGGTAAAAGCTTTCGCTCCGACGACTGTAGCTGCTGCAATTGGCTTCATCTTTGCAAATGTGATTTTTGATCGACCTCCCCTTTTCCTAGTTGTCTTTGAAGGTGTACAGTACAGTTATGAGTTTGTTTTGTTTGCAGTCATCGGAATACTGGGGGCATTACTGGCCGTCGGCTATGCCAAAGGCATTTTGTTGTGTCAGTCTTACGCTTCGCGAAGCGGTATTCCTGAAGTATTTCGGCCAATGGTTGCCGGTCTGATTCTGGGTGTGGTCGCACTACAATTCCCCGAAGTATTGGGTGTCGGCAGGGAAAGTCTGCGATTCGCCACCATTGGCGGCGCTTTCGAACTCGGCGAACTCACAATTTTGATTATTGCCAAAATCTTCGTTACAATCCTTTGCCTGGGGTTTGGGTTTGCAGGTGGTGTGTTCGGACCAATTCTGTTGATCGGGATACTTTGCGGAGCGCTATTCGGGGGAATTCTGGACCAGCTGCAAATATTCGGACACTCGGGAGTGGTACCTTATGCTATCTGTGGCATGATGGCTGCTGCAACACCTGTCATCGGCGCGCCACTCGCAATGATTTTGATCGTGTTCGAGTTGACAAGGAATTATGATTTGACAACTGCTGCAATGGTTGCAGTTGTGTTTTCCAATTTGCTTGCTTCAAGAATGTTTGGACGGTCATTATTTGATGTTCAACTGGCTTTCAGGGGATTTGATCTGTCTCTCGGAAGAGTCAATGCATTAATTTCTTATGGCAGTGTTACCGAAATTATGCGCACCGAATATCCCATATTCAGTACTCGCGACAAAATTGGAAAAGTGGCCTATCAACTCGCGCATATCGGTCGCACTGCTGGAGTCGTCGTTGATGCCAACGAAAGACCTGTTGGTGTGGTACACGTTCGCGATTGTACTGGACGCCCGCCAACCACATTGCTCAAGGATGTAATGAATCCCGAAACCATGCGCTTTAGCCAAGACACAAATGTCGGTCAGGCTCTAGAAGCCTTCAGACAGTCAGACTATGAAGTTGCGCCGATTGTTTCTGCAAAGACTCAAAAACTTCTTGGTATAGTCTATGAGAGTGATGTGATCAGTAAGTATCGCGAAATTGCAGACCGCATCAGACAAGAGGAACATGATTCGATTTAGTCCACTTTTGTTGCTTAGCTTGATCCTGGGAAGTTCCACTTCCTGGGCCGACAATGGTGAATTGATCATTTCCGGATGGGGTGGTGCCTACGAACAGGCACAGACAGTCTCGTACTTTCAACCGTTTGAAAATGAGCATGATGTTCGCATTAAGATCAGGCCATATAACGGTGGAATTGGTCCGCTGAATTTTCTGGAGCATCCAGGAGACCCTGGATGGGATGTTCTCGACATGACAGAATCAGATGCTCTCGCGGCTTGCAATGAAAGACTGCTTAAAGAATTTGATAAATCAGTACTCATTTCTGCACCCGACGGAACGGCTGCGACGAAAGATTTTTTTGATGGTTCAATATTCAAGTGCGGTGTCGCACATGTGAGTTACGCTGATGTGATCGCCTATGATGATCGAGCGTTTCCAAATGTAAAACCAAACTCTGTCGCGGATTTTTTTGACATTGATCGCTTTCCGGGTAAGCGTGCGCTTCCTCGTCGACCGATAGCGATTCTCGAATGGGCCATGCTTTCCTATAACGTCCCGGTTTCACAAATTTATGATCTGTTAAGTACAGAGCGTGGATTCAAATTGGTTAGCAAGCGCCTTAACCAATTGAAAGGTAACATTGTCTGGTGGGAACAGGGTCATGAACCAGTGGATCTGCTAAGCGAAGGTGAAGTTGCCATGGCGAGCGGATTCAACGGACGGTTTGACGATGCTAGAGTCAACCATGACATTCCGATCACGATCATACCGGATGGACAATTTGTGCAGTTAAGTGTCTGGGGAATCCATCGACAGGCACGACGACCTGATCTTGCAGCACAATTTATTGCGTTTGCAACCAAGACTGAAAGAATGGCAGCACTCTCCAACATTCTGTCCTACGGCCCAACACGAAAATCAGCATTGGATCGAATATATCATTACGCGGGCACCATGCCATTGATAACCGACACCTACTCAAACGCTGAGTTAGCTGTTAATCGAAGAATTCGAGCAGACAGCCATTGGTACTCAGCTACAGAATCCCTTCGCAATCAATGGTTCGATGAGTGGCTGATCTCGGCAGGTGAATAATTCAAGGTGCGAATGCGAATTTTGCATCTCTTAATCGAATTAATTGTCTGTAGTCAGTTAGCGATGCTGCGCAGTTACATTCCTTGTGGTAGAAACCTTACCCCTCTGAATGACCCACGCGCGGGTTTGAAGCGCTGAAATCGGACAGTTATGAGTTCGGATCGACGTTGATCTGAGTCTGGGCGGAAGAGGATCCGGATAAGAGCATTCCGAATATCTAAAAGAACAATGGTGAAATATATCACCCGCCAGTAGTACGAACCTCATAAACGGTTGACAATTTCTCCACAATCTATTCGGTTCTGCCATTCGAGAAAAAATGATTGCGAATCGCTATATACCTAAATTTCACTTATTGTTGCTGCTTTAGAAAGAACTACGTGGTTTACCAGATTCCAGCACAACCACATAATTTGGCTCTAGCGATTCGCTGAATTCAATATAAAATCGTGAGGTGAATTTTTGAAATACCAAGTTGGTAATTTATAGATAGCATTTCTGGTATGTTGAAAGATCCCAAAGGACCACTTCCGCGTATGCGAGTCCTGCGTGTGCTTGAAGCCGCCGGACGTCGTTTGAGTTTCATTCGTGCCGCCGAGGAACTGGGCTCTCACCAGTCCAACGTGAGCCTTTACATCGCGGAACTTGAGTATGAAGTTGGAATTCAGCTGTTCGAACGCAGCCACCGCGGTGTAAGCCTAACCCCAGCGGGTGAGATTTACCATCGTGGCGTGTCCATCGGTCTGCAGCGTATCGCTGCAGCTGCGATTGCAGCATCGAGCATCACAGAGAAACAACGGGTAGTTATTGCCTGTAGTCATTCACTCTCGCATCAGTTCTTAATGCCGCGCTTCAATACCTTGTGTCAAGCAGTTGGCGATAACGTGGCCTTGCACATCTTAACCATCGATTACGACTTTTTTGATTACATAGGCGAAAAAGAAGCTGATCTGATTGTCACCTTCGACGAGCCGACCAGCAATCAGAATGATCGGGTTGCCCTTTTCAGTGAGGCGTTTACGCCGGTTTGCGCACCTGGTTTCGCGACCGCTCATGAGAAAGTTCTGGCTCAGCCTGTCACAGAATGGGGGTCGCTACCGTTTCTCAGACTCTCGCGAAACTATGACTGGGCAAACTGGCATGATTGGTTCGAGGCTGTCGGGTATCCGACTCCTCTTCCCCAATACATCGGATTCGAAGACTATGTCTACCTGATCCAAGCCGCCATTGAGGGGAAAGGACTGGCACTCGGCTGGCAGTACTACATTGAGGAATACCTCCAGCAAGGGACACTGGTCGCGGTTAATGACAGTTATGTCGAGCGCGATCGAAGCTGTTTCTTGATACTCACCGAACGCGGACAGCAGCGGCCAATCGCCCGTCGATGTCTCGAAATATTCGCCAGCCTAGACTATGAGTCCTCAATTTGCCTGAACACCAAAAATAAGTAGGCAATCAGAAAAATTGAAGAGATAAACTTCTTATGATTATTCGCATAGAATTGCGGATACTCCTACGGTAATCAGAAAAAGCTGACAGGCTACGTGCCTCAGTTAATCTGTCAGACACAACTTCTAGGGTAAGATTGGAATGCAAGTCAATCTACTTCTATACTAGTGTCAACTCGACAGCTAGGTAATTCACGGTGCGACTATAACATTTGTGATACTTAGTCAGATTGAATGTCTGTAGTTAATTAGCGATGCCGCGCGGTAACCTCCCATGTGGTAGATAATTTACCCCTCTGAATGATCCGCGCGTGTACATGAAGCGCTGAAGTCGGACAGAGATGAGTTGGGATCGCTAAATCGGATTCCCCAGGTCGATTATTGGCGGCTTTCGCTGTTTTAATCACAAGGTGCTCCTAGTTCTGCAACACCTCACGAGCATCAGGAATCGTCAGAAACAAAGCAAAATTCAGAGCAGGAAACAAAATGTCTTTCATTTGATAGAAAGTCAATCTCAATTGATGATGTCGATTTTCCGATTCGGCTTTCTATTTCACCCAACTAAAGCAAAATCAGTGTCTCAAAGGGATTAGAATGCGCCTTTTTCAATCCGAAAAGTATCTGGTTCTTCAATATCTTCGATGTAGGAGAGCAGCAACGAAGTAGGCCGAAACAATGTCTCTTGTTCGCTTTCTTCTCCCTCTACAGCGGTCTCCTGAGCACTGATCAATTGTAGCAACACCATTCGCCCTTGTTCATCGATCGCGCGAAAGACAATAAATACGCTGTCGTCTATACGTGTGTTTATTACTGTGTTTTCGGGATTGAATCCCAATTGTAGAAAGTATTTTCGTAGAACATTGGCAGTGGTTACCAGTGCTTGCGGATCCGCCTCGTCGGTTACGGGTGTTCCCCATAACACATTAATCTGAATTAACTTTTTCTGCTTATAACCGTGAATATACACAACTTGAGCGGGTTCACTGCTAGGAAAAATATCGTTAACTGTAACCACCAGGTTTGTTGTCCTGTCTTCGTCATTCTTTTGGGTGGCGACTTTTTCTTTCCGTAAATTAAAGTCACGCTTGATGGCTTTATGAGTATCCAACTCTGACATACCAAAGTGAGCTGAACGGAATCCTGTAACTTGTGGGCCACTTCGTTCTACCTCTTCGGCATCGGCATTGCTTTCCTGAGTTAAACCTTGTGCACTAATACTAAGCAACAACATTCCAGTCAAAATAGACAGAGCAAGTGCAGCACGTATTCGTGATGACACCATTACCCTGTACAGTACATTCTCGTTAAAATTCATATTGGCAAACTTTTGCATCGGTTCTCACTCCGTTCATTCATACGGTTACTGTGAATTCTGAATAACACCAGGATAGTTTTTGTAGTACTCCTCTGTTCCAGATTGCGGAACTAGAATTGGGAAAGGCAATCGATAAACGTTTGTGATATAGGGGCCACTAATTGAATCTATCACAGATGCTCGCAACATCGGTACTAATGAATCATAAACCCAAGCAGCAGGTGTTGCCGGATAGTGATTAAGTGTCCATATCTTCGGTAGCGGCAACGCAGTCAATTCGGAGTAGACTCGTGTTCCTAGTCCAGTACCCAGAATAGCGCGTTCATTGAAAGTATATGAACCCGGCCCTCTGTTCTTGACTATGGTTTGGTCGGCCGCAGCCTGTCCACCTAATCCATTGACTTTACCCACGATATTTGCATTTTCTGCCTCTATCGTCAATGAACCAACATCTACATCTACTTCGATTAAATTTTCAGCTGTCAACCTGGCATCTTGCGCTACTATCTTTCCAAATATGTTTTGTGCCATGACTTCGACAGCGTTATCAGCATGAATGGAGTTAAATCCGAAATGGGATGTTCCCGTTCCAGCAAGTTGAGTGAAAGAGCCGACATTCATCGTAGCATTGACCCTAACACCGTGAGCTTTAGTGATCGTAATTGACACAGGTTTAGCGGTAGCTCCAACGTTGCCATTGAAATATATGCTTCCTGTGTCGGCGTTCAGCGTTAGATTGTGTTCACCGTTCAGTGTCGAACTGAACGTGATGTTACCGTCAGTTCCATCGCTGTTTGCATCGCTGTCTACCGTCACGTCGGTAAGTAGATCCACTGGGCCGCGGAAAAATATGCTACCGTTATCACTGAAGTAGGTCGCACCGTTCAGATCGATGTTCGTACCATCTACGTCAATATTCCCGGTCGTCGCCACCGTGTTCAGGTCTATCTGACCACCGTCCACCGTCAGACTCGCCAGCTTGGTGCTGCCACCGACCGCTCCGCGCAGTTCCACCGCTCCGCTGTCCGCATCCAGCGTCAGCGTGCGGCTGCCACCACTGCCATTGATCGTCGAGGTGAACGTGATGCTGCCGTCCGCACCGTCATTGTCCTGGTCGCTGTTCACCGTCACGTTGGCATGCAGGTCCACCGGACCGCGGAAAAAGATGCTGCCGTCGTCGCTGCGGTAGGTCGCACCGTTCAGATCGATGTTCGTACCCTCAATGTCAATATTCCCGGTCGTCGCCACCGTGCTGACATCGATCTGTCCAGCGTCCACCGTCAGGCTTGCCAGTTTGATGCTGCCGCCCACCGCTGCGGGCAGTGTCACCGATCCACTATCCGCATCCAGTGTCAGCGCATGGCCACCGTTAATCGTCGAACTGAAACTGATGCTACCGTCCGTGCCGTCATTGTCTTCATCGCTGTTCACCGACGTTGAACCGGCCAGGTTCACCGCACCGGTGAAGGTGATGTTGCCGTCATCACTCAGATAAGAACCGTTCAGCGTGATCCTGGTATCGCCCGTGACACCGATCACACCCGCAGTCTTCACGCTTCGCAGAGACACCGCACCGCCAGTCACCGTCAGACTCGCAAGCTTGGCGTTGCTGCCGCTACCACTGCCCATCGCTCCAGAAACAGTCACCGAGCCACCGTCCGCATCCAGCGTCAGCGTGCGACTGCCACCACTGCCATTGATCGTCGAGGTGAACGTGATGTTGCCGTCCGTACCGTCATTGTCCTGGTCGCTGTTCACCGACACGTTGGCATGAAGATCCACCGGACCGCGGAAAAAGATGCTACCGTCGTCGCTGAGGTAGGTCGCACCATTCAGATCGATGTTCGTACCCTCGATGTCAATATTCCCGGTCGTTGCCACCGTGTTCAGGTCAATCTGTCCGCCGTCCACCGTCAGACTCGCCAGCTTGGTGCTGCCACCCACTGCCGCGGGCAGTGTTACCGAACCGCTTCCGGCATCCAGCGTCAGACCGTGCCCGCCGTTGATCGTCGAACTGAAGCTGATGTTGCCGTCCGTACTGTCGTTGTCCTGGTCGCTGTTCACCGTCACTGAACCTGCCAGGGTCACCGCGCCGGTGAAGGTGATGCTGCCGTCATTGCTCAGGTAGGAACCGTTCAACGTGATGCTGTTGCTGCCCGTCACCCCGATCGCTCCCGCGGTCCTCACGCCTCGCAGCGACACCGTTCTGGCGGTTACCGTTAGGCTCGTCAGCGCCGTCGTACCGCCCATCGCGCCGGACACCGTCACCGAACCATTATCCGCATCCAGTGTCAGCGCATGGCCACCGTTAATCGTCGAACTGAAACTGATGCTACCGTCCGTGCCGTCATTGTCTTCATCGCTGTTCACCGACGTTGAACCGGCCAGGTTCACCGCACCGGTGAAGGTGATGTTGCCGTCATCACTCAGATAGGAACCGTTCAGCGTGATCCTGGTATCGCCCGTGACACCGATCACACCCGCAGTCTTCACGCTTCGCAGAGACACCGCACCGCCAGTCACCGTCAGACTCGCAAGCTTGGCGTTGCTGCCGCTACCACTGCCCATCGCTCCAGAAACAGTCACCGAGCCACCGTCCGCATCCAGCAACAGCGTGCGGCTGCCACCACTGCCATTGATCGACGAGGTGAACGTGATGCTGCCATCCGTACCGTCATTGTCCTGGTCGCTGTTCACCGACACGTTGGCATGCAAGTCAACCGGACCGCGGAAAAAGATGCTGCCGTCGTCGCTGAGGTAGGTCGCACCGTTCAGATCGATGTTCGTACCCTCAATGTCAATATTCCCGAACG
Source organism: Arenicellales bacterium (assembly GCA_965243305.1). GTDB lineage: Bacteria > Pseudomonadota > Gammaproteobacteria > Arenicellales > JAJDZL01 > JAJDZL01. Next base: position 1,026,829 of record CBDEUN010000002.1, read on the forward strand.
TCGCTACCGTGCTGACATCGATCTGTCCGCCGTCCACTGTCAGTCTCGCCAGCTTGGTACTGCCGCCCACTGCTGCGGGCAGTGTCACCGAACCGGTGTCCGCATCCAGTGTCAGCGCATGACCGCCGTTAATCGTCGAACTGAAGCTGATGTTACCGTCCGTGCCGTCGTTGTCTTCATCGCTGTTCACCGACGTTGAACCGGCCAGGTTCACCGCACCGGTGAAGGTGATGTTGCTGTCATCACTCAGGTAGGAACCGTTCAGCGTGATGCCACTGCTGCCCGTCACCCCGATCGAACCCGCGGTCTTCACGCCTCGCAGTGACACCGAACCGCCGGTCACTGTCAGACTGGCCAGCTTGGCATTGCTGCCGCTGCCACTGCCCATCGCACCGGACACCGTCACCGAACCACCGTCCGCATTCAGCGTGAGCGTGCGGCTGCCACCACTACCATTGATCGTTGAGGTGAACGTGATGTTTCCATCCGTACCGTCAGTGTCCTGGTCGCTGTTCACCGATACGTTGGCATGCAGATCCACCGGACCGCGGAAAAAGATGCTGCCATCGTCGCTGAGATAGGTCGCACCGTTCAGATCGATGTTCGTTCCATCTACGTCAATATTCCCGGTCGTCGCCACTGTGCTGACATCAATCTGACCACCGTCCACCGTCAGACTGGCGAGCTTGGTGCTGCCACCCACCGCTCCGCGCAGTTCCACCGCTCCACCGTCGGCATCAAGCGTCAACGTGCGGCTGCCACCACTACTGTTAACCGTCGAAGTGAATGTGATGTTTCCGTCCGTACCGTCAGTGTCCTGGTCGCTGCTCACCGATACGTTGGCATGCAGGTCCACCGGACCGCGGAAAAAGATGCTGCCGTCATCGCTGCGGTAGGTCGCACCGTTCAGATCGATGTTCGTACCCTCAATGTCAATATTCCCGGTCGTCGCCACCGTGCTGACATCGATCTGTCCAGCGTCCACCGTCAGGCTTGCCAGTTTGATGCTGCCGCCCACCGCTGCGGGCAGTGTCACCGATCCACTATCCGCATCCAGTGTCAGCGCATGGCCACCGTTAATCGTCGAACTGAAACTGATGCTACCGTCCGTGCCGTCATTGTCTTCATCGCTGTTCACCGACGTTGAACCGGCCAGGTTCACCGCACCGGTGAAGGTGATGTTGCCGTCATCACTCAGATAAGAACCGTTCAGCGTGATCCTGGTATCGCCCGTGACACCGATCACACCCGCAGTCTTCACGCTTCGCAGAGACACCGCACCGCCAGTCACCGTCAGACTCGCAAGCTTGGCGTTGCTGCCGCTACCACTGCCCATCGCTCCAGAAACAGTCACCGAGCCACCGTCCGCATCCAGCGTCAGCGTGCGACTGCCACCACTGCCATTGATCGTCGAGGTGAACGTGATGTTGCCGTCCGTACCGTCATTGTCCTGGTCGCTGTTCACCGACACGTTGGCATGAAGATCCACCGGACCGCGGAAAAAGATGCTACCGTCGTCGCTGAGGTAGGTCGCACCATTCAGATCGATGTTCGTACCCTCGATGTCAATATTCCCGGTCGTTGCCACCGTGTTCAGGTCAATCTGTCCGCCGTCCACCGTCAGACTCGCCAGCTTGGTGCTGCCACCCACTGCCGCGGGCAGTGTTACCGAACCGCTTCCGGCATCCAGCGTCAGACCGTGCCCGCCGTTGATCGTCGAACTGAAGTTGATGTCTCCGTCCGTACTGTCGTTGTCCTGGTCGCTGTTCACCGAAACCGAACCGGCCAGGGTAACCACACCAGTGAAGGTGATGCTGCCGTCATTGCTCAGGTAGGAACCGTTCAGCGTGATGCCACTGCTGCCCGTCACACCGATCGCTCCCGCGGTCCTCGCGCCTCGCAGCGACACCGTTCTGGCTGTTACCGTCAGGCTCGTCAGCGCCGTCGTACCGCCCATCGCGCCGGACACCGTCACCGATCCACTATCCGCATCCAGTGTCAGCGCATGGCCACCGTTAATCGTCGAACTGAAACTGATGTTACCGTCCGTACCGTCGTCGTCCTGATCGCTGTTTACCGACACCGAACCGGCCAGGGTCACCGCACCGGTGAAGGTGATGTTACCATCGTCGCTCAGAAACGACCCGTTCAGCGTAATGCCGGTACCGCCCGTCACCCCGATCGCTCCCGTGGTCTTCACGCCTCGCAGCGACACCGCACCACCGGTCACCGTCAGACTCGCCAGCTTGGCATTGCTGCCGCTGCCACCGCCCATCGCTCCAGACACCGTCACCGAACCACCGTCCGCATCCAGCGTCAGCGTGCGACTGCCACCACTGCCATTGATCGTCGAGGTGAATGTGATGTTGCCGTCCGTACCGTCAGTGTCCTGATCGCTGTTCATCGACACGTTGGCATGCAGGTCCACGGGACCGCGGAAAAAGATGCTGCCGTCATCACTGAGGTAGGTCGCACCATTCAGATCGATGTTCGTACCCTCAATGTCGATATTCCCGGTCGTCGCCACCGTGCTGACATCGATCTGTCCGCCGTCCACAATCAGTCTCGCCAGCTTGGTGCTGCCGCCCACTGCTGCGGGCAGTGTTACCGAACCGCTTCCGGCATCCAGCGTCAGACCGTGTCCGCCGTTGATCGTCGAACTGAAACTGATGCTGCCGTCCGTATCGTCGTTGTCCTGGTCGCTGTTCACCGTCACCGAACCGGCCAAAGTCACCGCACCGGTGAAGGTAATGTTGCCGTCGTCACTCAGGTAGGAACCGTTCAGCGTGATGCCACTGCTGCCCGTCACCCCGATCGCTCCCGCGGTCCTCACGCCTCGCAGCGACACCGCACCGCCGGTCACTGTCAGACTGGCCAGCTTGGCATTGCTGCCGCTGCCACTGCCCATCGCACCGGACACCGTCACCGAACCACCGTCCGCATTCAGCGTGAGCGTGCGGCTGCCACCACTACCATTGATCGTTGAGGTGAACGTGATGTTTCCATCCGTACCGTCAGTGTCCTGGTCGCTGTTCACCGATACGTTGGCATGCAGATCCACCGGACCGCGGAAAAAGATGCTGCCATCGTCGCTGAGATAGGTCGCACCGTTCAGATCGATGTTCGTTCCATCTACGTCAATATTCCCGGTCGTCGCCACTGTGCTGACATCAATCTGACCACCGTCCACCGTCAGACTGGCGAGCTTGGTGCTGCCACCCACCGCTCCGCGCAGTTCCACCGCTCCACCGTCGGCATCAAGCGTCAACGTGCGGCTGCCACCACTACTGTTAACCGTCGAAGTGAATGTGATGTTTCCGTCCGTACCGTCAGTGTCCTGGTCGCTGCTCACCGATACGTTGGCATGCAGGTCCACCGGACCGCGGAAAAAGATGCTGCCGTCATCGCTGCGGTAGGTCGCACCGTTCAGATCGATGTTCGTACCCTCAATGTCAATATTTCCGATCGTCGCAACCGTGCTGACATCGATCTGTCCAGCGTCCACCGTCAGGCTGGCCAGTTTGATGCTGCCGCCCACCGCTGCGGGCAGTGTCACCGATCCACTATCCGCATCCAGTGTCAGCGCATGGCCACCGTTAGTCGTCGAACTGAAGCTGATGTTCCCGTCCGTACCGTTGTTGTCTTCGTCGCTGTTCACCGTCACCGAACCGGCCAGGGTCACCGCACCGGTGAATGTGATGTTACCGTCATCACTCAGGTAGGAACCGTTCAGCGTGATCCTGGTAGTGCCCGTCACCCCGATCGCACCCGCGGTCTTCACGCCTCGCAGCAACACCGCACCGCCAGACACCGTCAGACTCGCCAGCTTGGCATTGCTACCGCTGCCACCGCCCATCGCACCGGACACCGTCACCGAACCACCGTCCGCATCCAGCGTCAATGTACGGCTGCCACCACTACCATTGATCGTCGAGGTGAACATGATGTTGCCGTCCGTTCCATCTTCGTCCTGGTCGCTGGTCACCGTCACATTGGCATGCAAGTCCACCGGACCGCGGAAAAAGATGCTACCATCGTCGCTGAAGTAGGTCGCCCCATTCAGATCGATATTCGTACCCTCAATGTCAATGGTCCCAGTCGTCGCCACCGCACTGACATCGATCTGACCGCCGTCCACCGTCAGACTCGTCAGCGCAGTGGTACCGCCCATCGCGCCGGACACCGTCACCGAACCGCCATCCGCATCCAGCGTCAGACCGTGTCCGCTGTTGACCGTCGAACTGAAACTGATGTTCCCGTCCGTACCATCGTTGTTTTCGTCGCTGTTTACTGTTACCGAACCGGCCAGGATCACCGCACCAGTGAAGGTGATGTTGCCATTGTCGCTCAGGTATGAACCGTTAAGCGTGATGGAACTGGTGCCCGTCACCCCGATCACACCCGCGGTCTTCACATTTCTCAGAGACACCGCACCGCCGGTCACCGTCAGACTCGCCAGCTTGGCGTTGCCGCCGCTGCCACCGCCCATCGCTCCAGACACCGTCACCGAACCACCGTCCGCATTCAGCGTCAGCGTGCGGCTGCCACCACTGCCATTGATTGTCGAGGTGAACGTGATGTTACCGTCCGTAGCGTCAGTGTCCTGATCGCTGTTCACCGATACGTTGGCATGAAGATCCACCGGACCGCGGAAAATGATGCTGCCGTCGTCGCTGCGGTAGGTCGCACCGTTCAGATCGATGTTCGTACCCTCAATGTCAATATTCCCGGTCGTCGCAACCGTGCTGACATCGATCTGTCCGCCGTCCACCGTCAGGCTCGATAGCTTGGTGCTGCTGCCTACTGCCGCGGGCAGAGTCACCGAACCGCTACCGGCATCCAGTGTCAGACCGTGCCCGCCGTTGATCGTCGAACTGAAACTGATGTTACCGTCCGTATCGTCGTTGTCTTCGTCGCTGTTCACCGTCACCGAACCGGCCAGGGTCACCGCACCGGTGAATGTGATGTTACCGTCATCACTCAGGTAGGAACCGTTCAGCGTGATGGAACTGGTGCCCGTCACCCTGATCACACCCGTGGTCTTCACACCTCGCAACGAGACCGTACCGCCCGTCACCGTCAGGCTCGTCAGAGCCGTCGTACCGCCCATCGCTCCGGATACTGTTACTGAACCGGTGTTGCTCGCATCGCGGTGGGCATCCAACGTCAGCACACGGCGGCCGTTTATCGTCGAACTGAACGTGATGTTACCCACCCCGCCACTGTTGTTCGCGTCACTGTTCACCGTCACGTTGGCATGCAGGTCCACCGAGCCGATGAAAGCAATGTTGCCATTGTCGCTGCGGTAGGTTGCGCCGTTCAGATCGATGTTCGTACCCTCAATGTCAATATTCCCGGTCGTCGCCACCGCGTTAACATCGATCTGACCACCGTCCACCGTCAGACTGGTTAGCCTGGTGCTACCACCCACCGCTCCGAATACCGTTACCGAACCAGTGTTGCTCGCATCGCGGTGGGCATCCATCGTCAGCGCACGGCGGCCGTTTATCGTCGAACTGAATGTGATGTTCCCAATCCCGCCGGTGTTGTCTGCATCACTGTCCACTGTTACATTAGCACCCAGATTCACTGCGTCCTGGAATGTGATGTTTCCATTTTGAGTAGAGACATTAGCGCTCAGTGTTATCGTACTGCCGGAATTAATGACAATCGAAGCGCTACCAGTGATTGTCAATGCTTCGCTGATTGTGATGAAGGTTGCTGAAGTCGAACTGCCAGCTCCGCCTGTACTGGTTGGTCCGGTTGTCGCGGTACCAATATTGATCGTTCCCGAAGTGGTAAACCGTCCGATTTCAGAATTGCTCAGATTGCCTGTAGCTCCGCCAATAGTCATCGCAACAGCTCGGGACGGCGCTACATGGATATCACCCGTTCCAGCGTTTGTGCTGCTCGTTGAATGAATGTCGAAACCGGCACCGATCAACGTAATGTCACCGTTGTTGGATGTAATTGTGACATTACTACCGATCCTAAGAGTTCCGGTACCGTTGCTGTTGGACGACCTGGGTGAGTCCGCTTCGAATATGAAACTATGGGCGCCATTGGAACCGGTAATTGAAGCATTGATGGTGAGATGTCGACCTGCCTGAAAAGTGACGGTGCTAGCCGAACTTCCACTTCTGCTAATTGCGGAACTGACTGTAAGGTCCCGCGCCGCGTGCAAGGTCACGTCTGCGTTGGCAAGCAGGTCGACTGGGCCGCGTAAAATGATGCTGCCACTATCGCTTCGGTAGGTCGCACCGTTCAGATCGATATTCGTACCATCAAAGTCAATGTTCCCGGTCGTCGCCACCGTGTCGATATCGATTTGACCGCCATCCACAGACAGACTGGCCAGCTTGGTGCTGCCACCCACCGCTCCGGATACTGTTACCGAGCCTGTGTTGCTCGTATCGCGGTGGGCATTCAGCGTCAACGCACGGCGGCCGTTGATCGTCGAATTGAACGTGATGTTCCCGACTCCGCCGGTGTTGTTCGCATCACTGTCCACTGTTACATTAGCACCCAGGACCACCGCGTCTTTGAATGTTATGTCCCCATCATTAGCCGAGACATTGGCGCTAAGTGTCGTCGTACCGCTGGAGTCAAAAGCAATCGAAGCGCCACCACCAATGGCCAAAGCTTCGCTGATTGTGATAGAGGTTGCTGAAATCGAACTGCCAGCCGTTCCATCTCTGGCTGGTCCGGTTGTTGCGGTACCAATATTGATCGTTCCCGAAGTAGTAAACCGTCCAATTTCCGAATTACTCAGATTGCGTGCGGCTCCGCCGATGGTCATCGCAGTCGCTCGGGAAGGCGCTACATGGATGTCACCCGTTCCAGCGTTTATGCTGCTCGTTGAATCAATGTTGAACCCGGCCCCGATCAACGTAACGGAGCCGTTGTTGGTTGTAATAGTGACATTGCTACCGATTGTGAGAGTTCCGCTACCATTGTTGTTCGTCGACTTGGGCGAATCCGCTTCGAATATGAAACTATGGGCGCCACCAGTGCCAGTAATTGATGCACTGATGGTGAGATGTCGCCCCGCCTGTAAAGTGACGGTGCTAGCCGAACTTCCGCTTCTGTTAATTGCGGAACTTACTGTAAAGTCCAGCGACGAGTGCAAGGTCACGTCTGCGTTGGCAAGCAGGTCCACCGGGCCGGTGAAGGTGATGCTGCCATTGTCGCTCCGGTAGGTCGTCCCGTTCAGATCGATGTTCGTACCTTCAATAACAATATGCCCGAACGCCACAATCGAGTTCAGGTCAATCTGACCGCCGTTCACCGTCAATCTCCCCAGCCTTGTGATGTTACCGATCGCTCCGGACACCGTCACCGAACCACCGTCCGCATCCAGCGTGATCGTGCGGATACCACCACTGCCATTGATTGTCGAGGTGAACGTGATGTTGCCATCCGTACCGTCATCGTTCTGGTCGCTGTCCACTCTCACCGTTCCGACCAAGGTCACCGCACCGGTAAAAGTGATGTTGCCGTCGGCACTCAGGTACGACCCGTTTAGCGTGATGCCGCTGCTGCCCGACACTGCAATCACACCCGTGGTCTCCACGCCTCTCAGCGATACCGCACCGCCCGTCACCGTCAGACTCGCCAGCTTGGCGTTGCTGCCGCTACCACCGCCCATCGCTCCGGACACCGTCACCGCACCACCGTCCGCATCCAGCGTCAGTGTGCGGCTGCCACCACTGCCATTGATCGTCGAGTTGAACGTGATGTTGCCATCCGTACCGTCATCGTTCTGGTCGCTGTCCACTGTTACATTAGCACCGAGGGTCACTGCATCTTCGAATGTTATGTCCCCATCGTTAGAAAAAACATTGGCGTTCAAATTCACTGCGTCTTTGAATGTTATGTCCCCACCGTTTATGATCCTGCCGCTCAGAGTCGTTGTGCCGCTGGAATCAAAAACAATCGAAGCGCTACCACTAATGCCAATATTTGAACTAACTGTGATAGAGGAAGCTGAAATCGAACTGCCAGCGCCTCCTGTACTGGTCGGCCCGGTTGTTGCCGTACCAAAATTGATCGTACCCGATGTGGAAAACCGTGCAATTTCGAGTCTGCTCAGAATGCCTGAATTTCCAAGAGTCATGGCGGCAGTCGCTCGGGATGGCGCTACATGGATGGCACCCGACCCAGCGTTTATACTAGTGGTAGCCGTGGTGGAAATTTGGAAATCGGCGCCGATCAATGTAATGTCACCGTTGTTGGATGTAATAGTGACACCGCTACCGATCGTGAGAGTTCCGGTACCGTTGTTGTTCGTTGACCTGGGCGAATCCGCTTCGAATATGAAACTATGAGCGCCATTGGTGCCGGTAATTGAAGCGTTGATGGTGAGATGTCGCCCCGCTTGTAAAGTAAGGGTGCTAGCCGCACTTCCGCTTCTATCAATTGCGGAACTGACAGTAATGTCTCGCGACGCCTGCAAGGTCACGTCCGCATTGATGGTTTCGAATGCCGCAGGTGTTATTTTGTAGTCTGATGTACTGTCATCACCGAAGTTGATACTGGTATCTGTAGCGGATATTTTGCTGTTATCGGTTCCATCGTCGTCAGAAATGGTGATATCCTGCGGATCCAGAAGCAGATCTCCAATCGATCCGTTGGGTGCACTCAGGTCTATTGCAATCGGGGTAAATTGCAAACTCTGTTTACCAGATATCTCGGCAAAACCGCCGTCGCCTGAAATACTGCCGCCACGCGCAGATACTTTCCCGAAGAAACGTGTCACCTGGTCCGACCAGACAATCACTCGTCCCCCGTCGCCAGCAGTTAGCGCATCAGCTGATATTTCGACTCCGCTACCGACTACAGTAAATTTGGCGTTTCTTTCCGGCCCTTTTCCTTGGAAGTTACCACCAACCAGTACCTCTCCTCCGCCTGCGTCTCCAGATACGTCAAGTCGCGCTTGACCAACAATGCCAACCTTCGAACCCAGTACCTTAACACTGCCGCCAGTCTCGCCGGCACTGCGTCCCGATGCGTCGAGGGTGCCGGTAACTCTGACAACACCTTCATCCGTTCCCTCTAGTACGATCTGGCCATTTCGCTCCTGCGCTGAGCGCGCTTGGACAATGCCTTCCATGTTGACAGCATAGTCAACAACATTTTTCGCTGCGCCAACTGCCATCAAAATCACGATTCCACCATCGGCGAGGATGGAACCGCTATGGTCGACAAGTGCTTTTAGTTCCGTTCCGTCAGCAGTAATCAGGCTTTCAGTGACACGGTCATCGATTCCAAGCTGAATCAATTTGTCACCACAGAGATCAAGCGTGAATAAGTTGCCTGATGCCAAAGTAACTTGTCCAAGCCGGGCACTAATGACCCCACTGTTCCCGACACCAGGTGCAACGAGAGCAACTATTCCGCCTTCGGTCGCAGTAATCGTGCCACGATTGACGACTGTGCTGCCTGGATTGCGATTGATATTGAAGTTGTAGCGGCCAGCAATGAAATCTTCATTATCAATATCGATCGTGGTCGCGACCAACCCGCCAACGTCCACGATTGCAGAACTACCGAACAAAATGCCGTTGGGGTTAATCAGCATTATCTGGCCGTTAGCAAGAAGACGCCCGAGAATGGAGGAAGCCGCATCACCTTTGATGCGGTTGAGGGCTATTGAATTTAAGGATGGCTGTTGAAAATGAACAATCTCATCCTTGTCAATCGAAAAAGATCGCCAATCAATTATGACTTTGTCGGAATTCTGGACGATGTCGGTCTGCTGCGGGTTTGAGTGCAGGATTTCCGCCTCTCCGAAAATCACTTCGCCGTCTGTCGGTCCTGCCTGCAAGTGGGAGCTGAACATCATTGCGCTGAAAAGCAATGTAGACAGCAGATTGCGAAGTGTCCGTATTGAGCCTTGTACTACGTCAAATGGAAAACTGTTTCGCTTTGCTAATTTACGCAATGGGGGTGTGAGCCGACTAAGCTTATTTCTTTTGCAGCAAGGCCTGCAATTAGGTATCGATTCAGGCATCAGAGGATAATTCGTGTTTGTTATTATTGTTTTCTATCAAGTTGTCGACACTACGCCAGTGTCAACACATATGAATCGTTTTTACATTTACGGGGCTTCTTAGCTTCTCATATCTTCCTTAATAACTTGCCAGCGAATCGAAAGCCGCTGAAATGCTTGGTTTAAAGTCTGCTTAGCGAATAGACAAAAAGTCACATGTATCTCGTTAATACATCTGTTCGCATGATCCTACGACTGTAATCAAATCCATTTGCTATCAACCAAATCCGATTTCTACGATCTAGTCCACCGCTAACCCACTAATCTTAGGAATATCCCAGTAAATACAACTAAATGGTTAAAATCGTGCTGTGAGATTCAAGAACAATCGACTTGATTCGACATCGAGTGCTCGAGAGTCAACTTCTTTAGTAAGTGGCCAAGCAATCTCAAATGATCCTGACAGCCAATCCCTGTAATTGACACGGGTGCCGAAGCCATAAGAGGCCAGCTTCGCCGTTTTTCCGAGTGCGCCAGGTTCGATCCGTTTGACTACACCGACATCGTAATAGGCAAACAACTGATACCCTACTACAGAGTTCGAGACGGTGTTCTGACCGTAGCGCATTTCCAACAGCAGACAAGTTCCGCGGTCTCCCGTCACTTCAGAAGGATCGTATGCACGAACGCAACGCTCTCCCCCCACACCGAATTCCTCCGACGCAAGCAGCTTGGACGAAGTAAACTGGGACTTTAAACTGGTAAAGAACGACCAACTGTCGTTCAATCGCTGCAAGCGCGATGCGGTCAAAATAAGCTTGGTGAAATCTACCTGTCCTTTCGGACGCGACAGATCTGTCGAACCTTCTTTCGACGCATTCAGGATGTCCAACCCTTGGTCTAATCGCAATCCAAGTTGATTAATGCCGCCGAAACGGTCTGCAGAGTCGTAGAGTGCGCCAAGGCTGATAAAGCGCACTTGATCTTTCGAGAGCCGATCGTTGATGATCTTCGTCTCACTGTTGCGAACCACAAAGTCGGCATAAAGAGATAGATTTTTGGTGCGCGAGCGAATCAACGGATTGGTAAAGCCCAACTTGAAAGTTTGGGTTTTACTGTCAATGTTTAGAGCGCTTAACGTATGACCGGGCTGTGACCCCGTACTGGTCAAATTGAAGTACAGCTTTTTGCCTTCAGTTCCGACATGATGCTCGTATCCCAAGTCGTAATAATTCAACTCTTTCATGCCTTCACCGGCAGTGGCAAATGTAAGCGTCACTCTCTGATTGAATTCATCACCCAAGGAGTTGAAGCCAGCCCCGAGCCAGAGCCTTGCGGGACCATTAAATTCGCTACCACGATTGTCGAGACGAACAAAGCCATCCATCTTTTTGTATTCGACATGAATGACCAAATCAGAAGCCCCGGGTATGTCCTTTGCCGGGCGAATAGTTGCTTCCGATTTAATACCTGGTAGATCGCGAATCAGTAGCAGATAGCGTTCCAGGTCCTTGTTGGACAGTGGCCGAGAATTGAGTATCTTGTCGCTATAGGCGACTAGTCGCGACTGCTGCTCAGGTACTTCTCCTTCGATCAGTACTTCATTGATGAAGCCCTCTACAATTACTATCCTGACTGTACCATCATCGATTGTTTGCGGCGGCACAATAGCGCGAGAAAGAATGTAGCCGTCATTTCGGTACTTGACTGTAATCTCGTCGGAGATCTTAAATACCTCGGCAAGTGCAATCTTTTGCCCAATTCTGTTCATGTACAGGTGAGATAGTTCATCCTTCGTATACACTGTTGAACCTTCTACTACGACCTGAGTAAGAATCAGACTTAATTCTTCCGCATTGTCGGGCAACATTAATTGATCATCATCAATGACCGAGTCTGGGATTTTCAGTGTTGGCACACTCACGCCCCCACCTTCAAAATGCTGTTCGATTTGCCCGGCTTCCGTACCTGGTGGCGGAGAGACGATGTCCTGAGTTTGAGCTGAAACGGTTCCGGTTAAGAATAACCCCAATAGCCCAAAGAACAAGAAGAAAATATATCGCTGACTCGTAATACGATCGTTATATAAATAAGGCAATATAACGATCCTCATATACGGTAGATAATGGACTTCAAAATCTGTTCCTCTCTACAATTTGAGAAAAATTGAATGCGAATCGCTATACGCCTAGTATCATTATTGTTTCTGCTATAGATAAACTACGTGGTTTACTGACTTCCAGAGCAACCACATAATTTGGCTTTCACGATTCGCACTAATAAATATAAAAGTCTGAGGTGATTTTGTGAAATACCAAATTAGTAGTTTATCAATAGCGATTTTGCTATGCTAAAAGATCCCAAGGGACCACTTCCGCGTATGCGAGCCCTGCGTGTGTTCGAAGCCGCCGGACGTCGTTTGAGTTTTATTCGCGCTGCTGAGGAACTGGGGTCTCATCAGTCCAACGTGAGCCGTTACATTGCGGAACTTGAGTATGAAGTCGGCTTTCTGCTGTTCGAACGTAGCCACCGTGGCGTGAAATTAACCCCAGCGGGGGAGATATACCATCGTGGCGTGTCGATCGGTCTGCAGCGTATCGCTGCAGCTGGAATTGCAGCATCGAGTATTAAAGAGAAACAGCGGGTAGTAATTGCCTGTAGTCATTCACTCTCGCATCAGTTCATAATGCCGCGCTTCGATACCTTGCGTCATGCTGTCGGCAATAACGTAATCTTGCGTATCGTGACGATCGATTACGACTTTTTTGATTACATTAGTGAAAAAGAAGCTGATCTGATTGCCACCTACGACGAACCGACCATCAAGCAGGATGATCGAGTTATCCTTTTCAGTGAAGCCTTCACACCGGTTTGCTCACCTAGTTTTGCGACCACCCATGAGAATATTTTGGCTCAACCTGTCACAGAATGGGGATCGCTACCATTTCTCAGACTCTCACGAAACCATGACTGGGCAAACTGGCATGATTGGTTCGAGACTGTCGGGTATCCGTCTCCACTACCCCAATACACCGGATTCGAAGACTATGTCTACCTGATCCAAGCCGCCATTGAGGGAAAAGGTTTGGCGCTCGGCTGGCGATATTACATTGAGGAATACCTCAAGCAAGGGACGCTGGTCGCGGTTAATGGCAGTTATGTCGAGCGCGATCGAAGCTGTTTCTTAATACTCACCGAACGCGGACAACAACGACCAATCGCCCGACGGTGTCTCGAAATATTCGCTAACCTAAAAAATGAGTCCCTGAATGTCTTGCAACCCCAAGAGGTGTAGTCTGTCAGAAAGATGGAAGAGATGAACTATTATCGACAATCGCTTGAGATTATGGTATCCCCTACAGTGATCAGAAAATTCTGACAAGCTATGTGCCTCAGTTAATCTGTCAGACACAACTTCCAAGGGCGCAGTGGATTGCAGATCAATCCACCTCTTTACCAGTGTCAACTTGACAGACGATTAATTCAAGGTGCGGCTATTAATTTTGTGATACTTAATCGAATTGATTATCTGCAATCAGTTAGCGATGCCGTGCAGTGACCTCCCATGTGGTAGAAACTTTACCCCTCCGAATGACCCACGCGTGAGTATGAAGCGCTGAAGTCGGACAAATGTGAGTCGGGATCGCCAGTTCGGAATCCCCAGGTCGATAGTTGGCGGCTTTTTCCGTTTCAATTACAAGGTGCTCCTCATTCTGCAACACCTCGCGGGCATCTTGAATCGATGGAAATTGCAGACGGTGACCAGCAGGCGGGTCTGCGGCGCAGGCTTTGTGACCAAGATCAAAGGTTACACAATTGGGAGAAGGACGGCTGATCACCCGGGTTAGAATCAAAGCTGCTGGAGTAAACGGTAAATCGGGAAATATTTTTGAATATCCCGCATCATGGAAAACACAGGTACCGGGGCTCAATTCAATTGATGGGTCATCCAGTTGTGCATAAAGCGGAAATGTTCCTGTCCCACCAGCAATAATTTTGGGTACGTAAAATGAAGTTTTTTTCAATTCGTCTCGAAATTTCCGCACCGTCGACCATATACCATCGACCGCCGCTTTCCGCTCATCAAGCGATGTTTGATGGTTGTGCCCATCATAGACATGAAATCCTACCGGTCGCAGATTTGGCAGGCGGTTGATCAGAGAATAAATCTCTGCAGCGCGGTCGCCAGGTTTCAGCCCGGTTCTACCCAAACCAGGGTTGATGTCGAGTAGTACGTCAATATCTGTCTTTGCGTTTCCCATAGCTGCATCAAGAGCCATCAGTGGCTCAGGATGGTCAGCAGTTACAGAAAACTGAATCTTCGGATGCCGTAGTCGAAACTGCACCGCACGATCAATATTTGGTCCAACAGGATTGTAGGCAAGGGTCACTTCCTGTGCACCGGCAAGTGCAAGCATTTCAGCTTCGGCAAAAGTAGCGCATTTGTGTTTCAAAATCCCCATGCCAACCTCCAGTCGGATGATGTCGATCATCTTATGGGTTTTGCAGTGAGGTCGAAGCCTCTTTGGGTCGCCAGCAATCTCCTTCATCTGAGCGAGGTTTTTTCGCAATACTTCTTCAAATATTACCAAGCCAGGTGAATAAATCTGATCTGGCGTATCAATTTTGTAAATTTCAGACACTGAATTCTCCCAACACCCATTGAAATAACTGCTACTAATTGTTGTGAATTGGATTTTCTACGATTGGCCAGATGCCCCGTTCTAGTTTCTTGTACTGCGTTGTACGCGGATCATGCGGGTACGGTACGCCGCTATCAACATACAGAATATGATCGCTTAAGTCGGAAAATCCTGCTCTGAAATGGTTGGTCGATTTAACAACTATTAGACGCTTACTGGCTGGATTGATTCCTACGCAAGTAAATATATCTGGTGTATAGGCTTGTACCCGGTTTTCGCATAATACAACATCAACCTCGCCAGCCAGCCGAATCGCAGCGCAACGCCCCAAACGTGCAGTTGAATCTCCGATACACATGGACCCGTTTTCACTCAGACCTGTGACATCCACTGTTGCATCCATCGGTTCGCCAAGTCCTGGCCCAGACTTGGCTCCGAATCGCAACGGAATACGCGCACCAATTCCGGACGCAAAGCAGAACTGCACAGCTATCGGATCCCAGATTGAAGCAATTGCAGCCTGATCAATTTCGCGGTCGACAATTTCACGCAGAATGGAAGTTGAGTCGCCTGCCATTCCACCACCCGGATTGTCCCAAACATCCGCGACAAGCAATGGACCATTTCCGTAATTTGATTCAAGCTGGATTAAGGCTTCTGCAGGAGTGAGTAGCTCCATCCGGGTGCTTCCACGCAAAGCATAGAGTTCCATACCTAGTTTACGGGCAAGTTTTAGGCCCTTTACTGGTTCGTTGTCGGTAACGACAATGATCTTTGTACCCATTTCAGGCACATCACCTGCGAGAAACCCATGAACCACGGAAATGGATAACACATGAGGAATTTCTCGTTCCATTTTTGAAATTCGATCCACGAATGCCCTTATCGAACTTTCCGTGGTTGGAAATACATCAATCATCTTGCAATCGAACATGGAAAGCTTTGGATACAGATCTTGATCGACAGCATGTACAACGATATCGACTAGTTCACGGGCGCGTTCCAGCATGTCTGTATGTGGAAACTCTTTAAAAGCAATCGCTACATCAGATGCTTGCGCACACTGCTGTGTGAAATGACTGTGTGGATCAAAAGTGGCGCCAATAACAGCCTTTTTTCCCACAATATTACGAACTCTTGACAGTAGGTCTCCTTCACAATCGTCAAATCCTTGTGCCACCATCGCACCATGCAATCCAAGTATGACACCATCTACGGGCATCGCATCTCGCAACTGATCAAGAATTTCATCGCGTAGATGGACATAAGTATCACGACTGACAATTCCCCCAGGCTCGGTCCAAGCGGCGGTTCCTTCAATCACTTCGATCTTTGACTCAACACGACTACTGTACTCACGCAACGCTATGAAAGGCGCACTGCAAAGTGAAGGCACATCCGGATGTTCACCTGGTGGAAAATAAAAATTGTTCTGAAAATCCTTCAGGTCGGTAAACACAGGTGAAAATGTATTGGTTTCAGTTGCCAGCGACGCTACAAACAGTCTCATTTTTATTTTCCTTACATCTTGTAGATATGTTCAGCGTGATGACACGCGACCTGTCGGTTATTTTCAATCGCACGAACTTCAGGTTTTTTGGTCACACAAATGTCAGTCGCTATGGGACATCGCGGATGGTAACGACAGCCAGTCGGCGGTGCCGATGGATTCGGTGGTTCACCCGATGACGCTATTAATCGAATTGGTTGCTGCGGATCAGGAACGGGAGAGGAATCAACCAATTCCTTGGTGTATGGGTGACCAGGTGCATCGAACACCTTACGAGTCGGACCTAATTCGACGATTTGTCCCAAATACATGACTGCAACGATGCTGCACAGGTACCGCACCACGTTAAGATCATGAGAAACGAAGAGCAGCGCCAACCCAAGCTCACGGCACAGCCCCGCAATCAAGTTCAGAATTTGAGCTTGAAGTGATACATCGAGTGCCGAGACGGGCTCATCAGCGAGTATCAGAGCCGGTTCTACCACTACAGCGCGTGCAATCGCGATTCGCTGCCGCTGACCACCACTCAATTCATGTGGAAATCTACTCGCATCAACCGCTGATAAACCTACAGCATCTAGAATTTGAAATACCTTCTCCCGCCGCATTTTTCTCGTTCCCACCCCATGGATAGTCAGTGGTTCAGCGATAAGCCTGGCTATACGCATTCTTGGATTCAGAGAACCACCCGGGTCCTGAAAGATCATTTGTATGTCCTTTCGTATCACTCGTCTTTCAGCCCTGCTCGTCGAATTCAGATTTGCACCGTTGAATCGCACAGAACCACTCGATACAGGTGCCAAGCCGCAGATTGCTCTACTAAGTGATGATTTACCACAACCAGTTTCTCCAACTAAACCGAATGATTCTCCGTGACCGATACTCAAACTGACATCGTCCACTGCATCAAACGTGCGTGCCAATCCAAAGATTTTTTGTGACGGCAACACGTAAGTCACCCGTAGATTTTCAACTTCGAGCAAAGGTGGCATTCTTGAGTTATCACTATTCATTGCGATGTACTGTTACCAATTTTGTGACAGTAAGCAGTGTGATCATCTGCAATGGCGACCTTAGGAGGCGGAACGCGTCGACAGTTGTCGTCTGATAGCGTACAACGAGGCGCAAATCGGCAAGCATTGAGTAAATCAGTTGAAGCCGGCAATTGTCCAGGAATTGTAATCAGTTTCTCACCATCATTGATCGCGCTTGGAATACAGGCCAAAAGTCCACGCGTGTAGGGATGCGATGGGACACGAAATACCTCTCCCACGGGCCCTGTTTCGGCAATTTGTCCGCAATAGACAATCGCTACCCGATTGGCAATGTTTGCTACGACTCCAAGATCATGTGTGATAAACAACATGGCCATGTTTAGCTCTTGCTGCAAATCGCGCATCAATGCTAATATCTGTGCTTGCACAGTTACATCTAGCGCTGTCGTTGGCTCGTCAGCAATCAGAAGTTTCGGTCGACATGCAAGTGCGATTGCAATCATGACCCGTTGCCGTTGACCCCCGGAAAGCTGATGTGGATAGGCGCGAAGTCGCAATTCAGGTTCCGGCATTCGTACCCACTTAAGTAGTTCAATTGCACGAGCGTTTGCCGAGCACCTCGAAACTTTCTCGTGCGCCCTAATTGTTTCAACAATCTGGTCCCCAATTCGCATTACTGGATTTAAGGATGTCATGGGTTCCTGAAATATCATCGCAACATCGTTACCTGTAATTTCACGACGTTCGGCATCGGACATCGCGAGCACATCAATTCCTGACAACTCTATTGACCCACTTTTAATTGTTACTTCCGCTTCCGGTAACAGACCCATAATCGTCAGCGCAGTCAAACTTTTTCCGCTACCGGACTCCCCAACAAGCGCTAACGATTCGCCTTCACAAATTTGGATCGACAAGTTGTCTACAATCGTCCGTGACCCGTTGACTGAATGACCAATCAGCTTTAGATTTTGAATTGACAAAAGTGAACTCACGACCGGCTACGCCCTCCAAATGCGGTCTGCAAACGAGGGTCAAGTCGATCACGCGCTGCATCACCAACAAGATTTAGCGAAAAAGCAGCAAGTGCAATCATTAGACCAGGAAACAAAAGCAGCCACGGTGCCCGTGTGATGTAGATTCTAGACTCGCTGATCATGTTTCCCCAGGTAGGGGTTTCCGGCGGCACTCCGAGCCCAAGAAAATCGAGAGAAGCTGCTTGCAGTTGTGCAAAAGCAAATACAAAACTCGCCTGTACGAATAGCGGCGACATTAGATTTGGCAAAATGTGCTGAAAGACGACGCGAGGAGTCCGTGCACCCATAGCTAGCGCTGCATCGACCCAGGTCTCAGACCTGATTCGCAAAGACACACTGTAAACAATACGAGCTGTGGTTGTCATGTAAACGATGCCGATCGCCAGAATTGAATTTTCCACCCCACGGCCCAATACGACTATTAGTGCAAGCGCCAATAGCAGTGCCGGAAATGCCATCATCACGTCAACTACGCGCATTAGTAGCAAGCCAAGTCTCGGAAATATAGCAGATATGACACCGAAAGTAATTCCTCCACCAAGGGCCAGCAAAACAACGCCAAATCCAATCACTGCTGCCATACGCGAACCGTAGATTACCCGAGAAAGCGTATCTCTGCCAAAATGATCGGTACCGAACCAGTGGTCCGCGCCAGGTGGCGTCAGGCGCGCCATTGGATTGATTGCTTGCGGGTCTGAAGATACGAGCCAGGGAGCAAAAATCGCACAGACTGCTATTACAGAAATAATGATTACACCAACGAGGGCAAGCTTTCGGCCTTCTAAACCAAGGCTTGAAGTAATGGAAATCATTGCAGCTTTATTCTCGGATCAAGCCAAGCGTTTACGATATCGACGATCAAATTTATCGTGAGATACAGTAGCACTATCATAAGGATAGTGCCTTGGATTACAGGGTAGTCACGACGAAGAATCGATTGAACGACCATACGACCGACGCCTGGTAGAGAGAAAACCATTTCGGTCACGACCGCTTCAGAGATCAATGCAGCGATGGTAAAGCCAAATGCAGATACAACTGTAAGTAGCGCATTACGAAAAACATGGCGGACTATTACTCTGATCGGATGAATGCCTTTGGCCCGCGCTGTCCTGACGTAGTCTTCGCGATAAACATCCAACATGCTTGCCCGAGTCAAACGAATGATCAGTGCGGCATTTGGTGCCGCAAGTGCAATAGACGGCAATATCAAATATCGTAAATTTGTTAGCCCGCCTTCACCAAAGATTGAAGGGTAGCCAGAACTCGGAAACCAACCTAATGTGGCCGCAAAAATCAAAATAAGATAGAGTCCAACCCAGAAAGTCGGAACCGAAGCTAAAAATATTGATAGTCCCGATAGCCCCTGATCGAGCCAACTTCCTCTTCGAGCAGCTGCCAGTATACCGATCGGAAGACCGAGAATAACTATCCAAATCAAAGTCATGATTGCCAACAGAATGCTGGTCTCCAGACCATCAACTATGAGCGTGAGTACAGGTAGCTGAAAGAATATGGAGTCCCCCAAATCTCCTTGCAAAACTGCTGCAATCCAACGAACATACTGATGCAAGATCGATTCCTCTAGCCCCATCTCAACTCGAAGCGCGGCAATTGCCTCAGGAGTAGCCAAGTCCCCAAGCATAACCGCAGCCGGATCACCAGGAATCAGACGAATAAAGATGAAAATAAGGAATGAGGCTGCCAGTAAAGTTGGCAGAAATACCCCAATTCTGCGAATCAGATAACGAATCACGATTTGGTCACGGTTACTCTGACGAATGATACCGAGAATTTGGGCAGGCAATCAACTCCGATTCCGACCGGATCTATATAGAGCGAAATGGCGTCCTGTTTTCCAGGACGCCAATTTCTGACAGAGGGATTATTTGTTTACACCCCAAAAGTGCGGCCAGATCAGCGTAGTGGCCTCAATACCTGTCAATTGTGGTGAAGCGATGTTGTAAGTATAAATATCGCCAGTTTTCATCGTGGGAACTTGATTGTAAATTAGGGCCTGAATTTCCGCCCAAGTATCTTTTCGAGCTGTTGGATCATTCGTGGCGGTGAAAGCAGTCTTCAGTTGCATTTTCTCATCCGTTACCCACCAACCTGGATAGTTGTCGTTCATCACCGAAATCAGAATTGGATCTGGAACAAAACCGTGGTGAGTGAAAAACAGGTCCCACTCTTCTGGCTGAGCGCGTTTTTTGATCAGAGTTGCCCAATCAACAACCACCATCTGTACATTGATGCCAGCTTCAAGAAGTTGTCGAGTGTAAACAACCGCTTTATCGTAGTGAAATGCGTAGTTGGTTGAAACCAGAAACTTGATTGGCGTACCGTCGTAGCCAGCTTCCTCAGCGAGCATTGTTGCTTTTTCAGCATCGCCTTGACTGAAGAAATCAGTTCCAGATTCTGTAAACCAAGCATTACCCTTGGGCAGAAAGGAACCGTTTGAACGCCACAACTTCTCCGGACCTATCGCAACACGTAATGCATCTTCTTTGTTTAGAGCTGTCTGTATTGCCTGCCGAAGCTTAAAATTCTCCGACAAAGGACCAGCTTTCGAATTCATGAAAACAAGTCCGAAAATTGGCCCGCCGTTTAACACAACTTTAGTTGCCGAATCAGCGTCGAGTTCGTCGATCAGGTCACTTGGCATACTCTCGGCATAATCATAGTCACCAGCTTTGACACCGCTTATCCTTGTACCGGGATCTGGAACCGGAACGAATCGTAGTCGATCAAAATGTGCTACGCGCTCACCAGCGTATCCACTGGCTTCTCCGGGTGCACTCACATAGTCGTCGTATTTCACCAGCTCAACATGACGGTTAGGTGCCCATTCTCCAAATTTGTAGGGTCCGGTGCCAATATAGTTCTCAATATCGATTGGTGTGCTACCTGCTCCAGACACAACTCTTTCCGGATAAATCGCCGGTCCACCATTGATGAATGCCATGAGATTTTTCCAAGGACCAAATGTGCTAGTGAACGTTAGAGCGATCGAATGCGTATCAACTGCTGAAACATCGGATACATTAGCAAACAGCAATTTGCCGCGTGATCCATATTCACCCCAGCGTTTGAGAGAAGCAACAACATCCGCAGAAGTCATTGGCTGACCATCATGAAATGTGACGTCCTGACGCAGATTAATAGTAATTGTCAGTCCATCATCCGAAACTTCTTCTCCTGAAGCTAGAAGTGGTTGGGGTTCATAATTTTCATCGAAGGTGTATAAACCCTCAAAAATGTGTTGTGCAATAGTGGTAGCGAGGTCAGAGGTAACCACGTGCTGGTCGAGACTCGGAGGTTCACCCACAGTCGCGTATCGTAGCATATCTGCCGCCTGCCCCGGTAGTGCTATAGTAGAACCAAGCAATACCAAGGCAAGTGTGATAAACCATTTCCTGGGAGTTCGAATAGTGTTCATGTTAATTTCCTCAAATAATCAATTATTACGTCGTCAATAAGGTTGAAACCTGACTGGGAATATAAAAACTATTTTCACAGATAACAATATAATAGTAGCAATTAATCTTTTTGTGGTAATTATTTTCATACCGTCTGTTCCAAATTAACGAACAGTCTCTCATGAATAGCGGCCCGGGGCGTTGAGAAAATTGAATACTAAGTCTGTGAGTATTATTGAAGACCCGCTTGCACGAATCGCACGGCTTGGGCCAGCAATGCACCCGGCAGAACGACGTGTCGCTGATCTGGTTCTTTCGGATTTGGAATTTACAGTTCATGCCCGAACCACTGAAATTGCTGCAAAAGCTGGAGTGAGCGCGGCATCCGTTACCCGATTTTGTCGTACCATCGGTTGTGAAGGACTACGCGAGTTAAAGCTGGACTTAGCGAAAATTTTGGCAGTTGGCGACCGGTACCTTCATCCAAGACTCGTTCCGTTTGGCACTAGTGAAGCAGTCACAGAAATTGTCTCTCAGATACACCGAACTCTCGACGCTCTCGTTGAGCAAGTTGACGATGAATCACTAAAACCGGCTGCTAAATCAATCGCCAATGCAAAGCGCGTAATGATCTTTGGAGGTGGTGGCGGTTCCTCGATGGCAGCACTAGAGGCGGAAAACCGACTTTTTCGTTTGTGTCTGCATGCCTCCTCATGCAACGATTCGCAACTTCAATTGATGATGGCCGCCACGCTTAATGTAGGAGATGTTGTACTGGTGCTTTCAATTACAGGTAAGTATGAGCCGATTATTCAGGCAGCAGAGGTAGCCAGTCAATATGGTGCGCACACCATTGCCATTACATCCCCTGATTCTCCACTGTCTCATGCGGCATCTGCTACAGTTCCCTTTCAAACCGAGGAACCAGAAAACATTTTCTCTCCGACTCCTGCCCGCTATATGATGCTTGCACTGATCGATATTCTGGCCTACGAAGTTGCAAAACTTCGCGGCAACATTGCGGCCGAATCGATGCGACGTATCAAATACCATCTAGTTCATACCCGCGATCAGGACGATTCGAAGCCACTGGGGGATTAATCTCTCCTTTACACCACCAGAACCATGAAACTAGATCTGCTCGCCATCGGAGAAGCGATGGCAGAAATTCGGCAGGATAGAAAGTTTGGATTTCGCGTTGGTTTCGCTGGCGACACTTTCAACACAGCCGTCTATTGTGCAAGGGCACTAGGACCAGATTCCCGTATTGGTTACTGCACGCGTATTGGTCTCGATCCTCTCTCAAAAACCTTTCTTTTGACCGCTAGGAAAGAAGGTATTGATGTTTCGCAGATATCCATTGATCCGGAACGCAAGATAGGAATTTATACCGTAGCAACAGACAAATCTGGAGAGCGTCAATTCGACTATTGGCGTAGTCATTCAGCTGCTCGAATGTTATTTTTAAGCGACAATTCACCAGAATCTTTACCTTCAGCGCGAATTGTGTATCTTTCTGCAATTTCACTAGCGATACTGCATCCAAAAGTTCGAAGTCGCATGATTGGATTTCTACGGAACCTTCGTGAACTAAATGAATGTCATGTTGCCTTTGACTCGAACTTCAGACCTGAACTCTGGGAGGATAGAGAAACTGCATGTCGCATTGTCAGTGAAATGTGGGAAATCGCTGACATTGCACTGCCTTCAATTGATGATGAGATGGCTTTGTTTCAAGAATCTAGCGAAGAAGTCATCATTGAGCAATTTGGCAAACGCAATTTTCATGCGTGTGCGATCAAAAGAGGCAGTCGCGGACCTATATCTCCGAATTTAGCACAGGACGCACATCCTGAATTCATTCCAGCCGCAAGAGTTGTTGATACTACCGCGGCTGGAGATAGTTTCAACGGAAGTTTCCTCGCATCGTTAATCCGCGGCAAAAGTGAAGAGCAGTGTCTTCTGTCAGCACATAGTACTGCCTCAGATGTTGTCGGTGTTGATGGTGCCATCATTTCAAATTGATAGGATTTTCATTCAATTTCAGACATTGTTCAAAGGATGAGATTAATCGTAGCTACCATTAAATTGATCCATACTGGTGACAACAAACCAATCGATAATTCTTGACCGTATTGTTTCGGCAAAGTTTATACCGGTCCTGACATTGGACAACAGTGAAGAGGCCGTTTCACTTGCAATGGCGATTTTGTCCGGTGGTTTGTCCATTATTGAAGTTGCCTTCCGCTCCTGTGCGGCTGAAGAGTCGATCAAAGATTTACGTGAACGAGTTCCAGAAATACTGGTAGGCGCAGGAACCGTTTCCAGCGTAGATCAAGTTCAAAGCGCCCTTCAAGCGGACGCCCAATTCATTGTTACACCCGGATTCAATCCTTTGGTTGTTGAAGCCAGTCTCATAGCGGGAATCCCCATCTTTCCAGGGATCAACAATCCCACTGGAGTAGAGCAAATATTGAACTATGGACTGAGTGCAGCAAAATTTTTTCCTGCTGAAGCCAGCGGTGGTCTACCTTTCCTTCGCACAATGCTCGGCCCCTACCCCTCCACGCGGTTTATTCCCAGTGGCGGAATTACTGCGAATAATCTCCTCAGTTATCTCGCACTGCCTAATGTAATTGCGTGCAGTGGTTCGTGGATCGCAGATCCTGTACTTATTCGAGAAAGAAATTTTAAAGAAATCGAGCGGCGGGTGTCTGAAGTTGTGGTGTTAATCAATCAGAGCGAATGAGTATCAAATAGATTCAAGTTTTCAACTCGTCCGAGTACCGCTCTCAGTATGCTGCAATAGACTATTGTTGATCACAAATCGAGGATAAGTCCTTACACAGGAAAAATTAATTTGGGAGTTTAGAGATCCAAACTCTCAGTTAGTTGCTAGTGCATTTGAACTTTTTTCAAGTAACAGGAAAATTCCTCACTCGACATTAGCTCTAAACAACGACCAAAGCGCCCCACTGTGTAATAACCGTAATCGACTCTATCGTTGCCCAATTCGTCATTAATGATTCCCCATGGGGTCCAAAGAATGTCAATGAACGCCTTGTAAATTGCCATTCGGGCGTAATCGGCCGTAGACGGGCTTCGTCCAAAATAACCAGTCAGAACTTCAATTTCCTGCTCATGAGATAAGTGTGAACTTAATGCAAAGGTGGCCAAATCGAAGTATGGGTCATTCATCCTGGAGTACTCCCAGTCGATCATCCAAGTACGTTCAGTTCCAACTAAAAAATTTTCTGGGATAGTATCGCAATGACATGGAACAAACTCCACTGGATTTTCATCCAGAATCTTCTGAATTGAAATCCCATGATCAATACAATCGAAGTACCCGTCCGGCAGTTTCTCCTTTCCTCTGCAGTCGAGCTGACTTAGAAAGCCATTCAGTAGTCTAAAAGTGCGAAATCTATGCTTGAACTCTCTCCCACAATCATGAAGTTGCCGAATGGTAGCACCAATGTGGCTTGGAACACATTCGTCCGAATTGACTATTGCACGATTGAGTGTTTGACAGTCCGAAACATATCGAGTTAAACTCAGTCCACATTCCGAAAAGAATAGCAGCTCTGGAGAAATTCCGATGGAAACAGCGATCTCATTGTTGTGTCTCTCCACTGTGCGATCAATCACGTTTGCTTCAGCATCCCCCGGAATTCGCAAACTGTAATCCTGATCGTACACTGTCAGGTGATAAGTTTCGTTGTTCAATCCTCCCATTCTTTCAATGTCGATTTCATCGGGTGAAACTTCTTTTAACATTGGAATTTGATGAATTGCATTAAGGATGTATTGTTTCACGGAAGTCCTCCTCAATGAAAATTAAGCTTGAAGCCAATTTTCAATTGTGGGTGATACTATGCTCTACGCATAGACAAAACACGACTCAAGTGCAGTCATGTTTACTAGTTGCTTCGCCTTTCGAATGAATTGAATTCATTCGTCGGGGTTCTTCAAATTGTATACCGACAATATGCATATCTGAATTTTTGACGATATATCCTTAATTTTCAATGCCTTGGTTGATGTACTTCTTGCATGATAAAAAATTCACACAAGACGACTCAGGGTGCAATCAATGACAGCGTGAAGCAACTCTATTCAAGGGCAGAATCGACACTTAATTAGTAGTTGACTTTTTGACAAAAATCGGTAAATTAATAGTGTTATTCCTGAAAAATAATTTTTCATTGCATCTGCCGATTCTTTGATTCTTGGTTCTTTCACTATGAAACGCTTAATTGCAGATTTATCAATAGCTTGTGGGATATATCTCAGCTGGTTTCTCCTCGTCTATTATGGCAATGACATTCCGTTGATTCTTCTGTTTCTAGCTGGTGGGTATATAACCTGCCTGCACGGGAGTCTCCAGCACATAGCGGTTCACGGATATCCAACCCGATGGCGTTGGCTGAACACGCTGATTGTTTACCCACCACTGGCGTTCTATTTCCCTTATGTAACCTATCGGACCAGCCATCTTGAACATCATCGCGTTGAAACATTAACTGACGTTGAAACTGATCCAGAGTCGGTGTTTGTATCAAAATCACATTGGGATCAGTTAAGTTCAATCAGTAAGGCGGTCTATCGGTTTAATTTCACCCTGGCTGGCCGACTGCTGATCGGACCATTCATATCGCTCTTTCATCTCTGGAAAGATCAAGCTCGACGAATTGTCAGTGGAGACCTACCGTGCGCGCTCACCTGGCTGATTCATATTTCGGCTTGTGTTGCGATTGCGTTATTCGTCAGTATGGTCGCTCAATTGCCAGTTTGGAAGTATCTGTTGTGTTTTGCATATCCTGGCATATCAATGACACTACTGCGCTCATATACCGAGCACCGCTGGTCAGAACGTGAGGGTGAAAGATCCATCATCGTTGAAGGTTCTCCGATCAGTCGCCTACTTTACCTAAACAACAACTATCACTGGGTTCACCACGAAAATCCTGGATTACCCTGGCAGGATGTCAGCAAAGAATTCAACAAGCGCCGTACCGAAATTCTACAGACGAATGGCGATTTCTACTATAAAGGCTACTTTCAGATGTTCGGCAGATTTTTCAAAGACCGTTTGATTGATCCCATTCATCCGATGCAGGCGAACTAAATCTCGATAACCCGACTGATAGAGTCCTTTTAGGAGAGCAAATCAATGATTCAGCGAATGGAAACCAACCAAAGAATGAGCCAAGTTGTTATTCATGGCAATACTGTTTATCTGGCCGGACAGGTTGCATTTGATGCACCCGGAGAAAGCGTAGCCGAGCAAACCAAAAATATTTTGGCTCGCATTGATGAATTGTTGGCTCAAGCCGGAACTGACAAATCAAAACTTCTGTCAGCAACCATCTGGCTGTCGGATATTGGTACATTCGATGAAATGAATGCTCTATGGGACGCGTGGGTCAGCCCAGGCAATCAACCGGCGCGTGCCTGTGTCGAGTCAAAGCTTGCTGCCCCTCAATTCAACGTCGAAATTGGAATTATCGCAGCGCTTGACTAAGCACAGTACTTGTGTGGTCCGAAAGGGCCTTTACAATCACGCGTTTCCGTGAAGATTATCATCCTGGGTGCTGGCCTGATCGGGGTAACGACAGCTTATGAACTGTCAAGAAGTGGCAACCACCAGGTTACCGTCGTAGATTCAGCCTCTGCAGTTGCCACCGAAGCCAGTGCAGTCAATGCATCGATGATCGCACCAGGTCACGCTTATGCATGGGCTTCACCCAAGGTTCCAGGAATTCTGCTAAAGTCGTTTTATCGCAACGACCAGGCTTTTCGAATTCGACTGCGCTTCGACTTGCAGTTCTGGAAGTGGACAGCGCTGTTTCTCAAGCAATGCAACGACACAGATGCTGAACGGAATAAAATCCGCAAGCACGGCCTTTGCACCTACTCCCAAAAGCGTTTGGGAATCCTGGTTGAGGAGAATGCAATTGAGTACGACCGCATCCAGCGTGGGCTGCTCTATCTTTATCGAGATACCGCACTGTTTCAAAAAGGTACAGCACATTCAAGCATTCTCTCAAACCGAGGACACCAGATTGAAATCATGTCGGCTGACGAGGTAGTGGAGATTGAACCTGCATACGAAAAAGAACGCTCAAAAATTGCAGGTGCGCTTTACTGCCCAACAGATGAAACAGGAAACTCACAGAAGTTTACAAAATCATTGGCTGCAAGCTGCACTGAAAAAGAAGTTAAGTTTAGGTTCGACACAAAAGTCAATTCACTTGTTTCAGAAAATGGTCGCATTCGTTGTGTTAAAACCTCTGATGGCCATCTTGAAGCCGACCTCTATGTCATTTCTCTGGGTGCCTATACCCCGCTTATTTTAAAGACCGTCGGGATTAATATACCGATTTACCCAGTTAAAGGGTATTCACTTACTCTTCCGATTAGACCTGATGATCAACCACCGACAATCGGAACGGTAGATGAAGACAATCTGGTCGCCTTTTCAAGAATTGGCGATTCATTCAGAGCAACTGCTACTGCTGAGTTTGCGGGTTTTGACCTAAGTCATAAGCCGAAGGACTTTATGACGATGGTTAACGCAGTAAAGGGTTTGGTCCCGAATGCAGCGGACTATGAAAACCCAGACTACAAAACCTGTCTGCGCCCGATGACACCACAGGGTTCACCCTATATTGGATTTTCTAGAATTGAAAATTTGTTTGTCAACTCAGGCCAAGGACACATGGGTTGGACGATGGCTTGTGGTTCAGCCAAAATTGCCACTGATTTAATTGAAGGCGTAGAACCTGAGATAGATGTACAAGGTTTTCAACTACCATAACGAATCAATTCAATCTGTTTCGCGATAGAATTACAAGTAACAACGACAACTGTTCTACGCAATTCTGGATATTTTTCACTTACTACGGGTCAATTCCATGCAACAAGCAGTCCATTCAAATGAAGTTTCAGAGCGGATAATTCGCACTCATATCCCTTTTGATCTGGACAAGGGCATCGCACATCGAGCAGCAATAGGTGTAATCGTGCTCGCATCTGATCATACCATTGAGCATGAATTTCGTACATTTCTCGACGTCGATGGCGTCGCTTATTACGAGAGCAGGATTCCCAATTCGCCAACAGTCACCCCAGAGTCGCTCGCCGCCATGGAACAACATCTCCCGCATTGTGCCGAAATTATTCTGCCCGGAGTGCAACTGGATGTTGTCGCTTATGGGTGCACTTCAGCCTCAATGGTGATCGGAGAGGAGCGCGTTTTTGAAAGGATTCATGAAACCCGTCCGGAAGCGAAATGTACGACGCCGATTACCGCCGCGTTTGCAGCATTTGAAGCACTGAATGCCAAAAATCTAGCTGTATTGACACCCTATCGACAGGATGTTAATGACCAAGTCGCAGCTTATATCGAAGCGCGTGGCTTCAATGTCGTCGCATTCGGATCATTCAATGAAGAAGATGACAACCTGGCAGCAAAAATTTCAAGTGAATCAATTAGGGAAGCCGCTATCGAACTCGGTTTAAACGACAATGTCGACCTGGTGTTCGTGTCCTGTACCAGCCTCAGGGTTGCTTCGGTTATTCAGCAAATTGAAAAAGAAACCGGTAAACCTGCAACATCAAGCAATCATGCATTGGCGTGGCACTGTTTACGCCTCGCCGGTGTGCAAGACAAAAATCCCAATTTCGGGCAACTTTATATGGTCTGATTGTTGACGGCTACTCTCTCAGCGAAGCCGCTTCTCGACCGCCTTCCATTTCACCCTGCTGGGTCAAGAAGATTTCGCGCGCCAACCCCACAATCTGCGGATCGGGAGGGATAACAATGCTTTCATTTTTATCAGGATAGTTAACTTCGCACAAAAAGTGCCTCATACAATTGATTCTCGCGCGTTTCTTGTCGTCCGAACGAACGACGGTCCATGGAGCATCCCGAGTATCTGTATAGAAAAACATTGTTTCTTTCGCCTCGGTATATTCGGGCCATAGATTCAGCGACTCTTTATCGATCGGGCTCAACTTCCAGCGTTTCAAGGGACTATCGGCGCGCGCTTCAAATCGTCGGCGCTGCTCATTACGAGTTACTGAAAACCAATATTTGTAGAGCATGATGCCACTGTCTACGAGCATTCGCTCAAGTGACGGTGTTTGGCGCATGAATTCGAGGTACTCCAGTCGAGTGCAGAATCCCATCACTCGTTCCACACCCGCTCGGTTGTACCAGGAACGGTCGAATAGCACCAACTCACCCTTTGTAGGAAGCTGTTCAATATAGCGTTGAAAATACCACTGTCCACGCTCCTTCTCGCCCGGTTTGGGCAAGGCAACAACTCTGGCAATTCGAGGATTTAGATGCTCCATAAATCGTTTAATCGTTCCGCCCTTTCCTGCTGCATCCCGTCCTTCAAACAGAATGACAACTTTTTGCCCGGTGTCCTTGACCCAATTCTGTGCCTTGACCAATTCTACCTGAAGCTCCGCTTTACACGATTCGTACTCTTTCCTCTTGAGTCTGTCTTTATAGGGGTATGTCCCTACCATCCTCCTCGAATCACCATTTGACTTAGATTCGACTGACTCAATATCTTGTGTTTTTCTTGCCAAACGAATTGCAGTTTGCTGGTTTGCTGGACTCATTGTTAACTCATCCTGAAATTAAATTTCGGCCGTACTGTATTGCAATCAAGATTCGCGAAATTATACTTTAATTGTTTATCTTAATTATTACCATTAATATTAAGACTTTACTGTTTGTTTTGTTTGTTAATTTATTGACTGTCTCAAATGGAGACAAATCTAATAATGAGGAAATTTTCTGGAAAACTAAACTTTGGGTATTCCCGATGAAAATCTATTGATGGATAAACGTAAAGCTCTGGAATAAACCCTCAATTTCGTCTTGAATCCGTTTATAAATTATCCAAATTATCTATACCCAGACAAATGAGAAATCTCCAATGACGGACATTCAAACCTGCAAAATGCTCATTGATGGTGTATGGGTTGATGCAGAGGACGGCAACACGTTTGAAAGCGTTAATCCTGCAACTGGCAACCCTTGGGCCTTAATCCCAGAGGCAACTGCAAGTGATGTCAACAAGGCAGTCCTTGCAGCAGACCGTGCATACAGACAAGGTCCTTGGGCAAATATGTCGCCAACGGAAAGAGGTCACTGTTTGCGACGGCTTGCCGATCTCCTAGTGGAAGAATCAGAAGCATTTGGTCGAACAGAGTGTATGGATACCGGCAAATTGTTCAAGGAAACCCGCTGGCAGGCCAGATATGTGGCTGAATACTACTACTTTTACGCCGGCTGCGCCGACAAAGTTAATGGGGATACCCTACCAATAGACAGGCCGGATACCTTCGTATATACGACACGAGAGCCGATTGGTGTCGTCGCCGCCGTCAT
Source organism: Arenicellales bacterium (assembly GCA_965243305.1). GTDB lineage: Bacteria > Pseudomonadota > Gammaproteobacteria > Arenicellales > JAJDZL01 > JAJDZL01. The sequence continues at coordinate 1,057,836 of CBDEUN010000002.1, forward strand.
TCCTTGGAACTCTCAACTGTTTCTGACTGCGATCAAACTCGGACCTGCCCTGGCAGCAGGAAATTCGATTGTTGTTAAACCCTCTGAACATGCATCCGCCCCACTACTTGAATTTGGACAACTGATCGAAAAAGCAGGAATTCCGCCAGGTGTTGTTAACATCGTCACCGGTCATGGCGACCCTTGCGGAAAAACCTTGACCTCCCACCCTCTCGTCGCACGTGTCGCTTTTACAGGCGGACCAGAATCCGCACGTCATGTCATCCGAAACTCGGCCAACAATTTTGCTGAAGTATCGACAGAACTCGGAGGTAAATCTCCTGTTATCGTCTTTGAAGATGCAGACATGGAAAGTGCGGTAAACGGAGCTTTGGGTGCAATCTTTGGTGCATCCGGGCAAAGCTGTGTCGCAGGTTCAAGACTCTATCTTCAGAATTCTATAGCAGATCAGTTTCTGGAGGCGATGGTGGAACAGGCCAAAGAAATTGTGATCGGTGACCCCATGGCAGAGCTAACACAAATGGGACCTCTTTGTACAGTCGGTCAGTTAGAAAAAGCAAGAACTGAGGTTGCCCATGCCATTGAACAAGGTGCGACACTTTTGTGCGGAGGCAAGCAGCCCGCCGGACTAGATGGGTATTTCTTTGAACCAACAATTTTGGACTGCCAAAATAATGAATTTAGAATTGCAGATACGGAGCTCTTTGGGCCCATATTGAGTGTATTCAAATTTGCAGATGAGGAGGAAGCAATCCGGCTTGCAAATGACACCAAACATGGACTCGCAGCAGGACTTTTCACCCGCGACAATGCGCGAACCATACGGGTAACCAGCAAAGTCAGAGCGGGCATGATCTGGGTCAATACCTACCGCGCGGTATCACCAATTGTGGAAGTCGGAGGATTCAAGACTTCAGGCTACGGAAGGGAAAGCGGATTCCAGGCCATTTATGACTACACTAGATCGAAGACCGTTTGGATGAACACCTCCAGCGAACCTCTACCGAGCCAATTTGTTGCTCGATAGTTTATTCTGAACTGAACCAGGTATTTTTCATGAAGTTTCAACTTGCCATAAATTTAGAGAGAATGGAGGAAAGCACGTCCATGCAAGCTGTACTAGAACATACTCTGGAGATGGTTCAGATTGCAGATAAGGGAGGATTCAATATCGTATGGGCGGCGGAACATCACGCATTAGAGATGACAATTGCTCCAAATCCATTTCAAATCCTGACATGGTTAGCGGGGCACACTAACGATATACGACTGGGTACAGCAGTCGCGGTGGCAGCATATTGGAACCCAATTAACTTGGCAGGTGAAGCTGCTCTGCTTGACCAGATTAGTGGCGGACGACTGGAGTTCGGAATTGGTTCAGGTGCTTATCAGCGTGAATTTGATCGCATGTGTCCAGGACTCAAACAGTCAGATGCCTGGCGCTATATGCAGGAGATGCTTCCGATACTAAAAGAGCTGTGGAAAGGCGATGTAGAACACGAAGGGGAGTTTTGGTCATTTCCGACTTCAACTTCAGTCCCCAAACCGTTACAGAAACCTCATCCACCGCTATGGGTTGCCGCGAGGTCTCCGATTACGTTTGACTATGCTGTCGCAAATTGCTGCAACATCATTTCCTGGCCACTGTCTCGTCCCTTTTCAGAAATAGAACTCTACAAATCGCAATTAACGCAAGCAATTGAAAAAGATGGCGGTGGTCATCAACCCACATTTGCCATTATGCGACACACTGCCGTCTATCAAAATACTAGAGCAAGAGATAACGCAGTTTCCGCGATTCAAAAAACGATGGGAATGTTTGAAAATTTATTCCGAAACTTAGGCGATGTTGATAACGGTTTTCCAAAAGTAATTCCGCTGGAAGAACTCTCTGAACGTGAGCAGTACAACCCTGGCATGATGACTCAGAACCTAATGATGGGTACACCTGACGAAGTCATCGAAAAGTTGAAGAGTTATGAACAGGCTGGTGTGGATGAATTCGTTTATCTTGCAAGCTATGGACTTAGCCATAAAGAACAGAAGAAATCACTGTTGCTGTTTTGTAATGAGGTAATTCCTGAATTTCAAACGTAATTCGCTAGTGCTATCAATCTAATTTCAAAGTACTCAAGATTACAAAATTGATTTTGAGTAAATTCTGTGCTTTTTCCGTAGGCATTTGCATTAAAACGATTCTCAATGCCCCTATCATCCAACGGCACCGCTTATTTATTGAGTGGTGAAAAGCATAATCCAGTCGTAGTTCTAATTCATGGGTTGGGTGTTAATAATAATATGTGGCGAGACTTCATACCGAGACTCTCGCAACAATTCCAAGTCTTAACTTATGACTTGTTTGGACATGGCGAAAGTGCTGAACCACTTTCAGTTCCTTCGCTCACGATGTTTTCAGATCAGCTCAAAAGTTTATTGGAAGTTCTCGGAATTGAAGTTGCGTCAATAGTCGGATATTCGCTTGGCGGCATGATCAATCGTCGATTCACAATGGATTATCCTGAGCGAGTTCAGTCTCTCGTTATTTTGAATTCACCTCACGAACGAAGCCGAGAACAACAGCAAATTATCGAGAGTCGAGTTAAACGAACATCACAAGGCGGTCCTGCAGCCACAATGGAAACTTCGTTGAAACGCTGGTTTACGCCTGAGTTTGTTTTGGCAGAAAATGACGTCGTTAATGACGTTCGAGAGTGGATTCTGAGCAACAACCCACTATGGTACACACAGTGTCGGGAAGTGCTGGCAAATGGGGTATGCGAACTCATTCGGCCGAACCCGCCAATCAGCACACCTACCCTAGTTATGACATGTGAAAATGATACTGGTAGTACGCCGGCCATGGCACATGCCATAGCTAAAGAGATTACAGGTTCGCAAGTGCAGATTATTCCGCATCTACAACATCTTGGCTTAATGGAAAAACCAACGTACTTTCTTGATCCAATTGAAAATTTTCTGAAAATTTCCTTAGCAAGGCACAGATCAAATATACCACTTGAAATATAAATTGTCAGTGAGTATGAATCAATTGGACGTTAACAGTTGAACAGTTCATTTGTCATCGCTACGATGCAATCGTTCAACCTTCTTTAGCGATTCAAACAGGATGAGTTTAACTGAATCAAAAAAACGACGAGCATCACGAATTCGATCGCGAGATTCGATGCGACAACGTCGAATGTCCAAAGTCATTCAACCAGCAATGTCTAAGGGGACAAAAGTTGAATCGCTGTTTCAGCCTCTTACTGAACATGAAGTGGTGAAAATTCATCGCTCAGCATTGAACTTGCTGGAGCAAGTGGGTATGGCAAATCCGACACCACGCGTTCAAGAAACTGCAATCTCCAAAGGTTGTGTTCTGAATGACAGTGGTAGGCTGATTTTTCCAGCTAGTCTTGTTGAAGACGCGTTGGACTCAGCAGCAAAGAGCTTTACAGTACATGGCAGAACACCTGAATTTGATTTTGAGTTGAGCACCGGAACTGTGAACTTTTGCACTGGAGGTGCCGCAGTTTCAATGCTGGACATTGATACTCGCGAGTATCGCCCCAGCACGTTGAGGGATCTATATGACCTCGCGAGACTCTGCGATACACTTGAAAATATTCAATGGTTTACTCGCCCTGTTGTCTGTACCGACATCGAAAACTTGTATGAACTTGATGTCAATACGATTTACGCTTGTGCATCTGGAACTCAAAAACACATAGCCACTAGCATTACCAAGGGTGAGCATGTATACAAAATACTTCCTATGCTGGACTTGATTGGAGGCGGTGAAGGAACGTTTGCCAAACGGCCCTACTTAACTGTTCACGCCACTAATATTGTTTCTCCGCTGACTTTTGCTGAGGAAAGTTTGGATGTAACTTGCGCAGCGGTAGATATCGGTATGCCTATACACTCCCAGACAGGCCCACAAGCAGGCGCAACTGCGCCAGCCGCGCTAGCAGGCGCACTTGTACAAGGTTGTGCAGAGAGTCTTGCATCTCTAACCGTGATTAACTTGCTGAATCCAGGACACCCTGTAATTTTCGGAAATTGGGAATTTGTGTCCGACCTTCGAACGGGTGCTTTCAGTGGAGGCGGAGGTGAACAGGCCCTTCTCGGAGCGGCAACAGGACAAATGGCGACATTCTATGGAATTCCAGGTGGTTGTGGTGCGGGAATGACAGACTCGAAACTACCCGACAAACAGGCAGGCTTTGAAAAGTCGATGACATTGCTCACTGCGGCACTCGCTGGTGGAGGAATGATCTACGAGTCGGCAGGAATGTTAGCAAGTCTGTTGGGTTGTTCGTTTGAATCAATGATTATCGACAACGACATGCTCTCTTGCCTGCGTCGAATCGCAAGAGGTATTGAAGTAAATGATGAAACGCTGTCGCTTTCGGTGATTGAAGAGTCCGTTGAAGGACCCGGACACTTTTTGGGACATTCCCAAACGATGGAACTTATGGAATCTGAGTATGTTTATCCACAGATTGCGAACAGACAAAACCCAGACGATTGGAAAGAGGCAGGAGCTTTGGACTCCTGGGAACACGCGACTTTGAAGGCGAAGAAGATTTTGAACAATTACTATCCGCAATATATTGATCCCAAACTGGATTCTGTCATTCGACGTAGTTTTCCAATTCATTTGCAATCAAACTAGCCAGATGCCCGAACACACCAGAATCATCGTCATTGGAGGCGGAATAGTCGGTTGCAGTGTGCTATACAGCCTGGCTAAGTTGGGATGGACGGATGCAATACTTATTGAAAAAAGAAATCTGACTTCCGGATCAACTTGGCATGCCGCCGGCAACTGCACATTCTTCGGGCACTACCCTAGCATCACCCGCTTGTTTGTGAACTCTGTCAATTCATATCTGCAAGCGGAATCGGAGTCTGGCCAAAGTATTGATTTTCATTCCACTGGAAGTTTACGACTCGCAACCAATGAGAAGGAACTCGCGTATTATCGAAACCTAGAACCGTTGTACGATCAATTGGGAGTTGATTATCGAGTCGTATCACCCGAAATCGTCTCAGATCTATTTCCGATCCTGTCGACCGAAGGTGTATTTGGTGCTGCACACACACCAGATGATGGTCACGTCGATGCTTTCGGCGCAACACACGCGCTCGCGAAAGCGGCGAAAACCCGAGGTGCTGAGATTCGACTCAATTGCGAAGTCAAGAGTCTTGAATTGCTTCAAAACGGTAGCTGGATAGTTCACACAGAAGCTGACGAAATTGTTGCCGAACATGTCGTCGTTGCAACGAGTTTCTGGGCTCGTGAACAGGTCCAGAACCTCGGTTTAAATGTTCCTGTATACGCCCTCGAGCATCATGAAATAGTGACTGACAGAGTCGACTCCCTTCAGGAAGTGGATTTCGAACTGCCTTCAATCAGAGATCCGTACGTTCCCTGCAATATCAGACAGGAGGGTGAAGGCCTGCTATGCGGGATTTACGAGTCCCAGCCAGTCCCATGGGCCACTGATGGAATTCCACCGGAATTTGCAGAAGACTTGCTTCCGACAAACATTTCAATCCTTGATTCACATTTGGAGAAGCTTGTCAAACGAATTCCTGTTTTCGAACAGCTCGGTCTCAAAACAGTATTCAACGGTCCAATTTGCTACACACCGGACGGACTGCCACTTCTGGGTCCCGTCAATCGCTTCCCTGGATTATGGCTTGCAACTGGATTTGCCATTGGAATTGGAACTGGTGGTGGTTCCGGAGAGTTTTTAGCGAACTGGATTGTTAATGGCCGTCCACCCTATGACTTGCCATTCGTCCATCCTTCCCGTTTTTCAAATGACCTGTCGAAGGACGACGCAATTGATATGATTGTCGAGACATATGCCCGCGGCTATTCAATCGACGAATTTTGATTCACATACTGATGTCTCTTATCGACTCGGCTGCTTGCGGTATATTCAAAGGCTTACGGTCGGGGACATGTCCTGAAATTGAGCGTCTGCGAACTTCGAAACCACTTTACTCTAAAGAAATTCTTGAGGAGGAATAGATTTGTCAGAAGTTGTTATTCAACTGAATGATGTTTGGAAGGTATTTGGTGATCGGGCTGAAGAAGCCATTCAGGCTTGCATCAATGAGGGACTCGCTAAACCGGAAGTTTTGGAAAAATTCGGCTGTGTAGTAGGAATAGCTGAATGCTCCTTTACGGTCCCTAGAGGAGAAATATTCTGTGTGATGGGACTTTCAGGTTCTGGTAAATCAACCATGGTCCGACACCTGAATCGACTGATTGAACCAACCTCTGGTTCAGTAAATGTACTAGATCGAGATGTATTGGCACTCACCGATGAGGAGTTGCGTCAACTACGGGCCAAACACATCGGAATGGTTTTTCAGCACATGGCCCTTTTTCCACACCGCACCGTTCGAGACAACGTCGCCTTTCCCCTGCAAGTTCAAGGTGTGGCACGATCAGAAAGATGGGAAATCTCTCAGCGATGTTTGCACATGGTGAATTTGGATGGTTATGAAGACCGCTTTCCACGTGAATTGTCCGGAGGAATGCAACAACGGGTTGGGTTGGCTCGCGCACTAGCGTCAGACCCAGAAGTATTGTTAATGGACGAACCATTTTCGGCATTGGACCCTCTCATTCGAAGACAGCTACAAGAACAATTCATGCAGTTATCGGCGGATTTGAACAAAACAACCGTGTTCATTACGCATGATCTAGATGAAGCAATTCGTATCGGTAATCGAATCGCCATCATGAAAGACGGCGTAATTGTACAAATCGGAACTCCCGAAGAGATAGTTACAAATCCAATCGATCAATACGTGACTGATTTTGTTGAAGGAATTTCGACACTTAAGTTAATTTTTGCACATTCCATCATGGTAGATTACGATGAATATCAAGCCGAACCTTGGGAAAACCTGACTGAAGCTCCTAGAGTAACCCATGACACAGATTTAAGCGGATTGATTGATGTTTCAGCTAATACCGATCAACCAATCGTCATTACAGATGACGGCAGAGATGTTGGTGTGGTCAACAAAAGCACTCTGCTTAAAGGAATCCAAGGAGGAGATGCGTAATGCAATCGGATGAACATATGACAAATGTCGAGGATTTGAGCAGTTCCATCGGAGAATTTGTTGGTACCAGTCAAGCATACTACACCAACGAATTTCAACGTATCCAAGCTACGACAAAGTTCCCCTACTCCTGGAACACCATGGCAGCAGTTTTTGGTCCTTTCTGGGGTGCGGTGCGCGGATTGTGGGGATTTTATTGGACCTTTGTCGTTCTTGAGCTTCTCGCTCTGGTACAGCTTGGTAAAGGGTTATGGGGAGAGCTTGGGGCAGAACAGCTTGCAAGAATTGAGGTAATTTCGAAAAAGATCGATTCGTTCATGGTCAAATATCAAGATGCCCTTGCGGCAAATAGTGATGACGCGGATGGATTTTTACGACGTGCGGAGAATCTGCAGAAAGTAGCAGACCGTTTACAAGTCGAGGCGGCTGCTGCCTCTCAGGACGCTGTATTGTACTTGGTGATTGGCGTCGTGATGTTTATCGCCTTAAGGGTATTTCAGGGATTTTACGCAAACATGAAATATGAGAGCCAATACATTACCTGGCGTGCGGAACCGGAAAAAGTGTTGACCGGCCTTCAATGGAATCGCGTCGTGTTCGGTGCAGTCATGTGGTTTGCAATTGTTCCACTGACACTATACAGATTTACTGTTGGCAAAATTGCACCGCAATTTGAACCTTACACAAAAGGTTTTCCAGTCGAGAAAAGCGATTATTTTTCACCAATATCAAAGGTTCTGGAAAACGGATTTGACTGGCTGTCCGACAAGGGGTCTGGAGCGTTTGACAGCATTGTGTATGCCATTCGAACTGTATTGGACGGCCTGGAGACTTTGTTTGTTGAGACACCCTGGCCAGTGGTGATGACAGTAATTGTGGTTATTGCCTGGAGGCTTGCGGGACCACGAGTCGCTGTTTTCACCGTCGCATCACTGGCATACCTCGGATTACTTGGGATGTGGGAAACAAGCATGATCACTGTGGCATTGTTAGGTGCAGCCGCATTCCTATGTATTGTCATGGGAATTCCGCTTGGAATTTGGTTCGGTAAGAGTGAGAAAGCCTACAATGGCGCACGACCTGTTCTCGACTTTATGCAGACTATGCCTGCATTTGTCTATCTGATTCCGATTATCGCCTTTTTTGGAACGGGTAAGCCACCAGGTGTGCTTGCCACCCTGGTATTCGGAATGCCTCCAGTCATACGATTAACAGCACTGGGAATTCGAGGCGTTCCCGAAACCACCAAGGAAGCCGCTATCGCATTTGGTTGCACGCGCTGGACACTGTTAAAGGACATTGAACTGCCACTGGCTATGCCGTCAATCATGACTGGCATTAACCAAACCATTCTGATGTGTTTGTCAATGGTTGTTATTGCTTCGCTGATTGGTGCAAAAGGATTGGGGCAGGATGTACTGGATGCCTTGCAATACGCTGCAAAAGGGCAAGGTGTATTGGCAGGCTTGGCAATCTTGTTTTGCGCAATGGTGATTGACCGTATTATTCAAGGACACTACAAGCAGAAAACTCAGCGCTATCAGTCAAATTGATTCAGCATCTAAAACGCACCCTGGAGCAAACTCATTGTTGCGTGGTGCGCAAAATTCGTGGTGCCGATAAAAATAATTACCGACACCACAAAGAGATTCTTCAAACTGTGAAGTGTATTGCTACTGTATCCAGCTATCTACGCGGTTGGAATTTCCCTCAACCCATTCCTTTGCATACATCGCAGGGTCTTGCTGATCTACAAGAATCGCATAAGTCATATCGGACAAGTCGTCCACTGTAAAAGTGACGCTAGACAAAAATTTTGCAACTTCAGGCTGATCGTTCTCCAGCGTTATAGCATAAGTAATATGAATCAGCGGTGTACTCCATGCAATCGGAGCGCTAGACTTCTCCAACCAATCCGGGTCGTCAGTCGGTTGGTAAATTACCCACTGTTCGGCATCGTGCTCAGGTTCTTCCAAGACAACTAAATCAAAAAGTGTAAACATACTGTGTGGCGTGTAACACATGAAAACAATGTTTTCATCTTTCTTGACTGCGGCATCAACTTGAGCAATTGCCAACGTTTCATCCATGATGTCCAGATTCATGGTTTCGTCAAAACCATAACTCTTCGCTCGAATCATTTCGATGTTCGTTGAGGCCCATCCTGCTGCACCAATCCAGATATTACCTTTACCATCACCGTCTGTATCAAAATTCTGAGCCATGTCAGGGTCAGCCAACTCTTCTAAACGCTGAATACCCGTTCTTTCTGCAGTTGCCCTGGAAACACACATACCAGTAAATGACGGAACACCATGTGGATTCATCACAACCGACTTTTTGTCCTCAATGTAAGTATCGTGCAAGTTCTGTTGATTTGGCAGCCAAACTTCTGGATGGACATGCATTTGATTCTGGTCCATCGCTTCAAAAATAATCGGGTTGGTTCCATTTTGCAGTTCAACCTCTAGACCATAGTTTTCTTCAATAATGACTTTTAGGATGTCGGCTGTTACTCTGACTGATGGCCAATTCGCCACTCCGATAACAACGTCAGCGGCACTAGCGACTGTCGAAAAACAAATACTGACTGCGAAGGTAATGCTTAGTAATGCTTTTTTCAAACTCATTGATTTCTCCTCACATACTGTTAGTTGAATAAATTTTTCAAATCTTTTCTTGGTTCGGTTACAGATTCAACTCGAACCAAATCTAAATGATGATTGAGCGCGTTGTAACACTCGATTTTTGAGATTGTACAGACATGCTCGATTGCATTGTACCAAACACTTGCAACAATTCCGAAAATCAGTCGTACACCTGGATTTCCACAGTAGTTGGATCAGTAGAATGTTATGCTGAAACATCCACACGGATCGTCAGAATGTCGATATCGTAATACTGCTGATGGCGAACTCGGGACGCAAGATGTCGCAACAGTCGAAGTGAGATTTCCCGCTCGATCGAATCTTCCTCCACCTGATCGCTGAGCACCGCAAGTCGGTCCTGAAGATTGCCTCCGCCGGTCGAGGCTGTGAATACGAGAATCGCGCTTTCGTCCTCCTTGTGTACCTTAAGGAGCAAGTTTCGCCGCTCAGTGTCCTCTGCTCTGTCGTCCTTTCGCATGAGCGTAAGCAATGTCTCCTCGGCAACGGCATCTAACCGGCCAGCCATCGTCGCATCCCAACCGCTGCTTGTTGCAAACTTGGCAACAAACTCTCGTATGGTCGTCAGCGATGAAATGTCCAACTCCACCTCAAGCCTCCTGCGACGAGACTTTGCCACTTCCATGAACAGCGTCATGACGATCGCTACAATCCCGCCAGCCACCATTCCGTTATTTAGATGACTTCCAACCAGCTCAGTTACGTACTCTGGAAACACCACGCGATTTTGGAAACCGACGCCAATCCAGAATGATATTCCAGCGATCATCCCTTTGCGATAGTCGATTCCATCCTGAATGATGATCTTCATACCAATCACGAATATCGTCGCCATCATTATGGTGATGAATGCCGCCATGACTGGACCTGGTATCGCCAGAATTGCAACGAGTAATTTTGGGAGGAATGCCAGTGCAATCACCAACACTCCGCAGGCAACTCCTACCCGACGGGAGCTAATCCCAGTTATTTCAATCATCGATGTGCCTGTCGGACGGAATCCGACGGGCATGGTTCCAGCAAGGCTGCACAGGAGATTTCCGGTTGCATCCGCCGCCACGGCACCTTGTGTTGCTCGAAAATCAACCGCCCGAGGCGCAGGCCAAGATACACGCTGGGCAGCAACGGAACCGCTTATCGTCTGGATCGTGCAGACTATGGAAATAAACAGAAATGCTGGAAGAAGACTCCAGAACGCTGGTCCGAAATCGAGATTGAAGCTTGGCCATTGGGCTTGTGGAAGACCAACCCACGAAGCTTCTACGACTCGGCTAAAGTCGTAGAGACCAAAAAACGCAGCGACGATCGTACCGACAATGATTCCTATGGCCGGTGCCCAGACACGAAGCGTGGCCCTGGCCTTCAACACGACGATGGCGACCACAACCAGAGTTGCCAATGCACTCAATGGCCCCGCGACCGCTGGTGCGCCGGCAGGCACATTGTTCATCTGATTAAAAATAATAGGCATCACCGTGACCGGGGTCAACATGATGACAGTTCCCATAACGGTAGGTGTCAGGACCTGCCGGAACAGTGACAGCCGGCTGGCGAACAAGAACTGAAACAGTGACAGGATGAGCATGAGGATGGCAAGCAATGCCGGCCCTCCCTCAGACAACGCTGAACTGCAGACCGCGATTGAGGCTCCAGAAGTTCCAGCTATGAGGATATAACCGGCTCCGACCCGACCGATCCGAATTGCCTGAAGAATCGTGACCGCACCACAGACTATGATGGATGCGCAAACCGCCCAAAGTAGAATCGATTCAGCTTGGCCAGCGGAACGGAATACAACCGTTGGCATCAATACCAGGCCCGGTAGAACTAAGCCCGTAATCTGTAGACCGAGGCCTGCAGCGCGCGTAGCCGGAATCTTCTCATCAGGATGACGATTAGATTTAGAAGATGTTTCGGACGCGTCAATACTCATATCTTTAGCCCCTATCAGATGTAAATTGAATCCATCGCATAGAAAGGTATTCTCGGAAGCGACCGCAGACAGCTGGAGGAGTTCATTGACTAAATTTCATTCGAACATACGACATTAGAGCAGACTTGGAAGCCAAATACAGGTTGCCGGCGCGATCACAATAATTGCGATACGAACCAAATCACTTAACAGAAATGGAAAGATTCCTTTGAACGAGTCGCTGAGAGGGATGCTGTCCGCTATGGAACTGATCACGTAAACGTTAAGACCGATCGGTGGTGTGATCAGACCCACCTCAACAACAATCAGTGTCAGGATGCCAAACCAAATGGCAATCTCTTCCTCCGTCAGTCCGAAATCAAGCCCTGTAATTAGAGGAAAGAACACAGGCACCGTCAGTAGTATCATGGCCAGGCTGTCCATCACGCATCCTAGTATCAGATATATGAGAAGGATGCCAATCAGAATTGACATTGGTGTCAGACCCGAATTGGCGAACGCGCTAGCCACTTCTACCGGGATTTGGGATAACGCAAGAAAAGCGTTGTAGACTTCAGCACCGATCAATATGAGGAAGATTGCCCCAGTCGTTCGCGCCGTTTCAAGTACACTCGAAACAAATCCTTCCCAGTTTAGTCGCCGGGACACACATGCCAGCAGGAGCGTGGATGCAGCACCAATCGCAGCTCCTTCGGTTGGGGTGAATATACCTAAATAGATACCACCCATGACCACCAGAAATATTGCCGCGACGGGCCACACTGATCTTAGACTGCGTACCCGCTCGCGAAGAGGTGCAGCTGGAACTACCGGAGCCGAATCAGGTTTGAGCTTGACATATACGCTGATTGCTATTGAATAACCTAGCACCGCAATAATGCCGGGAATCAAAGCGGCGAAAAACAGTTTTCCAATCGACTGTTCGGTGATGATCGCATAAATCACCAGTATGATCGAAGGTGGAATCAGAATGCCGAGAGTACCTCCGGCAGCGAGGGATCCAGTGGCAAGTGCTCCGGAGTAACCGCAGCGTTTCATCTCGGGTAAAGCAACAGATGACATCGTCGCTGCAGTAGCGAACGACGATCCGCAGATGGAACCGAATGCTGCACATCCAAAAACTGTTGAGATGGCCAACCCTCCGCGTCGGTGCCCCATCCATGCGCGTGCCGAGTCGAACAGTGATCGGCCGAGTCCAGCGCGTGTGGCGAACTGGCCCATCAACAGGAAAAGAGGCAACACTGAGAGGGTATAGCCCGATGTTCGACCAAATGGACTGGTGTTGAGCAAGCCAAGAAACGCTGGCCATCCTGCGAGGATGGCGAACCCTATGCCACCTACCACGAACATGGCGATGGCGACCGACATTCGAAGAGCAATCAGCACCAAGCAGATACCGAAAAGGAGCCCACCGAACTCGATATCGGTCATCAGCGAAGCGCTCTTAGATAACGGTAAAAGATCAGTATGCTGACGACTGTCAGTAACACTGCGCCCGGTAGCGCGAAGAAGTAACCCAACCAGACCGGAATTCCGAGAAAGATCGTTGTCTCGCCGTCTGCGAACTTGTGCATGCCACCGACAAAAAGACGCCAAGCAATCAAAGCAGCAACTGCTGCAAAGACGAGACTGTGCACAGTGTCGAGTACCGTTCTATACCGAGGATGCATAAATCCGGTAAAGAATTTGACGACAATGTTGGCGTTGCTCACTTGACAGTAGGGAAAGAAAGCGAATATTGCAACTCCACAGGCAAGCTCGGTGATCTCGTAATCACCGGGAATTGGCGCGTTAAACAGGTAGCGTCCAAGCACGCTGATTCCAGTCATTGCGACGACCCCGATCAGGAGAAAACCACCTGCTAGAGCCAATGCTCTGGCTATTCGACCACAAAAACCAAGGCGGTGCTCTGTTAAATTCGGGGCAGGTCCGCCAAGCCCATCTCTTGCATCGGTGCCTATCACCCGCTCGCCAATTCCGCTAGTCGCTACCGTATTTTGCGAGGAGATGCTTGGCATCTTCAAGCAACACTCGTCCGTCGTATCCCAAGGCAGTGACTTTATCGACCCAACTGTTGACGACTATCTGGGTTTTCTCCTGCCAGCGTTCTCTTTCATCCTCAGAGAGGGACAGGATCTGATGGTTCAACTCAACAGCAATCGCGCGACCCGGATTCTCATCGTCGTGCCACATTTGACCCAGTCGTTTCGCCAAAGCCATACCGGTAGTACTGTCAATGACGTTCTTGGCGTCTGGTGTCAATTCGTTGTAGCGCTGTTTGTTCATTGTCATCACGAACAGGACGCGAGAAAGATCAACTTCCGTGTGATAGTCTGTTACCTCATGGAGACGGAATGGGCGCATGATAGTCCACGGAATTGCTGTTCCTTCGACTACTCCGCGGGCTAGAGCCTCATACACGGCAGGGACTGGCATGCCAACTGGAATTGCACCCAACGCGCTGAGCGTTTCTGAGTTGACTCTTGAAGGTGTGCGTATCTTCATACCCTTCAAGTCCTCGAGTACACGAATCTGTTGCTCGGTGGTATGGATATGAGTCGGTGCAGTGCTATGAAAAACCAGCGGATGAGTGTCCTTATATTCGTCTCGCATCCACTTCTGATGGAATTCAGTCAGTGCTTGGCTTGCTGCAGTCGCGCTGCCTGTAAGAAAGGGTAACTCGAACACCTCTGTCAGCGGGAACCGCCCGGGTGTGTAACCTGGTATCGTCCAAATAATGTCAACGACGCCATCGCGCACTTGGTCATAAAGATCCGATGGCTTGCCACCAAGTTGCATGGCCGGAAATACCTGAATTTTGACACGTCCTCCCGATTTCTTTTCGACCTCATCGGCCCAAGGTTGAATGAATAATCGGTGGGCGATCGACTTTGGAGAGTTGAAATGGTGCAATCGGAGAGTAATTCGCTCCGTGTCGGCACGGCTTGGAGACAGAAAAAGTAACGGAGTGGCGAGCAGAGTGACCATCGCGCAGATGGCCAACCTCCGAATGACGCTGGAATTCTCTTGCTTACGAGTTCCTAGTTTGTACCCCACACCATGCCGAACCTTTTCAGATGCTTGGATTTCACTGACTTCGCGAAATGAGGGAACGAGGCACGAAATAAACAATATCGCGGTGGAGTGGTAAAGACTAAACATAACCTACCACAGCCGAGGAGGTGGCAAGACACTCAGCCGACCCGTTCTCGCAATTGCGTACAGAAAGACCAAAACACCCGAAGGTGTCTAATCAGGACACCCGATTCTCCAGTCCCATTGCCTGATACAGACATCCTCCAAAAGTCCCAGCTTCTGAAGTGGATGGTTTGCAAGAAAATCACGCGCCGCATCAATCGAAGGAGCTTCAATTATGGTTAGAGTACCATTGATATTTCCGTCGTCGTCAAGTGTCGGGCCAGCACAATGAGTAATCGCTGTCGGATGGCTGGATTGATCTTTGTTATATGACGCGACATCGTCTACCATATCTTGTCTTTGTTGCGTCACACCTTGCTTGTCTGTTCCGAAAATCGCAAAATACATTCGATTTACCTCCTGTTGGGATTGGGCTCAATACTGATGAATTAATTTGAATATAAGTGTAGCATATTTTTGTTCAGCGAATTTCAAACGGGAATTCCCAGTCTATATCGATTTAGCACAAAATTGACACAGTTGGATTGGAAAACTAATGAAGCAATTTCCCAATTCACTTGCAATCAAACTAACCAGATGCCCGAACATACCAGAATCTCCACCTTATGAACTGCCATTTGTCCATCCATCCCGATTTTCAAATAACCTGGCTAAAGAAAAAGCAATCGACATGATTATCGAAACGTACGCTCGTGGTTATTCGATCGACGACTTTTAGCTAATCATCTAAAGCACTATCGAAGAGAGTTCAATTTGACGATTCATTCCCTCACAAAGTTATCTCATCTTCGAACTCGAATTAACTGGCAAATGTATCTAGCTGATATTGCGTGAGTTAATGCCATACAAAGAAAAATATTCGATTACTGGCCTTTCCAACTCGCCTCACGCTTTTCAGCGAAAGCTTTTGGCCCTTCCATTGCATCAGCAGAAGCTTTCATTTGTTCATAGCCTTCAAATTCACCCGCTTGCATCATTTGATAGCATTCCTCAACGCTCGCATTCTCAGCCTTTCGAAGTATTTCCTTCACCGCCGTAACCACTAATGGTGCGCCTTCTGCGATCGTTCTTGCAAGTTCCCAAGCACTGTCCATCAGTTGCTCAAGTGGAACAACCTGATTGATCAAGCCCCAGCGTAAAGCCTCCTCAGCCGACATTCTTCGACCAGTGAGCAGCATCTCAATCGCCACTGCCCTTGGAATCCATCGGGTTAATCGAAAGGTTGCCGCATCAGCGACAACGCCTACTTTGATCTCCGGCAGAAAAAACTGAGCATGGTCGGCAGCGATGATCAAGTCCCCCGACAGTGCCAGTTCAAATCCACCACCGACCGCATATCCGTTGACTGCACTGATGACCGGCTTATTCAAGTCATGCAGTTCACAAAGGCCTGCAAAACCGCCCGGACCGTAGTCGCCATCAAGTTCTGCTTCACCCGATGCCGCTTCTTTCAGGTCCCAGCCAGCAGAGAAAAATTTATCGCCACTGCCGGTTACGATTGCAACTCTCAACTCATCATCATCCCGAAAGTCACAGAACACCTGCCCCAACTCTTTGCTTGTTGCTGTATCAATTGCATTCGCTTTGGGACGGTTAACAGTTACTTCAAGAATTGAATCTTCCTGCCGGACTAATACATTACTTTCACTCATAATTTCATAACCTGAGTTTTGGGTGTTTAAACATTTTTGACTTCATTTTGTTTTGATGTCTCTAGGTGACTGACAGGTGCAATAATCAAAAGCGCGTTTACCCGCTAAATCGGTAGACAACATCAACGACTTTCACACCCGCACCTGGAGCATAAACGAAAAGAGGATTAACTTCAATTTCAATGATTTGATTGGCTTCGTCAGTAGCGAATCTCGCAAGATCTTGAATGAATCTTAAAACCGCAATGCCATCTCCCTGTATACCCCGATAGCCACTTAACAGTTTGCCGATTCTCAACTGATTCAGGCATGTTTGTACATCTTCATCGAGAATAGGAAAATGCAATACAGCTGAATCCTGCAGTAAATTTGCCAGTTTTCCTCCTGATCCAATGACCATGATCGGTCCGAATGTTGAATCTACCCGAAATGCTACCATCATTTCGATTATTGGTGCAGGCAACTGTTGTTCAATCAGCACCGCATCTGAGAGACGAAAAATTGATTCACATGCTTGCTCTAGGTCATCATCTGATTGAATGTCGAGTATGACCCCACCAACATCTGACTTATGAATAGTCCCGCGTGAAGACATTTTTGCGACTACAGGGTACCCTAACCTTGACGCCGCATCAACCGCTTCTTCAACACTGTTGACCAACTCACCAGCAACTACAGACATGCCAGTTCGCAGCATTTGTTGCTTTCCTTCAAATTCGTCAAGTGAATCTTCCACACCTCGACAGGGCATCATGTTTACCAAGGGCATCAGAGAGCTTACAGAATTTGCCTTTCTCGCATATTCAACAGAATCTGCCATTGCATTGACACACTCAACCATTCCCATCATCGGTGGTATGCTGTACTCCAGCATCGTACTTTGATATTTTGGCGGAAAATTTTCGTGCAGTGTGGAAACGGCAACTACATTTGCACCTGAATTTTCTTTCGCATCTTTGATGGACTGAATCGCAACACCCCACTCAATCGGGTCGCAAATTCCTTCGATTGGAAAATCAATGACATTGACATTAAAGTTTTGAGACCCTTCATAAACCGCTTGAAAACACTCCGTTTGTGCAACCTGATCGCCCCAAATATAAGTGTGATAGTCCAAAGGATTGGAGACATTAACTCTATCACCCAATACTTCATATAGACGCTTGCGTTGGGTATCGGATAATTCGGCAAATTCAAGATTTTTTTCCGCTACCAAGTCCGCCATTAAAGCCGCCTCGCCACCGGAACAGCTGATTGAAGCAATAGTCGGATTGTCGTCTGGAGGAATAAGCGAAACTAACTTAAGTGTTTCAAGTAATTGTGGAATGCTGTGCACTTGAATGATGCCAAACTTCTGATAGAACGCACCGCTCACCTGACCGTCAGCTGACAGTGAATATGAATGCGTTCGTGTCACTTTGGCACCGATAGTCGACTGGCCCGATTCTAACAAAACAATTGGCACCCTTTTCTTCAGTGCTTCGATTGCGGCAACTGAGAAGTCATAAGCGTCGACCACACCTTCAAGATAAAGACCAATGGCAGTAACATCGGGATTTTCCAGCATGGCATGAATATAGTCATGCGTCTTGACGCCTGTCATATTGCCAGTCGAGATCAAAAATGCAACAGGAACACCTCGCCTCTGCATAGTCAAACTGACGGTGATGTTACCGCTCTGACTGACAATGGCTGCCCCTTTTTGACAACGCATTCCTCCCTGCTCGTCTGGCCACAGCGCAACGCCATCCTGGTAATTCAGCACTCCGTAACAGTTTGGTCCGATGAGAGGCATATTCCCTCTAGCGGCATCCAATTCTTTTTGATACTCAATTCCCTTCCCGCCCACTTCAGCAAATCCAGAAGCATAGCAGACGACACCTCCTGCTCCTGCAGCAGCCAACTCCCCAACCACGTGGATGGTCGACTCTCTGGGGACTGCAACAACGGCTGCGTCTGGTGGTTCGGGTAAATCTTGAATAGAACGAAAACAAGGACGCGAATACATTTCATCGCGATGTGGATTGACTGGCCAGATGTCCCCTTCAAATCCCAAGAGGTCGCATTGGCGTATTGCCCGTTCCACCATTTTGCCACCAACCATCGCAATGCTACGTGGCCGCAACAACCGGTTGAGTGTTCTGTGATCAGTGTGTTTCAATGGTGCGGTTTAGCTGTCCGCTCTGAACTTTGTCGAGCCGGCAGAGTATTGATATCTGGCCAAAACATCAAGAATCTCAATCAGACAGTTGTCGCGCAGTCTCTCCAGTTCTTTAATGCTGTGGCCCTCAGACTGCGACTTGGTACCTTCAACCATTCTGTCAATCAAGTGCTCAGTCAACTCTGGAGCTTTGAGGTGAGTCCAAGGTAATTGCAAAGCAGGACCAAACTGTTCAAGCATATGTTTCATCCCCTGCTCACCACCAGCAAGATGAAATGTCAGACACACACCCATAATTGCCAATCTCAGTCCGGGTCCATAAACAATTGCATCATCAATGTCTTTGGTCGATGCAACGCCATCTGCGACCATATGAAGCGCTTCTCGCCAGATCGCTTCCTGCAGACGGTCGGAAATATACCCTTCTATCTCCTTTTTGACCATTAGAGGATACATGCCAATATGCTCGTAGAACTCAGCAGCAAGCCTTGCCGTATCCGCAGAGGTGTGATCACCGCGAACAATCTCAACCAGCGGTAGGATGTACACCGGATTGAACGGATGACCAATCACAATTCTCTGAGGATGGTTGGTCCCTGCCTGAATATCAGTTGGTAAAAGTCCAGAAGAACTTGAAGCGATAATCACATCCGCTGGTGTAATTTGATCAATCTGCCGGTGAAGCCTGGTCTTGATCTCAAGTGAGTCAGGCGCACATTCCTGAATAAACTCTACACTCTTGCAAAGTTCCTCCAGACTGTTGACATACGTGAACTCGCCTGCTTCATTTCGGTTAAATCCAAGCTTTTCCAGTGCATGCCATGCGTTGTCAATGTGCGACCGAATGACCGTTTCTCCATTCGGTGAAGGATCATAGGCAAATACATCGATTTTTCGTGCCAGACAGCGGGCAGCCCAGCCTGACCCAATCAACCCGGCACCAACAATGCCAATGGAACCAAATGTTTGCATATTATCAGATTCTCCAAAAAGGCCATCTACAGGATTGTGGTTAAGTTATCGCTGTAGTTTGCTGTCAAACTATTCAGTTGTGCTCGCCGAGTTTAGGCACCTTTTTCAGTGATGCGCCTTCATCTAGCAACTCCGAAACAATCGGTAGCGGAAGTGCACTGATCAACTCGCCCGATTCAGTTTCAATCTGCCTTTCAAATATACCCCGAGCCTGATAGTGAGCATCCTGAACTGCTTCCTCCAGTGTATTTGCAATGATTGAACAGGCATCCTTACCATCAAACAGACTGGTCCAATCAGCAGCGCTCTTGGATTGAATAATCTGAGCGATTTTCGCAATCATCTCCTCCGGCTCCTTACGCTCCATTTCAGGATTCGCTTCAAACTGGATTGTGTCGCAAAACACCTTCCAAAACCGTTCTTCCAATGCGGCAACCGCAAGATACCGATGATCCTGTGTACGGTACACCTGATAACGAGGCGAACCGCCAGTCAATAGCTGTTGACCCGAATGTGGCCAATCTCCACTGCCCCAGCCAAGTCCCAGACACCAGAACATTAGCGGAAACAAACAATCCGTCATGGAAATATCAAGATAGGCACCCTCACCCGTTTGCGCACGCCGCTGCAGCGCCAGCAAAATGTTAATCACTGCTGGATAAGACCCGCCGGCAAGGTCAGCAGCGAGCAATTGCGGGATTGATGGTTTGCCTGTTGAACACTCTCCGAGAGCCAGCATCCCTACGTCAGCTACATAGTTGAGATCGTGGGCTGCCATCATGGCTTTCGGTCCGGCCTGTCCGAAACCGGTTATGGAACAGTAAATCAGCCCCTGATTCGTTTCACTCAGATCTTGATATCCAAATCCCAATCGTTCCATCACTCCGGGTCTAAACTGTTCAACCAATACATCACAATCTTGAATCATAGACTTGATTCGTTCCCGATCTTCGGGAACCTTTAGATCCGCGGTAACGCTGCGCTTTCCGGCATTCAGTATCGAAAAGGTAACGCCGTTGTCCCCGAATGCGTCTTGATATATCCGCATTTCATCACCAATTCCGGGTCGCTCTATCTTGATCACATCCGCACCCACGTTTGCGAGCATTAAGGTCGCAAAGGGACCTGGGGCAAGTGTCGTAAAATCCATTACGGTTACGCCCTCAAGTGGAGCAGTTAAACCTGAGATCATTGCTTTAATGCTATGTTTTAGTTATCTTTTCGAAGTCGCTGAAGCGTACTCGCATCCTGTCCAAACAGAATCTTTTTCTCTTCATCTGACATCTGGGTAGGATTGGGGTTGATTCTCTTGGCAACCTCATAAGCGCGCTCCGTAGCGGGACGGCTGCGCACGGTTTCGAACCAGCGGTAAAGGTTGGGGAAATTTTCAATCTTCTGCAATTGACGCTTGTGCGGAACCACCCAGGGATAGCTCGCCATGTCTGCAATCGAATAATCACCACATATGTACTCGTTATCTGTCAACTGGTGATCCAACACTGCATAAAGCCGCGAGACTTCGTTGACATAGCGATTGACAGCATACTCAATTGGCTCGTCGAGATAAGTGACGAAGTGGTGGTTTTGCCCACCCATCGGTCCTAGGTTTGCCATTTGCCAGAACAGCCACTGTAGAACATTCGCCCGGCCGGCTGTGTCCTTTGGAATAAACTGATTATGTTTATCTGCCAGATACAGCAAAATCGCACCCGATTCAAATATTTCCACATCGCCTTCCGCTTCATAAGGTTCGTGGTCAATCATCGCCGGAATCCGATTGTTGGGTGAAATTTTCAGAAAATCAGCCTCAAATTGATCACCTTTCCCGATGTTAACTGGAACCACTTTGTATTCCAGATCCAGTTCTTCAAGAAACATGGTTATCTTGTGACCATTCGGTGTTGTCCAATAGAATAATTCGTACATATTTCAATACCCTATGAAATTCGTTCAGTGGTCAACACAAGGTGTTGCAATCCTAAACCACTGCCCTAAATGTTCAGTTTCTGCTCGATTCGATTGCTAAGCCGCCAGATTCAGTAGTTGTCTGGCTTCTTCCGAGGATGCCGGATATCGATCATACTGATCAATTACATCAACGATTTTTGTAACCAGCTCAGCATTGTTCTTGGCCAACCGGTCGCGGTCATATTTGATATTGTCTTCGAGACCCGTTCTACAGTGCCCGCCGAGTTCCAGGCACCACTGGTTGACCGTAAACTGGTGTCGTCCAATTCCAGCCGCTGTCCATGTTGAGTCAGGAAGCACTTCTTGTGATTCCGAAATCAAAAAGTCAAGCAATTGTCGCCTGGCTGGCAGTGCATTTGGGATACCCAGTACAAATTGCACATGAACTGGAGTTTTAAGTAAACCTTTCTTGACCAGGTTCGCAGCGTTGTACAGCATCGCAACATCAAAAATTTCAACTTCCGGTTTGATGTCATATTCAAGCATGGTCGACGCAAGTTCCTCGACAAAACCGGGGGGATTTTCGTAGATTGAAGTCGGAAAATTTACCGATCCAGTCGCAAGGGAGGCCATGTCGGGTCTGAGGTCCAACATGGCACCACGCTGCGCAAGTTCTCTTCCGCGCCCACCCGTTGAAAACTGAATGATCATCTCGGGGCAGTATTTCTTGACACCCTCTTGGATCTGCCGAAATTTTTCTGGATCTGACCCCGGGCTCTGATCATCGTTTCGAACGTGTATATGCACCAGTGATGCTCCCGCTTCAAATGCTTCGTGCGTTGATTCAATCTGTTCCGAAGGCACAACAGGAACTGCAGGGTTGTCTTCTTTTCGGGGGACGGCGCCAGTGATGGCGACGGTGATGATACATGGTTCACTCATGGCAGAATTTCTCCTAATTTCGTTCAAGCCGAGTTACTCGACAAGCTGAATGCTCGAATTGATGGGCGTGATGCGAGTTGTTTAATCAATGTTGTCAGTGGCGTTGCACCAATTGAATCGGTGTCGAGACGTATCGGACCAGCTCTCTTCAACTCGGAATATTCCTTATCAGCGTAATAGGCTGCAAGCAACAAATCGTCGTCGGATGCAAACGGTCCTCGCGTACTTCGCAGTCTGTCCAATGCCATCGGTACGTGTGCACCAGGCCGCTCCGTGATAGGTTCCGCTCCTCGTACAATTTTGTCATAAAGATTCGGGTCGATATCACCGACGACTTCTCCGTATCCACCACGAACGTAAAGGCGCACCTCGTCAGGGACAGTTTCATAACGCGGCTTACCCTGGTTGTGCCCCATCACATTCAACACCGCTTGCGTGATGATGTATTGTGCAAATGGGCTAACCACAATCGGATACCCCAAGTCTGCCCGGACATGCCCGGCTTCCTCCAATATGTCCTCCAGACGGTCTTCCAGCCCAACTGTACTCAACTGATATTTGAGATTGGAAATCATACCACCAGGCATCTGGTGATGAAAATGAAACTCATCATATTCCGCAATATCCGCCAAAGGTTTATCCGCAATTTTGGCCAGATAGGCCAACCGGTCCGCGGCCTCTTCAATGGGCTTCAGGTCCAGATCAATCTGATAGCCGCGACGCCTGCAATTTCTCACAAAGAGTTCCGTTGGCGAATGCGATGCACCATTGGCCATCGTTGATGTTGCTGTGTGGACCACTTCAACCCCACCATCAACTGCAAGCAATGCGGTGTAAGGAGCGAGCCCAGAAAGACAGTGTGAATGAAGCTGCAGCGGCAAATCACCAATGGCCTGTTTGATGGTCGGAACTAAAGTCAGTGCCCGGTCAGGGCGAAGCAGTCCGCTGGCATCCTTGATATACACACCATCGACACCAAGTTTGATCAACTCTTTCGCCTTACGTGCATAAAATTCATCGGTATGGACCGGGCTGTGGGTGAATACAATCCCGCCAATTGTGTGCAAACCGACCTGTTTCGCAGACCGGATCGCCACCTCTAAATTACGAATATCGTTGACTGCATCGTAGGGTGTGTGGTAACGCATACCGTTAGCTGCAAAACGCTCCGCTGACAGTGCCACCACATCATCTGCAAAAAATTCAAAGGTGAATAAACTTTGACCACGTGTGTGAATAATGAGAGGTGTTTCCTTAACCCAACTCGATAGAATTCGCATTCTCTCCCACGGGTCCTCTCGCAGGTATCGGACACAAACATCAAATACTGCGCCACCGACAAGGTCGATCGCTTCAAATCCGGCCCGGTCCAACAACGGTGCAATGTCTTTCATCATCGCGGTTGTCATTCGGGTCGCCCAAAGACACTGATGAGCATCTCTAAGCGTTACATCAACAATACGTACAGAACGGCTCATGTTCTCTCTCCATTCAGAAATTCTCGCTCAACCCAGGTCGTATAGATGTTTCCTGTCCTGAACGAATCATTCTGCAGCAACTGCTGGTGAAACCCAAGTGTTGTTTCGATTCCTGTTATTTCAAATTCCTTAATCGCAGAACCTGCACGTCTGAGTGCATCGTTTCGATCATGCCCATGAACAATGAGTTTCGCAATCATGGAATCATAATATGGACTTATGGAAAATGTTTCGTAGCAGTGTGTGTCTACCCGGACACCCGAACCGGCCGGCAATTTCCAACCTTGAATTTTGCCAGGAGACGGCATAAACCTGTTCTGCCAGTGTTCTGCGTTGATTCGAAACTCTATGGCATGCCCGTTACTCGATGGAGACTTCACAATCTCATCCACACTTTCACCACAAGCAACTCTTAGCTGAGCTTCAATCAGATCAATACCGAACAATTGTTCAGTTACCGGGTGCTCAACCTGAATTCTGGTATTCATTTCAATGAAATAAAACTGTTGTCGGTCCTGCGTCAGCACAAACTCGACCGTACCGGCTCCCCGATAACCAATGGACTCGCCTAATTGGACGGCACAATCGTGAAGTCGGCGCCGAACATCATTATCGATGACGGGACACGGTGCTTCTTCAACAAGTTTCTGATGGCGACGCTGGACCGTACAATCCCGCTCTCCAAGTACGACAACTTTACCGTCTGCATCCCCTAGAATCTGAACTTCAATATGCCTGATCTTGTCCAGATACCTTTCCAGGTACATTGTGGAGTCACCGAATGCTGATTCAGCTTCAACACTTGCCTGTTTGAATTCTGCGGTGAATACGGACTCATCATTAACCACTCGCATGCCTCGGCCACCACCTCCACCTCGTGCTTTGATGAGGATCGGATATCCGATGCGTGCCGCTTCCAACTTCGCTTCCTGAGAATCAGTACAGGATTCAGAAGAACCTGGTACCACATCAACTCCCGCTCGTATCGCTTCAGTACGAGCTTGAACTTTGTTCCCCATTCGCTGAATCGTGTCTGATGAAGGTCCGATAAATTGAATGTTCTCCGTCTCACACAAAGCGGCAAATTCGGGATTTTCGGAAAGAAATCCATAACCGGGATGAATGGCATCACAGTCCTCTGCCTGAGCGACATGAACGATGGCTGTCTGATTGAGGTAGCTGTGCGAAGGAGTATTGGGACCAATGCGCACTGCGCGATCTGCCTGCAACACGTGCAAAGACCTGGCATCGGCATCGGTATAGACCGCTAAACTCTCAATACCCAACTTACGCGCAGCCTGTACAACGCGTAGCGCAATCTCTCCACGATTGGCAATCAACACCCGTTTCAATGCAAGCTGTCCCTTCGTTAATTAGAAGAACCTACCCCGCAGCAGTTTATTGAATAACAGCACCGATTGTTCAACAAATCTATGGCGGACAATATACTCAAAATATATTTCTTTGATACAGTGGATAATTCGGAGTATTATCTAACAGATAAATGTTTGGTATCTCTAACTAAGTTCGGAGAATGACTTTGACCCTCAGTTTTCGCGATATTGCAGAAATTCTCAAAGCGATCGATGATTCAAGCGCTGACGAAATCAATATTGAGGTTGAAGGTTTGCGCCTATCGGTCAGCAAGCGGGGTGCCCATACACCTCACACTCAATCCATTTCAGAGGCCACATCAGTTTCTGAACTCACGAAAACAACTCAATCCGATACCCACTCTGCTCCGGCTGAAACCAGCAAACCACCTCCGGCTGAACCTCTGGCTCCTTCAGGACACGAAATTGTGCGTGCACCAATGGTAGGGACTTTTTATAGCAAACCTAGTCCCGAAGAGCCTCCCTTTGTGGAGGTCGGTTCCACCGTATCGAAGGGTGACGCTGTATGTTTGATCGAGGTGATGAAGCTCTATACCACCATTGAATCAACGACGGATGGTGAAATTGTTTCAATTTTCACTGAGGACGGATGTCTGGTTGAATTTGATCAACCGTTATTTTTGATTAAACAATGATATGAAGTAAATTTACAAGAAAGGTCAACATTATCGAAAACCTTTTATTTAATTCCTGATCATTTTCCAGTTCATGTTTTTAGTCACTCTAAATGGAGGAAATGATATGAAAACACTTTTCAAAGGCACTTTGGCATTGTCGTTGCTTGCTTCAAGCTTTCTGGCTGTGCCTGTAACCAAAGCCCAAGACATTGTGTCGATTCTGACCTGTCCGTACGGATGTGGTGTGATGGAAGGCAACACAATCTTCGGCAATGTGGTAGCTCGTAGTGGCGGTAGTTTGTTCATCGCAGCTCAAGAGACTCCGGGCTATATGTACAACGTTCGAGCCATGACTGAGCAACGGCGTTGGAAACACTCCGTATTTGGTACTGAGGATGCCATCATTCAGTTAGCCCTGCAAGGTGGTACAGATGCAGTTAAGGAATATCTGCCTGATCCGATTCCCATCAAGTTTCAGTTGCTTCACGGTGAAGCCTACTGGTCCCAAGGCAAATTCTTTGTCACGACCGACCCCAATATCAAAACGATCCCCGACATGAGGGGCAAGCGAGTCTCGATCGGGCTGCTTGGCCAAAGCGACTGGGGTGTATTCCCTGCTCTGTTTCTCAAGCATGCGTATGGAATTGACAGTTCCAATACAGACATTCGCCGCTTGAATCCTGGCGGTTTGACTCAGCAATTGATCGATGGGACGACTGATGTTTGCGTAACCGGGTATGGAACGGATCCGACACAGTCATACCATCTCCTGAGCGGTCCTCTCCGAAAGCTGGAAGCATCCGGTAAAAAGCTCTACTACATCCCAATGGATCAATGGGCCATTGACAAGATGAATGAGCAGTTTGGAACGACCTGGCTTGGTATGACCATTAAAGCTGGTACACTACCACACCAGGATCAGGACTTTCTCGCGGGATTCAACCGTGGGTATAAAGCAGTTCATCCTGAATTTCCGGAACAGCTGGCGTACGACTATGTCACAGCGACTCACAAACATCTTGACGAAATGCGTGAATTGAACGCATTGTGGCAGGTGTTGACGGAAGATATGATGGTCGATGGACTGTCGGAGGAAAACACACATCCTGGCGCAATTCGAGCCTACAAGGACTTGGGAATTTGGGACAAACGGCTTAATTTTGTTCCGGTAACTTATCCGGAATCGTAATCACCCTACATCCAATTTCCACTACACACCGGCTGAAGTTCGTTTGGATATTCAGCCGGTGTGACTTTTCTTTTTTCCATCGCTGACTAGCACGCGCTACGCTTATGTTCTCTGCCCCACGAATTCGCAGCGTTGTGGAAAACTCATTTATTGCGCTGGGAACCATTCTCACGCTTTACATCGCTATATCCGTATTCGGGTTTATCAGTAACTCAAAAGTCTATTACGCGACTTTCGTTTTCTTCATCATGTGCATGTCATCTCTTCATGCCTTTAAAGAATTGCTGGACGATTATGTGAGTGGCACACTACGCAGCTATTGGAAGACGCGCCTTGGAATTGCGATTGTGGGCACGGTGCTCGCGGTCGGCTGCTCAGCCTACGTGCGAATCCACGCAATCCGACTGGACTCGGTTCATCCCTTTTTTGATAACTTTGACATCACGATCGGCATTCTTTTCATTGTTGGAATCATGCTGCTCAATTTCCTGCACTGGGGATGGCTTCTGACCTCGTTGATCGTCATCATCATCTGTTATTTTTTCTATGGCCACCTGGTGCCCTATCCAATTCTGCGATTGCCCGAATACGATGTGGGATTTGTCATTCATTACTTGGGATTAGGCGTTAGCGAAGGAATTTTCTGGCTGGCCAGGCTTGCGGCCGACAAGCTTTATTTTCTGGTCATATTTGCTGCAATTCTGTTGGGCGTTGGCATGCTCAAGATGGTCATTGAAATCGGTAAGGTTACAGGACGACGTGTTCGAGGTGGTGCAGCTTTCCCCGCAATCATTGGAAGTGGAATTGTTGCGTCAGTAATGGGGCAGGCAGTTTCCAACGTTGTTCTGACGGGACGACTGACCATCCCGATGATGAAAAATCATGGCTATCGCAAAGACATGGCAGGTGCAATCGAAGCAGTCGCTTCAACATCCGGGCAAATCATGCCGCCGATTCTGGGTCTTGCGGGATTCATCATCGCACTCTTTCTTAATGTCCCATACATTGAAGTGGCTCTGGCAGCACTAATCCCTGCCCTGCTTTTCTTAAGTGGCGCAACTTTCGGTGTCATCGTCTGTGCAAAACACGAAAAACTTGCGCGAATGACAGAAGATGTCGACTATCAGGCGATCTGGAGAATGTTGCCGACATTCCTGATCTCTTTCGCGGCAGTCATTATCCTACTGGTTGGTTATTACTCTCCAGCTATTGCCGGTGTTGTAGGTATTGTTCTTGCAGTAGGTCTTTGTCCCCTTCAGGGAAGGTATCGCCCCAAGATTAAGGAACTGTATGGTGCCTACATCGATGGTTTGGTTATCGTTACGCTGCTCTCGCTGTTACTGGTTGCCATCGGACCTCTTGCACAGACATTTCTGACGACAAATCTCTCTAATCGTCTGGCTATCGTGCTCGTTCATGTGTTGCCGGATAGTAAGTTTCTGTTGTTACTGGGAACGATGGTCGTGTCTTTGTTCCTGGGGATGGGTCTTCCCACTCCAGTGGCATATGTCGTTGTCTCGCTAACCCTTGTACCATTTTTACAGCAAGGCGGGATTGAAGCCATCCTGGCACATTTCTTTGTCTTTTACTTTGCGGTATTTTCGACCTTAACACCACCTGTTGCGGTTAGTGCGCTGGCAGCCGCAAAGCTGTCTGGAGGTACATTTCTGGGTACAGCCATTGATGGTATGAAGTTGATGTTGACAACTTTCATCATCCCGTATGGATTTGTTTATCACCCAGAGCTCCTGTCATTCCCAAATGTTACTTGGGACGTGATTCCACTGGTACTGTTATTGCTGTTGTTGCAATGGACTTCATCGGTCGTTTGCTACGGCTACTTCCTTCGCGACCTCAACTGGACTGAACGATGGGGTTTTTTAGTGGTCACTGCAATCGGATTCTCATACTTGATTAATGACCGGAACTTCGAATTGATCGGTCTGCTTATTTCACTGTTTGTGATGTGCAGTTGGGTTGTATTCACCCGCAACCGAACTGTGCAATCAGTCAGTTGATTTCAGAAAAATAATTTCAATCAAGCATCTGCCACATCAAATTTGAACTGCCGCCGGGTCCAAAACGTCGGCGCTGCAACCGTCGTCGGTGATTGACCGACAATCTTCGTGGCTGTCTGCCACGCGTGATCAAAATCTCGGCAAGGTGTGATGCCGAGTTTTCTGAACGCCCCCGGATTTTTGGTCCCAGCCATGATTACAGCTGCTGCGCGCTGCAGGGTATAGTGACCGATATACATCAGCCAGAATGGATGCCTGGGATGGTAGGAATTACCGTTTTCATACAAATCCAGATAGTCAGGCCGAGAGCTGATTTCGAGTTCATGTTCAGCCAGATCGCTGATGTCATGATGTCGGTCGTATAAATCAATGACCTCCTGATAAGAGGGATACATTGATGAATCGATCTGGCCTGCGGATGGGTTAAGCCCGATCACAACACCCCCTTCCCTCAGGATTGGACGATTCAACCAAATTCGCGCTGGATTCAGGCATCCTATTGCAGCAATCAAGGTGTTGTCTGCTTCTCCGTATGCAAACCAGTTGCTAAGGCCAATCACCATCACGTCAGCTTGAGGTGACGGGTAAACACTGAACGTGTCAGCCAGGTCCCAGCAAGGCGCTTCAACTTCTGGTGAGTAGCCGGCGAACACACCAGCCATCTGTCCACCCACCCCTACAACGGAGTTAACGTAAAAAATGCGTTTACCCATCGCTTTTTCCATGTAATCATGCACTTCGGCCTTCATTCCCCGATACATCATGGTACGGTGATCACCCGTCGTAGACTTTGGATGATGCCAGAAACGATGGGCATGATGTGATGCCAGACTATTGGCTGATGCAAGACCCGTTACTGCGCCAGTACCCGAATACCCACCAACATAGGTCGCAGAAACAGTACCAACGTAAATCGATAAATCCGCCTCAACAAACCGTCGGTTGTGTTCGACATAACCACCCCTTTCTGTTGTACCCAAGAAACTCAAGCCGTCGGGATTTTGGCAGTCATGATTGATGACCTGGCCGATGGGCCAGAATCGATCATACAGTTCATTACCCAGGAACCGCTTCAACTCGTCAGGAAACCACTTACGATGTGCACCGTTTGCGCAGATGAGCGATATGTCCTTGTCCCTGACACCGCCTTTCGTCAGCACATCAATCACCTTGGGCAAGATGGTCTGCCAAGGTAGTGGTGGCCGGGTTGGATCGTCAAAACCGATCGCGACGGTCATACCGGGTCGGACCAGTTCAGCGAGAGGTGGACTGGAAATCGGTGTTTGCAAAGCTTTGATAACCTCTGCATCGGGATCATCCAGAAACTTCGGATTTTGAAATTCTATAACCGTTGAGTGTTCCGGAAGATCGACCGAAATCTTTCGGGCTCCAAAATCAGCGTCGATAGCAACCATGGTTATTCACGTAAAGGCTAAAAATTGAACGCAGGGCGGACCGTATACGCTTCCCCTTAGTGGGCTGAAGAATTTCACTAACAAAGAATACTGAACTAATTGGATTACACAAATTCTTGAAGAATTGATGCAATCAGATTGATTATCAGGCAGGAAATTCAAAGTGCTGCCGGCTTCTTGTAATTCACTACAACTGCAAATTCTTGTGCGCACTAAGCACGCGAATGGCTGCGCAGGCGGCACCATAGCCATTGTCAATATTGACCGTGGCAACCCCTGGTGCGCAACTTGAAAGAACCGATTCCAGCGCAGATCGACCTCCTTCAGCCACCCCGTATCCGACTGAGGTCGGCACTGCAATTATTACCGAAGGAATCAGTCCTCCGACAACCGAAGCAAGTGCTGCGTCCATGCCTGCAACAACAATAACGACCGAAAATCGACGTAATTCCTGTTCAACATTCAGTATTCGCCATAAACCTGCGACTCCGACATCATAAAACGAATTGGTCCCAAAGCCATGGTACTGAAGCGTTCTTTCAGCCTCCCTTGCGGCCGGGAGATCTGAGGTTCCCGCAGTTACAACGGCCACATCATACGATCCCTCAACCACAGGCCTGTCACCAACAATGCCCGTGCCGGCAACAGCTTCGTAATCGATCAATGACTGGATAGTTTCCTCAAGTTCAGAATACTTGGTTTTTGACATTCGAGTCAAAAACAGATTACGCTGGCTTTCTTTGGAATCAATCACAATTGATTCGATCTGGGATACTGTTTTGCTATAGCAGAACACGGCTTCTTCAATACCGATTCTTTGCCGACGCTCAGTGTCTGGTTTGAATTCTGGAACTAACATCAGCCTGGCATAGCAACAAAGGCGC
Source organism: Arenicellales bacterium (assembly GCA_965243305.1). GTDB lineage: Bacteria > Pseudomonadota > Gammaproteobacteria > Arenicellales > JAJDZL01 > JAJDZL01. The sequence goes on from CBDEUN010000002.1 coordinate 1,089,319, forward strand.
TACCCATCTGGTAAGGGGCAAACGAAATGGTGGAAAAATTGGTGACGCTTGAAATTTGGCTTTGAACCAGCTCTACAATGTCTGTCCGGCTGTCTGATTCCAACCGATCCAAAGCGTCAGGATCAAGTTCGATTTCTATGGTTCGCTCTCGGATTCTGCAGCGGACAACTGTAGCTTTCAAACGCTCCTGAACGGCTACTTCAATTCGATCGATCGCTCGTAAACTCTCCGCATCGATTGGTATGCTGGTCTGCACACGACTCGAAAGACATGGCGATGCGGGGAGTTGTGCAAGGTTTTCCAATCCAAGAAAATTGGCAATTCTACGAATCCCCGCCTTGGATATACCTGCTTCTACATATGGATGTCGCACTGTATGCTGTTCAGCCGCTTTGAGCCCCGGACGGAAATCGCTCAAATCATCGAGGTTGGTGCCAGAAAGAATCTGACCTTCGAATTGGCTGGCGATATATGAATAAAGATTAGTTTTACAAAAATAACAACGATCAATTGGATTGAGAATGTATCTTTCGTCTTTAAACTCTCCGGCGTTAGCGATTGTAAGGCTCCAGTTTTCAGAGTGAGAATATTCGCGCACTCTTTGAGTTGCTCGTTCGGGTACTGCAGGTGATACTGCATGGAACATCTCAGCACTAACACCCAAAGTCCTGCCAGCAATAATTGCTAGCAGCGTACTATCGATTCCACCACTGACTGCAATGACAAATGATCCGATTTCTGTCAGAATCGATTCAAGTCGCTCTATCTGACAATCCACATCGTCATAAGGTTGCTGCATGTTCATTTTGCTCAATACTTCCACATGTTTCAGATCTGCGGAGGGTCATTCTCTACTTGCTGTTCAACGGTTTGCTTTAGGCGCTTTCGTTTCCTGTATCCTTCGATTGTAGATAGATGCTCTGCTTCCACTTTGGCTGTGTGCTGACCGTCTGGGCGTTCAGCTACTTTGAGTGGCACCACAGCATCCCCCGATTTTTGAATGACTTCGGCTCTCCACAGCGTGATTCGATCGATGCAACTGACTCTCACACCAAGTGTCGATGTTTCCAGCAGGCATTTGGTAGCAACTTCTTCTGCTTGCTCAGGAGAAGCCAAAACCTGAACATGCACTGTCAAGCGATTTTTCTTGCCAATTGCCGGGAATTGAATGACATCCACGACGCCTTTAGAGTCTCGCACCTGGTCAAGTCCAATGCTTAAATCCTCTGGAGATTGATCGTCGACTTCAAACTCCAACACCGCAATTTTTTCATATTGCGTAGATTTTTTTTGAGCTTCATACGCAGTCAGTCGCAAAACATTACTCATTCCGTGAAAGGTTGCGCTTCCGAAGCCATGACCACTGCCGATCAAATTCATAGAACTTCGCTTGGTGCTGAACTGGGGACTCAGACTTCGAAGAATGGCAGCTCCGGTTGGTGTGACTCGTTCACCGTCTCGACCATCATTGTGAACCGGATAACCTTTGAGCAGTTCAACCACTGCTGGAGCGGGCAACGGTAGTTCTCCGTGTGCAGAATTCACTCTACCATTGCCAGCTGGAAGTGAAGCACAGGACCAGGTTGAAACATCTACGGCGTTGATCAAGTATGCGGCACAGACAATATCAGTCAACGAATCAGGTGAACCCACTTCATGCAAGGTAACTTGATCCAACTCCACACCGTGAACTGCCGCTTCTGCTTCTGCAAGATACAGAAGAATACGACTGGCAGTATCCTTGGTTTGCTGAGTCATGGAAGAATCAGTAATTTCGTTGAGTAAGCTCGGATAATGAGCATGATGATGCGCCAAATCCGGGCCGGAAACGCTGAAACGTTTGCCAGTCAATACGGAATCATCGTGGGGTGTAATTTCAACCTCGATATCATGCAACGCTGAAGTACAGTGCAGATTTTCGAGCATGCCTTCTTTGTGCTCCGGATAAAGATCCAGCATTGCAGAGACAAACATATCTCCTGCAATACCACCAACTGGATCTATGTGAATGTGTATTGAAGACATCGATTCATCGAATTAAGGCAATAAGTCGTTATCGCAATTTTACAGAAATGACTCAAGCAAAATCCTTCTCCTGCCCCAGCCAACCGTCTTTACCTTTTTCTGAAATGAGTCTAGAAAGGTAGGGGTATGCTGTATATATTAATTGCTCTGACTCCAATAAAATCAAATCAGGCTAAGCCTGATACACCGTTTACATTGATTATTGCTTAAAATCAATAGATTGGAATGTAATTTGGAGACATTGATTTCTAATTGGCTAAACTGCGCTCAACGTTCGTTGTATAGAGTGTAACCGAGAATTCTACGAGGAGTTGGTACCTAATGCAGAAAACGGAGAAAAGTCTGATGCGTAAACATTTAGTAGCAAGTATTGTGCTGAAAAGAATGACATAGATACCGGATGAATTGTATTCGCCTATTCTGACAAACCGGCTTTATTGATATTATTTCTATTTTTTAACAAATCAGTCCCTAACCTTGGTATTTTCAAGAGATGACCTATCGAACTGATTCCTCTACAAACAACTGGCACTATCCGACTGCAATGCGTTTCGGAGCTGGCCGAATTTCTGAAATTTCCACTATCTGTCAGGAGTTTGGCATCAACAATCCACTTCTGGTAACCGACCCTGGCTTAGTGTCGCTGCCAATGGTCGATCAAATACTGACTCACTGTCGGGAACAGCTCGAAAACTGCACGCTGTTTTCAAATTTACAAGCGAACCCCATAGAAGCGAATGTTAACGAAGGTGTCGCAGCCTACCGAGCCGTTTCTCACGATGGTGTGATTGCATTGGGTGGCGGAAGCGCATTGGATGTTGCAAAGGCCATTGCACTGATGGTTGGACAAAATAGACCTATTTGGGACTTTGAAGATCGAGCAGATTGGTACACACGTGCGAATGCCGATGCAATTGCACCGGTCATTGCCATACCTACAACCTCTGGAACCGGTTCCGAAGTCGGACGCGCCTCAGTGATTACTGATGAATCGGACCAAACCAAAAAAATTATTTTTCATCCGAAAATGCTTCCTGTGTGTGTCATTCTTGACCCAGAGGTGACAGTAGGTTTGCCAGCAGCATTAACCGCAGGGGTTGGTATGGATGCTTTATCTCACAATCTGGAAGCCTATTGCAGTCCCGTATATCACCCACTCGCACAGGGAATTGCGCTTGAAGGAATGCGGCTAATTCGCGACTGGCTTGAACCAGCATGCCAGGACGGAAGCAACGTTGAAGCGAGAGCACAAATGCAGGTGGCATCTTCAATGGGGGCAACAGCATTTCAAAAAGGTCTGGGTGCGATGCACAGTCTCAGTCATCCCTGCGGTTCAGTATTAGGAACCCATCATGGTACAACCAATGCTGTCGTCATGCCCTACGTGCTTGAATTCAATTGCCAGTCCATTGAAGACCGTCTGGCAGCACTGGCGAGATATCTCGATTTACCGAATCCGTCTGCTGATGCAGTCATTCACTGGGTTCTTGATTTACGCAAGCGAATCGATATACCGCATACCTTGAGTGACTTGGGCGTAGATAACTCGCACATCAATAAATTTTCCGAGATGGCCATGATTGATCCTTCCACCGCAACCAATCCGGTGCAGATGACTCACGAGGGATTTGAAGACCTGTACGAGCGAAGTATCTCAGGTACGATTGGTGTCAACTGAACAGTCAATTTATGACAAGTTCAACTTGCCGCGCGAAAATCTATGGGTTTTCGGGTATGGGTCGCTGATGTGGAATCCCGGATTTCCATACCTTGAGAGTACGCGAGCAAGAATTTTTGGACTTCATCGCTCCCTTTGCATCAGGTCAATTCGTTACCGCGGTACCCGCGAACAACCTGGATTGGTTTTTGGACTTGATCGCGGCGGATCCTGCGCGGGAATGGGCTATTTAATCGCACCAGAAAATCAACGCGAGGTCGCTGAGTACCTACAGGACAGGGAATTGTTGAATGACATCTACAATCCCTCAATTCGAAAGATTTCTTTAGATGATGGTCGTCGGGTGCCTGCATTGACATTTGTGGTTAAACGTCATCATAATGCTTACGTCAATAATCTGAGCCCACAAAAAAAGGCTGATATTGTTGCTAACGCCAGAGGACAGCGCGGTCCCAATATTGAGTATGTACTGTCCACTCTAGACATACTGGAGTCAATCGGAATACGCGATCAGGAACTCTATCGCGTGAGTCAAATGGCCGCGGATCACATTGATAATATTCGCAGTGTCAGTGATGATTGAAAATAAAAAATTCAAATTTATTCGACCTAAAAAATGGGTAGGTAGACTGCTGCTCGCAGGTCTGCTTGTAGGATATTTATCCTACACAGTCCTGTTCCAGCAAAACGAAACGCAGTCGATTGCTGATGTCAAGCGCGAAAGCCTGCTCGATTTCGGTGAATATCACGAGGCCGTTGTCGCTGCGACTGCCAGGTTGGCGAACAAATATCACTATCGAAAAAAAGATCTTACCAACGAGTTTTCTGAACAGATACTTTTTGAGTTTCTGGAATCTCTGGATCCTCAAAAAGTGTACTTTTTGGCCTCAGATGTCAGAGATTTTGAATCCAACCGATTCTATTTCGACAATTTTTTAAAAAGAGGTAAACTTGACGAAATATTTTCAATTTTTAGAGTCTACCAGCAACGTGTCAACGAAAGAGCTGACTACGCGATTGCAAGAATTGACTTTCCATTCGATTTTGAACTCAATGAAGATATTCAGATTAATCGATCTAGCGCAGATTGGCCAGTCAGCGAGGCAGAACAGAACGTACTCTGGGATAGTCTGATCAAGGAAAGCATACTGACACTCAAACTTAATGGCGAAGATGAAACCCGAATCAAAGAAACGATGGCATCGCGATACGACCGTATTCGAACTTCTGTCGCCATGTCTAATGCTTTTGATGTGGTTGAAATTTTTCTCAATTCATATCTTAAGGAACTGGACCCGCATTCTCAGTTCTTCTCACCTCATAGTTCCAGTAATCTTCGCATTAGCATTTCTCAACAGATTGAAGGGATCGGAGCAATGCTGAGGACGGAGAATGAATACACAGTCGTTCAGGGTGTCATTACGGGTGGACCTGCTCATTTGAGCAAACGTCTACATATCGGCGATCGAATCGTTGGAGTTTCAAATGGAGGCGACGAGGAATTTCAGGATATCGTAGGCTGGCGAATCGAGGATGTTGTTGACCTGATTCGGGGACCTAAGGGTACAACGGTTAACCTCAAAGTGTTACGCAAGGATGCACCTAGAGGTACACCCGCGGATCATGTTGTACTGGTTCGACAGACGGTAAAGCTTGAAGAACAGATGGCGAAGAAATCGACTGTCGAAATTGATTCTGATGGAGAAATTTTCCAACTAGGCGTCATTCAACTGCCGTCGTTCTATTCGAGTTTCCTGGAGACGGATGACAGTGATTTGGTCACCACATCTTCGGCAGATGATGTCAAAGATTTTTTGATTGAATTTGAAGAACAACGGATTGATGGTTTGGTGGTGGACCTGCGCGGCAACGGTGGTGGTGCACTGAATGAAGCGGTTGAGCTAACCAGTATGTTTATTCCATCGGGACCGGTAGTACAAGTCGAAAACTCACAGAAAGAACTTCGAATTCATGCGGATAGCGACGGACAAACCGTATACGATGGCCCGCTTGTGGTACTAGTCGATCGTTATAGTGCCTCAGCCTCAGAAATATTTTCAGCAGCAATGCAGGACTATGGCCGTGCGGTTGTCGTTGGCGAAACGACATTCGGAAAAGGCTCGCTGCAAAACATCTGGCCTCTCGGCCAATTGGCGAAAGAGAAAAATGTTGACTTGGGAGCACTTAAATTATCTACCGCACAGTTCTTTCGGGTAAATGGTATCAGTACTCAGCATCTCGGTGTCATCCCAGACGTGCTGTTCCCAACTAATGAATTCATAGCAAATTCAGGCGAGCGTTCATTCGAAAATGCATTACCGGAATCCGCTATTAAGCCCACGAGACACACCAAGCACTGGCACAAAAAAATCGAGATTCAAAGCAAGATTCCAGAGATTCGGGAATTAAACCGAGTTCGCATGGAACTCAATCCGTTGATGAAAATCATCGTGGAACAGGACCGATTGGCGTTTCACCGCGAAACACCAACGATTGTCAGTCTGAATGAAAATTTACGTAAGCAGTCTCTCGAAAGCGATGAAGATGAACAACTTGGAATTTTGAATGAAGTTCGCTCGCTTTTCGGTCTTGAACCAGTTGACACCGTAACTGACGATGCCTATCCATCCGATCGAATTGGTGATATTTTTCTTGATGAAGCAATCAATATCCTGGCAGATCTCGTTTCACTACAAATCTCTGACACTCGTTCCTAATTCAACTCCTTAGCTCTTTTTCTAAAAAAACATGGAATTTTCTACATGGGCCGATCGCATATATCGCGAAGACGGCATTATCACTCTAATGAAGGACCTTGGCAATGCCTCAGCAGAGGAAGGACGCCCGCTTTACATGCTGGGTGGCGGTAATCCTGGTCATATCCCGGAAGTTGAAGCCTATTTCCGCGCTTGTATGGAAGACATTCTCCAGACTTCGAACAAGTTTGAAAAACTGGTTGGAAACTATGCAGGACCACAGGGTCTCTACCAATTCTCGGAAGCGCTTGCACAGTTGCTGCAAAGAACCTATGGCTGGGATATTGGAGCTGAAAATATTGCCATTGCCAATGGAAGCCAGATGGCGTTTACTGTTCTGTTTCGTTTACTGTCCGGTGACTACTCTGATAATCAGACCAAACAAATTCTGCTGCCTATAGCACCTGAGTACATTGGCTACAACGAAGCCGATGAAAAAGCACCTCGCTTTCGATCATTGAGGCCAAAAATTGTCGAAACTTCACCAGTGACATTCAAATATGAAATTGATTTTAATCAGATTGAAGTCACAGACGACATCGGTGCCATCTGTATCTCTCGCCCATCCAATCCAACCGGAAATATGATTTCCGATAACGAGGTTCAACAGCTGATGTCGTTGGCAAATGCACACGATGTTCCACTGATTATCGATGGCGCGTATGGATTACCATTCCCCAATATTGTTTATACGGAAGCAACAGTCGAGTGGAATCCGAACATTATTCTATGTTTGAGTCTTTCCAAACTAGGATTACCCGGGACGCGCACTGGCATCATCATCGCGCGGGAAGATGTGATTGATCTATTCACCTGTGCCAATGCAATAATGACATTGGCCAGTGGAAATTTTGGATCAGCTTTGACTTTAGAGTCAGTTAGAAACGGCGACATCTTTAAACTGAGCAACGAAATCATTCGTCCGTATTACAAGGATAAAATGGAGAATGTCACCGAAGCCATTCATCAGCACATGAAAGGTATTCCCTACATGCTCCATAATCCGGAAGGGGCATTTTTCGTCTGGTTGTGGTTTCCGGGTTTACCGATATCTGACGAAGAGTTGTATGCCAGACTCAAGCAGCGGAACGTCTACGTAGTAGCAGGCAGACATTTCTTCCCTGGATTCAGTGGACATTGGCAGCACCGCTATGAATGCATTCGAGTCAGTTATGCAGGGAGCAAGAAAATGGTGCGAGATGGCATCAGTATTATTGCTCAGGAAGTAGGAAGAGCTTTTGCTGAATCAGGCAGAAAACAATTTGGTGTTCCCAGTTTCACCGGGACAGAAGCCTGAGAATCTGACTGCTAGCCCACAATTTCGGCAATGTCTGATTGCCAAATAACGTCTGTTTCTCCTCGCGCCCAATCAACAAATACATTGAATAATTGCTGCTGAATGGGGTCTGAGCCCGCCGTTTGCTCTGGGTGCCATTGCACTGCGATGACATGGGGGTGATCAATGGATTCGATCGCTTCAATCACCCCATCATCCGAGATTCCAACGACTCGAAAGCCAGGCGCAACTCTGCGCACTGACTGGTGGTGATATGAAGCGCAAACAAATTCATTGTGTCCGAGCAATTCAGCCAACCGTGAATTCACGTTAAGTGAGACGAGATGATCAACTTTGTTGTAATTCTCGCCACGATGAACAATTGAATCATCATATTCATCCGGAATATGCTCAACTAGCGTACCACCCATGGCAACATTCAGTACTTGCAAACCTCGGCAAATTGCTAATGTTGGGATTTTTTTCTGCATTGCTTTTCGAGTCAACTCCAGTTCGTAGTAGTCCCTTTCCTTGTTGACACCATAGACTGACTCATTGTGCTTGCCATCGTAGTGGCTTGGGTCAATATCCGCACCACCCGTTAGTACGACACCGTCTAGTCGGTCTAACTGTTCCTGAATATTTTCGGTAGTGGGAGCAATTATTACTGGAATGCCATCGGCACGTTCTACAGCATCCAAGTAACTCACTGGTAGAGTGAAACGATCATCATCGTTTCTTTGATAACTGGTTACGCCAATGAGTGGCTTATTGATTTTTTTGCTCATATTCCTTGTAAGTTTGCCAGATCAGTCTAAATGCACTAGTTAGTTCAAGTGGCGATGTTTCAATCCAACTATCCAACTCTTCCGGCGAAAACCATCGACCCTCCTGTGCTTCGTGAAGATCAATTGTGAAAGGACCATTGTGATAGATTCTGTATATCCAGCAGAATTCATAGTCAGTAATTTCACTGGCCTTCAACTTAAAAAGCCGTTCTGGAGGTGAATCAAGTCTGATACCGATTTCCTCCTCAGTTTCACGAACCATTGCATGATCATAACTTTCACCAGTCTGCAGGTGCCCTGCGACTGATGAATCCCACAAATTCGGGTTATTGTCCCGCCACTCGGAGCGCAACTGTAAAAACACCTCCCCCGCATCATTCTGAATAATTGCATGAACTGAACGATGTAACAGATTTTTCCGATGAACTTCAGCCCGCGATTCGCAGCCAATTACACGGTCTTCTGAATCGACAACATCAAAATATTCGTGGGGTTCAGACGAATTCACTTGAAAATCTCACAGTCTAATGTGTTCACAGTCACGTCTGGTTATCAACGTGGCAGATTTGAACGAGATACGATACTACAGAAATAATATTTTTACATGCCTCTGCATATGATTAAGTATTGTAGGACAACCACTGAAAAGGCTTGCAAGGAAGCCCTTACCCACTGGTGCTGGCACAAAAGATTGGCACAATAGAATCATATGCCCGAAATACGGTCACGAGCGCAGACAACTGGTTTGGGGAACTCGCGCGGGAGTTTAAGAAAATTCTGTATGCACCTTAAGGGGTGCGACAGGGTTTGATTCTGGAAAAGTAAATGTGCAAGAGCCAGGTGACAGGCAACTCTTGAAAACAGGAATGGATCGAGCGAATTTCGGTGATGTCAATACGACTAACTATCTAGAAACAAACATAAGATCTAAACTGATACGGTATTCAAATTAACTCGGAAACACGGTACAGACTCATTGTCTGATCAGTCGGGAATGTAGCCATCTTTGAACAATGCTTGAATCAACTTTTCGCGCTGAAGCTTGCCGACTACTTGATTATCGTCGTCAACAACACGTACATCTTCCTCTATTGATAAAACAACTCCTGCGATTCGAGAGAGACGATCATTTACATTCACTGTAATGTCTGGATGCGTTTCACCGTCAAGGGCATCCATGACTATGCGTACAGGAAGCAGTTTTCCACGGGAAACGTTCTTGGTGAACTCCTCCACATAGTCGTTTGCAGGATTTGTAACTAATTCTACGGCAGTGCCAATCTGCACAATCGAACCTTCGTACATGATAATGATTCGGTCTGCAAGCTTAATCGCTTCATCGAAGTCATGGGTAATAAAGACAATCGTCTTGTTCAGTACTGATTGAAGACGAATAAACTCATCCTGCATCTCGGTACGGATCAACGGATCAAGTGCTGAAAAAGGTTCATCCAGGAACCAGATGTCGGGTTCCACCGCGAGAGACCTACCAATACCAACCCGTTGCTGCTGACCACCGGACAGCTCACGCGGATAATACCCCTCACGTCCATCCAAGCCAACAATTTGAATGATCTCCCGTGCGCGTTTTTCACGGGATTCTTTATCAATGCCCTGCACTTCCAGCGGAAAGGCAATGTTCTGTAGTACGTTTCGATGGGGCAGCAACGCGAAATGCTGAAACACCATTCCCATTTTGTGGCGACGAATCTCTATTAAGTCTTTTTTACTCGCCTGCAATAGGTCAACACCGTCAAAAATAACCTTGCCATACGTCGGTTGAATCAATCGCGACAGACAACGCACTAGGGTGGATTTGCCCGATCCACTGAGCCCCATAACAACAAGTATTTCACCCTCGGTTACATCAAAAGTTGCATCCCTCACTGCCGGAATGTAACCGTTCTGCTTAATTGCTTCCACAGAAGGATTAAAGTCATGCTCACGCATAAATTGTTCGGGATGTTTCCCGTACAACTTGGTGACCTGTTCACATGAAATCTTGATATTTTCCATAGTACTAAGCGTGCTTAACTCGGTAAATTAGCACATATCAAACTATATCAAATCAACAAAGCTTTTGATAGATAGACGAAAAACCCTAATCCTCAGTTAGAGACTGCCAGCGGCGGCTAAGGCGAGATTTTCGGCACTCTGGCGGTTCGAAGCGCCAGGATTTTCCAAACCATCAAGCCACACACCGAAATCGGTGACCATTTTACCCGGCTGAACCCACTGCGAAGCGAATCTGGCGGCTCAGCAGCAAATCCGGCGCAAGCCTGTCCCTGACAGTAGACTGACTGCCATGATCTGTAGTGTAAAGCCGTTTCAGAACGAATGAGAAGTCAGGACAGGCTGCAGCGGCGGATGGCCCAAAGCGACTGTTCCAGGACAGGAAGTTTGGCCGCACTGACTTTCAGGGTCCACTGCCGCGCATGGCGAACCACCTGTCCGGCCATCGCATACAGTCGGTGACGGAAACTGATCGCCCGCACGCCATACCACTCCTGCGGCAGTTTCATGCGCATCAGCGCAAGCAGATTGAAGGCAATCGAAGACAGAAGCAGGTACGCGACATTGGCTTTGAACTCGCCGCACGGCAGATGCGCCGCGCTGAAGTCACTGCGAATTTCCTTGAGCCGGTTTTCCGAGCTGTCCCCTCTCTGGTTGTACCACCATACAATCTCGCCGTCACTGAAGCGGTCCAGGTCCAGATCGGTCGCAATCGCCCGGTAGATGTACCTGCCGCTGACCGCACTTTGCACATCGACCTGGTGCAGGCCTTCATTTTTGAAAACCATCTTCAGCTGCTCAGTCCCGTCAGGCATCCCAGCGTCGGCCGGCAGCTTGTCCCGCACCCATTTTTTCTGCACCACCAGACAGAAAGCCTCAGGCACATCTTCCATCACATGCAGCGTACGGGCCAGATACTCGCCTTCCAATACCGCACCGTCGGCATTCACAACCGCATTCCAATCCTCATCCTTAATGTCCAGTACCGTTTTCTTCACCGCACTGTCCATCTTCGCCCGAATCGCAAAACGGATGCCGTGTGCGCGGCAATCATTGATGATGCCCGCCTGATAGGAGGCGGCATCGGCCCGGAAGCGAGTGACACCCACCCCTTCGGGCAGCGCCGCGCGGCAGCGCCGGAAAAACTCAACATTCTCAGCCCCAGGCGGCACATTGCCCTCGCGAAGCTCAGCCGCAGCCACCTGACCGGTCTCGGCAATGTGACCGAACATCGGCATGTACCCGCGATGCTTCTTATACGTCCACTTCGCGTCTTTTTTCTTCGACCGAATCGCCGATGCGTCAATGTCCAAAGTGACGCACTTTCGATCACCCAGCGTCGCTTTCATCACCGCGCGGTTGACCTGCTCGAGAACCGAGATCATCTGTCGACTGTCGCCGACTCTGTGAAGCCATCCACCCAGCGTCGTGGCACAGGGAATCGTCCCAAAACCCAACAGCTTCATCAGCGCCGGTTCACTGCGCAGGTGGCGCACATCGTCGATGCACCCCGCACCTTCGTGGAACATCAGCATGAAGGTATTGAAAATGGCGCTGTGCCGGTAGCCTCGATTGCTGCCGGGTGTGGGCATTGACGAATCAATGAGCTGTGACAGCTCAAGGCGCTTGAGCAGTTCGGCTGGCACCACCAGACCGGCTCTGGAGGTGAAATTGTGGCAGCTTGCCGCAGTGTTGTATGGTAGAATCTTCATAAGCCTTGCGAAATCTGAGAGCCGTTTCGAATTCACCCATTGGGTGAATGCCGAATTGGGCGTTTTTTTCAATATCTCTCTGATTTTACAGGGCTTTATCATTTTCTGCAACTTTTTATTTGCGGATCAGGGAAAAAAAACTGGCTGCCAAATGACAGCCAGTTTTTGATATGCCAGATTTCAAGAGAATTAAATTTTAAAACCTGGAAATTTCAATGGAATTACTGAATCCAAGCCTGCCATTTATCTTGATGTTCTTCCAGCCAACGTTCGGCAGCTGGTTCAACTTCCATACCTTCCGTATCGACATAGTTTGATTGTTTTGCAACATCAAGGTTGGAGAAATTGATCTTGCTGGCAACCGAATATGCTTTTGGATGGCCTTCTTTAAATGAATGGGAAACGCCGATTTTTAGGTATCCGCCTTTAGGATTGCCACAATCGTACATGGCATCAGGATTCATTCCCCAGGAAGCATCCCCAGTACAAGCAGCATCGTATTCTGGAAATTCAACAAATTCCCCTTCATACAGCGCTTCGATAAAGTTCGGTGTCCAATTAAAAATCACCACCGGTTTATTCTGCTTGATACCTGCTTCCAATTCAGCCCAAATTGCGGCTGCAGAACCTGCGTTCTTTACGACAAAGTTCATTCCAAGCGCCTCGACTCTTTCGGCATCATGCTTTAACCAGTCAACTGGCCCGCCAATAAATACCCCTTTTCCACCTGAATCCGCTCGCGCAAATTGATCTGAACAAGCGTCCAGTGCCTTCCAATCCGGAAGTCCCGGGCACATTTCCTTAACGTGTGCTGGATACCACCACTCTTCTCGAGTTTTAGCATCATGAGTAGCCAAATCAATCACACATCCTTCACCAACTACTTTTTCAAAGGCAGCGCCGAATGCACCTTGCCAAACCTCGTGCACAATATCGATATCGTTTTCGCACATTGACTGGTAGACAGTCTGGCTATCCATCGGGACATACTCGACTTCTTCACCGACCATCTCAAACAACTTACCGACAATTTGCGCTCCAACCAGCTGGCTAGACCAATTGTGGGTGGGAATTTTAACTGTATCGGCACTGGCTACACTTGCTGTCAACAAGCCTCCAGAAGCGACGATAGCTAACAATAAATTAATGAGTTTATTCATAGCAGATATCCTATTTAGATTATGATTACCTTAAATCCCTGATCCGCAAATAAAAAGTTGCAGAAAATGATAAAGCCCTGTAAAATCAGAGAGATATTGAAAAAAACGCCCAATTCGGCATTCACCCAATGGGTGAATTCGAAACGGCTCTCAGATTTCGCAAGGCTTATGAAGATTCTACCATACAACACTGCGGCAAGCTGCCACAATTTCACCTCCAGAGCCGGTCTGGTGGTGCCAGCCGAACTGCTCAAGCGCCTTGAGCTGTCACAGCTCATTGATTCGTCAATGCCCACACCCGGCAGCAATCGAGGCTACCGGCACAGCGCCATTTTCAATACCTTCATGCTGATGTTCCACGAAGGTGCGGGGTGCATCGACGATGTGCGCCACCTGCGCAGTGAACCGGCGCTGATGAAGCTGTTGGGTTTTGGGACGATTCCCTGTGCCACGACGCTGGGTGGATGGCTTCACAGAGTCGGCGACAGTCGACAGATGATCTCGGTTCTCGAGCAGGTCAACCGCGCGGTGATGAAAGCGACGCTGGGTGATCGAAAGTGCGTCACTTTGGACATTGACGCATCGGCGATTCGGTCGAAGAAAAAAGACGCGAAGTGGACGTATAAGAAGCATCGCGGGTACATGCCGATGTTCGGTCACATTGCCGAGACCGGTCAGGTGGCTGCGGCTGAGCTTCGCGAGGGCAATGTGCCGCCTGGGGCTGAGAATGTTGAGTTTTTCCGGCGCTGCCGCGCGGCGCTGCCCGAAGGGGTGGGTGTCACTCGCTTCCGGGCCGATGCCGCCTCCTATCAGGCGGGCATCATCAATGATTGCCGCGCACACGGCATCCGTTTTGCGATTCGGGCGAAGATGGACAGTGCGGTGAAGAAAACGGTACTGGACATTAAGGATGAGGATTGGAATGCGGTTGTGAATGCCGACGGTGCGGTATTGGAAGGCGAGTATCTGGCCCGTACGCTGCATGTGATGGAAGATGTGCCTGAGGCTTTCTGTCTGGTGGTGCAGAAAAAATGGGTGCGGGACAAGCTGCCGGCCGACGCTGGGATGCCTGACGGGACTGAGCAGCTGAAGATGGTTTTCAAAAATGAAGGCCTGCACCAGGTCGATGTGCAAAGTGCGGTCAGCGGCAGGTACATCTACCGGGCGATTGCGACCGATCTGGACCTGGACCGCTTCAGTGACGGCGAGATTGTATGGTGGTACAACCAGAGAGGGGACAGCTCGGAAAACCGGCTCAAGGAAATTCGCAGTGACTTCAGCGCGGCGCATCTGCCGTGCGGCGAGTTCAAAGCCAATGTCGCGTACCTGCTTCTGTCTTCGATTGCCTTCAATCTGCTTGCGCTGATGCGCATGAAACTGCCGCAGGAGTGGTATGGCGTGCGGGCGATCAGTTTCCGTCACCGACTGTATGCGATGGCCGGACAGGTGGTTCGCCATGCGCGGCAGTGGACCCTGAAAGTCAGTGCGGCCAAACTTCCTGTCCTGGAACAGTCGCTTTGGGCCATCCGCCGCTGCAGCCTGTCCTGACTTCTCATTCGTTCTGAAACGGCTTTACACTACAGATCATGGCAGTCAGTCTACTGTCAGGGACAGGCTTGCGCCGGATTTGCTGCTGAGCCGCCAGATTCGCTTCGCAGTGGGTTCAGCCGGGTAAAATGGTCACCGATTTCGGTGTGTGGCTTGATGGTTTGGAAAATCCTGGCGCTTCGAACCGCCAGAGTGCCGAAAATCTCGCCTTAGCCGCCGCTGGCAGTCTCTAACTGAGGATTAGGGTAAATATTAATTGGTTGTGCTGTACAAGTCAACCACTCAAATTAATATTTGTATAAATTATTCAAATAAGCAGAAGCGAAAATTTTATTCCAAAAAAAACATTTTTCGCTAAACAAATTAATACTCTGTGAGTTGATTGAATCCAGGTAGGCTACCACATTGACACGTCAACTTGACTACAAACACTGGGCTCTTCTAATTGGGCCATTTTTGGCACTATACTCGCTTCGTCCAGTGCTACCTGATTGGGCCATTACGCCACCAAAGAGTTGCCTCGCAGGTTGTGCGTATATTGAAGGAATAGTCCCTTTCGTTGATTGGGTAAATATTGTCATAAATTTTCTTCGTAAGTATGAAATTTTTGGGATATTTACGTTCAGGGACGTAACCCGTGGAATTTCCAATGCAATCGAAGTGCCGCTCGAGTTTACAGAAAGCCTATTACATAACGGATTTTCTGACGTCGGAATTGAACCGATCGCGTGGGTGATATTAGTTGGTTTGGCAGCAATTTTTGGTTGGTACCTGAAAGGTTGGCGATTGGCTTTGCTTGGTGGTGGCTGTTTTTTCTATCTGGCACTATTTTCGAAACGTGGAATTTGGGATCTGTCCATGCAGACACTGTCTGCAATTTCCGTCTCCGCCCCACTTGCTGGAATCATCGGTCTTTCGTTGGGCATCTTGGCTGCAAAAAACAGACGAGCCGAACAGGTGCTTTGGCCAATTCTGAATGTTTTACAATCTTTGCCTCACTTCTCTTATTTGGTTCTGGTTGCTATATTCTTCGGTGTTGGCTCCAAAGCGGGTGTTATTGCGACCATAGTCTTTGCTTTCCCGCCAATGACGCGTCTAACTTTGCTTGGCATCAAAGGTATATCGTCAGAAATTAGAGAAGCTGGCACCATGGCTGGCTGTACCCCTCGACAGATGTTATTCAAAGTTGAACTTCCTGCAGCTCGGCCAGAACTGATGCTCGGGGTTAACCAAGTTATCATGCAGTGCCTCGCTATGGTCGTGATTGCCTCATTTATTGGGCAGTCAGGACTTGGGCATGACCTGCTGACTCGATTACAGAGACTGGCAATTGGTCAAGCTTTGGAAGTCGGTATCGCCGTAGTCTTCATTGCGATCGCACTCGATCGATTCAGCCAAGCAATGGCTGCTAAGGAACCAGTACACCTTCGACACGGTGCATTCTGGATACGACACCCATACATGAGTGCTGCAATTGGATTAGTTGTTGTAACCGTAATTCTTTCTTTTGTTACTCCTTACGTTGTCCGATTTCCGCAACATCTGACAATATCAACATCGACAATTTGGGACGCTATCGTCGACTACATCACGTTTCATTTTTATGCCCCACTAGGGGTGTTCCGCGATGCATTTCTCGTGTATTTTCTGATTCCAATTCGAACATTTATTACTTCCATCCCGTGGCTTGCTGTCGTTGCGCTCGTTACCTATCTCGGCTGGCGAATGGGTGGATGGAAATCGGCACTAATTGTCGTCTCATTTGTGCTGTTCATCGCGACTTCCGGATATTGGGTGCGAGCGATGATTACCGTATATATGGTGTTTGTGTCGTTAATCATGTGTGCTTTGATCGGCATACCGCTCGGGATTTGGGCATCGCGCCGCACATGGTCGACGAGACTGGTTCAAAATTTATGTGATACTTTTCAAACGTTTCCGTCGTTCATCTATCTTTTGCCGGTTGTAATGCTGTTTCAGATCAACGACGTCTCGGCAATTTTCGCCATCATCATTTACGCCTTGATACCAATCACGCGATATACGATATTTGGATTGAACAATGTGCCGCAACACATAGTCGAAGCCGCTACCACGTCTGGTTGCACCGAAAATCAAATTCTATGGAAAGTTCGAATGCCGATTGCATTTCCAGAGATTGTGCTGGGCCTCAACCAGACGCTCATGTTTGGTTTATTCATGGTCATGATCGCTGGATTTATTGGCACTGTCGATCTGTCACAGGAGATATTCCGCGCACTTACGTTCAATGATGGCGGTAAAGGCCTAGTCATAGGATTGTGCGTCGCATTTATCGGTCTTACTGCCGACCGGCTCTTGGTTGAGTGGGCTGAAAACAGAAAGAGAATGTACGGCATCGTTTAATGTGTCAAAAAACGTATGCGAACGGCCAAGGCGTTCCTCAAGACCAGATTAAGGCAGTACGCTGTAAACGTACTCGGTGAATCAATCGTTTATTCCCGTGCTCTTTACCTGATTTAGCAACAATCGCAGTGTACTCTGTGCGAGTTGTGAAACTCAGAACCATTAAGCACCCCAAGGTGAGTACCCGCCTCAATAGCACTTGTTTAGTTTTGTATGGGATTTATCATCATACGAATGACTGCACATTCTAGTTTTTACAAAGTGTTCAGACGTTCAGTCGCTACTCCCACTGTTCTCTAGTTCACACACGCATTTTTCTTGAGATTGTACGGAACCGCCAATTCAAACTCCACGGTCAAGCAGCGGACAATCCGCTTGAAGTGCCTCAGACACTTGCAATTTCGCGGTACCGTCGTGCAAACGAAGAGCTTTCGAGTTGGTTAAATTTGCTAAAGATCGTGTATGCTATACCCGTTGAAGCATGACAGCCAAGCAACCGGAGAACAGAATGCAGAACATTGGCAATCCACTGCAGATTCCCAACGGGCGAGAAGGCCTCACGGATTACATCCGGTCCTTTGACCGTAACGCACCGCCTTATTATGCGGGACGCAAGCGGCTTCTTTCCGGCATTGAGGACATCTGTGGGGAAATTTGGGAGAAACATGAACAAAATCTGCAACAGAGAAAAGGATTGACCCGAGTGATTTATGGTGCGCCAGGGGCTGGCAAGTCATCGACTCTAATGTTTTTGCAGCATGCATGGCAGCAGGGTGTTCATATGACAGCCGATGCAGCCGGGTGCGAGCGTCCGGGCCCAACTCCAGTGATGCTGTACAGCGGTAGCGGTGGCATCCTGCATTCATTGCCGATGTTGTGCGAGGACTTGGTTGATTTAGTGGCACCAGAGCGGAGCAAGGACTTGTTTGTAGCGTTCAGCGAAAACATTCGCGTCAGCAGCGGCGGCAGTGCGGGGTTTGTTAAAGGCGGCATTGAACGCGAGAAGACGACGCATTATGAAGCGGTCACGGCTGGGCTGAAGACGGTGGCGAAGTTGTTACCGCCCGAGCAGTGGAAGCGGCCTGTAGTGATTGGTGTTGATGAGGCGCAGAATCTGCCCGGCGACCGGCACTCTCCAGTTGGAGAGTTGCTTCAGGCCTTGCATGCAAACGATGTCAACCTGCCAGTACTGGTGGTGCTGGCGGGGCTATCGGATTCAAGGGAACGGATCAGTGAGTTGGGACTGTCCCGACTTTCGAAACACAGCATCTATTCAATGAATGGTCTGGATGCGGCTGAGATTGAAGAGTTGAAAGAGGGGTTCTGTGTACATTTTGATATTGATCTAGGCAACCACGCTGATGAGTTTGATGCATTGCTGCAACGAACCGACGGCTGGGCAGCACACCTGCAGAACTGTCTGCAGGCGTTCGCAGAGGTGTATCTGGAGGCTGGGTGTGAGATTGAGGCGGTGGATTTTGCCAGAGTCGAGCAGCTCAGCCTGGAGACGCGCATGGAGTACTATTACGCCCGTCTAAGCGCTGCGATGCTAACTTCTTCGGGAGTGGTAGGCCTGCTAATGAAGCGGATGAAAGGAGGCGAAGTAGGTAGAGACATTTTGAGTATGATTCAGCGGATTGATGATGACAACGCAGGCAGCAGGGATGTGGGTCTGCGTTTGCCGGATGGCATGACGGCGCAGGAGTTTTACAATGATCTGATTCACCGCGGCGCGCTGCAGGAGCGCGACGACAAAACCGTGATCTGTCCGATTCCAAGTTTTCGTCAGTTTCTGGTCGAGATAGGCAGAGTGGGTGAAGATGACTATTCAATGCGGCGCGAGGTGCCACAACAGCGTTATTTCGGCTTGACTTGGGATGCACTGCAGCGCGTTGAGGCGGCGCATGAAGTCAGACCGGCGAATTGAAACAGGCTCGACAATTCCGAAAGTTCAGAAATCCTTACATCGCAAGAACTGCGGCAACCTGTGAGAACTGATCGTTTTTGAGCTTGAAATATCTACCCCGACACTAATCATTGTGTATTGTTGATGGCCAATTCCTGTCGGCTTGTCAGTCGATTTCGTGCCTGAACAAAACTACTTCGAAATTGAAGCAACATCGACTGACATTGTGATGACATCGGTGTCGTGATACTGCTGATGATGTACAGAAGACGCGTAGTGTCGCAATATTCGCAAAGAAACCTCTCTTGAATCGGTAGCCTCATCTGTATAGCCACCTACCAATGCAATCCGGTCTTCTATATTTTCCTTTGAAGGTGCGGAAATCACTTCCATGACTGCCTTATCTCCTTCCCTTTGAATAGTCAGCAACAAGTGTCTTTCGCCCAATTTGTCGTCCGCACCTTCCGTCTGATGCTCTAGGGTCAACAAAGCTTCTTCAGCAACTGCGGTAAGCCTGTCTTTTACTGCTTCGCCCCATCGATATCTGGCAGCAAAGTTATCCAGGAAGTTCCGGATCTCGGGCAGTGAATTGGTATCAAACGGTACCGACAACCGATGTCGACGCGGATTTGTGAATTCCACAAACAGTGAAAGAATAATGGCTGTCAATCCACCGGCAGTCATCCCATTTTCCAGAATACCTCCTGCGAAATCACGCGTAATCTCCGGAAAAATCAACCCATTTTGAAATCCGACACCAACCCAAAATGCAATTCCAACAATTAAACTTTGTTTATAGTCAGCACCATCCTGAATGACGACTCGCATACCCACGACGAATAAAAGGCCGAGTAAGACAGTCATATAGGCTGCAGCCACCGGTCCAGGTATGGCGATGATTACTGCAAGAATTTTTGGGAAAAAGGCCAGGACGATAAAGGTGGCGCCAAGCGCAACACCAATACCGCGTGCAGCGACACCGGTCAACGCGGTAACGGATACACTCGTCGAATAGGTTGTGTTCGGTACGGTTCCGATCAATCCAGAAAGAAAGTTGCCCAAACCATCAGCATTCACCGCCCCCTGCACTGCGCGAAAATCAGTGGCACGCGCTCGTCGCCACGAGACTCGCTGAATAGCGACACCATCACCAACCGTCTCAATTGCACCGACAAGGGTGACGAAAACAAATGCGGGTAGCAGACTCCAAAATACTGGGCCAAAACTCAAATCAAATCCGGGCCAACCACCTTTAGGTAGTCCAAACCAAGCAGATGATTTCAAAGTTGAAAAATCGTAGATGCCGTAGTAGATGGCAACCAAAGATCCGACCACAATTCCAATTACCGGAGCCCAAAGTCGCAGCATACCTTTGGCTTTTAATGCGATAGCACCAATTGCCAGGGCGGTAACAAGCGCTGTAATTGGAGCTGAATTTGCTGGTGCGCCTTCCGGGACCTGAGACAACATGCTAAAAATGATGGGCATCACGGTCACTGGAATCAGCATAATCACCGTACCAGCCACTGCTGGTGTCAAAATTCTACGAAACAGTGAAAGGTGCCAGCCAAGTAGAAATTGAAATAATGATGAAACAATGACCAAGATTGCCAACATCGCTGGTCCACCTTGAGCGATTGCAGCAACAGACACCGCAATAAATGCACCAGAAGTACCCATGACCAGTACATATCCGGCACCAATTCGGCCAAACCGAACAGCCTGAATCACTGAGGATATGCCGCTGACAAATATCGCTCCAAATACTGCCCACAGAAGGTAGGTTTGTTCTCCTCCAGCAGCGTTCACCACGATGGCTGGTCCCAGCACAACCCCTGCAACACATAGTGTTGCAAGTTGAATGCCAAGCCCGATTGTCAGAGGCGTCGGTGGATGTTCATCTACCTGATATCGTATGTTTTCAGTGTTTTGCGAATTTACTTGTTGCATAAAACCTACTCATTATCACTTGGATCAATTCTCTGCCAAATCAGTGTGCCCCACATAGGCTCAGATTGATCATTATTATTATTTAGTTACATTTCCGAGCTTAAATCTTGCAATTGAAATAACGACGAATCAAGTGCTATCAGAAATTTGTCAATCGTTGACAACGAAAATGACATTTTGTAAATCCCATAATACTCGCAATGTTGCCGGACTATTCCTCAATCTATGGATACTAATTGCGGATTCACATCTGGTAATTTGATTGCGCTCTATCCAAAACTAAAGCCGACATCCCTGTCCTAGAAATGTCGGTAGATTCGGTAGCGGGAGGGGGCTTCGTTACAGTCGAGACCGACACTTGCTTGTCGTCGACATCTGAGACTTGCTGCAATCATCGCACAAACCGGTGTGTAGACTCATATGACAACAGTAAAGTACAGATTGACACAGGGAAGCGAATAGTATCAAATAGAGACACGACGAACGCTGAAAGGGATCACCACCGATGCAATGAAATGACTAATTGCCCCAGTTAGTAGATTCCGCACCCCTAGAAAATAGAATAAACTTCAGTCAGTTCCCCGATCTCGCCGCTGAGAGTATCCTCCCCGGTCACGCCGCTATCTAGAACCTCGTTTGGAAATTGAACCCGATCCTGTACCTGTGCTCAGGTGTCGTTCCAGTGTTCTCGGCGGGCTCGGTCCGGGTCGCCTCAACGCTGAGCTGTATCGACGAAGACGCGCCCGATACCTGTCCGAGCTTCCAGCCCAAACGGTATTCTCGCGCGGCATCGGAGAGCGCGACTCCCAGTTCCGGGGTTGCCGTGAACCGGTCGCCGAGCACCGGGAAACCGTAGCCTAGTCTGAACTCCAACCGCCGGTTCTCAAACCCCTTATAGTTGTCCGCGAGATCAGCCAGCGTCTCGCGCCCGAGCAGCGCATCCGCGCCACCGGTCGCCTGCGCACCCTTTGTCTGTGTCAATGACAGCGACGGTCCGCGGTCGGACGCTGGATTCGGATCCCAAGCGAACGACCCGGAAACGCCTCGATTCTTGAGCCCCGCCGCCTCGTGGGCGAGCAGGCCCCGCCCCGCGATCTCGGCCGAGAGCCCGAGCGCAGGGTCGTACCACCGGAAACCGACACCGATGTCGACGCCCCATCCGGTCTCGGCATCGCCGCCGTCGTGGCGCAGCCCGAATTCGAAGGTGGGCTCCAGCATCCTGCCGCCGTTACCAGACCCTGTCTCGGAAAGCTTGAAGACGTAGCCGCCGTCGAGTTTCAGTCTCAGGCGCGTGACGTCCGCTTGCGCCGCCGACAGCCCCGACACCTTATCCGAGAAGGTTCGCACCCAGTACGCGTCCGCCTCCAGGTCGAGTCGGAAACCGCTCCCGGTCGCGGGCTCGACGAGGTTGCCCTTGGCGCCGAATGCCATCATGCCGAGCGACATGTCCGTCTCCAGCACCGGATCATCCTCACCGGCCTCCAGGTTCTTCGGGGTGAGAGTCAGCGAGCCCTCTCCTAGCCCCGCCGCAGCCCACGCCCGGAAACGCGCACTCAGATCGACCGCCGCGTAGGGGTAGATGCCGGTGAGCGTGCTCTCGACCTTTCCTGAGCCACCGTCGCCCGAATAGCTGCCCTCGCTGATACTTTTCTTGAGCATAGCGCCTAGGAGCCATCGATCCGAGCGCCAGTCCGCTCCGAGCGTCGCCGAAGTCATCTCGCCTTCAACACGGAACGTGCCGTCGCGCCCGCTGAACGACGATGAATTTCCTCCGCCCCAAAGCGCCATCGACGTACCGCCGTCCTCCGGCGCCACCGTTAGCGAGAATCTCGTTGTGCTGAGCACTTCGCGGCCGGTCATGCTCCGGCTCACTCCGTCCGCGTCTTTGTCCCGCTCCTCAATCCCCGCGAACCATTGCGTCAGTCGCTCCGCGTCGTGCCGTGCTGCCGCCGCCTCGTAGACGTCTGCTGATGTGGCCCCGCTGATCTCGGTGCCTACACCTGCATCGACCTCCGATCTCGATGTCCACGACGGTAGTGTCTGGCCCCCGAGTGTCACCTCGGTGCCGTCCGCGCGCGGCGCATTCAGTCTTGCCTGCACGCTATCGACCACCTCTTCGGCCACCGTGCGCCCGAACCGCGCGAGCCATGCCTTCGGCATCTTGTCCGTATTCTCGATAGTACCCGTCGCCTCCAGGTCGCCCGCCTGCGCACCAACCACGTTGGAAAGTCGCAGCAAGAACGTCTCGTGTCCCTCGTCGTGGCCATCGTCGAGGATCGGCACTCGGATAGTCTTCACTCGCTCGCCCGCCGCGAATGTGAGCGTGCCAGAAGTCGCCGTGTAGTCCTCGCCCGCCTTCGCCGTCCCGTTGGCAGTCGCATAGTTCGCCGTTATTTGGTGTCCAGCACTCGTGAAAGCGCGGTCCAGGCTAACTTCAAACGCGACCACCTCGTCCACTCCCTCTCGCGCCCGCGCATCGGCCACCGAAAGCACCGGGCGCGATTCTACCTTATGCGCCACCGGCCAGTCTGTTATGTCCGCAAGCTGGTTACCGTCCACATCCCACAGTCCAGCCACGCCCCGCGGACGCCGGTAGCTTACGGTCACAGTCTCGTCCGCGGCGAAGTCGCGGTTCACACCAAGCTTCAGTTCTTGCGGATCGTCCGGTGAAAACGCCGCCGATGTCACTGTCACCGGCCCGCCTGTGGCCGCCACCGTGAACCATTCCTTCTGCGGGTCTATGTCAGTTGCGAACTGCTTCTTGCCTCTCAGGACAACACTTCCGGTCCGCGCATCGACCAGCCATTGTAAAGTACAGGTGCCCGCTCCATTCGTCACTGCCTGCTCTTGGAATCCGTCCGCATTCGCACCCCAGACGCTGCGAAGCGCTTTCGATTCCGGCTTCGTGTAGCTCAACGTGAAGCTCCGGGAACAGGGATACGTATTCTCACTCAGACCGAGTTCGACCTTCTTGCCGCGCACCGTGACGCTCTCGACCGTCTTCCACACATTCGAGATGGTAAATGACGATTTATCCGGTACCGCCGCCGGGTCGAGTGGCTTGTCCCAGGTGAGCGTCAATACCCTGTCGGACACCACTGCCGGCGCCGACGTCGCCAGATCGGGCGCATCGGTATCGGTGGGCCCATGGTTGGTCACAGATTGGCCCGACAGGTTCGCCGCTTTGTTACCGGCGATGTCCTGAATCGCGTTCGTGGACGGCGCCGTGTAGCTCACTGTCACCGCCGACCCAGTGGCCACGGAAGCACCCAAGGTCAGCGTCACAGCACTCTCGCCCACCGAGACCTTGTTCACCGTCTGCGCAGCGCTTCCCGCGGTCACGGTAAAGTCGCTCGATGCCGGCTTTGAGTCGGTGTCCAGCATCTCCCCGTAGTAGAGCACGAGGGTCGTCCCGGCGACGTCGGCCGAGACCAGCGTCGGCAAACTCTTCTCAAGCACTGTCGCCGGGAAATTCACAATGCCCCCAACATACGGTCCCGAGGAGGCGCCACGTAGCGGGTTCGTCTCAGCGCCCCTTTCGTAGAACACGTACGCCGTTCCACTTGTGGGCACCGCCGAGGCAAGCGTAACTTTGACCCGCTTTTCTTTGACCGTTGCTGTGCCCTTGCCTGTAATCTTGTTTGACGCGCTCCCAACGCCGAACCGGCTCCCCGCCGGCTCCGAACTCTCGTCGAGCGCCTTGTCGAACGTCAGCACGAGTACCGTCCCCTCCACTTGCGCCGACTCCAGCATCGGCGGATGCGACCCCGATCGCGTCGTTGCGATGGAGAAGTTCGCCACTGCGTTGCCAGCGCGATCCTGGAGACCTAATTGGGATCCAGCGGCGGTGTCGTAGCTCACCGTGACCTCCCGACCTTGGGGAGGCACATGATCGACGGTCAGTGTGACCGTCGATCCACTGACCGTAACCGTGCTAGGCGACATGTTCCTGATCGGAACCCCTTGATAGTAGTAACCGGAAAGAACGAACATCTGGGGCAAACTCTGAATCGTCGATGCGTCCGGCACCACAAGATTCTTATTGAAGCTCAGCGTCAGGATTTTCTCGCTCTGCGCGTCGATCTCTACTGTCGTCACCACCGGTGCCATCCCGCCCGGCCCTGTGTCGTCGTCGTTGATCGTCACGCTGGCGGAGGACATCGCCCCCACAGTGTACCCCGTGCCGGCCGCCACGGTCACCGTAACCGAGCCGTCCAGTTCCTCGATGCTGTCGCCCTGCGTCGGTACCGAATAGGTGACAGTGGTGGCGTTAGCTGCGATTGACACCATTTTGTCGCCCTCGTCAGTTGCCGCCACATAGTCATCGCCCGGTGCTTCGGACACTACCAATTTCACGGTCAGTTCGGCAGCCGGTGCCGGATTCGCCGTCACCGTAAAGCTCGCCGCTGTCCCCTCCGTCACTGCCGATCCGCCGGAGATGGTGATTATCGGGAGCCCGTTGGAGGGTCCGCCTCTTGGCGGGTTGGGATTGACAGGATTCTCGGTATCAAGTGGGTCCACCGCGATGTCGAAGGTGTCGCTCACCGTGCCGCCGTCACCGTCGCTCGCGGTCACCTTCACCGTCACCGTACCGACGTTCGCCGCCTGCGGCGTGCCCGCAAAGGTCCGGGTGCCTGCCGTGAAGGTCAGCCAGTCCGGCAGCGTACTGCCGTCGCCCTTGGTCGCCGCATAACTCAGCGTGTCGTCGTCCGCATCGGCGAAAGTGTTCGCCGCAAACTGGAGGCTGAACGCCGTGCCCGCCATCGCACTCTGGTTGGGTATCTCGTTCGCCACCGTCGGTGCGTTGTTGGCCGACACCGCGACGTCGAAGGTGTCGCTCACCGTGCCGCCGTTGCCGTCAGCCGCCGTCACCTTCACCGTCACCGTGACCGCCGTCGTCGGCGTCGTGCCCGAGAAGGTGCGCGTGGAGGCCGTGAAACCCAGCCAGTCCGGCAGTGCGCTGCCGTCGCCCTTGGTCGCAGTGTAAGTCAGCGTGTCGCCGTTGGCGTCGGCAAAGGTGTTCGCCGGGAAGGCGTAGCTGAACGCCTTGTTCAGCTTCAAGGCCTGGTTCGGGATCTCGTTCGCCACCGTCGGCGCCGCATTCACCGCGATGTCGAAGGTGTCGCTCACCGTGCCGCCGTCGCCGTCGCTCGCCGTCACCTTCACCGTCAACGTGCCGGCGTTCGCCGCCTGCGGCGTGCCCGAGAAGGTGCGCGTGGAAGCGGTGAAACCCAGCCAGTCCGGCAGTGCGCTGCCGTCGCCCTTGGTCGCCGCATAACTCAGCGTGTCGTCGTCCGCATCGGCGAAAGTGTTCGCCGCAAACTGGAGGCTGAACGCCGTGCCCGCCATCGCACTCTGGTTGGGTATCTCGTTCGCCACCGTCGGTGCGTTGTTGGCCGATACCGCGATGTCGAAGGTGTCGCTCACCGTACCGCCCTTGCCGTCATTCGCCGTCACCTTCACCGTCACCGTGACCGCCGTCGCCGGCGTCGTGCCCGAGAAGGTGCGCGTGGAGGCCGTGAAGCCCAGCCAGTCCGGCAGCGCACTGCCGTCGCCCTTGGTCGCGGTGTAAGTCAGTGTGTCGCTGTTGGCATCGGCAAAGGTGTTGGCCGGGAACTCGTAGCTGAACGCCTTGTTCAGCTTCAAGGCCTGGTTCGGAATCGCATTCGCCACCGTCGGCGCCGCATTCACCGCAATGTCGAAGCTGTCGCTCACCTCACCGCCGTCGCCATCGCTCGCCGTCACCTTCACCGTCAACGTGCCGGCGTTGGCCGCCTGCGGCGTGCCCGCAAAGGTCCGGGTGCCTGCCGTGAAGGTCAGCCAGTCCGGCAGCGCACTGCCGTCGCCCTTGGTCGCGGTGTAGGTCAGCGTGTCGCCGTCCGCGTCCTCGAAGGTGTTGGCCGCGAACTGGAGGCTGAACGCCGTGCCCGCCATCGCACTCTGGTTCGTGATCGGGTTCGCCACCGTCGGTGCGTTGTTGACCGATACCGCGATGTCGAAGGTGTCGCTCACCGTACCGCCCTTGCCGTCATTCGCCGTCACCTTCACCGTCACCGTGACCGCCGTCGCCGGCGTCGTGCCCGAGAAGGTGCGCGTGGAGGCCGTGAAGCCCAGCCAGTCCGGCAGCGCACTGCCGTCGCCCTTGGTCGCGGTGTAAGTCAGTGTGTCGCTGTTGGCATCGGCAAAGGTGTTGGCCGGGAACTCGTAGCTGAACGCCTTGTTCAGCTTCAAGGCCTGGTTCGGAATCGCATTCGCCACCGTCGGCGCCGCATTCACCGCGATGTCGAAGCTGTCGCTCACCTCACCGCCGTCGCCATCGCTCGCCGTCACCTTCACCGTCAACGTGCCGGCGTTGGCCGCCTGCGGCGTGCCCCCAAAGGTCCGGGTGCCTGCCGTGAAGGTCAGCCAGTCCGGCAGCGCACTGCCGTCGCCCTTGGTCGCGGTGTAGGTCAGCGTGTCGCCGTCCACGGTCGCACTCGTCACCGTGGGCGCACTGGTGTCGACGGTGAAGGTGGCGCTGGCCGCCGTCCCCTGGTTACCGTGGGCGTCGAAGTAGCCGTTGCTGATCGCCACGTAGACAGCGCCCTCGACCAGGGCGCGGTCCGGGGTGATGGTGATGACTTTCTTGTCGGTGCCAAGTGCTGCCGAGAAAGTGATGTCGGTACCGTCCGCGTCGGTCGTCTTCAGCGTCAGGATCCCCGCAAGCTCGCTGGTGTCGAAGTCCCCGCCGCTGGCGTCCTTGTGGATCGCCTCGGCGAAGGTCAGCGTGACGTTCGTCTCTGCATCGTTCACCGTCGTGCTGTCGGCCGGGGTGAAGGTCGGTATCCCTGGCGCGGTGGTATCGACGGTGAATGTGGCGCTGGCCTGCGCCCCCTTGTTGCCAGCCTCATCGTAGTGCTCGGCCGAAATCGCGACGTAGACGTCGCCCTCGACCAGTGCGTTGGTCGGGTCGATGGTGATGACCGTCTTGTCGGTGCCGAGTGTCGCCGAAAAAGCGATGTCTGTGCCGCCCGCATCGGTCGTCTTCAGCGTCAGAATGTTGGCGAGGCTGGTGCCGTTGAAGTCCCCGCCGCTGACGTCCTTGTGAATGGCCTCGGTGAAGGTCAGGGTGATGTTCCCCGTCGCATTGCTCACCGTGGTGCCGTCGGCCGGGCTGAAGGTCGGCGCCGCCGGGGCGGTGGTGTCAACGGTGAAGGTGGCGCTGGCCGCCGCCCCCTGGTTGCCGCGGGCGTCGAAGTAGCCGTTGCTGATCGACACGTAAACGTCGCCCTCGACCAGGGCACTGTCCGGGGTGATGGTGATGACCTTCCCGGCCGCGTCGAGTACCACCGAGAAATCGATGTCCGTGCCGTTCTCGTCGTCCGTCTTCAGCGTCAGGATCCCCTCAAGCTCGCTGGTGTCGAAGTCGCCGCGGCTGCTGTCCTCGCTGATCGCCTCGTCGAAGCTCAGCGTGATGACGGTCCCCGTGTCCTTCACCCGGGCGCCGTCAGCCGGACTGAAGGTCGGCGCCGCCACGCTGAGGTCGACGGTGAAGGTGGCGCTGGCCTGTGCCCCCTTGTTGCCAGCCTCGTCGTAGTGCTCGGCCGAGATCGCGACGTAGACGTCGCCCTCGACCAGTGCGTTGGTCGGGTCGATGGTGATGACCGTATTATCGGTGCCGAGTGTCGCCGAAAAGGCGATGTCGGTGCCGCCCGCATCGGTCGTCTTCAGCGTCAGAATGTTGGCGAGGCTGGTGCCGTTGAAGTCCCCGCCGCTGACGTCCTTGTGAATGGCCTCGGTGAAGGTCAGGGTGATGTTCCCCGTCGCATTGCTCACCGTGGTGCCGTCGGCCGGGCTGAAGGTCGGCGCCGCCGGGGCGGTGGTGTCAACGGTGAATGTGGCGCTGGCCGTCGTCCCCTGGTTGCCGCGGGCGTCGAAGTAGCCGTTGCTGATCGCCACGTAGACAGCACCCTCGGCCAGGGCACTGTCCGGGGTGATGGTGATGACCTTCCTGGCCGCGTCGAATGCCGCCGAGAAATCAATGTCGGTGCCGTCCGCATCGTCCGTCTTCAGCGTCAGGATGCCCTCAAGCTCGCTGGTGCTGAAGTCGCCGCCGCTGCTGTCCTTGCTGATCGCCTCGTCGAAGCTCAGCGTGATAACGGTCCCCGTGTCCTTCACCCGGGCGCCGTCAGCCGGGCTGAAGGTCGGCGCCGCCACGCTGAGGTCGACGGTGAAGGTGGCACTGGCCTGTGTCCCCTTGTTCCCAGCCTCGTCGTAGTGCTCGGCCGAAATCGCGACATAGACGTCGCCCTCGGCCAGGGCGTTGGTCGGGTCGATGGTGATGACCTTCCTGGCCGCGTCGAGTAACGCCGAGAAATCAATGTCGGTGCCGCCCGCATCGTCCGTCTTCAGCGTCAGGATGCCCTCAAGCTCGCTGGTGCTGAAGTCGCCGCCGCTGGCGTCCTTGTGAATGGCCTCGGTGAAGGTCAGGGTGATGTTCCCCGTCGCATTGCTCACCGTGGTGCCGCCGGCCGGACTGAAGATCGGTGCCGCCGGGGCGGTGGTGTCAACGGTGAATGTGGCGCTGGCCGTCGTCCCCTGGTTGCCGCGGGCGTCGAAGTAGCCGTTGCTGATCGCCACGTAGACAGCACCCTCGGCCAGGGCACTGTCCGGGGTGATGGTGATGACCTTCCTGGCCGCGTCGAATGCCGCCGAGAAATCAATGTCGGTGCCGTCCGCATCGGTCGTCTTCAGTGTCAGTATCCCTTCAAGCTCGCTGGTGCTGAAGTCGCCGCGGCTGCTGTCCTTGCTGATCGCCTCGTCGAAGCTGAGCGTGATGGTGGTCGCCGTGTTCTTCACCCGGGCATCGTCGGCCGGGCTGAAGGTCGGCGCCGCAACGCTGAGGTCGACGGTGAAGGTGGTACTGGCCTGCGCCCCCTTGTTCCCAGCCTCGTCGTAGTGCTCGGCCGAAATCGCGACATAGACGTCGCCCTCGACCAGGGCGTTGGTCGGGTCGATGGTGATGACCGTATTATCAGTGCCGAGTGTCGCTGAGAAGCCAATGTCGGTACCATCCGCATCGGTCGTCTTCAGCGTCAGAATGTTGGCGAGGCTGGTGCCGTCGAAGGCCCCGCCGCTGACGTCCTTGTGAATGGCCTCGGTGAAGGTCAGGGTGATGTTCCCCGTCGCATTGCTCACCGTGGTGCCGTCGGCCGGGCTGAAGGTCGGCGCCGCCGGGGCGGTGGTGTCAACGGTGAAGGTGGCGCTGGCCGCCGCCCCCTGGTTGCCGCGGGCGTCGAAGTAGCCGTTGCTGATCGACACGTAAACGTCGCCCTCGACCAGGGCGTTGTCCGGGGTGATGGTGATGACCTTCCTGGCCGCGTCGAGTACCGCCGAAAAATCGATGTCCGTGCCGTTCTCGTCGTCCGTCTTCAGCGTCAGAACCCCCTTAAGCTCGCTGGTGCTGAAGTCGCCGCGGCTGCTGTCCTTGCTGATCGCCTCGTCGAAGCTGAGCGTGATGACGGTCCCCGTGTCCTTCACCCGGGCATCGTCGACGGGGCTGAAGGTCGGCGCCGCCACGCTGAGGTCGACGGTGAAGGTGGCGCTGGCCTGTGCCCCCTTGTTGCCAGCCTCGTCGTAGTGCTCGGCCGAGATCGCGACGTAGACGTCGCCCTCGACCAGTGCGTTGGTCGGGTCGATGGTGATGACCGTATTATCGGTGCCGAGTGTCGCCGAAAAGGCGATGTCGGTGCCGCCCGCATCGGTCGTCTTCAGCGTCAGAATGTTGGCGAGGCTGGTGCCGTCGAAGGCCCCGCCGCTGACGTCCTTGTGAATGGCCTCGGTGAAGGTCAGGGTGATGTTCCCCGTCGCATTGCTCACCGTGGTGCCGTCGGCCGGGCTGAAGGTCGGCGCCGCCGGGGCGGTGGTGTCAACGGTGAAGGTGGCGCTGGCCGCCGCCCCCTGGTTGCCGTGGGCGTCGAAGTAGCCGTTGCTGATCGACACGTAAACGTCGCCCTCGACCAGGGCGTTGTCCGGGGTGATGGTGATGACCTTCCCGGCCGCGTCGAGTACCGCCGAAAAATCGATGTCCGCACCGACGGCGCTGCCCGTCTTCAGCGTCAGGACCCCCTCAAGCTCGCTGTTGCTGAAGTCACCGCGGCTGCTGTCCTTGCTGATCGCCTCGTCGAAGCTCAGCGTGATGACGGTCCCCGTGTCCTTCACCCGGGCATCGTCGACGGGGCTGAAAGTCGGCACCGCCACGCTGAGGTCGACGGTGAAGGTGGCGCTGGCCTGTGCCCCCTTGTTGCCAGCCTCGTCGTAGTGCTCGGCCGAAATCGCGACGTAGACGTCGCCCTCGGCCAGTGCGTTGGTCGGGTCGATGGTGATGACCGTCTTGTCGGTGCCGAGTGTCGCCGAAAAGGCGATGTCGGTGCCGCCCGCATCGGTCGTCTTCAGCGTCAGAATGTTGGCGAGGCTGGTGCCGTCGAAGTCCCCGCCGCTGACGTCCTTGTGAATGGCCTCGGTGAAGGTCAGGGTGATGTTCCCCGTCGCATTGCTCACCGTGGTGCCGTCGGCCGGGCTGAAGGTCGGCGCCACCGGGGCGGTGGTGTCAACGGTGAAGGTGGCGCTGCCGCCGCCCCCTGGTTGCCGTGGGCGTCGAAGTAGCCGTTGCTGATCGACACGTAAACGTCGCCCTCGACCAGGGCGTTGTCCGGGGTGATGGTGATGACCTTCCCGGCCGCGTCGAGTACCGCCGAGAAATCGATGTCCGTGCCGTTCTCGTCGTCCGTCTTCAGCGTCAGGACCCCCTCAAGCTCGCTGGTGCTGAAGTCGCCGCGGCTGCTGTCCTTGCTGATCGCCTCGTCGAAGCTCAGCGTGATGACGATCCCCGTGTCCTTCACCCGGGCATCGTCGACGGGGCTGAAGGTCGGTATCCCTGGCGCGGTGGTATCGATGGTGAAGGTGGCGCTGGCCTGTGTCCCCTTGTTGCCAGCCTCGTCGTAGTGCTCGGCCGAGATCGCGACATAGACGTCGCCCTCGACCAGTGCGTTGGTCGGGTCGATGGTGATGACCGTATTATCGGTGCCGAGTGTCGCCGAAAAGGCGATGTCGGTGCCGCCCGCATCGGTCGTCTTCAGCGTCAGAATGTTGGCGAGGCTGGTGCCGTCGAAGGCCCCGCCGCTGACGTCCTTGTGAATGGCCTCGGTGAAGGTCAGGGTGATGTTCCCCGTCGCATTGCTCACCGTGGTGCCGTCGGCCGGGCTGAAGGTCGGCGCCGCCGGGGCGGTGGTGTCAACGGTGAAGGTGGCGCTGGCCGCCGCCCCCTGGTTGCCGCGGGCGTCGAAGTAGCCGTTGCTGATCGACACGTAAACGTCGCCCTCGACCAGGGCGTTGTCCGGGGTGATGGTAATGACCTTCCCGGCCGCGTCGAGTACCGCCGAGAAATCGATGTCCGTGCCGTTCTCGTCGTCCGTCTTCAGCATCAGGATCCCCTCAAGCTCGCTGGTGTCGAAGTCGCCGCGGCTGCTGTCCTTGCTGATCACCTCGTCGAAGCTCAGCGTGATGACGGTCCCCGTGTCCTTCACCCGGGCACCGTCGGTCGGGCTGAAGGTCACCGTCGGCGCGGTGGTGTCGGCCACCGACACCGCGATGTCGAATCTGTCGCTCACTGTACCGCCGTTGCCGTCGTCCGCCGTCACCTTCACGGTGACCGTGCCTGCGTCCGTCGTCTGCGGCGTGCCCGAAAAGGTCCGCGTGTCCGCCGTGAAGCTGAGCCAGCCCGGCAGCGCGCTACCGTCGCCCTTGGTCGCCGCGTAGCTCAGCGTGTCGCCGTCTGTATCGGCGAAGGTGTTCTCCGCGAACCGGAAGTTGAACGCTGTACCCGTCTCCGTAGCCTGGTCCAAAATGGCATTCGCTACCGTCGGCGCGGCGTTGGCCTTCACCTTGTGCGCAGCCTGCGCCGCCAGCGTGGTGTAGGTCAGCGTCGCCTCGTTGCCGGCACCATCGGTGAGCGCTCCGCCGGTGCCCAGGGTCACTGCACCGGCCGGCACCGAGACTCCGTCCGCATCCGCGTCCGCCGCGACCACCGTGTAGCGGAAGGTCAGCGTCACCGTTCCGCTGCCGGTACGGTAGATCGCCGTCCGTGTCTCGGAACCCACCAGCACTCCGAGACTCGGCGCCCCGTTGACGGCCATCGGCTCTGAGAACGTCAGCACCACATCGATGTGTTCGCCCCGTCCGTAGATGCCGCTGGCCGACGGGGTTGAGACGAGCGCCGGCGCAACCGTGACGCGGGGCACCACCCCGTCCACCTTGTGGCCGGTGGCCTCAGCCGCCGCGACGTGGCTCAGTTCGACGCCGAGACTGGTGGAAGTGTCTTCAACGCCTGTGAGCGAATTTGCAACGATACCGACGCCGTCCGGCGCCACGTCCCCCGCCGCGACCGTGTAGGTCAGCTCGAGGCTGCTCGTCCCGTCGCCACGGTCATAGGTCGCATGTTTCTCCACCCGGCTGGTGCCGTTCACGAAAACCAGTTTCGCCCTGATATTGTCACTGCTGCCGGCCTGCAGCTGGACGAATTCGTTAAATGTCGCCCGCACCCTGATCTTGTCGCTGACCGCATAGGTCTCATCGGCACCTGGG
Source organism: Arenicellales bacterium (assembly GCA_965243305.1). GTDB lineage: Bacteria > Pseudomonadota > Gammaproteobacteria > Arenicellales > JAJDZL01 > JAJDZL01. Next base: position 1,123,137 of record CBDEUN010000002.1, read on the forward strand.
TCCGAGACCAGCGACACGCCGAGCAGGACCCTCTTCGCGGTCGCCGGCGGAGCATTCTGCACCTTGACGTAGAAGGTATTGGTGCCCGACAAGGCACCGCGCGAATCCTCCACCCTGAACCTGAACGAGACCGTGCCGACGAAGCCCGCCGCCGGCGCGAAGACCAGCGCGTCGAGGTTGCCGGTCACGATCCGATCGAAAGCGGACACCGTCCTGCGAGGGTTGCCGAAGTACAGGACGCCGTGTGCCGCGGCCGGCAGCGCCACTACTCTCACCGCCGCCAGCGTGTCGCCCGCGTCGGTGAACGGAAAGTCCGCAGTGCCAAGAGTAAGATCGGTATCCGTCTGCGTCGTCCTTACCACATCCGTGGAGGTCGGCGGCATGTTGGGTGTCGCGGAAACGGAGGCAAACCGGCCCTCGAAACTGCGCGCAGTCCCACCGCCGCCAGGGTTCGGGTCGGTGCCGCGGTTCACGGCGCGGACCTGAACCTCATATTCCTGCCCGTTCGTCAACCCGGTCACCGCATACTGCCTGGCAAGCCCCACGTTCACCACGCCGGCGGGTGTCTCGCCGGAAGCTCCCCAACGCACCTCGTAACGCGCGAGGGGCAGGCCACCGTCGCTCGCGGGCGGCGCCCAGCGCAGACGCACCTCCCCGTTGCCCGCCTCGACCCTTAGGTCCGTGACCGCGGACGGGCTGGAGAGAGCCGTCGCCGAAACGAAGGCTGGCGCGGTGAACTCGCCCTCAGCTCCGGCGTTCATCCTGTAGATCGTCGAAACCCTCAGCCGATAGTCCTGTCCGCCGGTCAGCCCCGTGACGGTTTGGCTGCGCGAGTCCGTATCCACACGCTCGGTCGGCGCACCGACGAACGATGTGGAAGATGTCCACGCGATCTCGTAGCCAGCCACAAAGTTGGCGGTGTTGCCCGGCGCATCCCACTGAACGAGCAGGCTGCCTGCCTCCGCCGCCGACACCCGCAGACGCCGCGGCGTCCGATTCGCTCTGAAACCGGTGCCAGCGGTGGGCGTCACAGTGAAGGTTTCGGCCTGTGCGTCGGGATAGGGAAGGCTCGAAACCGGGGCGTTGTCCGGCACGAACAGGCTCTCTCCCTCGCTGTTTCGCGCCGTCAGCGAAACGCCGTAGCTCACTCCGTTCGTAAGCCCGGTAATGACATAGTTCTGCTGGTCCGCCAGGGCTTTGACATCCTTGTGCGCGACTGTGCCGGAGTAGTCGCTGGTCCGCCACCAGTAGACGCGGTATTTGGTGGCTGCTGACCCGCCGGTCGGTGGATTCCAGACGATTCGAATAGCCCCGTCGAGCGCTTCTCCGCCCTTGGACTTGCTGCCATCGAGGAAGGGTACGATCAGGGGCACGCCCGGCAGATCCACATTCGTGACCGCGATCGTCACCGCGATCGTGTCGTCGACAGTCTCCATTCCGGCAGGTTCAGGGTTCCCGGTGCCGTCCCTGCCGTCGGTCACGCTCACGGTAATCGAGTAGTTCTGCTGCGTCTCGTAGTCCAACTCGGCTCCGGGCGCCACCGTGACGCGGCCCGCAGCATCGACGGCGAAAGACTCGTGGTCGATCCCGGTACTGGTCCGCGAGAAGGTGAGCGCACCGCGCCGGTTCTCCACCGACAGGGTGCCGACGACAGTCCCGGCCGCGGCGTTCTCCTCGATCGTGAACGTCACGGCGTCACCGGCCGTGAAGGTCGGCGCGGCCAGGAGGGTCTTGTTGTCCACTGTCCAGGTGACCGAGGAAGCTGCCTTGTTTCCAACCGCGTCACGGATGGGATGCTGATCCTCGGTGTAGGTCACCCGGACCACTTCCTCGTCGGGACTCACGACCGACGCCAGGGTCAGCGTCACCACGCGGCCGGTGATCGACACCGGAGTGATGCTCGCAAGGGTCGTCGCGCTGCCGCCCACCTTCACCGCGAAATCGTCGGCGTCCGGCTTCGAGGCGGCATCCAGCGTCTCGGACCAGGTCAACTCGATCGTGTCGCCGTCCACGGTCGCGCTCGTCACCGTTGGCGCGCTGGTGTCGACGGTGAAGGTGGCATTCGCTGCCGCTCCCCGATTGCCCGCCTCATCGAACCAGGCGTTCGAGATCGCTACATGGATTGCGCCCTCGGTGAGATCGGCGGCCGGGTCGACGGTGATGACCGTCTTGTCGGTGCCGAGTGCCGCCGAGAAATCAATGTCGGTGCCGTCCGCATCGGTCGTCTTCAGCGTCAGAATATTGGCGAGACTGGTGCTGTCGAAGTCCCCGCCGCTGGCGTCCTTGTGAATGGCCTCGGTGAAGGTCAGGGTGATGTTCCCCGTCGCGTTGGCCACCCGGTCGCCGTCGGCCGGGCTGAAGGTCGGCGCCGCCGGGGCGGTGGTGTCGACGGTGATGGTGGCGCTGGTCTGCGCCCCCTTGTTGCCAGCCTCGTCGTAGTGCTCAGCCGAGAGCGCGACGTAGATGTCACCATCGGCCAGAGCGTTAGTCGGGTCGATGGTGATGACCGTCTTGTCGGTGCCGAGAGCCGCCGAGAAAGCAATGTCGGTGCCATCCGCGTCGGTCGTCTTCAGCGTCAGAATGTTGGCGAGGCTGGTGCCGTCGAAGTCCCCGCCGCTGGCGTCCTTGTGGATGGCCTCGGTGAAGGTCAGGGTGATGTTCCCCGTCGCATTGCTCACCGTGGTGCCGTCGGCCGGGCTGAAGGTCGGCGCCGCCGGTGCAGTGGTGTCGACGGTGAAGGTGGCGTTCGCCGCTGACCCCTGATTGCCCGCCTCGTCGAAGTAGTCGTTGCTGATCGCCACGTAAACCGCACTCTCGACCAGGGCGCTGTCCGGGGTGATGGTGATGACCGTCTTGGCCGCGTCGAGTGTCGCCGAAAAACCGATGTCCGCACCGCTGGCACTGCCCGTCTTCAGTGTCAGGATCCCCTCGAGCTCGCTGGTGCTGAAGTCGCCGCGGCTGCTGTCCTTGCTGATCGCCTCGTCGAAGCTGAGCGTGATGACGGTCCCCGTGTCCTTCACCCGGGCATCGTCGGCGGGGCTGAAGGTCGGTACCGCCACGCTGAGGTCTACGGTGAAGGTGGCGCTGGCCGCCGCCCCCTTGTTACCAGCCTCGTCGTAGTGCTCGGCCGAGATCGCGACGTAGACATCGCCCTCGGCCAAGGCGCTGTCCGGGGTGATGGTGATGACCGTCTTATCGGTGCCGAGTACTGCCGAAAAGGCGATGTCGGTACCGTTAGCATCGGTCGTCTTCAGCGTCAGAATGCTGGCGAGGCCGGTGCTGTCGAAGTCCCCGCCGCTGGCGTCCTTGTGAATGGCCTCGGTGAAGGTCAGGGTGATGTTCCCCGTCGCATTGCTCACCGTGGTGCCGTCGGCCGGGCTGAAGGTCGGCGCCGCCGGCGCGGTGGTATCGACGGTGAAGGTGGCGCTAGCCGCCGCCCCTTGGTTTCCCGCTTCGTCGAAGTATCCGTCCGTGATCGCCACGTAAACGTCGCCCTCGGCCAGGTCCGTCGTTGGGTTGATGGTGATGACCTCCTTCGCTGCGTCGATGGTGGCTGTGAAGGCGATGGCCGTGCCGTTTTCGTCGTCCGTCTTAAGCGTCAGAATGGCGGCGAGGTCGCTGTCGGCCAGTGCCGTACCGTCCGCGTCCTTGCGGAGTGCTTCGGCGAAAGTCAGCGTGATGTTGGCCATAGCGTCCTTCACACGAGCGCCGTCAACAGGGCTGAAGGTCGGCGCCGCCACGCTGGTGTCAATGGTGGCCGATTCATTTGTCACGTCCTGGTCGGAGAGACCATCCGCGTCGTTGCCGTCGGGATCCTGAATCGGATCCGTTGACGGTACCGCGTAGCTCACCTTTACCGTCTGTCCACCGGAAACCGCCTCGGCAAGCGTCAGTGTCACCTCGGTACCGGACACCGCCACCGGATCGGACGCTACAAGATTCACCGCACTTCCGTTCACCTTTACCGTAAAAGCGCCCGCTACCGGTTCCGATTCCTCGTCCAGATCCTCGTTGTAGGTCAGGACGAGCGTCGCGCCATCGACCGAGGCGCTCAAGAACAGCGGCGGCGAGTCGGAGTCTGTCCGGCTACCGTTCAACTTGTGGTTGGCGAGCGGACCCAAGCTATAGTCCTGAAGCTGCGTGACCGTTGCCTCATTCCCCGCCGCATCGGCGAATTTTTCGCCGTTTCCTAACGAAATACTGCTTCCGAGGAAAAATATACCGTCAGTGTCCAAATCGCCCGCCGCCACTGTGTAGCGGAACACCACCCTGTTCGTGCCACTGCCCGAGCGGTACACCGCAAATCTTGCATCGTCGAATTCCCACAAACCGCCGAGGTAAAATAGGAAAGTTGGCTTCGTCACCGGATTGCCGACCGTCGTCACAGTCACCGGTTCGGTGAAAGTCGCGGTTATGTCGATCGCGTCGCCGCGCACGTAGGTTTTGTCCGGCCCCGCCGACGAGGTTACCGCGACCGGATTGGTCGCAATCAGCGCAGGCAGGACCCCGTCAACCTTGTGGGCCGTGTTGTGGTCGACCGCGGCGAACGCCAAGCTCGCGTTCTGCTGCGTTCCCGCCACGCGGATGCTCGCCCCGTTGCCTACGCTCAGCTTGTTCGCATCGAACCCGATGCCCACGGTAGAGAGGTCGCCCTTCGCCACGGTCCAGGTGAACTCAAGCGCCGTCACGTTCGTCCGACCCTTGGAGGCGTCGAAGGTCATGGACTTTTCACCGGAATCCGGGGCGAGCCGCAGCTTCAGTACCGGACGGCCCGTCACGTCCACCGCAGAGTCAAACGTCACCCGCGCCCGCACCTTGTCGCCTACCTTGTAGGTGTCGACCGCACCGTCACCGTCCGTGTCCGCCTTCGGCTTCGACACCAGTTCGATCACGCCCGTGACCGGTGTAACCGCCTGATTGGCAAAGCTCTGCGCCTCGTTGCCGACGGCATCGACCAGCCGGTTCCCCGTACCCGCCGTCGGCTTTATATAGCTCACCGTCACATCTGTGTCGCTTGCCGCCAACTCGCTTGCCAGGGTCAGCGTCAGCGTGTTGCCATCGATAGCCGGTGAACCGCTCAACGTCACCGTGGTCTCGCTGCCGCCGGACGTTTTCTTTACCGTGAAGTCGCCGTTCGCGAGGCTTACCGCCGTCCCCAGAGGCTCGCTGAATCTCACTCTCAACGCCTTGCCGGACACCCCCGCGCCCGTCACCGACGGGCGCACCCCGTCTATCTTGTGGTCGACGAGCGCGGCTAGCGCCGGATTCTGCATCCCCGCGGGCCTCGCCCTGTTCCCCGTTGCGTTCGCGATCGCACCACCATTCAGCGACAGAGCATTCCTGCCGACCGATATTCCGTCGCCATCCGCATCGCCCTCCAACACTGTGTAGCGGAACACCAACGTCGCCGTGCCGCCGCCCGAGTGGTAAACCGCGTGCTTCGTTGCAGCCCCCAGCCTGAACGCCAGGCGCGGCCCTGTCACCGGATCGCCAACAGTCGTCACCGTCACCGCTGTGTCGAACGTCGCCGTGAAATCGATCGTGTCGCCGATCGCATAGGTGTTGTCAGTCCCCGCCGACGAGGTTACCGAGACCGGGTCTGTCGCAATCAGCACAGGCACGACTCCGTCCACCTTGTGGGCCGCGTTGTGGCCCACCGCAGCGAAAGACAGGAGCGCGTCCTTCTGTGTCCCGGCCGACCGGATGCTTACTCCCTGACCCGCGCTCAGCTTGTTTGCTGCAAACCCGATGCCCTGCGTGGAAAGATCGTCCGCCACCACCTCGTAGGTGAACTCCAGCGCCGTCACGTTCGTCCGGCCCTTGGAGTCGTCGAAGGTCATCGACTTTTCCCCTGAATCCTGGGCGAACCGCAGCTTCAGCACCGGGTTGCCCACCACGTCCACTGCCGCGTCGAACGTCACCCGCGCCCGTACCGTGTCGCCAACCTTGTAGGTCTCTGCAGTGTTGTCGCTGTCCGAGTCTACCGTCGGCACCGACACCAGCTTGACCGCGCTCACCTTCGCGATTCGCGTCACCGCCCGATTGGTAAAACTCTGCGCCTCGTTGCCGGCCACATCGACTAGCCGGTTGCCCGTCCCCGTCGTCGGCTTCGTGTAGCTCACCTTCACACCGGTGTCGGTCGCTGCCAACGCGCTCGCCAGAGTCAGCGTCAGCGTGTTGCCGCTGATGGCCGGCGAGCCGCTCAACGTCACCGTGGTCTCGCTGCCACCGGACGATTTCTTCACCGTGAAGACACCGTTCGCGAGGCTCGCCGTTCCCAACGCTTCGCTGAACGTCACCCCCAGCGCCGTACCGTCCACCACCGCGCCCGTCATCGTCGGGCGCACCCCATCCACCTTGTGATCGGTGAGCGCGGCGAGTGCCGCATGCCCGAGCTGCGCCGCATTCCCCGCCGCGTCCGCGATCGCGCCGCTGTTCAGCGACAGCGCGTTCCCGCCGACCGAGACGCCGTCCGCGTCCTCATCGCCTTCCGCCACGGTGTAGCGGAACACCAGCGCCGTCGTGTCGGTGCCCGAGTGGTACACCGCGTGTTTCGTCGCGGTCCCCAGCGTGAACGCAAGGCGCGGCCCCGTCACAGGGTCGCCTGACGTGATCACCGTCACCGCCTCGGTAAACGTTGTGGTGATGTCGATCGCGTCGCCAATCACATAGGTGTTGTCCGTCCCCGCCGACGAGGTTACCGCGACCGGATCGGTCGCAACCAGCGCCGGCAGGACTCCGTCCACCTTGTGGGACGGATTGTGGTCGATCGCGGCGAACGACAAAGGGGCGTCCTGTTGCGTTCCCGCCACGCGGATGCTCGCTCCTGGGCCCACGCTCAGCTTGTTCGCGGCGAAACCGATACCCTGCGGGGAGAGATCGCCCTCCGCCACCACGTAAGCGAATCCCAGCGTCGTCACGTTCGTCCGACCCCCGGCGGCGTCGAAGATCATCGACTTCTCGCCCCCGTCCGCTGGATCTAAATCCAGCTTCAGCACTGGACTGCCCGTCACGTCCACTGCTGTTTCGAACGTTACCCGCGCCCGCACCGTGTCACCCGGTCTGTAGGTATCGTTCTGCCCCTCCGGTGGTGTCGAAATCAGATCGACCGCGGTTACCTCCGACGCGTTCGTCACCGTGACGGTCACGTCGTGGGACGCATCCACTGTTGTGTCCGGATTGCCCGCGGCGTTTCGGCCGTCATGCACCTGCACGACGAGCGTGTACCTCGACTGCGTCTCGTGGTCCAGCACCGTGTCGTTCGCCACCGTGATCCGGCCGTTGGAGTCGATGGTGAACGACTCGTGATCGGTGCTATTGCTCGCCTGGCTGGCCAGCGAATAGCTTACCGTGTCTTCGGCGTTCCGGTCCGTCGCCGCCACCGTACCCACCGCCGTGCCCGCGGCGCTGTTCTCGAGCACGGTGAATGCTGTCGGTGCGTTCGATCCGAAGGCCGGCACGAAGTTGGGCTTGGTGCTGACGTGGTGCCAGGGACCCGTAGGAATATTATTGTCGTTGTGCCGGAAACGCACCCAGTAGTCGGTGCCCGCCTGCAGGGATTTCCAGCCACTCTGGCCTGTGCCTTGGGTACCATGTCCGGTAATCGTACCGCTTGTGCCCGCGCGAGCTGTCGGGGTGTGAGCAGCCCATCTCGTGCGCCTGTAACTGTTCGAACCGAATGACACCGGCCAACAGACGTCAACGAAGGAAGAAGCAAAATCATTCTCATTGTTGCGCGGGAGAGGAGTGCTGAAGGTGAAGTTGATCGTCTTCGAAGAGGCGGACGAAACCGATGCGAACCATCTGTCGGTACTGCCTGACGACGGGCAATTCGTCACCGGTGGCGACGTCGACGATGTGCTGCCGGAGCCCGAAACGGACCAGTCGCCCTCGCCGACCGCTGTCTTCGCCCGCACCTGCACCCGATAGGTGCTGCCCGGCTCCAGCCCGGTTACGGTCGTGCGGGTTCCGGTCCCGGTATGGTGGTGCCCGGTCCACTGGGAGGGCACTGCTGAATCTTGGCTGCCCTTGAACCAGCGAACGTCGTATCCCGTGATCGCTGGCTTGCCGGTCATGTCCGGCGCTGTCCAGGTCACGCGCAGGGTGCTCGGCGTGAGCGTCGCCACCGTCGGTCTCGCTGGTGCACCCGGTCTGCCGTCCCCGACCGTCATATCAGTAAAGTTCGCCACTTCGTTACCTACCGTGTCGACAAGCCGGTTGTCCATGCCCGCCGTCGGCTTCACATAGCTCACCGTCACGGTATCGGCCGCCGTCACGCCGCTCGCCAGCGTCAACGTTACCCCGTTTGCGCGGATGGTCGGCGAGCCGCTCAGGTTCACCACACTCCCGTTCCTCTTCACCGCGAAGGCGCCGTTCGCAAGGTTCGACGCCGCCCCCAGCGGTTTGCTGAACGCCAACCTCAGCGCCGTGCCAGCCGCCGCTGCGTTCGTCACCGTCGGGGGCACTCCGTCCACCTTGTGGTTGGTGAGCGTGGCAATCGCCGAATGCCCAAGCTGCGCCGGGTTACCCACCGCGTTCACGATCGCGCCGCCGTTCAGCGACAGTGCGTTCCTGCCGACCGATATGCCATCGCTGTCCGCATCGCCTTCCATCACCGTGTAGCGGAACACCAACGCTGCCGTGCCGCCACCCGAGTGGTACACCGCATGCTTCGTTGCGGCCCCCAGCCTGAACGCTAGACGCGGCCCCGCCGTCGGGTTGCCGACGGTTGTTACCGTCACCGCCGTGTCGAACGTCGCCGTGAAGTCAATCGTGTCGCCGATCACATAGTTGCTGTCAGTTCCCGCTGATGAGGTCACCGAGACCGGGTTGGTCGCAATCAGCACAGGCACAATCCCGTACACCTTGTGGGCTGCATTGTGCTCCACCTTGGCGAACGCAAGACTTGTGTTTACCTGCGTGCCCGCCACGCGTATGCTCGCCCCGTTGCTCGCACTCAGTTTGTTCGCAAAGAACGCGATGCCCTGCGTGGAGAGATCGCCGGCCGCCACCACATAGGTGAACTCCAGTCTCGTTACGTTCGTCCGGCCCCGGGTGTGGTCAAAGACCATCGATCTCTCACCAGAATTCGGGGCGAACTGCAGCCTCAGTACGGGATTGCCCCTCACGTCCACCGCCGCGTCAAAGGTCACCCTTGCCCGCACAGTGTCGCCCACCCTGTATGTCTCTGCCGTGCTGTCGTCATCCAGGTCCAGCGTCGGCGTCGACACCAGTTTGACCTCGGATACCTTCGCGAACCGTTCAACCGCCACATTGGCAAAGCTCGCCGACTCGTTGCCGACAGCATCAATGACCCGGTTGCCCGTACCTATCGTCGGCTTCACGTAACTCACCTTCACGGCGCTGTCGCTCGCCAGCACCTCGCTCGCCAAGGTCAGCGTCAACGTGCTACCGCTGATCGCCGGCGAGCCGCTCAAGCCCACGCTGGTCTCGCTACCATTCTGCGGCGTTTTCTTCACCGCGAAGTCGCCGTTCGCAAGGTTCGCCGACCCCAGTGCCTCGCTGAACCTCACCCTCAGCTTCGTGCCGTCCACCCCCGCGCCTGTCACCGAAGGGCGCACCCCGTCCACATTGTGGCCGCCGAACAATACTGCCGTATGCTCAATCTGGGCTACGTTCCCGGCCGCATCCGTGATCACGCCGCCGTTCAGTGCGAGTGCGTTCGCGCTGACAAATATACCGTTGCCGTCCGCATCGCCCACCATCACCGTGTAGCGGAACACCAGCGTCGTTGTGCCACTGCCCGATTGGTACACCGCGTGCTTCGTCGCAGTCCCCAGCGTGAACGCAAGGCGCGGCCCCACCACCGGATTGCCCGTCGTGGTCACCGTCACCGCCTCAGTGAACGTTGCGGTGATGTCGATAGTGTCGTCGATCGCATAGGCACCATCCGGCCCCGGCGACGAGTTCACCCAGACCGCACGGGCCGTCGTGATCAGCGCAGGCAGAGCCCCGTCCACCTTGTGGGACGGGTTGTGGTCCACCTTGGCGAACGACAGGATCGCGTCCTCCTGTGTTCCAGCCACGCGAATGCTCGCGTCCGTTCCCACGCTCAGCTTGTTCGCGAAGAACGCGATGCCCTGCGTGGAGAGGTTGTTCGCCACCACCTCGTAGGTGAACTCCAGCGCCGTTACGTTTGTCCGGCCCTTGGAGGTGTCGAAGGCCATCGACTTCTCACCGAAATTCGGATCGAACTGCAGCTTCAGTACCGGGTTGCCGGTCACGTCCACTGCCGCGTCGAACGTCACCCGCGCCCGCACCGTGTCGCCAATCTTGTAGGTTTCGTTCTGCCCCTCCGCCGGCGTCGATATCAGCTCGACCGAGCTCACCTCCACCACGTTCGTCAATGTGACGATCAGGTCGTGGGACGCGTCAATCGTGGTGTCCTCTTCGCCCTTGGCGTTCTGCCCGTCATGCACCTGCACGCTGAGCGCGTAGCTCGACTGCGTTTCACGGTCCAGTGTCGTGCCGGCCGCCACCGTGATCCGGCCCTCCGCATCGATGTCGAACGACTCGTGGTCGGTACCGCCGCTCGCCTGGCTGGTCAGCGAATAGGTCAGCGTGTCTTCGGTGTTCGAGTCCGTCGCCACCACCGTACCCACCACCGTGCCTGCGACGCTGTTCTCGGTCACCTCCAGCGTCGCCGGCGCGTCCGAACCGAAACTCGGCGCAAGGTTAGCCTTGGTGCGGATGTAGTGCCACGAGCTTCCAAAGGCGCCGTAGCCGCCTCGTACACGCACCCAATAGTCAGTGTTCGGTTGCAGGACAACTTGTCCAATTTCAGTACTACTCTCGATCGTGTAGCTTTGCGCGACAGGTGTAGCAATCACGAGAACCGAGTAAGACGTGTACCGGCCATCGGTCCCCTCAGGTGCACAGACACTAAGATCTAATCTATGATTGCGATCATAGTCGGGGAGGGGCGTGTTCAGGGTGATGGTGATCGAGTTTGTGTTCGACGTTACCGAACTGAACCAGTCTTGGATAATCGAGTTGCGTCCGCAATTTAGTGGCGCCGACGTCGATGACGTACGGCCCTGGCGTGAGGCCGACCAGATGCCCTCTCCACCGGCGTTCTCCGCCCGCACCTGCACCTGGTAGACGCTGTCCGGTTCTAGCCCGGTAATGGTCGTTCTGGTCCCGGTGCCTTCGTGGTCGTGTCCGGTCCACTGCGAGTTCTGGGCCGGATTGCTGCTGCCCTTGAACCAGCGGATGTCGTAGCCCGTTATCGGCAGCTTGCCGGTCATGTCCGGTGCCGTCCAACTGACTCGCAGGCTGGTTGGGCTGTCCGTCGCCGTCACCGTCGGCGCCGCCGGCGCGCCCGGCCTGCCGTCCCCGACCGTCACGTCTGCAAAGCTTGCCACCTCATTGCCGACCGCATCGACGAGCCGGTTTCCCGTGCCCGTTGTCGGCTTCACGTAGCTAACCTTGACCCCGGTGTCGGTCGCCAGTACGTCGCTCGCCAAAGTCAGCGTCAGCGCCGCACCGCTTATCGTTGGCGAACCGCTCAGGCCCACACTGGTCTCACTGCCGTTCTGCGGCGTCTTCTTCACCGCGAAGGCGATGTTCGCCAGGTTCGCCGCCGTCCCCAGCGGCTCGCTGAAAGTCACCCTCAACGTCCTGCCGGCCGCCGTTGCACTCAAAACCCTCGGGCGCACCCCATCCACCTTGTGGCTGGTGAGCGCGGTGAGCGGCGAATGCTCGATCAGCGTGGCTGTCGCCGCATTCCCAGCAGCGTCCGCGATCGCACCGCCGTTCAGGGACAGCGCGTTCGCGCCGACTGATATGCCGTCGCCGTCCGCATCGCCATCCATCACCGTGTAGCGGAACACCAGCGCCGTCGTGCCGCCGCCTGATTGGTATACCGCGTGCTTCGCCGCAGTCCCAAGCGTGAACGTAAGGCGCGGTCCCGCCACCGGATCGCCTGCTGTCGTCACTGTAACCGCCTCGGTGAACGTTGCGGTGATATCGATTACGGCGCTGATCGCGTAGGTGTTATCCGTCCCAGCCGACGAGGTCACCAGGACCGGGTCGGTCGCAGCCAGTTTGGGCAGGACCCCATCCACCTTGTGGGACGCGTCGTGATCAACCGCGGCGAATACCAGGCTCGCGTCATACTGAGTTCCCGTCGCGCGGATGCTCTCGTTCGTTCCCACGCTCAACTGGTTCGCAAGGAACGCGATTCCCTGCGTGGAGATATCGCTCGCCGCCACTGTGTAGACGAAATCCAGTGCCGCCAACAACGTGCGGCCCTCTGAGTCGTCGAAAGTCATTGATCTCACGCCTAACTGCGGGTTCCCCTGCTGCTTCGGTTGCAACTGCAGTTTCAGCACCGGGTCGCCTACCACACTCACCAGGGTGTCGAACGCCACCCGCGCCCGCACCGTGTCGCCAATCTTATAGGTGTCGTTCTGCCCCGTCTCCGGCGTAGACACCAGTTCGACCGTATTCACCTTCGCGATCCGCGCCATCGCCACATTGGCAAAGCTCTGCACCTCGTTGCCGACCGCATCGACGAGTCGGTTGCCCGTACCCGTCGTCGGCTTCGTGTAACCCACCTTCACCGCGGTGTCGGTCGCCACCAGCTCGCTCGTCAGGGTCAGCGTCAGCGTGTTGCTGTCGATAGTTGGTGAGCCGCTCAGGCTCAAATCGGTCTCGGTACTGCCAGACGTTTTCTTCACCGTGAAGGTACCATTCTCGAGGCTCGCCGTTCCCAACGTTTCGCTGAACGTCACCTTAAGCGTCGTACCGAACACCGTCCCACCCGTCACCGTCGGGGGCACCCCGTCCACCTTGTGAGCGGTGAGCGCGGCGAGCGCCGAATGCTCAAGCTGCGCGGCCGCTGCCGCATTCCCGGCCGCGTCCGCGATCGCGCCGCCGTTCAGCGACAGCGCGTTCGCGCCGACCGATATGCCGTCGCCGTCCGTGTCTCCCTGCTCCACCGTGTAGCGGAACACCAGCACCGTCGTGCCGCCGCCCGATTGATACACCGCGTGCTTCGCCGCAGTCCCCAGCGTGAACGCAAGGCGCGGTCCCGCCACCGGATCGCCTGTCGTCGTCACTGTAACCGCCTCGGTGAACGTCGCGGTGAAGTCGATCTCGTCGCCGATCGCATATATTTGATTCGTTCCCGCCGACGAGGTCACCGCGACCGGATCGGTCGCAATCAGTTTGGGCAGGACACCGTCCACCTTGTGTGACGGGTTGTGATCCACCTTGGCGAACGACAGGCTTGCGTCGTCCTGCGTCCCTGTAGCGCGGATGCTCACGTTTGTTCCCACGCTCAGTTTGTTCGCGAAGAACGCGATGCCCTGCGTGGAGATGTTGTTCGCCACCACTTCGTAGGTGAACTCCAGCGCTGTCACGTTCGTCCGGCCCTTGGAGGCGTCGAAAGTCATCGACTTCTCGCCGAAATTCGGGTCGAACTGCAGCTTCAGTACCGGGTTGCCCACCACGTCCACCGCCGTGTCAAACGTCACCCGCGCCCGCACCGTGTCGCCAAGTTTGTAAGTGTTGTTCTGCCCCGCCGCTGGCGTCGAAACCAGCTTGAGCTCGCTCACCCCCACTACGTTCGTCACCGTCACTATCAGGTCGTGGGACGCGTCCACCGTGGTGTCCGGGTTGCCCGCGGCGTCGTGGCCGTCATGCACCTGTACGGTGACCGCGTAGCTCGACTGCGTATCGCGGTCCAGCACCGCACCGGACGCCACCGTGATCAGGCCGTTGGCATCAATAGCGAACGACTGGTGGTCGGTGCCACCGCTCGCCTGGCTGACCAGCGAATAGCTCAGCGTGTCTCCAGCGTTCGGGTCCGTCGCCGCCACCGTGCCCACCACCGTGCCCGCGGCGCTGTTCTCGGCCACCTCCAGCGTCGTCGGCGCGGCGGAACCGAAACTCGGCGTAAGGTTGGCCTTGGTGCGAACGTAATGCCACGGGCTCGGAGGATCTAGCCACGCGTAGGCAGGGGAGATACGCACCCAGTAGTCGGTGCCCGCCTGCAGAGACTGTTGGGTGTCGCCGTCGCCATCATAGCCATCAATCGTGTGACTTGCCCCCGCAACATAGAAAATGAAGTCGGCCTGCGACCTTTTGTGCTTGCGCGAATCGGATGAATCCGGCCGACAGATTTGTATGTAAGTTGAGTCGATTCCGGATAGGGATTCAGAACCAAAGGTGACGGTGATCGTCGTCGCGGTGGACGTAACCGATGCAATCCAGTTCGTGGTTTGGCTTGGCGACCCGCAGATCGCGGGTGCTGGATAAAGCTCCCAATCCTCGACGGTCCTCACGTCGCGATCGGTAAAGCTCTGCACTTCGTTGCCGGCCGCATCGACGAGCCGGTTACCAGTCCCCGTCACCGGCTTCGCGTAGCTCACTGTCACTGTGTCGGCCGCCGCCACCCCGCTCGCAAGCGTCAGCGTCACCCCATTTCCATGGATGGACGGCGAGCCGCTCAGGTCCATCGCGCTCCCGTTCTTCTTCACAGCGAAGGCGCCGTTTGCAAGGCTTGCCGCTGCCCCAAGGTCCTCGTTGAACGTCACCCTCAGCGTCGTGCCTGACACCCTCGCGCCCGTCACTGTCGCGCTAACACTGTCCACCTTGTGGGACGGGTTGTGGTCCACCTTGTTGTACGTCAGTCTCGCGTGGGTTCCCCCCAACGTCGAGCGGATGGTCCCGCTCAGCTTGTTCGCATAGAACGCGATGCCGAGCGTGGAGGTGTTGCCCGCCACAATGGTCCAGGTGAACTCCAGCGCCGTCACGTTCGTACGGCCCTTGGTGGCGTCGAAGGTCATCGACTTCTCGCCGAAATTCGGGTCAAATTGCAACTTCAGCACCGGACTGCCCGTCACGTCCACCGCCCTGTCGAAAGTCACCCGCGCACGCACTGTGTCGCCGAGCTTGTAGGTGTTGTTCTGCCCCGCCGCCGGCGTCGAAATCAGCTTGACCTCACTCACCCTCGGTGCTGGTGGGCTCTGCGCCAGGGCCATACTGGCCAGGCTGAACGAGCATGCGAGCCATGCCAGCACACAGGCGAGACGTGTTACGAATTCATGGGACCGCCGGATCACTGTGTGCGCACCGCCCCGAATCCGGCGACGAGGAGCAGCTGCTCCGGCCAATCGGCGATCGGATCCGCCTCCGCCGCCAGCGGCGTCCACAACCGTAACCGCCCTGCAACCTCCCCGGCGTCAGGGCCGTATGCATCGGCCCGCCAGTCGCCGCGGAAGGCCTCCGCCCCGGGCATGTTCCCGAGTGCTCCGGAGGGATTTCGCGCATCGGTTAACGCAGCGCCTGACCAGGCGCCGTCCCGCGCTGGAGCGGCGTGCAGGAGCAGGGAACGCCAGGGCAGCGGTGGACCCGCCTCGGGTTGTAACGTCCCGAGGTCGAGAGGCGTCAGCGCGACGTTTTCGATCCGCCCGGCAAGCTGCGCGGCGCTACCCGCTCCCTCGAGCGTCAGCACCACCTCACCCGCTACTGCGAAGCGGCGCTTGTCCCAGAACAGGTGCCCGCTAAGGCGCCCGCGCCAGCTTGCTGGCGCCTCCGGCGGTAGGGGTGCAGCCTCGCCGTAGGACAGGCCGGCTTTTGTGGCGACGATACGTTCGGGGAACAATCCCACCGGCGCCACCGTCCACCAGCCGTAGCCGGAGTGTACCAGGCGTCGCCCGCCTCCGGCGTCGTCGGACAGGGCCAGGGCCACGTTATGCGTGGCGTTCGGTCGCTTTGGCGGCGGACAATCCACCCGATGCCACAGTTTTGTCGACGCCACGTGATGGTCGTCGTCACCCCATCCGGGCACCGCGTGCTTCGCTTCGAACACATAGTCGGCGCCGAAAGGATAGCTGGAGTGCAGTCGTAGTTCGCGGGCGCCGTCCGGTCCGGTGCGTAGCAACGCCTTTGTGCCCGCTGCGGCTTGCGCCAACACCGGTTCAAACTCGGCGCTGGCGATGACCGCAGCCATCTTCTCAGCGTCCGCGCCAGCTTCGATCAGCTCCTGCCGCAGGAATTTCGTATCGTCGCTGGTCCGGTCGGCCAGGTCGGACATTGACAGGGGTTCCGGCCAGTCCGGTGGAGCGGCGGCATCGCCACCAGCCGTCCAGCCACGACGGGGATAGTGAGTCAGGTGAGCGGCTGACACGATGTCGTCGAGGCGCCAGGGAAGGGTAGCCGCCGTTTCGGACGTTCCGTCGTCGCGGTCGCAGCTTTCAACCAGCGGCCCGGCGCCGGTAACCGCTCGGCCGGGCCCGGCCGGGCCCGCGAGGTCTTCGGTCACCACGACCTGCACTCGCAACGCCCGCAGAGGCCAGGGAATCCCCGGTCCGCCAGGCGCCTCGTCCGCGACCAGCTCGAAGTCGTACTCGCCATATTCCGGAAGCCCGGCGATGGTGCTACCACGCGCCTGCGCCGGGATGCGCTCGCATGGAACCACGCCGTCGACGCGCAGCCTGAGGTGCGCCGGTGTCCGGTACACGCAGGAGAAGCCCGCGATACGGTCCGCGCGGGTCTCGTCAACGGTCCAGACGAGGACGACGCCTTCGGGGCCGGCCTCGGCGGTCAGCCCGGTCAGGAGACGTTGTCCCTCCAGTGCCGCCGCTGTCCCCGCGAACGTGAGCGCCGTCAGCACCACCGCCCATGCACCGGCGCACGTAAGGAATCCCGGCCATGAGCGGAAGGAAACAGACCCCGTGGCGCTGCCAAGTAAAAAGGTCAAGTAGCGGAAACCACGCCCCGCCCGAAGGAACGTGCGGCTCATGGCGTCAGTGGCGCTTTGGGAAGGATAGGTAAAGGGAAGTGAAAGCGGGGAACCGCAATCGGTAAAAAGGAAAACAGCCCTCTACGATGTTAAGCCTGACTGTACCATCATCGATTGTTTGCGACGGTACAATAGTACCTGAAAGAATTAAATCGTCATTGCAATACTTGGCCGTCATCAACGACCGGAACTGGGGTTCGCAGTGTTGACGCACCTACCCCCTGTACCATAAACTGGTATCTGATCACCTACCATTGTTATACATTTAAGTGTAACCGAAATCACTTTGAGCGAAGTGAAGTGAACGAAGCGAAAAGTGATTTCGTTGGGAAAGATTTAATGGTTCTGTTAACGGCCAGTCTCATTGAGTAGTCGGATCAGGTCAAGTCAGGCGAACAATCGGGAGCAACCAACACCCCCTGTGCCTTAATTGAGTACCTAGGGGGGACCTGTGCCCCGGTTGTTGGCCGCGATGAAACCCCAGTGGGTAGTTTGTGCTTCGAGCACCAGTACAGGGATCGGATGAGCATCGTGGCAGCCAGGCGACATTGAGACGAGCTCAGTGGGGTCATGAAAAGGAGAGGTACAGTGAATGAGATTGAATATTTTGTTGGAATCGACTGGGGGCGAGGCAATCATCAGGCGTGTCTGGTCAACACACAGGGTGAAGTGATTGACTCGCGCAGTTTCAGGCATGGCGGCCGCGGCTTGAATCAACTGGCGGACTGGGTTGATTCCATGACCGACACTGTCAAGGTGGCGGTTGCAATTGAGACACCTCACGGACCGGTGGTTGAAGCCATGATGGAGCGGGGTTTTGCAGTCTATTCGATCAATCCCAAACAGCTGGACAGATTCCGCGACCGAGTGTCGCCGGCGGGTGCCAAGGATGATCGGTTGGATGCTTACGTGTTGGCCATCAGTCTGCGGACCGATGCACACTGTTTCCGTTTGCTGCAGCCTCTGGCCGCAGAGATTGTTGAACTGCGGGAACTCACTCGCATCGCCGACAATTTGACCAAGGACCGAGTTCGCCTGCTGAATCGAATTCGCCAGTTGCTGTGGCGGTATTACCCGCAGTTCCTTGATTTGGAAAGTGATTTGTCAAAGCCCTGGGTCAGGGAGCTGTGGCATCGAATACCAACGCCGGCCAAGGCCACTGCAGTGCGCAGATCAACCATCGAAAAGCTGCTTAAAAAACACCGGGTCCGCCGGATCAGCGCCGAAGAAGTGCTCCAGATTCTGAAAACCCCAGCGATCTCTGTTGCTGCCGGCACCGAACAGGCCGTCTGCACTGGGTTGAAAATAGCTTTCGAACAGCTGCAGTTCAACCAGCGCCAAAGCAGTGAAATCAACGCTCGCATCGATCAGCTGATCGAACTGATTACCGCATCGGATGATGCAAAAGCGGGAATAAACTGGCAGCGTGACGTGGCCATCCTGTCCTCGATTCCAGGCGTCGGACGAATCATCCTCGCCACGCTGCTTGCCGAAGCTTCCGGTCCATTGCACAAACGAGACTACCAGGCCTTGCGATGCCTGTGCGGAATCGCTCCAATTACCCTGATCCGCAAATAAAAAGTTGCAGAAAATGATAAAGCCCTGTAAAATCAGAGAGATATTGAAAAAAACGCCCAATTCGGCATTCACCCAATGGGTGAATTCGAAACGGCTCTCAGATTTCGCAAGGCTTATGAAGATTCTACCATACAACACTGCGGCAAGCTGCCACAATTTCACCTCCAGAGCCGGTCTGGTGGTGCCAGCCGAACTGCTCAAGCGCCTTGAGCTGTCACAGCTCATTGATTCGTCAATGCCCACACCCGGCAGCAATCGAGGCTACCGGCACAGCGCCATTTTCAATACCTTCATGCTGATGTTCCACGAAGGTGCGGGGTGCATCGACGATGTGCGCCACCTGCGCAGTGAACCGGCGCTGATGAAGCTGTTGGGTTTTGGGACGATTCCCTGTGCCACGACGCTGGGTGGATGGCTTCACAGAGTCGGCGACAGTCGACAGATGATCTCGGT
Organism: Arenicellales bacterium; assembly: GCA_965243305.1. Lineage (GTDB taxonomy): Bacteria > Pseudomonadota > Gammaproteobacteria > Arenicellales > JAJDZL01 > JAJDZL01. The sequence goes on from CBDEUN010000002.1 coordinate 1,141,939, forward strand.
TCTCGAGCAGGTCAACCGCGCGGTGATGAAAGCGACGCTGGGTGATCGAAAGTGCGTCACTTTGGACATTGACGCATCGGCGATTCGGTCGAAGAAAAAAGACGCGAAGTGGACGTATAAGAAGCATCGCGGGTACATGCCGATGTTCGGTCACATTGCCGAGACCGGTCAGGTGGCTGCGGCTGAGCTTCGCGAGGGCAATGTGCCGCCTGGGGCTGAGAATGTTGAGTTTTTCCGGCGCTGCCGCGCGGCGCTGCCCGAAGGGGTGGGTGTCACTCGCTTCCGGGCCGATGCCGCCTCCTATCAGGCGGGCATCATCAATGATTGCCGCGCACACGGCATCCGTTTTGCGATTCGGGCGAAGATGGACAGTGCGGTGAAGAAAACGGTACTGGACATTAAGGATGAGGATTGGAATGCGGTTGTGAATGCCGACGGTGCGGTATTGGAAGGCGAGTATCTGGCCCGTACGCTGCATGTGATGGAAGATGTGCCTGAGGCTTTCTGTCTGGTGGTGCAGAAAAAATGGGTGCGGGACAAGCTGCCGGCCGACGCTGGGATGCCTGACGGGACTGAGCAGCTGAAGATGGTTTTCAAAAATGAAGGCCTGCACCAGGTCGATGTGCAAAGTGCGGTCAGCGGCAGGTACATCTACCGGGCGATTGCGACCGATCTGGACCTGGACCGCTTCAGTGACGGCGAGATTGTATGGTGGTACAACCAGAGAGGGGACAGCTCGGAAAACCGGCTCAAGGAAATTCGCAGTGACTTCAGCGCGGCGCATCTGCCGTGCGGCGAGTTCAAAGCCAATGTCGCGTACCTGCTTCTGTCTTCGATTGCCTTCAATCTGCTTGCGCTGATGCGCATGAAACTGCCGCAGGAGTGGTATGGCGTGCGGGCGATCAGTTTCCGTCACCGACTGTATGCGATGGCCGGACAGGTGGTTCGCCATGCGCGGCAGTGGACCCTGAAAGTCAGTGCGGCCAAACTTCCTGTCCTGGAACAGTCGCTTTGGGCCATCCGCCGCTGCAGCCTGTCCTGACTTCTCATTCGTTCTGAAACGGCTTTACACTACAGATCATGGCAGTCAGTCTACTGTCAGGGACAGGCTTGCGCCGGATTTGCTGCTGAGCCGCCAGATTCGCTTCGCAGTGGGTTCAGCCGGGTAAAATGGTCACCGATTTCGGTGTGTGGCTTGATGGTTTGGAAAATCCTGGCGCTTCGAACCGCCAGAGTGCCGAAAATCTCGCCTTAGCCGCCGCTGGCAGTCTCTAACTGAGGATTAGGGAATTACGAAACGCTCCGGAAAATCCAACATCGTGATACGACGGCTTGCCTGCAACGCACGCCTGCGAAATGCGGTGCACTACTGGGCACAGGTCGCAGTCCAGCACGATGAGATTAGCAAGGCAAAATATAGCACATTGCGAGCCAGGGGGCACTCACACGCCCGTGCATTGCGCAGTATTGGTGACCGACTGCTGAACGTTGCCTGTGCAATGTTGAAAAGTCAATCTGAATTTAATCCCGAATGCAGATCCTTTCAGGAAGCAGCATGATTCAGCTGACTGTATAAAGTGTTAAATCGGCGTTTCAACGAGTCCGTCAATCAGCACTTGTCATGCCGCTGATTTTAGACTTGACAAATGGTGGGTAGTCCCCCCTTCAAAATGCTGTTCGATTTGCCCGGTTCCCATACCTGGCGAAGGAGGGTTGATGTCCAGAGTCTGAGCTGAATCGCTTCCGGTTAACAACAGTCCCAATAGCCCGAAGAACAATACTGAGTGATGTCGTTCACTAGTAATACAAACCCGAATTGTGGTTGACAATTTCTTCAAAACCTATTCCCCTACGCTATTCGAGAAAAATTGATAGCGAATCGTTATATGCCTGGTATTTCACCTATTGTTAGTGCTTTAAATTCAACTACATGGTTTACTTGTTTCCAGCGCAACCACATAATCGGACTATAACGATTCGCTACGATTAATATAAAATTCTGTGGTGAATTTTTGAAATATCAAGTTGGTAATTAATTGATAGCAGTTCCGCTATGCTGAGTGATCCCAAGGGACTGCTTCCGCGTATGTGGGCCCTGCGTATGTTCAAAGCCGCTGGACGTCGTTTGAGTTTAAATCGCGCCACCGAGGAACTGGGTTCTCGCCAGTTCAATATGAGACCTTTACCTCGCGGAACTTGAGTATGAAGTTGGATTTCGCTGTTCGAACGCAGACACCACGATGTCAGCCTAAAGCCAATCGTGGCGTGTCCATCGGTCTGCAGCGCATCGCTACGGCTGCAATTTCAGCATCGAGTATCACAGAGAAACAGCAGTAGTAATCGGATAATTGGATCCAACAATCTATTTGATGCACTCAATCAGCCAGTCATCTGGCTGTCGTTACCAAATTCAGCCATTGGCAGCTTCAGAATGGTGTTTTGAGCCTCATCAAGCACTGAATATTGAAATTGACGCGGTTGTTGTCAGATTCGCTGCCTTGTTCAAGATAGGTATCGCCAGTCAGACTCCTGGATGGCACTCATCGACTGTTTCAGTGCACCGTCCATTTTCGACCGAATGGCAAAGCAACATGTCGATGGACAAAATACGGCGGTTCACCAGTTTGCAGCGACGCGTGCGTGTCGAAGGTCGGGAGGATCCGATTTGTCGCCGAGCGCCAACAACCGGGGATTTGCCTGGGAACAGTTGCACACTGTAACTGCGTTTCTTTGGCAGGCTTGCGCCACTGGGTTCGTCTTGCCGACGGCGTCGGCGCCCCAAGCTGGAGCACGAAGGCGTGGACGCGCAGTCGTCCTTCGTTACAGTCGTGATCGATTATTTGTCTTCGGTAGACGTGGTGGAGTCGAAGCCGTCAGGGATATGATGCGCCTGCCTGCCGATGGTTTTATGCTTCGGATTGCGGAGGTTATGGCGTATCTGGAACGGTTGGCGTGATAGCCCCGGTGTGGCGCTGCACTTCGCGGCGACCTCGACATCATCATCGAAAGGGCTGGAGGCGAAGTTGAAAGGAGAACTATCGACTTCCCGCGGGTCGGAATGTCGGTGAATTTGGTAGCGGGGGTAGGATTTGAACCTACGTCCTTCGGGTTATGAGCCCGACGAGCTACCGAACTGCTCCACCCCGCATCACGATTGTTCTAATGTGCGTATTTTACAAATTTTTCGAAGAAGCCAAAGCAATTTTGTTCGATGAACGTGGTAACTCTGACCAATTTTTTCGGAGGAAAACCAACTATCTGCTGCAGCCAGTTAACCAGTTCGATATAGCCAATGACGGTGGTTCGATGTGATGCTAACGCAAACTGGCGATCGCTGTCTCACAAATCGACAGCACATTTCCGACCCATGGAAGAATAGCAACGAGTACCATGGCATTCAGGCCAAGTAAAGCTCTTGATGCCGGTAGTTGCTGGTAAGGCACAAGAACCTCCTCCAATTGATCGAAATAGACCACCTTAATCACGCGCAAATAGTAAAACGCACCGACCACTGCGAACAGGACTGCGATAACCGCCACCCACACGAGATTGACATCGACGATTGCCTGAATAACTGCCAGTTTTGCATAGAATCCAACTGTCGGTGGCACACCTGCCAGGGAGAACATTAATAACAGCATCCAAAACGCCATCCAGGGATCGCGGCTGTTCAAACCACTGTAATCACTGATTCGATCGAGCTCCTCATCTTTCTTTGCACTAATTACGATAATGCCAAATGCACCCAGACTCATAACCGCATATACGATCACATAAAAAAGCGAGGCAGTGAGTCCCTCGTCGGTACCGCTGAGTACACCAAGTAGCATAAACCCCATGTGCGCAATCGTAGAATATGCAAGCATGCGTTTAAGGTTGGTTTGCGCAATTGCGATTACATTCCCGACAATGATCGAAAGCAAGGCGATAATGATCAACATGTCCTGCCACAAGTGCTGCAACTCCATCAAGCCACCAATCAGCAGACGAATAACCATCGCAAATGCTGCAATCTTTGGAATCGTACCAAGATAAATCGTTGTGGAAGTCGGTGCACCATGATAAACATCGGGCACCCACATGTGAAATGGTGCGGCACCCAGTTTAAACGCCAGGGCGACAACCACAAAAACAACTGCAAGAATCAACGGAAGGTTGTCAGGCGAAGCGTCTGCAAATTCGGTTTGAATAACTGCGATATCAAGCGAACCCGTCAAACCATAGATGATTGACAGACCATAGAGCAACGAACCGGATCCTAAGGCACCTAACACAAAATACTTCATCGCTGCTTCGGTCGCATTGCTCGAGTCGCGCTGAAAAGCAACCATTGAATATAGACACAGCGACATCAGTTCAAGCCCGAGGTAAACGACGAGCAGATGGTCCGCTGAAGCCATAACCATCATACCCAAAACACCAAATAGGCCCAATACGTAGAACTCACTGCCAGCAATGTTTCGAGCTTTCGAATAGGCTCGAGCATGACCAAAAACCAGCAGACTAATCAGACAAATTGCAAGCTTGATTAAGTTTGAGAAGGAATCATCGATAAACATTCCTTCCATCACAACAGCGGATTCTTGATAAAGATTTGCAGCAAATATAATGCTGACAACAATGAGTGTAATCAGTGTGAGGGCAAAGGGCAGGTTCTTGTACTTCTTCAGCGCGGTTTGGTCCACTACCAAAATCGTACAGGCCATAAGGCTCACGATTATCTCCGGGAGCAACTTCGAGATCTCGAAAGTAATATTCATGAAGAAGTTTAGATAGAAGTTATATAACTTTGATAATATATATTATTCTTTACAAGCAACAGAATCTAGTCACTTGTATGGCTGTTTGAATCAGACCACCGTCCGAGTACCGCAGACCAGCGCAAATTATATAGTTCAATTTCTGACTAGACGTCAAGCACCTAACACCCTGATCCGCAAATAAAAAGTTGCAGAAAATGATAAAGCCCTGTAAAATCAGAGAGATATTGAAAAAAACGCCCAATTCGGCATTCACCCAATGGGTGAATTCGAAACGGCTCTCAGATTTCGCAAGGCTTATGAAGATTCTACCATACAACACTGCGGCAAGCTGCCACAATTTCACCTCCAGAGCCGGTCTGGTGGTGCCAGCCGAACTGCTCAAGCGCCTTGAGCTGTCACAGCTCATTGATTCGTCAATGCCCACACCCGGCAGCAATCGAGGCTACCGGCACAGCGCCATTTTCAATACCTTCATGCTGATGTTCCACGAAGGTGCGGGGTGCATCGACGATGTGCGCCACCTGCGCAGTGAACCGGCGCTGATGAAGCTGTTGGGTTTTGGGACGATTCCCTGTGCCACGACGCTGGGTGGATGGCTTCACAGAGTCGGCGACAGTCGACAGATGATCTCGGTTCTCGAGCAGGTCAACCGCGCGGTGATGAAAGCGACGCTGGGTGATCGAAAGTGCGTCACTTTGGACATTGACGCATCGGCGATTCGGTCGAAGAAAAAAGACGCGAAGTGGACGTATAAGAAGCATCGCGGGTACATGCCGATGTTCGGTCACATTGCCGAGACCGGTCAGGTGGCTGCGGCTGAGCTTCGCGAGGGCAATGTGCCGCCTGGGGCTGAGAATGTTGAGTTTTTCCGGCGCTGCCGCGCGGCGCTGCCCGAAGGGGTGGGTGTCACTCGCTTCCGGGCCGATGCCGCCTCCTATCAGGCGGGCATCATCAATGATTGCCGCGCACACGGCATCCGTTTTGCGATTCGGGCGAAGATGGACAGTGCGGTGAAGAAAACGGTACTGGACATTAAGGATGAGGATTGGAATGCGGTTGTGAATGCCGACGGTGCGGTATTGGAAGGCGAGTATCTGGCCCGTACGCTGCATGTGATGGAAGATGTGCCTGAGGCTTTCTGTCTGGTGGTGCAGAAAAAACGGGTGCGGGACAAGCTGCCGGCCGACGCTGGGATGCCTGACGGGACTGAGCAGCTGAAGATGGTTTTCAAAAATGAAGGCCTGCACCAGGTCGATGTGCAAAGTGCGGTCAGCGGCAGGTACATCTACCGGGCGATTGCGACCGATCTGGACCTGGACCGCTTCAGTGACGGCGAGATTGTATGGTGGTACAACCAGAGAGGGGACAGCTCGGAAAACCGGCTCAAGGAAATTCGCAGTGACTTCAGCGCGGCGCATCTGCCGTGCGGCGAGTTCAAAGCCAATGTCGCGTACCTGCTTCTGTCTTCGATTGCCTTCAATCTGCTTGCGCTGATGCGCATGAAACTGCCGCAGGAGTGGTATGGCGTGCGGGCGATCAGTTTCCGTCACCGACTGTATGCGATGGCCGGACAGGTGGTTCGCCATGCGCGGCAGTGGACCCTGAAAGTCAGTGCGGCCAAACTTCCTGTCCTGGAACAGTCGCTTTGGGCCATCCGCCGCTGCAGCCTGTCCTGACTTCTCATTCGTTCTGAAACGGCTTTACACTACAGATCATGGCAGTCAGTCTACTGTCAGGGACAGGCTTGCGCCGGATTTGCTGCTGAGCCGCCAGATTCGCTTCGCAGTGGGTTCAGCCGGGTAAAATGGTCACCGATTTCGGTGTGTGGCTTGATGGTTTGGAAAATCCTGGCGCTTCGAACCGCCAGAGTGCCGAAAATCTCGCCTTAGCCGCCGCTGGCAGTCTCTAACTGAGGATTAGGGTAACAATTAAATTGAGGATGAAAACAAAATGGCAGATAAAGTAATCATCCCTGCACGAAGAGGCAAAGCCGTTGTTGTCGACAAAGGACAATCAATTCGAATCATAAATACCTATGGCAGTCAGGTTGTCGATACCTGGATATTTAACCTTCATGACCTCAGCGAATTTCAATCTAACGAACACACCCGTGCGACACTCTTGAAAATGCAATTCGAACCTGGCGATTTTGTTTACACAAATTGTCGCCGACCAATTGCACAAGTGGAAGAAGATACTTCACCTGGTGTTCATGACACGCTGATGGCAGCGTGCGACAACTTTCGCTATCAACTTTTGGGCTGTACTGAATACCATGACAACTGTACTGATAATCTTGCAAATGGTATGAAGGAAATTGGCTATGAAGTTCCTGAAACTCCATGTCCAATCAATGTTTTCATGCATATTCCATGGACTGCGGAAGGTGGCCTGTCATTCGAACCACCCGAAACAAAACCGGGTGACTACATTCAATTTCGCGCAATGATGGATTGTATATTTGTATTTTCAGCCTGCCCACAGGATATTTTGCCGATTAACGGTGTCGACGGTGAAATAACTGATGCACACTTTCAAATTTTCTGACATTTGAACTTGCATCGAATCTTCTGTGTTCACTGAAAGAACACACTTCATTTTGTGCTAAGTTAGTCAAATTTTGTGGTGATGTGCAACTGAAAGGCATATGACAACAAACAATTGAATGATTATTTTCAACAATTAGTAAGGACTACCCGATGAACGTGTCAAATCTCTCTCCTGAAACCAAAGTTGCACACTTGGGCAGAGACCATAAGGACAGCCATGGATTTGTCAATCTTCCAATTTATCATGGCTCCACTGTCTTATACGAGACTTACGATGAATTTCGTAATTCAGAAGCAAAGCGTCAGCAAAGAGATCAGGTAGTATACGGACGTTACGGTACGCCACTTAGTTTTGCATTGGAAAATGCCATCGCTGAACTTGAAGGTGCGAATGGTGCCGTTACCGTTTCCTCTGGTTTGGCAGCAATTACAGAATCGCTAAAGGCATTTGTGAGTCAAGGCGACCACATCCTCGTTACGGATAGCGTTTACCAGCCAACTCGAAAGTACTGTGATCATGTACTGGCAAGATTTGGAGTAGAGGTGTCATACTACGATCCGTTGATTGGTAGTGACATCAAAGATCTGATCAAACAAAACACGAGCGTTATTTTTGTTGAGTCACCTGGATCTCAAACCTTTGAAATTCAGGACCTACCTGCAATTGCTGACGTAGCCAAGGAAAATGGAATTACTACTATCTTGGACAACACCTGGGCCACTCCACTTTATCTGAAACCATTTGACCTCGGAATCGATGTCTCAGTTCATGCAGCAACAAAATATATTACCGGGCATTCAGACGCTATGCTCGGAATCATCTCTACCAATGAAGCATGTTACGACCGCATCAGAGACTCGGTGCGGTTGAGTGGACAGTGCGCCGGACCCGACCCGATTTTTCTCGGGCTACGGGGATTAAGAACGATGCCGACTCGACTGAAACAGCATTGGAAATCAGGTATCAAAGTTGCTGAATGGCTTGCCGGAAGGCCGGAAGTTGCAAGATTGATTCACCCTGCCCTGCCACCTCATCCCGGTCACGATTTGTGGCAACGTGATTTTACCGGTGCGAGTGGACTCTTTGCCTTTATTCTTCATGATGTTTCTGATGATGCAGTCGGCAGACTGCTCGAAAATACCCAACTCTTTGGCATGGGTTATAGCTGGGGAGGATTCGAGAGTCTTCTGATACCCTTCGACCCTCGATCCTATCGAACGGCAACGGAGTGGAATGCAGAAGGCCCTGCATTTCGAATTCATATCGGCCTGGAAGATCCCGATGAGCTCATCTGCGATCTTCAAATCGGATTTGATGCGATGAATGTCAGTTGATCGTCATGACTGACTCTGATCAGGAAATTAGACAGGAACTTTCGGCACTGGTCGAAAAACGCCTGTCACTTGAATTAGCAACAGCTTCGGAGACTAATATTCCCTGTGCCAGTTATGCGCCGTATGTCTGCGGCGAAAATTTGCAGCTATACGTTTTCTTGAGCGACCTTGCAAAGCACACAGCTAATATTCGCAGCAACCCACATGTTTCAGCAATGATCATCGAAGATGAATCCAATTCACCTAATCTTTTCGCACGAAATCGCCTGGTATTGGAGTGTAGGGCGGAAAAAATCAACCGAGGTACAGAAAAATTTGATCAATGGATCGGATTGTATAAAGACAGATTTGGTGCAATAGTTGATACACTTGTACAGCTAGCGGACTTTAATTTGTATGTTCTGATTCCGGATCAAGGTGTATTTGTTAAGGGGTTTGGTCAGGCATACCAAATTAGCGGAGATTTTATGACTGAAGTGAAGCACATTACCAACCCCGCGAGACAAACTGGCTCTGAAAATTAAGTGGATGGAAACCATGATTGTTGAACAGATTTGGACAAACAATGCCTACCGAAATTTCAATTATCTGATCGCTTGTCCAACAACAGGCGAAGCCCTTGCGATTGATCCACTTGATCACAGGAAGTGTTTAGCAAAAGCCAAGGAGCGCGGGTGGGAAATCACCACAATTTTGAATACTCATGAACATGGAGATCACACAGGTGGTAACAAAGCAATGATCCGTGCAACTGGGGCTAAACTTATTGCCCACCACAATGCCTCTGATAAGATTCCAGGTATGGATCGTGGTATCGGTGCTGGTGATGTCGTTCAAGTCGGGAAAGTGGAACTGGAGGCTTTGGACACCCCAGGACATACCATGAGCCATATTTGCTTATTGGCACACGGTGACAATCCTGCTTTGTTTTGTGGCGATACCCTGTTTAACGCGGGTGCAGGCAACTGTCACAATGGTGGACATCCTCATGAGCTTTATGAAACATTTGTCAATCAACTTGATCAGTTGTCTGAAAACACCCGAATTTATCCTGGGCATGACTATATTACCAACAATCTGAGCTTTACATTGGATCGTGAACCAGACAATGAAGCAGCCGCGAATCTACTCAAAATAGTGAAAGATCAGGATCCAGACAAAGCAATGATTACCACATTGGCTGAGGAACGGGAATTTAATACATTCTTCAGACTGAGCAGTCCGACCGTGATCGCCAAATTGCGAGAGACTTTCCCTGATTTGCCAGACAATCCCGACCGAAAAACTGTTTTTCTCAAGTTAAGAGAGCTCAGAAACAGTTGGTAATTGCCCACTTTCTCAAGTCTCAAGTCAATAGAAAAACACAACTTATCAACCGGCTAGAAAATTCGACGAAAAGTCAGATTCACTCGGGGATCGTTGCGGGTTTTAGATTTTGGTAGACAGTGCCGCCATAAATTTTGCGTTTGTCCCATCATGATGAGTGCTGATCCATGGCGCAGATCAATTTTCCAGCGCAAATTCTTGTCTTTCACGTGTTTCATCAGGAACCGTCTCGATTCTCCCAGGCTGACGGATCCAATCAATGGTTCAGGCCCAAGTTCACGCTCGTTGTCACGATGCCAGCCCATACTGTCCTGTCCTGACCGATAGTAATTCAATAGAACACTATTGAATTGACTGCCAGCAACTTTCTCAAGTTGAATGCGGACTTTTTGCAATACTGGAGTCCATGGTGCCGGTACATTTCTGACTCCAGAGTATGAATAGAATGCCTCCTCGTCGCCAAACCAGGCGGCTAGTCTTGGTGATGGTATTGATTTAGCTCCTAATTGAATAACCGGCTGAGTCCACGATGTGTTTTCAATCAGGGTATCGAGAATTTCCGACGCTTCCCTGTCTGGAAGAAACTCCTCACGAAACCATAAATCGGCATCCTTGAGTTGATACCTTTGAAAACCAGCGAGCCTCAGATTTTCGTGGAGCAAAGGATAGTCAATATTTTTCGGTAGGCTGGTGCTCAAGTCTCTTCAGTCAATATTACTTTGTCACCGCCGCGTCGGACCTTTGCATGTTTAGTTTTTTTCGCCAGTATCCGGCAAAATACTGGCTTAGAATTTTACTGCTGAATTGTATTGCGGCATCTTGATATGACGAGCATCGAATACTCCTTCAGCAACAACGTTTTCAATATGAGCGGCAATTTCTTCCATTGGAGCAAACCACACATCTGCTTGATCTAAAACACGTTCCAGAAACTGTGCCACCACGTCCCATCGCGATAGGCGTCCCGTAACAAACGGGTGAACTACGGGTACCCACAATCCGCCATACTTATAAGCTGCTTCGAATTCCTGCTCAAAAATCTCCCAACCGGCACGAGGTGAGCGAATCGGCATCATATAGTCAAGGTCCATTGACTGCCCTAATCCTCAGTTAGAGACTGCCAGCGGCGGCTAAGGCGAGATTTTCGGCACTCTGGCGGTTCGAAGCGCCAGGATTTTCCAAACCATCAAGCCACACACCGAAATCGGTGACCATTTTACCCGGCTGAACCCACTGCGAAGCGAATCTGGCGGCTCAGCAGCAAATCCGGCGCAAGCCTGTCCCTGACAGTAGACTGACTGCCATGATCTGTAGTGTAAAGCCGTTTCAGAACGAATGAGAAGTCAGGACAGGCTGCAGCGGCGGATGGCCCAAAGCGACTGTTCCAGGACAGGAAGTTTGGCCGCACTGACTTTCAGGGTCCACTGCCGCGCATGGCGAACCACCTGTCCGGCCATCGCATACAGTCGGTGACGGAAACTGATCGCCCGCACGCCATACCACTCCTGCGGCAGTTTCATGCGCATCAGCGCAAGCAGATTGAAGGCAATCGAAGACAGAAGCAGGTACGCGACATTGGCTTTGAACTCGCCGCACGGCAGATGCGCCGCGCTGAAGTCACTGCGAATTTCCTTGAGCCGGTTTTCCGAGCTGTCCCCTCTCTGGTTGTACCACCATACAATCTCGCCGTCACTGAAGCGGTCCAGGCCCAGATCGGTCGCAATCGCCCGGTAGATGTACCTGCCGCTGACCGCACTTTGCACATCGACCTGGTGCAGGCCTTCATTTTTGAAAACCATCTTCAGCTGCTCAGTCCCGTCAGGCATCCCAGCGTCGGCCGGCAGCTTGTCCCGCACCCATTTTTTCTGCACCACCAGACAGAAAGCCTCAGGCACATCTTCCATCACATGCAGCGTACGGGCCAGATACTCGCCTTCCAATACCGCACCGTCGGCATTCACAACCGCATTCCAATCCTCATCCTTAATGTCCAGTACCGTTTTCTTCACCGCACTGTCCATCTTCGCCCGAATCGCAAAACGGATGCCGTGTGCGCGGCAATCATTGATGATGCCCGCCTGATAGGAGGCGGCATCGGCCCGGAAGCGAGTGACACCCACCCCTTCGGGCAGCGCCGCGCGGCAGCGCCGGAAAAACTCAACATTCTCAGCCCCAGGCGGCACATTGCCCTCGCGAAGCTCAGCCGCAGCCACCTGACCGGTCTCGGCAATGTGACCGAACATCGGCATGTACCCGCGATGCTTCTTATACGTCCACTTCGCGTCTTTTTTCTTCGACCGAATCGCCGATGCGTCAATGTCCAAAGTGACGCACTTTCGATCACCCAGCGTCGCTTTCATCACCGCGCGGTTGACCTGCTCGAGAACCGAGATCATCTGTCGACTGTCGCCGACTCTGTGAAGCCATCCACCCAGCGTCGTGGCACAGGGAATCGTCCCAAAACCCAACAGCTTCATCAGCGCCGGTTCACTGCGCAGGTGGCGCACATCGTCGATGCACCCCGCACCTTCGTGGAACATCAGCATGAAGGTATTGAAAATGGCGCTGTGCCGGTAGCCTCGATTGCTGCCGGGTGTGGGCATTGACGAATCAATGAGCTGTGACAGCTCAAGGCGCTTGAGCAGTTCGGCTGGCACCACCAGACCGGCTCTGGAGGTGAAATTGTGGCAGCTTGCCGCAGTGTTGTATGGTAGAATCTTCATAAGCCTTGCGAAATCTGAGAGCCGTTTCGAATTCACCCATTGGGTGAATGCCGAATTGGGCGTTTTTTTCAATATCTCTCTGATTTTACAGGGCTTTATCATTTTCTGCAACTTTTTATTTGCGGATCAGGGGACTGTACCCATTGTGGCCAGTCATCAAGTCCCCAATGCGACGGTAGCTCAACCAAACTACCCTGATCCGTTTCAATGATGTACGGCACATCGTCTCCCATTAGTGATGCATCGTAACGAAAGCCACGCTCAATCAGGAGATCTGCTGAATGATTCGAAAAATTGTACAGCGGTGCTCTCCACCCACGTGGCTTCGCTCCTGTCATTTTCTCGAGAACGGTGATGGCACGGTCCATCCACATAGCCTGCTCGTCCCGGCTCTGAGGAACTGGGTTTTCATGCATATACCCGTGATGCCCAATCTCATTTCCGCCTTCCAGAATAGTTTCAACCGCTTGTGGATATGTCTCCATGCACCAGCCTGGGATAAAAAAAGTTTGTCGAATCCCAAGCAATTTGTAAGTTTCCACTATTCTTGGTACAGCAATATGTGGACCATACTGTTGCGACGAAATCGCCGATGCGCGACGAAAACCATCCTTTGGATGATCAATATGAATCAAACTGTCAGCATCCATATCGAACGTAATGCAGCATGCACACTTAGCACCATTAGGCCAAGGCACCGGGTTCTTAATCATTGACTGAGTTAAAGCCATTACTTATCTCCTCTCTCAATTTGGGTTCCAATCACCGCCGGTGAACGTATATTGCCTGCAAACTGAACCAACGCGACAAACGATGCCAAAATTGGGACCGTTGAATACAACTGGTAAGGTACATCTGGACAAGTAAACTGAAACTCTAACTACTACGTATCAGAGATACCATAAATTGGCATCCTTGAGATGATACTTTTGAAAATCGGCGAGCCTCAGTTTTGTGGAGCAAAGGATAGTCGACAAAATTCGGTAGGCTGGTACTCAAGTCTCTCCAGCCAACCTTGCTTTGCGACCGCCGCGTCGAACCTTTGCATTTTGCATATTTTTTTTCACCAGAATCAGGCAAGTACCGATTTCCAGCTTGTAGTAATACTCAATATTGGATTCAGGAACAATTTTGGCATCCAGAATGATCCAGCAACCTCCCCCAACTAGCATTGAATGGATTTGCTCAGACAGTCGTTCGCTGAAATCACTGCCGGTTACAACCAGATTTAGAAAATGGTGACTCACATCAGACAAAAATTCCTCTGGAATCTGACGATGAACTGCAACTCTTAAATCCGACTCACTGTGCTCAACTGAATCTTCCCGATTACCTTCCGGGTGCAAATTGACTACAAGGCGAGTCGTGAGTTCCATAGCAGAAAGTACTTCCTTATGGTACTCTTCTGCCGATTCACCAATCAGCAGAATCAGACCACTTTGAACTGTTGCAGAAATCGCCTGCAACACTTCCACAGTGTCATTGGTGGCAGAAACGTTTCGCAAACTCAATAGACGGTCCCAAAATACAATTCAACTGCAAAAAGGATACAACCAAACATCTGTGCCAACCATGGGTGATCAGATACCAGCGGGAGGTGTTTCCTCGGGAATTCGTAGTCAATATATGGTATACTTAAAGTCTTGATTAATTGTTATATATACCGCGGAAAGAGTGATTTTTAGCCATGTTGACAAATATTGACCTCGACTCCTATTTGCGAGACAATGGTATTATGCCATCACAGCAGAGACTTCGAATTGCGCGTGTCATTTTAGATAATTCCGAACATATGTCTGCCGAAGAAGTCTACCGAAACGTAAATGGCCCATGGCCTCCAGTTTCACGAGCGACGGTAAACAATACACTGCGTCTTTTCGTTGAGAAAGGCATTCTCAGAAAAGACGATGATGATCCGGCGGACATCTACTACAACATCAATCCGCCAGTCCAAAGTTCTCAGGATTCTGCAGCTTAACTAACCTTACCGTAGCCACCACAGTGGCAGAAAATCTGACCGTGACAGGGACGTCGGGTACAGATTCAAGTTTTTCTAGATTCTAACGATTTTCCCAGGATTCAGGATATTGTCTGGGTCCAGCGCGATCTTGATGGTCCGCATCACCGCAACCGAATCGCCATGTTCGGCAACAAGGAATTCCATTTTTCCATAACCAATGCCATGCTCGCCCGTACAGGTCCCCTCCATTTCCAATGCTCGCATAACCATTCGTTCATGTAGACCCTGCGCCCGCTTTTCCTCCTCTGGGTCTGAATGGTCAACCAACAATACTAAGTGAAAATTTCCATCTCCGACATGTCCCACAATTGGAGCTATCAAATTTGATTCTTCAATGTCTCGCTGAGTATCCATTATGCATTCAGCAAGACGAGAGATTGGGACGCATACATCGGTTGCCCAAATTTGAGCATTGGGACGCATCGCTTTGGCAGCATAGGCAGCATCATGTCTTGCCTGCCATAGGCGATTTCGTTCCTCGGTACGCGTGGTCCATTGAAAATGCCCACCACCATTTTCTTCACAAATCATCTGTACCATTTCAACTTGTTCTTGAACTGAGTTCTCTGTCCCGTGAAATTCCAAAAACAGAGTGTGTTCTTCTGGATACTCCAGCTTCGAAAACTGATTTAATGCACGCATCATCGCATCATCGAGCAATTCGATGCGCGCAATGGGGATACCAAGCTGGATCGTTGTAATGACAGAATGGACAGCACGGTCTAGTTCAGGAAACGCGACTACGGCTGAAGATATCTTCTCTGGTATTCCATAGACTCGCAATGTGATTTCTGTAATTACACCCAGTGTACCTTCGGAACCAATGAAAAGGCGAGTCAGATCATAACCTGCGGATGACTTTCGCGAGCGCTTGGCGGTTTTGATGACTCGTCCGTCTGCCATCACCACAGTGAGAGACAATACATTTTCGCGCATGGTTCCGTAGCGCACCGCGTTGGTTCCTGAAGCTCGGGTTGCTGTCATACCACCGAGTGAAGCATCGGCTCCAGGGTCAATCGGGAAGAAGAGTCCTGTATCTTTCAAATAGCTATTCAACTGCTTGCGTGTAACGCCAGGCTGAAGAACTACATCCAAGTCCTCAGCATTGACCTGCAATACTTGATTCATTTCAATCATATTCAGGCAAAGCCCACCATGCAATGCACAGATGTGTCCTTCCAAACTGGTCCCAGCCCCATACGGAATAACCGGAAACTTGTGCTTGGCACAAATTTGGACAGCTAACGCCACCTCTTCTGTTGAATGTGGAGCGAATACCGCGTCTGGTGGAAAATTACCGTGAAAAGATTCATCCGTACCAAATTCACGGCAGGCACCTGTCGAGGTTTTTATGCGATTCCCAAACTGTTCTTGAAGCTCTTCAATGACTTCTGTTTGCTCAATAGCTTTAACTGTTACGGACATACATTTGCCTAATTTTGTCTATTGGTTCTAGCTGACAATATATACCACGAAATAAAACTCGGTCAGTTTCTAGCGAGAGAATGACTATTTCAACCAGGACTGCGAGTCATTAAACGATCAGCCAGTGCATAGTAGTACATGCCAATTACATGAATTGGCCATCGCATTACACGTCCACCTGGAAATGGTTGATGCGGAATGGAAGCAAGAACATCGAACTGCTCTGCAGTCCCTGCGATTGTTTCAGCGAGAATTTTTCCGACCATATTAGTCAAAGCGACGCCATGACCCGAAAATCCCTGTGCGTAATAGACATCAGGGTACAAACGTCCAATTGACGGTAGTCGACTGGTTGTAATGGCTATCTTGCCTCGCCATGCATAATCAATTCTGATGTCAGTCAACTGTGGGTAAACAGCGATAATCCTGCGCTTCATGGTTCTGGCAACATCTACATTGAGATTTGGAATGTATGCCTCCCCACCACCAAACAGCAGGCGCTTGTCAGCTGATAAACGGTAATAGTCTAAACAAAATTTTGAATCGTAGACCGCGACATCATCCCGAATTAACTCTGATGCATGCTTGGCGTTAAGCGGTTCGGTTGCTACGATCATACTCTCAATTGGTATGATGTAACGACTGAACTTTGCCCGCAATCGGTCAATGTAAGCGTTGCAGGCGAAAACAACATAACGTGCGCGGACTTCAGCACCTGATTTCGTTTCTACAGAATATCCAACTGATTTCTTGTGATATGCACGCACAGGGGACGTTTCGTATATTCGCACTCCAGCATCCGTCGCAGCTCTGGCAAGGCCAATTGCAAAATTAAGCGGATGAAAATGTCCCGAACTCGTATCTAGTGATCCACCAAAATAGCTGGAAGTTCCCAGCATGTCAGAAACTTCATCAGACCTCACGTAGCGAATGGTAGCGTGACTGTAGTGCTCTTGAAGATAGATGGCATTTTTTTCAAGCGCGGCGGCCGCCTTCCGGGTGACTGCAGTAGCAAGGACACCCGGTTTGAAGTCGCAAGCAATCTGGTGACGAGAGATCCGCTTGGCAACTTCGCTTTTGGCCAACTCAGTGATGTTCCAGAACTTCGAAGCTTGTTCATCCCCGAATTTATTTTCCAGTTCCTGCTGCGACCAGTGCATACCCGTGCCAACCTGACCACCGTTTCGACCCGACGCACCCCAACCGACTCGCTGCGCTTCCAGCAAAACAGTTTTGTAGCCCAATTCTGCTAAATTCAATGCGGTTGAAAGGCCAGTAAATCCTCCACCGATTACGCAGACATCACAACGTTCCGACTCCTTGATTTTCGGGTAGATACGCAGACCAATCGTGGTGGCCGCATAGTATGAATTTGTATGGTGCGATTCAGGCGAAGATTCTGATTGAATCACAAGTACAAGCGAAATTCGTGTGCGGATACGTAGTCGTTGAACCGCTTGAGTTCATCGCGTCGAAGTGCACAGTAAGTGTCGATGTACTCGCGTTCAAAATAGGTTTCTGCAAACGAAGATTCATGCAAACGAGAAATCGCCTGCCCCCACTCAAGCGGTATAGACTCATCGGTTTCTCCACTCATATTCACCCCTAAAGAAGCCTCACCTGGGTCAATTTTTTGGCTAATTCCATAGTGAGCACCGGCAAGAACCGCAGCTAGCACGAGATACGGATTAGCATCCGCTCCAGCAATTCGGTGTTCTAAGCGTCTAGCACGTTCATCTCCTGCGGGAATTCGAATGGTGACCGAACGATTGTTATAGCCCCAAGTCTTGTTGACTGGCACAAACATATCTGGAACAAATCGACGGTATGAGTTTCGTCCTGGTGCAAATATAGCGAACATATCGGGTATGGTTTCGAGCAATCCACCGATCGCATGGTGCATTAAGTCGCTCCCAAGTTCAGTCTTTCCACAAAATAAGTTATGTCCCTTGTCGCCCTCCAGACTTAAATGAATATGCATGCCATTGCCGCTGTACTCAGCAAATGGCTTTGGCATAAACGTCGCCCGCATTCCAAAGTCCGCAGCTGAACCGCAAATCGCTCGTTTCAGTAAGATGCAGTGATCGGCGGCCAGCAATGGGTCTTTGACGTGGTCTAGATTGATCTCGTACTGTGCGGGTGAGTATTCCGATGTTATGACCGATGCGGGTATGTCCTGAGCTGCACAAACTTCTGAAACCTTACGCAAAAAGCCAGCGCGTAAATCCAAATCATCAAGTAAATAAACCTGTGTAGCCCCAGATAAATCCTTTGGGTCTTCAACATCGATAGATTTTGGATACCCTTGCGAGTCCAGATCTTTCTGAATCAGATAAAATTCAAGTTCGAATGCGATATTCGACTGAAATCCCAGTTCATTGAACTTGTCAACAATTCGAGAAGCAATTGCACGCGGTTCAACAGGACAGGGAGAACCATCATCACATTCCAATCTCATAAGTACTTGAGCTGTTTTTCCATCACCCCACGGTACGTACCGAGTAGTACCGGGAATCGGTCGTAGTGTACCATCCGGGTCACCATCGGAAAACCCACGACCACTGGGATCGGAACTTTCACCCATTGTGTCAAGCAAAACTACACTTTCAGGCATTTGAACACCTGAACTGTAAATCTTGTGCGCCATTTGGACTGGGTAACGTTTGCCTCGAATGTACCCATTAAGGTCTGGAAGAATCGCGTCGACATATTCAAGATTCGGATGCTGCTCAAGTAGTTTTTTCAGTTCAGGGTTCATGAATCGCTTCGATCAAAAGGAGTAATTACAAGTTGTGGCGAACTTAATCAAAAGAGGATAGCTAACTTTGGCTGAAAAGAGGCGCTATGTAGAGTACGAATCTGCTAACCCTCAACAAGCCGAATTGAAATATATCGCATTCAGCATCAAATTACGGAATGCTCTGATTCAACTCGAATCAAAACTTTAATCGTAGTATGATAATCCGCTCATTCATCATTAATCCAGCAGAACGGAGAACATTACCATGTCAAGCGAAATAAAGGTTGGCGATAAATTACCCGAAGCCGATTTGTACTACATGTCAGAAGACGGTCCAGCCAAAATTACTACATCAGAATTATTTAGTGGAAAGAAAGTGATTTTATTCGCGTTGCCTGGTGCTTATACACCTACCTGTTCAGCGGCACATCTACCTAGCTACGTTGTTCATGCCGACGAAATTCTGGCCAAGGGTGTCGACACGATTGCCTGCCTCTCAGTCAACGATGCATTTGTCATGGGGGCTTGGGGGGATTCACACAATGCTGAGAATATTCTAATGCTGGCCGACGGTAGTGCAGAATTCACGTCCAAGTTAGGTACAACACTCGACTTAACTGAACGTGGGTTTGGCGTTCGATCTGACCGGTACGCTATGCTCGTTGAAGACGGTGTGGTGACTGCCTATAACCGTGAGAAACCTGGAAAATTTGAAGTTAGTGATGCGGAAACCATGATGAAACTATTGTGAAGCACTTCCTACTTTGTCTATTAGCACGGATCAATTCACATTCGCTTGAATAGAAAAAGGTTGTCGCGATACCCTCTGAATGGTGTCAAGAGCACTAGAGAGGGTTTAGTCGTTTCTTAACGGATTGCTAAAGTGCTAGAAGTAAAGACAAGAATGACTTCTGGAGAAAATAGATCGCGCCTTTCTGGAACTCATCGAGATATGGTTTCGAGGAATCATTTACCACCCAAATTTACTCGGACCATTGTCATTTGCAATCAGGTACCGTTCTTGATTTTTAAAATTTCCTCCGCAGACAATAGCGTGGCCGCTCGAATAAATTCATCCGAAAAACCAAGCTGAGTTAACCGTTTTGCCGTGTTATAGGTGTTCTCTCTGCGGCGTTTTGCAAGACTCTGTATATAACCCTGTATATATCCCTGTATATAACCCTGTATATAACCTAACTGCCATCCCTTTCTGGCGGCAGAGTCGACCGTCTCATTCGACAAATCTCCCAATAGTTCCAATTCATCCTTCATATTTTCATCTCCCGGGTGCATCTCTTATGATTGCGCCATTCCAGAACTCGCCATAATATGGTTCCGAGGAATCATTTACCACCCAATTTCATTCGGACCATTGTCAATTGCAATCAGGTGCCGTTCTTGATTTTTGATATTTCGTCCAGAGATAGCTTAGTGAACTCCTGAATTTCTTCATCTGGAAAGCCACGTTGAATCAACCGTTTTGCAAATTCAAAAGCCGCTTCTTTGCGGCCTTTCTCAATCCCTTGTTCAATCCCTATCATTCGGCTCTTTCTGGCGGCAGAGTCGATCGTATCATTCGACAAATCTCCCAATAGTTCTAATTCGTGCTGCATATATTCATCTCCCGGGTGCATCTCTTATGCTGGCACCAATCCGGAACTTACCGAGATATGGCTCCGAAGAATTCATTTACCACCCAATTCACTCGGACCATTGTCAATAGCAATCAGGTGCCGTTCTTGATTTTTGATATTTCCTCCGCCGACAATAGCGTGGCTTCTCGAATAAATTCATCCGAAGAACCTAGCTGAATCAACCGCTTCGCCGTTTCATAAGTATTCTCTCTACGACCCTGTTCAAGACCTATCTTTCGGCTCTTTCTGGTGGCAGAGTCGATCGTCTCATTCGACAAATCTCCCAATAGTTCCAATTCGTGCTGCATATATTCATCTCCCGCGTGCATCTGTTATGATTGCGCCATTACGGAACTCACCGAGAAATTATTCCGAGGAATCAATTACTCAACCAAATGCACTCGAATCATTGTCAATAGCAATCAGGTGCCGTTCTTGATTTTTGAAATTTCGTCCAGAGATAGCTTAGTGAACTCCTGAATTTCTTCATCTGGAAAGCCACGTTGAATCAACCGTTTTGCAAATTCAAAAGCCGCTTCTTTGCGGCCTTTCACAACTCCTAGTTCAAGACCCTGTTCAAGACCTATCTTTCGGCTCTTTCTGGTGGCAGAGTCGATCGTCTCATTCGACAAATCTCCCAATAGTTCCAATTCGTGCTGCATGTATTCATCTCCCAGGTGCATCTCTCTCACCTTGCGTACTACCGTCATTTTATTTACTTTACTCACATTCACAAAATATTCCCTCAAACTGGCCGACAACTCGCGCTGCTGACTGTGCGGCAGCACCCGAATCTCATCCATCCACTGCGCATAATCGCTCGCATCGGCCTCCCATATCTCTGCCATCACCCGCAACACCACTCGCTCCACCAGCGGCAACTCCGACAGCCGTCCCTCTAGCCCCGGTTCGCGCAGACTCAACTCTATCGCCTCAAAATCCACCAGCCTGCGACCAAAACGCGCCATAAACTCCCCCGGCAGGCTGGCATGCTGGAACGCTTGAAAACTCTTTTTCCTGCGCCAAGGTTTGCGACCATGATATATCAGAATTGGCAGCACCACCTTGGCACCATCCTTGTACAGCCTAGCAACATACCACAGTATCTGCGACATCACCTGTCTGTAAGGATAACTCTTATGTTCAACCACCACGCTGACCGTGAGTGGTTCGCCGTCTTTCAGCCTCACCGATGCAACCAGTTCAGAGTGAATGCCCCGAAGAGAAGCGGGATCGGTCAGGTTGCCGGATTCCACCCGCAGGGTGTCAAGATCAAACAGCTCGAGTTCCTCCGGGCTTAAGGCCAGTTTCAGCAAGGATGAGACGGACTCGGGCGTTCGAAAATGGCCTGAGAAAAAGTCGTTGTGCCAGGTGCTGCGGGCGCGGCGCTTCTCCGGCGGACGCGAAGGATCTCGCATGAATATTCTCCTACGAATATGAAGTTGTTCATTATTATTCCGCGGTATGCTCCTAAGGAAACATGCCGGCAGGACGACAGCCAGTTATATTGAATTTCAAGCTTTGTCGTCAGAGGGACATTTTACCCGATGTACTCATCGATACAACCGTGTGCACAACCATTCCGCCGGCAATGGTGGTTTAAAGTCCATCTTCTCATATATAGGCAACTTCGCGTTTTGATACAACACAAACTCGTCATAGCTTTCATAGGATTTCTCATGGAGCGAACCAGGAGAACAGAAGAATTGGAAATTGAAAAATTACCAACGACGCCCACAACAAAATAGATCAGCATCAGTCGTTGAAGATCGTACTAAAGCCTTCCCTAGGCGTGTTGTCTCCGCTGAATACTGCGTAATTTTTCTTTGTAACTCTGTGTTGCTTCGAAGTTTGAAACAGAT
This sequence comes from Arenicellales bacterium, assembly GCA_965243305.1. GTDB lineage: Bacteria > Pseudomonadota > Gammaproteobacteria > Arenicellales > JAJDZL01 > JAJDZL01. The sequence continues at coordinate 1,164,316 of CBDEUN010000002.1, forward strand.
TGCTCTTTGGTCAGTTGCTCAGAATATGGGGTTATCTAAGCGATTAGTTTCGTCCACCGAAATGACTGATTACCTCTCCCGCTCGGTTAGAGGCAATTTCCAAACACTGCTCAACGGAATTATTTTGTGTCAATCCGTATAGATAACCCCCTGCAAATGCATCTCCCGCACCAGTGGTATCGACGACTTGTGTAACCGGAGTCGCACAGCGCTTGAACACCTCATGATGAACAACTGCTACTGAACCTCTCTCACCGCGAGTAATGACGAAGTGAGCCACGCGGTTTTTCAGCACTTCGATAGAAGCTTGCAGCGTATTGGTTTCGTATAGTTGATGGATTTCCTGGTCATTTCCAATCAGAAAGTCAACATCATTTTCAACAAATCGCTGTAATTCAGATCGAAAACCATCTACAAGAAAGGGATCAGACAGAGAGAATGCAATGATTGTTTCGCTTTTCTTCGCAACCGAAACCGATTCCAGAATCATTTCTTTGGCACATGGGGAAGCCCAAAGATAACCTTCAATGAATAGGACTTTAGTTCGGTCTAAAACTTCGGCATCAACATCTGCGATACTCAATTCACTACTGGCTCCAAGATAAGTACACATCGTCCTTTGACCATCAGGCGTAACAAAAACATAGCATCGTCCGGTCGAAATCCCTGAATTTAGAAATGACGTACTGTATTCGACACCTTCCCGAATCAACTCATCGATATAGTGAGTCCCCGCGTCATCATTGGCTACCTTCCCAATAAATTGACTTCGACCACCCAGTTTAGCAAAATGAACAACGGAGTTTGAAACCGAACCTCCCGATTGCCTAGACACAGGACTGACTGTGGACTGTAATTCAGCGGCCTTTTGTCCGTCAATCAAGGCCATTGAACCCTTAATCAGTCCGTTTTTCTTTAGCTCGTCATCACTCGATCGACAAAGGTTATCAGTAATTGCGTTACCAATTCCCAATAGATCAATCGTTTCGGTCATGCAACAACCCCTGCTTTTGCAATCATCGAATGCAATAGTGTATTGGCCCCCGCTTCACAGAACTCACTCGACGTATTCTCAGTTTCGTTGTGACTGACACCCCCGTCGCAGGGAATAAAAATCATTGAAGTTGGTGCTACTTTTGAAACATAGACTGAGTCATGACCAGCTCCACTAAACATTTCATTCGTGCTGTAACCACATTTTTCGGCGCTTTGTCGGACAACATCAATGCAACCCCGATCAAACTCAATCGGTGGTGAAGCAAAAATACGCTTTATTTCAGCGTCTAGCTTTGACTCTCTGTCGAATTGCTCTACCGTAGCCATGACCTGGTCATGAAGATCATCAAAAGTTTTTCCATCCGGGTGCCGTACATCAATTGTGAACTCGACACGCGAAGGTACGGTATTTCGAGAACCTGGATAGGTCCGAAATTCTCCAACTGTCAGTCGAGCCGCAAACCCGCAAATTTCCGCAATCGCGTATAAGCTCCCAATCAATTCTCCCGCCCCTCTCAAGGCATCGCGACGATTAGCCATTGGAGTTGGCCCAGCATGCGATTCTTCTCCAACAACCTTCACATCATACCATTGCACACCCTGAACCCCTGAAACAACACCGATGGGTTTGTCTATCTCTTCAAGAATAGGACCTTGCTCAATATGTGTCTCAAAAAAAGCCGAGAAACCGTGATCGGCAGGAAGTGAATCCCCCAAATAACCGATTCGTTCAAGTTCTCCGCCTATTGTCTTGCCATCATGGTCGGGACGAGAATGGCCGTACTCCAGATCATAAGCCCCCGCATAGACAGCAGAACCGATCATCGATGGAGGAAAGCGAGCCCCTTCTTCATTTGTCCAAACGACCATTTCGACTGGCAGATCAGTTTCAATATTGGCATCGTTCAACGTACGAATCACTTCGAGTGCAGCCAAGACACCATATACACCGTCAAATTTTCCACCTGTTGGTTGGGTATCCAAGTGACTACCTGAACCGACTGGTTTTCCATCTGTCGAACGTCCCGGTCGTCGAAAAAACATATTTCCCATCGGATCTACGAGGCGACTGCAACCCTGTTCTTCAGCCCACTTCGACAATAAGTCCCTTCCCTCTCGATCTAAATCCGATAATGCCAGACGACAAACTCCGCCCTTTTCAGTTGCGCCGATTTGCGCCATTTCCATCAACGAATCCCACAATCTGTCGCCGTTTACACGTAGTTTGTCGATCATATTAGCCCCCAGGGTGTGATATATGCAAAGAGCTATTCAAGTAGCCATGTCTAATTTGACCACGATCTACTGAACTGTATTTTGAAGTGACTGAACGTCTACCGAAGGGTCGGAAATTTCGCAAAAATCTGATTAAGCGTTTTCGTCTTTGTATTCAGCGTAGTAGCTACCAAAGAGCTGGCGATGTCGAATAATGTTCATCGCTATCGTAATCAGACCCGCAGCTATCAAGATTCCGCTGATTGGTTTGGTGAAGAATGCAAACACATTGTAGTCAAGCAATACCATTGATCTAGCGAACGTATCCTCACCAATTTGACCAAGAATAACGCCCATCACAAGAGCCGGAATCGAATAGTCACCTTTTCTCATCAAAAAGCCAACCACTCCGGCAATAAACATCGAATAGACATCTAGAATATTGCCCCGAAGAGCAAATGCACCGATTGTTGCAAAAATCAAAATAGTTGGTGCAAGAATCGGAAACGGGATTCGCAAGAGGTTGACAATTCCCTTCGCTTCAATTACGCCAACGAACAAAATCGCAAGACTGGCCCAGAACATTGAAGCGAATAGTACCCAGACGAGATCATGCGCTTCGAGCATAATCAGCGGTCCAACATCCATGTCATGCAGATTGAAAACACCGATCATCATGGCGGTTAATGCGCCACCAGGCAAACCTAAGGCTAGCAATGGAATCATTGCTGCACCAGTGGCCGCATTATTTGCGGTCTCAGGCGCTACGACACCTTCCGGCTCGCCCTTGCCAAAATTCATACGATTCTTTGACCAGCGCACAGCTTCGTTGTATGACATGAAAGCTGCCAAAGTGGCTCCAATTCCAGGCAGCACGCCACAGAAAAATCCAATAAGTGCGGAGCGCACAACGACGAACTTCATTTTCCAGAATTCAAAGAATGTTGGATAGGAAACTGAAACCTTAGGCGCTTGATATTCGCCCTTTGCAAGTTTCAGCCCCTGTACAAAAACTTCTGCAACAGCAAAAAAACCAAGAATCAGCGGTACAAAATGAACACCGCCGTGTAAATAAAGTGTGCCAAAATGAAACCGCGGAATTCCTCCAGTAGGGTCGCTTCCAATTGATCCGATCAATAAGCCCACCAACAAAGACAGCCAGCCTTTTGATAGTGAGCGGGTTCCAATGCCAGCAACCACAGCAAGTCCAAAAAATACAAGTGCAAAAATTTCAATCGGCCCAAAATTACGGATTGCAAAATCCGCTACAGGTCCTGTAAACGCCATCATGGCGATGGCTGCCAAAGTACCCCCGAACGCAGAACACGTGACCGCATAGCCAATCGCTTTTCCGGACTCACCCTTTAGAGTCATCGGGTATCCATCAAAAGCAGTAGGTGCGTTTTCCACCGACCCTGGAATGTTAAATAGAATTGCTGTTACAGCGCCTCCATAAACCCCCGCAACATAGATGACACCGTATAACATGATTGCATGTGTTGATGACAGGTACGCAGTAAATGGAAGTAGAACTGCTCCAAGGGTGAGCAGGCTTAAACCGGGTACGGCACCAAATACAAGGCCTGCAATAAGGGCAACAACAAAGATTAGAATGCCGATGGGGTCGGTAAACAGTTGCTCAGTTCCGACTAAAAAATTTTCCATTACTGCAGAACTCTGAGAATGTATCCGTTAATCGTATTGAAAACTCCTGCTCCAGGAGGCAAATACGTAAATATCAGCTTAATAAATATGATCACAATGGCGGCATAGATCCCTACAGTCATAATGATCAATGTTCGTATCTTCTTGACACCGACAACCCACATATAAAAACACAGGAAAAATGGTGTAATCAGTAAGAATCCCATCCTGTGAATCAAAAACGAATACAGCACCGGCAGACCAAAAATCAACACCATTCGAACACGGGTTGAAAATTCAAGTTTGGTTTTGGAGGCTGGTACAACCTCTTCACTGTCTTCTTTCTTCCGTGATTCAACAAACAGCAACCAGAGGCAGGCTACGAACATACCGAATAGTACAACTCTTGGCCAGTGGGCAGGCCCCCATTCATAGACTTGCAGCGGGTCATCAAAATCAAATGTATATGCGGCTGCCAGAAGAACAAAGACAAGCCAAACGATTCCTTCTACCAGATGGGAATTTCGTTTAAATATAGACTGGCGAGAATCAGACATGACTTAAAGCAAGCAGTCGAATATGCAATCAAAAAATAAATTTCCGTCAGCAACTTTGAATGAGTCGAAGCCGCTGACGGAATTCTAATGATTTATGTCAATTTACAACCCTTCGCGGATTGGTAGTCCCAATGCACGAAACTCATTAATGTAGACATCTACTGAGTCTTCAATAATTTTTGTGGTGTCTGCTCGACTCCTGAATGAGTCAACGATGTCAAGACTTTTACGCTTAACAAAATCCTGATGTTCTTCAGACTTGTAGGCTTCTGCAAAAACTTCCGCCAGGTATTCAACGATTTCGGGCGGTGTTCCTTGTTTCACGAACATGCCACGGAAACGCAGTAGCGGGTCCCAATCCAGACCATAGTCAGCACCGAGGGCTTTCACATCCGGGAAATTGTCAAATCGGGTTGGCCACAGAGCCAGAACTGGTTTCAACTGCCCTGCTTCGACGTACTTGGAAACGTCACCGGGTTGCTCCATGAGCACATCAAGCTGACCACCGATCACTGCTCCAAAGCGTTCTGCAGATTTTCCGGTCAGAACCTGCTTGGCTTTAAATCCAAAGTGCTTTTCAACAACCGCCATGCTAACCAGTTCCATTGGAATGTTGATATTGGAGACAGTCAGGTTGCCCTCACCCTGTTGGGCATATGCAACTACTTTTTCCCAGTCCGCCTTGCCATCTGTAATGAATTTTTCGTCTTCACCATTGATGAAGAGCATGGTCGGTGCGACATTCATAATCACCAATGATTCAACATCCGTAACAGGATTCAAATCAATTCGACCTTCAACATAGCGAGAAGGCAACGTGTCGATATGCTGCAAAAGCGTATAGCCATCTGCCGGTGCCTGTAAAAATTCAGGCAGACAATTCAATCCACCGCCACCAGTGATGTTGATCTTGTTGATCTTCGCATTCATGATTTTTGCAACTGGACCGACAATTGCGTCAACCGCCTGATCTGAACCGCCGCCTTTTCCATAGCAGCAGATCACAGTAATTGGGCGATTTGGATAGCCGTCTGGTCCTGCGGCACTTACAGATGTCGAAGCAATCAGTCCAAAACCGCTTACGGCCGAGGCCAACACTGCAAGCAATGCATTATTTAAGTATTTCTTCATATTTTCTACTCCAAATAAAAGCTCAAAATTTCACCAAATAGAGAATACTTTTCTGTTTGGTACAAAGACTAGGCTACTCACAAATGAGATTTGCATGAGTAATGGGTTTTTTAATTTATCAGACAAAGGCATAAGAATTTTGACTTTTTACCCTAATCCTCAGTTAGAGACTGCCAGCGGCGGCTAAGGCGAGATTTTCGGCACTCTGGCGGTTCGAAGCGCCAGGATTTTCCAAACCATCAAGCCACACACCGAAATCGGTGACCATTTTACCCGGCTGAACCCACTGCGAAGCGAATCTGGCGGCTCAGCAGCAAATCCGGCGCAAGCCTGTCCCTGACAGTAGACTGACTGCCATGATCTGTAGTGTAAAGCCGTTTCAGAACGAATGAGAAGTCAGGACAGGCTGCAGCGGCGGATGGCCCAAAGCGACTGTTCCAGGACAGGAAGTTTGGCCGCACTGACTTTCAGGGTCCACTGCCGCGCATGGCGAACCACCTGTCCGGCCATCGCATACAGTCGGTGACGGAAACTGATCGCCCGCACGCCATACCACTCCTGCGGCAGTTTCATGCGCATCAGCGCAAGCAGATTGAAGGCAATCGAAGACAGAAGCAGGTACGCGACATTGGCTTTGAACTCGCCGCACGGCAGATGCGCCGCGCTGAAGTCACTGCGAATTTCCTTGAGCCGGTTTTCCGAGCTGTCCCCTCTCTGGTTGTACCACCATACAATCTCGCCGTCACTGAAGCGGTCCAGGTCCAGATCGGTCGCAATCGCCCGGTAGATGTACCTGCCGCTGACCGCACTTTGCACATCGACCTGGTGCAGGCCTTCATTTTTGAAAACCATCTTCAGCTGCTCAGTCCCGTCAGGCATCCCAGCGTCGGCCGGCAGCTTGTCCCGCACCCGTTTTTTCTGCACCACCAGACAGAAAGCCTCAGGCACATCTTCCATCACATGCAGCGTACGGGCCAGATACTCGCCTTCCAATACCGCACCGTCGGCATTCACAACCGCATTCCAATCCTCATCCTTAATGTCCAGTACCGTTTTCTTCACCGCACTGTCCATCTTCGCCCGAATCGCAAAACGGATGCCGTGTGCGCGGCAATCATTGATGATGCCCGCCTGATAGGAGGCGGCATCGGCCCGGAAGCGAGTGACACCCACCCCTTCGGGCAGCGCCGCGCGGCAGCGCCGGAAAAACTCAACATTCTCAGCCCCAGGCGGCACATTGCCCTCGCGAAGCTCAGCCGCAGCCACCTGACCGGTCTCGGCAATGTGACCGAACATCGGCATGTACCCGCGATGCTTCTTATACGTCCACTTCGCGTCTTTTTTCTTCGACCGAATCGCCGATGCGTCAATGTCCAAAGTGACGCACTTTCGATCACCCAGCGTCGCTTTCATCACCGCGCGGTTGACCTGCTCGAGAACCGAGATCATCTGTCGACTGTCGCCGACTCTGTGAAGCCATCCACCCAGCGTCGTGGCACAGGGAATCGTCCCAAAACCCAACAGCTTCATCAGCGCCGGTTCACTGCGCAGGTGGCGCACATCGTCGATGCACCCCGCACCTTCGTGGAACATCAGCATGAAGGTATTGAAAATGGCGCTGTGCCGGTAGCCTCGATTGCTGCCGGGTGTGGGCATTGACGAATCAATGAGCTGTGACAGCTCAAGGCGCTTGAGCAGTTCGGCTGGCACCACCAGACCGGCTCTGGAGGTGAAATTGTGGCAGCTTGCCGCAGTGTTGTATGGTAGAATCTTCATAAGCCTTGCGAAATCTGAGAGCCGTTTCGAATTCACCCATTGGGTGAATGCCGAATTGGGCGTTTTTTTCAATATCTCTCTGATTTTACAGGGCTTTATCATTTTCTGCAACTTTTTATTTGCGGATCAGGGTTTTAAGAAAAATGTTCGAATTTGTGCTGAACTGGTCCAAAATACCGGCCAAATTCAACAAATACACCTTTTAAGTCAGCAGTGAAAGTGATTCCGTGTGCCCGTCGACTGCCAAGGTCTGCCCACTTATTCTTGCACCTCGCTCTGAACAAATGAATAGTGCCATCTGGGCAATATCCTCTACTTCAACAAAAGTCTTTAGTGAGACCTGACTCACAAGCTGATCGTAAATCTGTTCTTCGCTTAAATTTCGAGTCTTGGCCTCAGCTGCCATGACCCGGTCCATTCGCGGACCTGAGACCGGTCCGGGACAAATGGCATTAACCCGAATGCCATAACTTCCAACTTCCATTGCCAAAGACTTGGTCATTCCAACAATCGCCCATTTTGCGGAGGCATATGGTGTACGCAGTGGGTACCCATGTGTTCCTGCTGTTGAAGAAAGATTAACAATCGAACCGCTTTCTTGTTTTTTCATCACTTCGAGCGCGCGGCGTGTACACAAAAAGGTACTGATCACATTGACTCGAAGCGTTGCCTCCCAATCGCTGAGAGTTGTGGTTTCCATGGGACCGTTGGGACCTGCAATCCCAGCGTTATTGACCAAAATATCCAACCGGCCATTACAGGTTTCTAGAACCGAATCGAACAATTCATTAACATCTGACTCAACTCCAACATCTGCAACGACACCCATAATTTTGGGATCTGAATTCTGCAATTCTCTGATCAATTTCTTATCGCGGTCGCAAACACAGACTACCGCCCCTTCAGATACAAATGCCTTCGCAATCGCTAATCCGATGCCTGAACCACCACCTGTCACCAATGCTGTTTTACCGAATAGTTCCATCAATCACTCAATCCAATAATTTACTGTTAGTGTCAAATATCCAAGATCAGTCTGGAACTTTCTTCTGCTGCCCTGGATACGCATGAAATCATTGCGTTTTGCTGATTTTTCTCCGCCGCAGTCAGCACAAAGTCCCGGTGCTTAATCTCGCCAAAAAGCACTTTGACCTTGCACGCTCCACATAATCCATCCTCACAAGCGTACTTTAAATTCAACAACCCTGCTTCTTGCAAGACATCAAACACACTTTGTGTCTCACCAACGCGAAGAGTTTTCGTGCGTCGAGCCAAAGTAATACTGAAATTCAATGCATCTGAGTCTTTTAATTTTGGTGCAGACATATATTGCGTATGCACCGATTCTACCGGCCAGTCTGCTGTCTTTGCCAACGCCTCCGTCATGAAGTCTGCAGACCCGCATAAGTACAAATGATGATTTTCTATAGGTTCATTGTGCAAATTAGAAATCGTAGCTGAAATTTCAGAGAATGAATCGGATAAGTGAAGAGTCAGTCGTTTGCCACAAATTTCTTTTAGTTCCTTCAGAAAAAAGTTGTTCCCTAATGAACTAAGTAAGTAGTGCACTTTGAAGTCAGCATCGATATCAAGAAGTCGGTGACACATCGATAGCAAAGGCAGAACACCACTACCTTCTCCAAAGAAAGTATGCTGCACGGCAGATTCGTTTAGTTCTATCGTGTTAGTTGGAAGGTGCGCTTTAATTTCATCACCAACTTTAATATTGGAAGCTATCCAGTCTGTCATTGAATCATCACCCTCTTCATCTTTCGCTCCGACTAAATAGCGGTTTGTTTCAACCAGGTTATTGATGAGTGAAAAATACCGGCTTAAACGATGCCGATCAAACAGCAGGCCTAAGTGAGCACCTGCGGAAAACTCTGGTAAGTCCTCACCATTTGAATGCTTGAATTCAATGGTCAGACAGTCATCACCCAAGTGCATAATTTCTGAAACTACAAGGTCCAGCCACTCTGGTGGCGAAGGGTCCAGGAATTTTTGGCCGTCTTTCAGTAGCAGTCTCTCTACTGGATTACCCTGCACGATATGTTTTTCGAGGATTTCATCGATATCTTCTGTGTTTTCATAGTGATACCAAATGCCTTCGGGATAAACTACCATTGCAGGTCCCAGTTCGCAGCGCTCCAAACAGCCAGCATTGTTAACTCGAATGTCGTCGAGTCCCATTTCTTTCGCACGCTTCTTCATATGGGCACGCAGTTCAATCGAGCCCCGAACACTACAACAACCTCGTGGATGACTAGATTCGCGTTCGTTAACGCAACAGAAAATGTGACGACGATAATGCAAGCGGGGCTAACTCCTGACAGGTTGACAGCGTAGGTATTGATTCGGATAGCTGGCATTGGCATTCAAAGCTTCAGCCGCATGCCAAGGCCAGCGTGGATTGTAAAGCATACCCCTAGCCAATGCGATGGCGTCTGCATCTCCTTCCGCAATGATCGATTCTGCGTGATGTGGATCAGTGATCAATCCAACAGCAATTGTCGCAATTTCAGCTTCATGTCGAACCGCACGAGCTAAATGAACCTGATAGCCGGGTTTACTGGTGATGTCCTGATGGTGAACCAATCCGCCGCTTGATACATCAATCCAGTCGCACCCAAGTTTTTTAAGTTCAATGGCAAATTCTACGGTTTCTTCCAGACTCCAACCTCCCTCGGCCCAATCAGTTGCTGATACCCGAACGCCGATTGGTTTATCATCGGGCCAAACCGCCCGAACCGCTTGAAAAACCGCAAGCGGAAACCGCATTCTATTCTCTAGAGAGCCACCGAATTCATCGTTTCTCTGGTTTGACAAAGGCGACAAAAACTGATGGAGAAGATAACCATGAGCCGCGTGCAATTCAATCGCTGCAAAACCGATTCGATTTGCCCGGATTGCAGACTCAGCAAACGCACTTACTAAATTACCAATTTCCTTTTTGTCAAGTTCGTGTAGCACAGTCGCACCCACATCCGCAGCGATTTGCGATGGTGCCGCAGGCACCCATCCACCTTCAGACGGTGGAATATACTCTCGATGCTGCCAGGGAGGCCGCGTCGACGCTTTTCGTCCTGCGTGTGCCAACTGAACACCAATAGGCACACTCCCGTACTGATGACAGAAATCAACTATCCGCTTAATTGCTGCTTCGTTTTCGTCACTATACAGACCCACGCAAAACGGGCTAATACGTCCCCTGGCTTCGACATTCGTCATTTCCATGATCAACAAGCCTGCACCACCAACTGAAAATTGTCCAAGATGCATCATATGCCAGTCAGATACACTACCGTTGTGAGACGA